>DATATM010000012.1:0-424636 GCA_036268775.1 Acidimicrobiales bacterium | reverse complement strand
CGATGGCAAGCGAACCGGGTTGATCTTCTTCGATCTCAAGGAGCCGTCTCAGATCCCCGCGATCGCGGAACCGTTCTTCCATTCCGTGGGCGCCGCCATCGAGTTGCTTCCGGTGATGACACCCGAGGATGTCCAGAAGGGGCTCCAAGAGGCTGCCAAGGCGTTCTGATCCCGACGGCGGCTGAGCCCGACCGGCCGCCGAGCCGGCCACGCGCCCGGTGGTCGGATCCGTTCAAGGTCCCGGCGATCTGGCTTCCCCCGGCGATCCTCGTCGCGGTCCTGTCGTGGTGAGGACGCTCGTCTATTTCGGCTCCGTCGTCAACCCGACCGGTCATCTGCGCGGGCTGCCGGTCGCCGTGGTCAACGAGGACGCCGGCGCGAAGGTCGGCTCGCAGCCGGTCGACTTCGGACAGCAGCATGGACGTCGGCAAGGAGTTCGCGGCGGTCGTGATCCCGCCCTGGTATGACCGCCGGCGGCTCGACCGAATGCCGCCCGACCTCGTCTGCCAGAACGCCGAGCTTCAGGTGACCGACCAGCCGGAGCCTGTACGTGCTTGACGGTGCCCCGCTGTTCCGTCGTCGCCGGCGTCTGTGTCGGCAGTGATCAGATCAGGCCGGCGATGGCGGTCAACAAGGAGCTCGATCTGCGGTTCGTCTTCGGCTACACGCCACTCGAGTTTCACGACACGCTGCGGATGCTCGCCGATGGCAAGATCCGCGAAGCGCCGTGGCGGCGCTCACGATCTGAGCGCCGTTCGGCCGCCCTATGTCGCGACCGCCGCTTCGGCCCGGCTGGTGGCCTCGACGTGCGTGACGGGCAGGCCGAGCGCGCGCGTCTTGCTGACGATGTCGAGCTTCAGCCAGCGAGACACCCGCGACGGCAGCGTCGAGATGATGATCTCGTCATAACTGCCCAGGTTCACGGCGTCGTGAATCGCCGAGAGCGGCTCGGAGTCGCCGATGCTCCCCGTGACCGGCCGCCCCGCGGCCTCGGTCAGCTTCGGCAGCGCGCGGTCAAGGACATCCTGGGCTTCGTTGTTGTCGGCATCCTGTGGATCGACGAGCTTGTGCATCCCGTGCGCCTGACGGGGCACGACCAGGTGAAACACGGCCGGACTGCGGGCAGCGCGCTCGGAAACGGCCGCGATCACCCCTTCAGTGGCCGCGGTCTGGTGCGCGACGACGAGGACGTGGGCCGGGTCTGACATGACCATCACCTCCGGCAGATGCTGCGGACGATTGTGGTCCCGCTCCAGTGTCTCACCGGCCGCGCGGGTGTTCAACCCATCCGTCTGCCGCCCGCCGCCCGCGGGGCCGTCCGCGGGCCCGCCCGCCGGGCAGCTCGTCGGCCCGGCGGCAAGAGCGGCTCAGGCCGCGACCGGGCTCCAGAGCGCATCGATCGCCCGCTCGGCGTTGCGCAGGCTCTCGGCCGCCAACGGCTTGAGCTCCGCCATCTGGGGAACGGTGTCGGCGAGCGTCAGCTCGGCGGTGATGAAGTGCGGCTCCAGGCCGACCTGGCTGAGAGCGTGCGGGAGCCACGGCTCGGCGTGATCCCAGCCCTCGCGAGGCGTGCCCGGTCCGTAACCGCCGCCGCGGGAGGCGAGCACGAGAATCTCCCGGCCGCCCAGCAGGCCGGTCATCGTCGCCGGATCGATCGAGAGGCCGGGCGCCACGAGATGATCGATCCACGCCTTGACCGTGCTCGGAGGCCCGAAGTTGTACAGCGGGAGGCCGAGCAGGATGGTGTCGGCCGCACGCACCTCGTCGATCAGCTCGAGCGTGGTGGCCCACGACTCCGCCTGGGCCGAGGTGTGATCCGCCGGCGCCACCATCCGAGCAAGTCCCGATTCCGTGTTCAGGTGGGGCAGTGGCTCGGCGCCGAGGTCGCGGTAGGTGACGGTGCCGCCGGGATGCGCGGCCGACCAGGCGCGCGCGGCGCGCGCGGTCAGGGCGCGGCTGACCGATGCGTCGGCCTTGATGCTCGAATCGATGTGGAGGAGATGGTCGGGCATGGTGCTCCTAAACGTGATGGCGGATAACTCGTTTGTACACAACAAACCATTTGTACCACACCCATCCCCGGGTTAGACTGAAGCTGTGGCTTCGCTTCCGGTCGTCTCCCAGCCCGCCCATCGGTGCGCCGCGCTGATCGACCACTTGGCGCGGCGGATGCGGATGCGTGCCGAGACCGTCCTCACCCCGCTGGGCCTGCGCCCGCGCCACCTGGTGGCGCTGACGATGCTGCGCGACCACGCGGAGAGCACTCAGCAGTCGCTGTCGACGCTGTTGCAGATCGATCGCACGAACCTCGTCGGGCTTCTCAACGAGCTCGAGAGCTGGGGCCTGATCGAGCGCCGTCGCTCGGCGGAGGACCGGCGACGGCACACCGTCCATCTCACGCAGCCCGGAGCTGAGCGCCTGGCCCAGGCGGAGTTCGCGCTCGCCGCCGTGGAGGACGAGATCCTCGTGAGCCTCGACGGCGACCAGCGCGAGACGCTCTACCAGTTGCTCCAGATCGCCGGCAACCGCCAGCGCCCCGACTGTGCCGGCGCGATGGCGGAGATCGACTGCTAGAGCGGAACTGCCGCGAGCGTCCCGCGCGCGGTGTCTATGGCTGCTCGACCACCATCAGCGTGTGGCCCGTGGGATCCCGGAACCAGAACATCGGCGGAACCGGGTCGCCCATCCGCGACACCTCGGCGTCGACGTCCACGCCACGTGACTTCAGCTCGGCATGCGTGGCGTCGATGTCGTCGCTCGTCAGCGTGATGCCGGTTTGCATGGGCTCGATCGCCTGCTCTGAGGGCGGCGGCGCGAGCGCGATCCCGGTCGTCCCCTCGGGCGGGTAGACCTCGACCCAGCGGTAGCCGCCCCCAAACGGGGTGTCGGTGCGCTTCTCGAAGCCCAGCGACTCGTAGAACTCGATCGCGCGGTCCTGGTCGGGCGTTGTAATACACACCAGGCTGATCTGGCGGATCCGGGTGATGTGGTGCTCATCGTGCGTCCTCCTGAAGTTGTGCGGGCCAGGCGCTAAGACCCGCCACGGGGCGAAAACTCATCGCCGGGTTCGTCGAGGCGATCACATCGTTGTCGGGGCCATGTTGCAACCCTGCGCGCCCGGTGTTAGGTTGGCGCCGCCGTGGACCGGTGGAGGCGCAAGCTCATATGGGCGGTGCTGGCAGTTGCGCTTGCGCTGCCGGGCGTCGCGCTGGCCGACACCACCGTCGATTTCGAGCAGTACGCGGCGGGCACGACGATCACCAACCAGTACGCCGACCTCGGCGGCACCGGTCAGGGCGTCACGTTCGGGCCGCTGCCGGGCGGCGGAGCTGGATTGAGCCCGGTGGTGCGGACGCCGCCGAGCGGACAGGCCCAGTCGGGGGCGAACGTGGCCGACGTCGCCACCTGCTTCGCCTGTGAGTTCTTCACCCCGAACACGACTGGGACGTTCGCCGTGGCCCGATCCCAGGTGTCGGTCGACGTCGGCTACCTGGGCACGCCGTCGCCGTGCTCGAATCCCGCGACCGACAGCGGCTGTGCGGTCGTGACGCTGCTCGCCTACGACGCCGCGGGAACCCAGATCGTGGCCTCGCCGCCGACGACGGTGTCGCAGGGCGCGGGGGTTCACACGAAGCTGTCGATCTCCACCCCCACGCCGCAGATCGTCGGCTTCCGGATCACCGGGAGCGAGGCGAGCGACACCGACAAGCCGATCGCGATCGACGACCTCACGTTTGATACCCCGACGACCCCGGCGACGCCGGACTTCACGCTCACCCCGGCCACGACCAACGTGAACGTTGTCACCGGCTCGTCGGTCACGGATGCGATCTCGATCGGCCGTCTGGGCGGCTCGAGCGGACCGGTCGAACTGGCGGTGAGCGGTCCGCTGCCCACCGGTGTGCACGCCCAGGTGGCGCCCAACCCAGCCGGGGACGGCAGTTCCGTGCTCACCCTCAGCGTCGACGGCGACGCTCCCGCGATCACGGGCGCCAATCCCACGATCACCGTCACGGGCACGCCGGGGAGCGCTGCGGTCGGCCCCGCGCCCCGGTCCTTCCAAGTGACAATTGGGGTGCAACGGGCGTTCGACGTCAGCGTCCAGGGGCCGAACATCGTGAGCATCGGGTCGTGCTCGGTCGGGGTCCCGATCGAGGTGACGCGCAACCTGGCCTTCCCGGGGCCGGTATCGCTCTCGGCTTCCGGGCTGCCGTCGTCCGTGCAGGCGAGCTTCTCGCCTACGCAGGCGACGTTCCCCAATGGCTCGGGCGCGCAAACCTCCACGCTCACGCTGACCGCGACCGAGAGCAGCGGCACGGTGCTTCCACTCATCGTCACTGTCCACGCCACGGCCCCGCCGATGCCCGAGCGAACCGCGACCTTCAAGGTGGTGGGCTCGTGCCCGCACCACTACGACCCCGAGGTTCTGTCGATGCAGATCACGCAGGGGACGCAGTTGCCGGTCCTGCCCGCGCGCGACCCCGGTAACCCGGGCGCGGCGGTGTCGTATGCCTCGATCGGGCAGTCGGCCGTTCCGGGGACCCAGCAGGCGCTGGCCAAGCTGGCGGCCTACAAGAGGACGGTTGTGCGCGTCTACGCCGACCTCAAGTACGGTCCGGCCGGGGGGATCACGGTCCCCGCGGTCCTGAAGGGATTCAGGTACGACAGCTCGGGCCACGCGGTGCCGCTGGCCGGCAGCCCGATCCTCCCGATCGCCAGCCCGACGGTCTTGACCACCGGCCTCGGCGCGCTCGGAAACACCTACCTGCAGAACAACAACACGGGCGTGTACACGTTCACGCTGCCGAACTCATGGGAGCACGGCGACGTCCAGCTCGAGGCCGACCTGCTGCCGACGCAGTCCAGCGGCCTTCCCGTGGTCAGCGTCCGCGCCGCCGCGCTCCCCGGTGTGACGCCGTGGGCGCCGTGCACGACCAGCGACTGCCTTATCGACAGCCGGTTCGCGCTCAGCCACATCCCGTTCTATTACACGTTCGGGTTCGACATCCGCCCGGTCGCGATGATCCAGACCGATCCCTATGACGCGACCCTCCCGGACCCACAGTCGACGTTTGCCTGGGCCCAGGTCGTCACGCCGATCCCCCTGACGGTCGAGCCTTACCGGGCGACGATCGACATCGGCGATCAGATCGGAAAGAGCAACAGCGACGGCTCGGTGACGATGGAGCTGCTCAACCGGATGGTCACCTATCTCTGCAACCACGGCGAGCCTGACCACGGCGCCGACATCGGGATTCAGCACAGCGGGATCCGCTCCGCTCAGGCCGTCGGCAACGTATGCTGGCAGGACCTCGGCCTCGACTCGCACAGCTTCGCCTTCGTCAATCAGCCACAGCCGCTGACGAGCGTCACGCACGAGCTGTTTCACCTCCTGGGCCTTCCGCACGCATCGCCCGGCTGCGGTGCCGCCGTCGGTCTCGGCGGCAGTGGCACCCAGGCGGCGGAGGACTGGCCCACCGACGAGGTCGGCTACCTGCAGAGCGTCGGCCTGGCGCCCACCGCCGGCTCCAACCCGGCGTTCCAGATCATCCCGACTCCGGCCGCCAACCTCGGACAGTGGTACGACCTGATGTCCTACTGCGCCTACATCGCCGCGGGCAGCCCGCTCGGCACCTCGCAGAACGCCTGGGTGTCAGTCCACAACTGGAACGCGATCCTCAACGCGTTCGGCTACCTGAGCCCCAACTCCGTTCGTGCCGCGGATGCCCGCGTCGCCACCACGCTGCGGCCCCGGCCGCCGGCACGGGCGCGGATGGCCGCCGGCAAGGTGCCGTCGCTGCAGGTCAGTGCATCGGTTGACTCCGCTGGTCACGTGACGATCCTCGATGTGAACCCGGTGGACGCGGCACCGAAATCCGCCACGAGCTCGCCGTTCGAGCTGACGGCGACCGGTGGGGGGCACCAGGTGAGCGTGCCGATGATCGCCTCGTTCGGCCACATGGACGCCACGCCGCCGGTGCCGCTGCTCATGCTCAACGCGGTCGTCCCCGCCGCCCAGGTCGCCAATATCTCGATCAGCGGCGCGGGCAAGGTCCTCGCCGCTCGCACACGAAGCAAGCACGCCCCGCGGGTCTCGATCCATTCGACGCCGTCCTTTAGCGCCGGCTACGCCCTCGCGCGCTGGCGGGCGAGCGACGTCGACCGCGACCCGCTGACCGCCGAGGTCGACTACTCCGGCGACGGCGGCCGAAGCTGGGGACTGGTGTGGATGGGTCCAAACCAACACCGCGCCAGGCTCCCGGCCAGGTATCTGTACCGCTCGGCGCGTGCTCGCATACGGGTCCAAATTCATGATGGCTTCCGCACGTCGGTCGCGGTCTCACGGCGCTTCGCCTCGCCCGGAGCGGCCCCCACGGTCCAGATCCTCACCCCATGGCCGCACCTGCACCAGCCGAACGGCGCGCCGCTGGTGCTCAGCGGCCAGGCGTTCGATGACCGCGCGCGCCAGCTCGCCGGCAGGCATCTGCGCTGGGTGCTCGGACGGCGCGTGCTGGGGACCGGCAAGCGGATCACCGCCACCAACCTTCCCTCCGGGCAGCAGCGGATCACCCTGGTCGCCACGGATTCCTACGGCCGCATCGGACGGGCGTCGGTCGTCGTTGGACTGCGCGCCACGCGGCCGTTGTTTCTCACGCTGCGGGCGCCGAGAAGGCTCGCTCGCACGGCCCGCACGCTGCGCCTCACCGTAGCCAGCGCGGCGGCAGCCCCCCTCGTTGTGCGCATCGCGGGCCGCAAAGCCCAGCGGTTCGAAGCCAGCCGACGGGCTCGGCGTCTGAGGGTAAAGGTGTCAACCGGCAGGGCCACCCTCGCCCTGCATCTGTCCCTCGGCTCCGGCCGGGCCCGGCGGACGGTGACGGTCACCGTCCCGCGCAGGTAGCGCAACCTCGCGGTCGAGTCGCAGCCCGTCGCGTAGCTGCCGGCCGTGGGTCGCGACACGACCAGCGCCCCCGGCCAGCCTGCCAACGCCGCTTCGAGCACCTCCAAGGACTCGATGTCCAGATGATTGGTCGGCTCATCGAGGAGCAGGCAGGTGGCGCGCTGGTGCGCAAGGACGGTCAGCTCGGCGCGCGTGAGCTCCCCCGGGGAGAGCGTCGCGGCGTTCTGCTGGGCCAACTCGGCGTGCAACCCGAACGATGCGAGGGCGGTGCGGGCCGAGGCCTCCTCAAGGTCGGTCAGCTCACGGACCCGGTGGACGAGCGTGCCGTCGCCGGTCAAGGCCTCACGCGTCTGCCCGAGCTGGACTACCGTAGCTCCGGGAGCCATGCGACGCCGGCCCTCCGTCAGCGGGAGGTGGCCGCCGAGGGCACTGAGCAGCGTGGACTTGCCGCTCCCGTTCGGGCCGCTGACGACTATGCGTTCGCCGTAGGCGACGGCGAAGTCGAGCGGTCCGAGTGACCAGTCCCGGCGTCGCACGACGACCCCTTCGAGCGCGACCACCCATGTCCCGCGCCGTTCGGCCGCCGTGAGCTGCAGCCGCAGAGCGGGGGGTCCCATGGAGCGTCCGGCACCTCGATGCGCCGGCCTCTAACACCCATCTTGCGCGCGCGCCCGGTCATCTCCTCGGCGCGCATCGTCACCCATTCGCGTGAGTTCTTGTCGTTGTCGTGCACGCGAGCGCGCGCTCGGTTGAGGCTCGCCGCAGCCCCCCGGCGGGTTTCCCGCTCGGCCGCGATCAACTGCTCCTGGCGTTGCCGAGCGTGCTCGTGCTCGGCGCGCGCCCGGTCGCGGGCCGCCTCGCGCTCGCGCATGTAAGCCGTCCAGCCACCGCGGTAGTGCCTCGCCCGCCCCGTCCGCCGGTCAAGCTCGACGGTCTCGGAGATCGTGTCGGCCAGCAGTGCGCGGTCATGGGAGGCCATCACGACTCCACCTCGGCGGGCGGCGAGCAGCGTCGTCAGCCGCCGCAGGCCATCGGCGTCGAGATGGTTGGTGGGTCGTCGAGCAGCAGGACGTCGAACCGCGCGATCGCGATCGCCGCGAGCCCGGCACGTGCGGCCTGCCCTCCTGACAATGTGCCCAGCGGGCGATCGACGCACTCGGCCTCGAGGCCGACATCTCCGAGTGCGGCTGTCAGACGCGCCTCCACGTCGGCGCCGCCCAACGCCAGCCAGCGCTCGAGCGCAGCCGCGTGCGGCGTCACGGCCTCAAGGTCTCCGCCCTCCAGCACCCGGGTCCAGTGTTCCACCGGCATCAAGGACGGTGCGTTCGGCGTAGCCCAGCGTTACCTGCTGGGCATCGAGCACCATCGACGGCATACGGATCTCCCTTCCGGAAACTCAGAGGACGTTCGGAACATCCGCGACGGCGGCCACGAGGGCCGGCCTGTCACTCAGGGCGGATGTCAGCGAGCGTCACGCATACAACGGCCCGGAAGGGCCACGGCAAGTCTATACCGCCGGTCATGCACGTCGGGCACAACCAGCCGGGAGAGCGATGTTCGGCGCGCCTACGAGGCGGCGGGCTCTCCGGCGAGGTCGGCCTGCGCCTGGGCGATCCACTCGCGCTTTTCCGCGCGCCACTCCTCGTCGGTACGACGCAACTTCCAGTAACCGGTAGCCGACAGCGATTCAGCAGCCAGGCCACGGTCGAGCACCAGGTGACGGCGGATGAGCCGGACGGTGGTGGCCTCGCCGTGCACGAACGCGTGACCCTCTCCGTCGGGCAGTGAGAGGGCCCGGACAGCGTTGAGTAGCAGCGCCGGATCCTCTCCGGCGCCTGCCGTGCGGTGAACCCACGCGACCTCGAGGTCGCCGGGAGAGTCCAGCGGCTGCCGGTGCCCATGCCCGTCGACCTCGACGACGGCGAACACGGGGACTCCCGCCGGGACCCGCGACAGCGAGACCGCGATCGCCGGGAGCACGGCGTCGTCGCCGACCATCAGATGCCAGTCGGCCTGCGGGGACGGGGTGTACCCGCCGCCGGGCCCCATGATCTCCAGGGTGTCACCTGGCTTGGCTCCCGCGGCCCATGGCCCGGCGATACCCCGGTCGCCATGGACGACGAAATCAAGCGTCAGCAGACGCTGCTCGGGATCCCAGTCGCGCACGGTGTAGGAGCGCATCTTGTCGCCGAACCGGCATTTGACGTAGTGGTCGGTGTAGGGCCCGGTACCGAAGCCGTCGAGATCGGGGCCGCCGACGACGAGCCGGACCATGCCCGGCGTGAGCCAGGTGGTCGCGATGACCGTGGTGAAGAGGACGCGGCGCTCGGGCATACGGGGCTCCTAAGAACGTCGGAGGGAGGGAGAGACGATACCAGCAGGTTAGGGCACCCTAATGACCGGGCCTGATGTGAACGGTACTGTCACAGCCAGCCCGGGTGTCTCGTCTTATCCAGTGAGATGGGCCAAGAGGGCAACAGATCGTCATATGAGCAGCTGCGACCGCTGCTGTTCTCGATCGCCTACCGGATGCTGGGGACGGTCGCCGACGCCGAGGACGTCGTGCAGGAGGCGTTTCTACGGCTGGAGCGAACTCGCGGAGCCGGCAGCCAGGTCGAGTCCCCGCGGGGGTTCTTGACCACCGTCACCGCCCGGCTTGCGATCGACGAACTGCGCTCGGCGCGAGCACGGCGCGAGAGCTACTTCGGGCCCTGGCTCCCCGAGCCGTTGCTCACGGCGACCGAGCCCGACGCCGCGGAGGCCGCCCAATTGTCCGATTCCCTGTCGGTCTCGTTCCTGGTCGTGCTTGAGACGCTCACCCCAGTGGAGCGGGCGGTGTTCCTCCTGCGCGAGGTCTTCGAGTACCCCTATGACGAGATCGCGCAGATCGTCGACAAGACCGAGCCCAACTGCCGCCAGATCCTCGCGCGGGCCCGCAAGCGGATCGACCAGGGAAAGCCTCGCTTCAAGGTCGACCGCGAACGGCAGCGAGAGCTCGCGGGCCGGTTCCTCGCTGCGTTCGAGGATGGAGAACTGGACGAGCTCGTCTCATTCCTCGCGGCCGATGTCATCTTCTCCGGTGACGGTGGCGGCAAGGGACAGGGCCTCCCGCGCCCTGTCTACGGGGCCGCTCGTGTCGGCCGGCTGCTGCGCTCACTCCACGCCCGATTGCACGAGGCGGGCATCCGCCTCGAGCCCACGTCGATCAACGACTCCCCCGGGACGCTCAATTTCGACGCCGATGGGCGGCTGATCAACGTATTCGTGTTCGAGATCGCCGACGGGCTGATCCACGCTGTACGGTCGATTATCAACCCGGACAAGCTCGGACATCTCGGCTACCCGCTGTCTGACCTCGGGCGCCGGATGGGGCCGCGGTCATGAGCAACAGCTACACGACGATCCGTTATCAGCGCAACGGGGACGTCGGCACCCTGACCCTGGCCCGTCCGGCCAAGCGCAACGCTCAGAACCCGCTGATGTGGGAGGAGCTGGCCCAGCTCGGGACCGAGCTGTTGGCCGACGAGACGCTGCGATGCCTCGTTGTGATGGGGGAGGGGCCGACGTTCTCGGCCGGCCTCGATCTGGTCGAGGGCATGGCCGGGTTGCTGTCCGACGCGGCCGAGCGCGCCGGCGACGCGGAGTTGCGCGCCGTGGGCCGGACGGCGGCACAGGCGTTCAGCTGGATTCCCAAGCTCGGCTGCCCGAGCGTCGCGGGGGTCCGCGGCCACGCCTACGGCGCTGGCCTCCAGCTGGCTCTGGCGTGCGATTTCCGCGTCCTCGCCCAGGGGACAAAGGTCTGCCTGGTGGAGATGCGCTTCGGGATCCTGCCCGACATGGGCGCCACCGTCCGGCTGCCGCGGATCGTCGGCGAGAGCCGGGCACGGGAGCTGATCCTCCTCGGCGACGCCATCGATGCCGCCGAGGCGCTGCGGATCGGGTTGGCCAACCGCGTAGTCGCTGACGCCGAGCTCGACGCCGCCACGGCCGAGCTGGCCGGGCGCCTGGCCGCTCAGCCACCGATCGCGGTCCGCGGGGCCCGGCAGGCAATCGACATGGCGTCGTATCGCAGTCCCGAGGACGGCCTCACGTTCGCTCTCGAGGAGCAGCTCCGCTGCCTCCGGTCCGAGGACTTCGCCGAGGCGCGCAAGGCGATTGCCGATGGGCGTAGTCCCCAGTGGCGGGGGCGCTGACCAGTCGCGGTGGTCTGGATGCGGAGGGTTATAGTCGGCCGGGATGCGCGGAAGTCACATCACACGCCGCGTTGGACACGCGGCTCTGGTGCTGACGCCGCTGCTGGCGCTGATCAGCATGACCGGCTCGGCGGCGGCGTTACCGGTTCAGTACTGCGCTCAGATTCCGATCGTCGGCGGGATTCCACCATGGGGGTTTCACACGGGCGCGCCGATCACCGGGGCGAGCGGCAGCTACGCCCGCGGGCATGGTCACATCAACCTGGCCGCCAACACCGTCTCGGGGATCCTCTGTCAGGTCGATCGTGTCCGCCACCAGCCCGACCGCCTGATCATCATGACGGTCAAGCACCACCTGGTCTACCACTCGCACGTGGCGGTGATGTGGGGTGTACCCGGGAACATCATGAAGATCGTCGTCCGCGTGCAGAGCAGCACCGACCCGCGGTGCAAGGTCGGCACACTCGGCCGCGTAACCCTGTTCGCAAGCTACAACGGCGTGCGCAGCGACAGCGTCCAGTTCACGTTCCCGGCCGCCTGCCGGGGCCACGATCATCTGTATCACGGGCCGCAGGTCAATAACCAGGTCCCGCCGCTCTAGCGACCGTTCCTATGCCGCTAGGATGCTAGCATTGTGGTGGTGGACGACGACACCCATCGTCCGCGATAGCCGACGATCCAAACGGGAGACCTGACATGACGACCGATGGCATCGAGGCCGTGTTCTGGAGACCCACAACTGGGGCAGGGCGGCGCAGTTCTTCCAGGCTCTGGGTTTCGAGTTGGAGTTCTCCACCGATCACGCCTCCGGCCAGCTCCGCAATCGAGATGGGCCCTACGTCTTCGTCGCCGAGATCCCCGAGGATCGGCAGCCCGGAGTGCGGATTGTGCTGAAGGTGGCGGATGAGGAGGCCTTCCATCCCGACCCTGTCATCGAGGTGGTCACCAGGTTCGAGGACACGCATTACGGGACCAGGGAGACGAGCGTCCGTGACCCCGACGGGCGCATCTGGAGTCTCCAGGCCCCGGCCAAGAGCTGACCGCAAGGAGAGCAGCACCATGGCTGATGAGCTGACCGCCGCTGCGGACGGCACCGCGGTGCGGGTCGCCCTCTGGCGGGCGATGCACGTTCACGTCGACCCGCCGCCCCACGTGCTTGAAGACGAGATCGCCCTGCAGCTGGAAGCCCCCGATGCCGGTTGGCGCCGGCGCCCGGACATGCACCCCGCCGGCACGAGCCGGTTCAGGGCGGCGATTGTCGCCCGAGCTCGTTTCATCGAGGATCTGGTTGCCGAGCAGGCCGGCCGAGGCGTCGCCCAATACGTCATCTTGGGCGCCGGTCTGGACACCTTCGCCCAGCGCAGGCCGGAGATCGCCTGCCGCCTCCGTGTGTTCGAGGTCGACCAGCCTGCTCCCCAGGCGTGGAAGCGCCGGCGCCTGCTCGAGCTGGGCTTCGGCATCCCAGCATGGCTGCGGTTGGTCCCGGTCGACTTCGAGGCGGATGAGTCGTAGTGGGAGCAGCTGATCGGCGCCGGTTTCGATCCCGGCCAGCCGGCGGTCGTCGTCTCGACCGGCGTCAGCATGTACCTCACCAAGGACACCAACGGGGCCACCCTGCGCCAGATCGCCGGGCTAACGCCCGCCTCGACACTCGCCATGACGTTCCTGTTGCCGACCGAACTCCTCGATCATGCCGATCGACCCGGGTTCGATGCGGCCCAGAACGGTGCGCGAGCAGCCGGAACGCCGTTCGTCACCTTCTACACCCCGGAGGAAGTGCTGGCGCTGGCCCGCGCAGTCGGCTTCAAGCACGCCCAGTACGTGTCTGGAACTTTGCTCGCTGAGCGCTACTTCGCCAATCGGACCGACGGCCTTCGCCCGTCAAGCGGAGAGGATCTGCTGATAGCGACCACCTGAACCGGCCAACAGACCGAACAGCCGCCCGCGAGAAGTTGAGCCGATAATTGCCCGTCAGGCCGCTCGGCTCCGATGCGGAGCTCAACCTGCTCGCCAAGTCCTTCGTGGTGCCCACGCGAAGCTGCGACGATGATCTAGATGCAGCCCAGCGTTCGACCGTATGCCTCCGAGGACATCGCGGCGATCGTGACCCTGTCGTTGCGCGCCTGGGCACCGGTGTTCGCGTCGCTGCGCAACGCGATCGGAGGCCGGCTGTTCGAGCTGCTGCGCGGTGATTGGCACGAGGGCCAAGCGGCCGACGTTCGCCGGGTGATCAACGACCAAGCGGTCACCGTCTGGGTGGCCGAGGTCGATGCCCGGATCGTCGGCTTCGTCGCTGCGACCGTGCCCGCCGACAGTGAGATCGGAGAAATCGTCATGGTCGCCGTAGATCCCGATTGCCAGGGCGCCGGGATCGGATCATCGCTGACTGGATGGGCGACTCGATGGCTACTGGAGAGCGGCGCGCGCGTCGCGATGGTCGAGACCGGAGGCGACCCGGGTCACCTCGCGGCCCGCCGCACCTATGAGGCGGCTGGGTTCACGCCGCTCGCCATCACGAGGTATTTCAAGATGCTTGAGCCTCCGAGATCCGACTCTGGGTGAACTGCAGGACGTCGAGACCCCTCAGCGAGGCCGTTACTCTCGAGCGATGAGCCACGCGGCCAACGCCGAAGCGCGGAGGAGGTCGCGGGCCGCGGGGCGCGACGCTCACCACAACAAGTGGCCGGCAAGCGTGTTCTAGTCCTCGTCCCGGTTCCGCGACCTCTGTGAGGCCCATGAAGCGCTGTCTGCCATTCCTCCTGTCCCTCCTCGCTCTCGCCGTTCCCGCAACCGCGGGCGCCACCACCTTCGGCGCCGAGGTCGGCGGCGTCTTCACGAATCAGGTGCGCGGCGAGTGGTCGCAGACGAAGGTAATGAGCAGCCTGGACTCGTTGTACAAGGCCGGGGGGCGGGTGGGGCGTGCTGATTCGGACTGGGGGATCACCGAGCCCAAGGCTCCGGTCGGCGGCCGCCACCGCTTTGACTGGGCCTACGACGACTTGCTCGTCTCCGAGATGGGCGCCGCTCACCTGCGCTGGGAGCCGACGCTGGCGTTCGCCCCGCGGTGGGCCGAGGGACCCCGGTCCAACGTCCTGCATCTCTCCTCGGGGCGGGCGATCGCCTACCTGCCGCCGGCCCACAACGGAAATTTCGCCTATTACGCGAGCGCTTTCATGAAGCGCTACGGCCCGCACGGCGCCTTTTGGAAGGCCAATCCCAAGATCCCCTACGTGCCGGTGACCACCGTGGAGGTCTGGAACGAGCCCGACAACATCCACGACTGGGGCACCGACATCAACCTCTCGAACTACGCGCGCATGTACGAGGTGGTCCGCACCGTCGTGCACCGTGCCGATCCCCACGCGCGGGTCCTGACGGGCGGACTGGCGTGGACCGAGTCCTCGCTGCCCCGTCTGCTCAAGGCATTCCGGGGCAAGATCCTGGACGCCGTCGCCATCCACCCCTACGGGGCGACGCCGGACCAGACGATCTCGGTGGCCGGTGACGCGCTCGCTGAGATGCGACGGTACGGCCGCGGCGGAACGCCGGTCTCGGCCAACGAGTACGGCTGGACCTCGCATCGCAACACGTGGGGCTCGACGAACCCAAGGCACGTCAAGACGTATGCCTACCAGGCGCTGATCGGTCTGGCCAAGCTGCGGCTGTTCGAGATCGTACCGTTCTTGTGGGGCGATCCCTCCTGGGGTCTGAACACCGGCTCATTTGCCGGCGCGCTGGCGAAGATCACCCACCACGACTAAACCCGCGGGCGGCCCTGAACCGTCCAAGACGCGCGGCCGGGGCCAACCACGGCGAAATCGCAAGCAAGCGCGCCGGTTGTCGCGCGCGCTGGGGACGACAAGGTCCAGGCCTGGACACAGCGAGCTCCAGCATTGGGTGGGAAGCAGTGGCCGCGCGACGGACACTTCTTCGCGAGTCACGTGCACCGATTTGCACGAACTGTGACGAGCCGGACATGTGGCGCATCGTCCTGTCAGCCACAACACTAGGAGGGGCAATGAGCACGCTTGCAACAACGCTGCGCAGCAAGCAGGAGTCCAGCGGCGCCAGAGGGATGATCGTCCTGGGATTGGGCATACTGGTGGCGATCGCCGTGGCTGTCCTGATCGTCGCCCAGCAGGGCACCACCCATCCGCGTAGCGCGACCGCCACGCGTCATTCATCGATCCAGAGCCGCGCGCTTGGCTTGTCGGGAACACCGGGTCTCAGCCCGGCGACAGCCAGTCGTCCGGCGGTGACCAACGTCGCGCCGTATCGCGGCACCAGCGTCGGCGGCCATCAACCCGGCGCCGTCGCGCCAGGCGCAGGTGACGTGGCCGTGTCCGCGGCCAGCGCTGCGGGCGTCCACACCACAGTCCCGACGCAAGTCCCCGCGCGCAAGTCCTACGGCGCGGTGCCGTAAAAAGCCGAGTGATCAGAGGGGCCCGCCGCCTCGGGCCCCTCTGCGATCCCGACTAGGAGTTGTAGGACGACGGCAGCGCCTGAGGGGAGCGCCTGTCCCATCCATGAAATGGCGAGTAGTCGTCCGCATCCCACGCTTCGCGTAGCCCGGTCTTGCTTAGATCCCAGTCGGGACGGCTCTCGCTGGTCACGGTCCGTAGGTCGTACCAGAGATCCACGAACGAGGGACGCCCCCAGAACCAGTAGCCGTTGTAAATGCTGTGGATGACCAGCCCGGCCTTGAGCACGAGGGTGTGGGGGATCATCGGGTCGTGCTCGGGGTCGGTGTATTCCTGGATGTCGAGGTCCTTCTGAATCGTGCGAGCAGTGTCGGAGAGGAATGGCCATACCGCGCCGACAGAGAGGCGGAACTCTTGTGTCGTGTGGTGGTCGTCGGTCGAAATCGTGACGATCTGGGTGTAGCTGACGGCGAACTTCGGATATTTCGCCGCTAGCTCCAGGTGCTGCTGGTGCTCCTTCGGACAGTAATTGCCCCGCGCCAGGGTCAGGACCAGCGGGTCGTCGCCTTGGAGCTCGCTGAGCTTACGGACCGTGTCGGTGTGATCCGGCAGCGCGTAGTCGGGGAAGGTGCCGCCAGGTCTGATGTCGGATCGCATGGATCACCGCCTCCTTCGTCGCCCCCCACACGCAGCCGTCGCGGTGGAGACCGAACTTCGACAGAAATCACCGGCCGTCTGAAACGGACGTCCAAAACGCGCGCTCGGCAGGATTCGAACCTGCAACCTTCTGATCCGTAGTCAGATGCTCTAATCCGTTGAGCTACGAGCGCTGGTCGCCCCAATCAGGTTGCCAACCGGGGCAGCGGGCCATCATATCCGGTCCGGTCGGCCCCTCTCCTCGTGACCGTCAACCGACGGTGCCGCACTCATCTTCGCCGTCGCCGGGGATCACGGGACGAGGAGGACCCGGCCGAACGCCTGGCGGCTCTCGATGTAGGCATGGGCCTCGCCGGCCTCCTCCAGCGAGAAGCGCCGGTCGATCACCACCCGGAGCGCGCCGGAGGCGATGTCGTCGAGCAACCCGGCGATCATGGCGTGGGGGCGGGGACTGAGGAACAGCTCGGCCCCCAGGAAGTAACCGACCAGGGTCTGGTTGTTGGCCCGCATCGTCGAGATGTCCAACGTGGACGGGGTCTCCCGGCCGGCATCGCCGAAGGTCATGCACCGTCCCCGGTAGGCCAGGCACTGCAGGCTTTTCTGCAGCGTGGACCCACCGATCGAATCGACGATGACGTCCGCCCCTCGGCCGTCGGTGAGCTCCCGCACCGCGACGGCGAAGTCGGTGGCGGCATAGTTGATGCCGTGGTCGAGACCCAACTCCACCAGGCGGGAGAGCCGCTCGTCACTCGATGCGGTGGCGAGCACCCGGGCGCCGGCTCGCTTGGCCAATTGGATGGCGGCGATCCCCACCCCGCTGGCCCCGGCGTGGATGAGGGCCGTCTCCCCCGGCTGGAGGTGCCCGAACTCGAAGAGGCAGTCGTTGGCCGTCCCGAACGGAACCGGCACGCAGGCCGCCTCCTCGGTCGACAACCCCGCCGGGATGACCCAGCAGAACGTCTGACCGGCGGCCCGGAGCTCGGCGTGGGACCCGTCCAACCCGACGGTGACCACCCGATCGCCGACCGCGATTCCGGTTACCTTCTCGCCGATCGCCACCACCGGTCCGGCCGCCTGGTAGCCGACGATGTGGGGAGTAGTGGTGAGTAGCCCCTGGAGGCGATTGAGGGTGTCACCGCCCTCGATGCTCACCGCCTCGATCCGGATGAGGACGTCGTCAGGTCCGACGGTGGGGTCGGGCACCTCCTCGTAACGGAACACCTCGGGACCACCGGTCTCGTAATACACAGCAGCTTTCATGACGTTCTCGTTTCCTGTTCAGCACGGCCCGACGGGATGGACAGCCGACGTCGACTCTGTTGACCTGGTCGGCGGCGATGGACCGATCGTAGGCCTCCGATAGGCTTCCGAGCCGCACGTCGTACCGCCCACGTCTCCTGGAGGACCGCATGGCCGCCGCAGCTCCACTCTCGGGTATCCGGGTCATCGAGTGTTCCGCCCTCGGGCCGGCCGCCATCACCATGCCCCTGGTCGACCTGGGCGCCGAGGTCATCAAGGTGGAGCCGCCCAGCGGCGACTACATCCGGGAGATGACCTGGCCCATCGTCGAGGGCGTCTCGCTCATGCACCTCCACATCAACCGGGGGAAGCGCAGCATCGTGATGGATCTCCGCCAGGACGAGGACGTCGCCATCTTCAAGGAGCTGGCCAAGACCGCCGATGTGGTGGTCGAGGCCATGCGCCCCGGCGGCCTCGCCCGTCGGGGGGTGGGCTACGACGACCTCCGCCAGATCAACCCCAAGATCGTCTTCTGCACCATCTCCGGCTACGGGATGACCGGCCCCTACCAGAACCTCCCGGCGCACGGGGTGGCCTTCGACACCTGGGCCGGCATCGTCTCCCCCCAGGTCAATGACGACGGCTTCGCCTATCTCCCCGAGCACGCCTCGATGGGGATCCACGCCGGCCCCCTCTTCGGGGCGCTGGGGATCCTGGCCGCGGTCATCCGGGCCAAGGAGACCGGAGAAGGTTCGTTCCTCGAGGTCGCCCAGTCGGATGCCGCCGCCGCCATGGACTGGTATCGGAGCGAGACCTGGCGCGCCTACCAGCGCCCGCAGTCGGAGGTCACCGGAAACAAGGCCGACGACTACGAGCGCCGGGCCCCCGGGACCGCCGGGATGATCGAGGGCGTCCGCTACCAGGTCTACGAGGCCAAGGACGGCCGGTACGTCCTGTTCATGGCTTCCGAGCAGGCCTTCTGGAAGAACTTCTGCGAAGCCGTCGGCCGGGTTGACCTGTTCGAGCGCTGGCCGGGGTCCAAGTTCGCCGACCATGCCCGGAACAACACTGAGCTGCGCACCGAGTTGAAGGCCATCTTCCTCACCAAGACCGCCCTGGAGTGGATCGACTTCGGAGTCACCGCCAACTTCCCGGTCGGCCCGATCAACTCCCCCGAAACCATCGCCGACGATCCCCAGTTCGAGGACCGGTTCCGGTGGTACCCCACCAGCCGGCTCGGGGCCGAACAGCTCCCCAGCCCGGTAAAGTTCGTCGACGAGGAGCTCCCCGTCCCCACCAAGGCCCCGACGGTCGGGCAGCACACCGAAGAGGTGGTGCGCGACCTTTTGGGTTGGGACGACCGGCGGATCGCCGAGTCCCGGGGCCGCGGCGGCCTCGGCGGCTCCAACTCCTAGGCGACCCACCCCCGGACCCGGTATCTGACGGGGCGTTAGGATTCGCAGATGCCCTCCCCCAAAACCCGGGTCCCCGCCGTCGACGGCTGGTTCACCCTCGATGACACCGCCCCCGCCCTGCTCGGGAGCCGGTGCACCTCCTGTGGCACCTTCGCCTTCCCGAAAGAGACCTTCTTCTGCCGCAACCCGGAATGCCAGAGCACCGAGTTCGCCGAGACCGAGCTGAGCCGGACCGGCACCGTCTGGTCGTATACCGACGCCTGCTACCAGCCGCCCAAGCCGTACCAGGCCGCCGACCCCTACGTGCCGTTCTCCATCGCCGCCGTCGAGCTCTCGGCCGAGAAGATGGTGGTGATGGGCCAGGTGGTGGCCGGCGTCACCGTCGATGACCTGGAGGTCGGGACCGAGGTGGAGGTGGTGCTCGACACCCTCTACGAAGACGACGATCACCAGTACCTGGTCTGGAAGTGGCGGCCGACCGCCGGCACCGGAGGATCGGAGGCGACCCATGCCTGATGACAAGCGGGTCGCCGTCCTCGGGGCGGGCATGCATCCCTGGGGCAAGTGGGGACGCAACTTCGTGGAGTACGGCCTGGCCGCCGCCGGGGACGCTCTCGCTGACGCCGGGCTGCCCTGGACCGACGTCCAGTACGTGTCCGGGGCCGACACCATCCGCAACGGGTACCCCGGCTTCATCGCCGGCGCCACCTTTGCCCAGGCCCTGGGCTGGACCGGGGCCCGGGTCTCGTCGTCGTACGCCGCCTGTGCCTCCGGGGCCCAAGCGGTGAACAACGCCCGGGCCCAGATCCTGGCCGGGCTGTGCGATGTCGCCCTGGTGGTCGGAGCCGACACCACTCCCAAGGGGTTCTTCGCTCCGGTCGGGGGCGATCGGAAGGACGATCCCGACTGGTTGCGGTTCCACCTGGTCGGCGCCACCAACCCCACCTACTTCGCGCTCTACGCCCGGCGCCGGATGGAGCTGTTCGGAGCCACCGAGGCCGACTTCGCCGCGGTGAAGGTCAAGAACGCCCGGCACGGGCTAGAGAACCCCAACGCCCGCTACCGCAAGGAGGTGACCCTCGACGAGGTGCTGTCCTCCCCGATGGTGGCCGACCCGCTCCGGCTCCTGGAGATCTGCGCCACCTCCGACGGCGGGGCGGCCCTGGTCCTCACCAGCATGGAGTTCGCCCGTCGGCATGCGGGGGCCAATCCCCTCGTCACCATCGACGCGGTGTCGACGGTCACCCCCCGTTACCCCCAGACGGTGATCGAGATGCCCAACTTCTCCACCGACTCCGCCGCCACCGTCTCCACCCCCGGCCCGACGTTCAAGCGGTCGGTGGCCCTGGCCGCCTACGAGGAAGCCGGGATCGGTCCCGAGGACATCAATGTCGCCGAGGTCTACGACCTGTCGTCGGCCCTCGAGCTCGACTGGTACGAGGACATCGGATTGTGCAAGGAGGGCGAGGCCGAGCGGCTGCTCCGGGACGGCGACACCGCCATCGGCGGCCGGGTGCCGGTCAACCCCAGCGGTGGGCTGTCCTGCTTCGGCGAGGCCATCCCCGCCCAGGCCATCGCCCAGGTGTGCGAACTGGTGTGGCAGCTCCGCGGTCAGGCCGGCGCCCGCCAGGTGGACGGGGCCCGGGTCGGAATCACCGCCAACCAGGGCCTGTTCGGCCACGGGTCGTCGGTCATCGTCGCCTCCTAGCTGTCAGGAGTTGACGAGGACGATCTTGCCGAGCTTGCCCCCGGCGGCGAACCGCTCGTAGCCGGCGTTGGCCTCCGCCAGCGGGTAGGTGGCGGCCACCGGCACCTTGATCTGACCGGAGGCCAGCTGAGGAAGGACGTGGGCTTCGACCGCCCGGGCCACCTCCGCCTTCTCCTCCACCGACCGGCCTCGGAGGGTGGACCCGGTGAGCCGAACCCGCTTCTGCATGATGGCCAGCAGGTTGATGTCGAGGTTGGCACCGGCTCCGACCCCGATCACCACGATCCTCCCCCCGGTCGCCATCGCCCCGAGGGCGGCGGACACTCCCGGCGCCCCGACCAGCTCGAGCGAGACGTCGTAGGGGCCGTTCTCACTCACCTGGTCGGGTTCGATGACCAGGTCGGCGCCCAGGGCCCGGACCCCGTCGTGCCTCTCCGGATTCCTCCCCGAGCCCACCACCTCGGCACCGGCGGCGTGGGCCAGCTGGACCGCCGCGGTCCCCACCCCACCCGCGCAGCCGGAGATCAGCACCCGCTCGCCGGCGGTCAGGCCGGCCTGGGCGAACAACGCGTCATAGGCGGTGAAGAACACCTCGGGAAAGCCGCCGGCTTCCTCCCAGCTGATCGAATCCGGCACCGGCAGGACGAAGGCCTCCGGAACGGTGAGCAGTTCTGCCTGGGCCCCGCCACCGACGATGGTCATGACCCGGTCGCCGGGACGGAACCGGGAGGTGGCGGATCCTGCCCTCACCACCTCGCCGGCGAACTCCATGCCGGGGATGTCCGGCGGCCAACCCGGAGGAGCGGGGTAGAACCCCTGGCGCTGCATGAGGTCGGCCCCGTTGATGCCGGCGGCGTGCACCGCCACCAGCAATTCGTCCGGGCCCGGCTCCGGATCCGGCCGCGCCTGCCAGACCAGGGAGGTGTCGACGATGGTGACGGCTTGCATCCCGCCAGCGTAAGCGCGGCGCGTAGTCTGGTCTCCGTTCGGCCCATTCTGTCCCACCGCACATCCTCGAGAACCCAATGGGAAAGGCCCCACCATGACCTCCGAGATGAACGGTCCCTCTTCGGGCGCGGTGCTCCGCCAGGTGCTGGCTCATTCGGCCCACAACTTTCTGCTCAACGATGGCGCCGGCATCGACGACCAACCCGCGGCGGTCCAGGATCCGGTAGCCGCCAACGGCCTGGTGGTCACCTATTCGGTCCCCCGCCGACGGCTGGCCGAGACCGAACAGGTGCGCCAGACCCGGGTGGCCATGCGCCGCATCCGATCCAACCTCCGGACGTTCCGACTGGTGGTCGACCCGGCCTGGAGCACCTCTTTGCGGGCCGAGCTGTCCTGGTACTCGCGGTGCCTGGGGGAATCGAGAGACCTCTTCGTCCTCCGGGACATGTTGACCATCAACGGACCCCTCCTGCTGCAGGAAGGAAAGCTGAAACCGATCCTGGCCATCGTCGACCAGTCGATCGCCGGGGCCCGCGCCCGGGTGGAGGCGGCCCGGGGTGGAGATCGCCATGCCCGGCTGGTCGAACAGGTGCGGCTCCTCCAGGCCGGGCCGCAGTTCACCAACAAGGCGGAAAGGCCGGCCAACGAGTTGCTGCCCACCCTCCTCCACCGGGCGTGGCTGGATGTGCGCGGCGCCGGCCGTTCGGCCAAGAAGGATGCGACCGTCCCCCATCTCCACAAGCTGCGGGTCCGCCTGAAGGGCCTTCGCTACGGCTGCGAGACGGTGGCGGTCTTCGCCGGGGACCCGGCGCAGCGCACCGCCCGGGCGGCGGAGAAGCTGCAGGGGAAGTTGGGCGATCTCCTCGACACCGCCCATTCGATCGAATGGCTGGAGGCGGTGGCCGAAAGCCATCCGGAGCTGGCTCCGTCCACCGAAAGCCTCCTGATCGTCCAGCGGGCGGCGGTTGCCGTCACCCGCCGGGGATGGAAGGACGACCTCAAAGAGGTCGAGCGCTGGTGGCGGAAATGGCAGGGGTAGCCGGCGGCCCACCCGACCGGGCCGGACCGGGCACTACGTATCGGTGACGTTGACCCCGATGTGGTCGGACTCCCACAACTTGATCCCGCCGAGGATGCCGGCGGTGTTGTCGACGATGGTGATGTCGTCGTCGAGACCGTCCCGGACGATCCGGCGGGAGTTGCCACCACCGATGTAGAGGCGATCGAAGAACATCATCGCCCGCATGTTCTTGATGGCCCGTTGCACCCGCTTGTTCCAGCGTTCCTCGCCGATCTCCTTGCGAGCCGCCTCACCGATCTGATCGTTGTAGGTCTCGCCCTTCCGGAACGGCTGATGGGCGATCTCGAGATGGGGCATCAGCCGTCCCTCATAGAAGAGGCCGGTCCCGAATCCGGTGCCGAGGGTCATGACGAACTCCAGGCCCTTGCCGCTCACCACCGCCAGCCCCTGGACGTCGGCATCGTTGGCCACTTTGGTGGGGAAGCCGAACGACTCGGTGAGGGCGGCGGCCAGGTCGAAGCCGGACCACAAGGCCAGCAGGTCCGAGTCCACCGGGGTTCCCGGACCTCCCTTGCAGGAGAAGTGGGGGGCCGACAGCACCCGCCCGGCCCTGACCATCCCCGGGAATCCCACCGACGCCCGTTCGGCCTTGGGCAACGGGGCCACCAACTTGGACAGGGTGCTCACCAACTTGTCCGGGGGGATCGGGTAGGGGGTGGGTACCTTGACCCGGTCCGCCACCATGGCTCCGGTGGCATCGAGCACTGACGCCTTCAGCCCGGTCCCGCCGATGTCCACCGCCAGGGTCAGTGGGTGCCGGGGGTTGGTGGTGATGGTGGTGGGTGGCTCCGGCTCGGATACTTCGTCGCCGGAAGACGGCTGGCTCTCGCTCATCCCCCCACGCTACGCCGCTCGGAACGGCTCCACTTGGTAGCGTCATCGCCATGCCCGATCAGCCCTGGCAGGCGGACGCCTGCTCCCTCGTCGACGCCTTCCGTTCCGGGTCGATCAGCCCCACCGAAGCGTTGGAGGCCAGCCTGGCCGCCATCGACGCGTCGTCGCTCAACGCCTTCACCCATCTCGATCCCGACGCCGCCCGGACGCGCGCCGCCGACGTCGATGTCTCGCTGCCGTTCGGTGGGGTGCCGATGGGGATCAAGGAGCTGGAAACGGTCGCCGGCTGGCCATACACCGAAGCCTCCCTCGTCTTCAAGGACCGGGTCGCCGACCACGACACCACCCAGGTGGCCCGGCTCCGGAAGGCCGGCGGGGTGCTGGTCGCCCAGACCGCCGCCCCCGAGTTCGGCGGGGTCAACTACACCCACTCCAAACTCCACGGCACCACCGGCAACCCGTGGAACCCGGAGCGAACCCCGGGCGGGTCGTCGGGAGGGTCGGCCGCCGCGGTGGCCGGGGGGATCCTCCCCATCGCCTCCGGCGGCGACGGCGGGGGCTCGATCCGGATCCCGGCCGGCTACAGCGGGCTGTTCGGGCTGAAGGCCACCTACGGTCGGATCCCGAGAGGCCCGAGCACCATGCAGCCGCCGCTGACCGTGGTGGTCGGCTGCATGGCCCGATCGGTGCGGGACACCGCCCGCTGGTTCGACGCCTGCAACGGGTTCGACACCCGGGACACCCTCAGCCTCCCCCGGGTGGAGGGCTGGGAAGCCGGCCTCGGGTCGTTCGACATCGCCGGCCGCCGGGCGGTCATCTCCGTCGACCTCGGCAGTGCCATCGTGGAGCCGCGGGTGGCGGCCATGGTGCTGGAGGCGGCTGAAGCGCTGATCGCCGACGCCGGGCTCGCCCGGGTCGATGTGGTGGTGCAGCTGCCCCGGGGCGGCCTGGAGTGGGCGATGTCCAACCTGGTGGGGTTGGCCGGGGAGCTCGGCGACCGCTACCCGGCCTGCAACGACGACCTCACCCCGGAGATCCAGCTGGGGATGAACCTGGCCACCTACGGCCTCAACCTCCAGACCGCCGGAGCCACCGAGATGTTCCGCATCCAGATCAGCGAGACGATGGCCGGCATCTTCGATGACGCCGACTTCATCTTCGCCGCCACCAACCCCGACGTCGCCTTCGCCGCCGCCGGCCCGATGCCGACCACCGTCGGCGACATCGACCTCATCTCCGAGTACGGCTTCGAGACGGCGGTAAGCAACAACGGCTCGCTGACCATCCCGGCCAACCTGACCGGCAATCCGGCCGTCGCCATCCCGGTGGGACTGGTGGACGGGCTGCCGGTGAGCCTCCAGATCATCGGCCGCCACCAGGAGGAGCAGCTGTTGTTGGAGCTGGCCCGGATCGCCGAGCGGGAGCGGCCCTGGCCGTTGGTGGCGCCGTGAAGGTCGACCTCTGGGTCCCCACCGTCGACCCCTTCTCCACGCCGGAGCTGCTGGCCGTCATCGGCCGGGAGGCGGAGGAGCGGGGCATCGGCACCATCTGGGTCGGGGAGCACGTGGTGCTGTTCGACGACTACGCCTCCGAGTACCCCTACGCGGAGGACGGCAAGATCCCCGCCCTCCCCAACAGCGGCCTGCTCGAGCCGTTGTCCACCCTGTCGTTTCTGGCCGCCCACACCTCGACGGTCCGGTTGGGGACGGCAATGGTGCTGCTGCCGCAGCGCAACCCGGTGTACACCGCCAAAGAGGTCTCCACCGTCGACTGGCTGTCCAACGGGAGGGTCGACTTCGGCGTCGGGGTCGGATGGCTGGAGGAGGAGTTCAACGCCGTCAACGTCTCCTGGCCGCACCGGGGGAAGCGGACCGACGAGTACCTCCAGGTGCTCAAGACCCTGTGGTGCGACGAGCGCTCCGCCTTCCAGGGCGAGTTCTACTCGCTGGAGACCTGCTCGATGTTCCCCAAGCCGATCCAGACCCCTCACCCCCCGATCCACATCGGCGGGGAGAGCGACGCCGCCTTGGCCCGGGTTGCCCGGTCCGGCCAGGGCTGGCACACCTTCAACCGGACACCGGCGGATCTGGCCGAGCCTCTGGCCAAGCTCGACCGGCTGCTGGAGAAACAGGGGCGGTCGCGGTCCGACATCACCGTCACGGTATGTCCCTACTTCCTGCCGCTGGACCCTTCCATTGCCGAGCAGTACGCCGAAGCCGGCGCCGACGCGGTGTCGGCCCTGTTGCTCCCGCTGGGAGTCGACGAGGTGGCCTCCGCCCTCGACGCTCTCCAGCCGATGCTGGATCGGGCGGCGGCCGCTTAGCCGCCCATGACCACCGGCAGGGCCTCCAAGCCCCGGAGGACCACGTTGGTCTTGTAGGTGGGCCGGTCGACGGCCAGGGCCAGATCCGGGGCCCGGCGCACCAAGGAGGTGAGGGCCACCTCCGTCTCCATCCGGGCCAGCGGCGCACCCAGGCAGTGGTGGATCCCGAAGCCGAACCCGAGGTGGTTGTTGGGGGTCCGGCCGACGTCGAACCGTTCCGGGTCCGGGAACTGGTCGGGATCACGATTGCCCGAGCCGATCAGCAGCATGGCGAAGTCGCCGGCCCGAAGGGTGATCCCGGCGATCTCGATATCCTCGATCAGCGACCGTCCGGTCAGCTGCACCGGGGAGACGTAGCGGAGCATTTCCTCCACTCCGGACCGGGCCACCCCCGGATCGGCCCGGTAGCGCTCGAGCTGATCGGGGTGGCGGAGCAAGGCCAGCGTGCCGCCGGAGATGAGGTTGACGGTGGTCTCATGGCCGGCCACCAGCAACAGGATGCAGGTCGACAGCAGCTCGGGCTCACTGAGCACGGTGCCATCGTCTTCGACCGCCACCAGCCGGGAGAGCAGATCGTCACCCGGTGACCGCTTGCGGTCGGCCAGCAGCTCGAAGAAGTACTGGGCGAACTGCAGCGCCGCCTCCCCCCGCTCGGCGATGACCTGGTCGGTCAGCAAGAAGTCAGGATCCAACCCGCGGGCCAGCGCCGAGGACCACGACTTGAACCGGTCCTGATCCGCCCGCGGAACCCCGAGCATGTCGCAGATGATCCGGACCGGGAGCGGGTAGGCGAACGCCTCCAGCAGGTCCACCCGGTCGGTGTCGATGGCCTCGTCCAACAGCTCGTCGACGATGTGCTGGGTGCGGGCCCGAAGGGACTCCACCACCCTGGGGGTGAAGGCCTTGGCGACCAGCCCCCGCAACCGGGTGTGGTCCGGCGGGTCCCGGAACAGGAAGGGGCGCATCTCCCGCATGGCGGCGGTCATCGGGTCGTCGGCGCTCGGCATGGCCCGGAACTCGGCGGTCACCCGTTCGGGATCGATGAAGGCGTCGTCGGCGCTGGTCCGGCGATCCCGGAGGAGCGCCAGGCAGTCGGCATGCCGGGCGAACACCCAGAAGCCCATCTGGTTCCGGTGCACCGGCGCCCGCCGGCGGAGGTCGTCGTAGAGCGGGACCGGATCGATGGCCCACTGCGGATCGAACGGGTCGAAGACCGGTTCCGCCGTCTCCGACTCGGAGACCGGCGACGTCACCAGGCCTCATCGGCCGGGGCCACCGGAGCCCCGAGGAGGGTGGGATCGAACCGGAGCTCGCGCCGGGCCATGGCCTCCCAGAATCCGGCGAACCCGTTGCCGTCATGCTTCTCGAAGAAGGATCGGGCCGGCTCGGGAAGGGGACGGCCCTCACCGACCGCCGCCACGTGCCAGGCCGTCCGGCAACGCTGCTCGAGGGCCACCGCCCGCTGATGGGCGGCCCGGATGCTCGAACCCAGCACGAACACCCCGTGGTTGGACAGCAGGGCGAGGTCGGCGTCCCCCATGGCCGCCACCGCCCGGGCGGCGGAATCCGGCTCGTTGACCGGACCGTCGTACTCATCGACCAGGACCAGTTGCCCGCCGCCCAGCGCCGAGCTCTGGTCGTGGCAGGTGGGGATGCGCTGGAGGTCGGCCCAGACGGTACCGAATCGAGGATGGTTGTGGACCGCCACGGTGACGTCCGGCCGCACCCGGTGAAGGGCCAGGTGCAGGGGGATGCCGAGCGGGACCGGCCACCGCCCCTCCAACAGGTTGCCGTCGCCGTCGATGCGGATGACGTCCTCGGGGCGGATCTCCTCCCACAGCAGCAGCCACGGGTTGCACAGGAACGTGCCGTCGTCTTGCCTGTAGGTGATGTGGCCGGCCAGGTGATCGTCGTACCCCTCCCGCCACAGGGTCCGGGCCAGGATGACCAGCTCCTGGTGGGGAGACAGGTCGGGCAGCAGGTCGCTCACGGAAGGCAGACCTCCGGCAGCGGCCACCGGTAGAGGGCGGCGGCGTTCTGGTGGGTCATCTTCCGGAGGTCGTCCACCGGCAGGTGACCCCAGGCCCGGTGGATCACCGCCTGGGTGTCCGGCCAGGTCGAGTCCCCGTGGGGGTAGTCGACCTCCACCATCACGTGGTCGATGCCGATGCGGTCGCGGGTGGCGATGGTGGAGGGGTCGTCGATGGTGCAGAACCAGAAGTTTCGTTGCAGCACATCGGCCGGCCGCTCGGTCCCGTCGGCGAACTGGCTGCCGTAGCCGGAGCGGTCGACGATGTTGTCCAGACGGTCGAGAAGCATGGCCACCCACCCGATCCCCCCTTCGCTCATCGCCACCTTGATATCGGGGAAGCGGGCGGGCAGGCCCGACCACAGCCATTCCGCGCAGGCGGTCAACGACAGCTGGCCGAAGAGGGTGGCCCCGAGGGCGACCATCGGCGAGTCGGTGGGGAGGTCCCCCATCCCGGAGGAACCGACGTGGAGCGAGATGACCGTGTCGGTCTCCTGGCAGGCGGCGATGATCGGATCCCAGTAGGAGGTGAAGATGGACGGCAACCCGATCTTGTGGGGCCGCTCGGGCAGGGTCACCGAACGGAAGCCCCGGTCGGCGTTGCGACGGATCTCCTCGGCCCCGAGATCGGGATCGGAGAGGTTGGTGATCCCGCCGGGGATGATCCGGTCGGGGTAGGGCTGCCACCAGGCCTCGTACATCCAGTCGTTCCAGGCCCGGGTGACCGCCGCCCCCAGGTCGGGATCGGAGGCGCCGGAGAACACCCGGCCGCAGAACCCGGTGATCTGGGAGGGGAAGTTGAGTGACGCCCAGACCCCGTTGATGTCCATGTCCCGGACGCGCTCGTGGATGTCCCAGCAGCCCGGCCGCATGTCCTCGAACCGGGTGGGCTCGAGGGTGACCGATTCATGTCGCCGACCCGCCACCGCATTCATCCCCACCTGGGTGTAGCGCTGGCCGTCGAACTCCCAGAGTTGGTGCCCATGGTTGTCCTCCACCACCTTGGGGGCGAGGTCCTGGAACTTGGCCGGCAGCCGACCCTCGAACATGTCCGGCGGCTCCACCAGGTGATCATCGACGGAGATCACCGTGTAGAGCCGGGTCCGCGGCTCGGGATCCGGCAGCAACCCGACTCCCGTCCTTCCCCCCTGTGTCATCTGGCTCCTGACCGGACCACCGGGCGCTTCGGTGGGCTCGCTGGTTGGCTCACCCCCATGTTGGCCCACCGGGCGATCCGATGGAAATGGAGCACCCCGACCCAAGCCGGCACCGGGTCGGCGGCCGGATCACCGCGGTGTCGGCGGCCGGGAGGCGACCTATCATTCCGCGGTGAAACGAGACAGACGACGGGTGTCCCAGCGCTGCGACGGCAGCATCGCGGTGGTCACCGGCGCATCATCGGGAATCGGGCGCCGGCTGGCCCTCGACCTCGCCGGGCGCGGCGCCACCGTGGTCGGATTGGCGCGACGCCAGGACTGGCTGGCCGAAACCGAGAAGCTGCTGCAAGCCGCCACCCCATCCAGCTCCACCCGAGTCTGTGATGTCGGCGACACGCCGGCCTTGCAAGCCGCCCTCGCGGAGATCGAAGACCAGCACGGGCGCATCGACGTGCTCGTCAACAATGCCGCCATCGATCCGCGGACCCCGATAGAGGAAGGCCTGTCGCCCGCCTATCGCCAGATCTTCGATGTGAATTTCTTCGGGGTCGTCTCTGGCACCCTCGCCGTCCTCCCCGGGATGAGTGCTCGGCGTTCGGGGATCATCGTCAACGTCTCCTCCGACGCGGCCCGCGCCCCCGAGCCGCGTCACGGCGCCTACGCCGCCTCCAAGGCCGCGGTGGCGGTGTTCAGCGAATCCGTCGCTCACGAGGTTGCCGGTCGAGGCGTGCACGTCCACGTGCTGTACCCGGCCTGGGTCCCGACGGCCATGGGCATGGCCGGGGTGGATGACGGCGGATCGATGCCGCCCCGTCTGGTCCGGAGGACGGAATCCCAGGTGTCGGAGTTGGTGCTCGAGCGCATGGGTGGACGCCGCATGGAGATCAACGCCTCCTCGCTGCCGCGGTTGGCTCCGATCGGACGTACCATCGCCCCGATCTCCTATCAGCGGGCCATGCGCCGCGGGGCGCCTCCCGGCTGACCCGGGCGGGCTGGCGTTCCCGAGACTCCCGCCCGCTAGCCAGTGACCGTGGACTCCTCCGACGTCGCGGCGACGACGTGGGGGAGGGTGAGAATCAGCTCCACCGGATCACCGGCCTCTTGCCGGCTGGCTCGACGAGCGAACGAGGCCAGCGCCTCTTCGTGGTGCACGTAGGCCTCGGCAATCTGACGCTCGACATCATCGGGGGCGAGTTCGACCAACTGTCGGTACTTGCCGAGGAATTCGACGGTGACCGGGATGATCCCGGCCATGAAGTCCTCCCAGGGCAAATCGGAAACCCCCCGGGCCAGCTCGAGGGCCGAGGCCGCCGTGCCCTCGGTGTCGCCCCGAGGGATCCCCCGGCGCTCGAACACCGGTTCGGCCAACTCCTTGGTGGCCCGCTCGAGGAGAGTCAACATCTGCAGCTGGTATTTACGCTCGGGATTCTCTTCGTGATCGGCCAACCAGCCGAAGAGGGTCTCCCCGAGAACCTCGCCTTGATAGGACTCTGTCCATAACTCGGTGGCGCTCATGGTTGCAGGTTAAGTCGACGGCCGGTCGAGGGCCACCGCGATCGAATTCTCAGAACCTTGGCTGGCCCGACGCCCGTCGGGCCAGCACCGGGTCGTCGAAGAACGTGCGGAGCCCGAGCCAGGCCGGGGGCAGCCCGCCGTAGACGAGGACACCTTCGCCCGCGGGGATCCGGCGCAGGGCGTGCGGGGGAGCCAACCGGCGGCTGGAGGGTGACCGGGTGGTGGTCGGGCCTCCCTGGCCGCCGGCGGTGAAGGCCGGCAGCAGTACCTCCTCGTCGCCGATCAGGTGGCTGGCGTAGTCCAGGGTGGAGGGATCGGAGATGCCGGAGAGGAACACCTTGGCCCGGTGGTTGTTGACGACAGTAGGCGCCCGGGCCCCGTACCGGGCGGTGATCTGGGCCAGGTCGTGCCAGATGGTGACCAGCTGGATGCCGTGGCCGGCGGCGGTGGCGGCCACGGCGTCGAGATCGGCGAGCGGGGCGATGTTGGCCGCCTCGTCGAGGACGACCAGCAGCGGCGGGTCGAGCGGGGTCCCGGTGCGGGTCACCGTGTCGAAGACGTGCTCGACCACTTGTCGGAGGACGGCGGTGAACAACGGGCTCAGCCGGCGCTGGTCGTGGGCCGGGGCACAGAGATAGAGGGTGTTCGGACCCGTCACCAGTCGGGACGGGTCGATGTCGGGGGCGTCACCGCCGAGGCCGTCAGCCCCCTCGCTCCCGAACGGCTCGAGGATCGTCTCCGCGGTGGTGTAGATCGAGCTTCGCTGCCGCTCCTCCTTGCCGAACAGGGCCCGGGCGGCGGCGATGGCTTCGACGACCCCGGTGGCGTCGAGGAGTTGGAGCACCTCGGACTCCTCTTGGGTGTCGACCCACCGGACGACGTCGGTCATCGACAGGCCGGCGGAGGCGGCGGCAAACAACAACGGAGCCAGCATCTTGGTGGCGGTGGCATACCAAAAGTCGCCGTCGCTCATGGTGCCGACCGAGGTGCGGCCGACGTCGGTCATCGCCGACGCCACCCGGCGGGCCCCGGGCCAGGTCCGGGCGGCCGGCAACGGCGACCACCGAGTGGAGGGAAGCCCGGTGGACCCGGACGGATCGAAGCAGGCCACCTCCCCAATGCGGCGGCGGTGGGCGATGGTGTCCCCCACCAGATCGGCCTTCACGCTGGTGGCGATCACCGGTCCCTCCCACTCCAGGATGGAGGGCACTGCGAAGCCGCTGGTCTTCCGGGACTGGGTGGGCCCGAACACGATCACCGACTGGCGCGGCTCGGCCGCCAGCAACCGTTTCCCCGCCCGCCCGAGGACCAGACGGCCGCGAGACAATGGCGTTCCCCTCACCGCCAGCGACCGGAGCTCGGCGGGCCGGGCCCAACGGGCGCTGTCGTCATCCCGGTCTCCGGGTCGGCAGCTCCTCCTCCCCCGGCTCCTGCTTCCCCGGCGTACGGGAGCCACTCGAGGCAGAGCCGTCCGCCCCGACCCGGCGCGGGCCCGCGACCGGGAGCCAGCCGGACGCCGTCCACCGAGCAGACCGGCCGCCGCCAAGCCGACCAGTCCCACCACCGTGCTGGTCACCGACGAGAGGCTCATGACCTCAGTCACCCGCCGGCTCGCCGATCATGGCGGCGTCGGTGTCGATCAGTTCCCGCTCGCTCGACGCCAACCGGTGCTCGACCAGAAATGACCGTCGCCCCACCTTCCACAGCGCCAGGCCCCGGCGCAGCTGGGTGACCAGGGCGGCCTCGGTGGCGGTGAGCCCCAGCAGCTCGCCGGTTCGTTCCACCTCGCCGGGAGACTGGGCGTAGACGACCCGGGTCTCGGAATCGGCCAGCAGCCCCTCCGCCAACCCCACCTGCTCGGAGTCGCTGGCCCCCACCGCCCGGAGGTCCGACATCCGGTGGAGGACGGCCACGTTGGCGATGCCCAGCGCCCGGGACAGCTTCCAGGACGCCTGCAACCAGCGGGCCACCCCGAGGTTGGAAAGGATCGCCCAGGCTTCGTCCACCACCACGATCACCCGGTGCCGGTGTTCCGCCGCCACTGCGTTCTGCAGCCAGGCGGTGGCACAGGCCATTAGGACGCCGAGGGCCGGCGAGTTGTACACCGCGGCCAGATCGAGGACCACCAGCGGGGCGTCGAGGCGCAGGCCGGCCGTGGTCGGCCCGTCGAACATCCCCCGGAGGTCACCGTGGACCAGCCGCCGGAGCTCGAGGGCCACGTCCCGACCATCCTCCATCAGGGTGGCCGGTTCGGTCTTCAGCTGTCGGGCGGCCTCCGGGCTCGGATCCAGCAGCGACTCCACCACGTCGGGCAATGTCGGCGCCGGATGGTTGGCGATCACTGACCGCCGGGTGGCCTCGGTGAGGGCAGCGTCGATGGCAGCCCGCTCCCGCGGCATCAGGTCCCTCCCCAGACAGGCCACCGCCAGCGAGGCGGTGAGCTCGATCCGACGACGGCCCACCCCCTCGGCCGCCTCCCGGGTGCCGTCGCCCCCGATGTCGAGGTGACTCCCGGTTACCCCGGTGGAGGCGGCACCGGTGTCGAGGGGATTGAGCCGTACTGCCCCGCCGGGGCGCAGCGCCACCGGCACCACCCCCCAGGCCCGGGCCAAGGTGGCGTACTCGCCTTTTGGATCCACCACCCAGGCCCGGCGGCCGAAGACCGCCTGCCGCCACAGGTACGACTTCACGAACGCGCTCTTGCCTCGACCGATCTGACCGAACACCACCATGTTGGGGTTGGTGATCACCCCTTGTTGGTAAAGGACGAACGGGTCGTAGACGAAGGATCCGCCCAGCACGTCGCGGCCGATCAGCACCCCCTGGTGGCCGAGCCCCGCCTCGGTGGCCAGCGGGTAGGCGACGCTGAGGTGTCGGGTGGTGGCGACGTGGGCCGGCACCCGCGGGGTCGGCGCCCTCACGTCAACCCCCGACCCAGGGGCAAGGTGCAGGCAAACGCCACATCCTGTTCGCCATAGAGCCGCCGGAGCTCCATCCGGGTCTGGCCGGCGGCCTGTTCGATGGAGCCACAGGCATCGCCCAGTTCGTCGCGGCTGTCGGCGGTAACGGTGACGTAGCCGGAGAACCGGTACTGGGCGTGGCCGTCGGCCAGTTCGATGTCCCGATCCTCGGCCCCCTCCTTCTCCCGGGTCTGGCGGGCGGTGACCAGAAAACCGCCCCGTCGCCGGAGTTCACCGTCGGCGATGTCGGCCGTCCGGGCCTGGGCGACCTGGCGGGCGGCCCGGCTCGGGCTCACCGGTTCCATCACCAGCGAGATTGACCGGCGGATGGGTGAGAACAGCAGTGGCCCCAAGAAGTCAGGAGTCACCTCCACCCGCGGCCACTCGGCGATCCAGTAGGTGGCGTGCCAGGTGGCGTCGACGTGGACCGAGTCCCACCCCGGGTCGACGACCATCGGCCACGGGCACCCGTCGGACACCCCGCCACCACGCTCCTCCCGGCTTCCCACCGTCGCCGGGTCGGCTGCGATCCCGCTGCCCCCGACCGCCCGCATCGGGGCCGAGGTCTCCCGAACTACCGACGCCAGTGCCCGCGGGCCCAGAATCCCCTCCACGGTGGCGTCGGCTTCCTCCATCAGCCGTTGCAGCGCCACCACTTCCCGCAGCAGCACCGCCGCCGCCGCCGCCGAGCCCCGGATGGCCCGGGCCGAGTGGGCGGTGTGGATGGACAGCGCCAGCAACACCCGGTGCCGGCGGGTGACCGGCGCCGACTGATCGACCAATGACGCATAGGACCGGCCGGGAGCGGTGTCGGCCCCCAACTCCGCGTAGCGGTGTTGATGGCCGCGCACCGCGCTGCCGTCGTCGGGGAGGCACGACTCAACCCACTGGACCCGATGGACGGCCGATCCCTCCCGGGCCATCGCCGCCAGCACCCGGGCCCAGGCGGTGATCCGGGAGTCCTGCTCGACCGGACCGAGGAGGGCAAAGCTGTGGCCCTGGACGGCCAGCACCGCGGTGGCGGTTCGGGCCCGGGCGTCGATCACCACCCCGGCCATCGGATCGGCCGGGTCATCGCCCACCGGCGCCGGATGGATGCGGAGCCCGTCGAACACCCCGGGCGGGGTCCGGGCTCGGCGACCCTCGGGCCGGCCAAGGGCGACCGAGGCCGGCCCGGCCCCACTCTCGCCGAGGTCCACCCGGGCCAGCTGGCCGAGCCCGGGGGCATCGGAACGCTGGCGGTGGCCACCCCGGAGCTCGGCGGCCAGCCAACGCACCACCAGGGGGAGCCACTGCTCGCCGGTGCGGCCCCGCACCGGCCAACAGGCCACCGCCACGCCGACCGCGGTGAACACCAGCGCCCCGAGGACCCCGGGCACGGAAGGATGGGAGCGCAGGGCGAGCACCCCGCAGACCAGTCCGGCCGCCACCGAGCCGATCTGCCCGCCCCTCCAGCCGGCGATCAGGCCCCGTTGTTCCAACGGTCCGAACCGGTAGCGCACCCGCTCGGTTCGCACCCGGCCGTCAGAGGTGGTCACCGCCGGGAGGTCGGCGGGCGGTCAGGTCCCGATCCGGACCTCGAAGTGGCCAGAGCCGGCGGACTCGGTTCCCCCGACGCGGCCGGTTCGTCCGTCCCACCCTCCCCCATCACCCGGCGGTAGGCACCGCCGGCCCGGGGGTGGGGGGTGTGCATCGGCACACTGGCGCCCGGCGGGGTGGCCGTTCCGACTCCGCCTTTCTCTGTCGCCGATCGGCCCAGATCCGGTGACCCCGGCGCCCCGGAACCTCCCCCGCCACCGGCGCGGCCGACCGCCCCTCCCACCGCCCCGCCGGCGGCTGACGCCAATGCCATCCCCACTTCACCGGTCCCCCCGGTGGCGGTGTCGGCCGACACCCGCATCGCCGTCTGGGCCAGCGTCTTCGGCGGGCCGAGGGCGCTCTGGGAGGACCGGTGGCCGGCGCCTTCCAGATGGCCCACCGCCCCCGCCTCCAGGAACGGCAGCAACCGGAACAGCGCCCAGGGGGCGAAGGCGGCCAACATCAGCAACGCGGCACCGCCCAGCACATCGGTGAAGCCGGACTGATCGGCGGAGGCGCCGCCGGTGGAACCGGCGGGGCTCGACCCCGAGGCGCTGGCCAAGGCGCCGGCGGCCAGGCTCAACACCGAGACGATCACGAACTTGCCCAGGATCAGCGCCACCAGGGTGTCGACCAGCCGGCGGCACCAGTGGGCGATGGCCGGCCAGGCCAGGCTGGCCAGCGCCAGGGGGAGGAACAACACCGCCACGTAGACGGCGGCCGCCCGGATCAGCAATTCCACCCACAGGAGGAAGGCCCCGAACACCACCGCCAGCCCACCCAGCAACACGACGAAGGTCGGGGTGGCCGGACCGGCGCTGACCGGGCCGGATAGCGCCGCGACGGTCGAGGTGAAGAAGTGACCGGTGTCGAGCCCGGCCCCCTGGGCCACCGCCGCGCTCATCGAGTCGGTGAGGGCCAGGCCGAGCTGCACCAGCTTGACCGCCACCGCGGTGAGCAGGATGGCGAGGGGCACGTTGATGGTCACCGAGCGGACCAGCATCGAAGCGTTCTGGCGGTGGATGGCCTGGATCACCCCGAACAGGAGCAAGGGCACGATGACCACCCCGGCCAGTCCGACCATGGTCTCGTAGTGGGTGGTGAACCAGGATGCCCCGAGGTCGATCGAGGTGGTGGCGTTCAGGAACCCACCGATCTGGGCGAGCAGCCAGACCGCTCCGGCCGACACCCAGCTGGCGATGGCATCGAGCACGCTGGACACCCCGAACCCGGCGACCTGGCCAGCCGCCGCCCCGGCCACTCCACCGACGACCTGACAGGCGGGTCCGAGGCCGGCGGCGCCCAGCGCTCCGGCGGCGGCGGGACAGCCCAGGCCCGGGATCGAGGGGATCCCGAGGGCGGCCAGCATCTCAGTGGACCCCCTGCCCGGCGGTGAAGAAGAAGTTGACGATGGCCGGGCCGGCCCCGATCAACAGGGCCGCCAACCCCGAGATCAACACCGCCCGGCGGCCGACGAAGGTCTGTTGGTAGTTCTGCGAGTGGGAGCCGAGCGCCCAGGCCGCCGCCCCGATCACCAACCCGACCAGCGCCAGGGCCAGCGCCCACCCCCCGAGGCCGTTCATCAAGCGCTGGAGGACCTGTCCCCCCGGCAGGGCGCTGGTATCCGGCTGGAGCTGGACATCGACCAACCGGGCCAGGGAGGCCTGGGTAGCGGAAGGGAGATGGTGGAGGGCGGCGGAAGGGAGATCGGTGAACATGATCCCAACGTAAACCACCATCCATAGCTATTCAATACTTTTCATGTTGTTTCTTGTCTCGGCTCCGAACCCAGCAGGCCATGTAGCTGCTCCCGCTGTAGGCCTGCCATGCTGGGAGCGTGAAGCCGTACGTCATCGGGTACATCGTCATCGTCGTGGTGGCTGCCATCGCGGTGGTCATCGCCGCCCGGCTGGGGCGCCGGGCCGGCCGCCGCAGCCTGCAACAACGCCTCACCGCCCTGGCCAACCGGCTGGGGGCGGTGCCCCCCGACGACGGGGGGGTCGAGCCGGTGCTCAGCCACCTCGAAAAGGTGACCGGGGAAGCCGCCGAGGCGGTCAGCGAGGCCAGTTCCGATGCCATCCGGCTGCGGAGGGCGCTCGACACCCTGCCCCAGGGGGTGATCGTCTGTGACGAGAACGGCGAGGTCGGGTTCCGCAACGCCCGGGCCGGCGCCCTGATGAACAACCGCCACGGCGACGCCCTGGCCGCCCAGGCGGTGACCGAACTGCTCGAGAACGCCTGGCACAAAGGATCCGACGAGCGCACCCTCGACCTCTACGGTCCCCCCCGCCAGACCCTGACCATCGGCACCCGCCTGATCGACGACGGGCGCCGGCCGCTCGGGGTAATCGCCATCATCGAAGACGTCTCCGAACGGCGGCGGCTCGAAGAGATCCGCCGCGACTTCGTGGCCAACGTCAGCCACGAGCTGAAGACCCCGATCGGCGCCCTCGGGCTGTTGGCCGAGACCCTCACCGCCGAGCCCGACCCGGCCATCGCCCAACGGCTGGCCACCCGGATCCACACCGAGGCCTTCCGGGTCAGCCGGATCATCGACGACCTCCTCGACCTCAGCCGCATCGAGTCGGAGGAGACCCCGCCCCGCGAGCCCATCTACATCAACCTGGTGATGGCCGAGGCGGTCGAACGGGTGAAGGCGGCCGCCGAGCAACGGCGGATCACCATCGAGATGGACGAGCCCGACCCCCCGATCCACGTCATCGGGGACCGGCGGCAATTGGTGTCGGCCATGCACAGCCTGTTGGAGAACGCGGTGACGTTCTCCTCCGAGGACGGGGTGGTGAAAGTGGCCGGGAGCCAGGTCGACCAGGACGTGAAGCTGTCGGTCGCCGACAAGGGAGTCGGTATACCCGCCCGGGACCTCGAGCGCATCTTCGAGCGGTTCTACCGGGTCGATCTCGGCCGCAGCCGCGAAACCGGAGGCACCGGTCTCGGATTGTCCATCGTCCGCCACGTCGCCCATAATCATCAGGGCCGAGTCGAGGTCGACTCCCGCGAGGGCGAAGGATCCACCTTCACTCTGGTCTTACCCCGGCCTCCCGAATACTCGGCCTGAGACCGGACCCTATGACCGCGGACACATCCCAGACCAAGGTACTGCTGTGCGAGGACGAAGAGTCGTTCGTCGACGCGCTGGTCATCGGACTCACCCGGGAGGGATTCGACGTCACCGTGGCCCGCGACGGGGTGGAGGCCCTCCGCATGTTCGATCAGGAGGCACCGGATCTGATCCTGCTCGACCTGATGTTGCCCAAGCTGTCGGGCATCGACGTCTGCCGGTCGATCCGGGCCCGGTCCTCGGTGCCGATCATCATGGTCACCGCCAAGGGCACCGAGATCGACACGGTGGTCGGACTCGAGGTCGGGGCCGACGACTACGTGGCCAAGCCCTACCGGCTGCGGGAGTTGGTGGCCCGGATGCGGGCGGTGCTGCGACGCACCCCGTTGGGGGATCACGTCCACAACTCTGACGGCGACCACCCCGACAGCCGGCCGATCCTCGACGCCGGCGGCATCCGGATCGATCCCGACCGCCATCAGGTGTCGGTGCGGGACGTGGACGTCCATCTCCGCCGGAAGGAATTCGAGCTGCTGTCGTTGCTGATCGAGAACTCCGGCCGGGTGCTGACCCGTGACGTGTTGATCGACCGGATCTGGGGCTCCGACTACTACGGGGACACCAAGACCCTCGACGTGCACATCAAGCGACTCCGCAACCACGTCGAGAAGGACCCGTCGGCCCCCACCCTCATCACCACCATCCGAGGGGTCGGCTACCGGTTCAACGCTTCAGCCGACTGACCCGACGATCCCGGCTACAGGCCGGCCGGGAAGGTGAAGGGCTGGAAGGCCGGGAGGGTGGAGCCGACATCCAGCTGGATGACGTTGTGGGCGTCGAGGGGGATGTCCCGAGGGTTGCCGGCGAACGGGGCGCCGTTGACCAGGGCGGTGACCGCCCCCTGGGCCGGCCCGACCTGGGTGGCCGACAGCGGCTGGCCCCAGATGTCGAAGAAGTTCCCGAGGGTGTAGATCCGCTGAACCGGCGACTCGATGTGGATCACCCCGGTGGAGTCGTGGGTGTGGAGCCAGCTGAAACAGGATCCGCTGTCCACGAACGGGCCGGCGGCGGTCTGTTGGAACTGCAGGGGCGGCCCGATCCCCACCCCCGGAGGCAGGAGCTTCAGCGCGCCGCTGACGTAGACGGCCAGGTGGGCGTGAATGTGGAAGACCAGCTGCTCGGTGGAATTGCAGCTGATCCCGTCCACCGATGAAGTGATGTCGGTGACCCCGGCCGGAGCCAGCAGCGATCCGTTGGCGGCAGTCGAGGTGGTCGATGACGCCGCCCCCGACCCGCCCCCCGACCCGGTGGTGGTGGGAGCGGTGGACGGGCTCGACGAACACGCCGCCAGCCCGGTGGCCGCCACCAGCACAGCCACCGACCAGGCCGCCGCCCGCCGCCGCCCTCTCCTCGTCCTCGACGGCCACCCCACCGACACCCTCATGACCCGCCCTCGCCGGGGGCGGGGATCACGCCCCTCCCGCCCAGGTAGGGGTGGAGGACCTCGGGGAGCACCACCGAGCCGTCGGGCTGGCGACCGGTCTCCACCAGCGCCGCCCAGATCCGCGGCCAGGCCAGGGCCGAGCCGTTCAGGGTGTGGACGAAGGCCGGTGACCCGCCTGCCGACGGCCGGTAGCGGATGTTGCCCCGCCGGGCCTGATAGTCGCGGAACCAACTGATCGAGGAGACCTCCAGCCATTGGTCGACCCCCGGGGAGTAGACCTCCAGGTCGAAGGTACGGGCCGAGGAGATCCCGAGGTCGCCGGCGCAGAGGTCGAGCACCCGGTACTGGAGCCCGAGCTCCACCAGCAGCCCCTCCGCCCGTTGCACCAGGTCGGCGTGGACGGCGGCCGCCTGTTCAGGGGTGGCGTAGGCGAACAGCTCCACCTTCTCGAACTCGTGGACCCGGAGCAGACCCCGGGTGTCCCGTCCGGCCGCCCCCGACTCCCGGCGGAAGCAGGGGGTGGCGGCGGTCAACCGCACCGGCAGCTCGGCCTCCTCCAGGACGTCCCCCCGGGCCATGGAGGTGAGCGGGGCTTCGGCCGTCGGGATGGCCCACAGGTCGTCCCGCTCGAGATGGTAGGCATCGTCGGCGAATTTCGGCAGCTGGCCGGTGGCCACCATTGTCTCGGTCCGGACCAGGGTCGGGGGCCGGATCTCCTCGAAGGCGTCGCTGTGCCGTTCGAGGGCGAAGGCACTCAGCGCCCGCACCAGCCGGGCCCCGAGCCCGCGGTAGAGCGGGAACATGGAGCCGGACAGCTTGGCCCCCCGCTCCATGTCCAGGATGCGGAGGGCGGCCCCGGTCTCCCAGTGGGGCACCCGCTGGGCGTCCCCATAGCTGGGGTCGACTGCCGGCCAGTGGCGGATGGCCAGGTTGTCCTCCGGGCCGGCGCCGTCGGGGGCGTCCTCGGCAGGAAGGTTGGGCAGATAGAGCAGGGCCTCCCGCACCGCTTCCTGGGCGGTGGTGGCATCGTGGTCGAGTCCGGTCTCCTGGGCGCCGAGGTCCCGGCTGCGGGCGGTCAACTCGTCGGCCACCGCCACGTCGCCGGAGCGGCGGGCCTCCCCCACCTGTTTGGACAACGCCTTCACCTGAGCCCGGAGATCGTCGCGCCGGCCGATGGCGGCCCGGGTGGCGGCGTCGAGCTCGAGGAGCCGGTCGATCTCGGTCGGATCGACCCCCCGGCGCCCGAGCGCCGTCTTCACCCCGTCGACGTCTTCCCTGACCAGCCGGATATCGATCATGACGACATCACGGTAGCGTGACGGCCCGTGGAGAATGTCGCCGACCCCTCGTCACCGGTGGTCGCCTGCCAGGAATTGGTCATTCGCTACGGGGAGCTGGTGGCGGTCGACCGACTCTCCTTCCGGGCCGGCGCCGGCGAGGTGGTGGCGCTGCTCGGGCCGAACGGGGCCGGCAAGACCAGCACCGTCGAGTGTCTGGAGGGCTACCGTCCGGCCTCCGCCGGCTCGGTCCGGGTCCTCGGCCTCCATCCCCGCCGCCACCACACCGCCCTCGTCCCCCGGATCGGGGTGATGCTCCAGCGCGGCGGCGTCTACCCGATGCTGGGGCCCGCCCAGGTGCTCCGGCTGTTCGCCCAGTACTACGACGACGCCGAGGATCCCGCCGCCCTGCTCGACCTGGTCGGGCTGGGCGAGGTGCAGCGCACCCCCTGGCGCCGGCTGTCCGGTGGGGAGCAGCAACGGCTGTCGCTGGCCCTCGCCCTCATCGGCAAGCCCGAGGTGGTGTTCCTCGACGAGCCGACCGCCGGGGTCGACCCGGAGGGCCGGGTGGTGGTGCGGGAGATCATCGCCGGGCTCCGCCGCCGCCGGATCTGCGTCATCCTCACCACCCACGAACTGGCCGAGGCCGAGCGGCTGGCCGACCGGGTGGTGATCATCGACCACGGCCGCAAGCTGGCCGAGGACACCCCGGCCGCCCTGGCAAAGGGGACCGCCGACGGTTCCATCCGGTTCACCACCGACCCGGGGGTCGATGTCGGATCCCTGACCCTGGCCATCGGGACCGGTGCGACGGTGGAGGAGGAGGCCCCCGGCGCCTACCGCTTGCGCCCGCCAACCGGGACCGCCACCCCGGCGGTGGTGGCCGCCCTCGCCGCCTGGCTGGCCGATCGGGGTTTGGCTCTCGGGGACCTCCGCACCAGTCAGTCCCTGGAAGAGGCCTATCTGGCCATCACCGGCTCCGCCGGCACCCCGGCTCCGGAGCCCGAGGCCGCCGTCGGCGCCGGCCGGGGACGGCGGGCCAGGCGGGGGCCTCGCTGATGCGTCCCCTCCTCGCCCAGATCCGGGTCGAACTGACCATGATCTTCACCAACGGGGAGACCCTGTTCCTGACCCTCGGGATCCCGGTGCTGTTCTTGTTGTTCTTCTCGGGGGTGCACGTGCTCCCGACCGGGACCCCCCACCCCGTCGACTTCCTGGTCCCCGGCATCCTCGCCCTGGCGGTGATGTCGACGGCCATGACCGCCCTCGGGATCGGCACCGGGTTCGAGCGGGGCTACGGGGTCCTCAAGCGGTTGGGCACCACCCCGCTCGGGAGGCCCCGGCTGCTGGCGGCCAAGATCGTCACCGTCATCGGGGTGGAGTTGGTCCAGGCGGTGGTCCTGGTGCTGGTCGGCCTGGCCCTCGGATGGAGCCCGGGACGATCGGGGTCCGGTGGGGTCCTGGTCGGGGTGGCGGTCGGGATCATGGTGCTCGGGACGGTCGCCTTCGGCGGCATCGGGCTGCTGCTGGCCGGCACCCTCAAGCCGCTGGTCAACCTGGCCGTGGTCAACACCCTGTTCGTGATCCTGCTGCTGCTCGGGGGGATGCTCATCCCGCTGGCCAAGCTGCCCGGCTGGCTGGCCGATATCTCCAAGGCCCTGCCCGCCTCCGCCCTGGCCGACGGCCTCCATGCCGCCCTCGGCCACGGCGCCGCGGTGACCGGGCGGGACTGGCTGGTGCTGGCCGTCTGGGCCGTGGCCGCCCCGGTGGTGGCCGGCCTCACCTTCCGGTGGGAGTAGCGCCGGCGAACGACGACGGCGCGGCGGCTACCCGCTGGCTCCGGCCAGGCGGTGCAGCCAGTCGTTGAGCTCGCTGGCGGTGAGCGCCCCCAGGTGGTGGCCGATGACCTTGCCCGACTCGTCGATGAAGTAGGTATTCGGCTGATCGTTCATCCCGTAGAGGACCGAGGTGACCTTGAGGGTGGCGTCGACCCCGACCGGGTAGGAGATCCCCGCCTGTTGCACGAAGGGGATCGCCGACGAGGGGGCATCGGCGACATCCACCCCGATGAACTGCACCGGTGACCCCTTGGCCGACTCCGCTTTGGCCGTTGCCGCCAGCAGCGGGGTCTCGGCCCGGCAGGGGATGCACCAGGAGGCGAAGAAGTTGAGGACCACCGGATGATGGCGGTTCTTGCCCAGCGCGTCGAGGCCGACCGGTCCGAGCGGCGCGGCCGGCGTGCTCAAGAGATTGGGAATCGAGAAGTTGGGGGCGGTGCTCCCCACCCCCACCACTGCCGACTGCCCGGTAGTGGTGGTGGCGGACGGCTTGAGGACCAGGAATAGGAAGGCCGCCAACACCACCGCGATGGCCGATCCGGTCGCCAAGGCTCGAAGTCTGCGCCGGCGAGCCGGGGTCAATGCTTGGTGAAGATGTCGACCGCCATGAAGACAAAGAGCAGGGTCAGGTACGTGATCGAATAGCTGAACAGTCGCATGGCGGCTTTGGGGGTGGCCCGCATCCACAGCCGCACCGACATGGCGATGAACACCAGGCCGAGGGCGGAGGCGGCGATCACGTAGATCGTCCCGAGGTGGCCCACCACCGCCAGCAGCAGCGAGACCCCGACCAGCAGCACCGTGTAGATGAGGATCTCCAGGGCGGTGCGCCGGAAGGTCGCCACTACCGGCAACATCGGCACGTTGGCGGCGGCGTAGTCGTCCTTGTACTTGACCGCCAGCGCCCAGAAGTGGGGCGGGGTCCAGACGAAGATGACCGCGAACATCACCACCGGGGTCCAGGCCAGGCTGTTGGTCACCGCCGCCCAGCCCACCAGGACCGGTACGGCCCCGGCGGCACCGCCGATGACGATGTTCTGGCTGGAGGTCCGCTTCAACCACAGCGTGTAGATGAAGACGTAGAAGAGGGTGGCCGAGACGGCCAGCGCCGCCGACAACAGGTTGACCGCCAACCACAGTTCCACGAACGCCATCACTTCCAGGCTGATGGCGAAGATCAAGGCATTGCGGGGGGTCATCGCCCCAGTCACCAGCGGGCGCTTCTGGGTGCGGTGCATCAGCTTGTCGATGTCCCGGTCCACCACCATGTTGATGGCGTTGGCGCCACCGGCGGCCAGCGCCCCTCCGGCCAGGGTGGCCACCATCAGCCAGATCGACGGCAGCCCGCGTTTGGCCACCACCATGGTCGGCAGCGTGGTGACCAGGAGTAGCTCGATGATGCGGGGCTTGGTGAGCGCTACGTAGGCACTCAGGCGGGATCCGAACGTCCGTGGGCCCGAGAGTGCGATAGCCGACGTCGACATTGAGGCCCACACTACGGCCTGACCGGTATTTCGGACAAAGCCTCACCGATCGGCCTCGATAGGCGGAGGGACGGAGGCGCCCGATACCATTGACGGACGGTGTCCTCCCTGCGTATCGGCCCCCGGCCCTTTCTCCGGCTCTGCCAGGTCACCTTGGCCGTGGTGGTCCTCAATATCGTCACCGGGGCGGCGGTGCGGCTGTCCGACTCCGGGCTCGGCTGCCCGGATTGGCCCAACTGCTCCCAGCACCACCTGACCCCGGTCCTCTCCCTCCACCCGGTGATCGAGTTCGGCAACCGGGTGGTGGTGTTCCTCCTGGTGGTGGCCTGCGCGGTCACGGTGATTGCGGCCTTCCTCCGTCGTCCCGCCCGGCGCGACCTCCGATGGCTGGCCGGGGGCCTCATCCTCGGGGTCATCGGCGAAGCGGTGCTCGGCGCCATCGTCGTCTATTCCAAGCTGAACCCCTACGTGGTGGCCACCCACTTCATGGTCGGGATGACCCTGTTGGCGGTGGCGGTGGTCCTCACCCTCCGGGCCTTCCACGGGGAAGGACGGGGCATGGTGGTGGTCTCCACCGCCGCGCGGCGATTGAGCCGGCTGGTGGTCGGCCTGGTCGTGCTGGTGTTGGCGGCCGGAGCTGCCACCACCGGAACCGGCCCCCACGCCGGCGGGAAAGGGGCCAAGCGGATTCCGCTGGGGCTGGAGGACATGACCCGGATTCATGCCGAGATCGTGATCGCCACCGTCGTCGCGGTGCTGGTACTGCTTTGGGTGTTGTGGCGGAGTGATGCCCCGGCGGCAGTGCAGAACGCCGGACGGGTAGTGGTGATCGTGATGGTCGCCCAAGGCTTGATCGGCTACACCCAGTTCTTCACCCACCTCCCCCCGGTGCTGGTCGGGGTGCACGTGCTCGGGGCGTCGGTGGTATGGGCGACGGTACTCTGGTTCCATTACCAGATGTCTGTCCACGCTCCGGAAATGACCCCCGACCGCCCCGACGTCGCGCCGCCCGGGTCGGGCCGCAACGCACCGGCATCCGCCGAGGTGGGTGTGGGATGAGCGACGTGAAGACGGCGCCGGTGGAGGACGTCCGCACCGACCTCGACGAGTCGGTGGCCCCTGACCGACCGTGGTTGGTGATCGTCTGGAACGACCCCATCAACTTGATGTCGTTCGTGACCTTCGTCTTTCAACAGCTGTTCGGCTACTCGAAGGAGAAGGCGACCAAGCTGATGATGGATGTCCACGTGAAGGGCCGGGCGGTGGTGTCATCGGGCACCCGCGACCGGGCCGAGCTCGACGTCTACCGGCTCCACGAGCACGGGCTGTGGGCGACCATGGAGCAGTCCGGATGAGGGTGGGTTCACCTCCGGCCCCGATCCGCTGATGGCCTTCGCCTCACCCATCCGCCGGCGGCGGGACGGACGCTACGTGGTGAAATTGCCGGCCCCGGTCCGGACCCTGCTCGGGTCGCTGGCCGAACAGATGGTCCCGATGATCGACTCGGAGGATCCAGCGGCCACCCGGCTGTTCCCTCCCGCCTACATCGGGGAGGGGACCGACGACGCCGAGAAGCAGTACCGGAAACTGGTGGACGGGGCCCTCCACAACCATCACCACCAGGCGGTGAGCACCCTGGCCAAGACGGTGAACGCCGATTCGCTGAGCGCCGAAGAGCTGTCCGGCTGGCTGTCGGCAGTGGGCTCGATGCGGCTGGTCATCGGAACCCGGCTGGATGTGAGTGAGGACATGGTCCCCCCCGTCCCCGGGAGCCCGTCGGAGTCCGAGCATGCCGTCTTCGACCTGCTGGGGATGCTCCAGGCCACCATCGTGGACGTCCTGGCTGCCGATCTCCCCGACGAGGGTGAGCCGGCCAGGGCCTTGTAGAGGCTCTGCTACTCTCCAATAGCCCAGATCGGGTTTGAGCCCCCATCGTCTAGCGGCCTAGGACGCCGCCCTTTCAAGGCGGTAACACGGGTTCGAATCCCGTTGGGGGTGCGTGATGCCCCAGCTTCTTTTGCTGGTTGGGGACCTGTGGTGCAGCTTGGAGTGCACGCCGGCCTGTCAAGCCGGAGGTCGCGGGTTCAAATCCCGTCAGGTCCGCCACCTCGGTTCGCCGAGGCGAGGTCGGGTAGCTCAGTTGGTAGAGCGCGCGCCTGAAAAGCGTGAGGTCACCGGATCGACGCCGGTCCCGACCACCGAAAAAGTCCAGGTGGGGCTATTGACCTGGCGAGACTGGCCTGAGGGGGTCGACATTTTCGTGCCCCACACATGCCCCACCCGATTCTCGGGTCCAGTCGCTTTCGTTGAATCGCAGGCGCGGCACTCACGCCTTAAGGAATCATCGTCGTGCCTGTAACTGACCCGTAGTAGACGGCATCTCCAAAGGCGAACACGCCTCCGTCGGAACCGACCATCGTGTACCCGGCATCCGCACCGGACGAAAACATGGCGACGATCGGATGCGCTAGTGGCGTTGAGCCGAGCGATCCGAAAAATGCGCTGGTGCCAAAGGAAAATATGCCCCCATCGGTTGCCACCATTCGATAACCGGCTCCGGATTGGGATTCCATGCCCACGATCGGACGATTGAGCTGAATGCCTCCAGTGGATCCAAAGAAGGGTGCGCGGAACGAGAAAATGCCCCCGTCGGAAGCGACCAGCCAATACCCATTGGTCTGAGAGTCAACTGCCATTCCGACGACGGGTTGGTTGAGGTGCATCGCACCGGTAGAGCCCTGAAAGGGTGCGTCTCCGAATGAGAAAATCCCACCATCCGATGCAACCAGGTAGTAGCCCTTCCCGTCAGGCGATGCTGTCATCCCAACAATCGGTTTGTTCAGCTGAATGTTCCCGGCCGATCCGTAGAAGGACGCATCGCCAAAAGTGAACACACCGCCATCTGATGCCACCAGCCAGTAGCCCCTGCCGTCGGGTGTCGACACCAACCCCACGATCGGATGGTTGAGAGGGATCCCACTCATTGAGCCGAAATTCATGGCGTCGCCGAACCCAAGGACCTGACCGTCAGGTGTCGCTTGCCAATACCCATGCCCAGTTGGGGTTGAAGCGCCAGCCACCACTGGTTGCGTCGGACCAGGTGCGCACTTCGGGAACGTCACTTGATAGTAGTTCGATTGTGGTCCCAGTTGAAATCCGGGAGGCAGATTACTTGCGGGGATTTCTTGAGAAAAGGCGGGGAAAGTGACGTTAACGGAGGTGGTGCTCCCAGGCGGGAACGCTTGACTGTTCAAATTCCACAGGGCGTTGACCGACCCACCGCTGACATGGAGTTGGCTGGTTCCTTCAGCCGTCGGCCCGCTGAAGATCCCAAATCCAACGGTATTGACCTGTCCAGTAGGCAATCCAAAAATCGAGAATGCGATCTCGGATGTGCCGTTGATGCACACCCCGGTGGCGCTATAGAAGGGACTCGCCGGCAGTGCCCCAACAGGAGCTGATCTCCCAACCATCGCTGCAAGACACGAGACGATGATCAGCGCCAATAACGCGGGCCCAACCTTGGCTGGTTGCCGTGACGGTGAACAGATCACCGCGACTTCTACCTTTCGTAGACCTTTCCCCACATAATGGCCAAAGGTGGCCAGCAATCCGACCACCTTTGACGCTTCCAAGCGCTCAGGTGGCCGCCATGCCGACGATGGGCTGGTTGAGACGGCTACCACCGGTCGAGCCGTTGAAGGCGGCGTCACCGAAGGAGAAGATCCCGCCGTCGGAGGCGACCATCCAGTACCCCTGACCGTCCTCGGTGGACGTCAGACCGACGATCGGCTGGTTCAGGTGGATGGACCCTGTGGAGCCGAAGAAGCCGGCATCCCCGAAGGCGAAGATCCCGCCGTCAGAGGCGACCAGCCAATAGCCATGCCCGCTCGGGGTGGAGCCCATGCCGACGATCGGCTTGTTGAGGGGGAATGCCCCCGTCGAGCCGAAGAAGCCGGCATCCCCGAAGGCGAAGATCCCGCCGTCGGAGGCGACCAGCCAGTAGCCCCGGCCATCAGGGGTCGACGCCATGCCGACGATCGGCTTGTTGAGGGGGAATGCCCCCGTCGAGCCGAAGAAGCCGGCGTCCCCGAAGGCGAAGATGCCACCGTCGGAGGCGACCAGCCAGTAGCCGCGGCCGTCAGGAGTCGACGCCATGCCCACGATCGGCCTGTTGAGGGGGAATGCCCCCGTCGAGCCGAAGAAGCCGGCGTCACCGAAGGCGAAGATCCCGCCGTCGGAGGCGACCAGCCAGTAGCCCTGGCTGTCGGGGGTCGATGCCATGCCGACGATGGGCCGGTTGAGCCGGAAGGAGCCGGTGGAGCCGAAGAACCCGGCGTTCCCGAAGGAGAAGATCCCTCCGTCGGAGGCGACCAGCCAATAGCCGGAGTTGGAGGGCGGTGGGCCGGGCGGCAACACATCGAGGGAGAAAGTCCAGGTGCCGGTGTTGGAGTTGGTGTCGATCTCAACGCCGCTGACCGCATAGACACCCGGCGACAGGGACGCCGAGGCACTGATCGCCCCGGTGTTGGCCACCACCACCGAGGTGGAGTCGGGAGAGGTGGTCTCGGCCCAGAAGACCGCACCGGTGGCGTTCGTCACGCTGAGATGCCCATTGAACCCGGCCCCGAAGGGGACGGTGGCCGATGTCGGCGGACCCTGGGTGAGGGTGCCGGTGGTGGTGAACGTCACCGTGGCGGTCGAGGTGATCGCCGCCGCATTGATGGTGCCGCTGATGGTGGCTGTCCCCGCGGTGGTCGGCGAGGTGAGGGTGGCGGTATAGGTGCCGTTGCTGTGGTCGGTGACCGCACTGAGGGTGCCCTTGGTGGTGGCCAGAGTGACGGTGGCGCCACCGGTGGTCAGGTTGGTGCCGCTGGAGTCCTTGGCCTGGACCGTGATGGTCGAGGTCGACGCTCCGCTGGCGGCGATGGAGGTCGGGCTGGCGGTGATGGTCGTCTTGGTCGCATCAGGAGCCGGGGTCGCCGTGAACATGACGGTGGCCGTCGAGGTGATGGCGACCGCGTTGATGGTGCCGCTGACCGTGGCCGTCCCCGCGGTTGCCGAGGAGGTGAGGGTAGCGGTATAGGTGCCATTGCTGTGGTCGGTGACTGCACCGAGGGTGCCCAGGGTGGTGGCCAGGGTCACCGGCCCGCCGCTCACCGACAGGTTGGTTCCGCTGGCGTCCTTGGCCTGAACGGTGATGGTCGAGGTGGAGGTCCCGTTGGCGGTGATCGCGGTGGGGATCGCCGTGATGGTGGTCTTGGTCGGGTCAGCAGGGCCGACCGCAGTGATCACCACCGGAGTGGCGGGGTGGGCGGCGCTGGTGTCCTTGGAGGTCGCCAGGCTGAAGGTGCTGGCCGCGTAGCTTCCCGCGACCGGGTTGGTGATCCCGGCGATGGTGATGGTGGCTGGGGTGCTGGCGACCAGCGAGCATCCCGCGGGCAGGGTGATAACGACGACCTGACCGGTGGTTGCGCCTGTGGTCGCGGAACAACCGGTGAACCCGGAGGCGAAGGCGACCGCCGGGGAAGCCGGGATGACAAACCCGGTGTCAAAAGTCACCGTGACGGTGTTGCCCGCGGCCAGGGCGCCGGTGGCTGAGGGCGTGAATCCCACCGTCCAGGTCGAGACGGCGGTGGCGGTGGCCACTGCCGGCGAGAAGGTGACACCGGTTGGCGTATTGGCGACGGCATTGATCACCACCGCGGTGGCCGGATGGGCAGCGGCGGGGTCCTTAGAAGTCGCCACGCCGAATGCGCTGGCCGGGTACGTCCCGGGGGCCGGGTTGGCGATCCCGTCAATGGTGAGGGTGCCTGCCGTGCTGGCGGTGAGGACACAGGACCCGGTCAGGGTGAAGGTGACGACCTGGCCGACGGTTGTCCCCGTCGGCGTTCCCGTGCACGTTCCGAGGAACCCGGTTCCGAAGGTGACGGTTGGTGCGGCCGGGACACCGAACCCGGGCGCGAACGTCACCGAGATAGTATCGCCCGAGGCGAGACCGCCGGCCGCGGACGTGGTGAATCCCACCCCCCAGGACGAAAGCGCGCCCGTCAGGTTCGAGCCCGGCGAGAAGGTGACTGCACTCGGCGACGAGCCGATGACAACCGGTGTGGCGGGGTGGGCCGGGGTGACGTCCTGGGACGTCGCCACGCTGAAGCCGCTAGCGGCGTAACTACCGGCTACCGGGTTGGTGATGTTGGCAATGGTGACGGCACCGGCCGTGGCGTTGGCCAGGGTGCACCCGGCCGGGAGGGGAATGGTGGCAACCTGAAGGACCGCTGTCTCCGTGGTCGTAGTGCAACCGCCGAAGCCGGACGGGAAGGTGACTGCCTGCCCGGTCGGGACGGTGAACCCCGGTCCGAACGTCACCGAGATGGTGTTCGTCGCGGCCAGGGCGCCGGACGCCGAGGGTGTGAAGCCCACCGTCCAGGTCGAAAGGGCGCTCGGCAACGACGAACCGGGCGAGAAGGTCACACCGGTAGGCGTGGTGGGACCGATGACCACCGCGGCGGCGGGGTTGGCGGTCGTGGTGTCCTGGGAGGTCGCCACGCTGAAGCCGCTGGCCGGATGGCTGCCGGCTCCGGGATTGGTAATCCCGGCGATGGTGACGGTGGCCGGCGTGCTATTGGCCAGGACGCAGGACCCGGTCAGGGTGATGGTGACGACCTGACCGGAAGTGGTCCCGGTTGCCGCGGTGCAGGTTCCGGTGAACCCGGACACGAAGGTCACCGCCGGGCTCGCGGGGAGGACAAACCCGGTGTCGAATGTCACTGCGATGGTATTAGGCGCCGCTAGGGCGCCGGATGCCGAAGGCGTGAAGCCCACCGTCCACGTGGACGTGGCGTGAGCCAAGAGGGAGGCCGGCGTGAATGTGACGCCGGTAGGTGTGGTCGGGTTGACCACCACCGCGGTGGCGGGATTGGCGGCGGAGTCCTTCGAGGTGGCCACGCTGAAGGCGCTGGCCGGATGGCTTCCAGCTCCCGGATTGGTAATCCCGGCGATAGTGACCGTGCCCGCGGTGCTGTTGGGCAGGCCGCAGGTCCCGGTCAGGGTGATGGTCACGACCTGGCCGGTCGTCGACCCGGTCGTCGTCCCAGTGCAGGTTCCGGTGAACCCGGTCGGGAAGGTGACCACCGGGGCGGCAGGCAGGACAAATCCGGCGTCGAACGTCACCGTAACGGTGTTCGGCGCGGCGAGGGCGCCGGCCGCCGAGCTGGTGAAGCCGACGGTCCAGGTCGAGGTGGCATGGGCGGCGTTAGACCCGGGTGCGAAGGTCACGGCCGTGGTGGGGGCGGCAGACGCCACCTCCTGAGCGATCAGGGGCGCGACTAAACCAGCGATGACGACTGCCGGGAGGAGGAGCAAGAGCCCCCGCCGAATAAACGGCACCTTCGTCGAACGGGTTGCACGTTCCATGTCGTCCCCCCTTGCTGCTCACCGGTTTCATCCGGGAATTCAGCGAGTCCCTTATTTGCACGCAGTGCCCGCGCACTTAACACGCGCTAACCAAGTTCGACCGTTGGTCCGATCAAACTCGACCGTAGGTCCGGAACTGACCACTGTCAATCCCATTCCAGCAATCGCGTTCCACCGGACGGGGTCCATCAATCATTCGCGGCTGAATTTGATGGAGCCGATTGGGAAAACATGACGAGTCACCGCCAACGGCATATCGCCATCCCCGAACAGAACGCGCGGTCAAGTCCTCCCGCCGAGAAGCCGTGGCCCTCCATGGAAGAGTGTGTATTGACCCTTTCGGTCAGACCAAGCTTCGGCGAAGTCCAGCGTGAGATGCCGACGTCTCCGAAATGAGAGCCGGTGAGCAAGTAGTGGGGAAACCCAAGGACAGAAGGAGGAGGGACAGGTCACCGGGTGAGGACCCCGCGGAGCCTCCCAATCTGGACGAACCTGACGGCAAGACCTGGAGTCGGCGGCGGCTCCTTCAATTCGGGCTGGGCGGACTTGCCGTCGTCATCGTTGGGGGCGCGGCCGGATTCGAACTGGTTTCTCACGGGGATCTGCCTGGCAAGGAACGGCTTGACCAGCTCGACGGGGCGTGCGCCGTAGCCAGCCCGCCTCTCGAGTTCTCAGCTCCGGGTCCATCAACCACCGGCACGTTTGCCTCCCAGGCTCGCAATCGAACCGTTGGGTACACGATCGCCTATCCGCCTGGCTACAAATCGGGGATGGCATTGCCCCTCGTGGTGATGCTTCACGGGTTCGGCGGGAATCACACCAATGCCCTGGCTGGCATGACCCCCGCACAAGCAGTGGCACTCAAAGTCAACGGGCAGCCTCTCGCACCGATGGCCATAGTGACGGTGGATGGTGGCGGTGGGTATTGGAATCCGCATCCCGGCGACGACGCCATGTCCATGGTTATCGACGAGCTGATTCCTATGTGTCAGGCATTGGGTCTCGGTCGATCTCCGCAACAAATCGGCACGATGGGCATCTCCATGGGCGGATATGGCGCCATCCTCTTGGCTGAGAAATATCCACACCTCATCACATCGGTGGCGGCGATCAGTCCCGCCATTTGGACTAGTTACACCGAGGCTCGCCTCGCCAATGCCGGCGCCTACGCATCCGATAAAAGCTTCAATGCCAACAACGCCGTCACCCATGTCGCTGGACTGGCAGGCAAGCCGATCCGGGTGGTGTCGGCTGACGATGACCCGTTCCACCCCGGCGTCGAAGCCTTCGCAAGTGCCCTTGGGCCGGGGTCCGCGGTCGGGTTCTACCCCGGTTGCCATACCGGCCCGTTCTTCACTTCCCAGGAAGCTCCTTCGCTGTCGTTTCTCTCCCAGCACCTGGCGTAGACCCATCCCCGGCGGGCGAGCCCCGGCGGGCAAACCGCCCAACGCAGTGCGGGCTTATCTATCCGGCCGTTTGCGCTATCGCCGGATGGGTAGTTATATGTATGCGTCATACATATAACGAGGAGGCAAACATGACAGAGCATGTTGAAGGGACATTCGAGGTCACTTCGTGGGACGAGACCCCCGCCCAAGAACTCGAAGGGGCGCTGGAGGTATCAGTGGCCAGCATCGGCCAGCGGTTCTCCGGAGGGGTGGAGGCCGAGACCGTGACCGACACCGTGATGACCTATCGGGACGACGGGACCGCCGACTTCCTCGGCTACCAGCGAGTCGTCGGCGAGATCGGGGGGAGGAAGGGCAGCTTCGTCCTCCAGTCGATTGGCACCTACGACGGGAATGAGGCCCGCGCATCGGTTTCGGTGGTGCCGGGCTCGGGGACCGCGGACCTGGCCGGCATCGACGGCCGGGGTACGACGGCCGCCCCGCATGGCAGTACCGGCACGTTCCAACTCGACTACGAACTCGCCTAGCCGGGCTCCGTCGGTGGCCAAGAGAAAAGCCAGTGGCGCGGCACCCATCAGTGGGACCGCCAACCGGTTGGGGGCGCTGGCCCTCGCCCTAACTGACCGCACCGACCAGGCGGTGGCTGAGGCGGCGGGAGGCTCGGAGACCGCCGCTGCCAGCCTCTCGGCGCTGCACCACTTCCTCGAGGACCCGAGCATTGAGCTGCTGGCCCGGGTGGTGGGGCTCAGCCACTCCGGGGCGGTCAGGCTGGTCGACCGACTCGAACGGGACCAGTTGGTCCGTCGGCAACCGGGTCCGGATCGCCGATCGACGGTGGTGTCGCTGACCGATGCCGGCCGAGGGGCCGCCGGACACCTCGGATCGGCTCGAGCCCAAGTCCTCGATGCCGCGCTGGAAGCCCTGTCGCCGAGCGAGCAGGAGGTCTTCGACGGACTCATCGGCCGAGTGCTGGTGTCCTTGATGCGGGAGCCGGGGACCGCCGGGTGGATGTGCCGGCTCTGCGACACCGACGGTTGTGGCCGCTCCCGGGCCGAGTGCCCGGTCGCCAACGAGGCGGTGGCTCGCTACGCCATCGACCTGGAGACGAGCCCGAGCTAAGGACCACGTCAAGGGCATCCTCCGCTCGCCCCAGCCGACTCAGGTCCGATCGGGAGGCGCTGGACAGCGGGGGGCATCCGGCCCATGATCACAGCGTGGAATCGCCCTCCCTGGTTGAATCCGTCACCAGGTTGCCGGCAACATTGCTCCGGCTTCCCGGCACCGTGCTCCGGGCCCTGGACGCGCTCAACACCTTGGCCGATCGGATCGAGGGCCTCATGAGCTTGCTCGGACAGATGGAGGCCGGGCTGACCCGGGTCGGCAACGGGGTCGAGCTGGCGGCGATGGGGATCTCCCAGGCGGTCTCCGGCCTGGAACTGGCGGTCGGCACCCTGGATGGCTCCTTGCCGGCTCTCTCCGAATCGGCCGCCTCTCTCCGGGTGCTCACCGAAGGCCTCAGCGGGGTGGCGATTGATCTGGCCACCGAGTTGCCGAAGGCCACCGCCACCCTCCAAGACCTCTCACCGGAGTTGAGCAAGGTGGTGGGCACCCTCGACGAGCGTTTCAGTCACCTCGATACGGTGGTGACCGATCTGGCCCAGTTGGTAGAAGCCGTTATTGGAACTATCCCCGGGATGCGGCGCGTGTTGCTGCGGGGAACCCGAGCCTGAGGGGGCACCCTATGAGCACCACCGACCGTGACGCCGCATTGGCAGTGGTGAAAGCCACCTCGGAGCCGATCCATGACATCGGCACCTCGATCTATTTGAGTCCCGATGTGTTCGGATGGGCGGGCGAATGGGGTTGGGCCAACCCGTTCGCGTTCTACTTTGCCGGACGAGGGGCCATGCTCGGCGAGGTGGGGTCCGATGTGGTGTGTTCGGCCATGGGCTGGTTCAACCCCGGGGCCGTCAAGATGTTCTACGAGGAGGGGGTGGCCGTCGCCGGCTCCTCCGCCGCTGCTCAGCGCATGTCCGAGGCCCACGACCTCTGGGGACAGAAGAATCTGGCCGATATCAAGGGGCTGGATGACATCGTCACGGTCACCGAGACGCTCGTCGACGGGCTCGAAGAGTCCGCCATTCCCCTCTTCGCCGGCTGGCGCGCCGCCCCCAGAGCCGACGACCCGGCCGGGCGGGCGGCCCAGTTGATGCAGATCCTGAGGGAGTGGCGCGGCGGCCTTCACCTGGTCGCCACCACCGCCGTCGGTCTGTCGCCGCTGCAAGCGATTCTCACCAACGAGGGTGAGGGGCAGGCCAAGTTCTTCGGCTGGTCCGAGCCGTTCCCGGACTATGAGGGCAATCGGCCCAAGCACCAAGAGGCGGAGGAGATGACCGATCGGCTCTGCGCCGACTGCCTGGCCGTGGCCCTCGATCCCGAGCAGTATGGCACCTTCGAATCCGGGGTTGCCGCCATCCGCGCCACGCTCCCCTGACCTGCGGCCGAGCTCCGGCGTCAGCGGCCGACCGTCGACGTCTCGATCCCCCAGTCCCTGCCAGCGAAGGACGGCCTCCATGAGTTACCGAGTGATCCAGTGGGCCACCGGAGGCGTCGGACGCGCCGCCATCGAAGGCGTGATCGACCATCCCGATCTGGAGCTGGCGGGAGCCTGGGTCCACAGCCCCGAAAAAGAGGGGGTCGATCTCGGCATCCTGGTGGGTCGCCCACCCATCGGGGTGACGGCCACCCACGATGTGGAATCGCTGTTGGCCACCGATGCCGACTGCGTTGTCTACAGCCCGTTCATGGCCGACCCCAACGTGGTGACCGCCATCCTCCAGTCGGGCAAGAACCTGGTCACCCCACTCGGGTGGTTCTACCCGCCGCCGGAGGAGCGCCAGCGCTTCGATGCGATCGCCACCGACGCCGGGGTCACCCTCCACGGCACCGGTATCCACCCGGGAGGCATCACCGAGCGGTTCCCGCTGATGATCTCGGCGCTGTCCGGGTCGATCACCCACGTCCGGGCCGAGGAGTTCTCCGACATCCGCACCTACGGCGCCGCCGATGTGGTGCGTGACTGGATGCTGTTCGGGAAGACGCCGGAGGAAGCCCGGGCCAGCATCATGGTCGAGGCGCTGGGCACCGGATTCCGCCAGTCTCTCTTCATGGTGGCCGACGAGCTGGGCTTCGATCTCGACCCCGAGCTCTCCACCACCCACCGGATGGCGGTCGCCACCGCCCCCATCGACTCCCCGATCGGCCCCATCCAGCCGGGAACGGTGGCCGCCCAGCGGTTCACCTGGGAGGCCACCGTCGATGGTGAGCCGGTGGTGACGGCGGCCGTCAACTGGTTCATGGGGGAAGTGGACCTCGATCCGGCCTGGACCTTCGGTCCGGAGGGCGAGCGCTTCGAAGTCGAAGTCACCGGGGACCCCAGCTGTTTGACCACCTTCAAGAAGCTGCACCCCGAGTCGGTCGAGGCCGGGTTGGTGAGGAACCCGGGAATCGTGGCCACCGCCCTCCACTGCGTCAACGCCGTCCCCTACGTCTGCGCCGCGCCTCCCGGCCTGCTCAGCTACCTGGACCTGCCACTGGTGGCAGGCCGGGCCTCCCTCCGGCTCCACCGGAACCGGGGCTGAGCCGCCGGACCTGGCCAAGAGAGAACCTCCAGGTCAAGGGGTCGCGCCCGACCTCGCCACCAGCAAATCCGGGATGAGGGCGCCATCGGCACCGGATCCGGGGCGTGACCAACCCTCCTGGATGCCTCAAGTAACCTCTGCGCTCGTGCGTCTCCGTTGGCTGCTGTGGTTCCCGGCGCTGGCGTCGGCGGCATATCTCCTGGTCCAGGCGTTGCAGCTGGCCACCCACAACCACAACGACCTGGACGTCTACCTGGTTGGGGCCAAACACCTCTTCGACGGCACCATGTACACCAACCGCTCGTCGCTCTTCGGGCTCCCCTTCCTCTACCCGCCCATCGCCGGGTTGGCCTTTCTCCCGCTCACCTGGATCAAGCTGAAGACGGCGGTCTATCTGTGGGCCGTCTTCAACTCCGTCCTGCTGATGGGGCTGATCGGCGTCTCGATCCGTGCCGCCCGGCCGGCGATGTCCTGGTCCCGCCTGTTGTGGTGGTCCCTGGCCCTGTCCTGGCCCGCCTACCACCTCGACCCGATCTTCCAGACCATGAACTTCGGCCAGATCAACATCCTGCTGGCCTTCCTGATCATGAGCGACCTGGCCATCTCCCGCCAGTTCCTGAAGCGCGCCCTCCCCGAAGGCGTGCTGCTCGGACTGTCGGCGGCGGTCAAGCTCACCCCGCTCATCTTCGTCCCCTACCTGGCGCTGGCCCGGCGCACCCGCACTGCAGTGACGGTGGTGGTGACCTTCGTGGTCGCCACCGGTCTGATGTTCGCCATCGTCCCCCGACTGTCCTGGTCGTTCTGGACCCACTACGCCTTCAAGGCGAGCCGGGTCGGCGTCTATTACATCAGCGATCAGAACGTCCAGGCCGCGGTGGTGCGCATCAACCATGCCCTGGTGCCGAAGTTGGTGGTGGACGTGGTGGTGCTGGTGATCGGGGTCTCCGGGGTGGCGGTGGCCGCCTGGGCCCATCGTGCCTCGTCCCGACTGCTGGCGGTGCTGGTCGGCGCGGTCACCGGCCTGCTGGTGTCGCCCATCTCCTGGGACCACCACATGGTCTGGGTGGTGCCGGTCATCGGTTGGCTATGGCTCGGCCACGACCGCCCCAAGTTCGGCCGGCTCTGGGCCATCGCCGCCGCCGTTTTGTTCTGGCAGGCCCCTATCTGGTGGGTTCCCCAGGACAACGGCACCCAGTTCAGCCTCCACGGGCTCAACCTCTTCTACGGGAACTCCTTCTTCTTCGCCAACCTGCTCTTCCTGGTCGGTATCGCGGTCATGCTCACCCTCCGCCACCGGAAACGGCCGGCGGTGACCACTGGCGTGGCGGTGAGCGACCCCCTGGATGAGAACGGCCGGACCCGCCAGCCGCCACTGAAGGAAACGTCGGTGGTGGGCTCGGGCTGAGCCCGCTCCCCTACGCTGACCCTCGACCTGCACCCACGCCCATGAGAACAAGGGGAGACCGATGACCGAGCTGTTCACCATTGCCGGAAAGGTGGCCCTGGTCACCGGGGGATCCCGGGGGATCGGCCTGATGATCGCCTCGGGCTACGTCGACGCCGGGGCCAAGGTCTACATCTCGTCCCGGAAAGCGGAAGTGTGCGACGCGGTGGCCGCCGAACTGTCCGCCCGGGGCGAGTGCATCTCCCTACCCGCCGACCTGTCCACCGAGGAAGGCTGCCGGGGGTTGGCCGAGCGGCTGGCCGAGCGGGAAGACCGACTCGACATCCTGGTCAACAATGCCGGGGCCACCTGGGGGGCCCCGATGGAGACATTCGACGACGCCGCCTGGGACCGGGTGCTGGCTCTCAACGTCAAGGGGGTCTTCCACACCACCAAGTTCCTGCTCCCCCTCCTCCAGGCGGCCGGCACCCCCGAAGCCCCGTCCCGGGTGATCAACATCGGGTCGATCGACGGCATCCATGTCCCGGTGCTGGAGACCTACTCGTACTCGGCGTCGAAGGCGGCCGTCCACCAACTCACCCGCCACCTGGCCAAGCGGCTGGCCCCCGCCATCACCGTCAATGCCATCGCCCCCGGGCCGTTCGAGTCGAAGATGATGGCCGCCACCCTCGAGGCGTTCGGCGAGCAGATCGCCGCCTCCGCCCCCCTCCGCCGGATCGGGAGGCCCGACGACATGGCCGGCACCGCCATCTACCTCGCCTCCAGGGCCGGTTCCTACCTCACCGGGGCCATCATCCCGGTCGACGGCGGGATCGCCACCGTGGGCGGCTGACTGACCATGGCCGCGGGCCGGCGACCCGGCCCGACCGAGCAGGAGGTTGCACCATGAACGAGGATCGTGCCGATGAGTTCGCCGGGTCCCAGCCGTTTGCCGATCTGATCGGGGTCGAGGTCACTTCGGTCACCCCCGAGCAGGTGGTCGCCCATCTGGACTGGGCCCCGGAACGGTGCACGTCGGGAGGGATGCTCCACGGCGGGGCGATCATGAGCCTGGCCGACGCCGCCGGCGGGCTGGTGGCCTTCGTCAACCTCCCCGACGGGTCGACCGGCACCACCACGGTGTCATCGGCGACCCAGTTCACCCGTGGCCTCCGCCAGGGTCGGGCCACCGCCCATGCCCGGCCCCTGCATGTCGGCCGGACCACCATCGTGGTCGAGACCGATGTGCGGGACGACGACGACCGGCTGCTGGCCCGGGTGACCCAGACCCAGGCGGTGCTGACCAGTTGATGAGGGTCCCGGCGGCTACCGGGAAGCCGGGTCGGTGACCTCGGCGCCACCGGCGTAGCGGTCCCGCAGGATCCCCCGGTACAGCTTGCCGTTGTCCTGCCGGGGGAGCTCGTCGATGAACTCGACCGTGCGGGGGCACTTGAAGTGGGCCAGTCGCTCCCGGCAGAAGGCCATCAACTCCGCGGCCAGCTCCGGGCTCGGCTCCAGTCCCGGCTGGAGCTCCACCACCGTTTTGACCGCCTCGCCCCATTCCCGGTCGGGGACGCCGATAGTGCCGACATCGCCGACCGCCGGGTGCTCCAACAGGACGGCGTCCACTTCGGCCGGGTAGATGTTCACCCCTCCGGAGATGATCAGGTTGGCCGAGCGGTCGGTGAGGAAGAGATAGCCGTCGTCGTCGAAGTGGCCGACGTCGCCCAAGGTGAAGTAGTCGCCGACGTAGGTGTCCGCCGTCTTTTTCGGGTCGTTGAAGTACTGAAAAGCGGTACCGTCCACCGCCTTCAGGAACACCAACCCGGTCTCGCCGGTGGGCAGCGGGGTGCCGTGCTCGTCGCCGACCATTACCATGCCCTCGACGAACGGCTTGCCGACAGTACCGGGATGGGCCAGCCAGGTGCCCGAGTCCACGAAGGTCCCGAGGCCCTCCGTGGCGGCGTAGTACTCGGAGACGATGGGCCCGAGCCAGGCGATCAACCGCTGCTTGGTGACCACCGGGCAGGGGGCGGCCCCGTGGAGGATGTAGCGCAGCGAGGACACGTCGTAGCGCTGCCGGTTCTCCTCCGGGATGGAGAGCAGCCGATGGAACATGGTCGGGACCATGTGGCTGTGGGTGATGCTGAAGTCCTCGATGAGATGGAGGGCGTCCTCGGCGTCCCATCGCTCCATCAGGACGATGCCCACCCCGAAGTGCAGCGGCACCGCCAGCGAAAACGCCAATGGGGCGGCGTGATAGAGCGGACCGGTGCACAGATGCCGGTCGACCCCGTCCTCCCGGTAGCCGTAGATATTGGCGTCCAAGGTCGAGGACGGCGTCGGCGGGCGGGCCACCCCCTTGGGCCGACCGGTGGTGCCCGAGGTGTAGAGCATGCTGGTGCCGAGCACCGGGTCCTCGAGGTTGGTGCCGTCCTCGCCCGCCAACAGGTCGTCATAGCCCTCGGCCCCGGCAAAAGATCCGCCGATGGCCACCACCTTGACACCGGCGTCGGATTGGGCCGCCGCCCCTGACGCCACCGCCCCGCGGACGGCGTCAGCAAACAGGACCTTGGCCTCACAGTCCTTGACGATGTAGGCCACCTCGCTCACGGTGAGGTGCCAGTTGACGGTGGTGAGGCGGAGCCCGGCCCGCTGGCAGGCGCACACCAATTCGGCGAACTCGGGGCGGTTGTCGCACAACAGCGCCACCGCATCCCCGGCCTCCAGGCCGCGGTCCCGGAGGGCCCGGGCCAACCGGTTGGCGTTCTGGTTCAGCTCGGTGAAGGTCCGGTTGCCGGCCGGCGAGATGATCGCCTCCCGATCCCCATGGCGGTCGGCCCAATACGCCACGATCATTCCCTGGTTCGCCAGCTCCTGGCGACGTTGGGCCTCGATCGGTGTGGTGGTCATAGACCCCGCCCCCCCAATCCCGCCATCAGGGTCGGGCGCCGGTGCCGATGGTGGGTGCCTGGGCCGCTCGGTCGGCGGCCACCGCGTCGTACGACTCGTAGTCGGAACCGGTATCGGCGGCGAACTCGAACTCCAGGAGCCCGGCTTCTCCCCACTGCTGGCGCAGCCAGCCGTCGTTGGCTTCGAGCAGGCCCAGCTTTCGGACGTTCGGAACCAGTTTGGCGAAGAAGGCCCGCTGGAAGTTGGCGAAGATGCCACCCCCGGTCATCTGGATGGCTTGGTGGAGGACCGGCATCAGCTCGTTCAGCGAGACCCCCACCCGCTCCCACACCTCGGGGGTGGTGGAGCGGGCCCGGTTGCGCAAGGTGTTCTCCACCAGGAACTCCTGCCGGTCGCGCAGTTCGGCCGAGGACAGGCTGCGGTAGAACTCACCGAGGGTGAGCACCCCGAAGGCGACGTGGCGGGCCTCATCGGACATGACGTAGCGCAGCAGCTTCTTCAGCAATGGCTCGGTGGTGGTCCGGTGGAGCTCGCCGAAAGCGGCCAGCGCCAGGCTTTCGATGACGATCTGCATACCGAGGTAGGCGATATCCCACCGGCTGTCCTCGATGAGCACGGTGATCTGCTCCTCCAGGAACGGGCTCATCGGGTAGGCCCCACCCAGCTTGGTATCGAGGTACTTGGCGAACACCTCGGTGTGCCGGGCTTCGTCCATGGTCTGGGTGGAGGCGTAGTACTTGGCGTCGATCCAGGGAACCGTCTCGACGATCTTGGCCGCCACCATCATGGCGCCCTGCTCGCCGTGCATGAACTGGCTGAGCCTCGCCTTCATCAGTTCCACCCCGAGCCGGGTGAACTCCGGCTCTTTCCAGGCGGCGATGGGCGAGCCGGGCAGGGAGGCCGCCACCCGGAACAGGGGCGGCACCGCGTCCTCCCCCATTTCCTGGACCAGGCGCTCCGGGTCCACCTCGGTCGCCCAGTCGAGGTCGGTGACGCTGTTCCACTGGGAGCTCATCGCCTTGTTGTACAGCGTGACCAGCTGGCTGCGATCCCGCTCGTAGTCCCAGGTGAAGATCCGGGTGGCGTTGTCGTTGATCAGCTTGATGCTGGCGTCAGCCTCCGCCACCCCCGGCATACCCTCGCTGTCCATGTGCCCCCCTCGAGATGACGACAGATCAGTCCAACAGCGCCTGGTAGACCAGCGCTCGAAGCTGGGCCCGGAACGGATAGGTGGTCGACGGCAGCAGCTGGGCCATGAACACCACCGTCACCTCTTCGACCGGATCCACCCAGAAGGCGGTGGAGGCGGCCCCACCCCAGTAGAACTCCCCGTAGGAGCCGGCGGTGCCGGTGGCGGCCGGCCCCAGGCCGATGGCGAAGCCGAGACCGAAGCCGACCCCCTCGAACCCGGACTCCCCGAATCCCCCGGTCACGAACTGCTCGAGGTCGGCTCCCCCCGGAAGATGGTTGACGGTCATCAGTTCCAGGGTCTTGCGCCCGATGATCCGCTGCCCGTCGAGCTCCCCGTTGCCGACCAGCATCTGGCAGAACCGGAGGTAGTCACCCGAGGTCGACACCAGGCCGCCGGCTCCCGACAGGTAGGAGCGGGGCCGCCGGTAAGGGCTGGTCTCGGGGTCGTCGACCAGCCGGGGCTCCCCCCCCGACTGGTAGAAATAGGAGGCGCAGAAGCGGCCCGCCGACCGGTCCGGCACCGAGAACCCGGTGTCGACCATGCCCAGGGGCTCGAAGATCTCGTCGCGGAGGTATTCGTCGAACCGCTGCCCGGAGATCACTTCGACCAGCCGACCGCAGACGTCAGTGGACAGTCCGTAGTTCCAGTGGGTGCCCGGGTGGAATTTGAGGGGGAAGTCGGCCAGGAGGGTGCACACCCCCTCCAGGGTCATTCCCGAGCGGGCATCCTGGAGGGCGGCGGCGAACCGGTCGTCCACCGGATGGTCGGAGACCACCGCCCCCGGGAGGCCGGTCATGTGCATGAGCGCATCGCGCATCGACATCGGTCGGCTGGTGGGGACCATCCGCATCGACCCATCCTCGGCGACTTCTTGGACCGACAGGTCCCGCCATTGCGGGATGAAACGATGGACCGGGTCACTGAGCTGGAACGCCCCCCGCTCATAGAGCTGCATGAGGGCAATCGAGGTGATCGGTTTGGTCATCGAGTAGATGCGCCAGATGGTGTCCTCTTCGACCGGCTTCTTCCGCTCGCGGTCCATGGTGCCGAAGGACCGGAAGTACCCGACCGTCTGACCCCGGGCCACCGTGACCTGGCACCCGGGGAGTTTGCCGGTGGACACGTAGCGCTCGCTGAAATGTTCGGTGATCCGCTCCAGGCGATCCTCGTCCATTCCGGCCGACGCCGGGTCGACTTTCACCCCCGGCGACCGAACATGTCCGCGTTGGGGGCGGCCTTGGCCACCAGATCAGGGATCACCCCACCCAGCTCGGTGGTTTCCCAGCGGTCGCCCTTGTCGGCGGCAGGACCCGCTACCCATCCCTCCGCCACCGAGATGTGGCCGCCGAAGACGTTGAAGACCCGGCCGGTGATGTCCTTGGACTCCGGGCTGCCCAGCCAGACCACCAACGGGGCGATGTTGTCGGGGTCGTTGGGCTCGAACTCGTCGGGCTTCCGCTCCGCGGTCATGCCCAGGCTCAGGTTCTCGGTCATCCGGGTGAGCGCGGCCGGGGCGATGGCGTTCACGGTGACCCCGTAACGCCCGAGTTCCATGGCGGCAATGACGGTCATCGAAGCGATGCCGGCCTTGGCCGCCCCGTAGTTGGTCTGGCCCACGTTCCCGTAGATGCCCGACGGCGAGGTGGTGTTGATGATGCGGGCGTCGTTGGTCTCGCCAGCCTTGGCCCGGTCCCGCCAATACCCAGCGGCCCAGCGCATGGGTCCGAAGGTGCCCCGGAGATGGACCCGGATGACCGCATCCCACTCCTCGACGGTCATGTTCACCAGCATCCGGTCCCGCAGGATCCCGGCATTGTTGACCAGCACATCCAGGCCACCAAACGTCTCGATGGCCGTATCCACCAGCCGCTTGGCCCCTTCCGGATCGGAGATGTCCTCACCGTTGGCGACGGCCTCGCCGCCCATGCCCCGGATCTCTTCCACCACTTCACCCGCCGGCCCGGCCGAACTACCGGTCCCGTCCACCTCGGCGCCCAGGTCGTTCACCACCACTTTGGCGCCCTGTCGGGCGAACTCGATGGCGTGGCCACGGCCGATGCCGCGCCCCGCTCCGGTGATGATGACCACTCGGCCGTCATTGATGCCTGGCATGTTCCACTCCTCTGGTTGTCTGGGTGACGTCGCGACCCTCAGGCGGATCAGACGTTCTTGGGAAGCTCCGAAAACGGCGTGGTGCGATCGTTGTTGGGCTCCTTCGGAAGTCCGAGGACCCGCTCGCCGATGATGTTGCGCTGGACCTGATCGGTGCCCCCATAGATGGAAGGCGCCTGGGCGAACATCGCCATCTCGGTCACGAAACCGACCAAGGTGTTGCCGGTGGCAGCCTCCAGGGCGGCGCGATCTTTTTGGTTGTAGCCGTGCAGCATCCCCGCAGCTCCGGAGATCTGCAGGCCGAGGTCGCGGGTGAGCCGCATGATGTGGCTCATCGACAGCTTGGAGATGTTGGGCATCCCCGGGATGTCACCACCACTCGCCTTGACTGCCTTCAGCCGGAGCCCGTTGAACCGGCCCAGCTCCCCCCAGGTGTAGAGCTGGGCCAGCCCCTGGCGGACCATCGGATCGAGGATCGAGCCGTTGGACTTGGCCAGCTCCGTCAGCAGCTTGATCCCGCCCGACAGGGCCCGGACCATGGCGGCGTCCTCGGCACCATCCTCTTTCCCCTTCGCCTTCGACTTGCCGTTGCTGGCGCTGCCGCGGGGGCCGGAGCCGAAATCACCGGCCCGCCGATCGAGGCCCCCGCCCACCGTGCCCGGCAGGACCGAGCCGCCGGCCCCACTGCCGCCGCCGGAGCCGAGGCCGGCCCGTTCGTTGGCCAGTGTGGTGTTGGCCACCGCCCAACCGTTATTCTCTCCGCCGATGAGGGCGTCGTTGGCCACTCGGGCATCGGTCATGAAGACCTCGTTGAACAGCGCCCGTCCGGTCATCTCCCGGAGCGGGCGGATCTCGACGCCGGGCTGGATCATCTCCAGGGCGAAGTAGGTGATGCCCTGGTGTTTCGGCACCTCCGGGTTGGTGCGGGCCAGCAGCATGCCGAGGTTGGAATGCCGGCCGCCCGACGTCCACACCTTCTGCCCGTTCACGATCCATTCGTCGCCGTCGCGGACGGCCCGGGTCTGCAGCCCGGCCAGGTCCGATCCGGCCGCCGGTTCACTGAACAGCTGGCACCACGACTTCTGACCGATGACGATGTCCCGCACGAAGGTGTCGATCTGCTCCTGGGTGCCATGGGTGGCGATGGTGGGGGCGGCCAGCAACAGGCCGAGACCGGCGGGGGCGCCGAGAGCGCCGAAGCGATCGATCTCCTGGGCCACCCGGACCCCGTCGTTGCGGGACAGGCCGCGGCCATAGGCGTTGGTCGGGAGCGTCGGCGCCGACCAACCGGCCAGGCCCAGCCGTTCCCACCAGGCGGCGACGGTCAGATCAGGGTCCCAGTTGGAGGACAGCCAGTCGCGCAGTTCATCGATGACCTGATCGGTGGAGTTGAGTTGAGCGGTGTCGGTCATGGGCCCCCCAGGGCGTAGGCCAGAGGCCGTGCCTCTGGTGTCCCTGCGTATTATCACAGCGGGTGTGCGGAATGGAAAACCGACGGCAGGGGTCCGGGCCCCATGGCGATCACGTTTTAGCTGGTGGCGGGGGCCCTGCCGTCAACTCTCCAGTTGGAGGGCGAGGCTCTGGGAAGCGTCGATGAACTCCTCAATCATCTCGAAGACAACCTGGGAGGCGGTCTTGGGTTGGTTCATCACCCCGACGATCTGCCCCACGAAGTAGTTCGCCAACTTCTCCGCACCCGACCCGGCCGCGTGGGCCCCGCGGTTGATCCTCCGCTGGGCCTCGGCGCTCAGGATCGGCTGGAGAGGCATCCCCAACGGCTCGGGGGTGTCCGCCCTCTCCCACTCCTCGGTCCAGGCCGACTTCAGCATGCGGGCGAGCTTGCCGGTGAGGGAGCGGGAGCGGGTGGTGTCGGCCGAGGTGGCGGCCAGCATCTTCTTCTTGACCGTCGGGTGGGTCTCGGCCTCGTCGGTGGTCAGCCACACCGATCCGCACCAGACACCCTGGGCCCCGAGGGCCATGGCGGCCGCCATCTGGCGACCGCGCCCGATGCCGCCCGCCCCGAGCACCGGCACCGGGGCCACCGCGTCGACCACCTCGGGAATGAGGACCATCGACCCGATCTCTCCGGTGTGACCCCCGGCTTCGTAGCCCTGGGCGATGATGATGTCGACTCCGGCCTGCACGTGGCGTTCGGCGTGGACCGCCTTGCCGGCCAGGGCGCCGACCAGCCGGCCCTCCTCCTTGACCCGGTCGATCAGGAACTGGGGGGGTGGGCCGAGGGCGTTGGCCACGAACGAGGTCCGATGGGCCAGGGCGATCTCCAGCTGGGGTCCGGCGGCGGCGGCGGAAAAGGGTGCGGCTCCGCCGGCACCCAGACCCCGACCGGCGGAGGGCTCATCTCCCGAGGGCAGGCCCGGGACCTCGTAGCGGGCCAGGATGTCGTCGATGAACTCCTGGTGCTCGGGGGGGATCAGGCGGCGGATGTCGTCCATCGAGTAGCCACCCGTCTCGTCACCGGCGTACTTGGCCGGCACGATGAGGTCCACCCCGTAGGGTCGGTCACCGATCTGCTCCTCGATCCAATGGAGGTCGATCTCCAGCTGCTCGGGACTGTGGGCCACCGCCCCGAGGACCCCCAGGCCCCCGGCCTTGGACACCGCGGCAACGACATCGCGGCAGTGGGAGAAGGCGAAGATCGGGAACTCGATGTCGAGCAATTCGGTGATGGAGGTGCGCATGGCCTCTTCTTCCTGGTTTGAGCCGGTGGAGCCGAGTCGGTCGGACCTCGCGGCCGGCCGACGACCGGGTCAGTCTGGCTGGCTGGTGCTTTCGGCGTCCATAGCGCCGGGAGGCGGGGCCCGGTGACCGAGGTGGCAAGGTACTGAGGTGTTGATGCGGGCCCAGCTGCGATCCCAACTGCTGTGTGGGCCGCCGGCCCGGGACCCGGTGGCGGTGGTGGAGGGCCTGCTGGCGGTCCAGGGGCAGGACCACCGCGGAGTGCGACTGGCCATCCGCCCCCGGAGCAAGGGGCTCACCGCCGACGATGTCGACCGGGCCCTCACCGCCGATCGATCGCTGGTGATCACCTGGCTGAATCGGGGAACCCTTCACCTCGTCCGCCGGGAGGACTACCCCTGGCTCCACTCGCTGACCACCCCACCCATCGCCACCGCCAACCGCCGCCGGTTGGCCGAAGAGGGGGTGTCGTCCAGTGACGGCGAGCGGGGGGTGGCGCTGATCGAGCGGTCGCTGGCCGCCAACGGCCCGATGACCCGAAAGCAACTGGGCGAAAAGCTGGACACGGCGGGCATCCCGACCCGGGGCCAGGCGCTCATCCATCTGCTAATTGCCTCATCGCTGGCCGGCCTCGCCGTGAGGGGACCGATGATCGGGTCGGAGCATGCCTACGTCCTCACCCGTGACTGGCTGGGCGAGGTCACCGCCCTCGACCGCGACACCGCGCTGGCGGAGTTGGCCCGCCGCTACCTGATGGGCCACGCCCCGGCCAGTGACCGGGACCTGGCCAAATGGGCCGGGCTGCCCCTTCGTGACGTTCGGCGTGGTTTGGCGGCCATCGCCTCCGAACTGCACCCCCGGACCGACGGTCGGCTGGAGTTGGCCAACCATCCCAAGGTGGGGAGCGGGCCACCGCCCCGACTGCTCGGGGCCTTCGATCCCCTGCTGCTCGGCTGGCAATCCCGCCTCCCGCTCCTCGGCTCCCATCGGGGGGTGGTCACCACCAACGGGATCTTCCGGCCCATCGCGCTGGTGGACGGGGAGGCGGTCGGCACCTGGCGGTTGGACGGCGGCTCGGTCCGACTCACCCAGTTTGAGGCCGTGACACCGAAGGCAGAGGCCGCTCTGGCCACCGACGCCGAGGACGTGGCCCGCTACCTCGGCATCCAGGGGACCGGCCTGGTCGTCGAGCCGGGGTGAGCGGGCTTGGATCCCGCCCCCCGGTTCCTGGCGCCGACTATGCCGGCGCCTCTACTTCCAGAGGTTGGGTCCGTCCTTCCGGCAACGAGTCGTAGAGGTCGGCCACCAGGTCGTCCCGCAAGCTCCGCATCGACGGCTCGTCCCAGCGGTTCTCCCATTGCCAGGGATCGTCCTCCAGGCGGTAGAGCTCGCCCTCGTTGCCCTCATAGCGCACCCCGCTCGGCCGTAGCGCGGCGTCGCCCATCACTTTTTCCAGACCGTTGGGTTTGCCGTCGGTGCTGGCCTCGTAGACGGTGCACAACCAGCCGTCCCGCACAATCGATCGGAGGTGCATCCCATAACCGGGGAACTGGCTGTCCCACTCGCACAGCGCCCGCTGCCGCCCCTGGGTGGCGGCCTCCTCCGGCGACTCCGGCAGCGGTTGGCCTTCCATCCACTCCGGGATGGGGAGGCCGGCGATGGCACAGAAGGTGGGGGCCAGATCGACACCGCCCACCGGTTCGGAGACGATGCTCGGGGTGACCCCGGCCGACGGGGCCGGGCGCCAGACCAGTGGCAACCGCATGAGGGCATCCACGTGATACGGGCCCTTGTACAGCAGGCCCATGTCGCCTTGGAGCTCCCCGTGGTCGGTACTGAAGATCACATCGGTGTCGGCGTCCCATCCCTTGGCCGCCACCGTCGAAAGGATCCGACCACACGCCTCGTCGATGAGCTCGTTCATGACATGGGACTTGGCGTTGACCTCCCGGATCTGATCGTGGGTGAGCGAGGAGGGGACGAAGCTGGCCGGACCGCCCTCCCGATTCCGCCAGCTGCCTTCGTAGTAGCCCAACCAGTGGGCCGGCTTGGCTCCCAGGATGCGGCGGATCTCCTCGTCGGAGCCGGGGTGGCCGGGCGGTAGCGGGAGATCTCGCCACGGCACCCGGTCCAGTTCCGAGGCGGGAGGATCCCAGGGGTGGTGGGGATCGGGGAAGCTCACCCAACAGAACCAAGGGGCGCTGTCATCGAGCGAACCGAGCCACTCCACCGCCCGATCGGCGATCCAGTCGGTGTGGTAGAAGCCTCTCGGGATCGGGTTGTTGGTGGTTTCCGGGGCCCCGGTGTCGCCGCCACCTTCGGCGGACAACAGATTGGCGAATCCGTCCACATACTCGGGATGGTTCTCCACCAGCCACCGACCGTAGTGGGCGATCGGAAGGACCCGGGAGGGACTGCCGTCGAAGGAGGGCAGGGTGACGGCCGCGCTGTGCATGGCTTGAATCGAGCGGTCGAAGCCTCGCCACCAGCCGGTATCGCCCCGTCGGGCCCGGTTGTTCTCCTCCCACTTGCCGCCCAAATCGAATCCGGGCTCGAAATGCGCCTTCCCAAGCAGGGCGGTGCGATAGCCGCCCTTCTCACCGAGATAGGAGGCAACGCTCGGGGCATCCAGGGGCAGCGGCACCCCGTTGGCGATCACGCCATGGGTGCGGGGATATTGGCCGGTGAGCATGGTCGAGCGAGCCGGCATGCACACGGTGTTCTGGTTGTAGGCCCGCTGGAAGTTCAAGCCGCCGGCGGCCATGGCGTCGACCACCGGCGTGCGGGCGACGACGCCCCCATTGCATCCGAGCGAGTCGTATCGCTGCTGGTCGCTAGTGATGAACAGGATGTTGCGGGCCACGGCTTTGCTCCTTTGCCGGCATCCCCTGCCAGCGTTTTCGGCTTCCCCCGCCAGCCCCGAGACTCTCGGGGTAACTGGTCGGCCGTCCAACCGACTCTATTCTGTCAGATTCTGCCATATGTATTGACAGAATATATGTCAGTTGTTTGCACCGGCTCGGACCCGTCGATGGCGTTCGCTCCACCCACCTCCCGCGCCCGCGCGCCGGTGGACGGGCGGAACACCACCGGACCCCGCCGTCAGCGGTCGGTGACCCAGATCGGGCGGTGCTGGCACCCCCCGACATGAACGTCCGACCCGCCCCTCGGCCATCCGACCGCGGGGCTGAGCGGACGCTTCCGAATCGACCGTCAGCGGCTGACGGGGGTGGCAGATGCCGTTTCGGCCTGGTCGGGTGGAACTAGGCTGGCATCGCTCTTCTGCACGGAATTGGCAGAGTTATACCCAAAGGGACGACACGGGGGTCGGAGCATTGGCCAAAGACGTAACGGCACGGAAGCTCTTCCGTTTTTTGCCGCGCCAATCCGCCGTCGTCATCAAAGCCCGTTCAAATGTCGGCCCGATCACCTTCGTGACCGGGAGCATCAACGGGGAGATCGGCATCGAGGTGTCCGATGAAGGCGACATCGTCCTGGACGACGACATCAGCGCCCGATTGGAGATCCCCCTCGGAACGTTGACGTCGGGCAACGTGCTCTACGACGCCGAGATCTTGCGCCGGGTCGATGCCCGTCGATTTCCACTGGCCATCGTGGAGTTGATTTCGTTATCCCGGATTGGATCGACGAACGGATACGAGCTGAGCGGGACGGTCACCATGCACGGAGTCACCCGACCCATCGAGGGAACGGTGAGCGCCGAGTTCTCCACCCCCAGCACCGTCGTGGTGACCGGTGAGCAAGTCGTGGACATCCGCGAATTCGAGTTGGGGGTGCCGTCTACCTTCATGCTGAAGATCTATCCGGACGTCTGGATCGAGATGCACCTCGAGGCTGAAGCCTAAACTTCGGGCGGCTACAAAAGGAGCGATCGATGGGCATACTCATGGCGTTCGCGGTCGGGTACTTCGCCGGAGGCCGGGCGGGTGGCGAGGGCCTGGACGAAGTCATCGCCGCCCTGAAGGCCGTCAAGGAATCCGAGGAGGTCGAGGCGCTGCTGGCCGCCCTCCGGGCCCATGCCGGCTTTGCTTTCCAAGAACTGGGAAAGCGGCTCTCGGCTCAGCCGGATCAACCCATCAACATGCACGAGGCACTCAGCCGGCTCCGAGGCATGGTGCGCCCCGACGATGCTACATCTGCCGAATCTTGAGATAACGGGCGAGGTCCGGCAACGACTGCACTACTGCCAACGCCAGTCCGACCAAGGTCAACCACCGCAATAATTTGAACACCCGGCCAGGCTACACAGCCAGGCGACATGGACCGGCATCGCGGATAATCGAACACCACGGCTGATCACGACCGAGTGTAAATCCTCAGCGGACATTACGTTCGCCTTCACGGGGTCGACAGGTTGACACCTCATCATGGTGGGTATTGGAGGAGCGAGCAGTTCACCCGACCCACTGCTCGGCAGAGAGATGACCTGGATCTACTTGACCATTCCGCTCATGTTGTTGGCCATCGGCATCGCCACGGTGCCGGTCCTCTACTTTTCAATCCGCGAGCACCGTCGCCTCCACGGGCCGGCGGCGCCCCGTCCCACCAGCAAGCCGATGAGGTCCGACTACTGGACACGCCCCGTCAGCCACCACGACATCAGAACTCGCCGGGCGGTCAGGGCCAGCCAGTCGGGACGGGCCACGGCCACTCTCGAGGCCCATGACCCCGCCACCGGCGAGGACCGCGACGAGACCGAACGGCAGCGGAGGCCAGAGCCAACCTTGGTGTAGTCGCGGTTCGCCGTTCCCGGCGGGGGTCGTCTCGCGGTTCGCCCTGGTCGGGCCCAGAAATGGAGGTCGAGCCAGGCGACAGTTGGCGACCCGAGGGCTAATCTCGACGGAGTGGACGCGCTGCGGGAGAGCCAACCCGGGAGCCGGATCGCTCGGTGACCGGCAACCCCCCCGACGGGACATCGGTGGTGGCACCCGCCGACGAGCCCACCACGCAAAACCGGACGCCGCTGTCGCCGGAGGCACGGGCGGCGGCGTTCGCCAACGGCAAGGTCCCCGTCGACCGGGCGGCGGCCCTCCGCTCGGGGGCGGTGCCGGTTCCCCGCAAATTCGTCTACTGGATCGTCGCCGGATTCGCGGTCCTCGGGTTGGGCGGCGTGCTGGTCGAGCACCTGATCGGCAACGCCGGGGTCACCGCGGTGATCAACACCCCGCCAACCACGTTGGCCGGTACCAACCTGGCCGCGCCGCCGGCTCCGGGGGCTCCGAGCGCCCCGCCGATCAGCGCGTCTCCGGCCGCCTTCATCGGGCTGGTCCATCTGGCCGGCAAGCCCCCCGCCGCCCTCTCCCTCCAGAGTCCGGACGGCCACCCGTGGACCTGGGCGGCGGTCGCCGGCAAGGTCACCGTGGTCACCTTCTTCAACGCCGAATGCAATGACATCTGCTCGGTGCTGGCCAAGGAGATCACCCAGACCGGCCAACTACTCGGCCCCCGCAACGCCTCGGTCGACTTCGTGGTGGTCAACTCCGACCCGTTGGATACCTCGGTTGCCCCGCCTCCCCCCGCCCTCACCCAGACCGGCCTCGATGGCTTGGGCAATGTCACGTTTCTCAACGGCTCCCTCACCGACCTCAACCGGGTCTGGAGCAACTACGCCGTCACCACCGCCATCGACAACGCCACCGGAGTGGTGACCCACACCGACATCATGTACTTCATCGATCCGGAGGGGCGGCTGCAGTTGGGCGCCACCCCCTTCGCCAACGAGGACCGACTCGGCGTCTTCTCCCTGCCTCCGGACAGCATCCAGAAGTTCGCCCAGGGAATGGCCCAGGCGGCCGCGAGTCTGCTCGGAGGACCATCGTGACCGACCAGATCGTCGATCCATCCGGACCCCAGGTCCCGTTCGAGCTGGAGGGCTTCATCGCCGAGTCGCCGGAACCGCCCCCCTGGTACAAGCGGGTGTGGGTGCTGGTCACTGCCGCCGTTGTCGTCGTGGTGGCCGCCTCGGTGATCGTCGACCTGCCCAGCCACACCACCGTCTCCTCCGACATCGCCGACCAGACCAGCATCCTGCACACCATCAACACCGACGTCGGGGGTTGCGCGTTCGCCGTCCAGGAGACATTCACCATTTACCAGGACATGAAGACCGGTCAGCTGTCCACCGCTGACCGGTCCCAGGCCCCCACCATGCTGCGGGATGACCAGTCCGCCTGCTCGTTCACCAACAGTGACATCTTCGACCTTTCCAACGTGGAGACGACCGGCTCACCGGCGGGCCGGAACATCGGGCAGGTGGAGAGCGTGACCACCCTCTGGGTGACGTCTGATGCGCTGGCCGCCATCGAGGACGTCCAGAATCTGTTCAGCAACCCGGGGAGCGCGTCAACGCTGGCCGACCTCACCAAGCAGGAGGCTCAGCTGGCCAAGGATCGGGCCCAAGCCGATGGGTATGTCCAGACCGCCGACAAGATCCTCGGTGCCAATCTGCCCATGCCCAATCTGCCCGCCCTTCCTCACCTGGTCGGCACCTGACCCCGGGTCGGCGGCACCCATCGCCGGCTGCCGTTCAGGGTGAGGTCTGGCCCCCGCCCCAGGTGCGGCCCCGGGTCCGCTCCAGCCGCACCAGCTGGTGCATCTCGACGTCGGGGTCCTCCTCCGACTGCAGCCAGCGGATCAGGTTGGAGAAGATGACCGGGATGAAGGCGCAGCCGAACGCCAACCACAGCGCCCCGGTCGTCAACTGCTGGTCGGCGGCCAGACTCAGCCCCCGCCCGGGCTGATGCGAGTAGGCGTGGTACCACGATGCGTGCGACAGCCCGACCAGGTAGGCAAGGACCCAGACCGCCCACATCGAGGCCGCGGCCAAGGCAACCCGGTTGGGTCGGGACAGCCTGGGTGAGAGGGGCGGGGACTCGATCAACTCGAGCCAGAGGCCGACACCCACCACCAACAAGCTGACCGCCTCCACCCCCACCAGCCATGGGTGCCCGACCAGGGCATTGACCGACGGCGGAATCCGCCAGAGGGTCACCACCCCGAGGAACAGGGCCCCGAAGACGAAGCTGCGCACCAGTTCAGGATGGCGCCGCCGACCCCGGGCCACCGCGTCCATCCATCGGAGCGAGCCCACCGGTGCACCCACTTGAGTGTCGTCCGGGGGTAGGCCGGCGGCCAGGCCGAGACGACGCCAGGGGGAACCGGCCACCGCCAGGGCGGGCACCGCCACCGCCAGGAGGGAGAACTGGAGGGCCTCGACGAACTCGTAGCGCCGGGCGTAGGTGGAGACGGGTGGCACCAGACAGGCAATGAATACGACCGCGGCGCCGACCGCCAGTGGGGGGCGGCGGTCGTCGATGGTGGCGGCGGGCGAATCGAGGGACCGGTCTGACCCGGTCCCCTCGGTCATCGGTGCGAGCGGCGCTGGAAGAAGCCCCACAGGCACACCAGGAACAGGGTCCCGAGGGGAATAGCCATGGTGAGCACTTGGCCCCCGATGAACATGTCTGTCGCAACGCCCATTTGCCGTCCGAACTCGCTCGTCTGCCTACTACTGATGGTACTTTCCGCCCCGGCTCTCGATCAATGGGTCAGATCAGATAGAAGAACATCCAGAACAGCCCGGCCACGATGGCCATGAATCCCCAGAAGTAGGTGCAGGACTCGACGTTGGCCCGGAAGAGCTGGGCGGCGGCACCGATGGAGGTAGCCGGGGTGCCTTCCTCGGGGTCGATGCGCTTCAGCCGGATGCAGAGGGCCAGATTGGTTTCCAGCCAGTAGATGCCGCTGAATAGCAGGAGCATGTTCAGCACCGCCCACCCGATGAAACAGGAGGCGTACCCACTGGATCCGGGGAAGAAGGGAAGCTCGGTGAGTTGCCAGATCTGGAGTCCGACGGCGACCAGGCCCCCGAAGACCGACGTCCAACCGCTCACCTCCCAGTCGAGGATCGATCCCGATCGCATCCGGCTCTGCCCGTAGATGGCCAGCAGCGCGGAGGCCAGGGTGACCGCGAAGATGGCGGCGCCGATCCCGGTCGGGGCGGTGACTCCCCCCGGGCGCCAGAGTTGACCGGCGTTGTTGGACCGAAGGTAGAAGTAGGCGAAGGCCAACGAGGCGAACAGGAAGGTGTACATGCCGATGACCAGTCGGCCGCCCGACCAGTAGGCACCCACCGCCGCCCGCAGCTCGAACTCCCGCTCCTCGGGCGTCTCCGTGAACAACGCCGGCTTCTTGGCGGTCTCGGTCACCGGGTGGTCTCCCCTCCATCGGCGGGCGGTCGGGGATCCTCGGCGACCTTCGCCGGGGAGGAAGCCCCGGCCGCCACCAGCACCCCCTCTTCGCCCAGGTCGGCCACCGCGGGGGGGTTCGCCTCGCTGTAGTGGTACGGGTCACTCAGCACCACCGGGATCCGTTCGAAGTTGTAATAGGGAACCGGAGTCGGGGTCTGCCACTCCAGCCCCAGCGAGTTCCAGGGGTTGTTGGGGGCCGGGGTCGGCTTGATGAAGATGGACCAGACGAAGTTGGCCACGAAGACCAGGAAGGAGGCGCCGAGGATGAAGGCACTGACCGAGGAGAAGTCGTTCAGCGCCTGCAGGTTCGCGGCGTACTCGAAGACCCGACGGGGTTGGCCGAGCAGGCCGATCAGGAACATCGGGAAGAAGGTCAGGTTGAAGAAGATGAACATGATCCAGAAGTGGATCTGCCCCAGCTTCTTGTTCAGGGTCTTCCCGGTCATCTTCGGCAACCAGAAGTAGAGGCCGGCGAAGAGGGCGAAGATCAAGCCGCCCATGATGGTGTAGTGGAAATGGGCCAGCACGAAGAAGCTTCCGTGCACCGTCACGTTGACGGGGACATCGGAGAGGAAGACGCCGGTGACCCCCCCGATCAGGAAGTTGAAGAACAGTGCCAGCGCGAAGAGCATGGGGACTTCGAATTTGATCTTCGATTTGTACAGCGTCCCCAGGCCCACCAGGTAGATGAACCCGGTCGGGATGGAGATCAGCTCGGTGGTCAGCATGAACAACGGCCGCATGTCCGGGTTGATCCCACTCTGGAACAGGTGGTGCTGCCAGACGAAGAAGGAGAGGAGGGCGACGCCTACCATCCCGGCGGCGGCCACCTTGTAGGCGAAGAGGGGTTTTCGGGTGAAGACCGGGAGGATCTCGAAGACGATGCCGAACCCCGGCAGCGCCATGATGTAGACCTCGGGATGGCCGAAGAACCAGAAGAGGTTCTCCCACAGGAACGAGCTCCCGCCGTGCTCGGTGACGTAGAAGGCGGTCTGGGCGGTGTGGTCGAGGATGCCGAACAGCACCGCGGCCACCAGGGTCGGGGTGGCCAGGGTGAGCAGGGCACAGGTGGCGAGGATGGACCACACGAAGATCGGGATCCGGCTCCAGGTCATCCCCGGTGCCCGGTAGTTGATGATGGTGACCGCCAGGTTGAAGCCGGCGGCCATCATCCCCACCCCGATGACGGCGAAGCCGACCAGGTAGGACATGGTGCCTCCGCCGGCCTGGGTCTGGAGGGGCGCGTACCCGGTCCAGCCGGTGGGGAAGCCGCCAAAGAAGAAGGCGGAGAGGATGACGATGTAGCCGGCGGTGAACATCCAGAAGCTGAAGGCCTCCACCCGGGGGAAGGCGGTGCGGCGGGCCCCGATCATCAGCGGCACCAGCCAGTTGCCCAGCGGCCCCACCACCGCCGAGCTCGCCATCATCATCATCATGGTGCCGTGCTCGCTCACGATGGAGATGTAGGTCCCGGGTCCGAAGATGTGGCTGGTGGGAGACAGCAGCTCGGTGCGGATGGCCATGGCCAGGAGCCCGGCGGTGAAGAGGAAGGCCAGCACGCCGACCACGTACTGGAGGCCCACCACCTTGTGGTCGGTGGTGTAGCGCAGGTACCGGGTCCAGCTGGTCGACTCGTAGTCGGGTCGGGGTTCGAACCCGACCAGCTTGGCCAGCGGATAATTGAGCGCCCCGATGCCCAGCAGCCAGCCGAGCGTCCCGAGGACCAGACCCCCGGTGATGGCGGTGGCGTTGACCCCGCTGTCGGACACGTTCTGATAGCCGCTGGCCACCATGTTCCCGAGCCAGTGGCCGAGGAGATACCCGAGCACCGCCCCGATGGCGGCGGTGCCCAGGTGCTGGCTGAACCAGCCGGGTCGGGCCGGCAGCCCCTGAAACCCACCGAGCACCGGTGGGGTGGGATCGGGGTAGACGACCTCGGTCTCTCGTTCGGCGGTCAGGGTCATTGCGCAACCATCACTTTGACGTAGAGGGCTTCCCGGGCGTTGCCCCGTACACCTCGGAGTTGCTGTAGGGGTCGACGTTGTCGGGGTAGAACCCGCCGTCGGCACCGTTGGCATCGGGCACGTAGGTGTAGGCGAATGGCGGCAGGAGCTTGGTGTTGGCGGCGGTGGCGGCCTCCGTCGACTTCGCCCAGGCCATGAAGGCGTCCTTGGAGACGACCTTGCCGTAGTCGAACATGGCCCCGTGCCACAGCCCGCAGAGCTCGTCACATCGCACCGTCACGCTACCGGTCTGGCGGGTGGTGGTGTAGGCCACGTTGTCCTGCTGGGGGTTGGCGTCAGCCTTGATGCTCAACTGGTAGGCCCAGAAATCATGGATCACGTCGAGCGAGGTGACGTGGAAGGCGATGGTGGTGTTGTCGGGGACCACCAGTTGGGAGGTCTCGAAGCCGCCGAAGGTCGGGTAGCGGTAGGTGAACTTCCACTGTTGGGCGATGACCTGCACCGGCAGGACGGTGGCGGAGGTCGGGGTCCAGATCGGATTCGGGCCTTCGCCCCCTCCCGATCCGGCGTGGGTGATCAGCTCGACGGTGCCGAAGGTGAAGAGCCCGAGCACCAGCACGGTGGTGGTGATGATCCAGCCGACCTGCACCCCGAGGTGGGAACGGGCCTGGACTCCCCCGACCGACTCGGCCGTCTTCTGGCGGGAGGCCCTCCACATCACCATCGTGTAGCCGAGATAGACCCACACCGCGATGAGGACCGGGACGGCGGCCAGGAACAGGACGTTGAAGTCGAATTGGTTGTCCTTGGCCGCCGAGGTCATCGTCCCTGGAGGGATGTGGGGCCCGACATAGATGTAGAAGAGGGGATCGAGGACGGCGGACAGGACCAGCCAGATGGGCACCATGTGCCGGAGGGGATGGGGCTCTTTTCCCGCCGGGGTGGCCGGGGCATCGGCAGGAGCCGTGGCCACCGCCTCGCCGTCGCCCTCGGGGTTCGAGATGGTCACGCAGCCACATCCAGGAAGCCGCCCATGTAGCCGAGCGTGCCCATGGGTCCGCCGTTTCCGTACAGGAAGCCCAGGCCGCAGGGGACAAAGCACTGCCAGGGGTATTCACCGGGCCCCGGCGTCACGAAGGAGACCTTGATGACGTTGTGGTCGAAGTTGGGGGTGCAGGGCGCCTGGCTGCAGAGATTGGTGTCGTCGGAAGGCTCGGCAATCAGGGGAACGTTGATCCCGAGGGTGGGGATGGAGAAGGTGTGACCGACCCCGTTGCCGCTGTTGGAGTCGTAGACGGAGAGGGGCTTGCCGTTGAGGAGCTCGACCCCGCCGGCGGTTCCCGACACCTGGCCCCACTGTTGATTGCGGAGGGGGGATCCGGAGTCGTACTGGTCAATGGTGAGGGTGACCCGGGTGTGGGCCGGAACCTTCCAGATGGTCGAATGGATCCACTGACCACTGGGGTCCTTCACCAGGTAGGAGACCCAGGTGGGATTGGGGCCGAAGCCGATGCTGCCCACCGTCTGGACGGTGAGGTTCACCGTGGACCCCGACGACTGGCCGACGGTGAAGTCGACGGTCGCCGGGTTCGGGAGCATGAAGCTCACCACCGCCCAGACGGCCAGGCCGGCAGCCACCACCAACAACCCGAGGGCCACCGCCAGCCTCGCCCCAAAAGACATCCCTACTCCCATGCCGTCGACGAAGACCGCATCAGGTCAGGCGGACCCCCGGCCCACCCCTCTGCTTCGGCCCTGACACCACGCACTGCGACACTCTGCAAAGACCTTCAAAATCGACGATATGTCGACCAATGTGCCCGGTCAAGTATGTTCCCGCCGCCCCGGATTCCGGGGGTTTGACTCCTTGGTTCCCGGTGTTGGCCTCCGGGGTCAGGCGGTATCGACGGTGTTGGTCGGGCGCCTCCGCAACTCGCCCATGGCCGGGGGGCCGGAGCGGTGAGCCAGCCGTTCGAGCACGTTGGAGATGGAGCCCTCCTGGTCGATGGCCCGCTTGATGACCACCACCAGCGCGGGGGCGGCCCAGAAGTCACCGCAGACCCAGAGGATGGCCGCCCCGATCTGCTGGTCGGCGAACGGCGACAGGGTGACCCCGGGGAGATTGCGGTAGACGGGGTACCAGCTGGTGGCGCTGAAGATGCTCAGTGCCATCGCCAGTACGAACATCACCACATTGGTGCTGACGATGGCGCCGGCCTGCCAGACCGGGGCGGCCTTCAACCGGAAGGGGTGGGAGGGGATGATCTGCAGCCAGAAGAGCATCCCGGTGAGGAAGAAGCTCCCGTGCATCAGCCAGATGTGCACCGCCTGATTGTGCTCGGACAAATCGAAGAGGGCGGGAAGGTGCCAGGCGACCATGACGACGTTGAAGGAGATGAGGGCGAACCACGGACTGCTCACCCCCCTCCCCACTCGTCGGAGAATGGAGGACCAGGGGCCGAGCCGCACGAAGCGAATCACCGTCCGGCGCACTCCGACCGGCAACGCGAACAGCAGCGGGATCCAGGGGGCGCCGAAGACGATCAGGATGGGGGCATAGAAGGCGATGAGGAGGTGCTCGAGCATGTGGACGAAGAAATAGTCGCTCGCCCAATAGTCGATCGGTGACTCGACGGCCAGAAGGAGGACCCCCAACCCGGCGTAGAAGGCGACGGAATGCAGACGCCGGCGACGGGTCCGGATCGGGTCAGAGCGATGGCGGAGCCGGGCGAGCCCCACTTCATGGGCGAAGACGACCGCGATGACCACGAACTGGAAAGGATCCAGCGACCAGTTGTCGAGGACGTAGTGCACGCTCGGTCTCCTCAGCCCGAAGTCTGGGGCCGGGGGGTGGAGGCAACCTCCGTCGATCCGGGGGCGACCTCGGTCTCTGCCCCCGCCAGGGTGCGCTGATGCTCCTGCCAGGCCTTCAGCATCCCGACGTGCTCGGGGGCGACCCGGGGGAGGGCGACCGGGCGCCGTCGCCGGACGGTGCCGTGGTGCAGCATGTTCCACCACATGTAGACCGCGAAAGCGGCGAACAGTGGCCATTCGAACACGTAGGCCCAGCTGAGGGAGTTTCCACCCAGCGCCCGGTCGAGCTCGAAATAGAAACCGGCAATGCACAAGGCGAGCCCACCGGCCAGCGTGAGGTGCAGCTTGAGGGCTTCCGACCCGACGAGGCGCGAACCCGTCGGGGCCGGCACCGGATCGCTCGACTCTTCGGAGCCCATGGAATCGACCCTACCGCTTCCGATCTGTCCGATCATGGCCTCGAGCCGGACCCGAGGCCGGTGCTCGTTTACGCCCCGGTGACCGCCCAGAGCCGCCGGGGGTCGGGCACCCCCTTGAGGGTGTGGGCCCCCCGGTCGACGAAGGTGATCCCGGCGCCCTCCACCAGATCCACCACTGTGTTCGACACCAACACCTCGCCGGCGGTGGCGGTGGCCGCCACCCGGGCCGCCACGTGGACGGCGATCCCCCCGACATCCTCGCCACGGTGCTCGATCTCCCCGGCGTGGAGCCCGGCCCGCATCTGGAAGCCGAGATGACCGGCGCCGTCGCGAAGGGCGAGGGCACAGCGGATGGCCCGAGCCGGGCCGTCGAAGGTGGCGAGCAGCCCGTCCCCGGTGTCCTTGACGAACCGCCCCCCGAACCGGTCGAGTTGGCGGCGCACCAGCTGATCGTGGTCGAGCAGGACCTGGGTCCAGCGCCGGTCGCCCAACCGGGCGGCGGTGGCGGTGGAGTCGACGATATCGGTGAAGAGGACGGTGGCCAGGACCCGGTCGGGCCCCGGCTGGTAACGCTCCCCGGTGACGAACTCCTGAATCTCGTCGACCAGCGCGTCGATATCCCCGGTGAACGGGAGGACATCGTCCCCCGGGAGCGCCACGAAGCGGGCTCCGGGGATCCGGTCGGCGATATAGCGACCGTGCTCCACGCTCGGCGCCAGCGCGTCCTGCCGGTGGAGGACCAGGGTGGGTGCCACCACCTGGGGCAGGAGGTGCCGGTAGTCGGCCTGGGCGATCTGGGCGCCGAGCACCGCAGAGGTCGCCGGAGCCGCCCCCCGTTTCGACGCCCGCGCCCACCACCGTTGGAAGTCCGGGTCATCAGCCGCGCTGGGGGCGAAGATTCTCAGATCACTCAGATCGTCGCTCCCCTGGCCGGGGTTGTCGGGGTCGAGCCCGGCGCGGAATTCCTCCATCAAGTCATAAGGGACGCCGATCGGATAGTCGTCCGCCTCCATGAGCCGGGCGGTGGAGTTGATCAACACCAGCGACTCGGTGCGCTCTGGATATTTGGTGGCGAAAATGAGAGCCGACGATCCGGAGACCGCCAGCACCACCGCCCGGGTCGACCCCACCTCGTCCATCACCGCAATGGCGTCATCCACCCACGCTTCGAAGCTCAGCTCGCCCAAATCGGCCGGAGTGTCCGACAGCCCGGTCCCGCTGGCGTCGAACCGGATAACCCGACCGCAGGCGACGAGCCGCTCGGTGTAGCGGAGCCACCGGGGCTGGTCGCCGGTCTCGTCGATGGAGATGTAGGTGCCGGAGCCGAGGTCCAAGATGTCCACCGGGCCGTCGCCCCACACCTGGTAGCCGATGTGGAGTCCCCGCCGTCGGGCGTAGTGGGTCTCGGGGATCTCCATCAGCCGTTGGCTGTCGCCGGCACTGGTTGAGCCGGTGTGCCCGCCGCCAGGACGGCCTTCTCCCGCTCCTGTCCGGGGTGGGCATCGATGAGGATGCCGGCGACCACCGCGGCCAGGACCAGCGACCCGGCCGCCCACCAGCTGGCGACAGCGAACCCGTGCACCGTCGCCCGGGCGACCACTCCCGGGTGCCGGAGGTGGGTGGCCAGATAGGCGGCGGTGGTGGAGGCAGCGATGGTGTTCAGCAATGCGGTCCCGATCGACGCGCCGATCTGCTGGGAAGTGTTGGTGGTGGCCGAGGTGATGCCCACGTCCCGGGGTTCGGCATTGTTGGTGGCGGTACTGATCAGAGGGACCATGGCGATGCCCAGCCCCAGCCCGAGCAGCAGTTCGGTGGGGAGGACGTGGCTGACGTAGGCACTGTCGGGGGCGACCCGGGTGAGGAGGGCGAGGCCGACGGCGGCCAGGAGCAGTCCCGGCACCACCAGCAGCCGGGTCCGGAGGTGGGGCATGAGCCGGCTGGCCAGCTGGGTGGCGGCCAGCCCGTTGGTGGCCATCAGCGGCAGGAAGAGGACCCCGGTCTTGAGCGGGGAGAAGTGGTCCACGTTCTGGAGCAGGTAGGTGAGGAACAGAAACGTCCCGAACATGCCGAGCACGGCCAGGATGATGGTGAGGAAGGAGCCGGCCCGATTGCGGTTCATCACGATGCGCAACGGCAGCAGCGGGCTCGAGGCCTTCGACTGCACCAGGACGAACAGCGAAAGGGCGGCGGCGGCCACGATGAGCGGGATGACGACCCGGGAGGAGCTCCAGCCATCGGCGGCGGCTTCACCAAGCCCGTAGACAATGGCCACCAACCCGCCGCAACCGAGGATCGTCCCGGGGATGTCCAGTCGCACCCCGGAGTTGCCGGCCCGCTTCGGGATCATGGTGAACGCCCCGATGGCGACCAGGGCGGCGATCGGGAGGTTCACATACAGGCACCAACGCCAATCGAGATACTGGGTGAGGAAACCGCCGAGGATGAGCCCGAACGCCGCTCCGGCGATGGCGATCGAGGCATAGATCCCGAACGCCCGGCCCCGCTCCTTCGGGTCGGTGAAGGTGGTGGTGAGGAGCGAGAGCACTGACGGCGCCAACAGGGCCCCGAACGCCCCCTGCAACGCCCGGGCCCCGAGGAGCATGGTGGTGGTCTGCGACGCGCCACCCAGGGCCGACGCCGCCGCGAAGCCCACCACCCCGATCATCAGCGTCCGTTTCGGCCCGATCATGTCGCTGATCCGACCGCCCAGCAGCAGCAGACCACCGAACCCCAAGGTGTAGGCCGTCACCACCCACTGCCGGTCGACGTTGGAGAACCCCAACGAGCGCTGGGCGGAGGGGAGGGCGATGATCATGATGGTGGAATCGAGCACCACCATCAGCTGCGCCCCCGCGATGATGACGAGGATCCAGAGGTGGGCCCGGGTCGGCGCCTCCGGCCGCCCGGGAGATTTGCTGATGGTCTCGACCCTGGTCACTTCGCAGAGCGTAGGGCAGGAGCCCGATCCTCCATCCCGGATCCCTGACCGCGGGGGGACAGTTCGAAGCTGCCTTCCTATCGCCCGAGCGAGGTGGTGGAGGCCAGCTCGGCGGCGGCCCGCATGGTGTCGAGCACCACCGGACCGTAGGCGGCCATGGTCGGGTTGTCCGCCTCGCCGGCGACCACCCGGGCGTACCCGGCCTCCAGGACGATGGCCAGTTTGAAGCGGGCCAGGATCACGTAGTAGTCGATCTCCTCGACGCTCCGCCCGCTGACGGTGGCGTAGTGCTCGAGGACTTCGGCCCGGCCGGGCAGCCCGGTGGCGTCGACGTAACCCCGGGTCCGGTCATCCCCCGGGTCGCTCCACCCGCTCATCACCCAGCCGAGGTCGAGCAAAGGGTCGCCCACCGTCGACATCTCCCAGTCGACCATGGCCGCCAACCGCGCCGGGGCGCCATGGGCGAACATCACGTTGGCGAACTGGTAGTCACCGTGGATGATGCCCGGTTCCCACTGGCTGGGCTTGTGGGCCCGCAACCAGTCGCTGGTCACCTCCAGGCCGGGGAGCTCCCGGAATTGAACGGCGTTGAGGTGGGCCAGCCATCGGTCGACCTGGCGATCGTGGAAGCCCTCGGGTTTCCCGAACCCTTCGAGCCCGCGGGCCCGCCAGTCCACCCGCGCCAACCGGGCGATCCCGTCGACCAGTTGGATGCCGAGGCCGTAGCGCTCGCCGAGATCGGTGTCGAACGGGGCCGGCCACCCATCCATGTTCATCGGCGACCAGCCGTCGACGAGGCTCATCAGGTAGAACGTCGACCCGAGGACCTCGGGGTCGGCGCAGGCGGCGTAGGCCTGGGGGTGGGGCACGTCGGTCCCGTTCAAGGCTTCGAGGACCCGGAACTCCCGCAACATGGTTTCGTTCCGGCCCCGGGGAACCACCCGGGGCGGACGCCGGAGCACCGCTTCGAACTCCCCCCGCCGGATCTTGAAGATCTCGTTGGCCGAACCGCCGCTGATGAACCGCGACGTCACCGGTTCACCGGCGCCGGGCAGCCCCTGGTCGTCCATCCACCCACCCAGGCGGTCCTCGTCGACCAGGCCAGCGGTGCGAGTGGCGATCGCCTCCTCTTCGGCTGCCGTCAGCTTCGCCACTGTCTCACCCTCCTCCGTCGGGATAGGGCTCTTCGAAGCCGGCGTCGGCCACCTTCACCAAACCGTTGAGCAACTCGACCGGCGGGGCCACCGTCGGGGGGGCGGCGATACGCGGGGCCATGATGCCCTCCCGGTGCCGGAGCCCGTACATGCTCTCCCGCCGGCCGGAGTACTCGAGGGGTTGCCGCACCATCCAGACGATCCCCTCGGCGGCCACCTCGGAGGGTTCCCAGTTGGAGTGGTCCACCCCCGGGGTGTTGGCCACGAACCCCTCGGACGCCACCGCCATATCGATACGGAAACAGTTGACCGCCACGTTCGAGGGCGCCAACTGCGCGGCGGCATCGACGGTGAGTCGCTCCAGCCCGATCTTCGACATGCCGTAGGCCATCAAGGAGGAATGGGGGAACAGGGCGGCGACCGACGAGACGTTGATGACCACGCCACCCCCGTCGGCGCTCAGGGCGGGGGCGGCCTGGCGGATGGCGATCATCGGAGCCCGGAGGTTGACCTGCATGACGAGGTCGTAGCGGTGGAGGGGGATGCCGAGATCACCGATGAAGGTGATGGCGGCGTTGTTGACCAGCACGTCCAACCGCCCGAAGTGATCCAGGGTGGTGGCCACCATCGCCTCGACCTCTTCGTCGACGGCCAGGTTGGTCGGAACCGACAACCCCCGGCGGCCGACGTGCTCGACCCTCGCCACCGTTTCGTCGAGGGTGCCCGGGGTCCGCTGCGGCGCCGCGGTGGTGGCCCGGGCGGCGCAGGCCACATGGCAGCCGGCTTCGGCCAACGCCACCGCGGTGGCCGCCCCGACCCCCCGGCTGGCCCCGGTGACCAGGGCCACCTTCCCCTCGAGATCCTCCATCAGCTGCCTTCCCCCCGCCCGGCGTGGCGGATCCGACGCCGGGTCCAAACAGTATGTATGTTAGATACATCATGAATCAAGCCCAGCCGGATAGGCGGCCGGAGGCCGGGGACGCCCCTTCCCTCCGGGCCGCCCACGTCCGTGACACCCGGAGGGTGCTGCTCGACACCGCCCGGCAGGTGTTCGCCGAAAACGGCTTCCAGGCCACCCGGACCGAGGAGATCGTCCAGCGGGCCGGCTTGACCCGGGGGGCGCTCTATCACCACTTCCGGGACAAGGAGGACCTGTTCCGGGCGGTGCACGAGGAGATCGTCGGTGAAGTCACCCAGCTGCTGAGACGGCGGTCCGGCGACGGCCACACCAGTGCCTGGGCCCTGTTCCGGGCCAACAGCGAGATCTACCTCGATGCCGCCTCCACCAATCCTGCCTACCGGCAGATCGTCCTGATCGACGGACCGGCGGTGATGGGTTGGAACGCGGTCGCCGAACGCCGTGACGGGCCCACCCACCGGATCTTCCAGTACCTCCAGGACGCCATGGACGAGGGGGCCCTCGAGCCCCAACCCGTCGAGCCGCTCGGCCACCTGCTGTCTGCTCTCGGGGTGGCCTCGGCCATGTATGTGGCCCACGCCGAAGATCCCGTCGAAGCCCGGCGCCAGATCAGCGAGTGCAGCGAGCTCCTGCTCTCCGGGCTGGGTCCCGACGTCGCGTCATCTCCGGCATCGACCAACGCCACCCGCACCGCGGGCCGCTCGTGACCCGGCACCGCCGGCGCGGCAACCAACGCTCCACTTTCTAGACACCCCCGAACAAAGGAAGACGATGGCCTGGGATTTCTCTACCGAACCGGAGTTTCAAGCGAAGTTGGACTGGGCCCGCCAGTTCGTAAAGGACCGGATCGAACCGTTGGACCTGCTCTATCCCCACCGGCAGTTCCACCCCCTCGACGACGAGTTGCGGCCCATCGTGGACCCGATGAAGCAAGAGGTCCGGGACCAGGACCTGTGGGCCGCCCACCTCGGCCCCGAGCTCGGCGGCAAGGGCTACGGCCAGGTGAAGCTGGCCCTGCTCAACGAGATCCTCGGGGTGTCCCAGTGGGCACCGATCGTGTTCGGCACCCAGGCCCCCGACACCGGCAATGCGGAGATCATCGCCCACTACGGGACCGACGGACAGAAAGAGAAGTACCTCCAACCGCTCCTCAACGGCGAGGTGTTCTCCTGTTACTCGATGACCGAGCCCCAGGCCGGCTCCGACCCCCAACAATTCACCACCCTGGCGGTCAAAGACGGCGACGAGTGGGTGATCAATGGATGGAAGTTCTTCTCCTCCAACGCCCGCACCTCCGCCTTCCTCATCGTGATGGCCATCACCGATCCGGAGGTCAGCATCTACAAGGGGGCGTCGATGTTCCTGGTGCCCACCGACACCCCGGGGGTGGACATGGTCCGCCACGTCGGCCTGGCCGGCGAGGCGGAAGGCGAGGGGATGCACGCCCTCATCCACTACGACAACGTCCGGGTGCCGGCCGAGAATCTGCTGGGCGGCGAAGGGGAGGCGTTCGTCATCGCCCAGACTCGGCTCGGCGGCGGACGGGTCCACCACGCCATGCGGACAGTGGCCAACTGCCAACGCGCCCTCGACCTCCTCTGCGAGCGGGTGCTCAGCCGGCAGACCCAGGGCAGCCTGCTGGCCAGCAAGGAATTCATCCAGGGCGACATCGCCGACTCCTATGCCGAACTCCAGCAGTTCCGCCTGCTGGTGCTGTACACCGCCTGGGAGATCGACCAGGTCAAGGACTACCGGCGGACCCGCAAGAATATCGCCGCCATCAAGGCGTTGACCCCCAAGGTCCTCCACGACGCGGTGTGGCGCTCCATGCACGCCCACGGCGCCCTCGGGGTGTCCAACGAGATGCCCTTCGGCGGCATGTGGATGATGGCCCCGGTCATGAGCGTCGTCGACGGGCCGACCGAGGTCCACAAGATCACCGTGGCCCGAGAGGTCCTGAAGGACTACCAACCGGCCACCGGTCTGTGGCCCACCGCCCATCTCCCCGCCCAACGGGAGGCGGCGCGGGAGAAGCTGGCGGCCTACGTCGAACACGTGGTGGGCAACGCTTGATCCCGTCGACGGTGCCGGGCACGAACTGAGACATGGGGACAACCGATGCTGCAACAGTTAGCCGGACGGGTAGCCGTGGTGACCGGGGCGGGCAGCGGCATCGGCGCCGCCCTCTGTCGACGGATGGGGGCCGAGGGCATGACCGTGGTGGTTGCCGACATCGACATCGACGCCGCCCGGACCACCGCTGAAGCCATCGGCGGCCGGGCGGTGGCGGTCGACGTTGCCGACCCGGCCGCGGTGGCGGCGCTGGCCGACTGGTCGTTCGAGACCTGCGGCCAGGTCGACCTGTTGTGCAACAACGCCGGTGTCTTCCAGAGCGGCCGGGCCTGGGAGCCGTCGTTGGGGGACTGGGAGTGGACACTGGGGGTCAATCTCATGGGGGCGGTGCACGGGATCGCCAGCTTTCTGCCCCGGATGATCGCCCAGGGAACCGACGGACACGTGGTGAACACCTCGTCGGTGGCCGCCCTGGTCTCCGGCCCGTTCACCGCCCCCTACATCGTCTCGAAGGCGGCGGTGTTCTCGCTCACCGAGTGTCTGGCCCACGACCTCGCCACCGTCGGCTCGAAGATCGGAGCCTCGGTACTGGTCCCGAGCGCCATCGACACCGGGATTGCCCGAAGTGCCCGGGTGCGGCCCGAACGCTACGGCGTCGACGAGACCGAGACCGGGCCCATGGTCCTCGGCTTCCTGGCCGGCGCCACCCAGGCGGGGTTGGCGCCCGACGAGGTGGCCGGACCGGTGCTCGATGCGGTGCGGTCCGGCGAGTTCCTCATCCCCACCCGGCCGAGCTACGCCGACCAGCTGGAGAATCGCTTTACCCGCCTGGCGGCCCGCCAGCTCCCGGGGGACGTCCCGGTCGACTGACGGCCGGCCTTCCGGCCGGGAGACAATTGTCGTCCTTCGGCTCACGTTCCTGGGGGTCCCAGCGTCTACCCAGCAGTGAACCTCACGAGGCGGGCCCGAAGAACCGGGGCTGGACGACGAGGTTGTCGGTCCGGCGGCAACCCGATCGATTGCCGGGCCATGAGTAAGTGAATAAGAAGGAGAACGGGCATGCTGGATGGTCTGGTGCACACGGCAGTGACGACCCATACGACGATCGCGTCCCCGGTGGGCGACCTGACGGTCGTGGCCACGTCGGGCTCGGTGGTCGGGGTCTACTTCCCCGACCACTGGTCCCGGCCGGACCGCTCGGCGTTCGGGGCACCCACCGAGTTGGGCTTCGACGAGGTGCGGAACCAACTCTCCGAGTACTTCTCGGGGGTTCGCCGAGCCTTCGACATCCGGCGTCACGGAGAGGGCGACGCATTGCAACAGAAGGTGTGGGAGCTGATCGGCCAGGTCCCCTACGGCGAGACATCGACCTACGGGGAACTGGCCCAGATGGTGGGAGACGGGACGACACCCCAGGCGGTCGGAGCCGCGGTAGGGCACAACCCGCTGTCCATCCTGGTCCCCTGTCACCGGATCGTGGGCCGCAACGGCAAGCTGACCGGCTACGCCGGCGGACTCGCCCGCAAGCAGTTCTTGCTCGACCTCGAAGCGGCCGCCGTCGGCCATCCGGGGAGGCTGTTCTGACCATGCCGGCCCCGGTCCCCCCGGGCGTCCATTGCCGGTGACGGCCAAGCCGCCGTTCGAAGAGGTGGTCTGCCGGCACGGCCCGACCGTCCTGCGGGTCTGCCGGGCCGTGGTGGGCCCCGTCGATGCCGACGACGCCTGGTCCGAGACGTTCCTCGCCGCGCTGCAGGCCTACCCCCGGCTCCCGGCCGACGCCAACCTCGAAGCCTGGCTGGTGACCATCGCCCACCGGAAGGCCATCGATGTCACCCGACGGGTGGCGCGAGGCGCCCTCCCGGTTGCCGACGTCCCTCACCAGGCGGCGAGGAGCGGGGCCGATGATCGAGATCTCGACCTGTCCCGATCCCTCGCCGCCCTCCCTGAGAAGCAACGCTTCGCGGTCGTCTACCACTACCTCGGTGGGCTGCCCTACCGGGAGGTCGCTGCCATCGTCGGCGGCAGCATCGATTCCGCCCGGCGGGCGGCGGCCGATGGCATTGCCAACCTTCGCCGAACCCAAGGAACCCACCCATGACCGCACCGACTCAAGACCACCACCGCGCCGCCGACCTGTTCGGCGGCATCCGGCCACCGACCCCCGCCGAGCTGCAGGCTCTCCACCATCGACTGGAAGTGAGGGCCGAGGCCGAGGACCTGCTCGACATCGCCTACCGCACCGTCGATACGCCGGTCGGCACGCTGTTGCTGGCCGCCACCCGGGCGGGATTGCTCCGGGTCGCCTACCAGCGCGAAGGGCTCGACAGCGTGCTGGAGGGGCTCGCCCGTCAGGTGAGTCCCCGCATCCTCTTTGCCCCCCAACGGACGGACGCCGCCGCCCGCCAGCTCGAGGAGTACTTCGCGGGGGATCGGCACCGGTTCGACCTTCCCCTCGACCTCAGCCTGTCCCATGGCTTCCGCCGGACGGTGCTGGCCTACCTCCCCCGCATCAGGTACGGGATGACTGCTAGCTACGGCCAGGTGGCCGCGGCGGTGGACAACCCGAGGGCAGTCCGCGCGGTCGGGACGGCGTGCGCCACCAACCCGCTTCCCCTGATCGTCCCCTGCCACCGGGTGATCCGTACCGACGGGCTCATCGGTTCCTACCTGGCCGGCCCGGAGGTCAAACAGCAGCTGCTCGACCTGGAGGCGACGGCGTGAGCCCCAACACCATCCCGCCGACGGCCAGCCAACGCCGGGTCGATGCCACTGATTGGACGGCCCTCGGCGCGGAGCTCGACGATCTCGGTTGCGCGCTCACCGCACCGCTGATCACCGACTCCGACGCCGCCGGGCTGGTCGGCTTCTACGACCGGGGCGAGGGGTTCCGCTCGACGGTCAACATGAGCCGGCACCGATTCGGGGAGGGCGAGTACCGCTACCTGTCCCGTCCGCTTCCCCGGCTGGTGGAGGAACTGCGGCAATCCCTCTACCCGCGGCTGCTACCGGTCGCCCGTGACTGGTACACCAAGCTCGGCCGGCCGACGCCGTGGCCCGACCGCCTCGACGAGTGGCTGGCGATGTGCCACGCCGCCGGGCAGACCAAACCGACCCCGCTGTTGCTCAACTACGGCGAGGGCGACTGGAACGCCTTGCACCGTGACCTCTACGGGGAGCTGGTGTTCCCGCTCCAGGTGGTCATCAATCTGAGTCGGCCCGGCATCGACTTCACCGGCGGGGAATTCGTGCTGGTCGAACAGCGCCCGCGGGCCCAGTCCCGGGCCACCAGCATCGCCCTCCCCCGGGGCCAGGGGCTGGTGTTCACCACCCGGGACCGGCCGGTCGAGTCGTCGCGGGGGTGGTCGGCGGCGCCGGTACGCCATGGGGTGTCGGTGATTCGCTCCGGACGGCGGGTCGCCCTCGGCCTCCTCTTCCACGACGCCACCTGAATGGCCCGGTCGGGAATGACGGGTCGGCGTTGCTCGCCTCGCCCGGGTCATACAAAGGCGTGTACGACCGCCCGATAGTTCGCCGACGGTGGAGAACTGGGCCCCGGCGCCGGCAATCCAGCCATCCGACGTCGCACACGTTCACGGCGTGATTCCACCTTTGGCGGAGGGCCGGCCGGAGGACCGACGATGGTGCTGACCCAAGAGAATCCCGCCGCCCGACACAGCTGGTGAAGGCCGCCGATCGTCGGTACGAACCAATTTCCGAAGTCGCCTCTCAGTTCATCGCCGGCATGAAACTGAAGGGCAGAAGCATCGTCGTTACTCTGCAGATGTACCGCCTCGGTTTCAATGACCGCCACCTGCTTGGTGACCGCCCGTACCCGTTCCAAACAGGTGAGGGGCTCTTTGAGGTGATACAGAACCCCCAGGAACAGAACCACATCGAATCTGCCCAGCAAATTGATGTCCATGGTGGTGAAGTCACCCACCACTTCCTCGACTTGTGACCTGAGCGTTTCGGAGGCAAACCGAAAGGCCCGTCGTCCCGGAAGTTCCGGGTCCCAGAAGTCAGTCAAATCCCGGGAATGGTCGGGGAGCGTGCCGGATGCAACGCAGTCGGCCCAATAGGCGTTTCGAGCATTGACGTCGACGCCCCAGGCGTAGTGGTCCAATGCCACCACCCGGCTGGCTCCGTTCCGTTCGGCCAAAAACGAGTAGTACCCATCCCAGGCGCCGATGTCGAGGACGGAGAGCCCTTCAAAGTTCGGAAAGGTCTCGGAACCGTGCCAGTGGACCCCGTGTCCCTTGGTGACCACCCCGTCCCCGAGGTCGATGGTGTGCATCCATCCATGGGCGTCGGCCTGGGCCTGGAGGTCCGTGGCGTCAGAGGCGACATCGTCTCTCGAGCCGGAATTCGGATCGATTCGGATCTCGGGTGGCATGGAGAGAAGCATCCCACAAGGCTCCAAAATTGAGGGAGCTATCCACCTCGAAGCCGAGGGGGTTCAACGGAAGCTGCCGTTGGCGCCGGCCAACCTCCGAACCAGAGCCTGGGAGGAGAATCGAACTCCTGACCTACGCATTACGAGTGCGTTGCTCTACCGACTGAGCTACCCAGGCGCGAGGGGCCACGCTATCCGAACGCCACTGGTGCGGTTTCCCCTGGCGGAGGCATCAGCTGGCCAGTCCGGACAACCGGGACATCAGCGCCTCCATCAACAGCGGCTCATTGGGGTTGCGGATGAGCACGACGGCGGCCTGCTCGATGGCGGCCACCTGGCCGACCAACTCCCGGCTGTCGGCCTCGGCGCCGGCGGATCCCGAGTCCCGGAGCGCGTCGGCGGCGGTCACCAACCGGTCGCGATAGACCGCCGCCAAGGTGGCCAGTCCCGTCCTCAACTCGTCGGTCCGCCACCGGCGTTCCTCGCGCTTGTGTTGGTCTTCCACCTCCTTGCGACCGGTGATGGCTTTGGCCCCGGTGGCTTCCGCCCGCTCCTGGAGGACGGCCATGTCGGCGGCGTGCTGTTGGCGCAGCGGGCCCAGCACCTCGTCGGCCGACGCCAGCAGCTCGGCGGCCACGATGCAGGCGGTGGCTCCGGTTCCGTCCAGCCGGGAGGGCACCGACCGCCATCGCTCCACCCGTTCGGCGAACCCCGGATCGGTGGCCAGCAGTTTGGCCCGGTCCAGCCGGCCACCGGAGACCACCGCCACCGATCCGGCGACGTCTTCGCTCACCCCGTGGCCCATCAACCAGGTCCGCACCGCATCGACGGGAACCGGATCGAAGGCCACCTCCACGCACCGGCTGGCGATGGTGGCCAGCTCCGGGGGCAGCTCGTCGCCGACCAGGACGAACACGGTGGAGGGGGGCGGCTCCTCGATGGTCTTGAGCAAGGCCGGGGCCGACAGCAGGGCCCGGTGGATATCGGTCACCACCAGCACCTGGCGTGACGCCTCCAGCGGCCGGCGTTGGGCCCGACCGGCGACGCTCCGGGCATCGTCGATGCTGAGTGACGCCCCGGATCGCTCCACCATCACTACGTCGGGGTGGGTGCCGGCCAGCGCCCGGCGGCAGGTGGAGCACACCCCGCACCCGCCATCGGGGCAGAGCAGGGCGGCGGCGAAGCCGAGGGCGGCTTCCCGTTTTCCCGACCCCGGCGGCCCGTGGAGGAGATAGGCATGCACCGGTCGGCGGGCCGAAGCCCGGAGCTGGGCCACCGCCGCCGGCTGGCCGACCACCCCGTCGAACAGGGCCGCCACTGGCACCTCGGTCCCTTCCAGGTCAGCCACCGGTCGGCTCTCCCAATCGCTCCCGCACCGCCGACCACACCGAGGCGGCCACCTCATCGACCCCCCCGGTGCCGTCCACCACCACCCAGGCCTCGGGATCGTCGGTGGCCAACTGATGGAAACCGTCGGCCACTCGCTGGTGGAACTCCGGCCCCAGCACCTCGAACCGATCGAGACGATCCGGACGGGACCTTTCGGCCGCCAACCCCGACGGGACCTCGATGAGGATGCTGAGGTCGGCCCGCAGTCCTCCGGTGGCCCAGTCGACCAACTGTCGGAGGCCGGGAAGGCCGAGCCCCCGCCCGTAGCCCTGGTAGGCGAGCGTCGATCCCGAGAAGCGATCAGTGACCACCCAGTCGCCGGCTTGGAGGGCCGGTGCCACCACCGCCGCCACGTGCTGGGCCCGGTCGGCCGCCATCAGCAACGCTTCGGTCCGCTCGGCCAGCGGGGGACGTTCAGAGTCGAGGAGCAGGCCACGGAGATGGCTGCCCAGGGGGGTGGCCCCGGGCTCGAAGGTGAGCACCGCCCCGAGCCGGGCGGCCAGCACCCCGGCCTGGGTGGACTTGCCACAGCCGTCGATCCCCTCGAGCGCGATCAGGCGACCACGCGACCCATCGGTCACTCTGACCCGGTGGTCGGCTTCGGCTCGGCGGTCGCTTTCAGCGCCGCGGTCTTGCTGGCCGCCGCCTTCTTCTTGGCCGCGGCCTTCTTGGCGGGAGCCTTCTTCTTGGCCGCCTTCTTGCGGGAGGAGGGACCCGCCGCCCGACGCTCCGCCAACAGCTCGGCGGCCCGCTCCACCGTCAGGGTGTCGACATCGTCCCCGGTGCGGAGCGAGGCATTGGTGGTGCCGTCGGTGACATAGGGGCCGAAGCGACCGTCCTTCACCACCATCGGCAGCCCGGTGTCGGGGTCGACACCCATGTCCCGGAGCGGCCCGGCGGCATTGCGGCCCCGCCGGGTCTTCGGCTGGGCGAACAGGGCCAGCGCTTCGTCGACATTGACGTTGAGGATCTGGTCCTCGGTCAGCAGGCTGCGGGTGTCGGTGCCCTTTTTCAGGTAGGGACCGAACTTGCCGTTGTGGGCGACGATCTCCTCGCCGCTCGCCGGATCGGTGCCCACCACCCGGGGGATGCGCAGCAACTCGAGGGCCTGTTCGAAGCTGACGGTGGCCGGCACCATGGAGGCGAACAGCGAAGCGGTGCGCGGCTTCGGACCCCCGTCCACCACCTCACCCAGCTGCACGTAAGGGCCGAACCGTCCGGCCTTGACCTGGACCGGCAGTCCCGTCTCCGGATCCTCGCCCAGCACCCGGTCGGACGACGGCGCGGCCAGGAGCTCTTCGGCCCGCGCCGGGGTGAGCTCGTCGGGGGCCAGGTCTTCGGGGATGGAGACCCGGTCGTCGCCGTGTTGGAGATAGGGGCCGTAGCGCCCCACCCGGGCGACGATCTCGACGCCGTCGCTCCCCGTCCCGATGGGGATGGAGTTGATCTCCCGGGCGTCGATCTCGCCCAGATAGGTGTTCACCTCGCGCTTGAGACCCAACCGGCCCGCCTCCGAGCCGTTGGTCGAGGTGGCGTCCTTCCCGTTGCCGCCGCCGTTGGCCCCTGCATCGGCAGTGCCGAAGTAGAAGCGGGTGAGCCAGGGCAGCGACTCTTCGTCGCCGGAGGCGATGGCGTCGAGGTCGTCCTCCATCGAGGCGGTGAACCCGTAGTCGACCAGGTTGGCGAAGTACCGCTCCAGCAGTCCCACCACCGCGAAGGCGGTGAACGACGGGACCAGGGCGGTTCCTTTCTTCCACACGTAGCCGCGGTCGAGGATGGTGGCGATCACGCTGGCATAGGTGGAGGGTCGGCCGACCCCCAACTCCTCCATCGCCTTCACCAGTGACGCTTCGGTGAACCGGGCCGGCGGTTGGGTGGCATGGGACCCGGGCTCCAGGCTGTCGACCGCCAGGGGGTCGCCCTCGGCCATCGGGGGCAGCTGCACTTCCCGATCGGCCAACTCGGCGTCGGGGTCGTCCTCGCCCTCCACGTAGGCCCGGAGGAACCCGGGGAACTGGATGACCCTGCCGCTGGCGGAGAACTCCGTCTCCCGGTTTGGGCCCCCCGCCGGGTCGGTGGCGGTGCCGACCAATCGCACCTGGGCGCTGGTCCCGTTGGCGTCGGCCATCTGGGAGGCGACCGTGCGCTTCCAGATCATGTCGTAGAGCCGGAACTCGTCCCCCGACAGCGACCGCGACGCCTCGTCGGGGGTGCGGAACGATTCCCCCGCCGGCCGGATCGCCTCGTGGGCCTCCTGGGCGTTCTTGACCTTCCGCTCGTAGACCCGGGCCTTGTCCGGCACATACTGGGGTCCGTAGAGGGAGACGGCCTGGGCCCGGGCGGCGGCCAGGGCCTCGCCCGACAGCGTGGTCGAGTCCGTCCGCATGTAGGTGATCCAGCCCTGCTCGTAGAGCCGCTGGGCGATCTGCATGGCGCGTTTGGAGCTGAAGCGCAGCTTCCGACCCGCCTCCTGTTGGAGGGTGGAGGTCATGAACGGCGCCGCCGGGGAGCGTCGGAACGGCTTGTGGGTCATGGACTTGACCGTGAAGGACGCCCCCTCCAGACCGGCCGCCAACCCCCGGGCCTCGGCTTCCCCCAACACCACCACCGATCCCGGCGAGGTCAGCGCCCCGGTGTCGTCGAAGTCGCGACCGGAGGCCAGCGTCACCCCGTCCACCGCCACCAGGGCGGCGGTGAACGAGTTAGGCGTCCCCTCGGTAGCGGGGGCCTCGGTGATGAAGGTGCCGTCGAGCCCCCACCAGTCGGCGGAGCTGAACTTCATCCGGGCCCGTTCACGCTCCACCACCATCCGGGTTGCCACACTCTGGACCCGGCCGGCCGACAGCCGGGGCATGATCTTCTTCCAGAGGACCGGCGACACTTCGTAGCCGTAGAGCCGGTCGAGGATGCGCCGGGCTTCTTGGGCGTCGACCAGCCGGCGGTCCAGCTCCCGCCATTCGGTGACCGCCCGTTCGATGGCCGGGCGGGTGATCTCGTGGAACACCATCCGTTTGACCGGCACCTGGGGGTTCAGCACCTCGAGGAGGTGCCAGGCGATCGACTCCCCCTCCCGGTCCTCGTCCGAGGCCAGGTAGACCTCGCTTGCCTGCTTGACCAGTTGCTTCAACTTGGCGACTTGGGCCTTCTTGTCGGCGGAGACCACGTAGAGGGGTTTGAAACCGTTGTCGACGTCGACCCCCAGCCGGGCCCAGGATTCGCCCTTCACCGAGGCGGGGACCTCGTCGGCCCGCCGGGGCAGGTCCCGGATGTGACCGATGGACGACTCCACCACGTAGTCGGAGCCGAGCAACCCGGCGATGGTCTTGGCCTTGGCCGGCGACTCCACGATGACCAGGGGTTTTGCCCCCCGCCGGGCCGCCGTCGACCCCGAGGAGGAGCCCTTGGCTCCCGCGGTGTCTTGGCTGGTTGGGGTGAGGTCGGTGGATGTCATAGCAGTCGCCACAGGGTGAACTGTGCGGTCACCCGCTGTCAACCCCACCCCCCGCGGTCAGGGTAGCGAGCCCGGCGGCGAGCTCAATCGTGGGCGGAACCGACCGCGGCGGTGGCCGCCTGGTCCAAGGCGACAGCCTCGCTGGGCGGCAACTCGGTGTCCATCGCCTCGGCCTTGCGCTTGGAGAAAGCGATGGAGACCAACAACACGACCAGGGCGCCGCCGGCAATAGCCAGGCGGGCACCGGTGTGGGCGTGGAGAGTGATGACGGCGGGAAGGATGAGGAGGGACACCAGGTTCATCACCTTGATCATCGGGTTGAGCGCCGGCCCGGCGGTGTCCTTGAACGGATCGCCGATGGTGTCGCCGATCACCGCCGCCTTGTGGGCCTCGGATCCCTTGCCCCCCTCGTGCCCGTCCTCGATGTACTTCTTGGCGTTGTCCCACGCCCCCCCGGAGTTGGACAGGAAGTTGGCCATCAGCTGCCCAGAGAGGATGGTCCCGGCCAGGAAAGCCCCGAGGGCGAAGTAATTGATGCCGAACCCGATGATGACCGGGGTCAACACCGCCAGCAGGGCCGGGGTGGCCAGCTCCCGTTGGGAGGCGGTGGTGCAGATGGAGATCACCCGGCCATATTCCGGCTTCTCGGTGTAATCCATGATGCCGGGGTGCTCGCGGAACTGGCGCCGCACCTCCTGGACCACCGTGCCGGCTGTCCTACCCACCGCCCGGATGGCCAGCGACGAGAACAGAAAGGCGATCGACCCACCGATCAACAGCCCGATGAAGACAGTCGGATGGGACACGTTGATCTGGGTCTGGGCCTGGTTGAACAACCAGTTGACGTCGTAGCCGGGGCTCCCGATGGCCGGGGCGTGGAGCCCCAGCTGCGAGCCGACGGTCTCGATGAAAGAGGCGAACAGGGAGACAGAAGCGATGACCGCCGAACCGATGGCCACTCCCTTGGTCACCGCCTTGGTGGTGTTGCCCACCGCATCGAGGCTGACCATGACCCGCTCGGCTTCGCCGGTGAACTCGCCGGACATCTCCGCGATCCCCGCCGCGTTGTCCGACACCGGGCCGAAGCTGTCCTCGGAGACGATCATCCCTGCCGTCGACAGCAGGCCGATCCCGGTGAGGGAGATCAGATAGAGCGTCAGCTCGATGTTGCCGCCGCCGAGGCCGACCGATACCGCGATGGCGACGGCGATGGCGACGATCGCCCATACCGACGACTCCAGGCCGATGGCGATGCCGGCCAGGGTGGTGGTGGCAGGCCCGGTTCGTGCCGCTTCGGCGATCTCCCGGACCGGTCCACGTTCAGTGGAGGTGAACTGCTCGGTGATGGCGCTGGCCACCAGCATGAGGACCACCCCGGTCAGGACGGCGTAGAACGCCTTCCAGTAGTGGAGGTAGCCGCCGGCCACCGCCGCGGTCCCGGCGATAGTCAGGACGGCGGCGATCCATACCCCCCGGTTGATCGGGGCCATGGCGCTCTTGTCCTTTGGCATGGCCCGCACCAGGAAGATGCCGATGATGGTGGCGATGATCCCGATGGCGGGGATGATCAACGGGAAGACCACCGTCCTGGCCGAGACATTGCCCTTGCCGATGGAGACGAAGGCGGCGACGCCGAGGATGATGGCGGCGATGATGGTGATGGCGTAGGACTCGAAGAGGTCGGCGGCCATCCCCGCGCAGTCGCCCACGTTGTCGCCCACGTTGTCGGCGATGGTGGCGGCGTTGCGGGGGTCGTCCTCGGGGATGCCGGCCTCGACTTTGCCGACCAGGTCGGCGCCCACGTCGGCGGCCTTGGTGAAGATACCGCCACCCACCCGCATGAAGAGGGCCAGCAGCGACGCCCCGAAGCCGAAGCCGATCAGCACCGAGGTGGCGGTGTTCTGGAAGATGAGGACGATCACGGTGGCGCCGAGCAGGCCGAGGCCCACGCAGAACAAACCGGTGATGGCGCCGGTGCGGAAGGCGACCTTGAGAGCGGGGGCCATCTTCCCTTCCCGGGCGGCGGCGGCGGTGCGGACGTTGCCCCGCACGGCCAGGCTCATGCCGATGAAGCCGGTGAGGCCCGAGCAGAGGGCGCCGGCCAGGAAGCAGATGACCCGGTAGATGCCGGCCTGGAAGAAGGTCAGGTCGACCACCGTGGTGCCGTCGGCACCGGGGTGGGTCACCTTGGTGGCGGTGAAGAAGATCAACACCGCCAGCGGGACCACGATGACCAGGATGGTCTTGAACTGGCGGGAGAGGAACGCCTCGGCGCCCTCCTGGACAGCCAGGGCGATCTCCTTCATCGACGCCGTCCCCTGATCGGCGGCGAGCACGCCCCGCACCAACGACACCGCCACGATGATGGCCACCACCGCGGCGGCCATGGCGAGATACAACCAGGTCTTCTCGGGATTGGAGAGAAGAAAACTCTGGTAACCCCCTTCAGCCAGGAGGTGAATCATCGGTGGTGCTCCCTTCGATTGCAACGAGGTTTAGTTGAGGCCGGGTGAATGAACTGGTCCGGACGCCTAGCGCCGCGACAATTCGCCGAAGGTTGGGTTTCCTCCCCTTGACGAGGCCACAGCCAGGGCCCGGCACCGGAGAACACCCAGAGCGCGTGTCGTACCGGCAATGCGGGCAGAAGCTACCGACAAATGGGCCTCCAAGGCAAGACTCGCCGGATCAGGGCGAGTCTTCGTCGGCGTCGGGGCCGGCAATCAGTTCGTAGTCGGGATTGAGAATTGCCTGGTGGTGGCCCCAATCCCCCACCATTCCCTCCACCACCAGCCGAGCCCCGGGCTGCACCCCGGGAATTCGCCGCCGGCCTTGGAAGACCAGGAGGATCTTCCCGCTGCCGTCGGCCAGCACGCACTCGAGGTTGGAGGTCCCGGCCCGGGGCTGCACCCGCACCGACCGGATCTTCCCGGCCACCCGGACCCGGTTTCGCCACTGCGCCTCCCCGATCGGGATGGTCCCCCGTCCCCGCTCACCGAAGGCGGCCCGATCGAACGACGGCTTGGCCGCCTCCCGCTCGGCCAGCCGTTGACCGGCCCGGGCGGTGGCCTTGGTCGCCCGGGCGCTGGCGTCGGCCCCCGTCTCGGTCGGAACTGGTCCCTTCCTCCGCCACTCCCGCCGCCGGGACAGCCATCCACCGGTCAGCTGGTACGGCACCACGCTGACATTGACATGGGGGAGCTGGCTGACGGAGGCGGCGATGCGGTCGGCGGTGCCGTCGTGGAGGAGTCGGTGCCAGCCGGCTTCGAAGCCCCGCCGGGGTAACAGCATGGTCAGTTCGGTGTTGTTGTCGGCCACCGCCTCCGCCGCCAACTCCAGGGCGGCGCGGGTGAGCCGCCGGTCCTCGCACTCGATCACGTCGAGCGGGAGCCGGGTCAGCCCCAGCCGGCTCCACTCCGCCTCCAGGGCGGCGGCCTCCCGGGCGTCGAGGAGAAAGTGCACCGCCCGGATCTCATCGGGGTGGAGGGTCCGGGCGTACTGGAGGGCCCGGGCCGTCGCCATGTCCAACCGGTCGACCAACACCACCACCACGTGCCGGTTGAGGACCGCGGCTTCGGCCGCCTCCGGAGCGCCCTCTTCGAGTTGATGCTCCTCGTCGACGTACTGACGATGGAGGCGGATCAATCCCCAGAACATCAGGGGTCCGGCTACCACCACCACCCACGCCCCTTCCTTGAACTTCACGGTGGCGAAGATGAGGACGATGACGGCAGTGAGGAAGGCGGAGAACCCGTTGACGGCCACACTCCGGCGCCAGTGGGGGCCCTTGGCGTCGAGATGGTGCTTGACCATCCCCGCCCCGGCCATGGCGAAGCCGGTGAACACCCCGATGGCATAGAGGGCGACCAGATTGTTGACCTTGGCCCGGGTCACCAACAACAGCGCCACCGCCACCACGGTGAGGACGATGATCCCGTTGGAGAAGACCAGCCGGTGGCCGCGACGGGTCAGCTGCCGGGGGAGGAACGAGTCCTCGGCCACGAAGCTGGCCAGGAACGGGAAGCCGTTGAAGCTGGTGTTCGCCCCGGTGTAGAGGATCAGGACGGTGGCGAACTGGACCACGTAGAAGAGGACCCGGCCCACCGGACCGGATCCGAGGACGTAGCCCACCTCCTGGGAGACGACCGTCGGGGAGCCGGCGGCGTAGGGCACCGCATGGGTCCAGTGGGCGATCAGGGTAACCCCGAGGACCAGGAAGGCCAGCACGCTGCTCATCACCACCAGCACCTGACGGGCGTTGCGGGAGGCCGGCCGGCGGAAGGCGCCCACCCCGTTGGAGATGGCCTCCAGCCCGGTCAACGACGAGCCGCCGTTGGCGAACGACCGGAGGATGATGATGAACGACGCCCCGTAGAGGAGCCCCGATCCCGAGTGGCCGATGGGGAGGGTGCCGACGTGCTGGACGCTGTGGACGTGGAGGGTCCCGGTGACCTCCCGGATATAGCCGACGATGACCACGGTGGCCAGGCTGAGGATGAAGAAGTAGGTGGGGAAGGCGAAGAACTTGCCCGCCTCCTTGATGCCCCGCAGGTTGCCGTAGAGCAACAGGACCACCACCCCGATGGTGATGGGGACGGTATAGGGGACCAGCCCCGGGAAGGCGCTGGAGAGGGCGGCGGTCCCGGCCGCCGACTGAACCGCCACTGTCACCGTGTAGTCGATGAGGAGGGCGACGGCCGCCACCTGGGCGATGTTGGCGCCGAAGTTCTCCCGGGCCACCACATAGGCCCCGCCGGCCTTGGTGTAGAGCTGGATGACCTCGAGGTACGACAGGGTGACGAAGAACAGCACGCCGAGGATGGCGAAGGTGATGGGGACGACCAGGGTGAAGGCGGCGAGTCCCACGAACGGCACCAGCTGGGTGAGCATCTGCTCGGTCCCGTAGGCCGACGACGAGATGCAGTCGGGGGCGAGGACCCCGAGGGCGCTGGGGCGGCTCAGCCGTTCCGAGCTGAGCTGCTCGTTGACCAGCGGAGGACCGAGGAGGGTGTTCTTCAGCCGGTAGCGGAGCGTTTCGGGGACGTCGATGGCGATGGTGGGAGTGGCCGTCGGCCGGGACCGGGCCTGGACCGGGCCGGGCGGTGGGGCGGGTGCGGCATCCCCCTCCGGGGCGGCCACCGCCCCCAAATCGCCGGTGCCGGGAGCGTCCACCCACTCAGTAAAACACGGGAAGTGCGGGCGGCCGGGCGCGGGTTCCCCCCGGTTCCGCCCTCGACGGACCCTCCTGAGTTGTCATCTCCCCTTCGGGCGTGTTGCATGGTCCGGGTGCACGTGATCGTGGTTGGATGTGGTCGGGTCGGTTCGGGGTTGGCCATCGGCCTGTTGGAGGAAGGGCACTCGGTGTCGGTGATCGATCGCAACGCCAAGGCGTTCCGTCGGCTGCCCCCTGACTGGCCGGGAACCCTGCTGGTCGGCTCCGGGTTCGACCGCGACACCCTCGACCAGGCGGGCGCCCCGAAGGCGGAATCGCTGGCTGCGGTGACCAGCGGTGACAACTCCAACATCCTCACCGCCCGCATCGCCCGGGAGACCTACGAGATCCCCAACGTGGTGGCTCGCATCTACGACCCGCGCCGGGCCCAGATCTACCTGCGCCTCGGGATTCCAACCGTCGCCACCGTGTCGTGGACCATCGACCAGGTGCGGCGGCGGCTGGTCCCCGGCGAGGGGGAGGTGGAGTGGACCGACCCGACCGGGACCCTGACCCTGGTGGAGCGCCAGCTCCACGAGAAGTTCGCCGGCAAGCGGCTGGCCGACCTCAACGTCCCCGGCGAGGTCGTCCTGGTGTCGGTGACCCGCGCCGGGGTGGCCCGCCTCGATATCGACGACCTGGTCGGCCAAGATGGCGATGTGCTCCACTTCGTTGTCTCCGATACCGGCAAGGCTGCCTTCGAGGCGCGGTTCGCCTCCCCCCGGAGTTCCCGGGGGGATGACGACAACCCGGTGAGGGTCATCGCCGGCATCCCGGTGCCGGTGGTCGATCTCGACCAGGACAACCAGGACGGAGCGTCATGAAAGTGGCCATCGCCGGAGCCGGCAGCGTGGGCACCGCCATCGCCTCGGACCTCCACGACGGAGGGCACGACGTCCTCCTCATCGACAAGGACCACGATCTGGTCGCCCGGATCCGGGACAGCCTCGACGTCACCTGGGTGGTGGCCGACGCCTGCGAGGTGTCGTCGCTGGACGCTGCCGGGCTCGCCACCGTCGACGTGGTGGTGGCGGCCACCGGCGACGACGAGGACAACCTGGTCGTCTCCCTACTGGCCAAACAGGAGTTCGCGGTCCCCCGGGTGGTGGCCCGGGTCAACCATCCGAAGAATCAGTGGCTGTTCACCGAGAGCTGGGGGGTGGACGTCTCGGTGTCGACTCCTCAACTCCTCACCGCCCTGGTGGAAGAAGCCGTCTCCGTCGGGTCACTGGTCCGCCTGCTCCGGTTCGAAGGCGGGAGCGCCCACCTGGTGGAAGTCACCCTGGCGGAAGATTCCCCCGCCGGCGGGACCACACTGGTCGACCTCGGCGTTCCCCGGGAGGCGACGGTGGTGGCGGTGGTGCGCGACGACCGGCTCATCGTGCCCCGGGGCGACACCCGGCTGGCGGCGGGGGACGAGGTGCTGGTGTTGGTGACCGCCGAGGCCGAGGACGACGTCCGGCAACTGCTCGTGGGGCACTGACAGCTTGAAGGGCGCCTTCTTCGACCTGGACAAGACGGTCATCGCCAAGGCGTCGATCGCCGCCTTCGGGCGACCCTTCTACCGCGGCGGCCTGATCAACCGCCGGCTCATCCTCCGGGCGCTGGTCTCCCAGATCATCTACCTCCACCTCGGGGCCAGCGAACAGAAGCTGGCCCGGGTGCGGGAGTCGATGCTGACTCTCACCAAGGGGTGGAACCAGCAACAGATCCGGGACATCGTCCGAGAAGCGCTGGAAGAGACGGTGGAGCCGATCATCTATGCCGAGGCTCTCGACCTCATCGAGGCCCACCGGGCGGCCGGCCACAAGGTCTACCTGGTGTCGGCGTCACCGGAGGAGATCGTCCAGCCGTTGGCCGAGCACCTCGGCGTCGACGGGTGCATCGCCACCCGGGCGGTGGTGGACGAGGACGGCCGATATGCGGGGGAGATGGCCTTCTACGCCTACGGTCCGTTCAAGGCGGAGGCGATGACCGTCCTGGCCGAGAAGGAAGGCATCGACCTGCTCCAGTCGTGGGCCTACTCGGACTCCTATACCGACCTGCCCATGCTGGAGGCGGTCGGACACCCGGTGGCGGTGAACCCCGACCGGGTGCTGGCCAAGGCGGCCCATGAGCGGGATTGGGAGATCATGCAGTTCACCAAGCCGGTGCGACTGCGGGATCGGGTGAGCGTGCCCAGCCTTCCGGCCACGGCCATGGTGGCCGGGGCGACGGCGGCCGCCACCGTCGGGGCATTGGTGGCCTGGCGGATCGCCCGCCGACCCCGTAGCTGACGGGTCCCCCAGCAATCCCGTCCGAGACGGGAAGCTCTATGTGTCGTGAGCCGAGGCTCAGCGCCGGTGGCTCAGGAAGGACGGAGCCGCTTGGCGGCGACGACACCCAGGGCAACCAGCACGGCGAGAATGATCAGCTTCTTCATAACTGAGGAGCGTACCCCCTCGATGCGCCGTTGTCCTCTCGACTGCAGCCGCCTGGGATCGGCGGGATCGGCAGGCTCAGACGGTGAGCAGATCCCGGGCGCCGGTATCCGACGACGGATGGCGCAGCTTCGACATGGCCCGGGCCTCGATCTGGCGGATCCGCTCCCGGGTCAGGTTGAAGTGCTCGCCGACTTCCTCGAGGGTGCGGGGCTCGCCCCGGTCGAGGCCGAACCGGAGCCGGAGGATCTCCCGCTCACGCTCGTCGAGGGGGGACAGCAGCCGGCCGATCTCGTCGGGAAGTAAGGACACCGCCGCCACTTCGAACGGCGACTCGGCTGACCGGTCCTCGACCACGTCACCCAGTTCGGCGTCGCCGTCCTCCCGGAGGGGCTCGGACAACGAGAGGGGCTCGGCTCGGAAGCGGAGGGCCTCCACCAGCTTGTCCTCCGGCATCTCGACCTCGGCGCCGAGCTCGGCCAAGGTGGCCGGCCGGCCGTACTTGAGCTCAAGACGGGCCTGGGCCTTCTGGACCCGGGCCAGGGTGTCGCCGGCGTGGACGGGTAGACGGATCGTCCGTCCGGTATTGGCGATGCCCCGGGTGATGGCCTGGCGGATCCACCAGGTGGCGTAAGTGGAGAACTTGAAGCCCTTGCGCCAGTCGAACTTCTCGACCGCGTGCATCAGGCCGAGGTTGCCCTCCTGGATGAGGTCGAGGAGGGGAAGGCCGGAGGCCTGGTACTTCTTGGCGATGGAGACGACCAGCCGGAGGTTGGACTGGACGAAGGTCTGCTGGGCTTGCTCCCCCTGGAGGGTGGTGCGTCGCAACTCGCGGCGCTTGGCCGGGGTGAGGCCCTTGGGTGCGGTGGCCAGCGTGGCGTCCGACTCCCGGCCCGCCTCGATTGCCTGGGCCAGGCGGACTTCGTCGTCCTTGGTCAACAACGGGTACTGACCGATATCGGTCAGGTACAGTCGCACCAGGTCTTCGTCGTCTCTTTCGAGGCGCTCCTTTGCCAACTTCACGGTCCTTCGTTCTCCCCAACGTCGTGGGGGCCGCCGATCTAACCGGAGCGCATCCGCGCCATCCACACCTCTCGGTGCTCGCTCGATTAGGTCTGACGCTCTCGGGTGCAACTGTCGCTGCCCTCGAAGTTTACCGGACGCGTCAAGCCCCCCGAGCAGCAGGCCCTGCATACGGCCCATCTTGGGCCCTCGCCGGTGCCCGGAGCCCCCCTTGGCCGGTGGCCTCGGGAGGGGCCTGGCCTGGTGGGGACCCCTGCCGATCAACCGGAGCCGATGCCGGCCGGAAACCTCACCAGGCCCGACGCCAACGACGATCCCACCGCCGCCAGCTCCAGCCGCTGCTGGAAGGCGTAGACGGCTTCCACGTCGTGGGGCCGGGTCACCAGGCGCTGGACCAGCCGCTCCCCCGCCCGCCAGTCCTCGATCTCGTCGGCCAGGATCAGCCGCAAGGCCCGCAGCAGGGGGGCGTCGGTCACCTCCGAGGCGATCCGGAGATGGTGCTCGTAGCTCACCACCAGCCGGGGCAGGACCACCCGGTAGAGGCCGGCCAACCGGGGGAGGGCCCCGGGGGGATCCGGGGTGCCGCCGTCGTCATCGGTGGTGTCCCAGGCCCAACCGGCGGTGACCGGGGTGCCCGGCAGCGGAGCGCTCCCGGCCAAGGTGGTGAGGACGGAGGCGGCCGGATCGGGGGGCTGGGTCAGGGCGTCGGCATCGACGCCCTGGAGCTCGGGCAACCGGTCGGCCCACAGCTCGGCATGCCAGGCGTGCCGGGTGCTCTGGGCGTCGAGGTGGACGGCGACACCGGGGAGCGGGATGTCGGTGACCCACGAACCCAGCACCTCATAGAGGGCGTGCTCGATCCACCGGTATCCCCCCACCAGGGTGGCGGTGACAGACAGAGGCAGCGGCAGCCGTTCGCCGCCGGGGGGGTTGGTCATGAGACGTGGGTGGCCCCGGAGCGGTACTGGTTGGTGATGGGCATCCGACGATCCTTGCCGAACGCCTTGCGGGAGATGCGCACCCCCGGGGGCATCTGGCGGCGCTTGTACTCGGCCCGGTCGACCAGGCGCACCACTTGCTCGACTGCCTGTCGGTCGAATCCGGCCGCCACCAACTCGTCGGGCGAGCGGTCACCTTCCACGTAGCCGGCCAGGATCGGATCGAGGACCTCATAGGGCGGCAGCGACTCGTCGTCGCGCTGGTCGGGCCGGAGTTCCGCGGAGGGGGCCTTGGTGAGGACCGGTTCGGGGATGAGGTCGAAGCCGGCCTGCCGGTTGCGGTAGCGGCAGAGCCGGTAGACCAGCGTCTTCTCCACATCCTTGATGACGGCGAAACCACCGGCGGAGTCGCCGTAGAGGGTGGAGTAACCGGTGGCCATCTCGCTCTTGTTGCCGGTGGTCAGCACGATCCAGTCATTGGCATTGGAGAGGGCCATCAACAGCACCCCCCGGATCCGGGACTGGAGGTTCTCGTCGGTCAGCCCCACCGGTTCGGATCCGAGCATCGGGGCCAGCAGCGCCGAGAGGGTGTGGTGGGCGTCCTCGATGGGGGCGGTGGCGATGTCGATCCCCAGATGGGCGGCCAAGGTGACGGCGTCGTCCACCGAGCCTTCGCTCGAATACCGGGAGGGCATGGTCACCCCGTGCACATTGCCGGCCCCGAGGGCGTCGACGGCGATGGTCGCCACCAGCGAGGAGTCGATGCCGCCGGACAGGCCGATCACCGCGTCGGTGAACCCGTTCTTGGCCACGTAGTCGCGGGTCCCGAGGACCAGCGCCTCGTAGACCTCGGCGTCGGGATCGAGCCGCGGGGCAATGCTCCTCGCCGCCGGGGGAGCCGTGCCGTCCTCGCCGATCTCCAAGTCGACGACCAGCACCTCCTCCCGGAACTGGGCCGCCGCCGCCTCCAGGTTGCCGTCTGCCGCCATCACCACCGAGGCACCGTCGAACACCAGCTCGTCCTGGCCGCCGATCTGGTTGACGTAAGCGATGGCACAGCCGGACTCGGCCACCCGCTCCTTCAGCATCGAGAGCCGCTCCGACAACCGCCCCTGGGAGTAGGGGGAGGCGTTGAGGTTGACCAGCAACCGGGCCCCGGCCCGGGCGTAGGACACCGCCGGGCCGCCGGGGAACCAGATGTCCTCGCAGACGGTGACCCCCACCGGCACCCCGGCGATCAGATGGGTGGCCAGCGGGTCGGTGCCGGGGGTGAACCAGCGCTGCTCGTCGAAGACCCCGTAATTGGGCAACAGCCGCTTCCCGTAGCGGCCGAGCACCTCGCCGTTGGCGCACACCCCGGCGGCGTTGATGAGGTGGCCTTCGGGATCGGTGTCCACAAAGCCGATCACCGCCACACAGCTCCGGGTGGATCCGGCGATCCGGTCGAAGACGGCCCGGTTCTCGGCCACGAAGGCCGGACGGCTCAAGAGGTCCTCCGGCGGGTAGCCGGTGACGGTCAGCTCTGGGAAGACGGCCAGGTCGGCGCCGGACGCCTCGGCGGAGTCCAAGGCGGCGAGGATGCGGGCGGCGTTGCCTTCGAGATCCCCGACCACGGTATTGATTTGGCAGGCGGCCAGTCGCAGTCGGGCCATGGGCTCAGACTACCGGGGCGATCGACCCCCGCTGGCGGCCCGACCTGGTCAGATGGGCCGCTGCCGACACCCGAATCGGTTGCCATAGACTCACCGGATCATCCGCCCGGAGCCGGAATTCCGCTCCCCGGACGGAGCCCAGTGGCACCGTGTTCATCCTCCGTTCACAATCGGGAAACGGTTGGGAAATCACGCTCTGTGAGGATAAGCCCTTGTTGGCCAAGGACGCCGTGCCTGGCGGACATACGAGAAGTAGAGGAGTGCGAGTGCCGTATCAAGCCGAATACATCTGGATCGATGGGACCGAGCCGTCGCCGTTGCTGCGGAGTAAGACCAAGGTCATCCCCGACAAGGACAAGCCCGGCATCTGGGGCTTCGACGGTTCGAGCACCAACCAGGCCCTCGGCCACGATTCGGACTGCGTGCTCCAGCCGGTATTCACCTGCCCCGACCCCTTGCGCGGCCCCGATGACATCCTGGTGATGTGCGAGGTGCTGCTCACCGACATGACCCCGCACCCCACCAACACCCGGGCCCACCTCCGGGCGGTGGCGGAGAAGTATGGCAACCAGGAACCGATGTTCGGGATCGAACAGGAGTACACCTTCATCAAGGACAGCCGCCCGTTGGGCTGGCCGGTCTCGGGCTATCCCGCCCCCCAGGGCCCCTACTACTGCGGCGTCGGCGGCGACAAGATGCCCGGGCGCGAAATCGTCGAGAAGCACACCGCCGCCTGCATCAAGGCGGGGATCGGCATCGAGGGCACCAACGCCGAAGTGATGATGGGCCAGTGGGAGTTCCAGGTCGGGGTCCTCTCCCCCCTCGACGTCTCCGACCACCTCTGGGTGGCCCGGTGGCTGCTGTTCCGCATCGCCGAGGACTTCGGGGTCTACGCCACCCTGGAGCCGAAGCCGATCCTCGGCGACTGGAACGGGGCCGGCGCCCACACCAACTTCTCCACCAAGGCCATGCGGGAGGAGGGTGGTTGGGACGCCATCATCGCCGGCTGCGAGGCCATCGGGAAGCGGATCGACGAGCACATTGCCGTCTATGGCATCGGGATCGAAACCCGGCTGACCGGCGCCCACGAGACCGCCCACTTCTCCAAGTTCAGCTACGGGACCTCCGACCGGGGCGCCTCCATCCGGATCCCCTGGGCGGTGGCCAAGGCCAAGAAGGGCTGGCTGGAGGACCGTCGTCCCAACGCCAACATGGACCCCTATAAGGTGACCGCCGTCCTGGTCGAGACCGTCTGCGGCGACGCGGCCGGGAGTTGATCATCGAGGGGTACCCGATCCGATGAGAAGCCAGCGTGAATACGTCCTGAAAACGGTGGAAGAGCGCGGCATCCGGTTCGTGCAGCTGTGGTTCACCGACGTGCTCGGCACCCCGAAGACGTTCTCCATCACCCCCGCCGAACTGGAGAACGCCCTCGACGAGGGGATGACCTTCGACGGGTCGGCCATCGACGGCTTCAGCCGGGTCCAGGAGAGCGACGTGCTCGCCCGCCCCGACGTCAACACCTTTCAGCTGCTGCCCTGGCACGGGCGCGGGCGTGGCTCGGCCGCCGCCCGGTCGGACGATCAGGCCGGCGGGCTGGAGGCGCCGGTGGCCCGGGTGTTCTGTGACATCGTCAACCTCGACGGCTCCCCCTTCCAGGGATGCCCGCGGCACGTGTTGCGCCGGACCCTGGAGCGGGCCCACCAGAACGGCTTCACCTTCTACGCCGCCCCGGAGATGGAGTACTTCTATTTCGCCGACGCCGATCCGTCCCATGGCCCCCAGGGGCTCGACCATGGCTCCTACTTCGAGCTGACCGCCGCCGACCGGACCAGCGACATCCGGCAGCGGACGGTGATCACCCTGGAGGAGATGGGCATCCCCGTCGAGCATGCCCAGCACGAGGACGCCCCCAGCCAGCACGAGATCGACCTCCGCTACACCGATGCCCTGACCATGGCCGACACGGTGATGACCGTCCGGCTGGTGGTGAAGGAGTTGGCCCGCCAGCAGCAGGTGCACGCCAGCTTCATGCCCAAGCCGCTGGAAGGGGTGCAGGGGTCGGGCATGCACACCCATTTGTCGCTGTTCAAGGACGACGCCAACGCCTTTGTCGACCTCGAGCGGGCCAACGGCCTCTCGGAGGTGGCCGAGGGCTTCATCGCCGGGCTCCTCCGGCATGCCGGCGAGATCTCCGCGGTGACCAACCAGTGGGTGAACTCCTACAAGCGGCTGGTGTCCGGTTACGAGGCGCCCATCTACATGTCCTGGGCCCGGAACAACCGGTCGGCGCTGGTGCGGGTGCCGGTGGTGAAGACCGGGAAGTACCAATCCACCCGGGTGGAGTACCGGGCCCCCGACAGTGCCTGCAATCCGTACCTGGCCTTCGCGGTGATCCTGGCCGCCGGGCTGCAGGGGATCGAGAAGGGCTACGAGCTCCCGGCCGAGGCCCATGCCAACCTGTTCGACCTCACCGACGAGGAGCTCAAGTCCAAAGGCATCGCCCACCTCCCCGGCGATCTCAACGAGGCCCTGGGGCTGATGGAGTCGTCCCAGCTGGTGGCCGACACCCTCGGCGATCACGTCTTCGAGTGGTTCATCCGGAACAAACGGCAGGAGTGGTCCCAGTACAAAGCCCATGTCACGCCCTTTGAACTCAACCGATACTTTCCCCTGCTGTAATAAAGACCATCAGAAGAGCTGCCGGCCAGCCGCCAAGATCCCCGGACGAGTGAGAGGAAGCGACCGACATCGAGCCGCTGTTGTGTTTTCCTGATCCTCCGCCCATCGAGGTGACCGCCGTGCTGGATCGCGCCGGCTACCCCTGGCGCGCCGTCTCCACCCCGGAAGCCGCGGAGACGGAGGAACCCGAAGACGGCTGGTCGGGGGCGGTCATCGCCAGCGGCGAGGACCCGGCCGGAGCCTTCCTGGTCTGTCGTCAGCTCCGCAAGCGGGAGGTGCCGCTGGCCCCGGTAATCGTGGTGGTCCGGACTGGCCAGCTGGCCGAGCTCGAGTTGCGGGAGGACCTGTTCGACGACATGTGCCTCGAACCGGTGAACCCCGAAGAGCTCACCACCCGGCTGGCCCACCTGTTCTGGCGCACCGGTCGGGGCCTCCGCCCCGAGCTGGTGGAGCACGGGGCGCTGGTCCTCAACCTCGAGACCTACCAGGCGGCGGTGTCGGGGAAGGTGCTCGACCTCACCTATATGGAGTACGAGCTGCTGCGCTTCCTGTCGGCCCGGCCCGGCAAGGTGTTCACCCGGGAGACGCTGCTCAGCCGGGTGTGGGGTTACGAGTACTACGGCGGGGCCCGGACCGTCGACGTCCACGTCCGGCGGGTGCGGGCCAAGTTGGGGGAAGAACACGCCCACCTGATCCAGACGGTCCGGTCGGTGGGCTACCGGTTCGGCCAGACCTCCTGGACTCCCTGAGGCCGGACCGGACATGGCGGCCGACCCGGGCTTCGTCGAGGCGACGACCAAGATAATCGCCGCCCTCCCACCCGGCGAGGTGGTGACCTACGGCGAGGTCGCCGACGAAGCCGGGTATCCGGGTGCCTCCCGGGCGGTCGGCCGGCTGCTGGCCACCTCCCCCGAGGGCCTGCCGTGGTGGCGGGTGGTCACTGCCTCGGGTCGCCTGGTCCCCGGTCACGAGCGGAACCATGCCCGACTGCTCCGGGCCGAAGGGGTGGAGCTCAACCCGGCCGGCAGCCATGTGCGGATGGCCCGCCGCTGAACCTGGAGGCTCAGGCCACCAAAGGCTTCCGCCCCCAGGCCGACACCATCGGCGAGGTGGCGAGGTCCAGGCGGCCGGAGGCCACGTTGCGGAGATGGCGATCGATGTCCTCCTCGGTGGCCATCCCGCTCGACACCAGCTGCTGGCGAATCTGCTCGACGGTGGCCTGTTCCAGCGCGGTGCAAGCCGGCGAGGTGATGGGGAAGTAGGCGTCGGCCTCCACCCCTTCGAGTCCGGCCTCCCGGAGCCGGCGGGGCAGGGTCCGCCCGTAGGCGAGGTCCACCCCCCGTTCGGACATCAGCGTGCGGAAGTCCCGTCGCAACCGGTTGGCCAGTTCCTGCTCGGGCCCGAATTCGTCGGGGCAGATGAGCGGTTGCAGCGCGGGGTCGGCGTCCTCCACCACCAGCCAGCCTCCGGGCCGGAGCGACTCGACCATCGCCGCCAGCCCCCGGTCGCGTTGGGGGACGTGCACCAGCACCAGTCGGGCATGGACCAGATCGAAGTCGCCGGACGGGGCGGGATCCTCACCCACGTCGTGGCGGCGGATCTCCAGGGTGGGGGCGGCCAGGCCGGTGATCCGGCTGGTGTCGATGTCGGTGGCCAGCACTCGACCCTCGAACCCGACCCGGCCGACCAGCCACTCGACCACCGACGGACCCCCGGCGCCGACTTCCCAGCACCGCCAACCCGGCCCAGTCCCGACCGCCTCGAGATGGCGGAAGGTCGACGGGTCGAACAGCGCCGCCAGCGCGTCAAACCGCCGGGGAGCTTCGGGTTGCTGGTTGTCAAGCAGGTAGCCATGGTTGGCGGTCATCCCTCCATGATGCCGCGGCTCGACCGCCGCTCCCGACCGCCGCTAGGAAGGTCGGTAGGCCCAGAGTTCGACTTCTACCCGGGCGCCGAGCGGGAGGGCCGCCACCCCCACCACCGAACGGGTGGGCCGGTGGTCGCCGAAGAATTGGGCATACGCGTCGTTGACGGCGGCGTACTCCGCCATGTCGGTGAGGAATACCGTCGTCTTGATGACGTCGTCAAGAGCCGCCCCCTCCCCGGCCAACAGGCGTTCGCCGTTGCCGAGGGCCTGGGTCAACTGGGCCACCGCCCCGCCATCCACCAGCGTCGGAGGAGTGGTCGCCGGCTCCAGGCCGAGTTGCCCGGAAGTGACCAGCCAGGGCCCCGCCCTCAGAATGGGGCTGTAGGGACCGATCGGCGCCGCCAAGGATCAGCGGGTCAGCTGAAGGAGGAACCGCAACCGCAGGTGCGGCTGGCGTTGGGGTTGGTCACGTGGAACCCGTCGCCCTGCAGCCCGTCGGCGTAGTCGAGGGTCGAGCCCTTGAGCAGATCGGCACTGGCCGAATCGACGATGACCTTCACCCCGCCGAACTCCCGCACCACGTCGTCGTCGGCCACGTCGGCATCGAAGAACATCTCATAGCTGTAGCCGGAACAGCCGCCGGGGCGAACCGCCACCCGGAGGGCCAGGCCCTCAGTGTCCTCTTGAGCCAGCAGCTCGACGACTTTGGACGCCGCCTTATCGGTCAGCGTCACTGGAGCTGGCCTCTTGCCGATGCTTACCGTTTGCATGGTCGTGCTCAACGACGTTCCTCCTGCAGATCGAGATGACACCGGCCATCCGGCCGAAGCCGGGGTAGCCGTCGACGCCCATGGTACCCGCGCCCGTGCCTGAGCGGTACACGGCTAGGGGTGGCCTGAGCTGGACCCCCGGTACAATTCGGACGTGATGACCAGCGTGGACGGCCCCGGCGCCTCAATCCCGGTCTCCGAGGAACAGGTGCGTGACGCCCTTCGGGGGGTGGTCGACCCCGAGTTGGGGGCCGACATCGTCGAGTTGGGCATGGTGACGGCCATCCGGCTCCCGGGAGCCGGAGCGGTGGAGGTCGAAGTCGCCCTGACCATCGCCGGCTGCCCGCTCCGCAACCAGATCCGCAGCGATGTGGAGACCCACGTAGGGGCGTTGCCCGGGGTCGAGACCGTCACGACCTCCACCGGGGTGATGGACGCCGAGCAGCGCAAAGTGGTCATGGCCCGGGCCCGACTGGCCGCCCGGAACCCGGCCCCCGCCACCGACATTCCCGACACCGCCCGGGTGATCGCCATCGCCTCGGGCAAGGGTGGGGTCGGGAAGAGCTCGGTGACCGTCAACCTGGCGGTGGCCATGGCCCGGCGGGGGCTCACCGTCGGGGTGCTCGACGCCGACATCTGGGGCTTCTCCATCCCCCGGCTATTGGGCATGCAGGGCGAGGTGGAGTCGCGGGGCAAAAAGATGGTCCCGCTGGAGCGGCGGATCGGCGACGGCCTGCTCCGGGTCCTGTCGATGGGATTCCTGGCCGACGAGGACAGCGCCATCATGTGGCGGGGCCTGGTGCTGAACCGGGCGGTGCAGCAGTTCTTGGAGGACGTCCACTGGGGCGACCTCGACTACCTGTTGATCGACATGCCCCCGGGTACCGGCGACATCCAGATGGGGCTGGCCCGGATGCTCCCCCGCACCGAGGTGATCGTGGTGACCACTCCACCGGTGGCGGCCCAGAAGGTGGCCGCCCGCACCGCGGACATGGCTCGGAAGGGCTACCTGCGGGTGGCCGGGGTCATCGAGAACATGAGCGACTTCACCTGTGAGCACGGCACCTCCTACGCGCTGTTCGGGTCGGGCGGGGGGGAAAGGCTGGCCGCCGAAGTCGGTGTCCCACTGATCGGCCAGGTTCCCATCCATCCGTCGGTGGCCGCCGGTGGCGACGCCGGGACCCCGGTGGCCCTGGAGGAAGGCAGCCAGCTGGCCGAGGTGTTCGCCGCCCTGGCCGAGGAGGTGGTCACCCACATCGCTCCGGTGATCCCGATGGAGGGATGCAGCGCCCGGCTGCTCGAGCACATCGAAGCCGCAGTGGAAGCCGGAGCATTGGCGGCCACTCCCTCGCCGTCCGCCTGACCGGACCCTCCCGGCGTCAGGCCGGCCCGCTCCAGCGCCACACCGAGTCGACGTCATCGACGTCGTCGCTTTTCACCCGGGCGTCGTCGGCCAACTTCCGGAGGTGGGCCCACAGCGATCGGCGGGCGATCGGCAGCCGCTCCGCATCGACGTCGTCGTAGACACCGGGTAACAGGCCGTCGACGGTCCCGGACCCCCGGGCGCGCAACGCCTCGGCCACTTTCTCCTCCCGCCGGAGGCGGTGCTCGAGGTAATCGTCGATGGCCGCCACCGGGTCGTCGATCAACGCTCCGTGGCCGGGAGCGATGGCGTCGACGGCCGGATCGAGGTCGCGCACCCGGCGAAGGCTGGCCAGGTACCGGGCCATGTCCCCGTCGGGTGGGGAGATGACCACCGTGGAGCCCTCCATCACGTGGTCACCGGAGATCAACACCCGGCGCGGGCCGGCATCGACTTCGAGGGCGGCGGCCGGATCCTGCCGGTCGAGCAGGTAACAGAGGTGGTTGGAGGCGTGACCGGGAGTGTGGACGGCCCGCAGGGAGAGTCCCGGCGCCTGGAGCTGGAATCCATCCCCGATGGTGCGGTCGGCCTCGAACCCGTCCCGGGAGGCGAAGCCCAACCGGGGGGCGCCGGTGCGTCGGGCCAGCCCCGCGGCTCCGGGGGCGTGGTCGGGGTGGGTGTGGGTGACCAGGATCCATCGGATCCGCCCACCCCCGGCCTCGGCGATCCGGTCGAGATGGTCGGGCTGGTCGGGACCGGGGTCGATGACCGCCAACTCCTCGGTACCCACCAGGTAGCTGTTGGTGCCGGGACCGGTCATGATGCCGGGGTTGGCGGCGGTGATCCGAACCAACCCGGTGGCCAACCGGTGGGGCCGGTGGTCGAAGTCGTTCACCTCAGACCGGGTCGGGCGTCGGCCCTCGCCGGTCCCGGGCGGCGGCGGCGATGATCGCCTCGGGGTCGCCACCGGCGGCCGTCTTGGCCTCGGCCGCCTCCTCGTAACCCTCGTCCCCGGGTCTCAGGACCAGCACCTGCCCGTCCTCGATGAGCACGATCGGCAACATGGCGGTGACGTCGGTGACCTGTTCGGCCCAGGCCATCGCCTCGCCGGTGGTCTGGAATCGTCCGAGGGTCCGCAGGTTCTCGATGGTGGGGGGAAGCAGTTCGATCTCCCCGGCCTGGAACCGGCGCAGCGCCTCGCCCGGTCGGATCCAGAGGGAGGCGATGGTCTCGCCGTCGTCGTGGCGGGCCACCTGCCCGGAGGGCGCGGCGGTGATGAAGAACCGGGTGTCGTAGCGGCGGGGGGCCAACTCCGGGGTGATCCAGTGGCTGACGTAGTGCATGGATCCGACGTCGAGGGCCAGCCCTTCGCTCCGGCACACATCCAGCAGCCGGGTGGTGCCGGCATTGAGAGCGTCCCGGTAGGTGACGAACCGGGCCAGCGCCTCCGGGTCGGTGGTGTCGAGCGGCCGCTCCTTGTCGTTGCCGTCGTCGGCGGGACGGAACGCCACCAGCACCCCGGCCTCCTCGAAACACTCGCGGAGGGCGGCGACCCAGAAGGCCAGCCCGCCGGAACCGATTCCGAGCTTGGCGCTGGCCTCGGCGTCGGTGCGGCCCGGACACAGCGCCTCGATGTCCTCGCCGTAGTCCTCCGGATCGACGGCACCGCCGGGAAAGACATAGACGCCGGCGACGAACTCGGAGGCGAGATTGCGTCGGAGCATGCAGACCTCGATCGCCGGTTCATTGTCGTCGTCAACGGCATCCCGGACCAGCATCACGGTGGCGGCATCGCGGACGGTGACAGCCATCGATTCAGGCTACCGCCATCGCGGGATCAGACAGCGCGGAGGAATCGGCGAGTGGTGAGCGCCCCGGAGTCGACCAGGGCGTGGATGGCCAGCTCCCCGAATCGGTCGGGGTCGGCGATCAGCCAGGTATGCGACCCGTCGACCACCACCCCTTCCACCCCGGCGGCCCGGCGCACCTCGTCGAAGGCGGCCCTCGGCACCAGCCCATCCCGATCCGACCAGGCCACCCACACCGGCGTGTGCCGGCCACGGATGGTGCGGAGCTCCTTCAACAGGTCGGCGCGCCGGATGAAGGCACCGGTGCGGAACATGCCCAGCGGGTTCTGCATCAGGTTGGGGATGAAGTCCTCCAGCAAGGTGGGGAGGATCCGGATGAGGTGGGGGGACTGCAAGAGGTCGGTCCCGAAGTACCGACCCCAGTCCCACACCGGCCGCTGGGTCATGGTGCGGATCTGATCGGCGGAGGACGCCCAGGTGGGCCCGCCGATGGCGTTGGCCAACAGCAGCGACATCGCCCGCCCGGGATGATCGTGAACGAAGGCGGTCGACACCCCGCCTCCGAAGGAGTGGCCGGCGACCAGGGCGACCCGGCTCTCCCCGACCGCATCCAGGAACCGCCCCACCCAGGCGGCATAGCCGGTGAACGAACGTTGCTCGCCGGGGAGCTCCCGGGTCCCGCCGAAGCCGGGCATGGCGGGGGCGTAGACCCGGCATCCGGCCATCCCCATCCGCCGGATGGGCTCGGCATAGGCGTTGGGTCGCAGTCCCCAGCCGTGGAGGAAGAGGGCGGCGGGGCCTTCCCCGCTGGTGGCATAACTCACCCGGTGGCCGTCGACCATCACGTTGCACCAGGTGACCGCCCTGACATCCCGGTCGCTCGCCTCGGGGGCGGGGAGGGCGATGGCGGGGCTACCGGGCATGGTGGCGCCACCCTAGGCACATTCCCGACCCCGGTGGGTGATATTCGACGACCTGACTGCATCCCCTGTGCTGCAACAGTTACGCTCACTAGGATCAATTCTGTCTAGAGGAGAACCGCGACATCATGGCTGTGGAACGACAAAGGGGTGGCGCCGGGACCGGCAACAAGCCCAAGCCCGCGGGCAACACGCCGAAGCCGGGGGGCAACACGCCCAAGCCCCGGCCGGGCACTTCGTCAGCCAAGGATGCCAGCCGGGCCCAGAGCCGCCCGGTGTCGGGGAAAGCCGGCGGCGGCAAAGGCGGCGGCGGTAGGGGTGGCAACACGCCGAAGCCGGGCGGCCCGCGCCAACCGGTCGCCGGGCCCCGGGGCCGCTCCGGGGCGCTCATCGCCTGGGGAGCGGTCGGACTCGTCATCGTCGTGGTGGTGGTCCTGGTCGTCGTGAAGGTCACCAGTGGCGGCAACGCCGCCGCTGCCTACACCCCGGTGACCACCGCACCCGCATCCATCGTCACCGACGTCACCAGCATCCCGGCGTCGGTCTACGACGCGGTCGGGGTGAACATCCCGTCGGTCGCCACCCCCAACCCGCCGATCGTCCTGTCCAACCAACCACCGCTGACCCTCGACGGCAAGACTCCGGCGATGTTCTATTACGGCGCCGAGTACTGCCCCTACTGCGCGGCCGAGCGGTGGGCCATGACCGCGGCGCTGTCCCGGTTCGGCACCTGGAGCAACCTGGAGGTGACCGCCTCGTCCCACACCGACGTCGCCCCGGCCACCCCGACCTTCAGCTACCGGAACGCCACCTTCACCAGCCAGTACCTGTCGTTCTTCCCCGACGAGCAGTACACCAACATCCCCCTCAGCGGCGGGAGCGGCTACACCACCCTGCAGAACCCCACCAAAGCGGAGCAGGCGGTGATCAACAAATACAGCACCCCGACCTACATTCCCGGGGCCACCGCCGGACAAGTCGGGTTCCCCTTCATCGACATCGGCAACGTGGCGTTGATCTCCGGGGCGACCTACGCCCCGCAGATGCTGGCCGGGCTCAGCCATAACGACATCGCCAGCCACCTCAACGACCCGACCAACTCGGTGACCCAGGCGATCGTCGGGGCCGCCAACTACATCAGCGCCGCCATCTGTGCCAGCACCAAACAGCAGCCGACCGCGGTGTGCTCCAGCAAAGGGGTCCAGGCAGCCGCCACAGCCCTCAAGCTGAGCTGACCCGGATTCCGGTCGGAGACCGCGCCATGCCCACGTTGCGCTGGCAACCCATCATCACCCTGCTGCTGAGCCTGATGGGGCTCGGGGTGTCGATCTACCTCACCATCACCCACTTCGACACCCACATCACCCTGTCGTGCCCGGCGGGCGGCGGCATCGTCAACTGCGAAAAAGTGACCACCAGCCCGCAGTCCTACGTGTTCGGCATCCCGGTGGCGACCCTCGGCCTGGCCTACTTCCTGCCGATGATCGTCCTGAGCCTGCCGAAGGCCTGGCGATCGGCCGACCGTCGGGTCCACCTGGCCCGGCTGGCCCTATCGATCGTCGGGGTCGGGATGATCATCTACCTGGTGATCGCCGAGCTGTTCATCATCAAGAACATCTGCCTGTGGTGCACGTCGGTCCACGTCCTCACCTTCGTGCTGTTCGTGATCATCGTCACCGCCTCCCCCATCCTCCTCTCCCGCGACAACGGGCTCGAGACCGACGGAAGTGCCTACCTGGCCCACGACGGGTCATAAGTGGTGCCGGCCAAGACCGATCACCCTCCCCCCACCCGAACCTCGCGCTTCGCCTGGGGCGCGGTGGTGGTCATCCTGGTGGGGGTCACCGCCCTGCTCGTCTATACCTTGACCGACGCCCCCACCACCCTCCAGGTCGTCCACCGGGTGGAGACGGCGCCGGACGTGCTCCGGACCCTGGCCAGCGAACCGGTCGCCACCTTCGATTCGGTCGGGGTGACGGCTCCGGAGACCGGTCTCACCCCGCCGACCGTCGTCACCGGCCAACCCCCGATGTACTCGCAGGAAAAGCCGGACGTGCTCTTCGTCGGCAGCGAGTACTGCCCGTTCTGCGCGGCGGAGCGGTGGCCCCTGATCGTGGCGCTGTCCCGCTTCGGTACCTTCTCACTCCTCCACGACATGGAGTCGTCGACCAGCTCGGTGTTCCCCGGGCTCCAGAGCTTCAGTTTCTACGGCGCCTCCTACACCAGCCCGTATCTGACCTTCACCGGCATCGAGATCTACTCCGACGTGCCCGCCACCAACGGTGTCTTCACCAAGATCTCCACCCTCACCTCCGGCCAGCAGGCTCTGGTCGCCCACTACCAGTCCGCCGGGGAGGCCGGCACCTACCCGTTGGTCGACATCGACAACGTGATGGTGTCGACCACCTCGGGGTTCAGCCCCGCCGCCATCCTGCGGGTCTCCCGGCCGACCATCGTCAGCGACCTGAAGGACGCCACCACCTCGGCGAGCCGGGCCATCGTGGCGTCAGCCAACTACCTGTCGGCGGGGATCTGCGTCGCCACCCACCAGAACCCGGCTTCGGTGTGCTCCTCGAAAGGAGTGCGAGCCGCCGCCCTGGCGTTGGGGGTGGGGTAAGCCGGGTACTCGGCGGTCAGCCGGCCCGGCGGTCGGTCAGCAGCTTGCGCTCGACCTCGTTGAGGCCTCCCCAGATGCCGTGCGGCTCACGGATCCGGATGGCGTAGTCGAGGCAGTCGGTCTGGACCGAGCAGGTGGCGCAGATCGCTTTGGCGTGGGCCTCGCGCTGGAGCTTCTCCTCTTTGCGCTCCGCGTGGGCGGGAGGAAAGAAGATCTCGGCATGAGGGCCGCGGCATGACGCCTTGATCTGCCAGGTGTCCAAAGCTTGCGCCATTTCTTGACCTTCCCCCTAGTGCCTGTGGGTAACGACCCCACGCCAGCGAACGTACTCGCCCCCGGGCACCGAAACAAGGGGTCTGACCAGGTTTTTCCGCCTGGCTCCCCGGTCCGGTGACGCCTGGACGACCTTTCGGCTCCCGCCGGGCCCCCGGTAACCGTTCACCGGTGATCGGAACGCTACGCTCCGGAGCGTCATGGACGTCAGAACTTTCTGCACGCAGAGTCACGTTCTGATCGTGGCGGGCAAGGGTGGGGTGGGGAAAACCACGATGGTGGCGGCCATCGCCCGGATGGCGGCCGACGCCGGACTGTCGGTTCTGGTCATCGAGCTCGAGGGCCGATCCGGGGTGTCCGACGCCTTCGGCCACGATGACGTCCTCGACTATGCCGGGGCGGTGCTGAGTGCGGCGGGGGCCGACCAGTACGAAGAAAGTGCCGACCCGGAGGGGGACGGCGACTCCAAGCTGGCTCCCGGGAGCGTGCAGGCCCGAAGGATCACCCCGGACGACGCCCTGATCGAATACCTGGCCGACCACGGCCTCCGGCGGATCTCCAAACGGCTGATGTCGTCGGGGATCATCGACATCGTCTCCGGGGCCATCCCCGGGATCCGGGACATCCTGGTCCTGGGCAAGGTCAAGCAGATCGAGCAGGCCGGGTTGGCCGACCTGGTCCTGGTGGATGCCCCCGCCACCGGCCACACCATGACCTTCCTGTCATCGGCCAGCGGGCTGCTCGATGCCGCCCGGGGTGGGCCGGTCCGGGCCCAGGCGGCCGATGTGGTCGCCCTGCTCACCGACCCCGCCCGGTGCCAGGTGGCGTTGGTGACCCTGCCGGAGGAGATGCCGGTCAACGAAGTCGTCGAGGCGGCGTACCAGCTGGAGGACAAGGTGGGGATCACCCTCGGCCCCATCATCGTCAACGGCTGCTACCCACCGGTGCCGGGGTTGGAGGTTCCGGCCGCCGAGGCGGCGGAGACGGCGGGGGTGACCCTGGATGACGAGGCGCGCCGGGCCCTCGACGCCGCCGGCGCCTTCCGCCGCACCCGGGAAGCCCTCCAGCAGGAACAGATCGAGCGGCTGGGTCACGAGCTGCCCCTCCCCGAGCTCCGGGTGCCGTTCGCCTTCACCGCCTCCATCGGGCCCGAGGAGCTCCAGGTGCTGGCCGATGCCCTGGGGGCGGGAATCGCCGCGCTTCCCGATGTGGAAGCGGCGGTTTCATGACCAGCGAGCTCACCCTCGCCCAGATCGCCCAGGACCGGTCGATCATCATCTGCGGCGGTTCGGGAGGGGTCGGCAAGACCACCACCGCGGCGGCCTTCGCCCTCCAGGCCGCCCGGCAGGGCCGCAAGGCCTGCGTGGTGACCATCGATCCGGCCCGCCGGCTGGCCAACTCGCTGGGCCTCGACGCCCTCTCCAACCGGCCGTCCCGGATCGAAGGGGAATGGCCGGGCGAGCTCCACGCCATGATGCTCGACCCCAAGGGGACCTTCGACGACCTGGTCCGCCGGTACTCCGACACTGCCGATCAGGCCGAGGGCATCCTCGACAACCGGATGTACCGGAACCTGACCGGGGCGCTGTCCGGCACCCAGGAGTACATGGCCATGGAGAAGCTCCACGAGCTGGTGGAGGAAGGGGGCTTCGATGTGGTGGTGGTGGATACCCCTCCCACCCGCAACGCCCTCGATTTCCTCGACGCCCCCCGCCGGCTCACCGGCTTCTTGAGCAACCGGCTGTTCCAGGCGCTGATGATGCCCACCCGGGTGTCGCTGAAGTTCGTCGGCATGGCCGCCCAGGCCCTGCTGCGGACCATCTCCAAGGTGGCCGGCGCCGACGTGGTCCGGGATGCGGTGACCTTCTTCCAGGCGTTCGAGGGGATGGAGGAAGGCTTTAGGACCCGGGCCATCCGGGTCAACGAACTCCTCACCCAGCCGAGCACCGCCTTTGTGCTGGTGGCCTCACCCCGGCCCGACTCGGTGGACGAGGCGGTGCACTTCGCCGGCAAGCTGGCCGAAGCCAAGATGTCGGTGACCGCCCTCATCGTCAATCGGGTGCAGCCCCGTTTCATCGAGGACACCCGGGTCGCTGAATTGGAGGGGCTGGCGAACACTGCCCCCGGCGCCAGCGGACCGCTCCGGGTGCTGGTCGACAACCTGGGCGGCTACGCGGCGGCATCGGATCGGGACGAGAAGGTCTATGGCGACCTGGTGGCCCGGGTGGCTCCCGCCCCGGTGTCCAGGGTGCCTCTCCTCAACTCCGATGTCCACGATCTCGGCGGGCTCGGGCTCATCGCCGACCTGCTGTTCCTCACCGACGGGCAGGGGGCGCCACCGGTGGTGGAGCCGGCCGAGACGCCGCCGCCGGCAGGCTAACCTCATGGCTGTGCGATCCATCCTGGTGGCCAGCGACGCCCCGTCGGTCCGCGCCGAAATCGCCGCCATCGCGGGTCGCCCCGACATCACCATCCGGGAGGCCCGTTCGGGCCCGGCGGTGCTGGAGGAAGTGGCCGAAGAGGTACCGGACCTGGTGGTGGTCGACCTGCAGATGGGGAACATGGGGGGGATGGCCGTCTGTCTCGAGCTCCGGCTCGAGGAGTCCTACGGCAATCTCGAGCACGTGCCGGTGCTGATGCTCCTCGACCGTCGTCCCGATGTGTTCATCGCTCGCCGTTCCGGCGCCGAGGGGTGGGTGGTGAAGCCACTCGATCCCATCCGTCTGCGCCGGGCCGTCACCTCGTTGCTCGATGGTGGCACCTACTACGACGAGTCCTACCAACCGCTGTCGGTCGTCCCCGCGGCCGCAATCTGAGGGCCTCCACCGGGCCGACGAGGGCAGGGTCCGTGTCCCGACGAGAAGAGGAGCACCAACCCCCACCAGCCCACCCACGCCGAGGATTCCTGAGGCGGGGCAAGGTGGCGGTGGGGGTCCGGGAGGGTCAAGCCGGGAACGGCAACGCCCGCGGCGGTGAAGCCCAGGCCCAGTTCATCGCCGATGCGTTGGTCGATCTGCGCGACACGGTGGTCGGCGAGATCATGACCCCCCGGGTGGACGTGGTCGCTCTCTCCATTCCGGTCACCGCCGACGACGTCACCCGGGCCATCCGGGAGTCGGGCCACAGTTGCTTCCCCGTCTACGACGACAACCTCGACGATCTGATCGGGGTGCTGTTCGTCAACGACCTGTTCCGGGCCGGGTGGAAGGTGCAGAGCGGGAGGCCCCAAGCCCAGCAGGCCATCGCCGCCGGCCCCGGCCAACCGGTGCCGGTTCCCGATGGAGAGGATGGTCCGGAGCCCGTCAACCAGTCGATCCCCGACCCGGTGGACATCTCCCGGCGCCTCCGCCAACCGTTCCTGGTTCCCGAGTCCCGGCTGGTCTTCGACGTGCTGGCCGAAATGCGACGGCAACGCCGGACCTTTGCCGTGGTGGTGGACGAGCACGGGGGCGTCGAGGGGGTGCTGACGGTCAAGGATGTGTTGAGCGCACTGGTCGGTCCCATCCCCGACGAGTTCGATCCCGACGATGAGCCCGAGGTGGTGCGGGTGGACGGGAGCCGGTGGTTGGTGGACGGGCGGATGAGCGTGGACGACGTCAGTGACCGGCTGGGGATCGACCTCCCGGAAGGGGAGTACGTCACCCTGGGCGGATTCCTGTTCAACGGGTTCGGGCACATTCCCGCCGAGGGCGAGGTGCTGACGGTGGACAGCTGGGAACTGCGGGTGGCGGAGATGGACAAGCGGCGGATCGCCAAGGTGGTGGCCCGAAAGGTGGGCGTCGCCAACCCGGATCCGGATCCCGGCCAGGTGGCCGGCGACACGGGGAGCGACCGCACTCCGGTCGGCTAGCATTTTCCTGTTCTGGACCGGCAGGTGCGCCGGATCCAACGAACGGGCTGTGGCGCAGCTTGGTTAGCGCGCTGCGTTCGGGACGCAGAGGTCCCCGGTTCAAATCCGGGCAGCCCGACCACAGAAGAGCAGGTCAGCCGGGGTGTGGATCCCCGGCTGCTCCGCGTCGCTCCGCCATCAGCTTCCGCAGGCCGGGAAGGACGCTCTCGGTCAGGACGGTGATCTGCTGGCGGACTTCGGCGGCGGTGATTCCGGGGAGGTGGACCCGGAGGTTGATGGCGTCGCCGCCGGCTTCCACGCAGCCGGCGTAGATCCGCTCGGCCAACTCGGCGGGGTCGGTGGCCACGATGGTCTCGTCCCCGGCCGCGAGCCGGTTGTCTCTCGCATAGCTCTCATAGACCGCCCGTTGCTCCGCCACCAGTTGGGCGTTTGGCTCGCCCACCCACACCCGGCGGATGATGACTTTCGATCCGATGCCCCCCGCCTCGTCGTAGGCATCGCAGAACGACCTCAGCCGCTTCACGCTCGACATCCCCTCGGTGAGGAGGCCGGCCCCGCAGCCGGCGGCTCGCCGGGCGGCCGCAGTGGAGGCGGCGGCACTCAGGACGGGGACGGGCGACGAGGCGCACCCTCGCAAAGCCCGGTCGGCTTCCAGGACGCCGAGGTCCCGGCCCTGCAGCATGTCGACGATGCGGGGGAGCCCGGCCTTGAACCGCGGCACCGCCTCCCCGAAGGGGACCCCCATGGCTTCGAAATCGAGGGGCAATGCCCCCGCGGCCACGCCCAGGCCCACCCGGCCCGGGCGCCGGGCATCGAGCCAGGCAATCTCTTCGGCCAACTGGGCGACCGGCCGGAGCGGCAAGATCACCGGGCAGGGCGCCACCCATCCCGTCTGGTTCTCCTCGAGTATGAACGACGACAGTTGGAGAGGGTTCGGGAGGTAGCCCGCGAATCCGCCGTGATGTTCACTGGCCATGATTCCGTCGAATCCGCCGGCCAGGCCGAGCTTCGCCTGGTCGCACAACTCGCGGATGATGCCGCCGGCGTCGCGTTCGTTGTGCGGATAGAGACGGAGCGAGATAGAGCCGGCCGCGAAGGGTGGGGTGGAGCTCATGGCTCACTCGGACTTCGCATGGACGACGCCGACTCTCCTACCGGATCCACCGGTCGGGAACGACGCCCTCGACCGGTGGATGCCCGAACGACGTCAGATGAGGCCCTGCGACTTCAGCCATGCCTGGGCGACGGCGGCGGGTTGCTTCTTGTCCGCGGTGACCTGAAGGTTGAGCTGAGAGATGGCATCGGTGGTCAGCTTGGCATTCAAGCTGGCCAGGGCGGCCACCACGCCGGGGGAAGCCGCCGATTTACGAATGACCGGGACGATGTAGTCGGCCCCCTCCAGGTGCTTGTCGTCGGTGAGGGCGACGAAGTTGTTGCTCACCACGTTGCCGTCGCTGGAGAACAGCTCGACGACCTGGACCTCGCCGTTCTTGAGGGCGGCCACGCTGAGCGGACCGGCTTCGTCGAGGGACTTGAAACTGGCGAAGTTGAGCCCGTAGACCTTGGTCAATCCCGGCTCGCAGCCGGCGAAGGTCGGGCACTCTGGCGGGCCTCCCAGTGTCATCGAGGAGGCAAACGGCGCCAGGCTGGAGATGGTGGTCAGATGGTCCTTGCTGGCGGTCGCCTTGGTCACCGCGAAGACGTTGGTGTCCAGCGCCTTGGAGGCGGCCAGCACGGTCACCCCCGAAGCCGACAGGGCGGCATTGTCGGCGGAAATAGCCGTATCGATCTGGCCCCCGGCGGCTTGAGGAGTCCCCCCGTGGAGATAGCCGAGCAGCGAGGCGGCATAGTCGGGCTCGAGGGTGATCTGGTTGTGCTGCAACGCCGGAACCACCACGGCCCGGGTTCCGAGGGCGGGCTCCACCTTCACCGGATAGCCGGCTTTGGAGAGCACATCCCCGTACATATTCGCCACGATCTCTTGTTCCTCGAAGTTGGTGGAACCGATGACGATGGTGGGCTTGGAGCCGGAGGCGCTGTTGTTGCCGCTGCTGCAACTGGCCAGGGAGACGGTGGCCACCGCCAACGCGGCTACACCAATCAGTGAACGTCGGAACCGCATCAGCAGACCTCCTCGGTGGGGCGCAACCCTATATCCAGCACTTTTGCCCGAACGAGGGCACCGCTGGGGTGCAAAAGATTACCTATCTGGTCAGGTTTGTCAAGGAAAATCTGTCACGCCACTGTGACAACACCTGGGGGGGCGGCGATCCCGGGGGTGGCCCGCAGCCGACGCCGCAGCGGAAGGGGGGTGAGCGCCCTCTGCACCAAGCCGAGGACCAGGGCCACCACCGCTGCGAGGACGGCGACCAGAATCGCCCCGGCGAAGGCCTCGACGGTGTTGTTGGTGTTGAGGCCGGAGATGATCGGGGTGCCGAGGTCGGTGTAGCTCACGTAGGCGGCGAGGGTGGAGGTGGCCACCACCTCGATGGCGGCCGTCCGAACGCCGGCCATCAGAAACGGAATGGCCAGCGGCAGTTCGACCCGCCCCAGGATTTCGCCACCGGTCATCCCCACCGCCTTGGCCGCATCCCGAACGTCGGCGTCGACCTCCCGCATGCCGACATAGGTGTTGGTGAGGATGGGGGGGATCGCCAGGATGATGAGGGCCAGGAAGGCGGCCAGGAATCCTCCCCACTTGAGCGAGATGGACGGCACGATGGCGAACAGCGTGAGCAGGGCCAGGCTCGGTACCGCCCGGGCGGCGTTGGCGGCGTTCACCGCCACCAGTCCCCCCCGCCCGGTGTGCCCGAGCACCAGGCCGATCCCTCCGCCGATGATCAGCGCGCCGGCGACCACCGCCAAGGACAGCAGGATCTGTCGCCAGAGAAGCTCGGGGATGCCGCTCGAGCCGATCCAGTGCGACGAGGTGGTGAACCAATCGACCACGCTGGCAATGAAGTGACGGAAATGGTTCCAGACCTCCATTTCAGACCTCCCGGGCCCGGCGGGCCGAGCGGGTCCAGGGAATCGCCAGGCGTTGCGCGCCCACGATCAGGAGATCGATGACGGCGGCCAGGACGACCGACAGGACGAGGCCGACGATGATCGGCGTATAGAAGCCGATATTGAAGCCGTAGGTGATCTGCTGGCCCAGCCCCCCGAGCCCGATGAGCGCAGTGACCGTCACCAGGCCGATGACGGTGGCGGCGGCGATCCTCAGTCCGGCGAACAGGTAGGGCAGTGCAAGGGGGAGGTCGACCCGCAACAGCGCCGAGGTGGGTGAGTAGCCCATGGCGGTGGCGGCCTCTCGGGTTTCGTCCGACACCGCGTCGAGGCCGGCCACGGTGTTCCAGATCAGAATGAGCAGGGTATAGCCGACCAGGGCGAACTCCGCCGTGGGATAGGACGCCACGTAGCCGGTGATGGGTCCGAGGATGGCGAAGAGGGCCAGAGAGGGGATGATGTAGAGGGCGCTGGCCACCCCGAACACCGGGAACCTCAGGACCCGAAACCGCCAAGCCAAGAGGGCGAGCGGCACCGAGATGGCTAATCCGATGGCCAGGGCGATGAGACTGAGCGCAATGTGCTGGACGAGGTCGTCGCGGATCTGGCTCCACTGGTCCGACACGTAGCTCCACTGGAAGAAGGGCTGCGCGGTTCCCATCTGGCCGACGTTACCGAAATGCGGGGTTGGAGGAGTACCGACAACTGGCTCGGCCCTCCGCGGATCGTCGAGCCCGGGTTCCGGGGTGGATGGGCGTCAGGCGGTTCGAAAGGCGACCAGTCGTGATCTGACAAATCCGATCGCTATCGTGGGGGCCAATGATCACCCTGGAGCAGGTCTCCAAGAGTTACGGCAACGGCACCGTCGCCGTCTCCAATCTGAGCCTGGAGATCGGTGACGGTGAACTGAGCGTCCTGGTCGGGCCGTCCGGGTGTGGCAAGACCACCACCCTGCGGATGATCAACCGTCTCATCGAACCGACCTCGGGCCGCATCCTCATCGACGGCGAGAATGTCCTGACCAAGGATCCGGTGCTGATGCGCCGGGGCATCGGCTACGTCATCCAGCAAGGGGGGCTCTTCCCCCACCGACGAATCTTCGACAACGTGGCGGTGGTTCCCCGCCTGCTCGGTTGGGACAAGGCCCGGGTGGAACATCGGGTAAACGAACTACTGGAGATGGTCGGTCTCGAACCCAAGAACTACAACCGCCGCTTCCCCCACGAGCTGTCGGGAGGGGAGCGCCAGCGGGTCGGCGTGGCGCGGGCCCTCGGAGCCGATCCTCCCGTCCTGCTGATGGACGAACCCTTCGCCGCCGTCGACCCCGTCACCCGGCAGCGTCTGCAGAACCAGTTCCTCGACCTCCAGAAGGAACTCAAGAAGTCGATCGTCTTCGTCACCCACGACATCGAAGAAGCGGCCAAGCTCGGGGATCGCATCGCGGTGCTGTCCAAAGGCGGAGTGGTCGAACAGTACGACACCCCGGCGGAGATCCTCGGGAGGCCAGCCACCCCGTTCGTGGCCGACTTCGTCGGGGCTGACCGGGGGGTGCGACGACTGGCGGTGGTGAAAGTCGAGGCCGAGGATCTCGCCCAACCGACGGTCGTCTCCCCTTCCGCCAACCTGGAAGAGGTCCGACGGCTGGCCGCCGACACCGACGCCAAGACCGCGGTGGTCGTCGACGACAACGGCGGCTTGATCGGCTGGGTCTCGGCCGCACCCGGCACCGACGGCTCAGTGGAGGCCCACACCGAGCCCTTCGCCGTCCAGGTTCCGCTCGGCACCACCTTGCGCGCCGCCTTGGGAGAGATGCTCCAGCACGACGTCCGCTGGGTTCCGGTGGTCGATGAGTCCGACCGCTACCTCGGGGTCCTCACCCCCAACCGGATCCACGCGGCCATGCGACGCTCGGTGGGCGGGAACCCGGTCGAATCCTGATCGGGTCGCCCTCCGGGAGGTCGTGGAGGACCGGTACAAACGATGGCACCGCCAGTCACCGGGGCGACGGACGATTGGCGCCGAACAGACCGTAGGATCTCGGGAATCCGACAGGGAGGAACCACCGTGGACATGGAGTATCGACGCCTGGGAGCAACCGGGCTGAAAGTCAGTGTGCTGTCGTTCGGGTCGTGGGTGACCTTCGGGCCCCAGCTGGCCGGCGATCTGGCCGAGCAGTGTCTGGGTGCCGCCTACGACGCCGGGGTCAACTTCTTCGACAACGCCGAGGCCTACTCGGGAGGTGAGTCGGAGAGCATCATGGGCAAGGCGATCGCCTCCCTCGGATGGCCCCGTCACAGCTACGTGATCTCCACCAAGTTGTTCTGGGGGCTCCATCAGGGTCCCAACATGCGGAACACCCTCAATCGCAAGTACCTCCTCCAGGCCATCGATGCGTCTCTGGACCGGATGGGTCTCGATTTCGTCGATCTCCTCTACTGCCACCGTCCGGATCCGGATACCCCGGTGGAAGAGACGGTCTGGGCCATGTCCGACATCATCTCCCGGGGCCAGGCGCTCTACTGGGGCACGTCAGAGTGGTCGGCTGAATCGATACGCGAAGCCTGGGACGTCGCCGACCGCCACAATCTCCACAAGCCGGTGGTTGAGCAACCCCAGTACAACCTGTTCTGGAGAGATCGGGTGGAGCAGGAGTATGCCCCCCTGTACGACGGCATCGGCCTCGGGCTCACCACCTGGAGTCCCCTCAGTTCAGGCCTGCTGACCGGCAAGTACCTCGACGGGGTGCCGGAGGGATCCCGGGCCACACTGCCCGGCTACGAATGGCTGCGAAATCTCCTCACCGATCCCGAGCGCAACCGGAAAGTCCGCGAGCTCCAGTCCATCGCCGAAGAGTTGGGATGCACCCTGGCCCAGATGTCCATCGCCTGGTGTGCCAAGAACCCCCACGTCTCCTCGGTGATCACCGGGGCCAGTCGGGTGGAGCAGGTTCACGAGAACCTGAAGGCACTCGAGGTCATCCCCAAGCTGACCGACGAGGTGTTGGCCCGCATCGACGCCAATGCGGGTTAATCGGACCCGGGATCTCCGGGCAGGCGCCCTCCGCTGGCCAGCTCGGAGCGGGCCAGTTCGATGACCCGATGGCTGACCCGCCGGGCGACGTAAAGCGAGAAGGCGGCGGCGGGTAGTTCGAGAAACAGGGCCAGAAGCAAGGCGTTGGCGGTGTCGCCCCGGGTGGCCGAGGTGGTGATATCGAACCAGGCGTCCACCACCAGCAAGGTTGCCGCGGTGGTCGCCGGGAACTGAACCCGGGGATCCATCCGGAAAGCCAGGTAGGCAGCAGTGGCGAGGGCCCCCACCAACAGAATGTCGAATCCCACCCAGGTTGTCCGGTAGTGATGCTCCAGATTCCGCCGAGGCAGGGTGATGGCCAGGTACACGACCCAGGGCACCAGCCCCGCCGCCACCACCAGGTAGATCCAGGCCAGCCGCTGGAACCGGCGCCGGACTTCGGGGGGGACCTGGACGACCCCGTCCACGATCAGGGGTGCGGCTGACTGCCTCGCCGTCGACCTCTTGGTGGCCACCCGACCAGCTTAGGAGCGGGGCGAGGACGGAGAGATGATCACCACCGGTCGAGGCTCCGGCACCACCGTCGGGGCCCGGTGGTGAGCTACGTCACCCGGTCGGTGGCCACCGGAGTGCCCCGCTCCTGAGGGGCCCAGGAGAGGAGTACTTCGTCGTGGGGCATGTTCCGGGCCAGGGCGGTGGCCTGCAACGACTGTTGGGCGCTGACCCCCGCCACCGTCGGGATGCGGTGCCAGGTCCCGTCGGGATCCAGGGACCACGACTGGACGTCGTCGGCCATGTTGAAGGCCAGGATCTCCTCCAGCTGGGCCACCGCGTCGGGGTCGTCGATGGGCACCATCGCCTCGACCCGTCGATCGAGGTTCCGGCGCCGGAGGTCAGCCGACCCGATGTAGTGATGGGCGGGCCGACCCGACTTGCCCCCGAACCGGAGAATGCGAGAGTGCTCGAGGAAGCGGCCCACGATCGAGCGGACCCGAATGGTTTCCGACAGACCCGGCACCCCGGGACGGAGGCAGCAGATGCCCCGGATGACCAGGTCGATCGGCACGCCGGCCTGGGACGCCCGGTACAGCGCGTCGATCACCACCTGGTCATCGAGCCCGTTGACCTTGATGACGATGCGCCCGTCCGGACCGGCCTTGGCCTCCTCCTCGATGCACTCGACCACCCGGTCGCGGATACCTCCCGGAGACGTGACCAGCTCCTGGTACTGGGGAGGCTGGCTGAATCCGGTGATGTAGTTGAAGAAACGGGTGACGTCGGCCCCCAACTCGGCACGGGAAGACAGGATGCCGAGGTCCTCGTACATCCGCGCCGTCTTCGGGTTGTAGTTGCCGGTACCGACGTGGCAGTAGCGCCTGACGTCGTCACCCTCCTGGCGGACCACGAGCGTTGTCTTGGCGTGGGTCTTGAGTCCCATCAGCCCGTAGATCACATGAGCGCCCGCCTCTTCCAACGCCCGGGCCCACCCGATGTTGGCTTCCTCGTCGAAGCGAGCGGTGACCTCGACCAGTACCGCCACCTGTTTCCCGTGTTCGGCCGCTCGCACCAGCGCCGCCACCACCGGGCTGTCCCCCGAGGTGCGGTACAGGCACTGCTTGATGGCCAGGACGTGTGGGTCGATGGCGGCTTCGTCCATCAACTCCTCCACCGACGCCATGAACGAGTCGTAGGGATGGTGGACCAGGACGTCCTGTTGGTCCAGCACCGAGAAGATCGACGGGTTGTCGTCCAGTTCGGCGGAAAGGAATGCCACCGGCACCAGCGGCGTCCACGGCTCGTCGTGCAGCGTCGGCCGGTCGAGCGCATGGATGGCCCACAGGCAGTCGAGGCCCAAGGGCCCCCCGAACTCGCAGACGTCTTCGGCCTGCAGCCCGAGGTCGGCCGTCAGCCGCTTCACCGGTTCGGAGGAGGTTCGGGAGTCGATCTCGAGTCTGACCACCGGTAGGAATCGCCGCCTCCGAAGCTCCTCTTGGAGGGCAAGGAGCAGGTCGTCGGCGGCATCGTCATCGAGGGCCAGGTCGGCATCCCGGGTGACCCGGAAGACGCAGGCCGGCCCGACCACCATGCCGGGGAACACCTCGTCGAGGAAAGCAACCAGGATCTGTTCCAACGGGATGAACCGATCGCCGCCCGGCAACGGGACCAAGCGGGAGACGTTGGGTGGGACCTTGAGACGGGCGAAACGATTGGTGCCCTCGGTCGGGTCGGTGACTTCGACCCCGATGTTCAGGGACAGATTGGAGATGTAGGGGAAGGGATGACTGGGGTCGACGGTTAGTGGTGTCACTACCGGAAGGATCAGCCGGTCGAAAAGGTCGTGGAGATGGGCCCGGTCTCCGTCACCCAGCGTGTCCCAGTCGGACAGTTCGATGCCCTCCGCCTTCATCGCCGGGATCAAATCGTTGACCAGGAGTGTCTCCTGGCGGCGGACCATGCTTTCCATCGATGCCCGAACATCGCCGAGGAGTTCTTCCGGAGTCCGCCCGCTGGGCCCGGGGGTCTTGATGCCGGCCACCACTTGACGCTTGAGCCCGGCCACTTGCACTTGGTAGAACTCGTCAATCCGCTCACTGGTCAGGATGAGGAACTTGACCCGCTCGAGCAGTGGGACTTCGGGGTCGTCGACGAGGTCGAGCAACCGCTGGTTGAAGTCGAGGTCGGAGAGTTGGCGGGCGAAGTAGCGCTGCGGATCAGGGCCTTCTCCATCGGAGAATCCGCCGGATTTCGAACCGTTCGAAGCTTCTCCGCTCATCCGCCAACGATACCGGTCCGGTGGATCCTCGGCTGCCGAGGGATCGGGCTGTGCCGGGGTTACCGGTTGGTGAACTCGGTGTCGATCCGGAAACCTTCATACCAGGATCGGGGCGGGCGGCCCCGGGCCGGTTGCCGGGACCGGTCATCTAAGTTTGGGAGGTACCCAACCGCCCCCGGCGGGAGGGCCAGGGAATGTCCCGATCAGGACGAAATGGGTGACGAGGATGGATGAGCAGCGACTACTCGAGGTAATTGTGGAGATCCCTCGGGGGAGCCGGAACAAATACGAATATGACCACGAGCGGCACCTGATCAGACTCGATCGGAGGCTGTTCTCGGCCACCTTTTACCCGGCCGACTACGGATTCGTGCCCGACACTCTGGCCGAGGACGGGGATCCCCTGGATGCGCTGGTCCTCATCGACGAACCCACCTTCCCAGGCTGCCTGGTGGAAGCCCGTCCGGTGGGCGTGTTTTGGATGTCTGACGAGAAGGGCCCTGACGCCAAGATCATCTCCGTGGCCTGCGGTGACCCGATGTGGGAGGCGGTCAAGGATCTCGAGGGCCTGCCACCCCACCTCACCTTCGAGATCGCTCATTTCTTCGACGTCTATAAAGACCTGGAGCCCGGAAAGGGCACCAAGGTCGACGGCTTCGAAGGAGTCGACGCCGCCTGGGAGGAAATCGACCGCTCATTCGCCCGGGCAAAAGAGCTTCCTCCGGAGACGACAGGCGTCTGACCAGGCATTGCCGATCGGAAGGGCCGAGGTGGTGATCGCCTACCATCTACCCTGGAGACACCGGGTCAGCTGAATCCCGCCCCATGCAATGGATAAGGAGAGCGGAACAGCGGCACGGTCCCCGGGGATGTAGCTCAGTTGGCTAGAGCACCTGCTTTGCAAGCAGGGGGTCGTGGGTTCGAGTCCCATCATCTCCACTCGCGGTTTTCCCAGGTCAGAGGTACTTTCTAGCGAGTGCACCGCAAGCCGTTCGGGGCCCAAAATGGGGCGGCGTGCCTTGGGCGTGCCATTGCGATTTGTGAAACTTCGGTTCATTCCTGCAAAGGCTGCACTGACGATCCAATTGGGTAATGGGTCGACTCACCCTGGGCCCGGGTTCGGGATCTCGCCCGCCCAGAACCTCACAAAGGGTCCCAAATATCCGTGCTCGATGATCGAACCGTCCGCATCTCGAGCCCTATTCGCCGGTAAAGCGAAACTCCGCCTGCCAGGGACCCTCGGATTGGACGACCTCCCAATAGCGTTTTGCGATGTTCTCGGGGTCGAAGGCGGTGCCCGGAACGATCTGCCCTGCGATCGTCAATGTCGCCACGCGGATGCCATCCGGCTCCAAATCGGCTCCGAGCATGGTGGCGGCGGATCGGAGCGCTGCCTTTCCGAGCGAAATGGTCGCCAGTGCTGGGATCGGAAAATCTGCGAAACCGCCACCCGTCACCATGATGGTGCCGGAGCCGGCCACCCGCATGACTGGCGCGGCGACCTGCGTCACGACGATGGCGCTGATGACGTCAACCGCATAGGCAGTCTGCAAGTGCTCGACGCTCGCGCTCAGGAGCTTGTCCGGAGCTCCCATGACCGCGTTGTAGATGATGAGCCCGGGCGCACCCTGCTCGTTGTAGAGCTCCGCCATCCGAGCCCTCAGACCTTCAGGGTCGCTGGCGTCTGCCGCGATTGTGTCAATCTGGGCTCCGGTGTCAGCGAGGCTGTCAACGAGATGGCCGAGCCCGTCCGTGCTGCGAGCCACCAAGGTCACGCGATAACCGCCGTCGGCGAAGACATGAGCCACTGCCATTCCAAGACCCGGCCCGGCACCGACCAGCAGAAGGTGACGGTTGTCGATCGAAGGGCCAGAGTCACCTACTGAGTCGTCAGGCATGAGTCTGCTTCCTTTCGCTTCTGAATTTCCTGGTCGCCTTGATCGAGAATTTTGCCGCTTCCCGGTGGCGCAGGAGATTCACCGACAAGCTACGTGTACGCGGCAAACGTGGGTTCGAGGCGGTTCGTCGAATTCGGCCGCGATCTTCGCGGTTGGGCTCTCCGCTGCCAGCGCCGTCAGGCTGCCGCGCCGGAGCACCAAGCCGGCAACGACGGCTCCGGCCGCGAAGATCAAGGCGGACCACAGAAACGCCGTCGTGTAGCTATGGACAACAGCTGCCTGGAGATTCGCCGGGGTCAGTGACCGGCCGACCAAATAGGACGTGGCAGCACTGGCGGCCAGCGTGTTGAGCAGCGACGTACCGATGGACCCCCCAACCTGTTGCGCCGTGTTGAGAGTGGCCGATCCCACGCCGGCGTCCTGGGGCGCCAATCCCAGGGTGCCGGCGCTAAAGGCGGGGGCGACGCTCAGCCCGAACCCGATACCCAACAACAGGAGATAGGGAAGCACGTGACTGGCGTAAGACGAATGCAACCCGACCAGGTGAAGTCCGAACAGAGCCGCAGCCGACATAAGCAACCCGATCGGCACGATCGGTTTAGGTCCGAATCGCGGCAACAAGACGTTATTGGACAGCTGGGCCATCGCGGCCAATGCAGCCACCAGGGGGAGGAACGCGACGCCGGTCTTCACCGGGCTGTACCCCAACGTGCCCTGCAGGTAGTAGGTCAGGAATAGGAACACTCCAAAGAGGCCGATGCTGGAGAACAGCATCACCAACACCGATCCGCCCCGCGTTCGATTGAGCACGACCCGGGGCGGGAGCAGCGGGTACTTCGCCCTGGTTTCGAAATAGGCATATACCGCAAGCAGGACCGCTCCGGCCACTAGGAACCCAATGGTGAAAGGATTGCTCCAGGCGGTGGTCTCGGCGTGCGAGAAACCGAACACGAGCGAGAAGAGCCCACCGGCCACCAGGAAAAGGCCGGGCAGGTCCAACGGGTCGTGGTCCGCGCCGTCGTCCCTTTTGAGCCAGAGGAGGGCTCCGGCGGTCGCCCCGACAGCAAACGCGAGGTTGACGAAGAGCGTCCATCGCCAAGAGGCGTAGGAGGTGAGAATGCCGCCGAGCAGGAGCCCCAGCGCACCGCCCGCGCCGGCGATGGCGCCGTAGATCCCAAACGCCCGCCCACGCTCCCCCGGATCAATGAAGGTGGTGGTCAAGAGGGCCAGCACCGAAGGGGCGAGCAACGCCCCGAAGGCGCCCTGGACGGTCCGGGCGATGACCAGCATCGCGAAGTCGACCGAGGCCCCGCCGATGGCTGAGGCTACGGCGAAGCCGACTAGTCCGATGATCAGGACCCGCTTGCGTCCCACCATGTCGCCGATCCGGCCACCGAGGAGAAGCAAGCTGCCGAAGGCAAGGGAGTAGGCGGTGACGATCCATTGGCGATCGGCGTTGGAGAAGTGCAGATCGTGCTGGGCGGAGGGGAGGGCGATGTTCACGATGGTGCTGTCCAGAATGACCATCAACTGGGCGATCCCCAGGACCGCGAGGATCCACCACCGCCGACTGAAGTTGCCATCAACCTGGGCCCGGTCCCCACCCGTGTGCTCCATCGTCATCAACGTGGTCATCGGATACTCCGTCTACGCAGCGGAGACAGATACCATCGGTCGCTTCGGACCCCTAAACCCCTGCCAGCAGTCGGCTGGTTAACACGATATCGACGACTTCGGGAACGGTCTCCAGGCGAGCCCAGTCCCGCTGGAGCTCGCATGCCAACGATACCCAGCTGATCGGCTGGGCGCCGGCTTGGACGATCCGCTCAAGACCGGCTCGATGCGCCTCTGGAGAAGTCCCTCCCACCGCGTCGACGACGGGGTAGACCTCATAGCCGTCTCGCAGAGCGTCGAGGGACGGGAACGAGAGACAGACCTCGGTCCACAGGGCGGTCATGATCAGCTTCTTGCGGCCGGTCGCCTCTACGGCATTGCGGAACTCGGGGTTCTCCCACGAGTTGATCTCCGTCCGGTCGATCTCGACCTGATCGCTGAGGACCTCGGCAAGCTCAGGCACGGTGTGGCCTTGGCCATTCTCGACGTTCACCGTGGACAGGACAATCGGAAGGCCATAGGTCTTGGCCGTCCGAGCCACCGAGACGATATTGCGGACGAGGAGATCGGTGTCCATCGACGTGACGGTCTGGATCTGGCTCGGCTGGTAGTCGATCACTACCAGGGCCGAGTTCTGCGGGGTGACTAGATGGTCGGTTACGGGGTCTCGCATGGATCCATTGGATTCTCGGGATGAGGTCATTATCCCAGCTTGCGTGGCCTTCGGTCTCGACTACCCCAGGGAAACCCCCTGGTATCGCGACGTCAGGCGTCAACAAAAACGGACTTGCGTGTGCGCCCGTCGATCTGGAAAGCCCCTTGGGTCCATTGGCAGGATTGCCTGCCGCTAGCCGCAAGATTGTGATCCTCAGCGAGCCCTGGGCGACGGCGAATCGTCACCGGCCTCGGCAAGCCGCTGCAGTATGGGGCCCAAAAGGCGGACCTCCTGCGGCGTGAGATGGTCAAAGGCGCGATGTCGGACGCTCCGAAGATGATGGGGCCACGCTCGTCGCAGGGCGGACAGACCGGCCCTCGTCAGGGTTGCGAAGGTGTTGCGACCGTCAACTGAACCTGGACGGCGTTCAACCAGAGCGACCTGGGCCATTTGGCCGATGACCCTTGAGATCCGGCTCGGTGACAACATCATTCGATCGGCCAGGTCGGACATGGAAAGTTGCCCATCGGGTGACTCCGATAAGTGCATTAAGACTGAATATTCGGTCGAGCTCAACCCACATGAACGCTGAAGGTCCTCACCAAGCGCCCGGGGCAACGTGAACACGATGCGCATCAAGTTGCGCCAAACGAGCTCTTCGTCTTCGTTCAAGGGCGCAACATCCACACAGATAGCCTGCCGCACGCTACTTGCTCACACAAGCATCTGCGCAGATCCCGGCACGGGTACAGGTCGTCGTCCACCCGCCATGCCGACTCTCCCCCGGCTTGCTCACTGAGCTGGCAGCGGACATGAGGTGCCACCTTCTCGATAGTGGCAGAGGCATGCGCGCCTCCACCCCAGGGAATGTCCCTAGTCATCACCTGGGCTCCGACGTCCATCACCTCGGTGACGCCCCACCTCTTAGCCTGTCCGAGTCGGCGCGCCGGACGGCACGAGTTCGACAGCTGCTGGCTGAGCCGCGCCCATCCGACTTGCTAGCGGCCCACCCTCTTAGATATGCTTGCGCACGCACGCATCGCCACATTGGCTCGAGATTGGAGTCCGACGGTGGAACTGATGAGGGACGCTGCCCTATGCGGCGCGGGTCCGGATTGATTCGTGTCGCATCTGCGGATGATCCCCGAGCATGGCGTAGAGGCCGAGGTTTGGCCGTATCACCGTCATAGATTCCTTCAAGCTCTTCGCTGCCGTAGCACTCACATAGCGGCTGGCGGTGAAGCCTCGCCGTGAATGACTTCCAGCTTCAGGATCGGTCGACTGCCGCCGGTGTCCCAGGATTCAGAGAGGGGGGGCGCCCAGAACTCCTCGGGCGGATAAAGGAGCGTCAGAGGCTGGCCGATCTGTTACCTGAGGCCCGAGCAGGGCACGGTAGCGCGATCGTGCTGCGGGGCGAAGCCGGAATCGGAAAGTCGGCTCTCCTCGAAGACCTGGCGGTCAAGGCGCCAGACTGTTGCATCTGCCGAGCGGTCGGCGTCGAATCGGAGATGGAACTCGCCTATGCCGGATTGCAGCAGCTTTGTGGACCGATAATTGACCGCCTGACAGATCTACCTCCTCCTCGTCGGGACGCTCTCGAGAAGGTGTTCGGGCTGAGCAGCGGTTGGCCGCCCGATCGCTTCCTCGTCGGGATGGCGGTGCTCGACCTGGTAGCCATGGTGACCCAGCGACAGCCGGTGATGTGGATCGTTGACGATGCCCAGTGGCTGGACCGATCCTCGGTACAGACGATTGCCTTCGTCAGCCGGCGGCTCGTTGCTGAGCGAATCGTCATCGTCATTGGAGCTCGGAATACCGGCGACGACGGCGAGCTGGCGGGACTCCCGGAGCTACGACTCCCTGGTCTCACCACCGAGGATGCTGGCACACTCTTCGATTCGGTAGTAACCGGGCCCACCGATCCAGCCGTCCGGGATCGGATCATCGCGGAGACCCGCGGGAATCCGCTCGCTTTGCTCGAGCTACCGCGGGCTTGGACGACAGCGGAATTGGTGGAGGGACTCCCAGAGTCTGATCGCCTTCCCGTGACCGGGCATCTTGAACTCGCCTTCGCCAAACGGTTGGGTGAATTGCCTCCGGATACCCAAACCCTTCTGGCGCTGGCCGCGGCGGAGCCGAAAGGTGACACCGCTCTGCTGTGGTCCGCAGCTCAACAACTCGGACTCGATTGGAGTGCCGCTTCCCCAGCGGAGCGTGCAGGTCTCATCGAGTTCGGTCCGCGTGTGTATTTCCGTCACCCTCTGGTGCGCGCCGCCGCCTACCGAGCGGCACCTCTTCAGAAACGTCTGGAGGTGCATCGGGCACTGGCCGAGGTAACAGATCCACTCCGTGACGCCGACAGGCGTGCTTGGCACCGGGCCAGTTCGACGCTCACCCACGACGAAGGTATTGCCGTCGAACTCGAGCAGTCGGCGGTTCGGGCGAAGGCCCGAGGCGGCCTCCTAGCCGCCGCAGCAATCCTTGAGCGGTCCGCCCTGTTGACTCCCGATGGGACGCGGCGCGCCAACCGGACCTTGGCCGCAGCCCAGGCGAAACGGGCGGCTGGTGCGCTCGAGCCCGCGCTCCGCCTGTTGGCAGCCGTGGAGTCAGAGCCGCCATCCGAACTGATCGGCGCGCTCGCCGATCAGTTGCGAGGCAGAATTGCCTTCGACCAGCGCCGTGGCACGGACGCGGCCGAATTCCTGCTCAGAGCTGCCCAGCGACTCGAACGGTTTGATCCGAAGCTTGCACGCGACACACATCTTGAAGCGTTGGCGGCAGCCATTTGGGCGAGCGGTCCCGAGGATCGAGGCTTAGTCCTCCGGGCGGCGGAGGCCGCTCGGGCCGCCCCACCCGGCGGTGAGAGCCCACGGACGTCAGACCTGCTCCTCGACTCGCTGGCCATCAGGCTGACGGAAGGCTACGAGGCGGCCGCGCCAACGCTGACCCTTGCCTTGGCCGCTGTTCGCGGCCATGGCACTGGCGCCGACGACGTCGACGATCTCATGTGGTTGGTCGGGAACCGAGCCGGGGCGGGGATCATGGCCATCGAGGCGTGGGACTACGAAACCGGGCGCGCCTTAGCCGAGCGACAGGTCAGGGACGCCCGAGAGTCGGGCGCCCTGGTACAGCTGCAGTTTGCGTTGAACTTTCTGGCGAACAACGTTGTACTCACGGGCGACATCCGGACTGCGGCGGCCCTACTTGAGGAAGAACTGCAGCTATCGATCATGACCCGGGTGGCGCCCGTCGGTTACAGCAACGTCCTGTTGGCGGCATTCCGAGGCGATGCAGCCAGCGCGATACCGATGATCGGAGCGATGATCGCCACGGCGACGAGGGACGGGCAGGGCAGGATGATCGCCTTTGCGCAGTATGTGAGCGCCGTTTTGCACAATGGGCTCGGACGTCATGCAGAGGCTCTGCAAAGTGCCCGGAAAGTGGTCGAGTGGGACGCGCTCGGTTACCAGACGCTCGCCGCCGCTGAACTCGCTGAAGCGGCATCCCGGGAGAGCGACAGTGCTCGGTTGGCGGACATCTCTGCCTGGGTTCGTACGCGTGCCGATGCGACTCCCACGGAATGGGCGCTTGGGATCTCGGCACGAGTCCAAGCGTTCGGCGCCGATGATGCTGATGCCGATCGTCTCTATCGAGAATCGATCGAATACTTGGCTAAGACGCCCCTGCGGGTAGAACTGGCGCGGTCGCATCTTCTCTATGGTGAATGGTTACGACGAAGAGGGTGCCGAGGTGAGGCCCGCGATCAACTGGGCATCGCCCATAATGCATTGAACGAGATGGGCATCGGGGCCTTCGCCGAGCGGGCGCGCCGTGAGTTGTCCGCCGCGACGGGCCGCAGAACGCGCCGATACCTGGACGCCCCCTCGGCACAGCTAACGAGTCAAGAGTTGCAGATCGGCGAACTTGTCCAACAGGGGCTTACGAATCGAGAGATCGGCGATCGTCTGTTCCTCAGCCCTCGTACCGTCGAGTGGCATCTCCGGAATATCTTCGGGAAGATCGGCGTCTCTTCCCGCCGGGAGCTGAGAGACAGGAGTCTGGGCCACTCTCTTCCTTCTGATGCCAACGCGGGACATAACAAGCCCTGAGGCCCGACGTGTGACATCGCCAGGCCCGATACCCGGCTCGCAGGTCGAGCCGCTCAGGCGGGCTGAGTGGCCGCGAATTGCGTCTCAAAAAAGGAAGACGCCCGTCCGAGCGCCGCATCCCCTTCATCGAGGATGGCAGCAAAGGATTGGAACACGTGTGGGACGCCGGGAGTGACGTCAAGGGTGATCGCCACGTCGGCGGTGGCCGCCTGGGCGGCGAGTCGGAGAGCGTCGCTGAGCAAGATCTCGTGTGAACCCACCTGGATCAGAAGCGGGGGTAATCCGCTCAAATTGGCAAAGATCGGGCTGATGAGCGGGTCGGAGGCATCGGTTCCGTCGACGTAGTCCGGGACCCGGAGCCGGAGGCCATCGGGCGTGAGGATCGGATCGACCGGCTGCTTGTCGAGGAAGGTATCGCCGGACAGCGTCAGGTCCGCATAGGGCGACATCAAGAAGGCACACGATGGCAAGGGCGAGCCGGCGTCTCTCAAGGCGAGGAGGGTGGCCACCGCCAACCCACCTCCGGCCGACTCGCCGGCGAGTGCGATCTGGCCAGGATCAATGCCCTGTCCGAGCAGTCCCTCGTAGGCCGCCTTGGCGTCTTCGACCGCGGCCGGATAAGGATGTTCGGGGGCGAGTCGGTAGTCGACAGTGACGACCTTGGTGCCTGTTCGTCGGGCCAGATCGCCCACCAACGGTACCGAAGTCGCCGCCGATCCGATGACATAGACCCCGCCGTGGAAATAGAGGATCACGTTCGTGGGCTCCGTGCCGCGGATTGTGACCTCGATGGCACCGACGCCGCCGATCGTCGTCGGCTTCTGATGGACGTCGTCGGCCACCGGGATACGAGCCATCAGTTCGCTGAACGCTTTTCGTAACGTCGGGACGTCGGCTCCGAAGTCGGACTGGCCCTGGCGCAATGTGGCATCCAACTCCAACTGCTGCTGTTTGCTCATCGATCTTCTCCCGTCTTAGTGGCCCTGTGAGGCCATTGTTGCCGTCGTGCCGATACATGGCCCATTGAGCAGCACTTTTCCAGTATGAGGCCGAGCGCCTCTGCCTACCCCAGGGAAAATGCCGGGCACCCACCAGGTCCGGCCGTCAAGTTGCCAGGACCGCAGTTGCTACAGGGTCATCGGGCGATTGGTGAAGCGATGAGCTGCCGGCGAATAGAACCAGCCACCTCCGGCCTTCGTACCGCCATCGACCGGGATGTTGTGACCCGTCACGAAACTGGAGAGGTCTGAAGCCAGAAACAGTGCCACCCGGGCCTGGTCCTCGGGCCAGCCCAGGCGGCCCACCGGCGCCCACGAAGCCCAGAGAGACTCTGAAGCCTCCGGGCCCGTCAGGTAATCCACCTGAGGGGTCTGGGTGAGATCGGGACCGATGCCGTTGACTCGGATGCCATTGCGACCGAGACCGACGGCGAGACACGTGGTGAATTGCGCGACTGCCGCTTTCATGGCCCCGTAGACAGGATCGCCGGGGTAACCGCGCAGCCCTTCGACAGAATGGACGTTGACGATTGAACCGCGTCCCCGTTCGATCATGGAGCCGATGAACGCGTGGGTGACAGCAAAGACATGACGGAGGTTGATGTCGTACATCGCCTTCCACGACTCGGGAGTCGATTCAGAGAACCGGACCAATGGCCGGTAGTCCCCGACGTTGTTCACGATCACGTCGACTCGGCCGTGGGTGGCCAACACGTCGAGGGCGAAGGCAGCCACCGAATCATCATCGGTGACGTCCAGGACATGGGCTCGGGCCGACCCTCCGGCGGCCTCTATCGACGCGCCCGCCCTGGCGGCTCGTGCACCGTCGACCTCGGCGATTTCGACCAGGGCGCCGTGCTCGGCGAAGAGATGGGCGATCGCGGCTCCGATTCCCTCGCCTCCGCCAGTAACCACGGCAACCCGCTTGTCGAGGAGTCGGTTCCAATCGCCGATCGGAGGGACGTTGGTGGGCGCTTGGGTCGTCATCGCGGGCAGATCCTCACTGTTTAATTGGCGGCTCCGGAACGATAGAAGCTGGCTCTAGACAATTCGACCGAACGAACCCATCTGCCCGGTGACGCGCCTCCGAGGGGCCGCGCAATCAGCCGATCGACGTCCGGGTCCCAGAGTCCTGAACCGGAGCGCTCTGGGCGCGACCCGGAGAGCTTGGTAGCGGCAGCTTCGACTGCGCCATCTGGTAGGCCAGTTCGGCCGCATCGGTCAGCACTCCGAGAAAGTTCGCTCGGGCAGCTACCAACCAGCCGCGTTGACCAGGACGGCCGCCCCGTTCACCCGGCCGTGGGCCAGGTCGGCGAGAGCCTGATCGGCCTGATCGAAGCCGTAGGCCGTCGTGGTGACCCGGATCTGGATGCGGGCGGCGATGTCGAGGAACTCGTTCCCGTCGTGGCGGGTGTTGGCGGTCACACTGCAGAGAGATCGCTCCTCGAACAGGTGCTTCTCGTAGTTGAGGGTAGGGATGTCCGACAGGTAGATCCCGGCGATGGCCAGGGTCCCACCTCGATCGAGGCCTTCCAGTGCGGGCGGGACCAGGGTGCCGACCGGAGCAAAGAGGATGGCGGCGTCGAGCGGTTCGGGCGGCGGGTCGTCCGCCCCTTGGACACTGGCCACCCCTAGCTCGACGGCCAGCTCGCGGGCTTCAGCCCCTCGCGTCATCACGTGGACCCGGGCTCCCTCCGCGATGGCAATCTGGGCTGCCAGGTGAGCCGATCCACCGAATCCATAGATGCCGAGCCGGCCGGCCGGGGGCAGTTGGGACCTCCGGAGGGCGCGGTAGCCGATGATGCCGGCGCACAACAGCGGCGCCGCCTCCTCGTCGCTGAAGATGTCCGGCACCGGATAGGCAAATCCCTCTTCCACCACCACATACTCGGCGTAGCCCCCGTCGATGTCCCAGCCGGTGAACCGGGGCCGGAGGCAGAGATTCTCCCGGCCGGCGAGGCAGAACGGGCAGATTCCACAGGTGTGGGCCAGCCATGGCACCCCTACCCGGTCCCCCAGCTGGAAGCGGGTGCACCCGGCCCCGGCCTCGTCGACCAGCCCGACCACCTCATGGCCGGGGACCACCAGCTCATGTTTGGGAGTCAGGTCGCCCTCGGCCAGATGGAGGTCGGTGCGACACACCCCGCACACCCGCACGTGGACCCGGACCTGGCCGGGGCCCGGTACCGGCGCCGATCGCTCAATGCGCCGGAGGGGTTTGGCGTCGACCGGGCCGGGAGTGGCCACCGCCCACGCCTTCATCGTCTCGGGAGCCACCATCGCCCCTCCTCGATCGTCCGACCGCCTACCCTCACCCTGACGTTATGACGCCTCACCCGAAGGTGCCAGTGTGGTGGGGATCAGTGAACGTCGAAGTCGGAGTTCACCCGGCCCCCGATCCGTGGCGCCTAGGTACCGTGGACCGTCGAGGGCTTGTAGTTGGTGCTGCCGGCATAGGTGACGTTGTAGCCATTGTTCACGGCCATGTTGAAGCTGCTACCGGTGCAAGTGACCGTGCCGCTGGCATTGGTGTTGGCGGTGCAGATCGTCTGCAGGTCATGCTGGGCGACCGAACCGGTCTGGATCAACAGGGGCTGGCCGACCACCGGGCCCCATGCCGTGGTGAGGGTGGCCGAGACCACCCCCTGTTGGGTGTACGGGGTTGCCGTCAGGGTCGTCGTAGCCGCTCCCACCACCTGGGTGGCGGCGTGGGTGGTGCTGCTGGTCCCATAGCTGGTATCACCCGAGTAGGTGGCAGTGATGGTGTTCGAGCCCACCGGCAGGGATGAGACGACCAGGGAGGCCTGATCCCCGCCGCCGCCGGCCGCCAGAGTTCCGGTGCCAAGGAGGGTGGAGCCATTGGAGAAGCTCACCGTGCCGGTCGGGGTCCCGGTACCCGGGGCTACCGGGGCCACGGTGGCAGTGAGGGTCACCGGTTGACCGAAGCTGGACGGGGTGGGCCCACTGGTCACCGCGGTGGTGGTCGGGATGAGTCCGACGCCCTCCGAAACCGCCGCCGAGGTGCTGGCGGCATAGTCGGCCTCACCCAGGTACACCGCAGTCAGACTGTGGGCACCGGGGCTCAAAGACGAGAGGGTGAGGGAAGCCGTGCCCCCGCTCAGAGTCCCGAAACCGATGAGGTTGGTGCCGTTGTAGAAGTCGACACTGCCGGTGGGCGTGCCGCTGCCCGGAGCGACCGGTGCCACCGTCGCCGTCAGGGTCAGGGGTTGGGAGAGCTGCACCGGATTCGGGGAAACCACCAGAGTGGTGGTGGTCTGGGCGACGGTCACCGGCTGTCCCGAAGTTCCCGAGCTGGTCAGGAAGTTGTTGTCACCGGAATAGGTGGCGGTCAGGGTGTAGGTCCCCGGATTGAGCGACGAGATCGAGGCGCTGGTGGCCACCGACCCGGAAGGCCCGCCGGTGACGACGACCGGCGTGCCCAGGGGGGCGCCGTTGACGGTGAACTTCACTGTGCCGGTGGGAGTGCCGGCCCCGGGCGCCACCGGTGCGACGGTGGCGTTGAAGGACACCGGTTGACCCTGGACGACCGGGCCGTTGGGGGTCACCGTGGTGGCCGTCTGATCCTGGTTGACCGACTGGGTCACGGTGCCGGTGCTGGTCAGGAAGTCGACGTCGGCGCCGTAGACCGCGCTGATGGCGTGGGTGCCGACCGACAACGAGGACACCGTGATGGAGGCCTGGTCGTTGCCGGCCACCGCGTTGAGGGCTGGGGTGCCCAGCGGGGTGGCTCCGTCAAGGAAGGTCACGTTGCCGGTCGGGGTTCCCGCCCCTGGAGCGTTGGCCGACACGGTGGCCGTGAAGGTCACCGGTTGGCCGAAGACAGATGGGCTGACCGAAGAGGTCACCCCGGTGGTCGTCGGGTCCTGGTTGACAACATGGGTGGTGGTCCCGGTCGAGGCGACGAAATTCGGGTCACCGCTGTAGATGGCGGTCACCGTGTAGGTCCCGGGGGCCAGGGCGGCGTCGGGGGTGGCACTGGCCGTGCCGCCGCTCAGAGTGTCGGTCTCATAGGTCTGCCCGTCGATCTGGAATTCCACCGTCCCGGTGGCGGTTCCGGCCCCGGGGGCGTCGGCGGCCACCGAGGCAGTGAAGGTGGTGGGCTGGCCGAAGACGGTCGGGTCGGGCGACGTGGTCACCGTCGTCGTGGTCGGGTCCTGGTTGACCACCTGGCTGTAGGTCACCGAGGTGCTGGAGAAGTTCCCATCGGTGTTGGTGTAGGCCACCGACACCGTGTGGGTGCCCGGAGCCAACCCGGCGTCGGCGCTACTGGTGGCCTGGCCGCCGCTGAGGGCCTGGGTGTTACTGAAGCTGTCATCGCCGATCTGGAACTGCACCGAACCGGTCGGGGTGCCCGATCCCGGAGGAGTGGCGCTGACCTGGGCGGTGTATTGCACCGGCTGGCCGAACACCGAGGGATTGGCGGTGGAGGTCACCGTGATCATGGTCCCGGCGCTGTTGACGACCTGAGACAGCGACGAGTTGCTGGTGACGAAGTTGGTGTTGGCCGGATGGAAGGTGGCGACGATCGCGTAGGTGCCCGGCGTCAGGATCGCGATGGAGGCGCTGGTGGCCGCGCTCTGCTGCGGGAAGCCGGGTACCGGGGTGAGGGTGACGGCACCACCGATGTTCTGGGTGGTGCCGCCGGAGATCGTTTCGGTGAAGGAAACGGTGCCGTTCGGCGTCCCGACTCCGGTGGTATCGGTGACGGTAGCGGTGTAGTCGATGGACTCACCGAAGTTGGTGGAACCGGTCGGGGTCCCGACCAAGGCCAGCGTGGTCGCCGCCGGCGTCACCTGTTGTCCACCGGCGAGCGAGCCGGAAGAGCCGGAGAAGTTGGGGTCGCCGCTGTAAGTGGCAGTGACCGACGCCGGGGAGGCCGAGACGGGGATGGCGGCATCGGCGATGGAGGCTGCACCGCCGGAGATTGACACTGGGGCACCGAAGTTGGTCCCCCCGACCGCGAACTGGACGGTCCCGCCGTTGTCGAACGTCTCACCCGCCACCGTCGAGGCCACGGTGGCGGTGAAGGTGGTGGACTGGCCGAAGACGGTGGGGTTGGCACTCGAGGCCACCGATGTGGTGGTCGGGTCGGCGGTCACCGTGAACGGGGTGTTCACGGAGGTGGCCCCGTAGAAGCCGCCGGCGTAGGAGGTGGTGAGGGTGGCGCCGCGGGGAACCCCGGTGATCGGGAGATTGGCGGTCGCCACACCGGCCGAGGTGGTGCCGATGATGACCGAGGGGGACCCGCCGCCGTTGCTGAGGCTGAAGGTCACCGTCTGGCCGTCGGGGGCGGCGACGCCATGGGCATCAGTCAGGGTCGCCTTGACTGCCGCGGTGGTGCCGGGGGCTCCGGTGGTCACCCCGCCGTAGACCAGGGCGCCGGGGTTGTTGAGGGTGATCGCCGTGGTGGGAGTGGTGGTGGTCGTGGTGGTAAGGCACGAATTGGACTTCTTCACCTCGCTGGGCTTGATGGTGTAGGCGCCGTTGGGGAAACTGTCACTGTTCCAGGTCACCGTCTGCGGGATGCTGCCGGCGGTGGAGGAGACGCCAGCGGGGGCGAACACCGTCGTATTGGCGGAGTTCGTCACCACGATGGTGGTGGACCCGGAGCAGCTGGTGATGGTGACGCCGAACAGGGTCACAATCTGGCCGCCACTCTGGGCTCCGTTGTCGGTGATGGTCACCGCCCCAGACACGGTCTGGCCGACGGTCGGCGTGGTGATCGCGGCACCGGCGGGAATCGCCAGTGCCAACAGCATCAGTCCGGTGACGAGCGCAACACTGGTGATGCCTGCAAGGGCTTTACGCACGATCTTTGTCTCCTTCGGCAAATGCAACGTGGTTGGGAAATGGCTTGAAGCTGACTGGCGAACCGGTCAGTACGACAGTGAACGGTTAGATGAGCGTGGAGTCGCCGTCGCTCAACCGATGATCCCGGCGTTGTTGGTGGAGGTTCCGTAGTCAGTGGTGGCCGCGAAGGTGAGCTGGTAGCCGAGGGCGAGCACCACCGGGAGCACCGGGCCGAGGTAGAGGCAAACTGCCTTACCGCTGGCGTTGGTGATGGCGGTGCAGAGCGGGGTCCCACCGGCGGTGAAGTTGATCACCTGACCGGCGATAGGAGCTCCGGTGGAGGTCACCGTCAGGGTGGCGCTGAGGACCCGGTAGGAGGGCAGGATGGCAATGTTGATGAAGGCGGTGCCCACGATCGACGTCGGCGCCTTGTTCACGGTCAGCGGCACCGGGGCGGACGTGCTCCCCGCATAGAACGGGTTGCCCTGGTAGACGGCGGTGATGCTATGAATTCCGCCGTGGAGGGTGCTGATCGAGAAGCTGGCCTGCTGTGCCCCCGAGGCGGTCGCCAGGGCTGACTGCCCGAGCAGGGTGGCGCCATCGAAGAACTGCACGATGCCGGCCGGAGGTGTGCCCGGCCCGGCCGTCGGCACCACGGTGTCGGTGAAGGTCACCGCATTGCCGTAGACCACTGGATTCGGAGCCACCGTGAGGGTCGACGCCGTTCCGACCAGGGAGACCACAAAGGTGGTCGACCCGGTGGCACCGGAGAAGTTCGGGTCACCGGAGGTGATGACCGACACCGTGTAGTTACCCGGGTTGAGCGGTCGGCTCTGCACCACGCTGGCGCTGCCGCCCGAGACCGTTACCGGGTTTCCGAGGTTGTTCCCGTTGAGGACGAACTGCACGGACCCGCCTGGAGTCCCCAACCCCGGGGCCACCGCGGTGAGGTTGGCACCGAAGGTGAGCGCCTGGCCGTAGACGGCCGGGTTGGCCGAAGAGGTCACGGCCACTGCGGTGGCCGACTGCTTCACCGACTGGGAGAGCACCTGGCCACTGGCACCGAAGCCCTCGGTCGGGCTACTGAGATCCCCGCTGTAGGCGGCGATGATGGTGTGGCCGCCGGCGGTGAGGCTAGAGACGGCGGGACTTACCGCGGTGCCGGTGGTGTCCAGGCTGACCGGGGACCCGAGGTTGGTGCCGTCGATGGAGAACTGCACGCTTCCGGTCGGGGTACCACCGGGAGCCACTGCCGAGATCACCGCATTGAAGGTCACCGACTCGCCGTAGGTCGACGGGTTGGTCGACGCGGTCAGCGCGGTGGCGGTGTCGAACACCGGGGGGGCGGGGACCACGTTCTGGGTGACCGACTGGGCGGCCGTGGTGGTGCTGGTCACAAAGTTGGCGTCACCGGCATAGGTGGCGGTGATGACCTGACCGGAACCCAGCGGCAGATTGGCCAGTCCGATCGATGCCTGGTCCTGGCCGCCGGAGGTGGCCAGCGAGGCAGAGCCGATCGATGTTCCGTTGTTGAAGAACGTCACCAGGCCGGTCGGGGTGCCGGCTCCCGGAGCCTGGGCGGTGACGGTGGCGGTAAAGGTGACCGCCTGGCCCTGGATCGACGGGTTGGCGCTCGAGATGACCACGGTGGACGTCTGGGCCTGGGTCACCGCTTCAGTGATGGATGCGTTGCTGGCGACGAAGTTGGGATCTCCCGAGTACTGGGCCGACACCGTGTGCGAACCGGCGTTGAGCGAGGCGACCGACACCGAGGCGATGCCACCGGAGAGGGTCTGAGCTCCGCCGACCGGCGATCCGTCGATGGAGAGGGTGACCGTCCCGCCGGGGGCACCGCTGCCGGGGGCATTGGCGCCGACGGCGATCTGGAAGGTGACTCCCTGACCCACGACGGGCGAGGCATTGGACGGGGTGATGGTGGTCGTGGTGGCGTCAGGATTGACGGTCTCCTGGACCGGGGGCGAGTTGCTGGGGGCAAAGTTGACCGAGCCGTCTCCCAGATAGTCGGCGGTCAGCGTGTCGGTCCCGGTGGGGAGGTTGCTGACCACCAGGCTGGCCTGGTCCGGCCCGGAGGCCGGCAAGGCCACGACCCCGAGGTTGGTCGTCCCGTTGAGGAACTCGACGGAGCCGGTCGGGGAACCCCCGGTCGAGGCAACCGTCGCCGTCAAGGTCACGGACTGGCCGAAGACCGACGTTCCGGGCACGGCCGTCAGGGTGGTGCTCGACGGCGTGAGGACCTTGTGGACCACGAAGAGGATCGACTGGGTGCTCCCGGCGTAATTCCCGTCGCCCGAATAGGTGGCGACCACCGTGTGGGTGCCGATGGCCATGGCCGAGTCACCCGTACTGGTGGCCAGACCGGCCGGCGAGATGGTGACCGGTGATCCCAACGGGGCGGCGTCCACCGTGAAGGTGACGGTGCCGGTCGGGGCGGCGGCAATCGACGGCCCGAACTTCGACACCTGGGAGGTGAAGGTGACGTTGTCCCCGACGGTGGCCGAGGGTTCCGAGGGAGTCAGCGAGGTGCTGGTGGCGTCGAAGGTCACTTGGAAGGCCGAGGATGTGGAACTGGCGGCGTCAGCCGGACCGCCGGCGTAGCTGGCCGAAACGGTGGCCGCCCGGGGCGGGCCCACCAGGGTCAGCGTGGCGGTGGCGACACCATTGGTGCCGGTGGTACCGGTGGTGGTGCCGACTTGGCCGGTCAGGGAGAAGGTGACGACTGCGCCGTTCACCGGTAGCCCGGTTGCGACGTCAGTGACCAGCGCCGACAGGTTGGCGCTGGAGCCCGGGGGCCCGGAGGTATCGCCGGTGTAGGCAGTGGTGGTGCAGTCCTGAGGCAGCACTTCGAGGGTGGACACGTTGTTCGCCCCGCCGCCGCTGACGAAGATCGCGAACGAGCCCCCGATGCCGCCCTTCTGGAGGCCGTCGGGGGTGTTGGGGGCGGTAAAACTGGTGGTATAGGCGCCGGCCGCACCGCTGGTGGCGCTCTTGACCACGGACTGTCCCGGATTCAACGACTGCTCGTCAAGGGTGACGGTCACCGGGACGCCGGAAGCACCGGTTGACAGGTTGCCCGACACCGTCACCGGTGCCCCGCCGCAGGTGGTGGGAGTGGGGACGACCGCTTCGGACACCGTCAGCGATGGCGCCGGGGTGCTGACGCTGGCCAGGTTCTTGGTCAGCTCGGCACAGGAAACGGTTGCCGCTGAGGTGCAGGCACCCCCGCCGGGAACTCCAGTCTCGAAGTCGTCAGCCACGATGTTGTGGTACGTGTTCGACCACGCCTGGGTGTCCCTGGCGTTATTGGTGGTGTCGTTGAAGGCGACCTGGTCGACGGGGATGTTGGAGGCGATGGTCTGGTTGGCGGTGGTCGCGGTATCGGTGGCAGTGGTATCGATCGACTGCACGCTGTTGATGGGCGACGTCCCTGATCCGAAGGAGCCGGCGTTGTAGCTCACCACGCCGGTGTCGGCGATGCTGGTGTTCTCGAGCCAGGTGTCACCGCTGTGGAGACGGAAGTCCTCGTTGACCCAAGAAGGGGTGGAGACCTGGTTGGCCTGGAAGTTGATGGTGACCGTCACCAGACCGGCGGCGGTACCGCTGATGGCCTGGGTCTGATCCTGCTCGACCAGCGCCAGATTGGAGGTCTGCTGCCACTGGGTGCCGGTCACCGTCCCCTTGATGTTCGTAAGGGTCTGGCCGCTGGCGGTGCCGGTACCGCCGGTGACGGTGCCGTTGATGCTCTCGACGTAGGTGTTGTAGCCGTTGTGCATGGCTTGCCCGGTCACCGTGTAGGTGACGCTCTCGTCGATCTGGAAGTACCCGGTACCCGGGTCGTTGATGGTGTCGACCTGGTTGTAGGTCCATGACCATCCGGTGGACCACACCGGGACGTCGCTGCCCGCGGTTTGCGGGGGTGATGCGCTGGCCGGGGTCGCCACGACGGTGAGGTACCCCGCCACGCTGAGCACAGCCATGATTGGAGCCAGGAGCTTGACGGAATGCCTACGCACGTCCCCACCCTTCGTTCGCACGGCGGCTACCCGTTCGGGAAGCCGAGAAAGCGTCACTGGCTGCGAGCGAAACGCACAGCGTCCCCCCTGCACCAGTCCTAGAACCTGTGCCAACGGGTGACCTTGCGAATATTTCGTTAATTAAGTTTGGGGATCAGGAAAACAGGGAATAAGCGGCGCCGCTGCGTCACCGATCCGTCACCATCCGTGGTCGTGACCACCGGGCGTCAACAATTTCGCGGGACGAAGTCGGGCGATGCATCCATCTTCTTTAACGATCAGCCGGCTTCCAACCATCACCCGGCAGCCGGTTGATTACCGGGGGACCGAAGCATCGGACAGCCGCGACCACCGAACGGCTTCCGTGACACGTTGGGTTCCGTCGCGGCTCAAAGCCGTGCGGAGCCAGTGGATCACTGAGGTGACGCTGCCGCTTTCGCCTTTTCCCACTCGCCCACCATGGCCCCGAACCGGATCGGGTTGTACACGTCCTCCTCGTAGGACCAGAGGCCGTCTCCCGCGTACTTGAGCAGGGTGAAGTTGTACTCCTGGTGCACGCTGCCGTCGCCGGGGTCCATCATCCGGTTGAAGACCTGGCACACCACCCAACCGCGTTCCTCGTCGATGACGTACCACCCGATGGGGAATTCGGGCATGGCGTTGCCCGGATACTCCGACATGCAGGAGCTGATCCACTCGGCGATCGCCGCCCGGCCGTTGAACGCCCCGAAGTGGTGCTCGATATAGGTGGCGTCTTCGGTGAACTGACCGGCCCATTCCTTCCAGTTCCCGGTGCGCCCTGCCTCCTCCGCCCGGCGTTGGTACACCTCGAAAGCCGACTCCAGCTCTGCTCTGCTCCACGTGCCCATATACCTGGTTCCCCTCCCCGGCCCGGTGGGCCTGTGGACAAGTGTGGGTGGCGGCTGGCCGCTGGTCAAGCCGTGGAGCGTCCCCCAGCCCGTCGTCCGGGTGTCAACCGCACGGCGGCAGGGTAGGAGACCGTCATTGCCTGGCCGACTTCTCGTCTCCTTGTCTGGGTGCTTGAGGCTGGTCGCTCAACTGAAGGGTCGACCCAGCCGATCCCTATTAGGGTGACGCTGCATTTCCAAACGCAGGGGGGGTCATGCGAAAGCGGTTGCGGCTTTTGACGGTGTCGGCGGCGGCCGTGCTCATGTTGCTGGGCGTCCCCACTGTCACCCAATTGGCGTCGTCGCAGCCGGCGGCGGCGGCCCCGGCCAGCAACCAGCTCTTCACCGGTCGGGACATCTATTCCCCCGACGTCATCCCCAATCCCCTCGGCTCGGGCTACATCATGTGGTATGGCGGGTGGCAGACCCAGCAGGCCCTCAACTCCGGTCAGTTGGACACCATTTTCGAGCGGACCGCTCCCACCCCTAATGGCCCCTGGTCGGCGCCGATCACCAATATCGTCCCGACCCAGGTCTCCTTCGGGATCACCGAGGTCAACGATCCGTCCGTCAGCGTCTCTTCGGTGGGCGGCTCGTTCCTGTTCACCATGTTCTTCACCGGGTTGTCCTGTGGGGTGGGGTGTACCACCCAGATCTGGTCGGCGATTTCCAGCAACGGCACCAACTGGGGGTCGTTCAAACAGCTGATCTTCACCGACGCCTACGGGCTGGATGCCTCCTCCCCGTCGGTCGTCCTCCAGCCGTCGGGGGCCCAGCGTTGGCTGGTCTACTACGGCGCCGACTGCATCATCGGGGTGGCCAGCGTCGACGCCAACCGAAACGTGCTGTCCTCCAATCCTGCCTACCGGGGCTCGGGCAGCCAGTGCATGGCCAATCCCGACGTGTTCCAAAGCGGGTCCCAATGGTTCATGTACTTCAACGTGATCGAGACCTTGATCACCGATGTGACCCGTTTCAACATATGGGAGACCAGTTCCCCATCGCCGACGAGTTGGACCCAAGCCTCATCCTCGGTGCTCCAGGTCGACGGGGTGCAACGCTGCTCGGCGTTGACTCCCTTCGTGTTGCCAGTGGCCAACAACCAGGTCGACCTCTTCTACGGCGTGGTGGCTCCGACTTCCTCCAACCAATGCACCGACCTGACCAATTCGACCTCCGTGGTGGTCGATGCCTACCCACCGCCGCCGTCCTACGCCTACTACGGGGCGGCTCAGACCTGTGCGGTCTTTCCCCCCGGCAGCGTGACCGGCATGGCTGCCGGCCCTGACGATGCCGGGTACTGGATCGTCAACACCGCCGGGCAGGTCGACGCCTGCGGCTTCGTGTCCACCGGCTACGGAGCCCTGTCCTCGCCACCCCCGGCGCCCATCGTGGGCATCGCCGCCACCCCGGACGCCCATGGCTACTGGTTGGTCGGCAGTGACGGCTCCATCTACGCCTTCGGCGACGCCGGGTTCTACGGGTCGCTCCCCGCCGCGGGGGTGAGGCCGAGTCATCCCATCGTGGGGATGGCCGCCACCGGCGATGGTCGTGGCTACTGGATGGTGGCGTCCGATGGCGGCATCTTCAGCGCCGGCGACGCCCAGTTCCATGGCTCCACCGGGAGTCTGGCCCTCAATGCGCCCATCGTCGGGATGACAATCGACCCTGCCACCGGGGGGTATTGGATCGTCGCCTCCGACGGAGGGGTGTTCGCCTTCAATGCCCCCTTCCGGGGATCGATGGGCGGAGCACCACTGAACCGGGCGGTGGTGGGAATGGCCGTCGACCCGGTCAACGCCGGCTACTGGTTGGTCGCCGCCGATGGGGGGATCTTCTCCTTCGGCGGCGCTCCGTTCGAGGGCTCGACCGGGGGGCTCCGCCTCAACCTGCCGATCACCGGCATGGAGGCTTCGCCGGCCGGGAACGGTTACCGGTTCGTGGCCAACGACGGGGGCATCTTCACCTTCGGGTCCAGCCAGTTCTTCGGATCGGCGGCCTAACTTCGGGGTTGCCGATCCACTACCGGAAGAGGTCCGAGATGCTCTCCCGGTTGGCGATCCGGCGGATGGCTTCGCCGAACAAGGGGGCCACCGTGACCACTTCGACCTTGGAGGAAAGCGGCGTCGGCTGGGTCTCGACACTGTCGGTGATGAACAGCCGGACGATCGGGCTGTCGTCCAGCCGCTGATTGGCCTCCGGGGTCAGAAGCCCGTGACTCACTGCCGCGTAGACCGACTTCGCCCCCCGTTCGGTGAGAACCCGGGCGGCGTCGACCAGGGTGCCGGCGGAGATGGTGAAGTCATCCACGATGAGGGCGGTGCGGCCCTCCACCGAACCGATCAGCTCGACGATCTCGGCCGACTCGGAGTGGTCGACCCGGCGCTTGTCGGCGATGGCGGTCGGAGCCTGGAGCCGGTCGGCCCAGGCCCGCGCCTTCTTGGCGAACCCGGCGTCGGGGGCCACCACCACCAGATCCTCCAGCCCCTTGGCCGCGATGGCCTGGCTCAGAACGGGCAGCGCGTAGAGATCGTCGACGGGAATCTTGAAGAACCCCTGCACCTGGGGAGCATGCAGATCGAGAGTGACGATCCGGTCCGCCCCCGCCACCTCGATGGAGTCGGCGCACACCCGAGCCCGAATCGACACCCGCGGCTCGTCCTTCTTGTCACCCTTGGCGTAGCTGAAATAGGGCATCACCGCGGTGACCGAGGCGGCGCTGGCCCGCTTCAACGCGTCGATCCAGAACAGCAGCTCCATGAAATTGTCGTTGGCCGGGAAGGCGGTCCCCTGGACCAGGAACACGTCGCGACCCCGGACGTTCTCCAAGACCCGGACGAACAGGTTCCCTTCCGAAAACCGCAAGGTCTCCGAGGCGCCGAGGGGTCGGCCCAGGTATTCGGCGATGGCCTGTCCGAGGTGCCGGCTCGCCGACCCGGCCAGCAGCACGAAATCGTCCTCCACCAGGCCAAGTTACCGTCAATCCCCTCCCGGACAGCAGCAACGTAGGGTTTCGGATGGTTGACCGGGTCGAGATGGTCGTGTTCGATCTCGGAGGCGTGCTGCTCCAGATGCAAGGGGTCCCGGCCATGCGCCGGCTCTCCGGCGTCTCCAGCGACGAGGAGCTCTGGAACCGATGGTTGACCTGCAGCTGGGTCCGACGCTTCGAGAGCGGCGCCTGTTCGGCTGACTCGTTTGCGGAAGGGGTCGTCAACGACTGGCGCCTGCCGGTCTCGCCGGCGGCGTTTCTCGAACAGTTCCGATCCTGGCCGACCGGCCCGCTCCCGGGGGCGGAATCCTTGGTCAGAGAGGCGATGGCCCGGGTCCCGGTGGCCTGTTTTTCCAACACCAATGCGCTGCATTGGAACGACCACCTCCGGGAGTGGCCGTTGGTCCGGTTGTTCGAGACCCATTTCCTCTCCTTCGAGATCGGTTCCCTCAAGCCCGACCGCCGAGCTTTCGATCACCTGGCCGGGGCGGTCGGGCCGTCACCCGACCGGGTGCTGTTCCTCGATGACAACACCGCCAATGTCGATGGCGCCCTCGCCTCCGGCTTCTCCGCGGTTCGGGTTTCCGGGGTCGACGAGGCCCGACAGGCCCTGGTGACGGCCGGGGTACTGGACGGTTCAGGAGCCCACTTGGTGCCTGACCTGCCCGGATAGAGGTAGTGACCCAGCGCTGCATCCCCCGGTGCACGAAGTCCGTGGTCCCTCCTGTACTCTTTGTAATATTGTAATCACGTAATGGATGCAAGGAGTCACGATGAGAGATACCCATGGAGAAGAGTTCGGCCGCCGACGCGGCGGCCCGGGGGGAAGACGGGGACGGCGCGGCGGCTGGCAACAGGCCGATCTGCCCAGTGCCGACGACGCCGAAGCCTGGCTGGGCGGCCGGCTTCCCGGCGATTGGTTCGATTCCGCCCCCGAGGTGATCATCGACCGGGAAGAGATCACCGTCATCGGGGAGCTCAGCCCCCCCGAACCGACCGACGACGCCGGCCGCGAAGCCGCGGTCGCCGGGAGGATCAGCCGGTTTCGGGAAGAGACCCGCGACGAGCGCATGGCCATCGCCCGGGAGATGGAGGGCCGCTACGGCCGCAGTGTCGCCTGGGGCGTACGGATCGGCGAGACCGAGCAACTCTTCACCCACATCGCCGCCCCGGCGATGACCCGGCTCCGTCAGCCGGAGCGTCGAGTCCTCGACACCTTGGTCGATGCCGGCATCGCCCGCTCCCGATCGGAGGCGCTCGCCTGGTGCGTGAAGTTGGTGGGGGCGCACAGCGATGAATGGCTCGGCCAACTCCGCGAGGCGATGAACGAGGTCGACAAGCTCCGGGCGGAAGGGCCCGCGGTCTGACGCTTCAAACGGGCGGCGAAGCTCCGGCCGCCACGAAGGTCCGGTTACCCCGAACGTCGACCGTCGGTTTACTCCGTCGACGTTCGGGGTAGCTGAGTGTCGCAACTGCCGTCCCGGCGGGCCGTCCATCCTCGGACACCCGTCGCCCGATGGATTGGAGACACGATGCGAGCAGGATACGGAGGCGGCCTCGTCGCCAGCATTTTGGTATTCGCGGTGGGAGCCGTGCTCTATTGGGGCATCACCACCACCCAGACCCACGGATTTCGGCTCTCGACCATCGGGGTGATCCTGATGATCGTGGGCGCCGTCGGGTTGCTGCTCACCATCGTGCTCTCGGCGATGTCGGGGACCCGCCGCCGGAGCACCTTCGACCAGCAAGCCGTCGACAATGCTGGGCGGCGGTCGGTGGTGCACGAGGAGTACCGCTAGACCCGACGTGGGCTCGTAGTGGCGCGCTTCCGGCCCGCCGGTGCATGCTGCAGACCCTGGTGGTGCGGATCTTTTCGCCGCACTGTCGCGAGCGCAGCTGACGGAGGACGCGGATGGAAGGCAACGTCATCTCGGTGGAACGGGTGATCCCGGCTCCGCCCGAAGCCATCTTCGACTTGGTGGCCGACGTCGCCCGTCACCCTGAGATCGACGGTTCCGGCACGGTGATCAAGACCAAGGGTGACCCACCCCAGCGTCTGGTTCTCGGTTCCACCTTCGGCATGTCGATGCACCTCGGCATCAACTACTCGATGGTCAGCACCGTGATCGAGTTCCAGGACAGCCGCCTGGTCGCCTGGCAGACCCGACCGGGTGGGTTGATGGGCCAGTTCGTGGCCGGTCGAATCTGGCGGTATGAGCTCGAGCCGGTGGCGGGAGGGACCCGGGTGCGGGAGAGCTGGGACATCAGCCGTGACCGCCAGCGACTCCTGCTGAAGCTGGGGAAGCTGCCCGAAACCACCCGCTCCAACATGGAGAAGACCCTCGAGCGGATCGAACAGCTGACGACGGCGGGCTCGTCGGGCTGAGCCGGGTCCCGCCGCCGCCGGGAGTCAGCCCAGTCGGCCCGCCGGCGGCAACACCTCGTGGCCGATCAGTTCGAGGTGCTCGAGGTCGTCGAGGGTGAGGAACTGCAGATACATCCGCTCGGTGCCGAGGGCGGCGAAGCTGGCCAGTTTCTCCACCACTTCCTCCGGGGTTCCGCAGAGGCCGTGCTGTCGAAGCTCGTCGACCGAACGACCGATGAGAGCCGCCCGCCGGCTCAGTTCGGCCTCGTCCCGGCCGCAGCAGACCACTTGGGCGGCGGAGCACGCCAGGGAGGCGGGATCGCGCCCGATGGCCTCGCAGGCCGTCTTCGTGCGGCGAAATTGGGCGGCGGTGTCCTCCGCGGAGCCGAACGGCACATTCACCTCGGCGGCGTAGGCCGCCGCCAACCGGGGGGTGTGCTTCAGGCCATGACCGCCGATCAGCACCGGCGGTCCCGGTCGCTGCACCGGCTTGGGAAGGGCCGGGCAGTCCTCCAGTTGATAGTGGTCTCCGTGAAAGGAGAAGCGATCACCGATCGGGCACGCCCACAGGCCGGTGATGATGGCCAACTGCTCCTCGAGCCGCTCGAATCGTTCCCCGAGCGGCGGGAACGGAATCCCGTAGGCGGTGTGCTCGCCGTCGAACCAACCCGACCCGAGGCCCAGCTCGACCCGGCCGCCGCTCATGGCGTCGACCTCGGCCACCGCCACCGCCAACAGCCCGGGAAGTCGGAAGGTGGCCGACGTCATCAGCGTCCCGAGCCGGATCCGGCTGGTCTCCCGAGCAATGCCGGCCAGGGTGATCCAGGCGTCGGTCGGGCCTGGCAGGCCGTCGTTGTCAGCCATCGTCAAGAAGTGGTCGCTGCGGAAGAACGCATCGAATCCCAGTTCTTCGGCGAGCTGGGCCACCCGCACCTGCTGGTCATAGGACGCCCCCTGTTGGGGCTCAGTGAAGACACGGAGCAGCATGATCTCTGGTTTAGTACACCGGCGCGGGACGTGGGTGAGGTGCCGTCACTACCCGATGGTGGCGCCGGATCCCAACGTCCCACTGTCGAGCTCGGCATCGGCCGAACCCGGCATGCCGCCGGCCATGGCCACATCCTCACTCGGCCGCTCCAGGCCGGAGCTGGTGCGGAGCTTCACCTCCCGGAGGAACAACGTGAGGGCGAACATGACCGCGGCGATCGGCACCCCAACCAAGAACATGGTGTGGAGGGACCGCACGAACGACTCCAGGATCCCGTGCTGCACCGCCACCGGGAAGCCGTGGAGTTGGGTGGGGCTCATCGAGAAGCTCCCGGTGACGTGGATGGCCTTCCCCGCCGCCCCCGGCACCAGGACCGGGATCCAGTGGCCGAGCCCGGCGATGAAGACGGCACCGAACAGCGAAGTCCCGAAGGCGCCGCCCAGCGATCGGAAGAAGGTGACCGCGGCGGTGGCCGTCCCGATCTGGGTGGGCGCCACCGCGTTCTGGGTGGCCAGCACCATGAGTTGCATGGTCATGCCCATGCCGGCCCCGAGCACGATCACGTACAGGCTCATCACCACATGGGAGGTGTGCAGCCCCAGCTGGGACAGCAGGTACATCCCGATGATCACCAGCGCCGAACCCAGGATCGGGAAGATCTTGTACCTCCCGGTCCGGCTGACGATCTGGCCGGAGGTGATGGAGGTGGCCAACAGCCCGACCATCATCGGCACCAGCAACAGGCCCGACACCAAGGCGGAGACCCCGTCCACCAGCTGGAGGTACAGCGGCAGGTAGATGATGGCACCGAACATGACCATGGCCAGCAGGAAGCTCACCCCCGACGACACTCGGAAGATGCCCACCCGAAACAGGCTGGGGGGAAGGATCGGCTCGGAGGCTCTTCGCTCCCAGACGATGAACGAGATGATGAAGGCGACCGCGGTGATCCCCAGCGCGATGATCTCCGGTGATCCCCATCCGTACTGAGTCCCGCCCCACACGGTCACTAACAATGTGGCGGTGATCGCCACCATCAGCAGCACCGCCCCGAGGTAGTCGATGTTGTGGGACTGCCGGCGGAACGGGAGCTTGAGGACCACCGAGGTCACGCCGAGGGCGACGATCCCGATGGGGATATTGATGTAGAAGATCCACCGCCAGCTCAGGTTGTCGGTGAATACACCCCCGAGCAGCGGCCCGGCCACTGACGCCAGCGCGAAGGTGGCGCCGAAATACCCCTGATAGCGACCCCGGTCCCGGGGGGAGACCACGTCGGCGATGATCGTCATGGCCATGGCCATCAGCCCGCCGGCCCCGATGCCCTGGATCCCCCGGAAGGCGATGAGCTCGCCCATGTTCTGGCTGAGGCCGGAAAGGACCGAGCCGATCAGGAAGATCACGATGGCGAACTGGAAGATCCCCTTGCGGCCCAGCTGGTCGGAGAGCTTCCCGTACAGCGGGGTGGAGATGGTCGAGGTCAACAGGTAGGCGGTGACCACCCAGCTGATGTGGTTGAGGCCGTGCAAACTGTTCACGATGGTGGGGAGGGCGGTGCCGACGATGGTCTGGTCGAGGGCCGCCAGGAACATCCCCAGCATCAGGCCGCTGAACACGATGAGGATCTGTCGATGGGAGAGTCCGGCTCCGGCGTTCGGCGGGGCGCCGGCCGGCGAGGGGTCTCCTCCGTCCACTGGCCTCGCCGGTGTCTCGATGCTCATCGGGTTCCCTTTTGCTTGGTCTGCAACCCGGAGGCCAGTCGGAAGAGCCCGGTGGCCAACGTGACGCGTTCGTCCTCCGACCAGTCGGTGAGGACTTCGGCCAACGCTTCCCGCCGGGCCTCAGACACCGACTCGAGCACCGCGGCGCCCTGAGGCGAAAGGCTCAAGAACGACGCCCGCCCGTCGTGAGGATCGGGCACCTTGGTGATCAACCCTTCGTGGACCAGGTCGCGCATCTGGCGGCTCACCGTCGACAGGTCGAGCCCCACCGCCTCGGCCAGCTCCGAAAGCCGGACGGGGCCGTGCTCGGATACCCGGACCATCAGCCAGTAGCCGGATTTGTCGAGCGCCTTACCCTCAGCCAACGCATGCTGGGGTACGCCGAGATGGAGAACAGCCCGCGCCACCTGGGTCAGGGCTCGCTCCAGGTCGGCGGGAACCGCGGGGCCGGAGCCCGCGGCCTCGGTCGGTCCCGGCTTCGCCCGGCTGTCGATTGTCCCGCCGGTCGCCCGGTTGGTGGCCATCACTGGATCTGCTGCCTCGTCCGCTCACGGCTACCGGCGGACGGTCCCGCCTGGTCGCCACCCGCTATCTGCTTGTAGCAACCAACTATATCGGAGGGGCCCTCTCCGGCCAAATGACCAGGTCAGGATGGACAGCTGGCATCGCGGGGAGGAAGTACCTCCCTCAGACCCGCCCGGACCGCGCTTCTGACATCCTCCGTCGACCGCCAGTACGCCGCCTGCCAGGGGGCGGTCTCCGGTGCCACTACCCGCCCGACCACCAGGACTCCCGCCACCCGGATCCCGGCCATCCGCAATGCCGCCACTGCGCTCTGGGCCCGGGCCCGGTGGTGAAGCTGTCGTCGACCGCCAGGGCACGACCTCCTCGTATCGGCTTCCCGGTGTCGTCATCGCCAGCCACCGCGAACCCCCACCGGGAAGCGACCAGATGGTCGGTCGCCTCTGTCCCCTGCACCAGCAGCGGTCGGTGCCTTCGGGCCAAGGCCGGTACTCCCTGCACGAGGGCGTCCACCGGACTTCCCGGTCGATGGGACGAGGGGACACCGACCACCACATCCCACCGTGCGCCCGTTCGGGCCAACAACCGGCCGGGTTGGTCCCCCAACCACCGGCAGAGCAGACCGGTCAATCGGGCGGCGCGGGCCGAACGCGCCTCGGCGTCCGACCCGTCCTTGTAGCCGCGCAGCAGCCGATGCATCTCGTCGCCGACCCGGTAGGGGGTCACCGCGGTCACCGGAGCCAGCGGCATCCTCAGACGGCGCACCAGGGCCGAGCAGCAGAAGCACAACCCGAACCCAGGCTGGGTGGGCCCGTCGCAGACCCGGCAGACGCTGAATCCAACCGCTGTCGTTTCCATGAGCTCGCGCTCCCCCAGAAAACCGGCGATGGCCGGTATCGGTTGTCGGCGACGTCGGTCGGATCGACCCGTCGCGAAGGCGAGGCGTTGCTCGGCTCAGCCGGTGACCGAGGCCGCCTCCCGCCAGTCGCGGCGATCAGGCACTGCTCGGCTCCGGGCGGTGCAGCAGGAAGGTACCGGTGGATCGGCTGACCAACCGATCCTCCTGGTCCCGGACCGTGGCCTCCGCGTAGGCAACTTGGCCGGCCATCCGGACAACCTCACCGCGCAGCCGATACGACTCTCCCAACAGGGCGGGCCGCATGCACTCGATCTTCATCTCCAGGGTGGCCTTGGTGCGGGCACGGCCAGGGAGGGCGGCATTGATGCCGAAGTTCATGGCCGCGTCCAACAGCAGGCCGTGCACCCCGGCCTGGACGATGCCGTGGGGGTTGCAGGCCGGTGGGGCCGGGGTGAACACCCCGACCACCCAGCCGAGGTCCTCCCCGTCGACCCCGTAGTCGTCGAACGACCCGCCCACGGTTCCGATCAACTCCATACCGCCGTTTCCCAACCAGCGATCCATGTCTTTGACTCGATTACTCACCGGGCCGACCGTAGCGGCACGGTGGATCGGCGTCGATATGGGCACCGGCTTGCTGCCGTCATCCAGGGAAAACTCCGAAAGGGAGTTGACGCCGGCGATCTCCCGGATAGAATATTGACCAGGTGGTCAAGTTTTCCGCCCATGCAGTTGACGGACCCCGAGACGGTCCGCGACAGTAGCGATGGCCGGCAGGCAAAGGTTCCGCCGGACCAAGAGAGGAGTCCCAACATGACGGACGCTGTGATCGTTGATGCGGTGCGCACGGCTGGAGGCAAGCGCAACGGGAAGTTCCGCAACTGGCACTCGGCCGACCTGGCATCCGAGCCGCTGAAGGCCCTCATCGAGCGGAACCATCTCGACCCCGCGCTGGTGGACGACGTCATCATGGGCTGCGTCATGCAGGTCGGGGAGCAGGCGCTGAACGTCGGTCGCAACGCCGCCTTGGCCGCCGGGTTCCCCGAGTCGGTGCCCGCCACCACCATCGACCGCCAGTGCGGATCCTCCCAGCAGGCCCTCCACTTCGGTGCCCAGGGCGTGATGGCCGGTGCCTACGACATCGTCATCGCCGCCGGGGTCGAAGTCATGACCCGCACCCCGATGGGCGCATCGGTAGTCCGAGACCTCGGATTCCCATTCGGTCCCCGGGTGATGCAGCGTTACGCCGAGCGAGGCGGGCTGGTCGGTCAGGGCGAGGGCGCCGAGCTCATCGCCGAGCAGTGGGACATCAGCCGGCAGGATCTGGACGAGTTCTCCGTGCGATCCCACCAGAACGCCGCCCGGGCGACGGCCGAAGGCCGGTTCGAGCGGGAGATCATCCCGGTGGCGATCAAGGACGACAACGGTGTCGACACCGATGAGCTGGTGACCGCCGATGAGGGCATCCGTTCCGATTCCTCCGTCGAGGTGCTGGCCAACCTGAAGCCCGCCTTCCGTCCCGAGAACGGGCGGGTCACCGCCGGGAACAGCTCCCAGATCACCGATGGCTCCTCCGCCGTCCTGATCATGAGTGAGGAGAAGGCCAACGAACTCGGACTCACTCCCCGGGCCCGGTTCCACAGCTTCGCGGTGGTGGGCAGCGACCCCATCAAGATGCTGACCGGACCGATCGCCGCCACCCAGATTGCTCTCGACCGGGCCAAGCTGACCATCGATGACATGGACATCATCGAGATCAACGAGGCCTTCGCCTCCGTGGTGCTGGCCTGGGAGAAGGAGCATCACCCGGACATGAACCGGGTCAACGTCAACGGTGGGGCCATCGCCCTCGGCCATCCGCTGGGGGCCTCGGGGGCCAAGCTGGCCGCCACCCTGCTCAACGAGCTGGAGCGGACCAATGGCCGCTACGGCATGGTGACGATGTGCGAGGGCGGGGGCATGGCCAACGCCACCATCATCGAGCGTTTGGGCTGACCCGCCAGAGCCTGGGCGTCCGGCGCCGAGGCCTGACCTAGGTAGTTGAAGGGAGAACCGGCCCCTCGGGGCCGGTTCTCCGCGTGGGCATCGGGATCGCCGGGGGGCGACCCGAACCCAGCTATCGGTACTGGGTGGCCACCATCAGGCCGGCGAAGATGGAGCCGATGGCTCCGACCAGCCACCAGTTGGAGACCCCTCCCGGCAGCACACCGGCGTAGTTGAGGATGATGATCAGCACCCCGACCAGGAAGAGGGCGATGATGAGCGCCCCCATCCACCGGGGACTGACCTTGGTCTTCTTCGGGATCGGCGGGGTGTAGCGCTCGCTGCGGGCGTGCTCGCGCTCCGCCTGGGGGGTGGTCCGACCGCGTACGGACCGTCCCTTCTTCGTCGCCCGGCCGGGTCCGGCTTTGGCCTTGGTTGCCATTGGCGCAAGGATAGCCATCCTTTTTGGCCGGCTGGATCCGGGGAAGACCCGCCGGATCGGCCGGTACGCTTAGGGGCCTATGGGGCCCCGGGTGCTGGTCATCGACAACTACGACTCGTTCGTCTACAACCTCGTCCAGGAGCTGGGCGAGCTCGGGGCCGACCCCGTCGTCTTCCGCAACGATGAGATCGACATTGCCGGAATTCGGGCCGAAGCGCCCGACGCCATCCTCATCTCACCCGGCCCGGGCCGGCCCGAGCATGCCGGCATCAGCGAGACCGTGATCGCCGAACTGGGTGGGGACTACCCCATCTTGGGGGTGTGCCTCGGGCACCAGTCCATCGGCCACGTGTTCGGGGGGGAGATCGTCGCGGCTCCCACCTTGATGCACGGGAAGACCTCCTCCATCCACCACAACGGGACCGGGGTGTTCGTGGGACTCCCCGATCCGTTCGTCGCCACCCGCTACCACTCCCTGGTGGTGGAGCCGAGCTCGCTGCCCGAGGTGTTGGAGGTCACCGCCACCACCTCCGACGGGGTGATCATGGGGTTCCGCCATCGGGAACTCCCCATCGAGGGCGTCCAGTTCCACCCCGAGTCCATCCTGACTCCGTCAGGACCCTCGCTACTCTCGAACTTCCTCGCCTCCGCCGCTCGGGTCTAACCGCCGCGTCGGGCTGGTCAGGCGCCCGGCTGCGCCTGCCAAATGCTCTCGAATACTGAATACGCCGATCAGAAAGAGGAGCAGCGCTCCGAGCCGAACTTCGAGAACGCCTTCGATGGTGTGGCGAGCGGCCTCTTGGCCATCCGCATTCCAGGAGACGATTATCTCGACAACTCCGATCATGGTCAGGACGACGACGATTCCCCACGTTCGGCTGCGCCACACTCCGGAGATAACGCTGCTCGCCAGCGCAACTAGTGCCATTGGCAACAGCCACCACCAGCTCGGCCACAGCACTGAGGAAAAGGGCGAATCGACCCGGTTTGCCGCCGCGTACACCATGACACTCCCGTTCGCGTTATTCAGGGACCGCTGGGGACGGACGAGCGGTTCCGTAAGGAGGTAGGTCGGATGCGAAACAATCCACCGGGCGTACGTGGAGGGCCCGGCTTCCTGCTCCCAGACCACCAGCTTGCCGAAAGCTGGATCTGACTCGGAGATTGACACCACTTTTGTCTGACTCGGTCGCGATGGTTTGGTGCGCTGAGCCAGCCTGTCGACTGCCGTGGCTTCGGGCATCCCGTGGCTGGCAAACCAAGCCACGCGCTGCGGATAGGGGAAGACACGCACCTCGAGGACGCTGACGACGCTGACGACTTCACGCTTCGAATATTGGACGCCCCAGCTGGCGAGGCCGGCCACCATGACCAATGAGACAGCCAGGACGGCGGCGAAAATTCCGACGCCTGGATCCTTCTTCGCCACGACAACGGCATAAATGCCACAAAAGACGGACAGAGCGCCCACCGTCCAAATCAGCGAGTCGCGTACTGACGCCATGGCCATCGCGGTGGCGACAACGGCTATGACTTTCGGCCACGAGGGGCTTCGACTCAGGAGGATGATGCAGGCGTACAACGTCGCGATCAAGCTGAGCGATACCGATTCAGAAAGAACCGATCTGTTCCACAAAACCACCTGTGTCACGGTGGAGAACGCAAGCACGACCACAAACGCCGCCGACCGTCGCAAAGGTGCCCCAAGAAGCCGGCTGACTGTCCATGCGAGGAAACCCCATGCCCCCACTGCCAAAAGGCCTTGCACGAGCACGAAGGCAGTGCCAGATCCCGTCACTTTCCAAAGAATCGGTACGACCGGAGGATACGTTCCCGCCCAAAATGCCATGCTCCACAGTGGGTGGGCAGCAACCGCAACGTATGCCTCCGAGTCCTGCCAGATGAGCTGTGGCGCGACAGTTGCCTGCCACAGCACAAAGCCTACCGATGCTCCCCAAGCCAGCACCATGACAAGCAGTTCAGCGCGACGCTCCATTCGAATGACGGAACGCCACATGATCGAGGGGTTCACCGACTCAACGTACTGGCTAGACGTCCACCTCGCCCGAGCTCCTACAGGGACGCGAGTTGGCTACATTCGCCCTAGCGACCGACGTAGAAGCCGGCGCCAGGATGCCGCTCCAAAATCTCGCCGGCAACCTACTTAGGTCGTCTGAGAAGGCCCGATGTTGTTGTTGTTGTGGTTGGCGAGGTGGTCGTCGTGGTTGGCGAGGATGTCGTTGTTGTCGGCGATGATGTGGTGGTCGGAGACGGTGGACCCGATGAGACGATCAGGGTGACCCCGGAGTTCGGCGGAACCGATGCGCCGGCGCCTGGTTCTGACCCGATGACGACGCCCGCCTGGTACTGGGTCGACGTCTGATTGGTTGTGCCGTTCAAACTCAGTCCCCGGTTACCCAGCACGTTGGCAGCGGCTGTCTGAGTGAGGCCGGCCACCGAGGGCACGGTGACGGAGTTGGGTCCGGACGAAACCGTCAACGTGACGGTGGACCCCTTGTTGACCGACGTTCCGGAGTTCGGGTCGGCGCTGAGCACCTGGCCCTGCTGGGCGTTGTTGGGGGTGTTCTTGACGGTGAACTGCAGTCCGGCCTGGGTCAATATCCCCTCGGCGGTATTCACGTCCGTATTGGTGATCCCCGCCGGTACCGTCACCTTCGGCACCACCGGTGCGGAGGCGACCGTCAGCGTCACGGTGTTCCCGTTCTTGACCAGGGCGCCGGCCGCCGGATCGGTCTTCAACACGGTGCCGACCGCGTAGGTGGTGGTGGCCTGATTGGTGGTGCTGACCTTGAGGCCGTCACCCTTCAGCGTGGTGGTCGCCTGGGCGACCGGCTTTCCGACCACGTTGGGCAGGTTGAACGACGACGCCCCTCCGAGGTACCCGAGTTGGCGGGCCAACAGGACCCCGACGATGGCCAGGATCACCAGCAGGGCGACCAGGATGATGACGTAGGTTCGGGTCCGGTTGCGATCTCGGCTTACCTCGCCGTTGCCGTTGTCACCGGGTCCCACCACATCGGCGCGGGTCTGGGCGGAGATGGCCTGGGTGGCATCCACCCCACCCACCGCTCCGACCACTTGGGTGGCCCCGAGAGCCGCCTGCATCGCCGTCGGGTCGTTCATGGCCAGCACCGAGCGCCCCTCGTTGAAGCGCAGCAGATCGGCCCGGAGCTCCTCGGCGGTGGCGTAGCGATGGTCGGGGTCCTTGGCCATCGACTTCAGGATGATGGCCTCGAAGGTCGGGGGGATGGACGGATTGATCTCCCGGGGAACCGGCGGTATGTCCCGCACGTGCTTGGAGGCCACCGCTACCGGGGTGTCCCCCAGGAAGGGAGCGCGGCCGGTGACCATCTCGAACAACACCACGCCGAGCGAGTAGATGTCGCTGCGGGGGTCGACGCCGATCCCTTCCGCCTGCTCCGGGGAGAAGTAGGTGGCGGTCCCCATCACCGCGCCGGTCTGGGTGAGGCTCTCCTCGGTGTTGATGGCCCGGGCGATACCGAAGTCGGTGACCTTCACCTGGCCCTCGTCGGTGATCAGCACGTTGCCCGGCTTCACGTCGCGGTGGATGACGCCGTGCTTGTGGGCGTAGCCGAGGGCGGCGGCCACATGGGAGCCGATGTCGGCCGCCCGGTCGGCCGACAAGGGGCCGGCCGTCTTCAGGATGGACGAGAGGGGGCGGCCGTCGATGAACTCCATGACGATGAAGTAGGCGCCGGAGTCCTCCCCCCAGTCGAAGACGGGCACGATGTTGGGATGGGACAGGTTGGCGGCGGCTTGGGCCTCCCGCCTGAACCGCTCGACGAAGGACCGGTCGACGGACAGCTCGGGGAACAGGACCTTCAGGGCCACCGGACGGTCGAGGAGCCGGTCATGGGCCCGGTAGACCTCGGCCATGCCGCCTCGGGCGATCAGATGGTTCAGCTCGTACCGCTCGGAGAAGACGCGGGGTGCCTGGGACTCGTCCATGTGGGTCAAAGCCTATTCCTACGATTCTGGTTGTCGAATGATCTCATTGACCGCCGCCTCCGTTCGCTGGGGTCTGGTTTCCCAAGATGTCCTGGAGTATCTCTTTGACAATCGGACCGGAGTACTGGGCGCCGGTGGCGCTCCCCGGCTGGTTGGGCAGCACCACCGCTACCGCCACCTTGGAGGCGCCGTTGTTGGCGAAGGCAATCAGCCAGTCAGTGGTGAGGAGTGGGTTCGGACCAAAAGAGCCGACCTGGGCGGTACCGGTCTTGGCCGCCACGTTCCAGCTCGCCGGGAAGCCCACGCCGGCGGCGGTACCGCTGGTGACGACCCCCTGCATGAAGGTGGTGAGGGTGGCCGCCGTCTGACTGGATATCGATCGTTGCCACGGCTTCGGTGTGTAGGCCTCCACCAGGTTTCCCTGCGAGTCGCGGATCTGGGCCATCACGTGGGGGGTCATCTCCACCCCGCCGTTGGCCACGGTGCCGGCCACCATGGCCATTTGCAGGGCGGAGGCGGACACGTTCTGCTGGCCGATGGCCGACTTCATCAGGCCGGGGATGCCGCTCTGGCCGGACTGCGAGAAGTCCGCCACCGTCCCGAAGTTGGACGGCGCCACCGTGTCGGAGGGGACGTCGAGCGGGATCCGCTGGTTGAATCCGTAGGCCTGGGCCTGGCTGACCAGCGCGGTGGCGCCCAGCTGTTGGCCGATGGAGGCAAAGTCGGCGTCGCAGGACTGGATCACAATCTCTTCGAGCGTGCCACCGCAGAGTTCGCCCTGATAGTTGGTCAACACCTGGGGCGGAGTCCCGGTGTCGGGCAGCGGGATCGACGGGACCACCGGATAGGTCATGGCGGCGAGATCGGGTCGGTCCTGGAGGACAGCCGATGCGGTGACCACCTTGAAGCTGGAGCCCGGCGGGTTGATCTGATTGTAGGTACCGGCCCGGAGCGGGTTCCCCGGGTTCAGCTGCTTGTTGTTCTCGGCGTTCCAATAGGCGGTCTCCGTATCCAGGTTGGCCGACACCAACGGGTTCGGGTCGAAGGTTGGATTCGAATACATCGCCAAGACGGCCCCGGTGGTGGGGTCGAGGACCACGGCCGCCGCCCCGTTCACCCCGGGGGCACCGGTGTCGACCGCTTGCGCCACCTCCCGTTGGAGGTTGGAGTTGATGGTGAGGGTGACGTTGTCCACCACCGTCTGGTTGGTCAGCAGGTCACGGATCGACTTCACTGGGCGGTTGTGGGCAACCAGGAAGTTGTTGTACTCGGACTCCACCCCGTTGAAGTTGCCGTATTTCGGTGAGTCGTAGCCCACGATCTGCGCGAACAGGACCGCGGTGTTGGGGTTGTAGACCCGCTGGTACTTGTCCACGCTCTTCGGCGGTGCCAGCACCGACGATGCCAGCGTCACCCCGTCCGCCGAGATGATGTCCCCCCGGGGTTGGCTGCGGGCGATGAGCTGGACCCGGGGGTTGGCCGGGTTGGTGGCCAGCGAGTTGGCTTTCACCACCTGGATGTTGTTGAGCTGCACGAACAGCGCCACCAGGCAGAGCATCATGAAGATTCCCAGCCGGCGGATGCGCTTTTCCATCAGGGGGTTCCCGGCGCGGTGGTCGTTGTCGTGCTCGACGTGGTGGTGGTCGAGGGCTGTTGGGTCGGAAGGACCGTGGTGGGGGCGTTGGCGGAGGTGATCTTCACGTTGTTCACGTAGTTCTCCGCCTTGGTCAGGCTCGACTCCGCCACCCCGGCCTTGAGAGCGCCCAGATAGGTCTGCCCGACATCCGCGACGGTCACCCCGGTGCGCTGCACCTCCACCGGCTTGTACCAGAGGAAGCCCCCTATCCGGCCCTGGTAGATCACCAGCTCGTTCTGGTTGAGACCGACGTAGTAGGAGTTGGTGTTGTACCAGCGCACCGAGTAGTACCCGGCTCCCACGATGGCGACGAACAGGATGACGAAGAGCAGCGTCCGGAGTGTGATCAACCGGCGTCCTCGGTTGCGCCGGCGCTCCTTGCGCTTGGCCCGGCGCCGGTCCCGACGGTTGGGGATCTTGATCTCCGGAACCGCCATCGGCGCCGCCGCGATCAGCCCATCGGCGGCCACCCCGGTCGGGTCGACGAACTTGGTCGACATCGGGGCCACCGCCGGGACCGATCCGGTGTCCTCGTCGCCGACCACGACGTCGACGACCACCGCGGTGATGTTGTCGCTCCCGCCATGGGTTCGGGCCGCCCGAACCAATAGATCGGCGGCGGCCTGGGGATCGGCCACCTTCGACAGCACTTCGATGATCTGGTTGTTCCCGAGCTCGTTGGTCAGGCCGTCACTGCAGAGCAGGAATCGCTCCCCCCGAATGGGCCGGATCCGCCAGACGTCGACATCGACTTCCGGAGACACCCCCAGTGCCCGGGTGAGGATGTGGCGGTGGGGGTGGAAGGCCGCCTCCGCCGCGGTCAGCTCCCCGCTGAGGACCATCTCTTCGGCCAGGCTGTGGTCGTTGGTGATCTGGGTGAGCTCGCCATCGTGGAATCGGTAGGAGCGCGAATCGCCCACGTTGACCAGGGCCAGCACGTCGCGGCCGCCTTCGTCGACCAGGGCCACCGCGGTGAGGGTGGTGCCCATCCCCCGCAGGTCGGCGTTCTCTTGACTGTGTTCCCACACCACCGAGTTGGCGGCGGTCACCGCGTCAGCCAACCCGACCCCGGTGGGTTGGCGGCCGAAGGCCGCGGTCAGCGCGTCGATGGCCAAACGCGACGCCACCTCGCCACCGGCGTGGCCACCCATCCCGTCGGCCACCGCGAACAGGCTGGAAGTTTCGAGGGCGAGATCCTGATTGGTGGAACGCACCAGGCCGACGTCGGAGGCGGAGCCGGATCGAAGAACGGTCATGTCACTTGCCGACTTCGAAGACGGTGCCGCCCACTTGCAGCAGGTCGCCCTTTTCGATCCGGGTGCGTTCGAGGATCCGCTCGGTATTCACCCAGGTGCCGTTGGTGGAACCGAGGTCCTCGACCCAGACGTCCCCATCCAGGCGGAACAGCCGGGCGTGGAGGTTCGACGCGAAGGTGTCGTAGTCGATGGGAACCCCGCAGCCGGCCGCCCTCCCCACGGTGACTTCCGCCCCTATCTCGTAGGTCTGTCCGGTGTGCTCCTCCGGACGCACCACGTGCAACCGGAGACGTTTGCCCTTGCGGGATTTGCCGGCGATGGCCGGGTCGAGTTCGTCATCCTTCTCCCGCCGCCGTTTCCGCTTCAGCGGCCGGACTTCCACCCATACCGCCCGGACCACCCACATGAAAAACAGCCACAACAGCAGGATGACGACGTACTCGAGGGCACGGAGTACGGGCGTGTTGTTCGTCGGCCCCGGAATCGAAACGAGAAACAGATGCATATGGAATCAGGAGCCCGCCGCCATCACGACGTCTCGAATCGGAGAAAAGTCGTTCCGACCACGATTTCGTCGCCATCAGCCAGCTTGCGCTCCTGAATGCCGGCACCGTTGACCCGGGTGCCATTGGTGGAGTTCAGGTCCACCACCACCACATCGTTCCCTACCCGCCGGATCTCGGCATGACGCCGGCTGGCGTTGGGATCGGTGACGACGACGGTGCTCTCCGGAAGCCGGCCGATGGTGATCGGCTCGGGACCCAGGACAATTCGCTCGCCATCGGCCAACACGATGGAGGCCGCCGACAGGCCGGCCGGGCCCTCCCGGACCTCGGACAGGATGGCAAAACGGCCTCGCCGCTGGCCGGGATCCTCCACCGCGGTGACGGTCACCGGGCCCACGAACACGTAGTCCTCGGCCCGGGCATGCTCACGGGCGGCTTCCTCCAGCTCCCGGACCAGCGCATCGATAAAGCTCTCGAATCGAGCGAATTCGGCCGGGGACAGGGCGACTTCGAAGTAATTGGGCGCGATCAACCCATGAACGCCCAGCCGACGCCGGAGGTCCATTTCTCTGGTGAGTCGGCGGCCGATCTCCACAGGATGCAACTCACCCCGAAAGGCTTTGGAGAACGTGCCGTCAACAATGCGCTCAAGGCGCCCTTCGAACTTCTGAAGTCCCATGCTCGGCACAGCCTATCGGTGGAAACACCGCCCCCGTAGGTAGGGCCGGTTCTGTTGGATTCCGGGAGTTGGTGGGTGGAAACATCCCGGAGACTGAGTGGCTTCATTGCGAATGCCCTGGTGGGAGGGCTCGGGTTCTTCGGGTAATCTCATTCGGTCGCTCGGGCGAGTGGCGGAATTGGCAGACGCGCAGGATTCAGGTTCCTGTGTCCGAAAGGATGTGGGGGTTCAAGTCCCCCCTCGCCCACCAAAAAATGGCTCCCGGCCTGCGCTGCTCCCCCGTGGCCGGGCGGGTGTCAGGGTCCGTTGGCCCCGGGTCGGGATCAGGCCAGGGCGTAGGGGCTGAGCCGCTTGCGCAACCGGGCCTCGGTGGCCGGCCATTCGGAGTCGAGGATGGAGAAGATCGCCGAGTCGCGATACCGGCCCTCCTCCCCCACCACCAGGGAGGGCTGCCAGTTGCGCAAAACTCCCTCGAACTGAGCGCCGAGGGCTTCGATCGCCCGGCGGGACCGGGTGTTGCGAGCGTCGGTCTTGAGATCGACCCTGGCCACCGACCAGGTGGCGAATGCGTGTTCGAGCAACAGGAGCTTGGTCTCGGTGTTGATGCCGGTGCGCTGGGCAGAAGCGCCCAGCCAGGTCCAACCGATCTCGACGGCGAACGGGTCGGGGTGGTCCGGCTTGAACCGGAGGTTCAGGAACGAGGTGCTCCCGACCGACCGCCCGTCGGCGAGCCGTATCTGGGCGAAGGGAATGAGCTCGCCCTGTTCGGCCCGGTCCAGCTGAGCGTCGATGTACTGCCGTATCTCCTCGGATCCGCGCGGCACCCAGGTGAACCCGAAGGTGCTGCGGTCGTCCTCGGCGATGGCGGCCAGGTCATCGGCATGGTCCATGGCCAAGGGCTCGACCCGGACCAGCTTCCCGACCAGCCTCGGAACCTCGAGTCGACGCCTCATGCCTCGGCCTCATCCGCCGATGTCGCCGGTCGGGCGGCGCAGTCGTGCTCGACGTCGCCTGCCACCAGTGCGCCGCAACGGTCGCACACCTGATGGAGCCAGCAGGCGGGGTCACCCCCCACATCCGACGCCAAGGTGTCGTGTCCCCCCTGGTCACCAATCACCGCCCGAATCCTAGCGGCCGCCGGTTGGGGTGCCCGTGGGCTGGCTCCCCGATCGCCTCGGGTACGTTTGGACGTGCACCTCGATGGGCTGGCCGGCCAGGACGGGGGTCTTCGGGCCCGGTGGGAGCGATCCGACCTCGGCGCCGGAGCCGTCGATCCCTCCGCGGACCGGGAACGGTGACCGATTCCGATCGGCCGGAGGTTCGGGTCCGGCGCATCTACGAGAATGCCCGACCCGACGACGGGGCCCGGGTGCTGGTCGATCGGCTCTGGCCCCGGGGGGTGTCCAAAGACCGGGCGGGTTTGGAGGAATGGTGCCAGGAGATTGCCCCGTCGACCGGGCTGCGCACCTGGTACGACCATGTTCCCGAGCGCTTCGAGGAGTTCGCCCGCCGCTACCGGTCCGAGCTGGAGGAGCCGGAGCGGGCCACCCTCCTCGACCGGCTGAGCAAACTGGCCCGACACCAGACCGTCACCCTCCTCACCGCCACCAAGGAAGCCGACATCAGCGCCGCCGCAGTGTTGGCCGACGTCATCCGGGGTGTCGCCTGATGCGGGAGGTCGCCATCACCGACGGCATGATCCGGCTCGGGCAGTTCCTCAAACTCGCCGACCTGGTCGACCGCGGTTCCGACGCCCGGCAGGTGATCGCCGGCGGCGGGGTGCGGGTCAACGGCGAGGTGGAACTCCGGCGGGGCCGCCAGTTGCACCCGGGGGACGTGGTCTCATTGGGAAGCGAATCGGCCCAGGTCGCCTGACTCCTCGGCGGCCCTATTGCACGTAGCCGCGCAGCACGGTGTGACCGGAGCCGTCGCTCACCCAGATGTGGGTGATTCGATTGGCGGGAATCGCACAGGCCATCACCACCTGCACAGAACCGTTGGGGCCCACTGTCCGGTAGCTGCCGGCCACCCACCAGGAACCGGGCGACGTCTCCATCGACACCGTCCAGACCTGGCCGGCCTTCTGACCCGACTCCTGGAAGGTGGCCTGGGTCCCCCAGGCCTTGGCGGTCAGCACCACTGAGGCGTGGACCCCCGACGTGCCACTGAGGGCCACTGTCTTGGTCGGGGTGGAGGGCTGCTGGATGGACACCACCACCAGGGCGATGGCCGCCACCGCCGCCGCCGCCATCCCCGCCGTCGCCCAGCGGGTGGCCGTCCTCCCCAGCCGTCGGTGCCGTTCCCTCTGGAGCTGCTCCCACCGGGCGGACTGCAGGGGGATGGCCAGATCGTCGGCATCATCGAGATGGGCGACGTCGGCCAGCCGGAGAGCGGACTCCACGCCGGCCAGTTCCGCCGACTCCACCTGGCACTCCGAACAACCGGCCAGGTGGGCACGAAGCTCGGCTTCTTCCTGGGCATCCAGCCGACCGATGGCGTGCATCGCCTGCAGACCTCGCCAGCGGTCGCAGTCGGCCGGGCTCATTCTTCCCATCCCATCTCTTGGAGAACCAGCTTGAGCGCCTTCAGCGCATAGAAGAGCCGGCTGCGGACAGTGCCGTCGGGGATGCCGAGCTCCTCGGCCACGCTTCGACTCGGCCGGCCCCGGTAGTAGATCTCCACCAGGACATGACGGTGCTCGTCACGGAGCCGGCGGATCGCCTCTTCCACCTGCCAGGCCTGCATGGCCCGGGCGATGCCGTCGTCGGGCTCTTCGGTGTCGGCGGGCAGCACCTCGGTTCTCCGGATGGCCCGGGACCGGGCCAGGTCGATGACCAGGCGGCGCTCGATGGCAAACAGCCAGGTGCGCATGGACCCCAGCGACGGATCGAACCGGTCCCGGTGCCGCCAGGCGCGTACGAAGGTCTCCTGGGCGGCCTCTTCGGCCAGCTGCGCATCCCCCAACGACCGGCGGGCGAAGGCCACCAGCTCACCGCTGTGGGCGACGAAAGCGGCGCGCAGTCCAATTTCATCAGTTGTCACGGCTGTCGGCCCCGACCGGCGGGGCCCCTCGGAAAACACGGTATCCGGAGACGGCGCCAACCGGACACCCGGGCGGAGATCGTCAGTGATGCAGGCGTCATGCACCGGGGGCTGGCCGATCTCGCGCCCCACCAGGTGGGCCGCCCCGAATAAGACCGACCACCACCGCGTTCGGGCTAATAGCCATAACCCCCGCCGGAGGGAGCCGCGGTGGTCGGCGCCTTGGTGGTGGCGGTGGCTCCGCCGCTGGCGCCACTGGCGCCCGACTTGATCACGAACCAGGTGCCGTCGAGCCCCTGGCCCTTGGCGTCGGTGGCTCTCGAATCACCGGTGAAGGTGTAGAGGGGCATCTTGTCGTAGGTCACCTGAAGCGATCCGTCAGCCCGCTTGACGGTCCCCAGTCCGTCCACGCCCTTGCCGGCCACCGGGGTGGTGACTCCCGGCGCCAACTCCAGCGGGGGCCAGGCGGTGGCACATCCACCGGTGCAGTTGGAGACCCCGGGGGCATCAGGGGTGTAGCGGTACAGGGTCATACCCTGCGCATTGGCGAGCACCGACCCCAATGAGCCCTTGGTGGCGGCCGTGACGGTCGCCGGGCTCCCGCTCGAGGCCCCCGAGGCCGCCGCCGCGGAGGTCGAAGACGGCGCCGCCGACCCCGAGGTGCAACCGGCCGCCGCCACCACCGCGGCAAAGGCGCCCACGGCAATCAGCTTGTGGGCACCCGACAATTGGTGCAAACGGGGAAATGAAATGAAAGCCATCGGTCAGACCCTTTCTGAGTCGCGTACAAGGGGATACGGGCAGGGGGGTCGAAATGTTCAGCCCCGGGCACGCCGCCGGGGTGCATTCCCGTCTCTCCGCTCCCACCTCGGCGAATGCGAGAATGAACCTGGAGGTGCTCATGATCATCGGCGTGCCCACGGAGGTGAAGGACGGGGAGTTCCGGGTGGCGATCTCGCCGGCGGGGGTCCGGGAATTGGTGACGGCCGGCCACACCGTCCTCATCCAGGCCGGGGCCGGCATCGGCTCGTCCATCCATGACGAGGAGTTCGTGGCCACCGGCGGCTCGATGGTGGCCGACGCCAAGGACATCTGGTCTTCCGCCGACATGGTGTTGAAGGTGAAAGAGCCGGTTCCCGAGGAGTACCCGCACCTCGGTCTGAAGGCGAACCAGGTGCTCTTCACCTACCTCCATCTCGCCGCCTCAAGATCGTGCACCGAAGCGCTGATGGCGGCCGGCACCACCGCCATCGCCTACGAGACGGTCCAGCTCGGCGACGGCTCCCTCCCCCTCCTCACCCCCATGAGCGAGGTGGCCGGACGGATGGCCCCGCTGATGGGTGCCCACCATCTGATGAGCCCGGCCGGCGGTCGGGGGGTGCTGGTCTGTGGGATTCCCGGCGTGCGGTCGGCCAAGGTGGTGATCCTCGGGGCCGGGGTGGCGGGGATGGCGGCCGCCACCATGGCGGTCGGGATGCACTCCGACGTCTACGTCCTCGACCGGAACCTCGAGCGCCTCCGTCAGGTCGACCACCATTTCCGGGGCGGGCTGGAGACGGTGGCGTCCAGCGCCCACGCCGTCGACGAGACCTGCGTCGACGCCGACATCGTGATCGGTGCAGTGCTGGTGGTGGGGGCCAGGGCCCCGGTGCTGGTGTCCGACGCGCTGGTGGCCCGGATGCGGGCCGGTTCGGTGCTGGTCGACATCTCGGTGGACCAGGGAGGCTGTTTCGAGTCGAGCCGGCCGACCACCCACTCGGACCCGACCTTCAAGGTCCACGGCTCGCTCTTTTACTGCGTGTCCAACATGCCCGGGGCGGTGCCCCACTCCTCGACCCACGCGCTGGTCAACGCCACCCTGCCCTATGCCCTGGCCATCGCCGATCTCGGCTGGAAGGAGGCCGTCGGCGCCGACCCCGCCCTGGCCGCCGGGGTCAACGTGGTCGGAGGGGACATCGTCTACCCGCCGGTGGCGGCCGCCCACGGGCTGGGGTGGACGCCCCTCGATGCCCACCTCTGACCCGGCGCCGCCACCCGAACGTCGGCCTCCAGGCTCCAGAGATTTGGGGCCGGGCCGGTCGAACCCATAACCTGGGATCACGGTCCATTTCCAGATGGATCGGCCGAATGACCTGGGGGGTTTCGTGGCTCTGAACATCGGCCTGAGGCGGATGCAGCGAGCGGTGCGCGCCGCCGAGCTGGCCGGCAACCCGGTGCCCTCGGTGATCGTGGTGGGAGGCGGGATGTCCGGGCTCGGCACCGGCATCCAGTTGCAGCGGGCCGGGGTGACCGACTTCACCATCGTCGAGCAGTCCGATGGGGTGGGGGGGACCTGGCGGGACAACACCTATCCAGGCAGCGGCTGCGATGTCCCCTCCCACCTCTATTCCTTCTCCTTCGCCTCCAAGACTGACTGGTCCCGTCGGTTCGCCGAGCAGCCCGAGATCCTCGACTACGCCGAACAGTGCGTGGAACGCCACGGGCTGGCCTCCCACCTCCGCCTCCGCACCACGGTCGACGATGCCGTCTTCGACGAGGGCTCCGGTCGCTGGCGGGTGTCGGTCACCTCCGCCGACGGCGGGTCCGAGGTCCTCGAGGCCGACGGAGTCATCTTCGCCTGCGGGCAGCTCAACCGCCCCTCCATCCCCGACTTCCCCGGGCTGGAGACCTTCGCCGGGCCCAGCTGGCACTCCGCCCGGTGGGACCACCAGGTCGACCTCACCGGGAAGCGGGTGGCGGTGGTCGGGAGCGGGGCCAGCGCCATCCAGTTCGTCCCGCCGGTGGCGGCGGTGGCCAAGCAACTCACCATCTTCCAGCGGAGCCCGAACTACGTGGTGCCGAAGCCGGACAAGCTCTACGGACCGGTCCAGCGGTGGCTGCTCGATCACGTGCGGGCCTACGAGTTGGCCTACCGCTGGCGGATCTACTGGTCGCTGGAGACCAAGTGGCTGGCCTTCCGGAAGGACAGCTGGGCCGGCCGGTTCCTTCGCCAGCTGATCACCAAGGGAATCCGGGAAGGGGTGGTCTCCGAGCGGATGCCGGAGGCCTCGGTGGTCCCCGACTACTCGGTCGGCTGCAAGCGGTTGCTCATCTCCAACGACTGGTACCCGGCGATCCTCCGCCCGACGGTCGAGGTGGTCAACGAGCCCATCGACCACCTGGAGGCCGACGCGGTGGTGACCGCCGACGGGACCCGGCGCCCGGCCGACGTGTTGATCTTCGGCACCGGCTTCCACACCACCGACTTCCTGTCCACCATTCCGATCTTCGGCCGGGGTGGCCGCACCCTGGCGTCGGTCTGGGCCGACGGGGTCCGGGCCTACCTCGGGATCACCGTGGCCGGATTCCCCAACTGCTTCCTGCTCTACGGGCCGAACACCAACCTCGGGCACAACTCCATCCTCTTCATGGTGGAGCGACAGCTCAACGTGGTGCTCCAGGGGCTGGCCGCCCAGACCGAGGCTCGCAACGCCGGCGTCGCCAGCACCATCGAAGTCACCGCCGACGCCTACGACCGGGAGGACGCCCGGGTCCAACGGCTGATGAAGGGGACCACCTGGGTCAACTCCTGCCGGAGCTGGTACAAGACGGCGTCGGGCCGGGTCACCAACAACTGGCCGACCTGGACGGTGCGCTACTGGCTCGACACGCTGTGGATGCGGCCCGACGACTTGCGGGTGACGGCCCTCCCGGTGACGGCGGCCGCCACCAACGGGGGCCGGATCGCGGGCCCGAGCACCCCCTCGTCGGAGGCGGCATCGGCGGGGACAGGGGCGGCGCCGGAGCCGACGCTGGCCCACCAGGCCACCAGCTGATCGGCCGCCCGCCACCCGGCACCTTTTTGACCGCGGCGTCCGGCCCTTATCGTTCTTGACGGTGCCGACCGCCCTCTCCCATGCCCTGGCGCAGACCTGGCCGCCGTTCGTGCTCATCGCCGGGCTGTTGCTGGTCGGGGTGGTGGCCGCCTCCGACCGGCTGTTCGAGGCGGCCGGCACCCTGGCCGCCCGGCTTCCGGGCGGGGGTCGGGTGCTGTTCTCCTCTTTGATGGCGCTGGTGATCGTGGTGACGGTGATCCTCAACCTCGACACCTCGGTGGTGTTCCTCACCCCCATCCTTTTGCACGCCGCCCGCCGCCGTCACCTGGGGGAGACCGCCTTCCTTTACGGCGCGGTGTTCATGTCCAACTCCGCCTCCCTGCTGCTCCCCGGCTCCAACCTCACCAACCTGTTGGTCCTCCACGGTCACGGGGTGAGCGGCGGTGCCTTCGCCGCCCGGATGGCCCCGGCCTGGGCGGCGGCGGTGGTGGTCACCCTGGTGGTGCTGACGGTCTGGCGCCGGCCGGATCTCACCCGCCGCCCTCGGGAGCCCATCGAGCCGGTGGTACCCCGCGTCGGGGCGGGGATGGTCGGGGTGGCCGGGGCCACCGGGCTGGTGCTGGCCCTCCCCAACCCGGCGGTGCCGGTCCTGGTGCTCGGGGTGGTGGTCGTCGCGGTGCAACGGTTCACCGGCCGGCTGCCGCTGTCGGTCGCCGCCCGGTCGGCCAATCCGGCCCTGCTGACCGGGCTGTTCGTGGTGGCCGTCGCCCTCGGTTGGCTGTCCCGGGTCTGGGGGGCACCCGGCCGGCTGATGGGATCGGCCACCTCCATCGCCACCGCCTGGATCGCGGTGGCTGCCGCCGGCCTGGTCAACAACCTGCCCGCCGCAGTGCTGTTGTCGTCGCAGTCGCCACTGCATCCCCGGGCGTTGCTCATCGGGCTGGATCTGGGGCCCAACCTGGTGGTGACCGGTTCCCTGTCGGCGGTCTTCTGGCTCCAGGTGGCCAAGCGGGAAGGGGCCAGCCCGTCAGTCCGGACCTACAGCGCGGTCGGGATCCTGCTGGTCCCGCTCACCGTCATGGCCGCCCTGGCCGCCACCGGCGCGCTGGCTCCCGGGAGCCTCTAAGGAAAATCCAAGGGTTGGCGAGGGTCGCCGTGCTACCGAAGACCGCGACTCTCTTGCTACCGTCTACGCCCATGGCCAGCAGCGGTCCTGAGGGGCCCGCTACCGACCCCACCCGTCAACCAGGGCGCGGAAGCATTCCCAACGAGGAGGGACTGCGCGCCCTCGGCTCGATGATCGAGGGTAATTCGGCGTCCGGGAAATCTCCCGGGCCCGACCCCGAGACGCCACCCGACGCTTCCAAGGCCGTCGGCGGCAAGATCAAGAGCCCCGGCACCTTCGACGAGACCGGCCTGAAGAAGCTGGGTGAGGAGATCAAGAACGGCCGCAAGCGTCACTCCCACCGGGCGGCCAAACCCCCGAAGCGCTACAAGAAGACCAAGCGGGTGCTGTTGGCCCTGCTCATCCTGGTGGTGGCCGGCGCCGGATCGGCGGTCGGCTACGGCTACTACCTCGACCACGAGCTCCACCGCCTGGACGTGAAGGGGCTGATCGACGCTCCCACCACCGGGGCCGACGCCGGCACCCAGAACATCCTGATGGTCGGGTCCACCGACCGCTGTGCCCTCACCGTCCAGAACCCCGCCTACGGCCTCTGCTCCCAGGGAGTGAACGGGGTCAACAGCGACGTGGTGATGATCCTCCACCTCGACCCCAACAAGCACACCGTCTCCATCCTCTCCATCCCCCGCGACCTGTTCGTCCCGAACGCCCGGACCACCGGCGCCAACAAGATCGACGCCGCCCTCTACCAGGGGCCCAGCCAGCTGGTGGCCGCCATCAACCAGGACTTTGGGATCCCCATCCAGCACTACGTGGTGCTCAACTTCGACACCTTCGCCAACGTGGTGAACGCGCTGGGCGGGGTGAAGATGTACTTCCCGATGCCGGTGTTCGACGCCTACTCCGGCCTCAACCAACTGACCACCGGTTGCGTCGCCCTCGACGGGCTCCACGCCCTCCAGGTGGTGCGGGCCCGGCACCTCCAGTACCAGGGCCCGGGGGTCACCACCAGTAATCCGAACTACTGGCCGTTCGAGAACTCCAGCGATCTGGCCCGGATCCGCCGCGACCACGAGTTCCTCCGGGTGCTGGCCACCGCGGTGTCGAAGAACGGCCTCTCCAACCCCATCACCGACACCCAGCTGGTGAACGGGGTCGCCTCCCAGCTGTCGGTCGACTCCAAGTTCTCCATCAGCGACATGATCAACCTGGTCCTCGATTTCCACGGAGTCAACGCCGCCTCCGCCCCCCAGTACACCCTGCCGGTGGCGGTCGACCAGATCGGCTCCTACAGCTACAAGGGCGGTTCCTACGGCTCCATCGAGTTCCCGTCGGCCGCCCAGGACCAGCAGGTGATCCGGCAGTTCCTCGGGATCGACGCCACCACTGACAGCATGCACGGCGGCAAGCTCCCCGCCCCCGGCACCGTGAGCGTCTCGGTGATGAACGGTTCCGGGGCCTACGACCAGGCCACCACCACCTCCGCTGCCCTCGGCGCCCTCGGGTTCAACATGACCGGGGTCGGCGATGTGACCCCGGTCGGCCCCCAGGCCGAGACGGTCGTCTACTACTCCCAGATGACCCCGACCGCCGAGGCCGCCGCCCAGCTGGTGGCGTCGTCGATGACCGGCGCGGTGATCATGGCCCTCGACCCGACCCAGGTGAGTGCCGGGGCGGAGGTGACGGTGGTCACCGGCACCCAGTTCACCGTCAACCCGCCGGTGGCCGGCGCCACCGGCGCCTCCACCACCGTCGGGACCGGGGCCACTTCCACCACCTCGGCATCGACCACCACCACCACGACCGCCAACTCCGACTTCCAGGCACCGTCGCCGGCGGTGACTCCCCTCCAGCCCTGGGACCCGCGCTCCTGCACCGCCAGTGGCGGCGAGGGCCCCTGATCTCACCCCGGTGGCAGGATGCCCAACCCCGACCGGGTCAGGCTTCCCCGACCGGAACCGTCCCCAGCCGCCCGGCCCGGAAGTCCTCGAACGCCTGGGCGATCTCGTCCTTGGTGTTCATCACGAACGGACCGTAGGCATAGACGGACTCGCGGATCGGACGACCGCCGAGCACCAGCACCTCCAGATCGGGTGAGCGCGACTCCTGGACGGTATCGGCGGTCACCGCCAGGTTGTCGCCCTCGCCGAACACCACCAGCTGTCCGGAGTGGATGGGTTGGCGAGCCTCCCCGGCGCTCCCCTGGCCGGAGAGCACGTAGACCAGGGCGTTGAAGTCCCGGCGCCAGGGCAGTACCAGCTCGGCGCCGGGGCTCACGGTGGCGTGAAGCATGGTGATCGGCGAATGGGTCGAGCCGGGCCCGGCAAAGCCGGCGACGTCACCGGCGATGAGCCGGACCAGGGCCCCGCCGTCCGGGCTGGACAGCAGCACCACGTTGCCGGCCCCGATGTCCTGGTAGCGGGGGGCGGTCATCTTCTCCGCCTTCGGCAGGTTCACCCACAGCTGGATGCCGTGGAACACCCCACCGGTGGCCACCAACTCTTCCGGTGGCCGCTCGATGTGGAGGATCCCCGATCCGGCGGTCATCCACTGGGTGTCGCCGTTGGTGATCAACCCGCCCCCGCCGATGGAGTCCCGGTGCTGGAAGGTGCCGTCGATCATGTAGGTCACCGTCTCGAAGCCGCGGTGGGGGTGCCAGGGCGTCCCGGTGGCCTCCCCGGGGCCGTACTCCACCTCCCCCATCTGGTCCATGTGGACGAAGGGGTCGAGGCGGAAGCCCTCGACGCCGGCGAACGCCCGGCGGACCGGGAAGCCGTCACCTTCGAAGGCGGAGGGGGCGGTCGTCACCGACAGCACCGGCCGACCGGCGGTCGCCACCGGGTCGGGGGCCGGGATCCGGGCAAGGGAAAGGGTGTCTTCAACTGTTACCGCCGGCATCGCCGACCTCCTCGGGCTCAGTGCACCGCCGGTTCCTCAACCGGGCGACTGCATCTCGTCACCCAGTGCCAACAGTAGTTGCGCACGCAACATTCCCAATGGGGGCCCTCCCGCCGGCGCTCCCAGGCACGAGCCCGGAGGGTGACGGCGGTCCGCCGGCCGGTGGCCAGCGCCCGACCGAGGGTTGCAGGTGACCGGCGCGACCTCCGCGCCGATGGGGTCGGGAGAAGGTTCCGCCGGGGGGCGGTTCTCCCCCCTTCAGAGCTCTGGCCGAAGGCGCCTGACAATTTGTGGATAAATCCCGGCCGCGAGGGCAGAATAGAAACCCAGCCAGGTACTCTTACCCGCAGGGAAGAGTCAGGAGACACCAGTGACCCGGCAACGTGGTGGGACCACAGGCCGACGCGGCGAACAGCAGCAGCAACCGCTCCCTTCCTCCCCGGCGGAGATCGGGAGAATGCTCCGAGAAACCCGGGAGCAGCGCGGCCTCGACCTGGTCACCGTCCACGATCGTCTCGGCCGGCCCATCACCCAGCTGGAAGGGCTCGAATCCGGGGATCTGCGCTCCATGCCCGACCAGGCCATGGCCCTGTCCACTCTCCGCCGCTATGCCGCCTTCCTGACCCTGGACGGCGACGCCCTGGCCCTCCAGCTGATGGAAGCCTGGTCGACCGCCCCCACCTCCAACGGGAGGCGGCGGCTCCGGGACGCCGGGGGGTTGACCGGGGTGGTCGCCGCCGTCACCAGCGGGCCGGAGCACCTTCGGGCCTTCACCCAGACCGGCCAGGTGCCCCGGGTGGCGGGCTTCGCCACCTCGGCGGCCGGCGGATCCGGGGCCTATGGCTACGGGGTGGCGGTCGGGCCGCCCACCGGGATGATCCCGGCAATTCCGGCCGGAGAGATCAAAGACGCCAAGCGGGCCGCCGGTCGGGCCCGGCGGCGACGCCGAGCCGCCACCCCCTTGAAGGCGGTCACCTGGGTAGTGGCGATCCTGGTGCTGGCGGCAGTAGCCGGCACCGTGATCCAGAGCCAGAAACCCCAATGGTTCGTCGAGTCCCACATCCTCCGGGTCACCGCTCCCGGTGGGGCGCCCCTGGTGGCGCCACCCAAGCCGGTGGTGGCCGCGCCGGTGCACCATGCGGTGGACCCGGTCACCCTCACCACCACCGACGGCTCAACCTTCGGTCAGTACACCGTGAACAACCAGCACTTCACCCTCAAGGTGGCCGCCACCGACCAGTGCTGGGTGCAGGTCATCAGCCCGGCGTCGATCAACCCGCTGCTGCAGGGGGTGATGCAGGGGGGCGACGAGCAATCCTTCAACGCCAACCAGGCCATCACCATCGACGTAGGCAGCAAGGCGGTGGTGGTCGGCATCTACATCAACAACAAAGCCGTCTTCTTGAACACCCCCGACAACACCCCCTACACCTACACCTTCACCTACAAGGCCTAGGAACCCGACCCGGGTTCAGCCGGCGAGGTGCCCGGAGACGAACTTCCCGATGGCGGCCACGCTGAGGTCGGTCTCGGGAAGGATCGCCCCCGGGAACGCCTGGAAGACGTGGATCATCTCCGGCCAGACGGTCAGGGTCGCATCGCCGCCGGCCGCGGTGACCCGCTCGGCCAGGCGGGTGGCATCGTCGAGCAGCACTTCGTGGGCCCCCACCTCGATGAGGAGCGGTGGCAGCCCCGACAGGTTCTCGGCGAACAGGGGCGAAGCCAGTTCGGTGCGGGCGTCGGTCCCGGCCAGATAGGCGGCGGCCAGGACGTCGAGGGCCTCCTTGCTGAGCATCGGATCCCGGTCGACCAGCTCCCCATAGGACGCCCCCGACTGGGTGAGATCGACCCAGGGAGACAGGCACACCCCGGCGGCCGGCAACGGGGTGCCGCCGGCGCGGAGGGCGAGCAGCAGGGCCACCACCAGCCCGCCGCCGGCGGAGTCGCCGGCCACCACCATGCGGTCGGGCGCCATCCCCTCCGTCACCAACTGCCGGTAGGCGGCCGTCGCATCGGTGACGGCGGCCGGGAACGGGTCCTCCGGCGCCAGCCGGTAATCGAGGGTCACCACCGCACACCCCGAGGCGATGCCGATCCGGGCGGCCAGATCCCGGTGGCTGTTGAGGGATCCCGAGCCGTAGCCGCCCCCATGGAGGTAGAGGATCACCGCGTCCCGTTCGACCCCGTCGGGGACCAGCCATTCAGCCGCCCGTCCCCCCAGCTCGGTGGTCTCGGTGGCGATCCCTTCGGGGGGCGGGGCGGTGAGGGAGGCGGCGTCCATGGCCGCCCGCTGCTCCTCGATCCGGCCGGTGAGCAGCCCGGCCTCGGCCAGGAAGGCGCTCACCATCTCCACCCCGGGATGGGTCATGGTCGGATGCCGGTCGCCGGCATCGAGGTCGTCCGGGACGGAGTGTCGGTCGGGTCGGGAGTGCGCATCGCTGGAGCGTACTGTTCGGCGGTCGCCGATAACCGGTTCCTGCCGGCGGGCTGGGAGCCGGGCAAGGGTGGCCGGTAGCATGACCGCCATGGCCGGTGGAGCGACGGAACTTTCGAGCGACGGCGCCACGGCCGGGACCACCTCCCCCCGGTTCGGGGACGTCACCGTCGAGATCGGCGACGACTTCGTCGCCACCGTTTGGATCCATCGCCCGCCCAACAACTACTTCGACGTCGCCCTCATCCGGTCGCTGGCCGACGCCTACCAGGCGCTCGACGCCGATCCCGGCTGCCGGGCCATCGTGCTCGGCTCCGAGGGCAAGCACTTCTGTGCCGGCGCCAACTTCTCCACCCAGCCCGGCGAGCCCGACCCCGGCCTCGGCAACGGCGGGGTCGACCATTTGTACACAGAGGCGGCCCGGTTGTTCGAGGCCCGGACCCCGGTGGTGGCGGCCGTCCAGGGGGCGGCCATCGGCGGCGGTCTCGGACTCGCCTGTTCGGCCGACTTCCGGGTGGCGGAGGCCGACACCCGCTTCGCCGCCAACTTTGCCCAGCTTGGTTTTCACCACGGCTTCGCCCTGACCGCCACCCTGCCTCCCATCGTCGGTCAACAACGCAGCTGGGAGATGCTGCTGACCGGACGGCGGGTGTCCGGGGAGGAGGCTGCCCGGATCGGCCTCTGCGACCGGTCGGCCGGGCCCGGCGAGTTGTTGCCGGTCGCCCACGGCTTCGCCGCCGAGATCGCTGCTTCCGCGCCGTTGGCGTTGACCTCCATCCGGGAGACCATCCGGGGTGACCTCGCCGACCGGGTCCGGGCCGCCACCCTCCGGGAGGCGGCCGAGCAGGCGAAGCTGTTTCCCACCGCCGACTTTGCCGAGGGCGTCCGGGCCACTGCCGAACGCCGCCCACCCCGCTTCGAAGGTCGGTGACCGGCGGGGCGGAGCCGCTCGACGCGGCCAGGGTCCGCTCCGAGGTGCGGGGGTGGATCGAGGCCAACTGGGATCCCGACCTCAGCCTCCTCGAGTGGCGCACCCGGCTGGCCGATTCGGGATGGGCGTGCCCGTCGTGGCCGATCCAATGGTGCGGCCGGTCGCTGCCGGCGTCGACGGCCGAACTGGTGTCCGACGAACTGGCCCGGGTCGGGGCGGTGGGGGTCCCCGACGGGGTCGGCATGCACCTGGCCGCTCCCACCCTCCTCGAGCACGGTTCCGACGACCTCAAGAACCGGCTCCTCCGACCGACGGTGACCGGGGAGATCACCTGGTGCCAGCTGTTCAGCGAACCCGGGGCGGGCTCCGACCTGGCCGGGCTCACCACCCGGGCGGTGCGGGACGGCGAGGAGTGGATCGTCAACGGGCAGAAGGTGTGGAACACCTCCGCCACCCACGCCGACTTCGGGCTCCTGGTGGCCCGGACCGACGGGGACGTTCCCAAGCACCAGGGCATCTCCTACTTCGTCCTCCCCATGAACCAGCCCGGCGTCGAGGTGCGGCCGCTGCGGCAGATGAACGGGCACGCCTCCTTCAACGAGGTGTTCTTCGACGATGCCCGCCTCCCGGCGGCCAACCTGGTCGGTGACGTCGGTCACGGTTGGACGGTGGCCCTCGCCACCCTGGCCCACGAGCGCCGGTATGCGGCAATGGGGGCGGCGTCACCCCTGGCCGATGCCACCGGCCGGGCCACCCGGGAGGCCTGGGCCGAGCGAGCGGTCGTCTACGAGCCGTACAAGTGGTACCCCCAGCGGGCCGGTCGGGTCGACCTGGTGGTGGAGCGGGCCACCGCCACCGGGGCTAACCACGACCCGATCGTCCGCCAGGAAATTGCCCGGCTGCTGGCGTCGGCCCGGTCGGCGTCCTGGACCGCCCAGCGGGCCCGGGCCGCCCGCGCCCTCGGCCGGCCCCCGGGTCCAGAGGGCTCGCTCGGAAAGCTGGCCTCCAGCCAGGTGGCCAGGGCGGCTTCCCGGGTCCACGCCCTCATCGCCGGGGCGTCAGGCATGCTGACCGGGCCGGACAGCCCGGCGGGAGGGACCATCGCCGAGATCTTCGTGTCGGTCCCCGCCGTCTCCATCGCCGGCGGCACCGACGAGATCCAGCGCAACATCGTGGGTGAACGGGTGCTCGGCTTGCCCCGGGAACCCGATCCTTCCCACCAGCTACCCTTCCGCGATGTCGCCAAGAACGCCTCCCGCTGAAGCCCGGGCCGACCATCGGTCGGCCACCGCCTGAGGATGGCCGGCCTCGACCGGGATGGGGTCTCCATCCACTATGAGGTCCACGGGGAGCCCACCGATCGCGCCCCCCTGCTGCTGAACCACGGCTACTCGTCGTCGACCGCCATGTGGGAGCCCAACCTGGCCGCCCTTGGGACTCATCGCCGGGTGGTCACCTGGGACATCCGCGGCCACGGCCAGAGTGACTCGCCGGGCCGGGCCGAGCTCTACTCCGAAGCCGCCAGCGTCGCCGACATGGTGGCGGTGCTCGACGCCGGCGGGATCGACCGGGCGGTGGTCGGGGGCCTGTCGCTGGGTGGGTACCTGTCGCTGGCCTTCTATCTGGCCCATCCGACCCGGGTGACCGGGTTGCTGCTGTTCGACACCGGTCCCGGCTTCAAGAAGGACGACGCCCGCTCGAAGTGGAACGCCTACGCCGAGGCCACCGCCGCCGGCTTCGAACGGGACGGCCTCACCTCGCTGTCGGCCAGTCCCGAGGTCGGCACCGACGGTCACGATCCCGCCGGGCTGGCGTTGGCCGCCCGCGGGATCCTCACCCAGCGGGACGCCCGGATCATCGAATCGCTGCCCGCCATCGACGTCCCCACCCTGGTGCTGGTGGGGGCCGACGACCGGGGCTTCCTGGCCGCCGCCAACTACATGGCGGGGAAGATCCCCGGCGCCGACCTGGTCGTCCTCCCCGGCGCCGGGCACGCCGCCAACCTCGATCAGCCCGATGCCTTCAACCAGGAGGTCAGCCGGTTCCTCGATCGCGGCGACGTCCGCTAAAGCCAGTACTTTCTCCAGGTGACGGTTTACGATGAACCGCAGCCACCTGGAGGTCCATCTTTTGAACCGGCCTGATCGAAGCCGTATCGGCTCCGCGGGAGTAGCGCTAGCCGTGATCGCCGGGGCGGTGCTCTCGGGGTGCGGGACCACCCCGTCGCCCTCGGCCCCCACCACGCCTCCGACCACGGTGCCGCCGGGGTCGATTTCGGCCAGCACCACCACCGACCAGTCGGTGGGCATGCCCAAGTCGTCCCTGGATCTGAAGGCGGTGGCCCTCGGGAGCCGGGTGTACTCCACCACCATCACCGCGGTGGGCGCCGAACACGTCTGCAGCCCGTTGGCCGGTTCCGTCCCGGTCAAGACCCCGCCCTGGGTCGACACCGCCGCCGCCACCTGGAACATGACCACCAAGGCGGCGGTGGCCGGCGACGTGACCTGGAGCTCCACCTTCCGGACCTCCCACTCCGGATCCAATCTGGTCCTCCGGGGCAATGACCTGCCCCCGCGCTCGGGGACCTTCCCGGTCGATCGGGCCGACCCCGCCTACGCCTACAACCCCGACCTGACCCCGGTGGCGGCTTTCGACTTCAACCTCAAGGTGCCCGACAGCCCGACCCAGAACCCCACCCCCACCTGCGTGGAGGGTGACGGCCCGGTCGGGGTCATGTCCAACGGGGTCATTCTCGACGGCCCCTTGGATGCCAACGGCAATGACGCCGGCGCGGTGGAAACCCAGGACACCTGCCACGGGAGCCCGAGCGACACCGGCTACCGCTACGTCTCGCTCTCCCCCTGCCTGCTGTCGACCACCGCGCTGACCACCACCACCCAGGTGGGTTGGGCCCTCGACGGCTTCGGCATCTATGTGGAGTACGGGGCCGACGGCAACCTGCTCACCAACCAGGACCTCGATGCCTGCCACGGCCGCACCAGCGTGGTGCCCTGGCACGGGAAGATGGTGAGCATCTACCACTACGACATGACCCTCGAGTACCCCTACTCGGTGGGCTGCTTCTCCGGGACCCCGAGCGTGCTCCACGGGTCCTGACCCCGGGGCTCAGGAGTCCGTCCGGTCGGCCTCCGACCCGGTCGCCGGTGACGGGTCGAACCCCACCGGCAGCAGGTCGTGGGTGCAGGGCGGTCCGACCGACGACCACACCCGGGGCAAGTCCGTTGCCAAGGCCGGGTCGCAGACCAGCATCGACGAGCGGGTCCCGTACAACTCGGTGTGCACGCAGCAGGCGGAGATCCGGGCCTGCCGCTCGGCCGTCTCGCGGCTGTCGGTCGGAACCAGCGGCATGACGTGGTCGGCCACGATGGCGCCCAGGCGGGTGATCACCGAGGCGGCCGGGCGCGACCGGCAGTCACCCAGCTGCGCCCGCACCCGGTCCACCTTGGCGCTCGGACCCCCCAGCGGTTTGTTCTCCAGGATGTGGACGCCGGGAGGGAGCCGACGGCTCTCCAGCTCCCCGGGCCCGGTCATGTCCACGTAATACAGCCCATGGCGATCGCCGACCAGGACCCAACAGGGGTTGAACTCCCCCGGCCTGGCCCCGGACCGGAGAGCGTCGACGGCGGCCTCCGCGGTGGGTTGGGCCGCCAGCAGCAGGGGAATCTCCCCCCGGGAACGCTTGGTTGGGTCGCGCTGGCCGTCGGTGGGCTTGTTGGTCAGGGCGGCCACCACCCCGTGCTGGTTGACCGCCATCCAGGTGCCCCCCGCCACCAGATCCCGTCCCCCCAGCACTCTCGGTCCGGCCTCCCGGAGCACGGTTATCGGCACCGCCTCCCGGGCGTAGAACTCATCCCGGTTGGCGGCGACCAACAACGGGGCGTCCTCGATGACTCCGGTGACGGCGATCAGCAGGCACATGGCAACGACCCGATTCAGATCTTCCGCAGCCGGGCCCGACGCACCCGGTGGTGGGCGTCCTTCTCCAGCACCAGGTTGGCGCGGCCGGCGGTGGGGGCGATGTTCTGGCGGAGGTTGACCAGGTTGATCTCGGTCCAGATGGAGCGGGCGATGGCGGCGACCTCGTCGGTGGACATCGCCGCGAAGGCGTGGAAGTAGGAGTCGGGGTCGCGGAGCACGCTGGTGCGGAGTTCGAGGAGGCGATCCCCGAACCACCGCTCGATGTCCGCCTCGTCGGCGTCGACATAGATGGAGAAGTCGAAGAAGTCGGAGGCGACCACGTAGTCGGGCGGGACATCGGTGGTGCTGACCTGGAGGACGTTGAGCCCCTCCACGATCACCATCTCCGGACTCTCCAGGGTCTGGACGCTCCCGGGAAGGATGTCGTAGGTCACGTGGGAGTACACCGGGACCTCCACCCGGGGGTGGCCGGCTTTGATGGCCGACAGCACCTCGATCATCCGGCGCCGGTCGTAGCTCTCCGGAAATCCCTTCCGGTCCATCAGCCCCCGGGCCTCGAGCTCGGCGTTCGGGTAGAGGAACCCGTCGGTGGTAACCAGCTCGACCGAGGGGTGCCCGGGGCTGTCCCGCAACACCGCCTGGAGGATGCGGGCGGTGGTGCTCTTGCCCACCGCCACACTGCCGGCCACCCCGATCACGAAGGGGGCGGCCCGGCTCTCCCGGCCGAGGAAGTGGTCGACCTGACGACGGGTCTGGCGCTGGGACGACGCATAGGCGGCCACCAGCTGGGCCAGCGGTACATAGATGTCCGACACTTCGTCGAGCGAGACCGGGTCGCCGGTGGCGGCCAGGGTGGCGACCTCGGTGGAGGACAGCCCGCTGTCGGCCGGCTGGGCCAACCCGGTCCATTCGGCTCGGGTGAACACCTCGAAGGGGACATCCACCGGCTCTGTCGCCACGCAATCCTCCCAAGTGGTCGCCGGCCTCAGCCGGCTCGACCGGTGTCGCATGGTACTGCCGATGCCCCTGGCTCCGGCCGGTTCCCGAGCGTCTGCCAAAATGGGCCCATGTTCGACGACCTGCTCGCCGCCAACCGCCGGTACGCCGCCGGCTTCACCCTCCAGGGCATCCCCGGGGCGGCGGCCAAGCGGTTCGCGCTGGTGACCTGCATGGACAGCCGGATCGAGCCGCTGGTGATGCTCGGGCTGTCCCCGGGGGACGCCAAGATCCTCCGCAACGCCGGCGGCCGGGTCACCGCCGACGTCCTCCGTTCGTTGGTGCTGGCCACCACCTTCCTCGGGGTGGAGAACGTCGCGGTCATGCACCACACCGACTGCGCGCTGGCCGGTCGTGACGACGCCGAGGTCCGAGCCGGTCTCAGCCCCGAGCAGCGGGAGGCCTCGGCGGGGTTGGACTTCCTGGCCATGCCCGACCCCGATGCCGCCCTGGCCGCCGACGTACAGGCGGTGCGCAGCTATGAGGCGCTCCCGACCGGGGTCAGGGTGGAGGGCTGGCGCTATGACGTGGGCAGTGGGGCCGTCCTCCGGGTCATCCCCAGCCAGGCGGTCGCCGCCGGCGACGGGCGAGGCTGAACCCACCCAGCCCCGGACTCCACCGCGCGTTCGCCCTCCTCAAACTGCTCTACCTATGCATCAGGAAGGGACACACCATGGACTGGAAGCTCGAACTGGTGGCGGTGCCGGTCTCCGACGTCGACAGGGCCAAGGCCTTCGGTTCATCTTCTTCGCCGACCCCGACGGCAACCGCTGGTCGGTGCAGCAAGTCCCCTCATGGGGCTGAACCCCCGGGGAGCTCCCCGGCGGTTACGAACCGGCAGGAGCCAGCGGGATCTCGACCGCGGAGGCGGCAGCCGGGCTGTGCTGGACCGTGTAGATGCCGCCGAGCAGGTTGACCAGCTCGGGGGCGGTGGGTACCAGGTGGGGAGTGTCGTCGGTGGAGAGGGTGATCCGGATCCGGTGGCCGGTGGCCACCGTGTCATAGGTCGGGAAGACCTCGATGTCGTAGCGGGTGAGCTGACCGGGGACCACCGGTCGAGCGGACGGCTGGCTATAGGTGTGCCCGGCCTGGAGGATCTGGCCGTTGGGTGCCGTCCAGGTGGTGGCCGGATCCAGGGCCCGGAGGGATCCGAGCAGCGCGCCCTCGGTCAAGGGAGTCGAGGTCCCGTCGGGGGCGACATCGTCGACCTCGGCCACCCACTCGGTGTCCTTGGTGTTGGCGCTGGCGTAGACGGTGACGTCGACCGGGCCTTCGATGGTCTGGGCGTGGGCCAGCGGGCCGGTGGTGTAGGTGAGTCGGTCGGGTCCGAGCTCCCCCGGCAGGTCGTTGTTCACACAGGGGGCGTTGGGGGTGACGAATGAGGTCACCAGGCTGAGGGCCCCGGCCACCCACTGGTCGGTCGGTCGGCCACAGGGATTCCCGACCGGGGACCACAGCACGGTGTCCGAGCCGGCCTTGGTCGGCGGGGCACTGGTCAGGCTCCCGTTGTTGAGGGAGAGCGGGGTCGAGGTGCTGCGGGTGCCGCTGAAGTAGAACCGGGTGGGGGTGGCGGCGGGGAACGGATACTGGGCGTGCTCGGTGTAGGTCGAGGTGCCGAGGTCGTAGTAGTGGAGCGGAGTCGGGGTCTGCCCCACCCCGGTGTTCTCGCCCTTCAACCAGGTGTCGAACCACTCGAGCTGGAGGGGCCCGTAGTCGATGGTGGCCCCGCTCAGGTGGGTGAAGGGGCCGTCGAGCAACTGGTAGCGGCCGGTGACGGCTTGGCCGGGCGCCATCGGGGCGGTGACCGGACGACCGGCGAAGGCGTTCTGGAGCCCGACGTAGTTGAGGGGCTCGCCCCGCTGGAAGAGGTCGTACTCTCCCCCGACCAGGTAGGCGGGGATCCCGTTGGCCACGATCTGCTGGAGCACGTTGGCCGGGCTGCGCTCCTGCCAGTAGGCGCCGTCATAGGCGGTAGCCGCGCCCAGCAGGGTCTGGGCGGTAAAGGGGACGTCGAAGCTGCCCAGGTCGGCCAAATGCTCCAGCTCGGTCACGCTGAGATCGGCCACCAGGTTCGACGGATTCTCGAGGGCGTCGAGCAACGGGCCCTCGGCGTTGAGGCCACCGGTCAAGCCGAGATAGAAGGCATCGAACTCGATGTCGATGAGGCCACCCATGGTGGCGGTGTCCTTGTAGATGTCGTTGGCGGCCACCACCGGGAAGATGGCCTTCAGCGGGCTGTTCTTGCCGACGGCGGCGGCGGTCAGCAGTTGGTTGATGGCGAGGTAGGAGGCCCCGTAGAGCCCGACCTTGCCGTCGGAGCCCGGCAGCTTGGAGGCCCAGTTGACCAGAGTGACCCCGTCGGTGACCTGGGCGGGGTCGAACAGGCCGAAGCTGCCCTCGGAGGACCCGGTACCCCGGACGTCGGCCACCACGTCGATGTAGCCCCGCTGGACCAGGTAGTCGTTGGCGCCGGTCTCGGCTCCGGTGGAGCCCGGCAGGGCGCCGAGGGTGCCCTTCCCGTAGGGGGTCTGGGTCAGGAGCACCGGGAAGGTTCCGGGGGCCTGCTTGCCATTGGCGCCGGTCGGGTAGAAGACGTTGGTGCTGAGGACGGTACCGTCACCGGCGGTGACCGGCACATCGGTGTGCTCCCCGACCCCGTAGGTCGCCGCTTCCGGCTTCCAACCACTCCCGGCTTGGGCACTGGCCGTCACCACCTGGGCCGGGAGCGAGCCCCCGATCGGCAGGGACGGTGCGGTGGCGGCGGACGCCGGGTTCGCCATCGTCATCGACGACAACGCCACCAGGGCCACCCCCACCAACGCGGCTCCCACCCGTGATCTGCGCAACCGAACTCCCTCCCTCGTAGCCCGATTTTGAGGCTACCTTTCCGGGGGCCGCCACTGCGAAGTGACCCCGGTGGGGCGCGGTGGTTGGATGAATCTCGCCAGGTGGGTCACCTTTGGCCGTTATATGAGCGTGAGTGAACCCCAGAACGCCCGCGAGCGGCCTGACTCCCGCCTCTCGCCGGCGGAGCCGGAGGCGGTGGATCCCGGCATTCGAAAGCCGGTGAGTCGGCGCCGATTCCTGGCCGCCGGGGCCGGCGCGTTGGTGACCGGAGTGGTGGGAAGCCAGATGGAAGCCGCCCGCCCGGCGGCCGCCGCGGTGGCCACCCCCGTGTCCACGCTCACCTCGATCCAGAAGCAGGCCCTGGCGGTGCTCGGGAAGAGCTCGCTCCGTACACCCGGATCGCTCCCGTTCCCGAAACTCCCCGCCGGGACCGACACCCTGCCCGAGATCGAGCACATCGTCGTCTGCATGCTGGAGAACCACTCCTACGACAACTTCTTCGGGATGCTCGGCCGTGCCCCCGGCCAAACCCCCCGCGGCGACGGGTTCGTCATCGACGACCCGACCCCCACTGCCTTCAACCCCTACGGCACCCCGACCTTCACCAACCCCTACGCCAACGGGGACGTCCAACTTTGCTTCCACATGCCCTCCACCTGCCAGAACACCGGAGGACCGGGCCAGGAGTGGAAGACCAGCCACGTCTCTTACGCCGGCGGGGGCTGCAACGGCTTCGTGGAGTCGGACAGCGGACCGGTGTCCATGGGTTACTGGACGGGGGCCGATCTGCCCTTCACCTACGCCTTGGCCGAGACCTTCCCGATCGGCGATCGCTGGTTCTGCTCGCTGCTCGGGCAGACCGATCCCAATCGCCGCTTCCTGATCGCCGCCACCTCCATGGGAATGACCGATGACATCGGCACCTCCACCGGCAATGTGATTCCCGATGTCAGCCTGGTCCTCCCTCCGCTGGGCGGCACCATCTTCGACACCCTCAGCGGTCACGGAATCAGCTGGCTGGACTACGCCGCCAGCTATCCGCTGGGGGCCACCGCCGCCCTCTACCCCATCGACGATCTGGCCGCGCTGGTCGCCAACACGCCCATCGGGCAGTTCTTCACCGACTGCGCGGCGGGCACGCTGCCGAAGTTCTCCCTCCTGGACATGAACTATTCGACCCAGTCGCAGGAGAATCCCCAGAACATCGTGGTCGGGGAGACGTTTCTGGCTTCGGTGGTGAAGGCGATCGGCTCCTCACCCAACTGGGAGAAGACGATGCTGATCATCACCTACGACGAGCACGGTGGCTACTTCGACCACGTGCCCCCGCCGGTCGCCCTGGCTCCCGACATCATCCCGCCGCTGGTACAGCCGGGTGAGTCCTCCTACGAAGGGTTCGCCCGCTATGGATTCAGGGTTCCTTCGGTGGTGGTCTCCCCCTACGCCAAGCCGAACTACGTGAGTCACCAGGTCTACGACCACACTTCCATCCTGGCCATGGTGGAGCGCAAGTGGAACCTCCCGGCCCTCACTTACCGCGACGCCAACGCCAACGACCTGATGGACTTCCTCGACGTCGGCGCCATGCAGCGGGGCCGCCCCACCTTCACCGCTGCGACCATCGCCGCCCTCCCGCCGTCGGGGGAGAACAGCCGGTCACTGGCCTGCTCGACCCAGGGGCCGGCGAAGATGCCGCCGCCCGGCTCGGTCCGGCCCCACTGACCCAAGCGACCCGAACGGCTAGCCGGGTGCCGATCGCAGCGGCACGAACCCGCAGGGTCGACCGCTCCGGGCCACCGGTTCGCCATCGATCATCTCGAACAGGACAGACATGCCGTCGCCGGTGAGGTTGACCAGCGGAACCACCAGCCGGCCCCCCTCCGCCAGTTGATCCAGCCAGGCGGGAGCCACCTCTCGCACCCCGGCAGTGACGATGATCCGGTCATAGGGGGCGCCGGGCACGAAGCCGGTTCGGCCGTCACCCCGGACCACCCGCACCTGGGCGAAGCCGGTGGCGCCGAGGCTCTCCTCCGCCCGGGCGGCGAGGTCCTCTTCGATCTCCACGCTCACCACCTGGCCGGTCTCACCGACCAGGTAGGCCAGCAGGGCGGCGTTGTAGCCGGTGGCGGTGCCGACCTCCAGGGCGTGGTCACCTTCTTGGACGTCCAGTTGCTCGAGCATCTGGGCGACCATCGTCGGTTGGGACGCCGAGCTGATCGGGATGCCGGCCCGGTTGTACTTGATGGTCACCGCCCGGTCGGCATAGGCGCGTTCACTCGACACGTCCAGGAGAAACAGGTGCCGGGGCACCGCCCGGACGGCAGCCTCGACGGCTTTGGTGGTGATGGCGCCGGAGGCCAGGAGGGTGTCAGCCAGCGCATTGCGAACAGTGGTGCTCTTGTCCACCGCCACCCACGGTAGCGGCCGGGTGGCGACCGATTCAACGGTCCGGCCAACGGTACCGAAGTCGGACGGATGGCGGAACCCTCAGGCGCTCTTCTCCTGACGCTCGTGAAGTTTCCGGAGCGATCGGACCAGCGAGCTCTCGATCAACTTGTCGTTGTCCTTGGAGATGAAGTGGTGCACCCGCTTCTCCAGGAGGGCCCGCAACACCGGATTGAAAACGTGATAGGTCTCCCGGAAGTACACCCGGGTCTTCCCCTCGCCGAGGTCCTCCAGCCGGGTCCAGCCCGACGCCTTGGACCACAACGGCTTGCCGATGGCGTCGTACTTCCAGGACACCGGGCGCTGGGACTCGGTGATCCATTCCCACGACTGGGCCCTCCCCCCGGAGAACAGGTACTTCGGCACTGGAAAGTGGCAGTGTCGAACCAGTCCGTTCCCTTCCTCGTCCCCGGGGTGGTAGATCTCGATCTTGACGCTGTCGGTCTCGATGCCGACCCGGGTGCGCGCCCAGATCACCTCCCATACCTCCTCGGGCGTCCCTTCCACCACGAAGTCGAACCTGTGGTCCTGCATGCCCACTCCTCTCGGGGGGATGGGACCCGACTCGTTGCTCCCTGGGCGCTCCAGGCGTCGGTCGGGAGGATGGGTCGGATCGGTCGTGGGCGACTCTAGTAATCCGGCCGTCTCCCCGCTGAGACGGCTCAGAGTCAGCGCCTTTGGGACCCGTCGGGCTAGTTTCCAGGCGGGCGGCACATCGCCGCGGAGCGGCTCGGAGAGTCAGATGGATCCTGGGGGCGACAGGGTGGATGCCGGCGACATGACCGCCTCGGTCCCGTTCTTCGATGTCGTCCTTCGGCAGCGGGCCACCCGAGAGTTCACCGATCAGCCGGTCGCCGACGAGCTGGTGGGTCTCTGCCTCCGGGCCGCCACCCACGCCCCGAGCGCCGAGAACAAGCAGCCGTGGGTCTTCGTGGTGGTCCGGGACGCCGGGCTCCGGGCCAGCATCGGGGACCTGACCCGGCGGGCCTGGCACCAGGGCGGCCGCCAACATTCCGAAGGTCGGCTCCCCGCCCCCCTGCTCCGGGAGGTCGACCGCGGGGCCGAAGTCGGCATCGGGTCCGCACCGGTCATCGTGGTGGTCTGCGGTGATACCAGCCTGGGTATGGAGGTCACCCTTCCGTCGTCGGTGTACCCCGCCACCCAGAATCTCCTGCTGTCGGCCACCGCCCTCGGACTCGGATCGGCCATGACCACCCTGGCCACCCTGTTCGCCGACGAGCTGCGGGAACTGCTCGATCTCCCCGTCTCGGCCCGGCCGATGGCCGTCGTCCCCCTGGGTTGGCCGAGCCGTCCTCTTGGAGTCCCCCGGCGGCGGCCACTGGAGGAGCGAGCCCACCGGGACCGCTACGGCCACCCCTGGTGACGAGCAAAGGAGCCGTTGATGACCGGCAGTGACGTCTCGTTCAACTGGATAGGCCTGGCCGTCGCCGACCTGGGCCGGAGCCGGCGCTTCTACGAAGACCTCCTGGGGTTCACCTTCCAGCGGGAGCTGAAGCCGCCCGACGAGGGGACGGCCCAGTTGTTGCAGGTGGCCCTGCCCGTCAATCTCACTGCCGTCTACCTGAAGCTGGATGGGTTCGTGCTGGAGCTGCTCCATTTCGACCGGGACGGGAACCCGGCGCCCCGGGACCGACCGATGAACGAACTCGGCCTCACCCACCTGTCGGTGAAGGTCGCCGACCTCCGGTCGGTGGTGGACCGGGTCCCCGACTACGGGGGCAGGGTGTTGGCCGATACCGACCTGGGGGTGGCCATCCTCATCCGGGATCCGGACGGCCAACTGATCGAATTGCTGACCGGGTAGAAGACACCAAGCCAGGACGAGGCGGCCCGAAGTAGCCTGCCTCCAGCCGTCGGAAGGGCATATCGGCGGGGGGAAGGCGAGTCGGATGACAGACCAGGACACTCGGGCGTTCACCACCGGGAAGAATTACGTCGTGGTGTCGGCCGATGCCCACGCCGCCCCCGACGACATGGCTCAGTTCCTCAGCTACGTCGACCCGGCTCACCGCGAATCGGTGGCCGCCTTCGGCGATCTCTCCTCGGTGGCCATCCCGATGTTCGGCGGCGTCGATCCCGGTGAGATCGACGAGTCGGACGCGGTGCGGGCGGTCGCCACCCGGCGGCTGGCGGGCATGGGAGTGGATACCGATGCGGCGGCCGACTGGCTGGCCAACTACAGCACCGAGTGGGTGCACGCCTCCGATGCCGACGGCCGGCGACTGGCTGTCCTCGAGGAGCAGGGGATCCACGCCGAAGTCGCCTATCCCGGTCCGGTGCTGGCCGGCGGACTGTCGCCGGCGATGTACCTGGGATCGCAAACCAGCAAGAACTTGGAGCCGGTGTGGCCGGCCCTCCACGCTTACAACCGATGGCTGGCGGAGTTCTGCGCCGCGGCTCCCGGGCGCCGGGCCGGCTGCATCCCCATCGACTTCCACGACATGGACCGGGCGGTGGAAGAGGTGGGCTGGGCCCGCGCCGCCGGGCTGTTCGGCGGGGTGATGCTGCCGGCCATGTCCATCAAGGCCGGCCTCCCGGGGTATGCCGACGGGTACTACGAACCGTTCTGGAGCGCCTGCGAGGACAACGGCCTGGTGGTCAACCTCCACACCGGCGCGTCGGGGATGGCCACCGACGCCAAGCAGCTCTACGACGAGGAGCACGGCGGGTTCCTGGGGCTCTACGAGGTATTCGTCTTCACCCGGCGCCCGCTGTGGTTCATGATCCTCGGCGGGGTGTTCGACCGCCACCCGAAGCTAAAAGTGGTGGTCACCGAGAACGGCGTGCAGTGGCTGCCGTCCCTGATCCGGGACATAGAGAACTTCTTCGACACCCACGGTGCCGCGCCGGTCCGTTCCTATCTCAAGCTCCGGCCGGCGGAGTACTTCGAACGCCACGTGTTCCTGGGCGGGTCGCTGATGAAGCGCCAGGAGGCGGAGATGCGGGAGGAGATCGGCATCGAGCGGTTGATGTGGGGGGCGGACTATCCCCACCTGGAAGGGGCCGCACCGGTCCACCGGTTGATCCTGCGGCACGTCTTCGGCGGGCTGCCCGAAGCGGATATTCGGCGGATGCTCGGCCTCACCGCCGCCCGGGTCTACGGCTTCGACACCACGCAGCTCCAAGAGGTCGCCGACCGGGTGGGGCCCACGGTGGCGGACCTGGCCACCACCGTCTCCCTGGACGAGATCCCCATGACCTTCAGCTGGAGCCTGGCCCGACCGGTGCCGTTGGCGTCGGCGGCCGCCACTCCGTCCTGAGCGATTGCAACCGGCGGTTCGCTCAGTAGGGAAGGGATTCTCCGAGCGGCGTGAAGCGGGCGCTGATATCACCGACCAGCCCGGGGGCCTCGGGGTCGAGCACCAGGACCTGGCCCGCCGCCCGATCGATGTCGGCGAACGAGACCCCCACCAGGGACGGACTTCGGCGGGACCAGAAGTAGTACGTGAGGTTGGTGAGGTCCACCACCGAGGTCCACCACGTCGGGTAGACGCTGAAATCGTCGTACGGGGCGCCGGGCGGGCACGCCACGTTGCCAACCAGGTGCACCACTCCGGCCACCGCGTCGGAAAGATCACTCGGCGGCGGTAGGTGCTCGAGGAAATACGTCGCCCGGACAAACCGATCGACGGAAAGGATGCCTCCGGGTAGCGGAAGGTTGCCTCCGAAAGGGCGGTAGTGCTTGAGATTCTCCAGCTGTTGGTCGAACGTCGGGTCGTTGGCCATCACCGTGAACTGGAGTCCGTGGTGGAGGACCAATCGTCCGTCGAGCGGTTCCACGATGGCCGAGTCGCCGTGCACGTCCTCGATTGACAGATGGCAGTTGAGATCCTGCCCCCGGACGGGCACCGAGGTGACCCGGACGTCCGACATCGCCTCGATCGCCTCGGCCACGGTGGCGAAACTGTCCAGCACCCACTGCCCCCAGTGGGTATTGCCGATAACGGCCCGGTCGTCCGGCGATCCGAACTCGGCGCCCTCCAGGTACAGCAGGTGCATGCCGAGCCCCTGGTCGTTCATCCCGTCCACCGTCCCGGATTCGAACATGCTCAGTACCACGCTCGGATAGCGCGCCTCCCACTCGATCGCCCCCGGTAGCCCGCCAGTCCGGTGCAGTCCGGCCGGGAGCGACCACATCCGGGGTTCGTCGCTGACCACCCAGTCCATGGTGCGGGACGCCACTTTGGCGATCTCGTTGGCCGACCAAAAGATCCGGGTACACATCGGGGGCCTCCTTCAGTTGGCCTTCCCCCAACCGTACGACCTTCGTGACCGGGTTTCTCCGTTGCACTTCCCTGCGCGGCCATCGGTTGGCCGACACCGCCCACCGGGTGGGCGCTCGGGATTGTCCTTAGGCGACCTAACGCTCAGGATTCGATATCGAAAGCGGCGTAGTACGGAGCGAATCGCTCCCGGATCTGATCGGGCACAAGGCCGAAATCGGAGAGCTGATAGGAGTGTTCGCCATGGGATCCGGGTTCGTGGGTACCGGCCCACTCCTCCACCGAGGCGCGAGAACGATCGTCGAAGGGGAGGCCGATCCGGGCCAGGCCCTTCTCGAGGGCGTCGAGCGGATCGGTCTGGAGCTCGGAAAAGGAAACGTCGGCGAACCGATCGTCGCCCATCCGCTCCCGGAAGTCCATGGCCCTCTCGACGGCTATCCACCAGCGGTCGAGTTGCTCCGCCCCCAGCTCGACGGAGTCATCGCGGTCGCTGCTCCAGCTCCGGGTGTAGTGGATGAGGCTGCAAACGGAGCCCAAGACCCTGACGGGGTCCCGGTGGCTCCAGAGGAAGCGGGCATTCGGGTAGGCCTCCACCAGGGCGTCGAGCGCGAACATGTGCACGGGAGTCTTCAGATGCCAGAGGGTGGGTGGGCAGTGCCATTGGAGGAGCCGGAGCACCCGCCGGTGGTAGCGGTAGGTCGGCTCCATGTCGGTGTCGATGACCCACTCCAGGTAGGACGGCACCCGGGCGAAGCCGTCGAAGTGGACCGTCCGGAAGCTCATGCCCATGAGGTCCTGGCACTCCGAGGCCGTGGTGGCCTCGGTGTGATGCATGGTCTGCATGAGCGGGAAGGCCTCGTTCATCAGGGCCAGATTCCCTTCGGTGACGGCGATGCGGGGATCGGTGTGCTCCGTGGCCGTCTCCGGTGGGGGGACGGGTGATCCGGATTCCCATAGCCGGAGCGACCGGAACTGCGGATCGGCGGCAACCAGTTGGCTGAGGGCGGTGGTCCCGGTCCGGGGCAACCCGATGACGAACACGGGACCGTCGATCTCCTGATCATCGATCTCGGGATACAGCCGGTAGGTCTCCTCCACTCTCAGCCGGGCGCCCAGAAGGGCGGTCAGCCGGGCGTGCTGCATGACGTCGCCCAATTCGGTGAGGTCACCCTCGTCATTCATCGCCGCCACCAGACGCTCGAGTCCCTCCCGGTAGTGATCGCCGCCAGTGTCGTCGAGACCGGAGTGGGCCCGAGCATCCTCCTCGATCTTCTCGACGTCGAGGCTCATCGGGCGAACCGCCGACTCACGGCCTTCCGGCGGACGTCGATGGCTTCGGCCCGCTCACCTGGTGAGACCCGACGGGTCTCCGATGGCAACTCCTCGGCCAGTCGGTCGAACGACAGCAGCCGGGTCGTCGGTACCGGCGCGGTGTCGGTGCGAACGCATCGCAGGATGATCGGCCCCTCGCTGTGTCCGGCGGTGTCCAACCAATTGGCGACGCCCGGGTCCTGGTGAGCCACCACCACCCTCACCTTCCCGTCATCGTCCACCACGGCCTGATGGCCGTTGAGGCTTGACTGGTGATTGCCGTAGTCGATGGTTTCCCACCAGACATTCCCCAGCGAGTAGCTCCAGTACAAGCCCTCCGGGGGGGTGACCTCGATGATCAGCGCCTGGTCGGGAGCCAGCTTCCACGAACCGATGACCGGACGATTCTCGGCCGCCGCCCCCATCGCGGTTCCGTCCAATGGGGGCAGAAAGGTGTTGGGGGCTTCGGGATTGGAGAAACCCAGGAAGAACGTCAGGTTCTCCTCTAAGAAGTCGCCTAGGGCGATCACCTGACGAGCCATGATCGCCTTCGGCTCCTCTGCCGATCGTTCCCCGATAGCCACGGGACCCGAAAGTGATTCGATGGACATGGTGACGGGAACTTCGTGCTCCCAGTCGTAAAAGAAATGGCGGACCACCAACATGGTGGCCTCCTCATCCAGGGGGAGCCAGTTGCCGTCGCGAGGCTCGGCCGAGAGGACGATCTCGAACTCCCCGTTCGCGCCCAGCTCGAAGTCGTCGAGTAAGGCATTGGAGGTGGACCCCATCCCAGCCATCACCTGTAACCCCACGTACCGTGCCGAGCCCCGGTTGCCCCACAGTCGGTAGGTCGAGCCGCCCTTGAGGGCCGAACCCACGTAGACGCAGTCGGGGCACTCCATGCCCCATTTGTAGGCGGCGTCCATGCCCGAGGGCTTCACGGCCGGCACCCGGTCCAACCCCCGTCTCAGGAGCTCGTCGATCCCCACCCCCAACAGAACGAGGAGGTGACGGAAACCGGAGGCCGTATCGACCGGGGCGTGGGGGACCGAGTCGGACAACACCACCTCGCCGGTCCTCTTCAGCGAGTCCAAGAGGTGGTTCCACGCCTGACCGGAGTCGAGATCTTGCCCGTCGGCATCTCCCGCCAAGGCCGCCTCACTCACCGAGAACGGAAGCCAAGCCGGATTCTTGAACGAACTCACGGCTGCAGCCGCGGTGGCGTTGACGTGATCACTAACGGTCCTCCCCCTGGAGATCGGAGTTCGATCGCCGAACGTCCCTATTCAAGCACCGGCTCTCGTCGACGTGTGGGGCTCGACGTCATCGTGAAACGATGTTGGCATGGCGATTCCGCTCATGTTGGCCACACTGACCGACCGTCGAGATTTCGGCGACGACTGGCTCTTGGAGCGCAAGTTCGACGGCGAGCGCTGCGTCGCCCGCAAGGCGGGCAGCGACGTGCGGCTCGAGTCCCGTACCGGCAAGGACCTCACCTCCACCTATCCCGAGGTCCGTGCCGCGGTGGCGGCTCAGCATTCCCGGGACCTCCTGCTCGATGGCGAAGTGGTGGCCTACGACGGTGACCAGACGTCCTTCACCCGACTCCAGCAGCGTCTCGGGACCAGCCACCCGTCTCCCGAGCAGGTGGCCAAGTTCCCGGTCGTCTACTGCGTCTTCGACCTCCTGGAAGTCGACGGCGAGGATCTCACCGGCCGGCCATTCGTCGAGCGCCGGGCCCGACTGACGAAGGCAATCCGGTCCAGCTCGGCGTTGCAGCCGACCGAGGCCTGGCATGACGACTCCCAGCGACGATTCGAGGCGGCCTGCCGATCCGGCTGGGAGGGGCTGATCGCCAAGCGGGCCGACGCGCCCTACGTCGCCGGCCGCTCGAAGGACTGGCTGAAGCTGAAGTGCGTCTGGGAGCAGGAGTTCGTTATCGGCGGCTACACCGATCCCGCCGGCAGCCGGACGGACTTTGGTGCCCTGCTCGTCGGTTATTACGAAGAGGGCTCCCTCCGCTACGCCGGCAAGGTCGGCACCGGCTACACCACAGCCACGCTCCACGACCTCGGTAACCGGCTGCGGAAACTGGAAACGGCAGAGCCGGCGTTTGTCGACGCTCGACCCATCCCCCGCGGCACCCACTGGACCCAGCCCAAACTGGTCGCTCAGATCGGGTTCGCCGAATGGACGAACGACGCTCGGCTGCGGCAACCCCGCTTTCTCGGACTCCGCGACGACAAAAGACCGGGGGAGGTCGTCCGGGAGCGCCCCCAGTAAACAGGCGTCGACAGACCTCGCCAACGGGCCGTCGGTTGGAAGCAGGTGGATGCGCATCGCGACACGATCTGTTTATCGGATCGATGAGATCGTCTTACGAGTCGCCGACCTCGTTGTCTTTCTTGCCAGCGATCGAAGCGCCAACGTCACCGGTGTCGACTACATCATCGACGGCGGTCTCATCGAGAGCCTCTGACCCCACTCGACGTACCCGCCAACCGGTGCCCCGTTGCGGGTAGCCTCGAACGCCGGGTTGGACCGAAGAACCGCCACACCCACGAAACAAGTGTCAGGCGTGAAGGCTCTGACCAGGAGGACTCGGGTGGGGCTAGGAAGAATCGCACTTCCGACCTCAGCATTATCAGTCGGATCGACGGGTATTTGGGCGGACACTGACGGACATTCACAGCAGGTCAGAGCGCTTCGGAACCTTAAGCGCACACCCCCGAACCGCAGCGCACGCGCGATAGACGCGCGATGGAGCCGTCCCTTCAGCGCTGAGCCCGGCCTTTCGACACGTTGCGGCCAACCGATTCTGGCTTGTTGTCGGACCGTCACCTACCGGCACTTTCGGGCTAGGGCAAGCCGGTTAGTCCCAGTCCATCCTGGCCAATTCTCCGAGAACGTTCGCAAGCCATCGTTCCAAGACGATGGTTTGTTCGGCTACGTATGAAACGCACACCAGAAATACGAACAGCCCGCCCCCCAAGCAGCCCAGCCCAACCCACAGGAAGGGCACTGCCAGCGAGTGATGTCCAGCCGGGTCATACGTCACATGACCCAGCGCCAGACCGGCAGACAGCAGCAGGAACAGAACTCCCAGAACCACGGAGACAAGCCCGACCACCCAGGCACCCCAGGTACTCAGGAAGGACCGAACCGTGGTCCCAAGTTCGTCGGCAGCCAACTCTCCTTTGAGATGAGGCCGGGCGAGGCTGCTCATACGCCCTTCGTTTTCCGTCCGGGAATAGAAGGAGAATCGGCCCCTCGGGTTCACCGTGCCGATTACCCGGTCATGCCCTCGCACGATCCCCAAATCTTCTCCGATTCTTTCCCTGGCTCGAAGGGGCTCCGTCTCGGCGATTAGGCGTGCCGAGAGGTCGCCAGGAGCAAGCACGGAACGGACCTCGCTGCGCCTAGGCAGCAGGTGAGTCACCGCCCAGCGACACCTATCCAGATAGCCGGTTGGTGCCGTCAGGGACTTTTCCACGCTGCCCAGTATCCCGCTTGATCCATTTGCTGCCAAGATCCCATTGACCTGCCCCCCAACACCGGGTCGGTGGGACAGACCGGCACATCCAGGTCGTTCTGACGTCGAGCCGGACGTCAGCGCATTACATGTGGGATTCTGTGAGCGTGGGCAAATGGTCGTCTGCTCTGGTAGCGCTGTTGGCTTCAGTTGGTCTTGGGGCATGCAGTGCGACAGCCTCCCCGACACCGACTCGACCGCCGATCTGCTCCAACTTTTCGGGGTTTGAACTTTCCCTTGCCTCTGACCAGGGCGGTCAGGCGTCACCGGTGAAAGCAGCCGGGTGGTTCGCCATTCATGGCGGTGTGCCGAATATCCCAACAGGGGGATGGCGCGAGGCGAACCGCAACGTTCAGGGTGCGACCGTGTACTCCGGCAAGACCATATTGCATGTCCTGTGGGGATCGGATGGTACATGGCAAGTGGACAGCGGAAAACGCTGTTCATAGTCGACTGTCACCTAACGGCTTTGGAGGGCAGAGGCGGCATGATTGCTCTCTGTGACGGATTCCGGCAGTGTGGAGTTGTGGCTAACAAAACCGAGGATGACGGGATCAGATATGAAGAGCTTGCTGGTGTGGAGGTCTCCGAGGTCCTTCTAAACGGTGCGGTTCGGATCAATTTCGGCAAGGGGCGACGGTACGAATTGACGATCGAGAAGGACTTCACCGTATGTACTTCGCAAAGTGACGCTCCGACAAAAGTCGAATTCAGGCCCTACGTGGTCGGATGGGAGCCAACAGGGATGAATGAACTTGTCTCGCTCTTTCATGCGGTGGTTGCGGAAGCGAATGCTACCCCTGACGCCACCTTGCGCATTTCGTTTGCGAACGGCGCTGCTCTTGAAGTTCTTCCAGATCCACGATACGAGGGTTGGCATATTTGGATCGATGGAGAAATTTCGGGACAGTTAGCCGGGTCGGGTCTGATGTAGGGCTGGTTCCGGCCACGAGATCTCCGGTGGCGGTCCGAAGGCCGCCACACTTACTAACTGCCGTTCCGATCGATGTATTCGACAAGTTCCACGAGTCGCGCCATGACGTCGGTCAAGGAGCGGGAGAACGACCCAAGAACAATCCCCAGATCACGGCGCAGGTCTGGGTCTGCGCTTGCCAGGCGGTCCCAGGCATCGAGCATCCGATCGTCGTCCGGCTCTCCGGTCGGTTGATCTGCTCCGCAATCCCCACGCAGGCAACCTATCCCCACTGATTAAGTGCGCCCCCTCTCCGGTACGGAGGCATGATTGATCATGGCCGAGAACGATGTAATCCTTATCGAGCTGCTGGATGAAGGCGTTCAGGTGTGGGCACCTGTAATAGCGAAGCGGCTGCCCAATGGACTACACGTGCTTCCTGAATCGTCGCCCGAGGACCAGACCTGGGCCATAGCCCCTGGCTCCACAGTGCGGTGTGAGCGCCGGGGGCCTGACTTTATTGCGGTCGAGGCGATTCCGGGCTGACGGGAGGGTGTCCCACAACGCCGGTTGAGGGAGCCATACTCGGAGTTGCAGCCACACTCCAGGACCACTCGGGCTTACGGCGTGGAGCAGGTCACATGTGCATTGGACGGATTCCCGTCGAAATTGTCGCCAGAAACGTCAACGGTCGCGGACTCTTGAAGCGAGGAAGGACTTCCAGCCGGGAGACCCCTCCCATAAGTAGCGCTCCCAACGACCGTTCCGTTGTACAGGATGACAATCTGGCACGTAAGACTGCCTGTGGGAGAGCCGCCAACGGTGAAGTTGACTTGCTCGGCGGGATAGCCCGCAGATGCGTGTGTGGGGTCATATGGAGTCGTGGTGGCGGTTACCGATGTCACTGTCACCGGGAGGGCACGTCCGGTTAGCGCGTTGAAGCCAAACACGGTTCCATCGGATCTGAGTAGGCGGTAACCACCGGTGGCGAAGTCAGCGGCCATACCAACAACGGGGGCATTGAGCGGCTGCCCAGCTAGCGATCCTTGGAACGCAGCGTCCCCGAAAGCGAAGACGCCACCGTCTGAAGCCACGAACCAGTACCCATGACTGTCAGAAGTCACGGCCATCCCATTAACGGGACTAACGAGTGACAGTTGACCGGTTGATCCCAGGAATGGCGCACCGATAGCAAAAACTCCTCCGTCGGAAGCTACTTCCCAATAGCCGCCAGTAGCGTTGTCGGCGCCGATGCCGACGATGGGCTTGTTCAGGGGCGCTCCAGCCATCGAGCCCCGGAAAACGGCGTCTCCAAAGGCAAACACACCGCCGTCGGCAGCCACCAACCAATAGCCTCTCCCGCTTGGGGCAGGGGCGAGGTCAACAACTGGAGCGTTGAGGTGTTGCCCACCCATCGAACCGAAGAACCCGGCGTCTCCAAACGCGAATATTCCTCCGTCTCCGGCTACAAGCCAGTAACCCTTCCCATCAGGAGTAGCAACAATGTGGGTGATCTGAGCATTGAGGGGTTGACTCGTCATTGATCCGAACCAGCCAGCGTCGCCGATCGGGAACACGTCGCCGAAGATGTCAGTCCACCAGTAGCCACCCCCTTCGGGGTCCCTGCTATCCCCACCACTGGTGGGGCGGATGCACCCCCACCCGATGCTGCATCGGCTCGGCTGTTCGCCGAGGGTGCGAGCCCGATGATTAGCACCGTTGCCACACTTAAGAGCAGAACTGCAATGGCTCTCCAGACGATTCGACTGCACGGCATCCAACCACAGAGTATCCCCATTCCCGAAAGAAGGGCCCGCCCCACAACGCTGGGAGTGGGACACGAATCGAATCACCGCTATAGCGATCGCTCGTTGGCACTCGTCCAGACGCTCCCGGTAATCCGATACCACCGGGAGCCGGCCCGAGCGGCAGAGCCATCTGTGCGCGAGCATTGCCCGGTAGATCTACAGAGGCGAGGCGAGCACGATGACGACCCGAGCAGCTCCCGCAGGCTGGTACTCCAATCCCAACAACCCGGCGGCCTTCCTGTGGTGGGACGGGACCCGCTGGGCACCGCCTCCTCCGTCAGCACCACTGCGGCCGCCAGAGCAGGCACCGGCGCCAATACCGGGGCTACCGGAGCCACCAACGGCTGCTCAGACGCCGGCGCCGGTCGAACCTCACCACCGGCTCTTCGGCGGCAAGCGCGAGCTTGAGGAAGAGGTCTCGCGCCTCAATGCGGTCATTGCTTTCTACGGTGTGCCCGAGCGGGATGCACTCCAACGCGAGATAGCCCAGCTCAGAGTGGAACTCCCAGGACTCCAAGCCGAACAAACAGCGCTGAACTCGGCTGTGGTGCCCCTACGCGCTGAAGTAGCGACGCTGGGTGCGGAGAAGCAGCAGCTTGAGGCCCTACGGGCCGAAGTGGCCTCGTTGCGCTCCCAGCGCGACGCGCTGGTGGCCGAGACAACACAGCTCCGAGAGCTTCAGAGCGAGAGTGCGGGTCTGCGCGCAGAGCTGACCGAGCTGCAATCGCAGGTGGTCGAGACCCGCGAAACCGCCATCCTCCAAGAGGTCGGCGTGTACGAGTACCGCCACCCTCTTACCGACGCCCCGGCCTACAAGACCCAGCTGGCCCAACTCTCAGATCAGATCAAAGCGGCGGTCAAGGCCGGCACGGCCGTCACCGGTGCCCAGAACTGGACCGTCAACGGGTCGGCGAAAGAGGGAGCCCGTATGGTGCGGGAGTTCTCCAAGCTGATGCTCCGCGCTTACAACAACGAGGCCGACAACGCGGTGCGCTCGATGAAGCCCTACGCCTTGGCCACCTCGGTGGCCCGGCTGACCAAGGCCAAAGAGACGATCTCCAAGCTCGGCAAGACGATGAGCATCACCGTGAACGAGGCCTACCACGTTCTGCGGGTCACTGAGCTTGAGCTGACGGCCGATTACCTGGCCAAGGTGGCCGAGCAGAAGGAGCGCGAGCGGGCCGAGCGGGCCAGGCTGCGCGAAGAGGAGATCGCCCAGCGCGAGTTCGAGCGTGAGCGCGAGCGCCTGCGCAAGGAGCACGCCCACTACGTCGAGGCGGCAGCCCAGCTCCATGCCAAGGGTGACCATGAGGCGGCCGAGCAAGCTGAGGAGAAGTTGACCGAGATCCAAGGATCCATCGACGGCGTCGACGAACGGGCGGCCAACATCCGCGCCGGCCATGTCTACGTCATTTCCAATGTCGGCGCCTTCGGACCCGAGATGGTCAAGATCGGCCTGACTCGCCGCCTGGACCCGATGGACCGGGTCCGTGAACTCGGCGACGCCTCAGTGCCGTTCCACTACGACCTCCATGCCATGGTTTTCTCAGCTGACGCCGTGACATTGGAGACCCAGCTTCACCAGGCGCTCGGGCAGTGGCGTGTCAACCTGGTCAACCAGCGCCGTGAGTTCTTCCGCACCACCCCGACCAAGGTGCGCGACCTCATCTTGGGCTACGACGCATCCATCATCACCTGGGTCGAGGAACCCGAGGCGCTCGAGTGGCGCCAGAGCGAGACGACGCGCCGAGAGCTCCGATCGACGCCAGGATCTTGACGAGGGAGGTGCGCCTGCCCTCGACTGGAGCCTTGAAATTCAACCGCGATCAGACTCCCAACTCTGGGTGGCTTCCACCAGCCAGCATCAGGCTTAGGTCGGAGTCGACCGCCGTTCGCCCATCCAAGCCAGGCCTGGTAAGAGCATCCAAAATCTGCTCAATAGGAAGCCTCAATACAGTCGCGGCGTGGTGAACTCCGAGTCGGTTCGCAAGCTGATGGATGATGATGTCCTGTTGATGGGGATATTGCCGACTTTTAATCCCGTCTTCGTCGCGGCGGTTTTCGTAAGCCCACCAGTCGTCGACGAGTTGGCTCGTCCATTGGTTGAGCCGCTGTTCTTCGGTGAGCATGGCTTCTAGCCACTCCACAGCCCATCGGAGGTTGTCCGCGAGCATTTGCATTCCAACTGGATTTTGAGTAGCCACAGGGCTCTTCCCTTCGGCGACGTTCTGAAATTGGCGAGCAGATTCGACCAAGCGGGTAATAAGCGCCGGAAGCTCCTCGGGCTCGGGCTCTTGTGTTGCGACAGAATCGCCTTGGAGGACGGAGTAAATCGTCTGGCGGGTCAAGCCCACCCGCCGACCGATCTCAGCTGCCGGCAAGTAGTGGCGAAGCTTTCTAATCGATTGATTTCGCCACTCCAACGTGTTCGCAATGACGCCCTCGAGCTGGTCGATCCTGACTCTGGCTGCGCGTACCTCCTCAAGGATTTCCTCGATGGTCGGGTTACTGCTTGACATTGCAATCTCCATCCCTTGTGACGTGAAAGTCCGAGGCCGGCGCCTTTTTAAAGCTCAGCGCTCCTTCCGATAACAAATGTACAGTCTGGCCTGTCATGTGTCAATTCCTAGGTTACAGGGTGTCCTATCGACTTGACGGTGGCACTCGGTGATCCAAGTTGCCGGCGAATTGCGCGATTGGGGGCTTCCCTCAATGGTTTCATTCTTGAAACCGAGCTGGCCCAACCAATTGGCGGGAACATGACGCCAATCGGCCACGGAGTGGCCGTGCGGCAGAGCATCTGCAGGCGGAACGGACGAGCCCTACCCCCGTGGTCACCGCCTGCCGAGGCGGCGGCGAAGCCGCCGTCCGACGGCGGGGCGGCTTGAGGAAGTAGAGAAACTCTTACCGCGCTCTTTCTCCACCTGCGTTCATCCACGTTCATCTGATGGTCACTTGGACGGATTGTGGCACTCGGATTGCGTTCCCTCCCTACCTCCTGACCAGGATGTCTGTGAATCCATGTCCCAAAAGGGGTCGCTCGCTGCCTATTTAGGGTGAGGGGACGAAACGCTTCCCCGACTCAAGGGAGAGACAATGACAACCACGGGCCCGAAACTGCTCCTGACGCCCACAGAGGCGGCCGCTCGCCTGGGGGTGGGGCGAACCACCCTGTATCGCCTGCTTCAGTCCGGAGAACTGCTCTCAGTGACGATTGGACGCTGCCGGCGAATCAAGCCGGACGCCCTGGCCGCCTACGCAGCTTCTCTCGAACCACGGGCCACCTGCCGACATACCCGGGAGGTAGCCTCCTACCGACGACCTTCAACCTCTCGTGAGGCGACGGCAAGAGGACCTGTTGCTGCCAACCCCACCATCAACTGACTGCACCCGTCGAAGGGCCACGGCCGATGAGCATCAACCGCCGAACTACCCGCAGCGGCTGCAACCGCCATGACGTGCGCCTCCGCGATCCCTCCGGTCGTGTGTACAACCGCACCTTCCGGACCAAGAGGGAGGCCGAGGCTTTCGAGTTGGGTCAGCGGGCGGACCGTTCCCGTGGATTGTGGTTTGACGTTCGAGCTTCCGACACGGCGTTCGCCAATGTTGCAAAAGAGTGGCTCGAAGGCAACCCAGGCAAGCGTTCGGGAACAGCCGCCCGAGACAGCTCGGTAGTGAAATGTCATCTCGTTCCGGCTCTCGGAAACTATGCGGTCGCAAGGATCGCCCCAGGTGACGTACAGCGATTGGTCAACACTTGGTCAGCCAAGTACGCCCCGGCAACGGTTCGTCGCCACTACGCCGTTCTGCGAGCAATCCTCAACCATGCCACGGCGATCGACCTGATCGGCCGGTCGCCGTGTCGGAACATCAAGCTCCCTTCGATGGAACACGAAGACCGCCTTCTTCCCGATGCCGATGGCCTTGTGAGACTGACAGAAGCGATTGGCCCCGATCTCACCCCAATGGTCTACGTAGCCGCCGTGCTCGGGCTCCGCTGGGGCGAATGTGCCGGGCTCCGGGTGGGACGGATCGATTTCCTCCATTCCACCCTGACCGTGGCCGAGCAAATCACCAGAGGCTACAAAGGAGCGAGCATCAAGGGGCCGCCGAAGTCGCGGGCGGGGCGCCGAACGCTGGCCATCCCCGACGAGCTCATGACCATGCTGGCGGCTCACCTCAGCCACAGGGGCCTGACCGTCTCCGATTCCGACGTCCGGGTCTTCGTCGGTCAGGACGGCGACGATCTCGAGTACGCCAACTTCCGCAAACGCTCCTGGACTCCAGCATGCGTTGAGGCAGGCTTCCCGGACCTTACCTTCCATGATCTCCGCCGCCTGGCTGCTACCGCCCTCGTGGCCGAGGGCGTCGACGTCAAGACCGCTCAGACCCGGCTTGGCCACGCCAGCCCACAGATGACCCTCGGTCTCTATGCGCAGGTCACCGGCGCCGGTGATCGCATCGCAGCTCGTCGAGTTGGACGACGGCTGATACGAGTCGCGCGCGATGGACGCGCGATGGAATCAAAACCGCCGGAAGAAGGGTCGGGCGCGAAACGCTCTGACCAGGAGGACTCGGGTGGGGCTAGGAAGAATCGAACTTCCGACCTCAGCATTATCAGTGCTGCGCTCTAACCGACTGAGCTATAGCCCCGGAAACAGAAACGCCAAGCTACACCAACGCCTGTCAGTACCGACACGGCCGTGGCGTGCAGCCGCGGCTTACTCCTCGATAGCCGACTCAGCCTCCACCGGGGCCACGGCCCCGACTGCATCTCCGTCATCGAGGTTCATGACCCGCACTCCAGTGGCGTCGCGCCCCTGAGAGGCGATCTCCCGCACCGGCATCCGGATCACCACCCCACCCGTCGACACCAGGAGGATCTCGTCTTCCAGGGCGGCCATGAAGGCGGCCACCACTCTCCCCCGCTTGGCGGTCAACTTGATCCCCCGGACTCCCTGGCCGCCCCGGGCCTGCCGGTTGAAACGTTCCAGTTTGGTGCGTTTGCCGAAGCCGGCGTCGGTGACGATCAGGATGTCAGTGTCGTCCCGGGCTACGTCGCAGGAAACGACGGTGTCGCCTTCCTTCAGCCGGACCCCCCGCACCCCGGAGGCGTCGCGGCCCATCGCCCGCACATCGTGTTCGGAGAAGCGGATGGTCATTCCCGAGCTGGTGACCAGAAAGATGTCATCGTCCCCACCCGTCTCGACCACCCGGACCAGCTCATCGCCTTCGCGGAGGTTGATGGCGATGAAGCCCTCCCGGCGCGACTTGTCGTACTCGCTGAAGGACGTCTTCTTGATCTGGCCCAACTTGGTGGCGAACACCAGGTAGTTGTCGGCGGAGAAGTCGCGGGTCCCGATGACCGCTTGAATCTTCTCGCTGGGCGACAGCGGCAGGAGGTTGACGATGGCGGTCCCTCGCGCGGTGCGCTCCTTCATCGGGATCTCCAGCGCCCGCAGCCGGAACACCCGCCCGCGGTTGGAGAAGAGAAGCAGGTGGGCATGGGAGGAGGTGTGCACCACATCGTCGATGAGGTCCTCCTCCTTCAGCTTGGCCCCCTTCACGCCGCGGCCCCCGCGGCCCTGGGTCCGGAAGGCGTCGGCTGACACTGCCTTCACGTAGCCGGCCCGGCTCATGGTGACGACCAGCTCCTCGTCGTCCACCAGGTCTTCCACGTTCATGTCGCCCGGGTCGTGGGTGACGATCGACCGCCGCTCGTTGGCGAACTTGTCCCGGATCTCCCCGAGCTCGTCCGCGATGACCCCCCGCAACTTCACCGGGTCGGCGAGGATCGACTCCAGCTCGGCGATCTCCTCGAGCAGCTTGGCCATCTCCTCTTCGAGATTGGTCCGGCCCAGCCGGGTGAGCCGCGCCAGGGTCATGTCGAGGATGTGGTTCGCCTGTATCTCGGAGAACTCGAACGGCGCGGCCTGTAATGCCTCGAGGGCCGCCGGCTTGTCGTCCGATCCACGGATGGTGGCGATCACCGCGTCGAGCATGTCGATGGCCTTCAGCAGGCCCTCGACAACGTGGGCACGGTCCCGCGCCTTGTCCAGCAGGAACTGGGAGCGCCGGGTGATCACCTCGACCTGGTGGGCCACGTAGTGGGTCAGCATCTGGGCCAGGTTCAGGGTGCGCGGCACCCCGTCCACCAGGGCTACCGCGTTGACACTGAAGGTGGTCTGCAGCGGTGTCTGCTTGAACAGATTGTTGAGTACCACGTTGGCGTTGGCATCTCGCTTGAGCCGGATGACCAGGCTGGTGTTGCCGCCGGCCGAATCGTCCTGAATCTCGGCGATCCCGTCGAGGTCGCCGGAACGGACCAGATCCTCGATCTTCTTGGAGAGGGTGGCTACCGAGGTTTGGTAGGGCATCTCCGACACGGTGATGCGGGTGGCTCCGTCACGACCCTCTTCGATCTCGGTGACTGCCCGCATCTTGATCGAGCCCCGCCCGGTCCGGAAGGCATCCAGGATGCCCTGGCGGCCGAGGATGAGAGCGCCGGTCGGGAAGTCGGGGCCCTTGACGAACTCCATCAGGTCATCCGGGGTGGCCGCCGGGTGCTCGAGGATGTGCTTGGTGGCATCGATCACCTCACCCAGGTTGTGGGGAGGGATGTTGGTCGCCATCCCCACCGCGATGCCCTGACACCCGTTGACCAGGATGTTGGGGAAGCGGGCGGGCAGGACCACCGGCTCTTCGGAGGTGCCGTCGTAGTTGGCGGTGAAGTCGACGGTGTTCTGGTCGATCCCGGACATCAGCTCGAGCGCCAACGCGTCCAGCCGGCACTCGGTGTACCGCATGGCGGCGGGCCCCTCGTCGGGTCCGGTCCCACCGAAGTTCCCATGACCGTCGATCAGGGGATGGCGCATCGAGAAGGACTGGACCATCCGGGCCAAGGCCTCGTAAATGGAGGAGTCGCCGTGGGGGTGGTACGAACCCATGACGTCGCCGACCACCTTGGCGCACTTGGTATGGGGCCGGTCCGGCCGGTGCCCCTGGTCGAACATGGAATAGAGGATGCGGCGGTGGACGGGCTTCAACCCGTCGCGCACGTCAGGGAGGGCTCGCGAGACAATGACGGACATGGAGTACTCGAGGAACGAGCGCTCCATCTCTTCTTGGATCTCGATGGGCTCGATGAAGCCCGACACCGCCTCTTGGTCGGTGCCGACCCCGTTGCCCCCGCTTCCGTTGCTATCGCGTGCTGCCATTCCCTGTCCTTACCTTTGTACTCTCAACCCGGCGGCTGATACTGCAACCGATCCATCGACCGACTCAGAAGTCGAGGAACCGGACGTCCTTGGCGTTGGTCTGGATGAACTGACGCCGCAGGTCAACATCCTCACCCATCAGCACCGAGCACACCTCGTCGGCCAGCGCCGCCTGTTCGACGCCGATCTGGAGCAGTGAGCGGCGGCCGGAATCCATGGTGGTGTCCCGCAATTCGCTGAAGTCCATCTCGCCCAGTCCCTTGAGCCGTTGGAAGTCGTCCTTGTGATTCGGATGCTCAGCCAGGAAGGCGTTCTTGGCGGCGTCGTCCTTCAGGTAGATCTTCTCTTTCCCCACCCGGGTGGAGTAGAGCGGCGGTTGGGCTACGTAGACGAAACCGCCTTCCACCAGCGGCTTCATCTGCCGGAAGAAGAAGGTGAGCAGCAAGGTGCGGATGTGGGATCCGTCCACATCGGCATCGGCCAGGATGATGATCTTGTGATAGCGGATCTTGGTCACGTCGAAGTCGTCGGCCAGGCCGGCGCCGATGGCGGCGATCAGGGCCTGGATCTCGGCGTTCTTCAACATCTTGTCGATGCGGGCTCGCTCGACGTTGAGGATCTTGCCGCGGATGGGCAGGATCGCCTGGACTCGGGGGTTGCGGGCGTCCTTGGCCGAACCGCCGGCGGAGTTGCCCTCCACGATGAACAGTTCGCTCTCGCGGGGGTCCCGGGACGAGCAGTCGACCAGCTTCCCGGGCAACCCGGCCCCGTCGAGTGCCGACTTCCGTCGGGTCAGGTCCCGGGCCGACTGGGCAGCCACCCGGGCCCGGGAGGCGAGGGCGGCCTTCTGGATGATCTGGTTGGCTTCCCTCGGGTTCTCCTCGAACCACTCGGACAGCTTCTCGTTGGTGGCCCGTTCCACCAGGGACCGCACCGGGACGTTGCCCAGCTTGGCCTTGGTCTGACCTTCGAACTGGGGGTCTTGCAGGCGCACCGAGATGATCGCCGTCAGGCCCTCGCGGATGTCCTCACCGTTGAAGTTCGGGTCCTTCTCCTTCAGCGCCCCCTTGGCCCGGGCGTACTTGTTGGCCACGTTGGTGAGGGACTTCTTGAAGCCCTCTTCGTGCATGCCGCCGTCGATGGTGGAGATGCCGTTGGCGAAGGAGTGGATGCTCTCGTAGAAGCCGGTGTTCCACTGGAGGGCAACTTCCACCTCCATGGTCTCCTCGGTCCGGGTGAAGGACCCGACCTTGCGGAACAACGCCTCCTTGGAGGTGTTGAGGTGCCGCACGTAGTCGATGATGCCGTCTTTGTACTGGAAGTTCTGGGACTCCTTGCCGTCTGGACGTTCGTCCACGAAGCGGATCTCCAGGCCCTTGTTGAGGAAGGCCATCACCTGCAACCGCTCGGTCACCGTCTGGGCCCGGAATTCGATCTCGTCGAAGATGGCCGGATCCGGCCAGAAGGAAATGGTGGTGCCGGTTCGACCTCTCGGCGCCGGTCCGGTCACCTTCAGCTTGCCGGTGGGCCGGCCGCCGTTGACGAACTCCATCTCGTGGTGTTCGCCGTCGAGGTCGATCTCCAGCAGCAGTCGCTTGGAGAGGGCATTGACCACCGAGACGCCGACCCCGTGGAGACCGCCGGACACCTTGTAGCCGCCGCCCTCGCCGAACTTGCCACCGGCGTGGAGCACGGTCAGCACCACTTCCGCCGCGGAGCGACCCTTGTACTTCGGCATCGGCCCGGTGGGAATGCCCCGGCCGTCGTCCTTCACCCGGACCCCGCCGTCGGCCAACAGGGTGACGTCGATGCGCTTGGCGAACCCGGCCATCGCCTCGTCCACCGAGTTGTCCACCACTTCCCAGATCAGGTGGTGAAGGCCGGTGGGGCCGGTCGACCCGATGTACATCCCGGGCCGCTTACGGACCGGATCGAGACCTTCCAGAACGGTGATGTCTTCCGCGGTGTAGCTGCCGTTGGTCGGACTGCGCTTGTCTTCTGATTTCAGCGCCATGGGCGCGCCCTTTCAAACCTGGTCTGGATAACGGGGAAACTGGGTGTCCGGCCCGAAGCGCGGAGGGCGCTGTTGAAAAAGGCGCTGGATCCCCTGTTTCCGATGCTCCAGTGTACCCGGAGAAGGCCCTTCTTCGGGCCGATACCGAGGGAATTCTTCGCCCTCAAGCTGGGTCGTGCCTGCCAACTCAGCGGCGGACTCGGACTTCGAGCTGCTCGGCTCTCGGGGTGCCGGTGGCGGCGGCCACCTTGTCGAGAAGATCGTCGCCAAAATGACGCACTTCGGTGGCCCAAGCCGGGTGATCGACGTTCACCACGAGGGACTGGGCGTCGAGTCGCACCGGCTGCACGTGGCTGGCCATGGCCGGTCCGACGATCTGTTCCCACCGGGCAAACAGGCGCCCGAGACCCAGGGATCCACCCAATCCGAGTTGGTTGGAGAGGGCGTCGAGAGAGGCGTCGATCGGCCGGGGCCCCTTGTCGCCCCTGCCCCGGTTGCTCACCCCTCCTCCTTGGCCGCCGAGACCGCTCCCACCGTCCCCGCCGGCCTTACCTCGTAGGTGGCGGCGGCGGCGACCTCGGGAGGCGGAGGGAGGGCGGTAGTGAGGATCGACTGGCCGGGAGGCAGTCCCTCCAATAACGCCCGGGTCCGGTAGGGGTCGAGCTCGGAGAAGACGTCGTCGAGGAGCAACACCGGGGCCGAACCCAGCCGGTCGGTAGCCAGCTGGTGGGTGGCCAGCCGCACTGCCAGGGCCAGGGACCGCTGCTCCCCCTGGGAGGTGTGGGTGCGGCCGACCAACCCCGACACCGTGAGTTCCAGCTCATCCCGGTGGGGGCCCACCCGGGTGATCCCCCGCACCAGATCGTCGGCCCGGGAGGCGAGCAGGGCGTCCCGCAGGGACCCGGTCCAGGATCGCCGGTAGTGGAGCCCGACCTTCACATCCAGCCCGGCCAGCCGGGAGTAGTTCTGTTCGGCCAGGGGGCTGAGTTGTTGGGTCAGGGTCTCCCGGGCCTCCACCAGCGCGGTACCCGAGGTATCCAGGCGGGCGTCCCAGACGTCGAGGGTGGCTTCGACCTCTGGGCTCAGCCGGCCGCCGGCCCGGCGGAGGAGCGCCGCCCGCTGGCGGAGCACCTTTTCGGTGTCCTCGGCGTGCTGGCTGGCCTTTGGCGCCACCACCGCCAGGGTCTCGTCGAGAAAGCTGCGTCGTTCGGCCGGGCCCCCCCGCACCACCGCAATGTCCTCGGGGGAGAACACCGTGACCCGGAGCGCTTCGCCGAGGTCGGTCCGGCGCCGCACTGTCTGCCGATTGACCATGGTCCGGGATCGCCCGGTGGCGGCCAGCTCCGCCTCGATGTCCATCGACCGGTCCTCGACCATGGTGACGGCCCGCAGAATGGCCCGATCCGTCCCCAGCCGGACCATCGCCTCTTTGGCGGAGCCGCGGAAGGACTGGAGGGTGGCCAGGTACCCGATGGCCTCGAGCAAACTGGTCTTGCCGGCGCCGTTGCGGCCGGTGATCACCGTGGTTCCGGTCGGATCCGGCGCGATGGTGGCTTCGGCGATGTTCCGGAAATCGGAGATGCTCAGGGAGGCGAGGTACATGGGTCGGCCGGAGGGCCCTACCGATCCTGGCTTACGAGACGCGGACCGGCATCAACAGGTAACGGAACTCGGATTGTTCCGCGCCCTTCACCGTGGCCGGCTTGGTGGCATCGATCGTCTCGAGCAGCACCTCGTCGCCCATCACCGCGTCGACACCGTCGATCAGGTAGGTGGGGTTGAAGGCGATGGTGAGGTCGGTCCCTTCGAAGTCGGCATCGACGGTCTCACTGGCATCGCCGACCTCTTGGGAGACGACGGTGAGGTCCACCCCACCCTGCCGCATGGACAGGCGCACCGGAGTGGTGTTGTCCCGGACCAGCAGTCGCACCCGGCGGAGGGCGTCGAGCAACGAGTCCTTCCCGACATGGAGCCGGTTCGGGTACTCGGCGGGGATGAGTTGGCGGTAGTCGGGATAGCTCCCGTCAAGCAGTCGGGTACTCACCTGCACGTCGCCGGCGGTGAAGGTGACGTCGTGCTCACCGATCGAGAGCCCGACCGTCGGGCCCCCACTCCCCCCCTCGCCGTCGGGTCCGGCCTTGGCCTCCTTGCCGTCCGTACCGAGGGACGACAATCGTTGGAGTTCGGCCAGAGCCCGGGCCGGCACCAGGATCTGGGTGGTTTCGAGGGCGTCGTTCTTGCCTTCGATGTCCCGGAGGGCCAGCCGGTAGGAATCGGTGGCCACCAACCGGATGCCGCTCCCCTCCGCCGCCATCAGCACCCCGGTCAACAGCGGCCGGGCGTCGTCGTTGGAGGCGGCCCGTACCACTTGGCGGAGGGCGTTGACCAGGCTATTTGCCGGCAGAACCGTCGTCGGGGCCGGGGGTTCGGGAAGGGAGGGAAAGTCGTCAGTGGGAAAGGTGCGCAAGCTGAAGCGCGACCGGGCAGCGGCGATCTCGATCTTGTCCTGACCGGATTCGATGGTGACCGCTCCGGGCTCCAGGGACCGAACGATGTCGGTGAGGAGTTTGGAGGGGGCGACACAGACACCGTCGGACAGCCCGATGGCCTCGGTCGACACATGGACGGTGAGGTCGAGGTCGGTGCCGACCACCATCAGCCGGTTTCCTTCGGATTCGATCCGGACCCCGCCAAGGGCCATCGAGGTTGTCGTACGTGAGCTGACGGCTCGGCCGGCGGTAGTCAAGACCTCCACCAAGGAGTCGCGTTCGCAGCGGAACTTCACCTAGGAGTCCTTTCTCGGGTTGTTCGTTTGACTGTCTTTTAAGTGCTTAAAATTAAGAGTGGTGGTAATAAGGGCTGTGGATTGTGGACGAAGGTCGGTTGGTGCAGCGTACGACAGGTTTCTGTTTCCACCTTCGATCCCCCGTTTCCTTCCGAGGTCGGTGAGGGGTGGTTGGAACAGCGACGGGCTATGGACAACCCCGCGGGAGCTCACAGATTTGTCACAGGGTGAGGGCCGGATATCCGCAAGAGGTGTGGATACCGATTCCGAGCTCTGACGAAGGACGTCCCATTGGAGGGAGCGACTCGTCATGGCCGTCAGGCGCCGCTCTTGATGCGAAGGATCAACTCGGTCACTTGGTTGTAAATCTGCTGGCGTTCCTTCATCAGGTTGGTGATCTTCTGGACGGCGTGCATGACGGTGGAGTGGTCGCGGCCTCCGAACTCCCGGGCGATGGCCGGGAAGCTGAAGTCGGTGAGTTCCCGGAACACGTACATGCTGACCTGTCTGGCGGTTACCAGGGGACGGCGACGATTGGGACCCCGGAGCTCGTCGATGCTGAAGCCGAAGGTCTCCGAGGTGGTTTGGAGGATCATCTGGGGCGTGATCCGGGTGGGTTGGTCGGCCGAAACAATGTCGGCCAGGATGGTCTCGGCCAGTTCGAGGGTCAGGGGCCGGTGATTGAGGCTGGCGAAGGCGGTGGCCCGGATCAGGGCCCCTTCCAGCACCCGGATGTTGTCCTTGACATGGGTGGCGATGAACTGGAGGACCTCGTCGGGCACGAAGACCTGCTCCCGTTCGGCCTTGGTCTGGAGGATGGCCAGCCGGGTCTCGAGCTCGGGTGGCTGGACTTCGGTGATGAGGCCCATCAGGAAGCGGCTGCGGAGCCGGTCCTCCAGGGTGGCCATCGCCTTCGGGGGGCGGTCCGAGGTCAGGACGATCTGTTTGGAGGCCCCGTAGAGGGAGTTGAAGGTGTGGAAGAACTCCTCTTGGAGGGACTCCTTCCCTTCCATGAACTGGACGTCGTCGATGAGCAAGACGTCGCATTCCCGGTAGCCCCGCTTGAAGGCGGTGGTGGTGTTGGTCCGGATGGCGTCGACGAACTCGTTCATGAAAGTCTCGGTGGAGACGTACCGAACGTGGCGGCCTTTGAAGTTCTCCAGGACGTAGTTCCCGATGGCGTGGAGCAGGTGGGTCTTGCCCAGTCCGGCATCTCCGTAGATGAACAGCGGGTTGTAGGACTGGGCCGGCGTCTCCGCCACCGACTGGGCGGCGGCGTGGGCAAAGCGGTTGGAAGAGGCGATGACAAAGGTGTCGAAGGTATAGCGGCTGTCGGGAGCCACCGACGGTGAGCGGTCGTTCTGGCCGCGCTGTCCGGAATTGCGTCGGTTGGAGGTTCGAGCGTTCAAACCGGGGTCCGGCAGGGTTCCGAGGGCTTCCTCGAGCTCGGCGGCGGCCAGGATGTCTTCGGCGGGCTCGTTCAGAGGGGCCACCACTTCCAGACGGATGCCGAGAGGGGCGCCCACCGTACTGACCACGGTGTCCTGGATCAGGCCCAGGAATCGTGCCTCGACCCGGTCGCGGATGAGGGTGTTGGGCACCCCCAACACGATTTCATTGTCCGCCATGGAGATTGGTGTGATACCAGCCAAAAAGGCCCGCCAGCTAGCCTCGGAAACCTGTTCCCGAAGAGCCTCGGAGCACAGGGTCCACAAGCCTTCGGTGTCGTTCACGTGGGCCTCCGCCCTTGAGCAGCCGAGGCGGTCCACAAGGAAATCCACAGATGTGGATTACTGCTGGTCGAATCTCGATTCATCCTGATTTGGGAGTCGCCGGGGACCGCTGGACTTGATCGCTGCATGTCGTTCAATTTCGCAGGATCGGCCGGGCGAGGCACGCGGCCGAGTCCGGATATCCTGCAGTGGTCGGAACGGTACACCGTGCGCAGGGCTTTTGCCGACGAGAACGCCGACTAGAGCGTCGCTCCTGTTCGCGCCTACTATGTACGGAATTGCCCGAGTCGATGTGACGGGCCCCCCTGGCGCAACCGGGCGTTCAAGTCCACGGTTCAGGGCGAGGAAGGAAGTGGAATTGTGAAACGGACCTATCAGCCGAACGTGCGAAAGCGCGCCAAGACTCATGGTTTTCGGAAGCGGATGTCGACCAAGGCGGGGCGGGCTGTGATCCAGGCGCGTCGCCTGAAGGGCCGGCAACGGCTCTCGGCCTGATTCCGGCGATGTCGGTTGTCCCATCAGCCGGCGTAGGTGTGGGCCGAATCCAGTCGCAGCGCACGTTTGACCTGTTCCGCACCTCGGGTACCGGAGGGTCATCGGGCCCCCTACGGGTGAAGTTCGTCCGGCGAAACTCCTGGTCAAGGGCAGAGATTGCCTATGCGCTGGGGAAGAAGCTCGGAGGGGCAGTGGTCAGGAACCGGCTCCGCCGTCGGCTCCGGGCGATCGTGACCGCCGGGGGCATCGAGTTATCCCCAGGGGCCTATCTGGTGAGTGCCGGCCCGGGCGCCACCACCCTTTCCTTTGACCAACTGAGGCTGGCGATGGGCCAAGCTGTGCGGGCGGCGACCGGCAACCGAACGACGGGGCCCGCCGAACGGGAAGACGAGAGGACCTGATGGCAATCACCCTGGAGGCTGAGGAGCAGGAACGAACCCTCCCGGCCGACCCCGCCCCGTTGGGCCCGGTGACCCGGGTCCTGTTGGCGGCCATCCGCGTCTATCAGGGGCTTCGGGCCGGACGCCCCACCGGGTGCCGGTATCTTCCTACCTGTTCCGCCTATGCCGACGAGGCCATCCGCCGTTATGGCCCGGTACGGGGGACTTTGCTGGCGGCTCGACGGTTGGCCCGCTGCCATCCCTGGGGTGGCCATGGGGTCGACCCGGTTCCTGACGGGAGGACGGCATGAGCTCGATCAGCCACGACATCGGGTCAATCTTCCAGCCGCTGCTCAAAGCGGTCGCTGACCTGCTGGCCATCCTGTACTCGGTCATTCCCGTCTACCCGGTCGACATCGCCCTGCTGACCATTGCCGTCATGGCGGTACTGACGCCGCTCACCGTCAAGAGCACCAAGAACATGGCGGCGATGCAGGCCCTCGGGCCGGAGATGAAGAAGCTCCAGCAGAAGTACAAGGGTCCGGAGAACCGGGCTGCCCTCAATGAAGAGATGATGAAGCTCTACAAAGAGCACAAAGTGAACCCGGCTTCGGGCTGTCTGCCGATGTTGTTGCAGCTCCCGTTTTTCTTGGTTCTCTACGATGTGATTCGGGGAATTACCAACACGGTCACCATTCCAGCCAAATCGTCGATCGTGGGCGGGCTGAAGACATTGGTCCCCGCCCACGTGATCGCCGAACCCAGATATATCGGCCACACCACCCGGATGTACAAGGACATCGTGGCTGCTCACGGGCAACTCAACGCCTTTGGTATGGACTTCTCCCAGAAGCTGTTCTCCCACCACAGTTCGATCTTCGTCGGCATCCCCTACCTGTTGTTGGTGCTGGCTTCGGTGGGGCTGCAATATTTGCAAATGAGCCGGCTGAATGCCCGAAACCCGGGTGCGAATCAAGCCAACCCCCAAGCGGCGATGCTGCAGAAATACATGCCCCTTATTTTCGGACTCATTTACCTTAATATCGCCGCTATCATCAACGTCTACTTCATATTTTCGAGTGCGATCCGCATCGGCACCCAAGAGGTGTTGTTCCGGAAGGGGATCGTGGCCGGACCCCCGCCGGCCTCCAGTTCGGGTACCAAGGGCATCCCGGCGAAAGGCCCCTCTGGGCGAGGGCCGTCGGGTCCGAAATCGGACCGGACCGAGCGGGAGATCACCAGAGCCAAGCCGGCGGCCTCGTCGAAGCCGAGCGCGGGCACGACCAAACGGAATGGGTCAGGCGGGACGGCGCGGCCGGCCCGGAAGCCGACCCCGGCCAACGCCCGCGACAACGGGTCGAATGGTCGGGCGAAGTCGACAACCGGCGGCAACGGGTCCGCCTCGAGTGCGCCCAAGCCCAGCGGATCCAGAGGCACGGGGTCGAACGGTTCGGGATCGACCCGGAACCCGAGGCCCGGTTCGGCCCCTCGGAACACCAGGAACAACCCCAATCGAACGGCGAGTGCACCGTCAGAGGAAGGGACCGCCCCGAAGGAACATCCTCGGGCGAAGGCGAAACGCGAACGAAAGGCTCGATGAGCGGTGGAGTGGGTGGAAGCAAGTGGGAAGTCCCTCGGCGAGGCCAGGGAGTCTGCTCTTGACCTGTTGGGGGTCGCCGAAGATGACGCGGAGTTTGTGGTGCTCTCCGAGCCGAAGGCCGGTCTCTTCGGTCGGCTGAGGGGGGAGGCCAGGGTCCAGGCCAGAGTCCGGCCGATGACTCCCCCGCCCAAGCGGGGGCGTCGCCAGCGCCCGGACCGGAAGCGCCCCGGAGGCGAGGGAGCCCCGCCATCCTCAGGTGAGCGTTCGGCGCGGAGGAATGGATCCAGCGATGACGGGCGTCAAGGGGCGCAATCCCGCCCCGCCGGTGGTCAGAGCCGGAGCCGCAACGGTTCGCGGCGGGGGAAGTCCGAGGCGGGCAACGGGTCGGATCCGAACCGAAGGAGTCGTGACGACTCTCCAGTCGCAAACGGTTCGTCATCCGGCGGAGCCGGGCAATCAGCGAAGCAACCATCCGGGCGTCGTCCGGAGGAGAAGGAGGGCATCGTGGAGGAATCACTGACCATCGGCCAGCAGGGGGAGGCGGCGAAGGACTTCATGGCCGGGCTGATCCGTGAGTTCGGTCTCGATGCAGACATCGAGGTTCGTGAACTGGACGAAGAGACGGTGGAGGTGGCAGCGGCCGGAGACAACCTCGGCCTTCTGGTCGGTCCCCGTGGCGCCACCCTGTCGGCGGTGCAGGACCTGACCCGCACCTTCGTGCAACGCCAGTCAGAGAGCCGCACCGACCGGATCCTGGTCGATGTCGGCGGCTACCGGGAGAAGCGGTCGGCTGCCCTTCGACGGTTCACCGAGGGCATCGTGGCCGAGGTGAAGGAGTCGGGCTCGGAGCGGGCCCTCGAGCCCATGAGCGCCGCGGACCGCAAGGTTGTCCACGATGCGGTCAACGAGGTCGACGGCGTGCAGACCCGATCCGAGGGCGATGACCCGTCCCGGTACGTGGTGATCGAACCCGTCTCCTGAACCTGTTGACTTCACAGAATTCCTGACAATGGCACCGGGCTCGGCCCGGTGCCATTGTTGTCTCTCTCGTAGATCTACCCTCTCCCCCTCCGCTTCGCCAAACTCCCACCATGCCCCCACTCCACCAAGACGATGATCGAATCAACCGGGAGTTGGTTGAGACCGTCGCCCCGATTCTCGAACGTTCGGCTCAGCTGGGGTTCCTTGGCGGCATGCCGATCCCCGAGCAGATCGATCACGCCCTGGGCTTCAGCGAAGCCGCCGAAGCCCAGCTGGGAAGAGCCCCGCACTCGGCTCTGGACCTCGGGACGGGCGGAGGGATTCCTGGCCTGGTGCTGGCCGCGGTGTGGCCGGATGTTGAGCTGACGCTCTTCGATGCCAACCAGCGCCGGACCGACTTCCTCTCCGAGGAGGTTGAGGCTTGGGGGGTCTCCGCTCGGGTGAAGATCCTCAGAGGTCGGGCGGAGGAGGCCGGGCGGATCCCAGAGCTGCGAGACGCCTTCGAATTGATCACCGCCCGATCCTTCGGATCGCCGGCAGTCACCGCCGAGTGCGCCGCCCCGCTGTTGGAGGCCGGAGGTATCCTGGTGGTGTCCGAACCCCCAGGAGCGAGCCCGGCGGAAAGGTGGCCAGTGAAGGGATTGGCCATCGTGGGTCTGGCGCCCGGGGCGTTCTATCGGCACCAGGAGCGCTTCGGCTACCAGGTACTGGAGAAGACGGCGGAGACGCCGGACAAGTTCCCCCGGCGAACCGGCATTCCCACCAAGAGGCCTCTCTTCTGAGGTTGTGGGCATCCGGCCGGGATGCCCCCCGCAAAGTTTCACGTGGAACATGGGGCTCCGGGAGTAACGGGCCTGCGGCTACTCAGCTTCCGAACGAGGAGAGTCCGCCCCCTCTCTTGCTAGATCCTGGGGGGCGGGCCCTTTGGGGCGCAATCGCCCATCTCCGGGTCCGGGGGCCCTCAAATCGGGGAACCCCCGAATCCCGTCGTCGAAGGCCCCGCCGGCTTGACCTGGGCAAATCAGGTCCAGCTTCTGTTCCACGTGAAACACTCAACCAAAAGACTTGACCCGACCCTCAATGAAGGGGAGTATGTGCTCCTTGACCCCTGATCCTCTGAGGAGACGTTGATGCGCGGCCGCCGCAGAGATCGTGATCAGTCCTCCCCCCGGGGGAAGAAGGATCCGAAGTCATCTCCCCCACCGTCGGAATCGCCGGCTGAATCACCCCGGGTGGAAGCCGAAACGGCTGAGGTCCGGCCCGTCGAGGCCCCGTCCTCGGAGTCCGAGGCCCCCGCTCCGGAACCGGTCGCCGCCCCAGTAGCCCCGCCCGAGCCGGAGCCCACCGTCCCGGAACCGGTCGCCACTACTCCACCGGAATCCGCTCCGGAGCCCGCAACGCCCCCGGTGGTCGAGCCTCCCTCTCAATCAGAGCCGGAGCCAGCCAAGGTCAAGGCCAAGGTGGACGTCGAGCCGGACCCAGAGCCGGCCCCGGCCGTCACCTCCTCAGAGGCCGGCCCAACGGAAAATGGATCCAGCCCGGCTGGGGGCGATGGATCGCTGGTCCAGGCCGCCTCCAAGAACCCGCTCCCCCGTATCCTGGCGGTAGCCAACCAGAAGGGCGGCGTCGGGAAGACGACGACCTCGGTCAACCTCGGGGCAGCCCTGGCCGAGCTGGGGTTCCGGATCCTGGTCATCGACCTCGACCCCCAGGGAAACGCCACCACCGGCCTGGGCATCGACGCCCGCAACTTCGAGCGGTCGATGTACGACGTCATCATGCGGGATACCTCGCTGGAGGATTGCATCGAGCCCACCAGCACCAAGAACCTCTTCGTGGCCCCGGCCACCATTGACCTGGCCGGAGCCGAGATCGAGCTGGTGCCGGCGTTCAGCCGGGAGATGAAGCTGAAGCGGGCCATCGAGACGGTGATCGATGACTTCGACTTCGTGCTGATCGACTGTCCCCCGTCGCTCGGGCTCATCACCGTCAACGCCCTGGCCGCCGCCGACGAGGTCCTGGTTCCGATCCAGTGCGAGTACTACGCGTTGGAAGGGTTGAGCCAGCTGATGCGGAACGTCCACCTGGTGGCGTCCAATCTCAACGCCGGCCTCGATGTCTCGACCATCGTGCTCACGATGTACGACGCCCGGACCAAGCTCTCCGACCAGGTGGCGGCCGAGGTCCGTGAGCACTTCGGCAACCGGGTGTGTCGCAGCATCATTCCCCGGACGGTACGGCTGTCCGAGGCCCCGTCATTCGGTCAGCCGATCACCGCGTTCGATCCGGCCTCCCGCGGGGCGACTGCCTATCGGGAACTAGCGAAGGAGGTCAGCGGTGGCGCGTCGTAGCGGGCTGGGCAAGGGACTCGGTGCGCTGCTTCCGAACGAGGTCATGAGTGACCGCTCGTCGGCTCTCCGCGAGGTCCCCCTCACCAGCATCAAGCCGAACCCCCTCCAGCCGAGGGTCCAGTTCGACGAGGACACCATGTCGGCGTTGGCCGCATCGATCAAGGAGCTCGGGGTCCTCCAGCCGGTGCTGGTCCGGGAGGTGGCCGGATCCCCCGACCAGTTCGAGCTCATCGCCGGTGAACGCCGGTGGCGGGCAGCCCGTCGTGCCGGTCTCCAGACCATGCCGGTCCTGGTCCAGGCGTCCAACGAGGCCCACAGCCTCGAGCAGGCGCTGGTGGAGAACCTCCACCGCCAGGACCTCAATGCCCTGGAGGAGTCGAACGCCTACCAGCAGCTGATCGAGGACTTCAACTACACCCATGATCAGGTAGCGACCCGGGTGGGGAAGAGCCGCACCGCGGTCACCAATACCCTCCGCCTGCTGCAGCTGCCGGCGGCGGTGCAGCGCCTCCTCGCCGAGGGCCAGATCAGCGCCGGACACGCCCGGGCATTGCTCGGGACCCCGGACCGCGCCTACCAGGAGTCGTTGGCCAAGGCGATTGTCGCCGAGGGCCTCAACGTGCGGGCGGTGGAGGAACTGGTGAGGGAGCGGTCAGCCCCCAGCCAGCCCGACGAGGTCGCCGCGCCTGAACCGGCCCGACCCGGATCCAAGGGCGCCAAGAAGGCCGACCCGACCGAACAACGACGGCTGCCCCCTCCGGGGATCCTCGAGTTGGAGGAACTTCTCTCCACCCACTTGAACACTCGGGTCAAAGTTGACATGACCGCCAAACGCGGGAAGGTGATGGTCGAATTCGCCACCCTCGAAGATCTCGAGCGGATCTACAAGTTGATGGTCGGTCCACAGGGAAGTAACGGGGTAGTGGCGTAGGGACCACGGAGAGTGGTAATACACCTGACATAATGCCGTTAACTCAAGGTTGACGGTTACTCAGAGTGTTTTGTCCCCTGAAGTGTCAATAGAGAGTCATCCACAACCTGTGTATGAAGTTGTGGATTACCTTCAGAACGAGTCTGTGGTTGAGGTCGACACCGCGTGGCGGGGGAGTGGGGGACGCCAGGTCCCGCCACCCACCCGAAGGGTCAATCCCAGGGGGTGTCGACCCATTCGGTGAGGGCGTCGACGATGGCCCGGGCCAACGTGGGGGTGTGCTCGACCACCAGCGATGCCGGCCCGACTTCGCAGATCACCGCCGGCATCCGGGTTTCCCGCAGGACCGGGAGAGACATGCCGTGGCTGCCGGCGTCAGCCACCCCGAGTTTGGCGGGCAGGGTGCTCTGGAAGAGCTCGGCCAACCGTCGTCCTCCTGGCGAGGAGTAGCGGTAACCGGTGTAGTACGCCGTCGAGCACCGGCGCTGGCCGGCGTCCAGCCGGAGCCCGACGTAGACCTCCGCCCGGCTGGCATTGGCTTCGGAAGCCTGGATGGAGCCGTCGGGATGGTGGTGGGTGGTGACCAGCGCACTCCGACCCACCAGTAGCCGGCGGAGGGCGCCGACGGTGGCGTCGAGGCCGCCTTCCTCCCCGATGGCCAGCCGTCGACCGGCCATCGTCCGGGGCGCCTGGCGGAGCAGCTCCCGGTCCCGGACCGCCCCCACCAACTCGGTGCCGGCGTGGCGGGACCCGCACCGGATCAGCTCGGCCACCGTCGAGGCCCCGGCGATCCCGTCGACCGGCAGGCCGACATTTCGCTGGAAGTCGCCCAACCCGGCGGAGGTGAGGTCGCCGAAGATGCCGTCCACCCGGCCGGTGTCGAATCCGAGGGCGCTGAGGCGTTGTTGCAGCTCAGCGACGTCGTCGCCCCGGAGCATGGGGGTCCGGCGGTAGAGGAACCGGTCGCCCAGCCGGCGTCCGGCTTCCACCAGGGCTGACCAGGTCTGGGGCCCGCAGACCCCGTCCACCCGGAGGCCCCGCCGGTACTGGAAGCCCTCCACCGCGGTACGGGTACCCCGACCGAAGGTGCCGACGGTGTCCAGCCCGATGGAGAGGCCGACGGCCCGGAGCCGGTGCTGTACGTCGGCCACCGCCGGACCGACGTCATCGACGGCCAGGTGAATGGCGGCGCCGGGACTCACGCGGTCAGAACCGGCAGGATCGATACCATGGCGCCCCTTCCGGGGCGGCGCCTCTCTAGAGGTGCTCGGCCAGCTCCTGGAGGAGTTGACCCTTGCCCTTGGCTCCCACGATGCGGGCGGCCGGCTCGCCATCCTTGAAGAGGATGAGGGTGGGGATGCTCATGACATCGAACCGGCGGGTGATGTCCAGGTTGTCGTCGATGTTCAGCTTGGCGATGTTCAGCTTCCCGGCCTGCTCGGTGGCGATCTCTTCGAGCACGGGAGCGATCATTTTGCACGGGCCACACCATTCCGCCCAGAAGTCAACCAGCACAGGGACGTCTGATGACTTGACATGCTCGTCAAAACTAGCGTCGCTCAAGGTGGTGATCGCATCGCTCATGGTTGCTCCTCCTGGTCGGGTGTCGACCCTGTACCGTACATTTTCCGGTGCACGTCTTATCAACGGCCCCGGGGCCTATTTCATTCCATTGGCCAGGGCCGATGGAATTCGGCCGCTCAGACCCCGTCCTCTTGCTCCTCCAGCCAGCGCTCCGCCTCGATGGCCGCCATGCAGCCGGAGCCGGCGGCGGTGATGGCCTGGCGGTAGAAGTCGTCCTGGACGTCCCCGCAGGCGAAGACCCCCTCGACGTTGGTGCGGGCGCCGTCAAAGGTGCGGATGTAGCCGTTGTCCCGCAATTCCAGCTGGCCCTTGAACAGCGAGGTGTTGGGCTCGTGCCCGATGGCCACGAACAACCCGGCGATGTCCAGGGTGGAGGCCTCGCCGGTGGTGACGTCCCGGAGGCTGACCCCGCTGACCTTCTCCTCGCCGAGCACCCCCTCGACCACGCTGTTCCAGCGGAACTTGATCTTGTCGTGGGCGTGGGCCCGCTGCTGCATCACCTTGGAGGCCCGGAGGGACTCCCGCCGGTGGATGACGGTCACCGAATCGGCGAACCGGGTGAGGAACAGCGCCTCCTCCAGGGCGGAGTCCCCGCCGCCCACCACCGCGATGTCCCGCTCCCGGAAGAAGAACCCGTCACAGGTGGCACAGGTCGACACCCCGTAGCCGAGGAGGCGTTCCTCGTCGGGCAAGTTGAGCATCAGCGACTGGGCCCCGGTGGCGATGATCAGGGCGTCGGCGGCATAGGTGGGCTCGTCGGCGTTGGGATCGCCGACCCAGATCCCGAAGGGGCGGGCCGAGAGGTCGACCCGGCTGACCTTGGCGGTCACGTACTCGGTGCCGAAGCGGGCGGCCTGCTCCCGGAACGCCTGCATCAACTCCGGCCCCATGATCCCGTCCACGAACCCCGGGTAGTTCTCCACCTCGGTGGTCAGCATCAGCTGGCCACCCGGCTGGTCGCTGGTGGAGGAGGGCTCACCTTCGATCACCAGGGGGAACAGTTGGGCCCGGGAGGAGTAGATGGCGGCGGTGAGACCGGCGGGTCCCGAGCCGATGATGACAACCTGCCGTGATTCGGTCACTTGGTCGACCTCGGCGCCCCCCGGTCGGAGCGGAGATTCCAGGCGATGGCCCCGATGCCGATGAACACCGCCCCGATCAGGAAGTCGGAGGCCCAGACCCGGCCACTGAAGGCGTAGACGGTGAGCAGGCGGACCAGGGCGATCGACAGCAGGGTGACGGTGGTGACGGCGGCGGCGAACACGATGACGCCGAAGACGATGGCCCGAGCCACCAGGGTCAGCGGCCGGACCGTCTTGTCCCGGAGGAGGCTGACCAGCGTCTCGACCAGGTCGGCGCCGCGGGCGGGCCAATCCCCGGCCCCGGAGGGCTCAGGGGTCAAGGTTGGTACCGGTCGCGGGTGCTGATCCATGGGCTGAGGATAGCCGGGTGACCCGCGCTACCCACCGTTTCTGGGGGTGCCCGCCGGGCTCAGCCGGCGGTGATCATGCACAGCCCGATGGTGCCGGGCCCGGTGTGGGTCCCGACCACCGGTCCGAGGTCGGCCACCACCAGAGGATGCTCGGATTTCACCCCGTCCAGCAGGCTGACGAACTCGTCGATGTCGGCGGCGGCGCCGTTGCAGACGGCGATCCGGCTGACCGGGCCGAGGGCTTCAGCCTTCCCGGCCAGATACCTGAGCGACCGGGAGCGGGTCCGCTGCTTCGACTCCTCCTCGACGATCCCGTTGGCGATGGTGATCACCGGCTTGATCGACAACAGGGTGCCGAGCATGGCCTTGGCCCCCCCGATCCGCCCGCCCTTCTCCAGATGCTCGAGGGTGTCGACGGCACCGAAGACCAAGGTCCGGGGGATGACCGACTCGGCCCGGGCCACCAGCGCCTCGGGGGTGGCACCGGAGGCGGCCAGTTCGGCGACCTCGAGGACGATCAGGCCCTGCCCCATGGTGGCCGATCGGGAGTCGACCGTCACCACCGGGATGCGGTCCGCCACCGCCTCGGCGGCGGCGCGGGCCGACTGCTGGGTGCCGGACAGCTCGCTGGAGATGTTGATGCAGACCACGCTGTCGTAGCCGTCGGCGGCGGCGGCCAGAAACGCATCCTGGAACGCGCCGGGGGAGGGGGCGGAGGTCTCGGGGAGCACCGCACTCGCCGCGCATCGGGACCAGAAGTCGTCGGCCGAGAGGGCCGTCCCGTCGACGAACTCCTCGGAGCCGAACCTGATCGACAGCGGCACGATCGTGATCCCCTGCTCCGCGGCCACTGCTGCCGACAGGTCACAGGCGCTATCGGTTACCACCCGCACCCGGGCCATCGAAATCCTCCTCGTCGTCCCTCGGTGCCGGTTCCATCCTCCGGATGTTGCGGACCATGGAACCCGGCCTCTCGGCTTGGAGTCTGCCACGGAACGCCATGGATGGCGGCAGACCCGACTGGCCGCCGCCCCCCGACCGGGGCGGGTACCGGCGGCCACTTCCCACCGGCTCCGGCGGGTACCGGCGACCCCCGGACGGGTAGTTGTCGGGCGGGTACGGCCCGTCGTCCTCCTCCCGGTCGTCGGGGTCGGGCGGGTACCGCCGACCACTGCCGAGGGGGTCGGTCGACCGGTAGGCCGACTCCTCGCGGCGCCGCCGGTCGGCCCGGGCTCCGGCGATGCCGGCGGTGGCCAGGTAGGCGAGGACCCCGGCCACCACCGCCAGCACCACCCGAGCCAGCAGGGCGATCCCGTGGGTGGCACTCGAGACGTTGACGGCCAGCACCGTCACCACCGCCATCACCGCCGACGCCCCGACCACCCGTTTGAGCGGGCGGGTGAGGTTGTCCCCGCCCAACCCCCCGATCCGGTGCCGGATGACCAGGAGGGCGAGCACCGCCGCCACCGTGTAGGCGATGGAGATGGAGAGAGCCAGGCCCCGCACCCCCAGCGGGCCGACCAGGGCCACCCCGAAGATGACGTTGACCCCGTTCTCCACCAGATAGAGGTAGAAGGCGGTGCGGGTGTCCTGCATCGACTGCAGGACCCGGACCATGTAGAGGAAGAGGCAGAACCCGGGCAGCCCCAGAGCGAACATGGCCAGCGCCGCCGCGGTGCTCGCCCCCTGGGCCGACGTCTCCGATCCGTGGACCAGCACCAGGTCGATGAGGGGCCGGGCCAGGATCAGCATCCCGATGGAGGAGGGGATGATGATGGCCAGCATCCCCCGCATGCCGAAGGCCAGCCGGTGCCGGAACCCGGTGGTGTCCCGCAGCGCCCAGCGGGCCGACAGCGACGGGGTCACCGCGCTCATCACCGACACCGCCACCACCCCGTAGGGGAGCTGGAAGAAGGTGTAGGCGTAGGTGTAGGCGGACACCTGGCCGGGCGGCCTGACCCCGTCGGCCAGGGCCAGGATCACCACCAGGGCGATCTGGCTGGAGACCACGAAGGCGAAGGTCCATCCGGCCAGCCGGACGATGGTCTTCATGGCCTGGTGGGCCGGCTCCCACCGGAAATGGATGTGGAGGTGGGCCCGCCGCAAGGAGGGGAGCAGCAACGCCGCCTGGACGACCACCCCGAGGGTGGTGCCCAACCCCAGCAGCACCAGCGGGCCGTGCTGATGGGCCACCGACGCCAGGGTCGGGTGGGGGACCAGGGCGTGGAACCACAGCAGCACCACGATGACGATCACGTTGTTGGCGATGGGCACGAACATGGGGGCGGCGAACTTGTGGCGGGCGTTCAACAACGCCGCGAACAGACCGATCAGCCCGTAGCAGGCGAGTTGGGGAACGAACCAGTGGAGGAGGCTGACCGCCACCTGGCGCTGTTGGGCGACGTCGGTGTGGTTGGACACCGTGTAGAGGTCGATGATCGAGGGGGTGAGGAACCAGAACACCACCGTCGCCACCGCCAGGACGACGATGGTGACGGTGGTCACCGCGGAGATGGCCCGCCAGGCCTCTTCGCTCCGACGAGTGGACAGCCAGTCCACGAAGACCGGCACGAAGGTGGCCGACAGGACCCCGCCGATGACGATGTCGGTGATGATGTTGGGGGTGGTGTTGGCCAGGTTGTAGGCGTCGGCGGTGGCGTACTGACCGAGGGCGACGGCCAGCGCGATCAGCCGGCCGACACCGGTGATCCGGGAGAGGGTGGTGCCGATGGCCATCCCGACGGTGGCCCCGGCCAGCCCCCGGCTGTCCTCCGCCGGCAACCCGGGACCTTCGGGGATCCCGCCGAGCTCGGTGTCGGTCACGACGGCTCCGCGGCGTCAGTCCTCCGCCGCTTCCGCCGCCGGAAGGTGGTCCGGGTCCACCAGGCGGCCAGCACCGCCACCGCCCCGAGGGAGAGCACCACCCCGACGATGGAGGTGGCGGTGGAGCGGACGTTGATCACCCCGCTGGTGATCACCATCCCCCCTGACGGTGAGGTGTAGGTGATCTCCAACTTGAACTCGCCGGAGGTCCGGGCCTGCACCGGGATGGGGAAATTGTTGGTGGCCTTGGTCAGGGTGGTGTTGGGGAGCGACACCCGCCGGGTCCCGTTGGCGAAGAGGAGCTCGTCGCTGGTGATGGTGAGGGTGCCGGTGGCCGGATAGGGAGCCGACGAGGCGATGGACACCGGAATCTGCCCGTTGCGAGACGTCAAAGTGATCGACTGGTCGCCGGACAGCGAGAACTGACCGAGTTGGGCGTTGACGGCGGCGCTGGCGTTGTGGAGGACCGACGACTGCTGGGACGGTTTCAGGGTCTCGGCTTCGGAGGCCAGCACCAGGTCGCCGAGCTGGACGGGGAGGGTGCGGGCGAACGAGGAGGGGGGCTCGATGGCCGACGCCAGTCCGGCGATCCGGGTCCGCTGGTTGCGGATGGTCCCGGCCGGCAACCCGCTGGTGGTGGAGGACCCGGAGCCTGACGAGGTGGACGAACCGGACGTGGTCAGCTTGCAGCCGCCGTGGCAGGCGGCCGGGGTGGAGAGGGTCTGGAACAGGTCGGCGGTCGTCACCCCTTGGACGAACGGATTGTTGGAGAGGTCGGTCAACAGGGTGGAGATCATGCTCGGGTTGGGGGTGGCCCCGGTCGGTGGCACCGCCACCACCGCCCGGGCAGTCGAGAGGTTGGGGTATTCGAAATAGATCTGGGCCAGTTCCCCCAGGAGTTGGGAGGCGGCCAGCACCGGATCTCCGGGATGGGCGGTCATCCGGGTCGCCAGGTCGGCATTGGAAGTGATGGCCAGAAACGAGGACCCGTGGGCCGAATTGATGGTGAACGGTTCGGCCCCCGAGCCGTTGACCGGCGACGAGGAGACGTCGGCGGGAGGCAGGACGATCTGGTTGTACCCGATCGTCGCCAGCTCGGCCAGCGTGTTGTCGTCGAGCCCGTCGTTGGTGATCCAGGGAGCCGAACCGCCCGGCGGGGGTGGGGTGGTCGAATGGACGATCCCGTCCGGAGTCGTGAGCAACTCGGAGCCGCGCCCGAGTTGGGCGACCAGTTCGCTGCTGAGCCCGGCATCGACCAGGGCCGAGGCGTCGACCGGGGCATAGGGAGTCGGCGTGAATTGATGGGTGGCGGGGGTGTCCGACAGCACCGCCAAGGCGTTGACCGCGGCGGGGCGGGCGCCGCTGGTGGCGGGGGTGGCGGTGGTGAGGTCCTGGAGGGTCTGGGCGCTGGCGGCCACGGTGACCGGGACCGAGGAGTTGGGGCTGGTGCTCATGGCTGCCACCAGTTGATTGATGCCGGTGAGGGTGGCGGTGCTGGGTCGGGTCAAGCTGGTCAAGGGATTGGTCAGCAGGCTGGAGGCCGAGGGTTGAGGTGCCGGGGCGATGGCGGTGGACACCGGCACCACCATGGCAAAGCGCAGCTTCTGGGTGGCCGGGGCGGCGACGTAGACCATGAAGGTGGTGAGCGAGGCGAGGGAGGCGCCGGAGTTGGTGTTCTCCAGCTGGAGCCGGACCGGGAAGACGCCCTCCTGGCAGGAGGAGCCGCCGGCGTGGATGGCGATGGTCGGGTTGGGGGTGCTGATGGTGGTGCTGGCCGAGCTGGCGGTGCTCACCCCGAAGGAGACGTCGACCCCGGAGGCGTCGGGGTGGAGGGACGACCACGGCAGCGCCGAAGTGGTCCGGGCAATGGGCGAGCCGGTGGGGCTGGCGGCGGTGGCGGCCTGGTCGAAGCTCGACACCGACGTGAGGCACCCGTAGACGGCCACCGACAGTCCGAGGTCCGAGGTCGGGGGGGCGCCGGCCCCGGTGCGGAGCTTGACGTCGAAGGGTTGGTCCGGAGTCACCCAGGGCGACTGGTAGTTGAGGGTCAGGGATCCGGAGGAGGACGGCGACCCGGCGGCCGAGGACGCCCCTGCCGCCGCCGCCGCTACCGTCGCACCGATGGCCAACGCCGGACGGGCGGAAGTCGACGCCCCGGCGGTGGCGCCGGAGGTGAAGGGTTCGATGGCGGTGGCGGCCATCACCAACGCCAACACCAGGGCCATGACCAAGGGAAGGGAGCGGGCACGACACCGTTCCACCCCGGTGACCGGGGCGGGCCCGCCCCCGGTTGGCCCGAAGCCTCCGGGGCGGTTACCACGTGGGCACAGACTGCCTGGTTCCCGGTTCACCTCGCACGGCAGCCTACGCCAGGGCAAGTACCCTCGGCGGCGTGTTCCCTGAGCGACTGAGGCCACTGGTGGAAGCCACCGCCGAGTTGGCGGAGCGGTTCCGAGCCGCCAATCACACCCTCTACCTGGTAGGGGGCTCAGTGCGCGACGCCATCATGGCCGGGGAGACTCCGACCGCACTCCCGGGTGATGGGGATCTCGACTTCACCACCGACGCCCGACCCGACGACATCGAAGAGGCCGTCTCCGGCTGGGCCGATGCGGTGTGGACCCAGGGGAAGCGGTTCGGCACCATCGGCTTCCTCAAGGACGGACAGCGCTACGAGGTCACCACCCATCGGGCGGAGGCGTACCAGCCGGATTCCCGGAAGCCGGAGGTGGCCTTCGGCGATCGGATCGAGGACGACCTGTCCCGGCGCGACTTCACCATCAACGCCATGGCGCTCCGGCTTCCGGATCTGGAGCTCATCGACCCGTTCGACGGCCTGGCCGATCTGGCCGTCCACCGGCTCCGCACCCCGCTCGACCCCGAAGTGTCCTTCGCCGACGACCCGCTGCGGATGCTCCGGGCCGCCCGGTTCATCGCGAAGCTCGATCTGGAGCCCGACCCGGCGCTGGTGGAGGCGGTGAAGTCCGGGCACCACCGGTTGTCGATCGTGTCAGCCGAACGGATCCGGGACGAGCTGGACAAGATGATGATGGTCCCGGTGCCGTCGACCGCCCTCTGGTTCGTGGTCCGGACCGGACTGGCCGACGAGTTCCTCCCCGAGCTCCCCGGTCTGGCGCTCGAGCAGGACCCGATCCAGCGGCACAAGGACGTCCTCGCCCACACCCTGGCGGTGGTGGACAAGACGGCGGCGATGGACCGGGACGCTCCCGATCGGTTGTTGCGGCTGGCTGCCCTGTTCCACGACGTCGGCAAGCCGAAGACCCGGGCCTTCGTGGACGGGGGAGTCACTTTCCATCATCACGAAGTGGTCGGCGCCCGGATGACCCGCCAGCGGATGACCGCCCTCAAGTATCCGAAGGACGATATCGAGGTGGTGACCGAACTGGTCAACCTCCACCTCCGCTTCCATACCTACAGCCTGGGGTGGACCGACCGGGCGGTTCGCCGTTACGTGCGGGACGCCGGGCCTCTGCTCGATCAGCTCAACGTGCTGACCCGCTGTGACTGCACCACCCGCAACGAGGCGAAGGCCAAGGCGCTGGGCCGGCGGATGGACGAGCTGGAGGCCCGCATCGCCGAGCTGCGCCAGCAGGAAGAGCTGAACGCCATCCGTCCGGACCTGGACGGCGACCAGATCATGGAACAGCTGGGGCTCCGGCCCGGGCGGGAGGTCGGCCGGGCGCTGGCCTTCTTGTTGGAGCTCCGGATGGAGGAGGGACCGCTGGGCGAGGAAGAGGCGCGCCGGCGCCTGGCCGCCTGGTGGGAAGACGAGTCGAAGGACTGAACCGGCGGAGCCGCCTCAGCCCGGGGTGATCAGTCCTCCGGCCACACCGGTCCGGCTTCGCCGGCTGCGAACGACTCGACCAGCTCGTGGGCCTCGTCGTCGTGGTACTGCACCGGCGGCGACTTCATGAAGTAGGCCGAGGGTCCGAGCAAGGGCCCGCCGATGCCCCGGTCGAGGGCCAGCTTGGCGCAGCGGACGGCGTCGATGATCACGCCGGCGGAGTTGGGGGAGTCCCAGACTTCGAGCTTGAGCTCGAGGTTGAGCGGAACGTCACCGAAGTTGCGACCCTCCATCCGGATGTAGGCCCACTTGCGGTCGTTGAGCCAGGGGACATGGTCCGACGGTCCGATGTGGACGTCGTCCTCGCCCAACACGCTGTCCTCGATCTGGCTGGTGACGGCCTGGGTCTTCGACACCTTCTTCGACTCCAGCCGGCTGCGCTCCAGCATGTTCTTGAAGTCCATGTTGCCGCCCACGTTGAGCTGGTAGGTGTGGTCGAGGGCCAGGCCCCGATCCTCGAACAGGCGGGTGAGGATGCGGTGGACGATGGTGGAACCCACCTGGCTCTTGATGTCGTCGCCGACAATGGGGAGCCCGGCGTCGCGGAACTTGCGGGCCCACACCAGGTCGGAGGCGATGAACACCGGGATGGCGTTGACGAAGCCGACCCCGGCCTGGAGGCAGGCATCGGCATAGAAGCGCTGGGCCTCCTCCGACCCGACCGGGAGGTAGCTGACCAGCACGTCGGTCCGGGAGTCCTTCAGCACCGCCACCACGTCGACCGGTTCGATCGGCGACTCCTCCACCGTCTCCCGGTAGTACTTGCCGAAGCCGTCGAGGGTCGGCCCCCGCTGGACGGTGACGCCGAGCTCGCCGACCGGCGCGAAGCGAATGGTGTTGTTCTGGCCGCCGAAGATGGCCTTGCCCAGGTCGGTGCCGACCTTGGCGGCGTCGGCGTCGAAGGCGGCCACGAACTCGAGGTCACGGACGTGGTAGCCACCGAGCTCGACGTGCATGAGGCCGGGAACCGTCTCGGCCGGATCCGCGTCCTTGTAGTACTCGACGCCCTGGATGAGTGAGCTGGCGCAGTTGCCCACGCCGGCGATAGCCACTCGGATGGTGCTCATAATTCGGTTCCCTTCGCTGCTGCGGAGCCGGTCCCGACGGTGCGGGGGGTGCGGCTTTCGGTTCGAGGTGCTGCTTGCTTCAACTTCTCGGACTCGATGAGACTGTCGAGCCAGGAAATGTCGTGTTGCGTCGCCTCGGTGGTGTGCTCCACCAGAGAACGGGTGTAGCTGTCAAAGTCATTGCCGGCGGCGGCGCGGGCCTGGTCGGCGGCGAGCCGGCGGATGAGCTGGTCCCGGCGACGCTCGAGCAGACCCAGCCGGGCTTGCGGGGCCAGGTGACGGGCGAAGGCGAGCCGGAGGCCGAAACTCCGAGCCTCGTCGGTGCCGACCGGTTCCTCGCCGGCCAGCAGCTCTTCGAAGACCCGACGACCGGTGTCGGTGATCCGGTAGACCTTGCGGGACCGCTTGGTGCCGCGGGTGGTGCTCCGGACGGTGCCCGCCCGGCGCGACCGGAGGGCGGCCCGCTCGCCTCCGAGGGAGCCGGTGAGCGGAATCGGGGCGGCGGCCGGAGCGGCGGGGGACGACTCGGTGCCGATCACCGCCCCCGACAGTTCGAGGCGGGAAAGGGCGGGGTAGAGCGATCCGAAGGAGATGTTGGCGAACAGCCCGAGCTCGTCCCGGAGGCGCTTGCGGATCTCGTAGCCGTGGAACTCGTGCTCGGAGAGGAGACCGAGAATTGCCAGGTCAAGCACCGTAAAGCCCCCGATCGGGCAAGCCGGCGGCGGCCGGCTTCCGCTGGGTGGGGGTCGAGGTCATTCCAACATGATATATCAGATCGATATATCAGCGCAACATATGTGCCACGGTAGCCCGAGGTTGGACCCTCCAGGGAGTGGGCGGCCCGACCGGTCGACCGCCCCGGAAGTCCCGGTTTCAGTGAAGCTTGACGGGAGCCGGGTCCGGCCGCAGGGCAGCGTTGCCCGGGCGGCGGCCGGGTCGAGAGCCGGGGTTCAAGGCGGTGACCGCCGGCGGACCAAAACGCGGTTCCCTGGTGGCTTCGTCAATTGCGGGAATGCCCGCACCTTGAAGCGGACGAAGCGTTACCCTGAGATGCGTGAGCTTTCGACAAGGAGGGCTCGGTGGTGTCCAGACATCACCGACCGGAGGACAGGTCGAGTACCGCCTCGCCCGCAACTCCGTGGTCAGCGAGTACCGCAAGAGCCGGCTCTCCAAGCTCGACGTCTGTGACGCCCATCCCGAGCTGTTGAGGGCGGCCCAGCACCTGGGCGCCCCCACCGGCAACGAGTGCCCGATCTGCGAGGAAGCTGAGCTGGTCGATGTCACCTTCGTCTTCGGCTCCCGGCTCCCCCCCGGGGGCCGCTGCGTCGCCTCCCGGGCCGAGCTGACCCGGTACTGGCGCCGGAAGGACCCGGTTGCCTGCTACGTGATCGAAGTCTGCAACGGCTGCCGTTGGAATCATCTGGTTCGGATGTACCCGGCCGGTGCCGGGGTGAAGGCGGCGGCCCGACCTCCACTCGGCGCCCGGGCCGCCGCCCCCCGCGGCTGACCCGCGGGCATCGATTCCCCTCCTGCCCCCTCGGGATCCGCCAAGAAGTAGCCTGAGAGGGCAGCACTCTTCTGTGGCACCTTCCCGGTGTCGACCATGCCGCCGGCAGCCTCCGGGCGCTGGACGGCCGATCAGGAGGAATTCAACCCATGCCTGCTTCCCCGACGGCACCTGTCACCGTCCCTGCCGTTCGCGCCTCCAAGCGCCGGGACGGCCACCCACCCCTGGTGATGGTCACCGCCTACGACGCCCCCGGGGCTCGTATCGCCGATGCCGCCGGGGTGGACGTCATCCTGGTCGGCGACTCGTTGGCCAACAACGTCCTCGGTTATGAGGACACCCTCCAGGTCACCGTCGCCGACATGGTCCACCACACCGCGGCGGTGGCCCGGGCCAAGCCGAGAGCCCTGGTGGTGGGCGATCTCCCGTGGCTGAGCTACCACCTCGATCCCGCCGACACGGTGAGGAACGCCGCCGCCCTCATCCGGGCCGGGGCCGGGTCGGTGAAACTGGAGGGGGGCCGAAAGCGGGTCCCGATGATCGAGGCGCTGGTGTCGGCGGAGATTCCGGTGATGGGCCATCTCGGCCTCACCCCCCAATCGGTGCACACCATGGGTGGGTACCGGGTCCAGGGGAAGGGGGATGCCGCCGCCGACGCCCTGGCGGCCGACGCCAAGGCGATCGCCGCCGCCGGCTGTTTCGCCATCGTCCTCGAGGGGGTGCCGGAAGGTCTGGGGGCGGCCATCACCCAGCAACTGGACATCCCGACCATCGGGATCGGCGCCGGTCCGGACTGCGACGGGCAGGTCCTGGTCTTCCATGACCTGCTGGGCCTGAACGCCACCACCCCCAAGTTCGTCCGGCGCTACGCCGAGCTGGCCGAGGTGGCGACCGAGGCGATCGCCGCCTATGCCGCTGACGTCCGATCCGGGGCGTTCCCCTCCGATGCGGAGGTGTACCACTAGTCACCGGCTAGGGTGTTCCAGTCGTTCCCGCCACGTCTACCCGCGTGGCTTCCAGTTCCGACCTGCCCCCATCGAGGGGGCTCGGGTGTTTCATCACCCGATCCAGAGGGAGGTGAGCCGCTGATGCGGCCATACGAAGCAATGATTATTTTTGATGCCGCGGCCGATGAAGCCTCGGTGAACGGAGCCCTCGAGCGGGCGCTCGACGCCCTGAAGGCCAAGGAGGGCAAGCCCGGCCGGGTCGAGCGGTGGGGGAAGCGCACCTTCGCCTACGAGGTGGATCACAAGCGCGAGGGCTACTACGTGGTGGTCGAACTGACCGCCGACCCCCCGGCGGTGGCGGACATGGAGCGGATCCTGGTCCTCGCCGACGAAGTCATCCGCCACAAGGTCATGCGGCTGCCGGACAAGGTGGCCGGACGCCGGGCCGAGCGGGCGGCGGTCGCCGCCGGAACCTCGAAGGAGGGCTGACCGATGGCCAACGGAAACACCGTGTCGCTGGTGGGAAACATCACCCGCGATCCCGAACTCCGGTTCACCAATACCGGCCAGGCCACGGCCAGCTTCGGCTTGGCGGTCAACCGCCGCTGGCAGAACCGCCAGACCCAGGAGTGGGAAGAGGCCACCTCGTTCTTCGACGTGGTGTGCTGGCGGGAGATGGCCGAGAACGTCGCCGAGAGCCTCTCCCGCGGCTCCCGGGTCATCGTCACCGGGCGCCTCGAGCAGCGCAGCTGGGAAACCCCGGACGGCGACAAGCGGTCCAAGGTGGAGGTGGTGGCCGATGAGATCGGCCCCAGCATCCGGTGGGCGACCGCCCAGATCACCAAGAACGAACGCCGCGGCCCCAGTCAGGGCGGTGGCGGTGCCCCCGAGGGTGGAGGCGGACGGAGTCCAGCCCCATCGGGTGGCAACGCCGGCGATGCCGGCGGGTACGGATACAGCGAGGAGCCCTTCTAGTCATGCCGCGTAACAACGATCGTGGATCCAGCAGCAACAGCAATACCCGCCGTGCCCCCAAGGACACCGGGCGTCGCATCAAGAAGAAGCCGTGTGCGATCTGCAAGGACCGCATCGAGTGGGTTGACTACAAAGACGTCAACATGCTCCGCAAGTACATGAGCGACCGGGGCAAGATCCGGGCCCGTCGGGTGTCGGGCAACTGCGCCCAGCACCAGCGGGATATCGCCATGGCCATCAAGACGGCTCGGGAACTGGTCCTGTTGCCGTACACCCAGCGGACCACCACCGAGCGTCCGGGCGGCCGAGGCGGCCGGGGCGGTCGGGACCGTGAGGGCGGCGGCTTCGGCGGCGGCCAGGGCCGGGGTCGGCGCTCCGACTCCGACGATACCCAGGGGACGTTGGCCGCGGTGGCCAACACCACCGGTGAGGTCGCCTTCGGAGAGCAGAGTGAGCCGGCGCCGGTGGCCGCCGACGAGAGTTCGAGCAACGGCGTGTCGGCCCCGGTGGTCGACGACGAGAGTTCCAGCAACGGTGTGTCGGCCCCGGTGGCCGAGCCCGTGGCGGCGGACGGCGAGGGCTGACATGGCTGCTGACGTGAAGGTCTTACTGCGAAGCGATGTCGACGGGGTGGGAAAGCGCGGCGACATCATCGACGTGTCGGGTGGATTCGCCCGCAACCACCTGCTCCCCTCCGGCAAGGCCATCATCGCCTCCGCCGGTACCGAGGGCCAGGCGGCCGCCATGCGAAAGTCGCGGGACCTCCGGGACGCTCGGGACCGCGAGTCCTCCGAGACGGTGGCCCGCACCCTGGTCGGCAATACCGTGGCTCTGCCCGCCCGGGCCGGGCCCGGCGGCAAACTCTTCGGTTCGGTGTCGGCGGCTGACATCGTGAAGGCCGTCGAGGCGCAGACCGGCGCGGTGGTGGATCGCAAGAGCCTGGTGCTCACCGAGCCGATCAAGACAGTTGGCGTCCACAACGTCCGGGTGGAGTTGCTCGGAGGCGTGGTGTTCGAGTTGACCCTCGAGGTCGGCGCCGCCGACGCTTGATCCGAACCGCGGGCTGCCCCGCCGTCGGTTCGCAACATCAACGGGCATCCCTCAGCCGACGCGCCGTCGTCGTTAGGATTCCGGTGTGGAGGCGTCGCTCGTCGTGATGCCGTTCGGTTCCCACCCTCTGGTTTGGCGCGATCGTTCGCCCGCCGCCATCGGTTGTCCGGGACGAGGTGTCACACCCCCCCGGGATCATGTCCAGATGAGCAAAAGATGTCCCCATCCACAGGGGCCTATCCACCGGCCGTCCACAGTCACCACGGCTGATATCCGCAAGAAGACGCTCTTAACGTCCACAGGCCAAACCAGTCAGGGTTAGAGAGCAATGGTTCAGGCCTTCGACGACATCCGCCCGCGTGGGCTCATCTCCGCTCCGAGTAGCCGAGGTGGGCCGGCGGGGCGTATCCCACCCCACAACCTCGAAGCGGAGGAGTCGCTGCTCGGGGCCATGTTGCTGTCGAGAGACGCCATCTCCTCGGCCATGGAGTTCTGTAATCCCGAGGATTTCTACAAGCAGTCCCACGGCCACATCTTCTCGGCTATCACCTCGCTCTACAGCCAGGGGGAGCCGGCCGACTGGGTGACCGTCACCGAGGAGCTCCGCCGCCGCGGGCTCCTCGAGAGCATCGGCGACCCTTCGGTGTTCGTGTCGCTGCAGGCCAACACCCCGTCGATCGGCAACGCCGAGCATTACGCCAAGATCATCGAAGAGCACGCCCTGCTCCGGCGGCTGGTGTCGGTGGCCGGGGAGATCACCGAGCTCGGGTACAGCCTCCCCGAGGACGTCTCCGACGTGCTGGACAAGGCCGAGAGCTTGGTCTTCGACGTCGCCCAGCGCCGAGTGGTGGACTCGATGACCCCGCTGCGAGATCTACTCGGGCAGAGCCTCGACCACCTGGAGGTGTTGTTCAGCCGCGGCGAGGCCATCACCGGGCTGGCCACCGGCTACACCGACCTGGACGAGCAGTTGGCCGGGTTGCAGCCCTCCAACCTCATCGTGGTGGGAGCCCGTCCGGCCATGGGGAAGACCAGTTTCGCGTTGGGGATGGTGGCCAATGCCGGTATCAAGCTCAACAAGCCGGTGCTCCTCTTCTCGCTGGAGATGAGCCATATGGAGCTGACCCAGCGCCTGCTCTGCTCCGAGGCGAAGGTCGACGCCTCCCGGATGCGGACCGGCAAGCTCCACGACGCCGACTGGACGAAGATCGGCAACGCCATCAGCCGCATGAGCGAGGCGCCGATCTTCATCGATGACAACCCCAACCTGACGGTGATGGACATCCGGGCCCGGGCCCGGCGGCTCAAGAGCCGGGAAGGTCTCGGACTGGTGGTCGTCGACTACCTCCAACTGATGACCGGCCGGCACGGTGCGGAGAACCGCCAGGTCGAAGTGTCGGAGATCAGCCGAGGACTGAAGATCCTGGCCCGCGAGCTCGAGGTGCCGGTGGTTGCCCTCTCCCAGCTGTCCCGAAATCTCGAAGCCCGTCAGGACAAGCGCCCGATGCTCGCCGACCTCCGTGAATCGGGATCGATCGAGCAGGACTCCGACGTGGTGCTGTTCCTCTACCGCGACGAGATCTACAACCCCGATTCGAACGAGAACCAGGGGATGGCAGAGATCATCGTGGCCAAGCACCGGAACGGGCCGACCGGGATGACCCGGCTGGCTTTCATCGGCCAGTACGCCCGTTTCGACAACATGGCCCGGATCTGACCGGGGCTGGCCGACCTTTCGGGGCTATCAGGTCCCGAGCGGAAACAGCGTCGGGGTGGTCTGGTCGGTCAATGCCTCGAGCGCCCGAGCAGTGAGCCCGGCCAGCTCGGCATGTAGGGCTCGGGCTCCGTCGAAATCTCCGGTCACACCCAATTGTTCGAGGGCGGCGGCGATTGCCGCCAGCCGGGTAGCCCCCAGGTTGGCGCTGCTGCCCTTGAAGGAGTGGGAGGCCCGCCGGAGGGCTTCGGGGTCGTGGTCGGCCAGAGCCTGATCGAAGGCGGAGACATACCCGTCGACCTCATCCCGGAACAAGGCGACCAGTTCGTCCACCAGGTCGGACCCGCCGAGGTCTCGGAGGCTGGCGATGACGGTCGGATCCAGGTCGGGCCGGAGATCGTCCGGCTGGTCGGTCACGGCAGGGACCGCCACGACCGGAGACGGGTTGCCGATCGGTACCCAGTGCCGGACGGCCGCGGCCAGGTCCCCCACCTTCATGGGCTTGGCCAGGTAGCCGTCCATGCCGGCGGCCAGGGCCCGTTCTTCGTCCCCACCCATGGCCCCCGCCGTCAAGGCGATGATGGGGAGCCGAGCCCCCCCGGCTTCCCGGCGGCGGATTTCCGCCGTCGCGGTGTAGCCGTCCATCTCCGGCATCTGGCAGTCCATCAGCACGACGGCGTACGACTGCCGCGCCACCGCCTCCACGGCCTCGGCCCCATTGGCCGCCACGTCCACCCGGTAGCCCAGCTTCTCCAGGTTCCGGGCCGCGACCTTCTGGCTCACCGGATTGTCCTCCACCACCAGAATCAGCGGGCGGTGCTGGGCTTGGTCCTCGGTAACGTTGTGGGCGGTCAGCACGGTCCGCGGCGGCGAGATAGGGGGCATGCCCATCGCGCTGATCAGCGCATTGTGGAGTGCGGACTGACGGATCGGCTTGGTCAAGAAGGCGTCGATGTCGGCACCCCGGACGTTCGGGGCGTGGTCGGCGTGCCCCGAGGAGGTCAACAGCACGAGCCGGGGGTCGTCGAGGGCAGAATTGGCGCGGATGGCTCGGGCGAGGGCCAGGCCATCCATACCCTCCATGTGGTAGTCCACGATCACCAAGGCGTAGGGGTCCCCCCGCTCCGCGGCGCCACGCAGTTCGACCAGGGCTTCGGCCCCGCTCTCGGCGGTGGTCGGGAGCATTCCCCAACCCCGCAGGGTCTGCTTCAGGATGGTTCGATTGGTGTCGTTGTCATCCACCGCCAGGACTAGCATTCCCTTCAGTTCGGGATGGTGCAGCAGCAGGCGGGGGGCGGGGGAGGCCGCCGGCAGGGGGAGGGTGAACCAGAACGTCGAGCCTTGTCCCGGTTGGCTCTCCACCCCGATCTGGCCTCCCATCAGTTCGACCAGTTGACGACAGATGGCCAGGCCCAGGCCGGTGCCGCCGAATCTCCGGGAGGTGGACGCGTCGACCTGGGAGAAGCTCTGGAACAGCTGGGCCTGGTCCTCGGCGGTCAGGCCGATGCCGGTATCGGTGACCTCGAAGCGGACCATGTGGGGCTCGGGATCGCTGGCGTCGAGATGGGCCCGGACCACCACCTCCCCCGTCTTGGTGAACTTCACCGCGTTGCTGACCAGGTTGAGGAGAATCTGGCGCAGCCGACCGGGGTCTCCGGAGACATCGAGGGGGACCTCGAGGTCGATCATGGTGGCCAACTCGAGACCCTTGCTATGAGCTTGGTCGGCCAACAGGTCGGCTCCCTCCTCCACCACCGTCCGGAGTTCGAAGTCGAGGGTCTCGATCTGCATCTTCCCCGCCTCGATCTTGGAGAAGTCGAGGATGTCGTTGATGACGGTGAGCAACGCCTCGCCCGAGGTCCGGGCGGTTTCGGCGTACCCCCGTTGCTCGAGGCTGAGGCCGGTGTCGAGCAGGAGCCCGGTCATGCCAATGACGCCGTTGAGGGGGGTACGGATCTCGTGGCTCATGTTGGCCAGGAATTCGGACTTGATCCGGGCCGCTTCGACTGCCGCCCGGCGGGCGGCGACCAGGTCCGCCTCCATGGCCTTCCGCTCGGTCACATCAGTCAGATAGGCGAGCATGGCCGGGAGCGCCCCTGCCTCCGCCGGCTCGTGGTGGAGGGTGGCGTGCACCCAACGGTGGTCACCGGCCTGGTGCCGAAGCCGGAATTCGAGATCGGCGCCGTCGTCGCGCATCGCGGCCAGGAAGGCATCTCGCAACCGGCCACGATCGTCGGGGTGGACCAGCAACAGGAAATTCGGATCGGCAAGGATCTGATCGGGGGTGTAGCCGAATATCCGTTCGGCGTTGGCACTGACGTAGAAAGCCCGCAAGTCCTCGGTTCCCTCGCGCACCAACGCAACCCGGAGCACGACCACCGGGCTGGCGGTGATCAGATGGTCGAGAAAGTCCTGGGCGTCCCGGAGTCCCCGGCTCTTTTCGGACAGCAACGCGCCGGCGTTGCCGAGGGCGGCACCCAGGCGCCCCACCTCGTCCTTCCCGGTGGGCAGATCGGTGAGGGGGACTTCATCCTGGAGGCGATCGGCATTCTCCTGGAGTCGCTTCACCCGTCGGGCGACACCGATACCGAAGAGCAGGGAGACGGTGATGCCGCCGGCCAGGCCGAGGCCGATGACGACCGCGATGGCCACGTTGAACCAGGTGGTGATGCGGTTGTGGTCGGTGGTGCGGGCCGCCTGCAGTCCCGCTTCGACGTGATCCATCTCGGTCAGCTCGGCTCGCACCGCGTCCATCGAGAGTTTGCTTTCGGCCAGGAGAGCGAGCTCGGATGAGGTAGGCACATCGGTGGCGGCCAGGAGAGCCTGGAGGTGGGTCAGGCGTTGGGCGGCCAACGACTTCACCTCTTGAGCCCGGTCCCTTTCGTCGGGACTGTCTTTCACCAGGCCGATGAGCCGATTGATGTCCTGGGTGGTGCTGGTTTGGGCCTGTTCGAAGGGCTCGAGGAAGGTGGTTTGGCGGGTGAGGAGATAGCCCCTCACCCCGGTCTCGGCGTTGACGAGATCGACAGTGACGTTCTGGAGCGCCAAGCGCACCGCATCGCTCTGGGCCACCCGCTGAGCCGCCTGTTGGTCCTGTTGCTGAAATCCGGCGAACACCGCCCCGGCCAGGGCCAGGGCGGCGAGAGGCACGGCCACGACCGCGAGGCCTTTGGTCCGCAGGCGCCAGTTCTCCCACCGCCGCAGGATTCGTCCTCTGGGTTCGGCCATGCTCTTGGGTCTCTCGTCCGGTTGGGCGCGCTCAATCCGTCCGAGTCGCCACTAGCAATACATCGGTAGTTCGGGGCGATTCAATGAGGAAAAGCCGCAGTTGGGCACCGCCTCGAGGCTCAGTTCGCCCTGGACGGCCTCAGCGCTGGCCTTTCAGCGTTTCTGACTCCGACCGGGGGCTCCGCCGGGGTTCTTCGGCGGCGGCAAGGATTCGACCTATCCGGCGGTCCCGGCGGTGGCGGTGAAGCTGACCATGGGGGGCGCGTTCAGATAGTCGTCCCAGAAGCCAGGGGCGAAGGCGGCCAGTCCTTTCGCGGAGACTGTGGGCATCACCCAGTTGAACGAAGAGAAGCCGGCCGCCGCGAACTCCTCCCGGTAGATCTCGGTGGGCATGAAGTAGTTGTCGAGGTCGAACGGGGTGCCATCGGGATTGTAGAACCGGTAGGTGATGGTGCTGCCTTCGCTGGGGTGGGCTTCGCCGATCTTCACGAAACCGTACGGCCGGTACTGGCCAAAGAGGGACGGTGGGTTCTCGGGATAGTCATTGCAGCCGACCACCAGGCCCCCGGGCCGGACGAGACGGGCCACGCTCTCGATCAACGAGCGCAACTGGGCACGGCTGGCGGCGTAGTTGAACAAGAAAGAGCAATAGGCGAGGTCGAACCGTTCGTCCAGCTCGGCCGCCGCCACGTCGGCCAGGACATACTCGACCCCGAGGGGGACGGCTGACTCCGCCCGCTCCGCCAGGGAGATCATCTCCGGGGAGATGTCCACCCCGACCACCCGGGCCGCCCCCCGCCGCATGAGCTTGCGGGAGTAGATGCCATCGCCACAGGCCAGGTCCACCACCGAGAGACCCTGCAGGTCGGGGAGGAGGCCGAAGGTCGTGTGTTCTTCGACGTGGAGGCGGAAGGGGAGGAGCTTCGACTCCTGGTACTCGGGGCCGATCCGGTCGTATTCATCGGCGACGTGGTCGAAGTTGGTCACCGCGGCCACGGTAGTGCCAGGAGGTGGAGGGAGCATTCCGAGGGTCACCCCTCGGCCCCCGGGGGAGCCTCCAAGCGCCGGATAAAGGCGCCGAGGTGGTTGCGCCCGACATCTCCCACCCGGATGTTGGCGAACCACGGCTCGGCCGGGAGGGTGTCCGACACCGGGAAGACCTTGGCGATACTGCCGCGGGCGAGCTGCTCGGAGCAGACAAACGTCGGGAGCAGGCTGAGGCCGTGCCCGCCTTCGACGGCGCCGACCACCGCCCGCAGATCGGGGGCGACCAGACGGAGGTCGGCGGCGAACGGCCGCCCCAGGCTCGACAGCCAGAACCGGCGGGTCATGGGCAACTCCGCGCTGTAGGCCACCCAGGGTTTCCCGACCAACCACACTGCCAGCTCCTCCATCGATGTCACTGCCGGGCTGGGCATCATCGTGGGCGGAGCCACCAGCACGAATCGCTTGGTGTCGATGGGGGTCGAGGCGATCGACCGGCGGGCGGGGGTGGTGCTGGTCACCGCGATGTCGAGTTCGCCGCCTTCCAGCCATTCGATGACCTCGCGGTCGCTCCCGAAGGTGGCCGCGATCGACGGCCCCGACGGGTCGAACCGCGGGATCACCTCGAACGAGAAGTACTCGGCCGACGACCCGAATCGGATGGTCAGCGGGGGAGTGACGCCCACCCCACCCTCGAGCCCCAGGAGCACCGGTTCGAGGCGGTCGAGCTGTTCGGCGACCTCGGCGTACAACTCCCGACCCCGGCGGGTCGGCTCGACCCCGCCGGCGGTGCGGACGAAGAGGGGGGCACCGGCTCGGCGCTCGAGGCCGGCCAACTGTTGGCTGGCCGCCGGCTGGGAGAGACCCCGGAGGGCGGCGCCGGCGGTCACCGAACTGGACCGGTAGATGGCGACAAAGGTGCGGAGCCACTCCGATGCTGCCATTCGGTCAGCTTATATCTAGGTTCATCAATACTTCTTTGCTAATGGGGGGTAAGGCGCTCAGACTGGGGAAATGGCAAATATCCCCTACACCCATGGGCATCACGACAGTGTGCTGCGTTCGCACCGGTGGCGGACCGCGGAGAACTCGGCCGGGTACCTGCTTCCCCACCTGGACCCGGGGATGTCGCTGCTCGACGTCGGGTGCGGTCCAGGGACCATCACTGTCGATCTGGCCAACCGGCTGGCCCCCGGCCGGGTGGTGGGCCTGGATGCCTCTGCCGAAGTCATCGACGAGGCGCGGAACACCGCCCTCGACGGGCCGGCCGGCCTGTCCTTCGAAGTCGGCGATCTCTTCCATCTGGAGTACGACGACGACGCCTTCGATGTCGTCCATGCCCACCAGGTGCTCCAGCACGTGGGCGATCCGGTGGCGGCCCTGATGGAGATGAAACGGGTGTGCCGGCCGGCAGGACTGGTGGCCGCCCGCGACGGCGACTACCCGGCGATGATTTTCTATCCCGCCTATCCGGACGTGGAGCGGAGCCTGGTTGCCTATCGGGCCGCCACTCTGGCCAACGGTGCCCAGTGCGACGCCGGCCGGAAGCTCCTCTCCTGGGTCAACCGGGCCGGCTTTGCCTCCGTCGCCCCGTCCGCCTCCACCTGGTGTTTCGCTACTCCCGAGGAACGGACGTGGTGGGGTGACCTCTGGGCCGACCGGATGACCAAATCATCGCTGGCGGAGCAGTTGCTGGTCCGGGAGATCGCCACCGACGCCGACCTCGCCAGTTTTGCTCAGGGATGGCGGGACTGGGCCGCCGAGCCCGACGGGTGGTTCGCCATCCTCCATGGTGAGGTCATCTGCACGGTCTGACCCGACAAAGGCTTAGGAACAACGCCGACGGCCTCAGGACAATCCGCGCTGGACCCCGGCCAGAAAGCGGTCGGGAGATTCGACCATCGGGAAGTGGCCGACCCCGTCGAGGATCTCCGCGCTGACGTCCGGCCGGGCCTCCCGGAGCCGGTCGACCATCGCCACCACCGCGATGGGGTCGTCGGCCCCCCAGACCACGTGCAGCGGCGACGGGTGGTCCTCGATGGCACCGGTGAACCGGGACTCGCTCCGCCGCCGTTCCTCGATGTAGCGGATGGTCCGGGGGAGGAGGGACAGGCCGTCCGACCGGGCGGCGAGCTCGGCGGCCCCCTCCAACTCCTCGGCGCTCACGGTGGACGTCGGACTGAAGGTGGCGGCCAGACCTCCGGCCAGGGTGTGGGTGTCCATCGGGGCGTCATCACCCAGCCGCTGGTCGGGCAGACTCAACAGGAGCTCCTGGCCGGCGCTGAGATGGGCCATCTGGATGTAGATGCTGCCATTGGTGAGGACCCGGCGGACGATCTCCACCGGCCAGCGACCCTCCTCCTGGCGGGCCAGCAGCTCGCCGCCCACCGTGTCCCCGAAGTCGTGGGTGAGGAGGGAGATCCGATCGAGTCCCAGCCGGTCGGTGAGGGCCATAGCCACGTCGGCCTGGATGTCGACGGTGTAGGCGAGATCGGGCTTGGCCGACAGTCCATAGCCGACCAGGTCGAAGAGGACCACCCTCCGGTCCCGGGCCAGCCGGTCGACCACCAGGTGGAAGTCGAACGAGGAGGTGGGGAAGCCGTGGATGACCAGCAGTGGCTCCCGGCCTCCGGCGTCGGCTTCGTCGATGTCGACCACGAAGACCTCGTAACCGGCCAGCGGGATGCGGCCGCCCCGCTGTTCCCACTCATCGGTGGCGGCGGTCAAACCATCAGCCGTTCGCGGAAGAAGGCCAGCACCTGGTCGAGCGCCGCCCGGGTCGGGGTGCCCTCCCGGTCGTCGAGATCCTCGGTCAGGACCGAGTGGGCCATCGACTTGTGGCCGTAGGGATTCCCCGCCGACGAGTCGAGCTCCACCGCGATGAATCCGTCACCCAGCACCTCCTGGAGATGTTCGAACCGGGCGTGCGGGCTCATGCGGTCGCCGGTGAAGCGCAGGCCGAGCACGCAGGTCCCGGCCGCCACCCGTTCCTGCACCCGCCGGAGGTCGGCGTCGGAAATGCCGAGGTCCCAGCTGTGCCGTTTGCTCACTGCGAACGGCACCGACGGCTGGCTGAGCACCGGGGCGACGACTACGTCGTCGACCATCATGGCCAACGCGAAGCCACCGGTGAAGCACATCCCCACCGCCCCCACCCCCGGCCCGCCACAGGTCTCGTGCTCGGCCTTGGCCAAGGCCCGGAGCCAGGTGGTGATGGGGCTGGCCTTCTTGAGGGCGAGAATGGTGAACTCGCGGGAGATACAAGCCCGGGCCAGCGATCCGACGGTGTACCCGGCGGTCGGCCGCCGCCCGTCGTCCCCGAAGACGTGGGGCAGCACCGCGGTGCACCCGACTTCGGCCACCTTCCGTCCGAAGTCGGCGACATGGGGGGTGATGCCGGGCATTTCGCTGATCACGATCACCGCCGGTCCGGAACCTGTCCGGTACACGGTGCGGGTCTTGCCCTCCGCGGTGAACAGGCCCTTCTCGAAACCTTCCAGGGGATCGACCATGGCAGGTGACGCTAATGGCAGCCGGGCATCCCTGTCAGGACCGCTGCCGGTGCACGCCCGGCCCGTCGGCCCGGTTCGCACCACCGACCGGCGCTCGGGCCAGGGCCACGGTCACCCGCACCGGGAGGTGGTCGGACCGGGTGGCTTCGGCGATCCGGGCGTCGACGAGCGCCACCGATGGGGTCACCAGCATGTGGTCGAGCTGGCTGTGGGGGCGGAAGGCCGGCCAGGTGCGCCCGCGGATCACCCGCCGCCAGCCGCGGAAGAACGCCCCCAGCGGGGGTCCCCACATGTTCATGTCCCCGGTCAGCACGGCGGCGAAGCTCTCCGGATCCGGCAGCGAATTGCGAAGCCGGGCGTACTGCACCGGCGAACGCTGCAACAGGTGGGACATATGGGTGCCGATCACTGTCATCGACCCGTCGCCGACCGGCACGGTGCTGGCGATGGCCAACCGGCGGGAGGCGTCGGTCTTCAACCGGCCGAGGGGGATGACCTCCCGGCGGGTCACCGGGACCCGGGTGAGCACGGCCAGCCCGAAGGTGCCGAGAGAGAATTCCGGGTGGAGGCGGTCGAAATTACGGGAGCGGGGGCGATGGGGGTTGTCGAGGCGGAAGACCACACTGGCACTCCGGGGCCTCGGGCCCCAGCGGTGGTTGGCCGACGGGTGGGGAGGGAAGATCCGGCCGGTGGACAGTTGCTCTTCGTAGAGCTGGTAGCCGAGATCGCGCCCGACGGTGGCGGCGGTACTCAGTCCCCCGTCCGCCGGAGTCCAGGATTCCTGCATGACCAGGACATCGGCGTCGAGGGCGGCGCACTCCGCCACCACGTCGAAGGGACGGCCCCAGCCGTCGACCCCGCAGTGGACATTGAAGGTGGCCACCGAGAGGTGAGTCGGGTCGGTCACCTGGCTCAGTGCCGACCGAGGGTGGAGGCGGCGGACTGCAATTCCCCCCGGAATTGGGGGTCGGCAATCCCGGCCAGGGCGAAGGCCCGCTCCCGGACGGTCAGCCCATAGAGGTCGGCGGCCCCGTGTTCGGTGATCACCACCCCGGTGTGGTGGCGGGGGGTCGAGACCACGGAGCCGGCCGGGAGGGCGGCCACGATCCGCGACCGCAGCTCGCCGTTGACGGTGGCGGTGGAGCGCAGACAGATGAGGGAGTGATCATCGGCCCGGAGGCCGGCGGCGGAAACGAAGTCCTCGTGCCCCCCGACCCCGGAGATCTGCCGGCCATCGATGCTGTCCGCTACCACCTGGCCGTAGAGGTCGAGGCTGAGGGCGCCGTTGATGGAGACGAACTTCTGGTTGCGGGCGATGACCGTCGGGTCGTTGACCACCTCGACGGGGAGGAAGGCGACATCGGGATTGTCGTCCAGCCATTTGTAGAGGTCGGCCGAGCCGAGGGCGAAGGTGGTCACCGACACCCCGTCGAAGATCCCTTTGGCGGAGTTGGTGACCTTGCCGGCCTGATGGAGTCCCATCAGGCCATCGGTGAACATCTCGCTGTGGATCCCGTAGCCGCCACCGGTGCCGGCGGCCAGCTGATGGGCGACGATGTTGGGGATGGCGCCGATCCCGATCTGGAGGGTGGCGCCGTCGGTGATGAAGCCCATGGCCACATCGGCAATGGCATGGTCGACCTCGTCGGGTGGTGGCTCGGCCAGGGCATAGGGCTGCCCGTCCGCTTCCACCAGGACGTCGATCAGGTCGACCGGCATCGTGTTGCTGTACTCGGGGGGGAGCGACCGGGTCCGGGGAAGATGGGGATTCACCTCCACCACCAGCAACCGGTCGGGGTCCTTTCCGGCCATCACCAGCTCGTCGTAGGTGGCCCCCAGGTGGAGGGAGAGGTTGACATTGCCGTCTCCATCCGGCGGGGCGGCTTGCGCGGTCATGATCCGGGGGGCGAACCGGCGGAGGATGGGGGCGAACTGGCGGAATCCCCCGGGGACCAGCTCCACGTTGTACCCCTGGCCCAACAGGACCCGTTCAGCGGGGCCGAAGAACCCGCAGCGGTAGGACACCTTGGGATGGGTGAGCACGGTGTAGTACCCGAGCAACAGGGCCCCGCCCAGGGTCAACCCTTCCCAGTCGTCGCGGGTCCCCAAAGCGGTGAGGAAGGCGTCGGGGTTGGCGGGTCCGAGGCCGAACCCGATGGTGTCGCGGGTCCGCACCCGCGCGGCGGCTTCGTCGGGGGTGCAGATTTGAGGGGGCATCGCTCTCAGTGTGCCACCAGGTCGGAGCGTCGGGGGGCCAGGCCGACGAGTTCGGTGTCATCTGATGTCATCGGCGGCGTGCTCACAGCCAATTCAAAGCTAAATCCCCTGGATTTGAGCACCTTTTAGCTTCAGGAGCGTGCCTGAGCTGCCGATGCAGTCCATCAAGTTCGGGATCCTACAGACGCGAGGTCGTTGATGTTCGAGGTACGCAGTATGGCGACGCGGGTTCGCGTCGCAGCAGTGATGGCCGTCGTGATTCTGGTGGGAGCGATTGGATCTGTAGCGGTGGGGGTCTCGCCGGCCGCCGCCGGACCGGCGGTGGGGACTCAAGTCCTCACCTTTTCCTACACCGGAACTCCTTCTACCTTCACGGTCCCACCCGGGGTGACCAGCGTCACCTTCGACGTCATCGGCGCCCAAGGCGGCGGCGCCACCAGCCCGCGAGACGCATCCGGAAACGGCGGCGAAGCGCTCGTCACCTCTACGGTGACCCCCGGTAGTCAGTACCAGATCAATGTGGGCGGACAGAACGGCTACAACGGCGGCGGATCGGGAGCCAACGAACGTCCCTATGGGAATGGCACCAGCGCCAACGGCGGCGGCGCCAGTGACGTCCGGCTGGGTGGTACCGCGCTCGCCAACCGGGTGGTAGTCGGAGGTGGCGGCGGGGGCGCCGGTGACTTCGGGGACGCCGGCGGTTCGGGAGCCGGGCCTAACGGGGGCAACGGGGTCGGCGAGAACAACGGCGGTGTCATCACCAACGGCGGAGGGGGCGGCACCCAGAGCGCCGGAGGCGGCGCCGGGAGCTGCACCAATTGCCATTTTGCGGGTTCGGGCGGATCGGTCGGCCAGGGCGGCACCGGCGGGGTTGGATGGTATCTGGCCGGTGGGGGCGGGGGCGGGGGTTACTTCGGTGGCGGCGGAGCCGCCGGCTGTGACGAGTCGGGATTGTGCACCGGTCCCGGGGGCGGCGGCGGCTCGAGCTTCGGGCCTACGGGAACCACCTTTAACAACGGCGTGCAGTCGGGGAACGGGTCGGTCGTCATCACCTACACCGGCTCGCTGCTTCCGGGGGTGGTGCTCGCCGCCTCTGAGACCCTCGGCCTTCCCGGCGACAACGTCACCTTGACCGCCACCGTGACCCCCATGCCGGGTTCATCGGTGGCTCTGGGGTCGGGCACCGTCGGCTTCACCAACAACGGGTCGCCGATCGCTGGATGCACCGCGGTGGCGCCCGCCTCGGGGAACGCCGTCTGCAACTACGTTCCTGGGCTGGCCCAAGTCGGGGCCAACACCATCGTGGCCACCTACAGCGGTGACGCCAACTACCTCGTCAACTCGGCATCGATCGGCCTGCAGCTCTACGAGAACCGGGGCCAGTTCAACTACACCGGAGGGGCCCAGACTTGGACGGTTCCGGCCAGTGACACCACCGCCCTGTTTCAGCTGCACGGGGCTCAGGGAGGCAGCATCACCTGCATCACCGGAACCAATCAGGGCGCCGGCGGCGGCTCGGCGGTCGACACCATGACGGTGACGCCCGGGGCGACCTACCAGGTCAACGTCGGTGCGGCTGGCAACGCCGGCGGGTACAACGGCGGCGGGGCGGCGGGTTCCGGAGCTTGTAGCGGAAACGGCGGGGGAGCCAGTGATGTCCGTACCGGGGGCACTGCGCTGTCCAACCGGGTGTTGGTGGCCGGTGGCGGCGGAGCCGGTGCCGGCGGTGCCGGCGGCGCCGGCGGGTACCCGGCCGGTGGCGACGGAGGGTCCTCCCCGTACAGCGGCAACGGTGGCGGGGGCGGCTCGCAGGCGACGGGCGGCGGCGGCGGGTCGGGTGGCGGCGGCGCCACCAGCGGTGGATCGGGCGCGACCGGAACCGGTGGCGCGGCGGGAACGACGTCGGTCTCGGGCAACGGAGCCGGTGGCGGGGGCGGCGGCTACTTCGGCGGCGGCGGCGGGGGCGGCGGAAGCGGGGCCAACGGCGGCGGCGGCGGTGGGGGTTCGAGCTTCGGTCCGGCCGGTACCACCTTCACCAACGGGGATACCCCAGGCAACGGCAGCGTGTCCATCTTCTATAACGGTGGAGTCAACACCACCAGCTCCGCGCTCACCAGTGACAACGCCAGCCCGACCCTCGGCCAGTCGGTCACCCTCTCCGACACTGTCTCGGTGCCGTCAGGATCCCTCCCCATCGGCTACACCACCGGCACGGTGGCGTTCACCGATGGCGGCAGCCCCATCTCCGGGTGTTCCTCGGTGGCGGTGAGCTCGACCGGAGTTGCCACCTGTTCCTACACGCTGGCCACCGCCGGGACCCATCCGATCGCCGCCGCCTTCACCGGCGACTCCCACTTCTCCTCCACCAACGCGACGCTGGCGGTGTTCGTGGCCTCCTATCAGTTCACCTTCAACGAGACCGACGCGCCCCAGACCTATGTCGTCCCGGGAGGCGTCACTGCCCTTACCTTTGCCGCCTACGGCGGTCAGGGCAGCGCCGGCTGTTCGAGCGCCGGTCTGGGTGGGTCGGCAGTCACCAATCTCGCGGTGACCCCCGGACAGGTCTTCACCTTCTATGTGGGCGGAGCCGGCGGGCGTAACGGTGGGTACAACGGCGGCGGGAACGGCGGTGCCACCGCCGGCAACCCGATCGGAAGCTGCGCCAGTCCGGGGCCGGGCGGCGGCGGTGGCGGCACTGACATTCGGAGTGGGGGCACGGCGCTCACCGACCGGATCCTGGTAGCCGGCGGCGGCGGTGGCGGCAGCAATGGCGGCGGCGGCTCGGGCGGCGGCACCACCGGTGGGAACTCCTCCGGCGGCGGCGGCACCCAGAGCGGGGGCGGCGGGGGCGGCGGTGGCTTCTGGGCCAATGGCGGCGGCGGATCGTCGGGCCAGGGCGGCGGCGGCGGCGGAAGCACCAACCCAGGAGCCGGCGGCGGCGGCGGCGGTGGTGGCTACTTCGGTGGTGGCGGTGGCGGATCCGATACCTCCGGCGGGGGGGGCGGCGGTGGCTCGGGCTTCGGCCCGGCCGGTTCGGTCCTCACCAGTGGGGTCCAGACCGGGGCCGGAAAAATCGTGGTCAGCCTGGCCCCCCAGTACGTGCTGACCGCCACCGTGACTGCCAGCCAGACCTACGGCGGCACCCCGACCTACTCGGTGGCCTACAGCGGCTTCGTCGGCGGCGACGGGCCGTCCGACATCGGCGGATCGGCTACCTGCACCTCAGTGAACACCAGCATCCCGGTCGGCACCCAGGCCCTGTCCGGTTGTTCCGGGCTCACCTCGACCAAGTACTACATCGTCTACACCGGAGGGGCACTCACCGTGAATCGGGCCCCGCTCGGCGCCACGGTGACCGGCACCCAGCCGCTCGGCGGCATCCCCACCTATACCGCGGCCTACTCGGGCTTCGTGCTCGGGCAAGGCCCGTCGGTAGTCACCGGCACACCGGTTTGTACAACCAGCGCCACCGCCTCCAGCCCGGTGGGCCCCGGCTACACCATCTCCAACTGCTCGGGGCTGACCTCGGCCAACTACGCCATCGCCTATACCTACGGCACCCTGACGGTCCAGCAGTCACCCACCGTCACCAGCGCCGGGGTCACCACCTTCACCGTCGGAACCTCCGGCACCTTCACGGTGACCACCGGGACCCGGTTCCCGACCACCGAGACCCTCAGCGAATCGGGGGCACTCCCGTCGGGGGTCACCTTCGTCGACAACGGTGACGGCACCGCCACCCTGGCCGGTACCCCGGCCACCGGCACCGGGAAGGCCTACCCGTTCACCATCACCGCCGCCAACGGGGTCAACCCCAACGCCACCCAGGCCTTCGCCCTGACCGTCGACGAGGCCCCGAGGGTCACCAGCGCGGCGGCCACCACCTTCGGTGTGGGATCGGCCGGCACCTTCACGGTGACCACCGCCCACGACTTCCCGGCCGCCACCACTCTCACCGAGACCGGGGCGCTCCCGTCCGGAATCACCTTCGTCGACAACGGCAACGGGACCGCCAGGCTGAGCGGCACCCCGGCCACCGGCACCGGCGGTACCTACCCGTTGGTGATCACCGCCTCCAACGGGGTGTCGCCGTCGGCCACCCCGTCCTTCACCTTGACGGTGAACGAGCCGGTGACCATCACCAGCCCCGCCTCCGCCACCCTGGTGGCCGGCAAGGCCGGGACCTTCACGGTGACCACCTCCCACGCCAACCCGACCCCGACCCTCACCGAGACCGGCGCCCTGCCCAGCGGGGTCACCTTCCTCGACCAGGGCGACGGAACCGCCATCCTGGCCGGCACCCCGGCGGCCGGCACCGGTGGGACCTACCCCCTGACGGTGCAGGCCACCAACGGCATCGGCACCGCCCCGACCCAGACCTTTGTCCTCACCGTCAACGAAGCGGTGGTCATCACCAGTGCCGCCTCGGCCGGATTCACCGTCGGCATTCCCGGGACCTTCACGGTGACCAGTGCCCACCACTTCCCGGTGGCAACCACCATCGCGGCGACGGGCTCGCTCCCCAGCGGGGTCACCCTCACCGACAACGGTGACGGCACCGCCACCCTGGCCGGCACCCCGGCCGCCGGCTCCACCGGCATCTATCCCTTCACCCTCTTCGGCTCCAACGGGATCAGCCCGGCCGCCCTCCAGCCCTTCACCTTGACGGTGGGCCAACCCCCGGCCATCATCAGCCCGGCGGCCACCGCCTTCACCGTCGGCTCCCCGGGAACGTTCTCGGTCACCTCCGTCGCCGGGTACCCGGTCGCCTCCACCATCACCGAGTCCGGCGCGCTGCCGAGCGGGGCCACCTTCGTCGACAACGGGAACGGTTCCGCCACCCTGGCCGGCACCCCGAGCGCCGGCACCGGAGCCAGCTACCCGATCACCATCACCGATTCCAACGGCGTCAATCCCGACGCCACTCAGCCCTTCACCCTCACCGTGAACGAGGCCCCGACCCTGACCAGCCCGGCCAGCGCCAGCTTCGTGGTCGGCTCGGCCGGAACCTTTACGGTGACCACCGGCCACGACTTCCCGTCCGCCACCACCCTGACTGAGTCCGGCGCACTGCCGAACGGCGTCACCTTCGTCGACAACGGAGACGGCACCACCACCCTGGCCGGTACCCCGTCGATCGGGACCACGGGTGTCTACCCACTGACCATCACCGCCACCAACGGGGTCAGCCCCGACGCCAGCCAGCCCTTCACCCTCACCGTGGGCCAGGGCCCGGCCATCACCAGCGCCGACCACACCACCTTCACGGTGGGCTCGGCGGGGACGTTCTCGGTGACCTCCACCGCCGGGTTCCCGACCCTGTCCGCCTTCTCGGAAACCGGGGCATTGCCGAACGGGATCACCTTCGTCGACAATGTCAACGGCACCGCCACCCTGGCCGGCACCCCGGCGGTCGGCACCGGCGAGACCTTCCCGATCACCATCACCAACTCCAACGGGGTCCTGCCCGACTCAGTCCAAACCTTCACCCTCACCGTCGACGAGGCCTCGACCATCACCAGTGGTTCGAGCACCAGCTTCCTGGTCGGCACCCCGGGGACGTTCGCCGTCACCACCGGCCACGACTTCCCGGCCGGCACCACCCTGTCGGAGACCGGCACCCTCCCGTCCGGGGTCACCTTCGTCGACAACGGTGATGGCACCGCCACCCTGGCCGGCACCCCGGCCAGCGGCACCACCGGCGCCTACCCGCTGACCATCGGCGCCACCAACGGGGTGAGCCCGGATGCCTCCCAGCCCTTCACCTTGCATGTCGGCCAGGCTCCGGACATCACCAGTGCGACCACCGCCACCTTCACCGCCGGTCAGGCCGGGACCTTCTCGGTGACCACTGCGGCCACCGCCCCGGTCCCGGCCCTCACCGCGACCGGCACCCTCCCGTCCGGGGTCACCTTCGTCGACAACGGTGATGGCACCGCCACCCTGGCCGGGACTCCGGCCGTCGGCAGCGGCGGGACGTTCCCGATCACTGTCAACGCCACCAACGGGATCAGCCCGGACGCCAGCCAGCCGTTCACCCTGACGGTGGACGAGGCCCCCACCTTCACCAGCAACGCCACCGCCGGCTTCATCGCCGGGACCACCGGCATCTTCGTGGTCACCACCGCCCACGACTTCCCGGTGGCCACCACCCTGTCGGAGACCGGCGCCCTGCCGTCGGGGGTGACCTTCACCGACAACGGTGACGGCACCGCCACCCTCACCGGGACACCGGCGCCCGGAGCCAGTGGGACCTACCCGCTGATGCTGACCGCCACCAACGGGGTCAGCCCCGACGCCACCCAGGCCCTGTCGTTGACGGTGGGGGCGGCGCCGAACATCACCAGCGCGGCGGCCACCTCGTTCACCGCCGGCCACGCCGGAACCTTCACGGTAACCACCGGCTCCCAGTTGCCGACTGCCGCCCTCACCGAGACCGGCACCCTCCCGAACGGGGTCACCTTCGTCGACACCGGCAATAGCACCGCCACCCTGGGCGGCACTCCGGCCGCGGGGTCGGGCGGAACCTACGCCCTCACCCTCACCGCCAACAATGGGGTCAGTCCCGATGCCACCCAGGCTTTCACCCTGACGGTGAACGAGGCGCCGGCCATCACCAGCCCGGCAACCACCACCTTCACCGCCGGGACCGCCGGGGCCTTCTCGGTGACCACCGGGCACGACTTCCCGGCGGCCGCCACCCTGTCGGCGAGCGGCACCCTGCCAAACGGGGTGACCTTCACCGATAACGGCAACGGCACGGCCACCCTGGGCGGCACTCCGGCCGCGGGGTCGGGCGGAACCTACGCCCTCACCCTCACCGCCCATAACGGCACCAGCCCCGACGCCAGCCAGTCCTTCACCTTGACGGTGGGCGAGGCACCCAGCATCACCAGCGCGGCCACCGCCAGCTTCTCGGTCCGGTCACCGGGCTCCTTCACGGTGACCACCCGGCACGCCCAGCCGACCGCCGCCCTCACCGAGACCGGCGCCCTCCCCAGCGGGGTCAGCTTCGTCGACAACGGCAACGGAACCGCCACCCTGGCCGGCATCCCGGCGTCGGCCACCAACGGGGCCTACCCCCTGACCCTCCGGGCCAGCAATGGGGTGAGCCCTGACGGCACCCAGGCCTTCACCCTCACCGTCACTCAGCCGGCTTCGCTGCCGGTGTGGACGGTGGCGAGCGACGGGGGCATCTTCGCCTTCGGCAACGCCGGGTTCTTCGGCTCGATGGGCGGCCAGCCGCTGAACAAGCCGATCGTGGGCATGGCCGCCACCCCGGACGGCAAGGGCTACTGGCTGGTGGCCACCGACGGCGGCATCTTCGCCTTCGGCGACGCCGCCTTCTACGGGTCGACCGGCGCCCTCCACCTCAACCAGCCGATCGTCGGGATGGCCACGACGCCGGACGGCCAGGGCTACTGGCTGGTGGCGAGCGACGGCGGCATCTTCGCCTTCGGTGACGCCGGCTTCTCCGGCTCCATGGGCGGCCAACCCCTCAACCAGCCCATCGTCGCGATGACCGCCACCCCCAGCGGTCACGGCTACTGGCTGGTGGCCAGCGACGGCGGCATCTTCGCCTTCGGCGACGCCGGCTTCTTCGGCTCCACCGGGGCGATCCACCTCAATAAGCCGATCGTCGGCATCGCCTCGACCCTCAACGGCCAGGGCTACTGGATGGTGGCCGCCGACGGCGGCATCTTCGCCTTCGGCAACGCCACCTTCTACGGCTCGGGGGCCGGATCCTCGGCCGGCCCGGTGGTGGGCATCTCCCTGGACAAGGCGTCGGGTGGCTACTGGCTGATCGGGCAACAGGGGGCGATCTCCCCGTTCAATGCCCCGGCGGTCGGCTCCCTGTCCACCCCGCCGGCCAGTCCCATCGTGGGGTCGGCCAGCCAGTAACCCTCAGGCGGCCAGCACATCGGCGTACTCGGGGTGCTGGCTGACGAAGAAGCCGACGAACGAGCAGGTGGGGATCACCACCAACCCCTTGGCCCGGGCGTCGTCGAGAGCCGCGGCCACCAGCTGGCTGCCCAGGCCCTGTTCCTCCAGCTCCGGCAGGATCACCGTGTGGTAGATCTCGATCTTCCCCGGGAGCTCCCGGAACGACGCGAAGCCGTCGAGCCGGTCGCCGGACCACAGCTCGTAGCGCTGGGCTTCGGGGTTGAGGACCACTTTGGCTGCACGGTCAGTGTCTGGCATGGCTTCCTCGCTTCCCTCAACGGGCCCTACCCTCCGACCTTACCCACCCGAAGTGCCGGTTATGCCGGTGGTCCCGTAAGGTCGGGCGGGACGAGCGACAGGGACCAGGAGGTACCGAGGTGGCAGGCGAATCCGGGCTGAACTACGACGAGTTCTCGATGTTCGCCGACAACGCCTCCGAGGTGGGCCTCCCCTGGAGGGGCGACCCGGTGGTGCGGCGGGCCTCGGTCGAGGTCGCCCCCGGCCGGAGCCTCAGCGCCCTGGTCTGGGGGACCGAGCCGGCCGAACTGGTCCTCCTCCACGGGGGCGGGCAGAACGCCCACACCTGGGACACCGTGGCCCTCGCCCTCGACCGCCCCTTGGTGGCCATCGACCTCCCCGGCCACGGTCATTCCGGCTGGCCCGGGGATGCCCGGGCGCTGGATCCGGCGGTGATGGCCGACGAGGTGGCGGCGGCGATGCGGGCCCTGGCCCCCGAGGCCCGGATGCTGGTCGGCATGTCCCTCGGGGGGATCACCGCCATGGTGCTCGCCTCCCGCCATCCCGACCTGGTGCCTCGGCTGGTGCTGGTCGATGTCACCCCCGGGGTGGACCAGGAGAAGAGCTCGGACATCCGGGCCTTCCTGGCCGGGCCGGAATCATTCGGCAGCTTCGACGAGATCCTGGAGCGGACCATCGCCTTCAACCCCACCCGCTCCGAGTCGTCGCTGCGGCGGGGGGTGCTCCACAACGCCGTACAGCGGGAGGACGGCACCTGGACCTGGCGCCACCAGTTGGGCCGGCCGGCGGAGTCCTCCGGACTCCATGTCGACTCGGTGGACTTCGGATCCCTGTGGGACGTCATCGGGGGCGTCACCGCTCCCACCCTGTTGGTGCGAGGCGACCTCTCCCCGGTGGTCGACGACGCCGACGTCGCCGAGTTCCGACGCCGGCGTCCGGATGCGGAAGTCATGGTGGTAAAAAAAGCCGGGCACAGCATCCAGGGAGACCAACCCCTGGAGCTGGCCCGGATCTTGGACAGCTTCCTGCATGCAGGCTGAGCTTTAGGCGGCGGAGCCCACCAGTTCGCCCGGAGCATCGCCGAGGACATCGGCAACCGTGTCCGCCACGTCCAGCGCGGCATGGAGCACGTCACCGATCTCGGCGGCCAGATGGAATGTCATCTGGTCCCGAACCACTTCCGGCACGTCTTCGAGGTCGGGCCCGTTACGGGCAGGAAGCACCACTTCGGTGAGACCGGCCCGGTGGGCGGCGAGCACCTTCTGGCGCACCCCCCCGATGGGCAGGACCCGACCCTGGAGGGTGACCTCGCCGGTCATGGCGACCGTCGAGTGCACCGGGACGCCCCGCAGCAGGCTGACCAGCGCGGTGGTCATGGTGACCCCGGCCGACGGCCCGTCCTTGGGCGTCGCCCCTGCAGGGACGTGGACGTGGAACCTCTTGCCTTCGAAGACATGGCTGTCGATACCTAGTTCGTCGGCGTGCGACCTGACGTAGGAGAGGGCGATCTCCGCCGACTCCTTCATCACGTCACCCAACTGACCGGTCAGCGTCAGGCCTTCCGGCCCGTCGTTCACCGATGCCTCGACGTAGAGCACGTCGCCACCGACTCCGGTGACGGCCAGCCCAGTAGCCACGCCAGGGACGGCGGTGCGGTCGGCGGCTTCGAAGAAGAAGCGCGCACGCCCGAGCCATCCGGTGACGTCGTCGGCGTCGACGGTGATGGGCGCCTGCCGTTCACCCGAGGCGATCTGGGTGGCCACCTTGCGCAGCAGCCGACCGATCTCACGCTCGAGGGTCCGGACCCCGGCTTCCCGGGTGTAGTCACCCACCACCTTGCGGAGGGCGTCGTCGGTGATGACCACCTCGTCCTCCCTCAGGGCGGCACGCTCGAGTTGGCGGCCGACCAGATGGTGCTTGGCGATGGCCACCTTCTCCTCTTCGGTGTAGCCGTCGAGGCGGATGATCTCCATCCGATCCAACAGCGGGCCGGGGATGGTGTCGATCATGTTGGCGGTGGCGATGAACAGCACCCGCGACAGGTCCAGCTCCACTTCCAGGTAGTGATCCCGGAAGGTGTGGTTCTGGGCCGGGTCGAGGACTTCGAGCAGGGCCGAGGAGGGGTCGCCGCGGTAATCGGCGCCCAGCTTGTCGACCTCGTCGAGGACGATGACCGGGTTCATGGTGCCGGCCTCCCGCAGGGCGCGGACCAGCCGGCCGGGTTGGGCCCCGACGTAGGTACGCCGGTGGCCACGGATCTCGGCCTCGTCCCGCACCCCGCCCAGGGCGACCCGGACGAAGGAACGGCCCAAGGCGCGGGCCACCGACTCGCCCAGGGAGGTCTTCCCCACTCCGGGGGGACCGACCAGGGCCAGGATGGCGCCGCTGCCGCGACCGGTCACCTGGACCAGGCCGCGCTCGGCCTGCAGCTTGCGCACCGCCAGGTGCTCAAGGATGCGCTCTTTCACATCGTCCAGACCGTCGTGGTCCTCGTTCAGGTTGCGAGCCGCCTCTTCGACGTCCAACTGGTCGTCGGACAGCACGCCCCAGGGGAGCTCGAGGACGGTGTCCAGCCAGGTGCGGATCCAGCCGTTCTCGGGATTCTGCTCCGAGGTGCGCTCCAGCTTTCCGATCTCGCGCTCCACCGCCTTGCGGACTGCTTCGGGCAGCTCGCGGCCTTCGATCGCCTTCCGGTAGTCGTCGGGGGCATCGTCGTCGTCAGGATTGATCTGACCGAGCTCCTTGCGGATCGACTCGAGCTGGCGACGCAGCAGGAACTCCCGCTGGGTCTTCTCCATGCCCTCTTCGACGTCGGTCTTCACCCGCTCGCGCAGGGTGATGTCGGCCAGCACCTCTCGGGCCCAGCCCAGCACCAGCCGCAGCCGGTCCTCGACGTCGACGGTCTCCAGCACCGCGACCTTTTGCTCCAGGCTGAGGTCGGGGGAGTAGCCGGCCACATCGGCAATCCGGCCGGCACCGGTGACGTCACCCAGACGCTCGGCAAACCGACCCGCACCGCGGCTGACCAGAATGTTCTCCATCACCGCCCGGTACTCGCGGGCCAACTCATTGACCCCTTCGGAAGGCTCGGGCTCGGTGATGACATCGACCTGGACCCAGAGGGCCTGGCCGGTTCCGGGCACCGCGGTGCCCAAGGTGGCCCGGTCGATACCCCGGACCGCCACTGCCTGCATTCCGCCGGGCAACTCGCCGCTCTCCATCACCTCGGCGATGACTCCGACTTTGGAGTACCGCCCGTCGATCAAGGGGACCAGCACGAACTGGCCACCGGCGGCGGCGGCCGCCTCCACCGCGGCCCGCGCCTCATCGGATTCGAGCCCCATGGTGAAGACCATCCCGGGCAGCACCACCCCCGAGGTGAGGGGAAGCAATGGCAAATTCAGATTCTTCTCTTCGGTGGTCTTTTCCACTGTTGCTCCAATCGCTGCAGCTACCACTCGTAACTGTTGCTATGTAAACAGACTGGAAATCTGAGTATTCCCGACTCAACTTCATTCGGGGGCGGCCCAGGCTCAGATCAGCGTGCCGAGGGCCAGCCCGGCGACGGCGGCGCCCAGCCCGACCACCATGCTGACCAGGATGTTTGTCAGGGCGGTGGCCGCTCCGTCGCTGCCGAGCAGCCGGAAGCTGTCGTAGGTGAAGGTGGAAAAGGTGGTGTAGGCGCCGATCAGCCCGGTCCCGAGCACCGTCACCCAGGAGGCGGAAAGGCCGTGATGGAGGGCGGATCCGGTGAGAAACCCGAGGACCAGGGAGCCGCTGACGTTGATGACCAGGGTGCCGTAGGGGAAGTCGGAGGCGACCTTCCCCTGGACATAGCGGTCGACCAGGTAGCGGAGGACTGCCCCGGCCGCCCCGGCGATCATCAGCCCGGCCACCGTCACCTCCCCACCCCCGGGTCGGCCAGCGGATCGGCATCGGGGTCAGCACTGAGGAGATGGTCGGGCTCCACCCGGCCCCCCCGGGCCACCAGCACCCCGAGCCCCACCGCCGCCATGCCGGCCACCAGCGAGGCGAAGAGGTAGATGACCGCCACTGCCGGATGGCCGTCCTGGGTCCGGCGGACCGCCTCGACGGTGAAGGTGGAGAAGGTGGTGAACCCGCCACAGAAGCCGATGACCGCCAACGGGCGGACGTAGCGGGTAGGGGCCCACCGCTCGGTCACCAGGGTGAGGATCACTCCCAGCAGGAAGGAGCCGGCCACGTTGACGGCGAAGGTGGACCAGGGGAACCCGTCGGTGGAGACGGCCACCGCCCGGTCCACCCCGTAGCGGGCCAGGGTGCCGAGGGCGCCGCCGGCGGCGATGGCGAGAAGTCGGAGGACAGGGGCGGAGGCCAGCTCTATCGGGGTCCTGGTGGCTGCGGGCATTGGCTCTCCTTCCGGTGTCACGAGGTGTGCTGTCCGGTAGGAGCCATCAGCCGTCTCCGGCGGTTCCGGCGAGCCCCATCGCCGCCGCCAAGTGTAGAGCCGTCGGCCGGTCCGGTGGCAGGATGCGGGGATGGAGACAGAGCTCATCGGGGTGGACACCTCCCGGCGACAGGTGGCCGACCTGACCGAACCGGTGGCGTCGTTCTGCCGGGGGAAGGGCGACGGCCTGGTGCAGGTGTTCGCCCCCCACGCCACCGCCGGTATCGCCCTCATGGAGTTGGGCTCCGGCTCCGAGTCGGACCTGATCGAGGCGCTCGCCCACCTGCTCCCCCGGGACGACCGTTACCGGCACCGCCACGGGTCCACCGGCCACGGCGCCGACCACCTGCTGCCGGTGTTCATCAGCCCGTCGATGGTGCTGCCCGTCTTCGACGGCACCCTCCAGCTCGGCACCTGGCAGCGAGTGGTACTGATCGACACCAACGAGGACAACCCCCACCGGACGGTGCGGCTCAGCTTCCTGCCCGGCTGAGCCGGGACCCGCTATCCCTCAACCGAGGACGGTCAGGACCCGGTCGGAACGCCTTCGCTCTCGGTGGCCAGATCCCCGGCCAGCTCCGGTTGCACATCCTCCGTCCCCGGGAGCGGGGCGGTGCGGGCGATGGGGGGGATGATGAAGCTGAGGGCGACGCCGGCCAGGGCGATCAGCGCGCCCACCTCGAAGCCGCGGGAGTAACCGGCGGTCATGGCCGTCCGGGCCAACTGGCCGGTGGTGGCGCCACCGTGCCCGATCGAGGCGATCCGGCTGGCGGCCAGGGTGGTGAGCACCGCCAACCCCACCGACGCCCCGATCTGGCGGCTGGTGTTCATCACCCCGGAGGCGAGTCCCGCCTCCTGCCTCGGCACCCCGGACGTGGCCGCCACCGCGATGGGGGTGAAGGCCAGGCCCATGCCCAGCGTGCACATGACGCCGCCGCCGAAGGCGCTGGTCCAGTAGGTGCCGGTGGCGCTGATGAACGACAGCCAGTACAGCCCTCCGGCCGCCAGCAGCCCACCGGCCACCATCAGGGGCCGGGGCCCGACTTTCGGTACCAGGCGGCCGGCCAGGGTGGCGCCGATGGCGATGGCGGCGGTCTGGGGCAAGAAGGTGAAGCCGGTCACCAGCGGGCTGTAGCCGAGCACCTGTTGGAGGTAGAGGGTGAGGAAGAACCACATGGCGAACATGGCCGCCCCGACCAGGAACATCACTGCGTTGGCCCCGCTCACCGCCCGGGACCGGAACAGTCGGAGGGGCATGAGCGGGTGGGCGGCCAACCGGCCTTCGATGAGCACGAACCCGGCCAGCAGCACCGCGGCGATCACCAGGGTGAGGATGGTCTGGAGCGATCCCCAGGGATGGCGGTCGGTACTGACGATGCCGTAGACCAGGACGATGAGTCCGGCCGTCACCGCCAGGGAGCCGGCCACGTCGAGGTGCTGGAGCTCGCCCTCGGCCCGGGATTCCCTCAGGTAGAAGCGGGCCAGTAGGAAGGCGCCGATCCCGATGGGGACGTTGACGAACAGGATCCACCGCCAGGAGAGCAGATCGGTGAGGATCCCACCGAACAGCGCTCCGGCGGCGCCGCCCCCGGCCGCTACCGCCGTCCAGGCCCCGAGGGCCCGGGCCCGGGCCTTGGGTTCGGTGAAGGTGACGGTCAGGATGGTCAGGGTGGCCGGGGACAGCACCGCCGCCCCCACCCCCTGGAGGGCCCGGGCGATGATGAGGGTGGCCTGGTCCTGGGCAAATCCGCCCAGCAGGCTGGCCCCGGTGAAGAGGACCAGGCCGACCAGGAAGATGCGTTTGCGCCCGAACAGGTCGGCCAGCCGGCCGCCGAACAGCAGCAACCCGCCGAAGGTCAGGGCGTAGGCCGTCACCACCCACTGGAGATTCACCTCCGAGAAGCCCAGGGTCTTCTGGATGGAAGGCAGGGCCACGTTGACGATGGAGACGTCGAGGATCACCATGAACTGGGCCAGGCAGACCAGGGAGAGAATCAGCCAGTCGGGCGGGCCCTGGCTCGCGTCCCGGAGGGAGGATCCGGTGGGGCCACCTGCGCCGTTCATTTCCATCTTGCCTGCCCCTTCCTTGTCCTCCGCCACCCGAGAGGGCGGGGTTCCCGGCCCCCATCCATTTCGACGGATGGGCGGTCCGGAATTCGACACCGCTGCTGCGATGGTAGGCGAGACCCTCCGACGTCCAGACAGGATGGCCACCGGGGAGGACCCATCGGGAGTGCTTGTCATGTCATCCTTGGGGTGCCGGTTGATGCTCCGCCGGACCGCTCGGCGGAGTCAAAGGAGGCAGGCTTGAAACGACTTGTTGCGGCCGCCGCCGTGATCATCGGCCTGTCGGTGACCGTGGTGCTCGGCACACCCGCACCCTCGGGAGCGACTGGAGCTCCCAACAGTCCGACCGGCTACCGGCTGATTGCCTCCGACGGCGAGGTCTTCGGCTTCGGCGGCGCCACGGATCACGGTTCGGCGGGCGGCTCGGACTTGCGGGCGCCGATCGTCGGCACGGCCGTCACCCCGACCGGTATGGGCTACTGGCTGGTCGGCGCCGACGGCGGCGTCTTCGGCTACGGGGACGCACAGTTCTACGGCTCCACCGGATCGATCACCTTGAACCAACCGATCGTCGGCATCACCGCCGCTCCGGACGGCAAGGGCTACTGGCTGGTCGGCGCCGATGGCGGCGTCTTCAGCTTCGGCGACGCCGGTTTCTACGGTTCGGCGGGCGCTCTGCACCTCAATCAGCCGATCGTCGGAATTTCGGCGACGGCCGACGGCAAGGGCTACTGGCTGGCCGGCGCCGACGGCGGCGTCTTCAGCTTCGGCGACGCACAGTTCTACGGCTCCACCGGGTCGATCACCTTGAACCAGCCGATCGTCGGAATTTCGGCGACGGCCGACGGTCTGGGCTACTGGCTGGTCGGCGCCGATGGCGGCGTTTTCAGCATCGGCGACGCCACCTTCCACGGTTCGGCGGGCGCTCTGCACCTCAATCAGCCGATCGTCGGAATTTCGGCAACGGCCGACGGCTACCGGTTGGTTGCCGCCGACGGTGGCGTCTTCAGCTTCGGCGACGCCACCTTCGCCGGTTCGACGGCGAGCCAACCCCTTCATGCTCCGATCGTCGCGATGAGTTCGAACCCGCAGCTTCTGGGCGGGGCCCCGGGCGGAGAGAGTCCGGAATTCAGCATCACCTTCAAAAACAACACCCAGAGCGTTTCCACGTTCGTCATCTACCAGCAGGATCCATCGGGCGTGCCGGGGGGACAACCGCTCGCCTGGCTGACTGTTGCGCTGTGGCCGGGAGACGAACACACGCTCACGTGGTTAACCGACTATTCCCTCTCATGGGCAACGACTGGGGTTCTGAGCCTAGGGCTGATCTTCCAGGCCGTACAGCAGTGGGCGGTCACGACTGATTCCCCTGCAAACTCGGTGCAGTTCGACTACCACGGTTCATTTGGTCTTGACTTCGGGCCGCCCGAACCGCCCGGTTCGCTTTGGCTCACAGAAACCTCCAACATTCCGAAAGATGTTGCCAGTGTCGGGCTCGGCATGAGCGGTGAGCCGGTAGTGGCGTTCCAGGCCAATCCCAGTCAGGTGACCCAGATGACGCCCCATCCCGCCTATTGGGTAACGGCGGGCCAGATTCCTAGGAGCCAGGTCCTCGACATCGACCATCTCACCAATTCGGCCCCGGTCTCCTTCCCCGCGGGAGTGACGGCGATGCAGGCAACCCTCTCGACCGGTGACGTGTGGAGCGTGAGTCCGGTGCCGTCGTAACTTCGAACGTAGGATCGGGGAACCGCGGAATGATCCGGCGGCCGGAGGGGTTGACCCTGCTAGGCCCGATGTAGACCGGATTTTTCCGCGGGACCCGGGCGACGACCTCACGTACCTGAAGGACTTGGATGTTTCGGATTCACATCAGCCAGAAGATCGCCGTCAGTGTGGTCTTCGTCTCGGCCATGTTCATGAGCATCATGGACATCACCATCGTCAACGTGGCGCTGCCCAGCATCGGCAAGCAGTTCCACGAACGCACTGCCAGCCTCGACTCGGTGGCGATCGGCTTCCTGGTCAGCCTGGCCGTCTTCATCCCCGCCGCCGGGTGGCTGGGGGACCGCTTCGGCATGAAGCGGGTGCTGCTCACCGCCATCACCATCTTCACCGCCGCCTCGGTGCTCTGTGGGACCGCCAACTCCCTCTCCGAACTGGTCCTCTATCGGGTCATCCAGGGGGTGGGCGGGGGCATGCTCACCCCCGTCGGGATGGCCATGCTGTTCCGGGCCTTTCCGCCCGCCGAGCGGGTGAGGGCCTCGAGCATCCTCACCGTCCCGACCGCCGTCGCCCCGGCCGTCGGCCCGGTGCTGGGTGGACTGCTGGTCACCGACCTGTCGTGGCGCTGGGTGTTCTTCGTGAACCTCCCCATCGGGATCCTCGCCTTCCTGTTCGGCCTGGTCTTCTTGGACGAGCAGCGGGAGCCGTCGGTCGGCCGGTTCGACATCCCCGGTTTCATCCTGGCCGGCTTCGGCTTCGCCCTCTTGATGTTCGGGATCAGTGACGCCCCGACCCGGGGCTGGGGGTCGCCGCTGATCCTCGGGACCATCGCCGCAGGGGTGGTGATGATCGCGGTGATGATCCGGGTCGAGCTGCGGACCAAGGCGCCACTGGTCCACCTCCGGCTGTTCACCAACCGGCTGTTCCGCTCCACCAGCCTGGTGCTGATCCTGTCGGTGATGGCCTTTCTCGGGGTGCTGTTCACCGTGCCCCTCTTCTTCCAACTGGCTCTCGGACTCTCGGCGCTCCAGTCGGGGCTCAACACCTTCCCCGAGGCCATCGGCATCATGATCGGTGCCCAGCTGGCCAGCCGCTTCTTCTACCCCACCATCGGCCCCCGGCGGCTGGTCGCCTCCGGGCTGGTCGGGGTGTCGATCTCCATCGGCCTGATGGCCCTCATCGGGTTCAGTACCGACCTCTGGTGGATGCGGCTACTCATGTTCACCATGGGGCTGTGCATGGCCCAGGTGTTCATCTCCAGTCAGGCCGCTTCGTTCGCCACCATCTCCCGCGCCGAGACCGGCAACGCCTCGTCCCTGTTCAACAGTGAACGGCAGCTCGGCAGCGCGGTGGGAGTCGCCATCCTCACCACCGTGCTGGCCCTGATCGGCACCACCCATGTGGTCGGCGGACACCTCACCGGCAACCTCTGGGCCTACCACGCGGGGTTCCTCACCGCCGCCGGCATCGCCCTCATCGGCGCCTGCGTCGCGTTGACCATCAAGGACGCCGACGCCGCCAACACCATGGTCCGTCACGGCGAGGCTAAGGCCAACGCCCGGGCCTCCAGCCTGGAGGCCAACGCCGCCGCTGCCGCCAAGCGGGAGGCCGGCGACGCCGCCGCCAGCGGCGACCTGGGACCGGTGCCCGAGTCCGCTGACCAATCGAGGCTGACCCCGACGAGCTGATAGATCCGTTTCGCCGGTTGTACGGTGCGGAGAGAGCCCGGGATCCCGGGTCGGTCCGATCGCAACGGGAACGGAGGCCGGCATGACGGCAGTGGAGGACATCACCGGGACGCCGGCGTGGGGCGCCCTCACCACCCACTTCGACAAGATCCGCGACGAGGAGCTCCGCCAGCTGTTCGCCGCCGATCCCGATCGGGCCAGCCGGATGACCGCCCAGGCCGCCGACCTCTACCTCGACTACTCCAAGCACCGGGTCACCGACGAGACGATGGCGGATCTGATGGCGGTGGCCCGGGCGGCGGGGGTGGAGGAGCGGCGGGACGCGATGTTCGCCGGCCGGCACATCAACACCACCGAGGACCGGGCCGTTCTCCACGTCGCCCTGCGGATGCCGAAGGACGCCCAGCTGGTGGTGGACGGGGAAGATGTGGTGGCCGAAGTCCACCAGGTGCTCGACCGGATGGGAGACGTGGCCCGGCGGATCCGGTCGGGGGAGTGGACCGGGCACACCGGCCACCCCATCTCGGCGGTGGTCAACATCGGGATCGGCGGCTCCGACCTCGGCCCGGCCATGGCCTACGAGGCCCTCCTCGACTACGCCACCCCGGACATCACCTGCCGGTTCGTCTCCAACGTCGATCCGGTCGACCTCTACAACAAGACCAAGGACCTGGATCCGGCCGGGACGCTGTTCGTGGTCAGCTCCAAGACGTTCACCACCCTCGAGACCCTGACCAACGCCGCCGCCGCCCGGGACTGGCTGCTGGCCGGGATCGGGGCCGGCAAGGAGGCGGTGGCCAAGCACTTCGTGGCCGTCTCCACCAACGAGGCGGGGGTGACCGAGTTCGGCATCGACCCGTCCAACATGTTCGGCTTCTGGGACTGGGTGGGGGGCCGCTACTCCTATGACTCGGCCATCGGCTTCTCCCTGATGGTGGCCATCGGCCCGGAGGGTTTCGCGGAGATGCTGGCCGGGTTCCACGCCGTCGATCAGCACTTCCTCACCACCCCGTTGGAAGCGAACCTGCCGGTCATCCAGGGGATGCTCAACGTCTGGTACAACAACTTCTTCGGCGCCCAGACCCACGCGGTGCTCCCCTACAACCAGCGGTTGGCCCGGTTCCCCGCCTACCTCCAGCAGCTGACCATGGAGTCGAACGGCAAGTCGGTGAAACGGGACGGTACCCCGGTCACCGGCCAGACCGGGGAGATCTTCTGGGGGGAGCCCGGCACCAATGGCCAGCACGCCTTCTACCAACTCATCCACCAGGGGACCAAGCTGATCCCCTGTGACTTCATCGGGTTCGTCAACTCCACCCACGAGACCGGCGACCAGCAGGACCTGCTGATGGCCAACTGCTTCGCCCAGTCCAAGGTGCTGGCCTTCGGCCGGACCGCCGAGGAGGTGGCCGCCGACGGCACCCCGGCGGCGTTGGTTCCCCACAAGGTGATGCCCGGCAACCGACCCAGCTCGACGATCGTGGCCCCCAAGCTGACCCCGTCGGTGCTCGGCCAACTGGTCGCCCTCTACGAGCACACCGTCTTCACCGAGGGGGTCATCTGGGGGATCGACTCCTTCGACCAGTGGGGGGTGGAGCTCGGGAAGGTGATGGCCAAGCAGCTGGCGCCGGCCCTCATCGACCCGACGGAGCCGGACCTCTCCGACCAGGACGGGTCGACCGCCGAGCTGGTGCGCCATTACCGCGGCCTGCGGCAGCGCCCCTCCTGAGCGATGGAGCCGATTGTCGTCAAAATTGTGGGCGCCGAGGGGGGTGGCGATGAGTTTCCCGGCCCTCCCTCGTCTCAGCTACCAGCCCCGGCCGCCTCCCATCCGGCGATGGATACGGGTGGCACCGGGAGCGTTCGAGTGACGACCGGAGGGAGATGAGATGGCAGCGCACAGCATTGGGACCCGGGAGGAGTGGCAGACGGCTCGGGAGCAACTCGCCTACCTCGAGGCGGAACAGGCGGAGCGAAACGAGGAGATCAAGAGGCAGCGACTGGATCTCCCCTGGGTCCCGGTTGAGAAGGAGTACGAGTTCGACACCGAGGATGGCAAGAAGACCCTCGCCGAGCTCTTCGACGGGCGGTCACAACTGCTTGCCTACAACGCCATGTTCGGCCCCGACTACACCATCGGCGCCTGCCCCGGCTGCACCAGCCTGGTCGACGGGCTCGACGGCTCCCGCGTTCACCTGAACCACTGCGACGTGACGCTGGTTGTCTTCTCCCGGGCGCCGATCGACCGGCTGACTGCCTACAAGCAGAGGATGGGATGGCAGTTCCCCTACGTCTCCACCTACAACACCGATTTCGCCTTCGACTTCGGCCTGGCCATCACCGAGGAGCAGGCGCAGCAGATCCCCGAGATCACCGAGATGATCGACAACCCACCGGGATGGCTCCAGTTCTGGTCGACCCAGATCGGGGCGGAGCTCAAAGACGGGATGCGGGAGAACCCGAGCTGGATCGCCTTCGCCCAGGAGGACGGGACCGTCTTCCACACCTACAGCGTGTCGGCGCCGGACCCGTTCGTCGCCCCCTACTTCAGCTTCATGCTCGATCGGACGCCGAAGCCGCAACCCAGTGAGCCCCTCAACTACCGCAAGGACGAATACCCCGACTGAGGTCGGAGCCGGACCGGAGAGGGCACGAGGGAGACAGGAGGTCACGATGACAGTGATGACTCGGCGGCTTGACCAGGGATCCGACGCCGGTCCGGGGAGCCGAACGGCGAGGGCGGCCGCAGCCCTGACGGTGACCCTGGGGGCGGCGACGGTGTGCTGGGTTGTCGCCGTCGACCAGATGCGGGGCATGAACCTGGGGGTGGCGACCAGGCTTGGCTCGTTCGCCTTCTTTGCCGGGTCGTGGATCACGATGATGGCGGCCATGATGCTCCCGGGGGCGGTCCCCGCGGTGTTGCGGCGCACCGACGGCAGCCGGCGGGTGCTGGCTGGGCCGGTGTTCGCCACCTCCTACCTCGCCGTCTGGGCGGCGGTGGGCCTCGCGGTCTATTGGCTCTACCGGCCCCATGGGACGGTGGCGGCCGGCGTCGTGGTGATGGTGGCGGGCGTCTACGAGTTGACCCCCGTCAAACGGCACTTTCGCCTGCAGTGCCGCGACAACGCTCAGTCTGGACTGGTGTTCGGGCTCGACTGCGTTGGCTCGAGCCTCGGGCTGATGGCCATGTTGATCGTGCTCGGGGTCATGAGCGTCACCTGGATGGCAGCCATCGCCATCGTGGTGGTCGCCCAGAAGCTCCTGGCCGCCCGGGTGGTTGTCGATGTTCCGCTGGCGCTGGCGATCATCGGGTTCGGCGTCGCGATCCTGGCTGCCCCCTCGGCCGTCCCCGGGCTCCTGCCCGCCGGCGCGATGCCAACGATGTGAGTCCTCCCCGCGGCTGAAGCCGGGGCCTCGCCGCCCTTCACCACCCCTCAGGCGGAGGCGAGGTCCTTCCAGAGGGCGATGTAGTTGGGGTAGGTGATACCGGGGGTGACGTAGCCGGCCCGCTCCAACTCGGCGTAGAACTTCGGGAGGTTCCGGAACGGGATGCCCATGTCGACGTGATGGGCCAGATGCCACCCGGTGTTGTAGGGGACGATCCAGAACCGGGCCAACCAGGACTGGCGGACGTTGTGGGTGGTGACCCGGCGATCGTCACCGGCCTCCATCCCCCCGTGCTCGGCGATGGCGCGGAGCCGGTTGATCACCCGCCATTGGGTCATCCATGGCGCCAGCCAGAAGGCCGGGTAGATCCACCACCGACCGGCGGCCACCCAGGAGACGGCCCACAGCCCGACCTGCATCCCGAGGATGGGGACCGAGATCTTCCGGTAGGCCTTCACCTTCACCGACTTGAGCAGTGGCACCAGGTTCTTCCACCCGGAGATGCCCACCGCGTCGCGCACCAAGCGCCGGGCCAGGGTGCGGGTGTCGCAGCGGTAGCCGCCGTAGTAGGCCATGTCCGGCTCCTCCGGCCCGAACTCGTGCTTGTGGTGGGCGAAGTGCCCCCGCCGGTAGATCTGGATGGGGACCAGCGCCGGATAGGCGATGACCCAGGTCCCGACCCAGTCGTTGATCCGCTTGTTGGAGAAGAGGAGCTTGTGGGCCGCCTCGTGCATGAGGATGGCGAACCGGGCGTGGATCGGGCCCATCAGGATGAACACCGCCAGGTAGAGGAACGGATTGTTGACCCACACCGCCACCCCGATCATGGCCGCCACCCAGGCCCACAGCCCGATGACCGAGAGGGTATTGCGGACGTCGTTAATCCGCCGGAGATCCTGGCGGAGGTCGGGGCGGGCCATCCCGTTGGCCAACAGCCGGTCGGTGGGCAGGACCGACGGCCGTACGGCCAGATCGGGCACCATGGTGGCTGTCATGGTCCTCATATTACAATGAACAATCAGATGATACAAGGGCGTAATGCACCGCTGACGGCGAGATCGGTCCTGGCCAGCACCTTGTTGGGTGTCGACCCCCCGGAGCTGCCCGTCGCCTACCTGGTCCACGTGGCCGGACTCTTCGGGATCAACGACAACCGGGCCCGGGTGGCGCTCAGCCGGATGGTGGGCTCGGGGGAGACGACCACCGACGGCGCCGGGCGCTACCGGTTGGCCGGCCGCCTCCTCGACCGGCAGGCCCGACAGCTGGCCAGCCGGGCCGGACATTCGGGCGGGTGGTCGGGGGACTGGCGGGTGGTGGTGGTGACCACCGCCGGGAGCTCGGCCGAGATCCGATCCAAACGGCGGAGCGCGCTGAGGTTCGCCCGGTTGGGGGAGCTGCGGGAGGGAACCTGGATGCGGCCCGACAACATCAAGATCCAGCTCGATCCGGAGGTGGAGCTCGATTCCACCCTGCTGCTGGCCCGACCCGACGGCGACCAGCCGGCGTTGGCCGCCCGGCTCTGGGATCTGGAGGGGTGGGGACAACGCGCCCGCCAGCTGATGGAGTCGATGGAGGCCCGGCCCACCCGGAAGCCTGCTGACCTGGCGCCCGGCTTCGAGCTGTCGGCCTCGGTCCTCCGCCACCTGCAGGCGGACCCGTTGTTGCCCGACGAGCTGCTCCCCGCCGGTTGGCCGGGCGGTGCGCTGAGAGAGCAGTATGACGGCTGGGACGCCGGCTACCGATCGGTACTCGACAAGTGGAGCCGCACCACCTGACCCGGTGACAGCCGGGAAGCGGCACGAACGCCGAACGACGAGGGGGAGACAGATGAGCGAGGCCGACACACCGCAGCCGTTGGCAGGCCGGGTGGCGATCATCACCGGAGGGGCTCGGGGTCAGGGCCGCAGCCACGCCCTGGAGCTGGCCCGGCTCGGGGCCGACCTGGCCATCTGCGATCTTTGCGAGGACGTCGCCTCCATCGGGTACCCGCTGTCGAGCCCCGACCAGCTGGCGGAGACGGCCAAGTTGGTGGAAGCCGAAGGTCGGCGGTGTGTGTCCGAGGTGGTGGACGTCCGTGACCTCGGGGCGGTCATCGCCTTCGTCGACGAGGCACAGACGTCGCTTGGGTCGGTGGACATCATGGTCGCCAATGCCGGGGTGACCGCCATCGGCTCGGTCTGCGACATGACCGCCGACCAGTGGGGCGACGTGATCGACATCAACCTCACCGGGGTGTTCAACGCCATCCGGGCCGCCGCTCCCCACATGCGGAAGCAACGGTCGGGTCGGATCATCGGCATCTCCTCGATGATGGGCCGCACCTCCCAACCCGCCATCCCCGCCTATTCCGCCTCCAAGTGGGGAGTGATCGGGCTGTGCAAGTCGGCGGCCTACGAACTGGCCGGCTTCGGGATCACCGTCAACGTCATCGCCCCCGGCAACGTCTCGACCCCGATGATTCACAACGACCAGCTCTACAGCCTGATGCGCCCCGACCTGGAGCACCCGACCGCCGAGGAGGTGGCTCCGGTGATGGCCGAGCTCCACACCCAGTCGGTTCCCTGGCTGGAGCCGGAGGAGATCACCGCGGCGCTGGTGTACCTGCTGTCCGACGGCGCCCGGCACATCACCGGGTCGGTACTCGACGTGAACGCGGGGGCTTCCGCTCGCTTCACCGCCTGACGCCGCTGCCTCAGTCGACGCCGGTGTAGAGCTCGTAGCGGGCCCGTCCCCGTTGCTTGGCCAGGTACATGGCCCCGTCGGCGTGGGACAAGACGATGCCGGGGTCATCGCCGGGGGAGGCCACCGCCACCCCGATGCTGGCGCTGGCGGTGAGTACCTTTCCGTCGATGGGCAAGGGCTCGGCCAGCGCGTCGCCGATCCGGGCGGCCAGGGCGGCGGCTCCGACCTGGCCGCCGCGCAGCCCTTCGCAGAGGACGACGAACTCGTCGCCTCCTAAACGGGCGGCGGTGTCGCCGGGACGGACGATGTCCTGGATGCGGTTGGCGAAGGCGATGAGGAGTTGGTCGCCCACCGAGTGGCCGCTCAGGTCGTTGACCGACTTGAAGTGGTCGATATCGAGATAGAGGACGGCGACCTGGGTGTTGGGGCGCCCGCGGGCCCCGAGGGCCCGGGTCAGCTGTTCGATGAAGAGCGCCCGGTTGGGGAGGCCGGTCAACGGGTCGTGCAGAGCCAAGAAGCCCAGCCGCGCCTGTTCCTCCGCCAGTTGAGCCCGGAGCTCGCCATAGGCGAGGTCGAACTGCTTGGCCATGCCCACCAACGATCCGTCGGCTCCGGCCCGCACCACCCCGACGGCCTGGTCGAGGACCGAGTCGGAACATTCCAGGCGCTGGCCTTCCTCCCGCACCGCCCCTTCGGCGGCATCCCGCCAGTACAGGTACAGCTTGGTCAGGCCGGCCAGGGAAAGCCGATTATCGACTGGGGCGCGACCGGTCTGGGAGAGTTCGTCCGACTCCGCCTGGGTGGGGGCCTCACCGGTGATGAGATAGTTGGCGACGGCGGTGGTGGCCAGCACGGTGAACCGCTCGATCTCCGACCGGAGCTCTTCGGGCTCGGTCCGGTCGAATCCGCCGGTCTCCTCCCAGCGATCGGCGATCGAGGAGGCGACGGCTTGGGACCGGCGGGCCAAGGCGCCGCCGAGCGCGGCAAGTGAGTCGCGTCGGATCCCCTCGTCGCCACCGGCACTAGACATAGCAAGAACATCGACGCCGGAGTCGGTTTTCTTGATGAATTACTGCCTCCGGTGTCGAAAATGGCGGAGCTCCTGCCACCTACGCCGGGTCGACACCGTCGAGATCGCCGTAGGGGCAATGCCGGCAGCGGTTGCCACAACAGGTGCCGCGGTCCGACAGGTAGGCGGAGGTAAGCACGAACAGCCCGGTCTGTGGATCGGTATACCCGGCCTGACCTGCGGCTATCGCCGCCTGGTGGGCTTCGGCCACTCCGTCTCCGTCCATGGCTCCAGGTTAGGAGTTGTCCGGGGTCTGGCCGCGCCCCAGCCGGCGAGGGATCAGCGGGTCGACATGGTGATGAAGTCGCGGGCGTAGGAAGGATCGAAGAACCGGGTGGTTCCCCCCGACATCGACGCCAGCAGGTCGGTGCCGTTGCCCGGGGCTGCCGCGCCGGTCGGGGTCGACGGCGTGTAGAAGGTGAAGGAATCCCAGGCCGGATTGATGTCCAGCTCCATCCCCCGGACCGCTCCCGCCGCCACCAGCAAACCGGCCAGCTGGACGATGTTGAGCGACGGTCCGGACACGTAGACGAGGGCGCCGCTGGCCGTGACCCCGGCTCCGGATCGGTAGACCTGGGGCACGTAGTTGAGGGTCGACCCCCAGGCGGCGGTGTCATCGGGTGACAACCCGGCCACCGGAGCCCCACCGTCGACCAGCAGCGTGAGGTTCTGGCGGACCGCCAGCACGTCGGCGGACATCGACTCGTCCCGGCCCCAGTCGCCGATGGAGACGGTGCCGTCCTGGGTGATGACCAGCGACGCCGCCCCGGTGACCAGCGGGGCGAAGTAGCGGCCTTCGGCGTAATAGCCGCCGTGGGTGTCGGCCAGCTTGAACCCGCCGTTGAAGGCGCACACCAGGGTGAGAGCGGCCGCCGGTTGGATGGGAGCGGTGTAGGTCCAGGGGCCCTGCCCGGGGCTGATGCTGCCGGAGTACAGGTTGCCGCGGAGCCGGCTGGTGTCCATCCAGGCGATCCCGGCCGGGGTGTCCGACCCGGCCGCCCGGAGGGTGGTGATGTACAACACTGGCGGCCCGTAGACGCTCCGGCCGGCGGCGGTCCACTGTCCCTCGCCGGCGAACGCCGGGGACACCAGAGGAGTCAACGCCACCGGTGGGGGCAGGCTCGGCGGTGGCGGAGGGACCGTACTCGTGGTCGTGGTGGAAGCAGTCGTGCCCGCATGGTGCGCACCGGAGGTGGCGGCCGGGGTCTGCCCACAGGCGGCGAGACCCGCCGCCGAGATGGCCAACAGGACGCCGAGCACTCGCCGTGGATGGGTCAATCGGCTCCGATCTCGAAGGTGCCGAGCCATTGTGACAGGCGCCATCCCCGGTTCGATGTCAGCCGTTCACCCGTTCACCCGAGAGGAGCCCGGTTGTGTCACTTTCACGTCAGCTGGAGGGTGACTGAACTGCGGGCACCTGGCCGATGACTTTCGGCTGCGAGTGTCGTCCAACCTCCGAGACACCATTGCCGCTCCATTGCCCAATGGGCGACAATGACGTCCGGCGGGTGACGGTGAGACAGTCCACCGGTGACGCCAGGCATGGTTCTTTCTCAACGTGGAGGTATCACATGACGCTCACGACGGGGCTCGACGAGCGGCCGGTACCGGTCCGACCCCAATCCCGACCCGCCCAGGAGAGCGCCCTGGCCCGGATCGCCGGATGGTGCCACGACCACCGCTGGTGGGTGCTGGTCATCTGGCTGGTGGCTCTGGTCGCCAGCAATGTGCTCGCCCAAGCCGCCGGTAGCTCTTTCACCAACAATCTGACCGGGGGCAAGCAGACGGTCCAACAGATCCTCAACGCCGATTTTCCGGGGCAAGCCGGGAGCCCGGCCCAGGTGGTGATCACTACCCGCACGCCGTTCACCGACCCCTCCAATCAGGCCCGCACCACCCAGCTGGTCGCCGCCCTCGGCCGGCAGTCTCATGTGTCCGGGGTGGTCAGCCCGTTGTCGCCCGCCGGTGCTCACCAGATCTCGCCCGATGGGCATATCGCCTACATCGCCGTCCAGTTCAACCAGCAGGCCGGGGATCTGCCGACCACCGCCATCAAGAATCTGATCAACACCGCCCAGTCGTTCCAGGCTTCGGGCTACCAGGTGGGGGTCGGAGGCCAGGCCATCGGGCTGGTGGCCGGGGGCAAACCAGGTTCGAGTGAAGGGATCGGCATCTTTGCCGCCATCATCATCATGTTGGTGGCCTTCGGGTCGGTGGTGGCCATGGGCCTTCCGATCATCACCGCCCTGTTCGGGATCGCCATCGGCTTTGCCGTCCTCGACCTGTTGTCCCACATCGTGACCACGCCGACGTTCGCCCCGGAGATCATGGCGATGATCGGGTTGGGCGTCGGCATCGACTACGCCTTGTTCGTCGTGACCCGGTACCGACAGGGGTTGGCCGAACGCCGAGAACCTCGAGACGCCATCACCATGTCCCTGGCCACCTCCGGAAGATCGGTGGTGTTCGCCGGAACCACGGTGATCCTTTCCCTCCTCGGCCTGTTCATCCTCCAGCTTCCGTTCATGCGGGGACTGGCCATCGGCGCCATCGCCGCGGTGGTGCTGGTGATGACGGCGGCCATCACCCTGCTCCCGGCCATGATGGGTTTCTCAGGGCGGGCGGTCGACAAATTGCACGTCCCGGGTCTCCTCCAGAGTGCGGCGGTACCCTCGGCCCGAGGGTTCTGGTATCGATGGAGCCGGGCCATCCAACGCCGCCCGCTGGTGGCCGGCATCGCTGCCCTCCTCATCCTGATCGTTCTCGCCCTGCCGTTGTTCTCGATGCGCCTGGCCTTTACCGATGCCGGCAACGATCCCCCCAACGCCACCACCCGACAGGCTTTCGATGCGTTGGCCACCGGCTTCGGGCCCGGGTTCAATGGGCCGCTGGTGGTCGTCGCCACCGTTCCGCCCGGCCAAGGCGCCGATGTCGCCCGGATCGGCGCCGCCCTCCGGGACACCCCGGGGATCGCCTTCGTGGCCCCGACCCAGTTCAGCCCGTCGGGCAATGCGGCGATGATCATCGCCATCCCGACCACCTCGCCCCAGTCGTCCCAGACCCAGGCACTGGTGCAGACCCTCCGCAACCAGGTGTTTCCGGCCGCCACCGCCGGCACCGGGGTGCAGGCCAGCGTCGGCGGGGAGACGGCGGGTTCGGTGGACGCATCGTCCTATCTGTCCCACCGGCTTCCCTGGGTCATCGGTGTGGTGATCCTGTTGTCGTTCCTACTGTTGATGGCGGTCTTCCGATCGGTGTTCATCCCGGTGAAGGCGGCGGTGGTCAACCTGCTGTCGGTGGGTGCCGCCTACGGGGTGATCGTGGCCGTCTTCCAGTGGGGATGGTTGGGCGGATTCTTCAAGATCGGGGCGACCGGCCCCATCGATCCGTGGATACCCCTGATGATGTTCACGATCCTGTTCGGCCTCTCCATGGACTACGAGGTATTCCTGTTGTCGAGGATGAGGGAGGAGTGGCGGCTCACCCATGACAATGCGACGGCGGTGGCCGACGGACTGGCCAAGACGGCGCGGGTCATCACCGCGGCGGCGGCCATCATGATCTGCGTGTTCGGATCCTTCGTGATCGGCGACCCGCTCCACGTGCTCAAGGTCTTCGGCCTGGGCCTGGCGGCTGCCATCCTGATCGACGCCACCTTGGTGCGCATGGTGCTGGTGCCCTCCATCATGGAGCTGATCGGCGACGCCAATTGGTGGATGCCCTCGTGGTTGGACCGGGTGGTGCCCAAACTGGGTATCGAAGTCGATACCGACCCGTCGAGCCAGCCGCAGAATGAGGATCAACCGCTCGATCCCGCCCCGGTCTGACCCATCCGTAGTCAACCGGCGGCGACGGTGACCCGCCGGCGGTGTCGTTAGCGCGGCTAGCTCCCCGGGAACGACCGGAGGGCGTGGACGACGACTTCCTCCACGCAGGCCAGCGTGTCCCGGGTGGCCCGGTCCTCGCCGAACCGGTCGCTCAACGACACCACCTCGGCCCCGTAGTCGTGGGCGATGGCCAACGCCTCGCCGGTCGTTTGTCCGGCGATCACCAGGGACGGGATCCCCAACGCGGAGGCGTCACCGAGCACCCCGTTGACCACCTTGCCGGTGAACGAGGTGGCATCGAGGGCGCCTTCTCCGGTGATCACCAGGTCTGCCCCGCCGAGCGCTCGCGGAAGGCCGACCAGATCGGCCACCAACCGGTACCCGGCCTCCAGCCGCCCGCCGAGAGCGGCCAGGCCGCCGCCCAGGCCGCCGGCGGCGCCGGCACCCGGTACGTCTCTCACGTTGATGCCGAAGCGTCGCTCGTACTCCTCGGCCAGTCGACCCAGCCGGTCGGCCAACGCCGCCACTTGGACCGGGGTGGCTCCCTTCTGTGGCCCGAACAACCGGGCGGCGTCGAGAAAACCGATGCTGACATCGCAGGCGGCGATGAGGTCCACCGGGCCGAGCCCGCCCGCCTCTTCGATTACCTCCAGTGCCCCCGACCCACCGTCGGTGGTCGCCGATCCACCCAACCCGATGATGATGGACGGGAGCGAACCGTCGGCGGATGGCCTGCGAGTGACCGTGAGCGCCCGGGCCGCGGCGACCAGGAGCTGGCCGGTCCCCCGGGTACTCGCCGCCAGCGGCCAGTTGCCGCCGGGCCCGCCGGCCAGGGGCAACCCGGAAGCCTGGGCCATCTCGATCACCGCCAGATCCTCACCGAGCAACCACGACGCCGACACCGGCTCTCCCAGTGGACCGGTGACCTCGAGGGTCTCCCAGCGGTCGCCGGGTCGACGCACCGCTTCGAGGAGGCCTTCACCTCCATCGGAGAGGGGGGACTGGACGACCGACCAACCGGCGAGGGATCCCGCCCCGCCGATCGCACCCGCCACCTGGACGGCGGTAGCCGTACCCCGGAACTTGTCGGGAGCAGCGACGAGGACGGGCACGCCATGACCCTAAATGACGGACCGGGGGGGAAGCCGAGACCATCTGGTCGGGCAACCGCAGTAGCTTGGCCTTGGCGTCATACGGGGACGTGTTGCCTACAAGAGGGGGAGGAACATGATCGCTGCCCATTCCACGGGTGCTGGGTCGGACGCGGGCAAACGGTCCGACGGGGCTTCGCCAACGTTGGCGGAGCGCTGGCACATCAACAAGCGCACCATCCAGATCGTGCTCGGGATCCTCTGGATCATCGATGCCGGGTTGCAGTTCCAACCCCGCATGTTCGGCTCGGACTTCGTCTCGATGGTGATCGCCCCCAATGCTTCCGATCAACCGTCGGCCATCGCCTCCTCGGTGAGCCACATGGCCAACTTCCTCTCCCGGGACGTCGCGCTCTGGAACACCGTCTTCGGTCTCTCCCAGTTGGCTATCGGCATCGGCCTGCTGCGGCGGCGCACCGTCAAGGTCGCCCTGGCCGCCTCCATCGCCTGGGCTGCCGGTGTCTGGTGGTTCGGCGAGGGGTTCGGGTCCATCTTCACCGGCCATGCCAGCGCCCTGATGGGAGCGCCGGGTGCCGTCCTCCTCTACGCGGTGATCGGGATCCTGATCTGGCCGACCGCCGCCGACGCCCCCGTGGGTGGCGGCACGGTGTCGGACCGGACCGAGGACCCGCGTCGAACCGGCCTTGCCTCCTCGGCCGCCGGCCACGGCCCCCTCGGCGGACTCGGCGGCCTGTGGGTGTGGGCGGCTCTCTGGGTGTTCTTCGCGGTGCTGCAGTTCCTGCCCCAGAACCGGACCTCGGGCTGGCTGTCCGACTCCCTGTCCGGCATGGCCGACGGCCAGCCGGGTTGGTACGGGCATTTCCTCCGCTCGCTCGGGCACGCCTTCACCGGGGCCGGCACCCCGGCAGCGGTCGGGTTGGCGACGCTGTTCCTCCTGATCGGATTGGGTCCCTTCGTGACCCGCCGGCCGGACATCTTCATCGGGATCGGCATGGGGGTGGGGGCGCTGTTCTGGGTCACCGGGCAGGCCATGGGCGGGATCTTCACCGGGATGGCCACCGATCCGAACGCCGGCCCGCTGCTCATCCTGTTGGGGGCGGTCTTCCTGCCCCGGGTGCTCGACCCGGTGACCGCTCCGGTCCCCCTCACGGTGGCCTTCGCCCGTCACCAGATCTGGGCGACCCTCGGAATCGTCGCGCTGGCCATCGTGCCGGCCGCCATCGCCGTCATCCCCGAGGCTCCGGCCGCGGCTGCCTCGGGTTCCACCATGAAATCGATGACCATGTCGGGGTCCTCCTCCAGCCCGACCACCACCACCCCGGCCACCTCGGCGATGAAAGCGATGCCGGGGATGTCGGGTTCTTCGGCGAGCGGCACCGCCAATTCGATGAGCATGTCCGGGATGGCCGGACTCGGGGTGACCGACCCGAACTGGAAATACACCGGTCCGCCGTTGCCGGCCGGCGAGACAACGCTGCTCACCTCGGTGGGCTCGGCGACCGACTCCGGGCATCAGATGCAGACACCCAGTTGCTCGACGGCGCCGACCGACGCCCAGGTGCTCGGGGCGGTGCAGTACGTACAGGCCACCTCGGAGGCAGTGGCCAAATACAAGAACCTGAGCGCGGCGACCGCCGCCGGGTATCGACCCATCACCAGCGCCGCCTATCCGATCGTCCACTACATCAACCCGTCGTACATGAACAAACAGGACATCCTCGACCCGAATCATGTCGACTCGTTGGTCTATGCCATGACCCCGACCGGGCCGGTGCTGGTGGCGGCCATGTATCTCCTGCCCACTGACGCCAACGGACCGATGCCCTACGGGTGCCTGGTGCAATGGCACGCCCACACCAACCTCTGCACCTCGAGCACCACCCACCAGATCGTGGGCTTCACCCCCTGCGCACCGGGCACCGTGCACGACGCGGCGCGGACGCCGTACATGACCCACGTCTGGCAGGTGCCGGTGGCGGGTGGCCCGTTGGCCATCGACCCCTCGGATCTCCAGGTGATGCAAGCCGCGGTGATGTCCCAACAGGCCTGAATGCCCGATGGTGAGCCGGCCCGGGCCTGGCCAGGGACTAGCGGACGGCGCCGACCCCCGACCGCTGGATGGCCGACTCCTTGGTGCCGAGGTAGGACTCCACCACCAGCGGGTGGTCGAGGACCTCGGCCGGGGTGCCCTCGGCGATGACCTCGCCCAACTCCAGGGCGATCATCCGGTCACAGATGGCGGTCAGCAGCGGCATGTCGTGCTCGACCACCAGGATCGAACACCCGGAGTGGATCTGCACCCGTTGCAGCAGCGGGCCCATGGCTTCGGTCTCCCGCTGGGCCACCCCGCCGGAGGGCTCGTCGAGCAGGAGGACGGCCGGGTCCTGAGCCAGCACGCAGGCCAGCTCCACGATGCGCCGGGTCCCGGTCGAAAGCTCGCCCACCAGCTTCTCTGCGAACGCCCCGAGGCCCATCAGGGTGACCAACTCGTCGACCTTGAGGCTGACGTCATATTCGGAGTCGAGGGAGGCGGGCAGTCGGAGGCCGGCGGCGATGAGGTCGCGGGAGAACAGGTGCCGTTCGAAGGCCACTGCGATGGTCTCCTGGACGGTGAGGGAGGGGAACAGCCGGGCTTCCTGGAAGGTGCGGCCGAGGCCGGCGGTCGCCCGCATGTGGGCGGGCCAGGTGCCGATGTTCATCCCGCCGAGGAGGATCTGGCCACCGTCGAGGGGGAGGAAGCCGGACATCAGGTCGAACAGGGTGGTCTTCCCCGCCCCGTTGTGGCCGATGAGGCCGAGGATCTCCCCGTTGCGCAACCCGATGTGGACGTCGTTGACCGCGGTGATCCCCCCGAACCGCTTGATCACCCCGCGGCACTCCAACACCACCGAGGCGTTGGCGTCGGGAGCCACCCGGGTGAGGGCGTCGCCTCCCAGTGCTGCCGCCGGGTTGGCCGCCTGGACTTCGTGGGTGCGGCTCATGTCCTGATCCGCCCCGTCGCCGCCCCCCCGACCGTTGGTCACCGCGCTGGCCCCGGCGATGAACACCGACCGGAGGATGTCGGGCCGCTCCAGCAACTCGGCGGTCGGCCCGCTGAAGCGGACCTCGCCCTTCTCCAGGAAGACGGCCCGCTGGGCCAGTTCCAGGGCGACGTTGACCGACTGCTCGACCACCACGATGGTGGTGCCGTCCCGGTGGAGCATGGCGACGACGTCCATCAACTGGGCGACGATGGTGGGGGCCAGCCCAAGGGAAAGCTCGTCGATCATCAGCACCTTGGGGGTGACCATCAGAGCCATGGCCAGCGACAGCATCTGCTGCTCGCCGCCGGAGAGGTTGCCCGCCTGCTGGTTGTAGCGGCTGTCGAGGATCGGGAACAGGGCCAGCACCCGCTTGCGGGCGGCGGTCGACATCGCCCGGTTCTTGCGGACCAGCCAGGCGCCGAGGCGCAGGTTCTCCTCCACCGTCAGGGTCGGGAAGATCCCCCGTCCACCGGGCATCAGCGAGAGGCCGAGATGGGCGACGGTGTTGGGGGCCTTGTTGGTGATGTTCCGGCCGGCGAACTCCACCGAGCCGCCACCGACCTTGGCCAGACCGGTGATGCCCTTCAACAGGGTGGACTTGCCCGCCCCGTTGGTGCCGAGCAGGGCGACGATCTCCCCTTCGGCGACGTCGAGGTCGATGCCGAACAGGATCTGGACCGGCCCGTAGGACACCTCCACCCCCTGGCAGCGGAGGGCCAGCGGCCGGGTGTGTTGGAACTCCGGCCCGAGGGCGGACTCCAGGTCGCCGGTCGGCTCCCCGACGAACTGCTGGCCGGTCGGAGCCCCGGCGAATTCCGGAACCGGCACCGAGGTTGACCCGGCCCCGACCGGAACCTCCGGACGAGAAGGCGTGCCGGTGCCGAAGGCATCGGGGATCTCCGCCGGCTGGTCGGGACCCAAGCCGACCCCGTACCGGACCGTCGGCCCGTGGCCGTTGCCGGCTGTCGGTCCATCGCCGGTGAGGGCGGCGGCCAGCAGCGAGTCCTCCTTGGGGGCGTGGGCGTCGTGGCCGGCCCCACCGGAGCCGGAGTCGTCCCGCCGGTCGGCCACCAGGCTGGGCACCAGCAGGCCGCGGCGTTCCGCCACCACCCGGAGCACCCGGTCCCGCACGAACTGGATCCCGACCCCGAGCCCGCCGGGCAGCACCAACAGGACCACCAGCAATCCGAATCCGGTGAACAGCAGCTGGTACTGGGGGAAGGCGTCACTGGCGATCTCGATCAACGCCACCCCGAGCAGCGCGCCGCTGATCGAGGAGAGGCCGCCGATGACGGCCATGGAGAACACCACCAGGCTCAACGACGAGTCGAAGGTGTGGAAGCCCACTCCCCGCAGCGAGGTGGCGTACAGCGCTCCGGCGATCCCGGCGATGGAACCGGCCAGCATGAAGCCGACCAGCTTGACCCGGATCGACGGCACCGCCATCGCCGAGGCGGCGTTCTGATTGTCCCGGTTGGCCAGCAGCACCCGCCCGGCCCGGGCCTTCCGCAGGCCCTTCACGAACACCACCACCACCAACAGGATGGCCAGGCAGAAGAAGTAATAGGTACGGCCGTTGGCCAGGTCGAAACGCTTCCAGAGCACCGGGCGGAGGAAGCCCTGGGGGATGACGGAGGCGAAGTTGGTGGGGTTGAGGAAGAAGGAGTCGACCGCCACCGCCAGGGCCAGGGTGGTGGCGGCCAGGAACATCCCCCGGATCCGCAACGCCGGCAATCCGACCAGGACGGCGAGGACCGCCCCGCCCACCGCCGCGCACAACAGGGAGACGAAGAAGTCGACGTTGGACTTCTCGATGAGGTCACCGGCGATCACCCCACCGATGCCGGCGAAGGCGAACTGACCGAGGCTGATGTTCCCCGACCAGCCCGACAGGCAGACCAGGGAGACGGCCACGATCCCGAAGATGATGGCCACGGTGAACTCGAGGGTGGTGCCCGGCCCGGCCAGCAACGGGGTGGCGATGAGGACGGCGGCGATGGCCGCCCCGATCAGGGCCCGGCCGGCGATGACTTCGGGGAGACGCTTGAGGATGTCGGGGATCGGCTTCAGCACCCCGGTGGCCAGCCAAGAGTCGCCGGCGTCGTTGGCCCGACCCGCCTTCTTCTTCTGGAGGAGCAGGGCCAACAGGATGACGGCCAGGAATACCACGTCGGTCACCGACTCCTGGCGGACGTTGAAGCCGACCACCGAGTTGACGATGCCGAGCCCCACCCCCGCTCCGAACGCCACCGGCAGGTTCTCCATCCGGGCGATGACCGCCGCCGCCAGCGCCGGCAGCAACAAGGTGGGCCCAGCCGCCGCCGACAGGGTCAGGCCTTGGGACGGTGCGTTGACCATCACCGTCAACGCCGCCAGGCCACCGGCGATGATCCAGACCAGGGTGCCGAGCCGCTTGACCGGGATGCCGAGCAGCAGGGCCCGCTCCGAGTTGTCGGCCACCGACCGGACCGCCACCCCGTAGTCGGTGCGGAGCAGGAACCAGCCGAGCCCGAGGAGGACCACCGGCACCATGCAGGCGATCAACAGGTCGTCCCCGTTGAACAGCACCGGGTGGATATTGACGTGGAACCGGGTGAGCGGGGTGGGGAGGCCGCCGACCAGGGGCGGCCCGTGGAACCAGCCCGGCACCAGCAGCTGGATGCCGCCGAGGGCCTGGGCCAGGCCGATGGTGGCGACCATGGCGATGAGCCGGGGGGCGTTGAAGAACCGGCGCATCACCAGGTCGACCCCCGCCCCCAGCAGGGCGCCGATGACCAGACCCGCCCCCAGGGCGATGAACCAGTTCCAGTGCTCGCCGAGGTCGAGCATCACCCCGATGGTCCCGGCCAGGCCGCCCATCGCCCCGTAGGCGAAGTTGATGATCCGGGTCGACTTGTAGGTCAGCACCAGCCCGAGAGCCAGCAAGCCGTTGACCGCCCCGAGTTCGGCCCCCTGGAGCAACAGACCGAGTGGGGCGGTGTGGGGGGCCAGCGCCGGCACCACGAAGATGACCAGGAGGGCGGCCAGCACCACCAGCAGGGTCCCCCGGACGCGGGGGGAGAGCCCGGTGAAGAACGACGGGATCTGGATGGTGGGGGCGCGCACGGGGCTAGCGATCCGATCCGGCGGCTACGAGCCCGAGCCGAAGCCGGCGGGCAGCGGTGGGTTGCCGGCGGGGACGCCGCCGAACTTGTAACGCGGGCCCATGTCGACGTAGGCCCCCTGCTTCCCGTTGTAGGTGGAGGTCTTGTTGGGGTCCCAGTAAATCTCCTGGAAGTCGACCTGGGGCGAGTAGTGGCCGGCCGGCATCGCCCAGGTGCCGAACTCGGCGTTGGGGGCGCCGGCCACGCTGCCCGGATAGGCGCGCTCCCCCGCCTCGAAGGTCTGGGGGGTGAGGTTGGGCCCGGCCATCTGGATGCCGATCACCATCTGGTACATCTGGGCGTAGATGAGGTCGACGATGTTGGCCGGCTCGTCGGAGCGCACCGACTTGTAGGCGGCGTAGCCGAGGGTGGCGTTCTTCGGCAGGGTCGGTCCCTGGAAGCTGACCCCGAAAGCGTGGGACCACTCGGACTGCGTGAACAGCTGGCCGACGATGTCATTGTCGGTGAGGGCGACGCCGGCCACGATCCATTCGGGGGTGAAGGCCTGCTCGTGGGCCCGGGAGGTGAGGTAGACGGGCATCACCGGGTCACAGCCGCAGACCACGGTGGTGATGCCGTCGTTCTGGAGCTTGGCGTCGATGGTGGCGGCCTGGCTGGAGAGGGTGCCGAGGTTGAGCTGGTACTGGATGTCGTCGGTGACCGGATGGCCGGCCGCCTGGAAGTCCTGAACGGCGACGTTGGCGCTCGACTGGTACCAGGGGTTGTCGGGGGCGATGATGGCGATCTTCCGGGGCTGGTTCTTCAGCGAGCCCCCGGCGTAGGCCGCCGGCTTCCCGGCCAGCTGGGCGATGCCGGCCTGGGCGGTGGCGGACACCACGTCATTGCCCTCGGTGGCGATGCTCCACATGTAGGGGTCGTACTGGCCCATGAACGAGGCCGACAGGTAGGGCGCCCCGAAGGAGAGGACCTTCTGTTGGGCCAGGGCCACGTCGTAGGGCTCGGTGGTGCCGTCCAGCTCGGCGAACGCCTTCATCTGCTGCCCGACGGTGATGGCGTCGGCCTGGGCCTGCTGCTGGCCCTGGCCGAGCAGCTCGGCGGTCTGGCTGCCCTGGCCGTTGAACGGCATGATGTTGATCTTCCGCCCGTAGAGCTGGAAGTTCTTGTTGAAGTAGTCGGCCAGGCCCTGGACGGTGCGGATGACGTCGGCCGGGCTGTCGAGGAACTGGGCGCCGCCGATCTGGGCCAGGGTCTGCTGGAAGCCGGGGTCGCTGGTCTGCCGGTAGGACACGTTGATCTGGGTGGGGGTCACCCCCATGGAGGTGGCCCCGCCGTTGTTGCCGGTGAAGGCTATACAGGGCGGCGAGTAGGGGTCGCCGGTGACCTGGAGGGTCTTGCCCGGACAGGGGCTGGCGGTGCCGCCGGTCACCTGGCCGGAGGACCCACCCGTCGACGACCCGGCCGAGCCTGAGCTCCCCGCCGACCCGGCAGTGCCGGTCCCCGCCGCCCCGGTCGCCCCCGCCTTCCCGGTGGCGCTGGTCCCGGTGCCGGTCCCGGCCCCGGCGACCGGCTTGGTCTTGGTCACCGTCTGCTGCTGGGGAGCGACGCTGGGCACGAACACCGCCATCAACGCGAACGCCACCAGCAGGGCAGCCAGTGGCCCGTAGCCCTTCAACAGCCGGAGCTCCCCCGGCGAGGTGGGCAGCCGCAACTTGGAGGTGCCGTTGGATGCTGCGTCGGTCATAGCGTCTCTCCGATGGTCAGGCGTCGGCGGCGTTGTCGGACGAAATCCCAGGCGAAGGCGGCCAGCAGCAGCCCGAGGGCGATGAGGGCGATCCAGACCGCCGCCCCGCCCCCGCTGCAGGATCCCCCCGAACTACTCAGGCTGGCGCAGGCCGAGGTCTTGGTGGTGGGCCCGAGCGACTGGGCCCCGGACGGTCCCGAGGAGGACGGGGTGGAAGAGGAGGTGTCGGAGAGGCCGGAAGTCCCCGAGGTGCCGGGGATGAACGGGGTGCCGGCGTCACCGGGAGTGAAGGTGCCGGTCGATCCGCCGGTGTCGGAGGGGGCGGTGTTCCCCGACAGCCCGAAGGATCCGAAGGCGTTGACCGGAGGATCGGCGTTGATGTTGACGGTGGCCCCGCCGAGGTCGACGTCGAGGCCGCCACCGCCGGCCGGGACCCCGAGGGCGATGTCACCGATCGGCAGCAGGTCACCGCTGAGTTGGCAGTTAGCGGCGATGAGGGCGTTGTCGATGGCGGTCTTGAGGGGCTGGGCGGAGGTCAGCTGGCTGCCGATCACCGCGGCTCCGAGAGCGGAACTGTCGATCCCGATCGACAGCGGGGAGATCTTGGTGGTGGCCCCGTTGCCGTCATGGGCGTTGGCGGTCTGGGTCACCGCCGGGAGATTGATCCGGAAGCCGGTGGGGGAGAGGGCGGTGTTGACGATGCCGATCACGGTGGCCAGCTGGGCCGGAGTGGGGGTGGGGAGGGTCACCCCGGCGACCACCGCCGCCCCCATGGCGAAGGTGGCGGCGGAGGTGTTGGCCGCCCCCGACTGCTGGGAGGCCTCCCAGTGGAGGCCCTTGAGGACCACCAGGCCCCCGAGGAGGGAGAGCGACCCGATGTCGACCGAGGAGTCGACGCTCCGGGTCTGATTGTTGACCACCCCGGCGGTGGCGGCGCTGTTGAGCCCGGACAGGTCGATGGCCCCGGCCACCGCGAAGTCGCCGCCCCGGGTAGACGAGGAGGCTGATGGGGTCCCGGTCACCGATGCCTGCTCGACGCCGGCCCCGGCTCCGGAGCCGTTGAAGGTGCCGGCCACCGTGAGGGTCTTGGTGGGGGGGGCGGCGTTGTTCTCGAGGGAGACCGGCTGGGGAAGGGCGGAGGCGGGGACAGCGGCCGGCATGTTGCAGCTGGCGGTGGTGAGGATGGTCCCGATCACCCCGAGGTTGAGGGTCTGGGACAGGGCCTTGGCCAGCCCCTGCTCGTACTCGGCGTTGGAGGTGGAGAAGGTGATGGTGTAGCCGAGCCCGCCGGTGGAGGGGACCAGGGAAAGTGCGGAGGCGGTGGCCGTCGAGGTGCCGGGGTAGAAGGTGCCGGTGTCGGCGGAGGCGCCGCCGGGAGCGGTGGCGAACACGGTCACGGTGGTGGCGGCGAAGAGGATGAGGGCAAGCAGGGTGCGCCGATAATTCCGGAGTCCCGACCTCCGTGATTTCCCCCCGACCGGCGGCCCCCCGAGGCGCGATGAACGTGTCACCGAAGCACTCCCCCTAACACTGGCAACGAAATCCCCCCCACTGTAGCTACGGGTAGAACGCTGAACTCGGCGGTAACTTACGAAATGAATCCAGCCCTGGGAAGTTGCAACCGGTTCTAGCTAGCCGCTCACCGGCCGCTCGGGACCGGCTGGGGACCCCGCAACAGGCGTCCGGGGAGCTCCCCCGTGCCTGCATCGTGCTCCCGCACCACCGTGCCCGACTTCACCGTGGCGATATACCCACGGGCCCGCTGAATCATGCGCTGCCCGGAGGCGGGGAGGTCGTAGACCAGCTCGGGGGCCTCCAGGGTCAGGCCCTGATGGTCGATCACGTTGAGGTCGGCCACATAACCGGGGGCCAGCAACCCCCGGTCGTTGAGGCCGTAGAGCTGGGCGGTCCGGCGGGTCTGGAGATGGACGACCTGCTCGAGGGGGAGCTTCTCCCCCCGATGGCGATCCCGGGCCCAGTGGGTGAGCATGAAGGTGGGCAGGCTGGCATCGCAGAGCACCCCGCAGTGGGCGCCTCCGTCGCCCAGCCCCAGCACGGTGGCCGGGTGGATGAGCATTTCCCGGACCGCATCCAGGTTGCCGGCGGCGTAGTCGAGGATGGGGAGGTAGAGGAGCTCGTGGCCGTCCCGGCCGAGCATCAGGTCGTAGAGCACCTCCATCACCGGCCGGCCCTCCCGGGCCGCCACCGCCGCCACCGCCGACTCGGGGGCCGGCTCGTAGTCGGGCGGGTCGCCCAGCGGGAACAGCTTGTGGAGGCTGGCCAGCAGCAGGGCCACGAACCCGCCGGGGGTGGGCTCCTCGGCCAGGATCGCCGCCCGCACCTCGGGGGTCCGGAGCCGAGCCACCCGCTCGGCCAGCGGCAGCGAGGCGATGTCGGCGTAAGCGCGGTGGTGGGAGAAGGGGTGGGTCTTCGACTCGAACCCGACCATCAGCGAGGTGGGCTTGCCGGCCACCTGGGGGACCAGCCAGGCGCCCTGGCGGTTGGCGGCCACCCCCCGGTCCACCCACTCCCGCCAGAGGTCGGGGGCGAAGTCGGGCTGGAGGACCTGGTAGGTGACCGGCACCCCGGCCCGCTTGGAGATCTCCGCCATCCAGGCGAACTCGCCGTCGAGGTCCATCATGTCGCTGGCCAGGGAGAACACCCGGTGGCCGGCCTTGCCGAGGGCCTCGCCGATGGCGATCAGCTCGTCGGCGGGGGCGTAGGTGCCGGCGGCCAGTTCCCCGTCCTTGGCCCGGTGGAGGATGGTGCGGGTGGTGGAGGCGCCGATGGCGCCGGCATGGACCGCCTCCCGGACCAGGGATGCCATCTCCGCGATCTCCTCGGCGGAAGCCTCGTCGTTCCCCCGGCCCTCCCCGAGCACGAACGCCCTCAGCGCCCCGTGGGGGACCATGGCGGCGACGTCGAGGACCCGCTCGCCCCGCTCCACCTCGTCGAGGTACTCGGGGAACGACTCCCAGTTCCAGCTCATCCCCTCCGCCAGCGCGCTGCCGGGGATGTCCTCCACCCCCTCCATCAGCTGGATCAGCCACTCCCGGTCGGAGGCCCGGGCGGGGGCGAACCCCACCCCGCAGTTGCCGGTGACCACGGTGGTCACCCCGTGCCAGCCCGACGGCGACACCTCGGGGTCCCAGGTCACCTGGCCGTCGTAGTGGGTGTGGATGTCCACCCACCCGGGGGTGACCAGCAGCCCGTCGGCGTCGATCTCCCGACGGCCCTTCGCCTCCACGGTGCCGACGACCACCACCTTGTTGCCGTCGATCGCTATGTCGCCGGTGAAGGTCGGACGGCCGCTGCCGTCGGCGATGGTGCCTCCCCGGATGACCAGATCGTGCATGAGGGCTCCTTCGGTTCGGGCTGGCTCAGGCGGCCAGGGCGCTCAACAATGTGTGCCTCTCCACCCGGACGGGTGACGAGGAGGATCCAAAACTCTGCGGGTCGTTGACCAGGGCGAGGACCCGGGAAACGAAGTCGGGGTCGGTGAACAGCTGGTCGGGGCGGACCAGCATGTTGACCAACCGCATCAGGCCGCGGGCCACCACCGGGTCGGGGACGGCCCCGAACATCACCTCGAGGACCAAGGCCCCGAACCGCCGGGCGAACTGGTCGGCGTCGGAGCTCGGGTCGGCGTTCTGGCGCTGGGAGTCGGACATCACCGAGGCGTGGAACCACGGCTCCACCTCCAACGCTGAAGCCACCTCGTAGGCGGAGGCGCGGGCAACCACATCGTCGGGATGGGCGACGAAGGCGTCGGCCAGCAGCGCCGCCTGGACCAGGGCGAGCGAGCAGCCCCGGCCGTAGAACGGGTTGGTACAGGTGTGGGCATCGCCGACCGCCTGGAAATCGAGGACGGTCGGCGAACCGTCGGAACCGGTGAAGCTGCGCAGCCGGTTGACGAACCCGCCCATCGGCCGGACCTCGCCCAATCCGGTGAGGACGCCCCCCTCGAAGAAGCTGGCGGGTCCGGGCAGTTGCCGGCAGGCCCGGTCGAACCGGTCGGCTTCCAGCAGCGCCCGGCGCAACTCCGGGTCCTTGGCACCGATGGCCAGGGTCAGCGACAGGGTGTCGCCGTCGCCGGGGATGGCCAGGTACTTGACGAAGCCGAGGTCGCCGCCGAGCCGCGGGTTGAGCTCGGTGTCGATCGGCGGCCGGTGGTACCAGCGGGTGAGGTAGATCAGTTCGGTGTCGGTCACCTGTTCGGGCACCTCCACCCCCAAGGGTGCCAGCCACTTGGGGACGTCGCCCCGTCGGCCGGTGCAGGCCACCACGGAACCGTAGACCACCGAACCGTCGTCGAGGATCACCCCGGTCACCTGAGGAAGTCTGCCGGCTCCCGCTGCCGACATCAGGCCCTCGACGCCGACCCCCGATCGGACAGTGACCCCGGGTGCAGCCAGGACGGCCCGGCGCAGCTCCCACTCGAAGGTGGTGCGGCGCATGATCATGATGGTGAGCTCGTCGTCGGCCGGGTCGCGGTCGTCCCAGCTGTCGAACGGGGAGACGGTCTCGATCCCCGAGGCGATGAGGGACTGGTAGATGTCGGGGAAGTGGCTGCGCAGCTCCTTGGTCATCCGGGCCAGAAACCCGTGGGTCTGGTGGGACTGGGGCGTCCCCCGGCGCTCGGTGGCGAAGGCGGCCTCCGGATCGGCGATCTCCGGCAACGGGTCGCGCTCGATCAGGGTCACCCGGCGGCCGGTGCGGCTGACGGCCAGGGCGGTGGCCATCCCGGCCACGCTCGCCCCGATCACCACCACCCCGTCCCGGGCTGAACCTCTCACCCCATCACCCACCCGCGGCTCCGATCACTGTCACCCGCTTGTTTGATAACGGGCGTTGCCAACTGTAGGGTATGTCAACGCCCGTTGCCAAATGAGGATGTGTATGACCCCGCCCGCCGCCACCGACACCGAACCGAACCAGCGCTCCTGGCGGGGGATGGCACCCGACGATCGCCGGGCCGAGCGCCGCTCCATCCTGCTCGCCACCGCCTTCGAGCTGCTCGGCACCGATGGCTGGCGGGGGACCACGGTGCGCCGGGTCTGTGAGGCCAGCCGGCTCAACCCCCGCTACTTCTACGAGAGCTTCGACGGGTTGGAGTCACTGTTGCTGGCGGTGTTCGACGACGTGATGGGTCAGCTCACCGCCCTCTCCACCGCCGCTCTGGCCGAGGCCGACGACGATCCGTTGGACCAGGCCCGGGCCATCGTCGGCTCCATGATGCGGTTCGTCACCGACGATCCCCGGCGGGCCCGGATCTTGTTCGTGGAAGCGCTCGGCGAGGAGCGGATGGGCCGGCACCGGCTCAACACCCTCCACGCCACCGCCCAGTTCCTCGACGGCTACGCCCGACTCCGGCGGGGTGACCCCGACCGACCCGATCCGACCACCCTGATCGCCGCCCACCTGTTCCTCGGCGGGCTCAGCGAGTTGGTCATCGCCTGGCTCGACCACAAGATCGACACCCCGCTTGACGACCTCATCGACGACACCGCCGCTCTGATGGTGTCCCTCATCGAAAGTGCCACCGACCGGGCCCAGGCTCGGCTCCATCAGTCCAACCAGTAGGGACGTACGCCATGCACGGCTCGAGGAGGGGGGGAGGGCCCCGCCGCCGCCGCATCCGCATCCGGTTCTTCGCAACGTCCGGCGCCACCGTGGCAACCGCAATCCTGCTCGCCGCCCCCACCACCGCCGCGGCGACATCGCCGACCACCGGACCCCCTCCGCCCACCGTGCTCATCGCCTCGCCGGCCGGTCAGGGAACCGACTGCAGCCAAACCATCCCCTGCTCGCTGGTCACCGCCCAGCAGCGGGCCCGCGCTCTCGCCCCCACCATGACCTCGGACATCGTGGTCTCCCTGGAGGACGGCTCCTACGACGTCTCCCAGCACACCCTCGCCTTCAGCCAACAGGACTCCGGCACCAACGGTCACACCGTCGTCTACCAAGCCGCCCCCGGCGCCCACCCCATCCTCAGCGGCGGCCGAGCGCTGACCGGCTGGCAGCTCGTCCCCGGCTCCACCACCACCTGGGAAGCGTCGGTGCCGGCCGGCTTCGACACCCGCCAGCTCTACGTCAACGGCCAGAGCGTTCCCCAGTCGGAGGGGCTCCCCTCCGGGCTGTTCGTCCAGACCTCCACCGGGTTCCTGACCACCGCCACCTCGATGGCCACCTGGAAGGACCCGTCGTCGATCTCGGTGGTGTTCGCCGGCGGCAACGGCGCCTGGACCCAACCCTCCTGCCCGCTGACCTCCATCACTTCGGTGGCCATCACCGTGGCCCAACCCTGCTGGGCCAACCTCCACCTCCCCGAGCTCGGCAGCCAGCAGGTGGCCTGGGTCTACGGGCCCCAGGGCGGGTTCGGGGGCCTCTCCCCGCTGGCCCAGCCGTCGTTCTTCCAGAACGCTGCCGAGCTGCTCACCCCCGGGCACTGGACGATCGACACCACCACCCACCGGATCTTCTACATGGCCACCCCCGGCGAGAGCCTGGCCACCAACTCGGTGGTGGTCCCGGTCCAGCCGACCCTCCTCCAGGTGGCCGGCACCCTCGCCGCCCCCGTCCACGACCTCACCTTCTCGGGGTTGCAGTTCTCCTACGGCACCTGGACCGCCCCCGACTCCCCCGACGGCTTCGCGGAGATGCAGGCCGACTGGAGCCTCGCCGGTCCCAACGCCGTCAACACCCAGGGGACCTGCACGTACTCGACCCCGGCAGGAAGCTGTCCCTATGCGTCGTGGACCCGGACTCCGGCCAACGTGGTGCTCTCCGCCACCCACCGGGTCACCATCCAGGACGACACCTTCGCCCACCTGGGTGGTGCCGGGCTCGACGTGCTGTACGGCAGCCAGGGCGATCTCATCACCGGGAACGAGTTCACCGACATCGCCGCCTCCGGCATCCAGCTCGGCGGCACCAACGACCCGCTTCCCATCGGCGGCGATAACCGGGAGATCAACTCGGGCAACACCATCACCGACAACCTCATCCACCACGTGGCCATCCAGTACCTCGGTGGCATCGGGATCTGGGTGGGCTACTCGCAGCGCACCACCATCGCCCACAACCAGATCGACGACGTCCCCTACACCGCCATCTCCATAGGCTGGGGGGGTTGGCACAGCAACCTGCTCAGCCCCAACAGCGATCCGAACGTCAACAGTGGGAACAGGATCACCGACAACCTGATGTTCAACTACATGCAGACCCTGGGCGACGGCGGCGCCATCTACACCAACGGCGGTCAGGCCCACGGCTTCGCCGACGGGCTGGTGCTGTCCGGCAACGTCGCCTACAACGGCACCAACACCGACTTCAGCCTGTACACCGATACCGGCAGCCAGTTCATCTCGGTGGCCGACAACCTGGTCTACGACCAACCGGTCGACTCCTTCTCCACCGGCGGCTGCCACACCGTCGGGCACATCCGGGTGACCGGCAACTACTTCAGCCAGTTCGGCCCCCTCTATCCCTGCTTCCCGACCGCCGACGTGGTCGCCTCCGCCAACCATCTGGTCTGCACCAACCTGCCGCCGAGTCAGGCGCCCACCCCACTGCTGTCGGCCGCCGGCATCGAACCGGCCCAACGGGGACTGCTGGGCCGCCAGCTCCCGACCGTCAACCTGGTCGGACCCACCACCCTGTCGCCGGCCGGCGGTCCGGTGCTGGTCAGCGGGAGCGGCTTCGACCCCTCTACGTCTGTGAGATTCGGGACCAAACCGGCCGCCTCGGTCAAGGTGCTGTCGGGCAACTACCTGTTGGTCACCTCCCCGCCGGGGTCGGCCGCCGTGCCGCTGACGGTCACCACCGCCGCCGGCACCAGCGTTGCCATCGCCGCCGACCAGGTCAGCTACCAGGCCTTCCCGCCCCCCTGCCTACCGCTGGTGGGTGGCGGGTTCTCCACCTCCTTGGTCCCGTAGCCGAAGAGCGTCAGCCGGCCTCGAGGATCTCCGCTGCCGCCCGCTCGCCGGAGCAGACCGCACCGTCGATGGCCCCGTGGCTGACCGTGGAGGTCTCGGTACCGGCCCAGTGGACCCGGCCAACCGGCTCCCGCAGCAGGCGGCCGTAGCGGGTGAGGATCCCGGGAGGCAGATGGGCCATCGAGCAGCCCCGCGACCATTCCTCCGTCCACCATGCCGTCTCGATGTACTCGATGGGCGAAGCCGCCTTCGACCCGAACCGGGCGGCCAGTGCGTCGAGCACCAGTTGCCGCCGCTCGGCCGCCGGGAGGGCGTCGACCCGTTGCGCCACCCTGCCGAAGGTGAACGAGGCGATGACCCCCGGAGTGCCCGACACCGGCGAACCGTCGAGGGTCACTTCCGCCACCGAGCCCGGCTCGGCGCTCTGGCCGCTGAAGCCGTCCTCCCGCCAGAACGGGGTGTCGTAGACCACCATCGTCTTGGTCTCGGTGCCGGCCACCGCGCTCTTGTACAGCGCCAGCCGGTCGTCGGACAGCACCGGGTCGAAGGCGATGTCGAGGGCCAGCGCCGGCGGGGTGGCCACCACCGCATGGCGGGCGGAGACGCTGAGACCGTCGGCGTCGACGGTCACCCGGTCGGACTGCTGGCTGATCGATCGCACCGGGGTACTCAGGTGGACCGCGTCGCCGAGGCCTTCAGCCACCCGTCGGGCGATCGAGCCGGCTCCGTCTTCGACCATGTTCTCCTGGCTGCCGCCCTCGATGGAGAACAACGTGTTGATGCTGCCGTGGCCCCGGACCAGCTGGAGCAGGTGGAGGAACGACACCTGGTCGAGGTCGGCGGCGAAGAGGCCCCGCACCGCCATCTCGAACAGGTCCTGACCGATAGACGTCCGGATCCGGGTGCGCGCCAGCCACCAGGCGATCGAGTGGTTGTCCCACTCCTCGGCCCGCTTCGCCGTCCAGGGGGTGTCCACCGGGACCTGCTTGGACAGGCGATCGAGCCGGAACTGGGCGAGGGCGATGGTGGCCACCGCCAGCGGGCTGATCTTCGGGATGAGGCCGGTGTAGCGGCGGGTGCGCCCCTCGCCGACGAGGAGGTGGGACCCCTTCACCCAGGTCTTGTAGGTGGAGACGCCGAGCTCGGCGGCCAGGCCGAAGATGGCCTGGTGTTGGGGGGCCAACCAGGCGCCACCCCGGTCGATCGAACCGCCTCCCGCCAGCGACTGGGTCCAGATCCGCCCACCGACCCGATCCCGGGCCTCGAGCACGGCCACCGTCTTGCCGGCCAGGCTCAGCCGCCTGGCCGCGGTCAGCCCGGCGTAGCCGGCACCCACGATGCAGACATCGGCCTCCACCTTGTTGGTCGCCATCTCGCCCCCCCAGCCTCGGTATCGATTGCCGCCACAGTCGGGAACGACCGACCTCACGAACTACCCGGAGGCGAACGCCTCGAGTAAGTCCCTCCGCCACTGCTCGACGGCCCGCTTGGATTCGTCGGTCTCCGGCGTCTTCCCCAACCGGACCATCACCAGATCGTGGGTCGGACAGATCAGGATCGACTGTCGCTCGTAACCCGACGCCCGAAAGGTGCCCAGCTGGTCGCCGGCCATCCCCCACCAGTGGGCGCCGTAGGGGCCGTCGTCCGGATCGTCGGACACCATGGTCCGGGCGTAGTCGACCCAACCCTCCGGCAGCAGCCGGGTGCCGTCCCACACCCCGTCCCGGAGATAGAGGAACCCGAAGCGGGCGAAGTCCCGGGCGGTGGCCATCACGTTGGACGACGCCTTCCAGGTACCGGCCTCGTCGAACTCGGGCTCGGCGCTGGTCATGCCGAGGGGCCCGAACAGCCGGTCGGAGAGGAACTTCCGGTAGGGGTCTCCGGGCCCGACCACCTGGGCCACCAGCCGGGAGATGATGTTGGAGGTTCCCGACGAGTAGTTGAATCTCGAGCCGGGGGGAACCGCCAGCGGGCGGTCGGCAGCGAAGTGGGCAACATCGGCGTGGCCGGCCCCGAACAGCATCTCGATGACGTCCGACCCGCTGGCGTCTTCGTAGACCTCGGCCCAGGCCAGCCCGTCGCGCATGGCCAGCAGCTGGCGGAGGGTGATCGCCCCCCGGGGGTCTCCGACCGCCGACCATTCGGGAACCTCGGCCGGGGCGTCGAGGTCGAGGCGTCCTTCGGCGACCAGCATCCCCACCACCGCCTGGAGCATCGACTTGGCCATCGACCAGCTGATGAGTCGGGAGTCGGCCTCCACCGGATCGGGGGGACGGTCGAAATGAGCCAACTCACCGGCGTAGCGCTCGAAGACCAACCGGCCATGGTGGACGACCAGCATCGCGAAGGTGACGGCCAGCAGTCCGTCGTTGTCGAACATCCGCCCCATCACCCCATCGAGGTCGACCGCGGTGGGAAGCGCTCCCGTGGGCCACTCGGCAGTCGGCCAGGGGACGTCCGAGGGTTGGACGGGGAGCTCCACCAACTGCGACTGATCGACTGCGCTCATCGTCCTCCCCCTGACCAGATCGACCGCCAGCCCCGATCGTCGCTACGTTTGTCCCCGATGAGTCTGGCACAGCCCTCCCAACCGTTAGCCGGCAAGGTCGCCCTGGTCACCGGGGCCGCCCGTCCCCGCGGGATCGGCCGGGCCACCGCCGTCCGGCTGGCTCGATCCGGTGCCGACATCGCCTGCATCGACATCGCCCGTCCCTACGAGGACGCTCCCGCCCATGGCACCGCCACGGCCAGCGACCTCGATGAGCTGGCCGACGAATTGCGGGGGCTGGGGGCAAAAGTGGCCACCGCGGCGGCGGACATCGCCGCCGAGGATGAGGTCGAAGCCGCGGTCACCCAGCTGACCGAGGAGTTGGGGACGATCAGCCTGGTCGCCAACGTGGCCGGCGGGAGCGGCCCCGGTTTCGAACTCGGGCCGTTACTTAATGTTCCAGTGGTGGAGTTCCGCCGGGTGCTGGACGTCAATGTGATCGGTACCTGGCTGGTGTCCAAGGCCTGCGCCAACCGGATGATCGCCGCCAACCAGCCCGGGCGCATCTGCAACGTGTCCAGCCAGGCCGGGAAGCGAGCCTTCCCGTTCCTCGGGCCCTACTGCGCGGCCAAGGCCGGGGTCATCCTGTTGACCCAGACTCTGGCCACCGAGCTCGGGCCGTCGGGCATCTCGGTCAACGCCGTCTGCCCCGGCACCGTGAACACCGACCTGATCAACAAGGACTCCCTGTTCGAGCAATTGATGGGTGGGCCCGAGGGCCTGGCCGCCTATATCGCCAGGGAGATACCCCTCGGCCGGTTGCAGACGGCGGAGGAGATCGCCGCCTCCATCTGCTGGCTGCTCTCCGACGATGCCGCCGGGGTCACCGGAGAGGCGTTGAATGTCAGCGCCGGACAGACAATGGTGTAGCCGTGCCCATTCTCGAAGCTCGCCATGACCTTGCCCATCCCGTCGAGGGCGACACCGCCTGGAGCGAGTCGTATTACTTCAACGCCTTCGATCCCGATACCGACTCCGGCTTCTTCACCCGCATCGGGATCCGCCCCAACGAGGGGACGATGGATGTCGGCCTGTCGGTATGGCTGCCGGACGGCGGCCTAGCCGAGCACCGGGGGGTGAAGGAACAGCGCGAGATGGTCGACTCCATCCTCGAGGTGGGGCCGGTGCGTTACGAGATGCTCGAGCCTCTCCAGTCCTGGCGCTTGACCGCCGATACCGACATCCCCGCCCGGGCCTGTACCCCCGGGGCGAAGTCGACCCGCACCGCCCACGTGGCCCTCGATGTCGTGTTCGAGGCGGTGACCCCGGCCATCGGCACCGACGGCCAACCCCGGGGAACCCGATCGAAAGAAGCGGCAGCGGCGGCCGGCACGGTGGGGAAGGGCCACCTCGAACAGGCCGGCCGGTGGAGCGGATGGCTGGAGGTCGACGGGGTGCGGTCGGAGTGGAAGGGGGCCCACGGCAACCGGGACCGGTCCTGGGGACCGCGGCGATGGGGAGGCCCGAAGATGTGGCGCTGGTTCAGCATCAACGTGGGAGAGGTCATGCACTTCGGCGGGATCCGGCTCGGCACCGAGGCGGGGGACCTCCACCGGGGATGGGTATGGAACGGCGACCGGGCCACCAGCATCGCCGAATGGAACCTCCGGACCGAGCTGGAGGACGACGGCTTCACCCACCGGGTGGTCCACCTCCAGGTGGTGGACAAGTCGGACCGAACCTACGACCTTCGGGGCGACGTGATGAGGGTCGCCGACATCGGCCAGGGCAAGGGAACCGTGGTCAACGAAGGACTGGCCCGCTGGACCTATGAAGACCGCACCGGCTACGGGATCTGCGAGTACCTCCACCAGCTGGACGACACCGGCACGCCGGTCGTCCCTGTTGCCTGAGTGGTGACTGCGGCGTCCACCGAGGTCGTCGACGCGCTGGGGCAGGTGTTGGGAGGCCGCGTCGAGAACCTGCGGCGGCTGTCGGGAGGCGCCTCCCGGGTCACATCCTCCTTCGACCTGGTCGACGACCGAGGGGCGACCCGACCGCTGATCATCCAGCAGGACCGGGGCGACGGCGCCACCAAGAACGGATCGGTGAGCGCCGAGGCCGGATTGCTGGAAGCGGCCCAGCGAGGCGGGGTGCCGGTGCCCGGCGTGGTGGCCTCCGGTGTCGGGAGGGGCCTCGGCCCGCGATGGCTGGTGGTCAGCCGGGTGGAGGGGGAGACCATCCCCCGCAAGATCCTCCGGGATCCCGAGTGGGAAGCGGCCCGTGGGCGGCTGACCGCCCAGTGCGGCCAGGCGCTGGCCGCCATCCACGCCATCGACCCGGAGACGGCTCCCGATCTCAGCCCTACTGACCCCCTGGCCGATCCGCTCCCGGTGTTGGATGCCTTGGGCGAGGTCCGTCCTGCTCTCGAACTCGGGGCGCGCTGGCTCGACGCTCACCGGCCCACGGCCGGTCCCCTCCGGGTGGTCCACGGCGATTTCCGGCTCGGCAATCTGATGGTCGGCCCCGACGGCCTGCAGGCGGTGCTCGACTGGGAGCTGGCCCACCTGGGCGATCCGGTGGAGGACATCGGCTGGCTCTGCGCGCCCGCCTGGAGATTCGGGGGGGCCGGGACCGTCGGAGGCTTCGGCGACCTGGGTGATCTCCTCGAGGCCTATGAAGACGCCGGGGGCCGGGAGGTCGATCCCACCGAGGTGGTCTGGTGGGAAGCCCACGCCACTCTGAAGTGGGCGGTCATCTGCGGCCTGCAGGTCTCCGCCCATCTGAGCGGGAGCACCCGGTCGGTGGAGCTGGCCGCCATCGGGCGACGCATCTGCGAGAGTGAGTGGGACCTGTTGGCCTTGATGGGGGTCGACCCCGAGCCACCCAGGGACATCGAGCCGATACCGGATCGAGGCTCAGGCGCCACATCACCATTCGGCCGACCCACGGTCGCTGAACTGGTCGAGTCGGTGAGTGAGTATCTCGAAGCCGGCGTGATGAAGACGAACTCGGGACGGGCGGCCTTCGACGCCCGGGTGGCCCGGAATGTCCTTCAGATGGTCGAGCGGGAGCTGCAGCTCGGACCAGACGTCGCCAACGAGCACAGCCGGCGGCTGGCGGAACTGGGGGTGGCCAGCGACGGAGATCTGGTGACGGCCATCCGGGCCGGCCGATTCGACGACGACTGGCTTCGGGTCGGCGCCCTGTTGAGGGCTTCGGCCCGCGACCAGTTGCTGGTGGCCAACCCTTCCTACCTGGAGCGGCCCCGTCCTTAGCGCCGCCGGAAGAACGGCTGGGGAAGACTGCGGGGATGCGCAAGCAGTACCACTTCTGGCCCGGTGAACAGGGTCTCGACGCCTGGGACGTCGATCGACTAGTCCGGGAGAGTGCCGGACTCCCGGTCGAGCAGGTCCCCCTCGGCTCGATCAACGAGGTCGATTCGACCTACTGGTTCACCGGCGATGTGGCCCCCACCGTCCGAGCCGTCGTCGAGCACACCCGACTCATCGAGGAGGTGGACGCGTCGTATCCGATCATCCTCAGCTTCGACGGCCGGGTGATGGACGGGATGCACCGGGTCGCCCGAGCCCTCCTCGAAGACCGCCCGACCATCGCGGCGGTGCGATTCCAGTCCCAGCTGGAGCCGGACTTCCGAAACTGCCGCCCTGAGGACCTTCCTTATTGAACTTGCCCAGCCGACCCGGCGGCCGGCGGCCGAATGGCAGAACCCTGTTGCCGACACTGGCAGGGTTCAGGATTCGAGGCCGTCGGTGCTGGCCGGCACGTCGACGGCGTGCTCCTGGAGGACCGCCAACGGCACGATCTCCAGCGCCTGCTTGTGGGTGGACGCCAGCACCACGTAGGCGGCGGCGCCGTCGTGGTGGGCCCGCAACCAGTTGCCCGCGGTGACGCACCAGCGGTCGCCCGGGACCAGGCCGGGAAATCCGAACTGGGGCATCGGGGTGCTCAGATCGTTGCCGATCCGTTGCTGATGTTGGAGGAATTCAGACGTCACTACCGCGCAGATGGTGTGGCTCCCACGGTCCTCCGGTCCGGTATGGCAGCAGCCGTCCCGGAAGAATCCGGTCACCGGGTCGTTGCCGCAGGGCTCCAGCGGCCCCCCCAACACGTTGCGATCGTCCATCCTCGCAGTATCCCCCATGATCGAGCGTCAATTGGCCCGAAACCCGCTGTCCCCCACTATCCCGGCGCGTCATGACAGAACCTGCGACACTTTGGCTGCAGGAACCGGATCGGCGGCTTTCTGGGCAGGTATCAGCGACAACCCAAATCGAAAATCCGAAACCCTTGGGAGGGACCAAATGACCGACGTTTCACCACCACCACCACCGCCATCAGCAGCACCACCACCGGCTGGAGCCGGACTCCTGACCCCGTCGGGACCCTCGCCCATCCAATTGGACCTCAACTCGCCCCTCGAGGTGGCCAACTGGCGGGTGATCGGCAACCCGATCATGGCCATTCCCCATTTCTTGTATCTCTTCGTGCTCGGCATTGTGGTCAACGTGATCACGGTCATCGCCTGGTTCTCGATTCTGTTCAGCGGCACCTATCCAGAGTCGATGTTTGACTTCGTTGCCGGTGTGATGAGGTACCAGTGGCGGGTCACAACCTTCTACTTCTTCATGCGGGAGCCCTATCCGGAATTCGGGGTGAAAGGCACCCTGGCCGACCCGGGCGGCGATCCGGCCACGTTCTCCATCACCTACCCGGGGGAGCTGAGCCGGGGGCTCATCTTCATCAAGTGGCTCCTGGCGATCCCGGCATTCGTCGTCCTGTTCGTCTACATCCTCGGGGTCTACGTCGCGCTGATCGTGGCGTTCTTCACGGTGCTCTTCACCGGCAAGTGGCCAGAGACCTGGAAGGCCTACACCATCCGGGTCATGCGTTACGCCTACAAGGTGAACGCCTATTACAGCCTGATGACCGATGTCTACCCAGGCTTCACCGTCGAGTAGGACATGCGGCTCCGGCCGCACCAGAGTGACGCAGGATGGCGGGCCCGAAAGGGTCCGCCATCCCCTTTCCGGCCCTCCCTACCTCCGACTGACATCGGGACTCAGGCGTGTTGCGCCGGCAACCGTTTCTGTACGTCTTCGGCGAAGATGAGGATGGGCAGTGCCAGGGTGAAGATGACCAGAGCTGCGACCTGACCCCAGAGGACCCCGTAGCGGACCAGGAAGGCACCGAAGCCGGCGCTGACCGCGAAGATGGCCAACGACGCCGCGCGGCGACCGGCGGACTGGTTGTCACCGCCGGCGATCCTCAAGTCGGCGATGAGGGCGACCATGGTTAAGGTCATGACGTTGGTGGCCAGATTTGGCACCCCCCATCGCCGGACCGCGACGTTCTGGACGCCCATCCCGAACGCCAGGATCCCAAACACCAGGTAGCGGGCGCTGCCGTGATACTGCGGATGCACGATCAGGGTGGCGATCACCGCGCCCAACAGGGCCAGCCATTCGACTATGAACTCGATGCGGTGCTTTCCCCACCAACCGGGAAGTCTGACCAGACGCCCCCCGATCAGCGCCCCCAACGCGAAGGCGGACAACGCCACTACATAGGGAAGGGCCGGGTTGTTCCCGTGGGTGCCCAGGGTGCCGATGGAAAAGACCAGGTAGACGAGATTGCCGGTCATGATCTCGGCGAAGACCTGACCGAGTCCGAGGTAGCAGACGGCATCGAGCATCCCGCAGATGCAGGTGATGACGTAGATCCCGACGATGAGCGGAGGCAGTTGGAGCCGACCGTTACCGAGGTGCGGGCGGGCTGCGATCGGTCTGACGATACGTGTTTGTACCACGGTTGGGTGGCCCAGACCTCTGTTTGTACGGTCCCGCGGAATCTGCCAGCATGCGCCCGGTGGGGATCCCTTTCTTCGAGACGACGTCGGTCCGCCCGACCGCGTCGGAAGGCCGCTACGAGGGAACCATCGATGAATCGTGGAACCTCCGGCCCCTTCCCCAGGGTGGCATAGTCAGCGCTCTGGGTCTCCGGGCGATGAGCCAGACCCTCGACGACCCCACCCAACGGTTACGCACGCTGCACACCACGTTCATCGCCCAGGTGGCCGCCGGCGAGGTCACCGTCGAAGTCGAGCTGTTACGCCGGGGAAGGACCATGTCCCACTTGCGAGCCGAAGTCGCCAATGTCGAGGCCCAGCGCGGTCACCTCACCACCGGAGTCTTCGGATCGACCCGGACGGGGTTCGACTTCACCGAACTGCCACCTCCGGTTGGCATCCCCCTCCCGGACGACTGCCCGTCATTCCGGGATCCCATCCCCGGGGAGGTTGCCTTCGAGCCGATGCCCTTCTGGGAGAGGCGGGTGGAAGGGCGGCGGGCAATGGGACACCGATGGGACGAGGAGTGGGTACCAGACAAGGCGGAGACGGCGACCTGGTATCGGTTCGACGACCCGCCGTTCCTTCCTGACGAGACGATTGACCCGCTGGCGCTGGTGGTCCTCATCGACACCATGCCCGGCGCCGTCGGGGAAAAGGTGGGTCGGCAAGATCGTCCGTGGTTCTCTCCGAGTGTCGACCTGTCGGTGCACGTCCTCGACGACTGCCGCTCCCCGTGGGTGCTGGCCCACAACCGGTCCCGTTACGCCGGCGACGGCTATGCATCCGTCGACATGGCGCTCTGGGACTATGGGGCCTCGTGTACCGATGAACCTCGCCTCGTGGCCTATGCCACCCAGCTCTGTCTGTTCACCTTTCTCGACTGACGCTGGAGACCGGGGGTCTCCGGAAAGGAGCTTCTACCAATGTGGAACCCAACCGAGCTCGGCAGCGAGAAGTCATGACCGACGCCAGCGTGGTGGTCGGCGGCGCTTCCGGGATCGGGGCCGCCATTGCCGCCGCCCAACGATCGGCTAGGCGAACGGTGTTGGTATGGGACATCGCCGCGCCCAACGACATCGCCTGCGACGTCCGTGAGCCAAAGCAGATCGAGGCGGCCATGGCTGAAACCGTCGAACGTTTGGGCGCGCCCGATGAAGTCACCGTCTGTGCCGGGATCGGTCATGGCGGATTGTTGCTCGACATTGAGCCGGAGGAGTGGGATCAGGTCATGGCCGTCAACGCTCGTGGCCCTTGGCTCGCTATGCGCGCCGCCGCCAAAGCCATGATCGAGGCCGACCTGCCCGGATCGATTGTGGTCACCTCGAGCATCAGCTCCCGCCTGGCTGATCGCTACATGGGCGCCTACTGCTCGTCGAAAGCCGCCCTCAACATGCTGGTCAAGGTGGCGGCCCGCGAATGGGCACCCCACGGGATCCGAGTCAACGCGGTGGCGCCGGGTGCGACCAATACCCCCATCCTCGGCGGCGCACCGCTCGAGACGGGGTGGCTCAAGGACGTCGCCGACCGCACCAGTCTCGGACGGATCGGCGAACCTGTGGACATCGCCGAGGCTGTATTAGGCCTCCACCAGATGCATTGGGTGACCGGTCACATTCTCGACTGCGATGGAGGGCTCTCGCTGTACAGCCCGGTCGGCCCGTTCTGAGGCCGAAGAGGCCCTTGGCTTGTTGGATCACTCATGGGCGATTGGCTACTCCCCTTCTACCCCACCACGCCAGTAGCGGCACGCCGGCACCGAGGGACCAAATGATCCAGTCCCGTGCCGTCTGACTCTGGATGCCCGAACCAACGATGATGAGTCCTCCAGCAAAGACTCCCGCGAACAATTCGACGAAGAAATGGGCAAAGGTGGCCGCAGGCCCCAGTCGTACGACCGTTCGACTGCCGTCCCTGTTCTTTTTGGTGTAATACCGGCTGTATCTCATGGCTTGATCCCGGGGTGGGTGGCCGAGGCCGGCGTCATGAAACCCGACGCGAACCGCGACCACCCGTTCCGATCAGGCTCCGGAGGCGTTGCGTCGCTCTTGGTCGGTATAGCTGAGCCGGTCGGTTTCGCCCCTTCGCTGGCGAGTAACCGCTGCGGACATCGATGAGAACGCCTGGCGGGCCCCTTCGCCTGACGCCTCATAGGTGAGTGACGCATCGGCACTCACGCCAATGTTTCCTCCCTCTTGAATTGCATCTTGATTGGCTCCAAGGAAGGTGAAGTCCCAGCCTTCCGTCGCACGAGCCTTCACCGAGTCCATGACCTGCAGCCGACTCCACTCCTGACTGTCGTTCTCCATTCCATCGGTGATGACCGCAAAGAGGACATGCCCTGGGCGCCGTGTGGCATCAAGTCCATCCAGCCGGCTCTTTACGTGACCGATGGTGCGACCAATTGCGTCAAGGAGGGCTGTAGCTCCCCTCGGAACCAGCTGGTATGGCTCCAGCTCGGCGACTGGAACCCCGTCGGCAAGCAGCTCGTATTCGTTGTCGAACTGAGCGAGGGTAACAAGGCAGGACCCAGCTTCCTTGCTCTGTTCTTCGATGAGGGCGGCGATCCCACCTTCCATGTCTTCTCGGATTGACTGCATCGAGCCACTCCGGTCGACCACGAGAACCAGGAGGGTGGTGTTTGAAGCCTTGCTGCTCTTCTTGGCTGTAGCCATTAGGTGCTTCCCTTCTTGCGGCTCGCTGGCCGCCGTCTGCGCCCTGCCTGCTTGGCCGGTTGCGCCTTTGCTGCTTCTTGAATCAATTGGTGAACCCGCGACGGGCTCACCCCGAGGCGTTGGGCCAGTGCTCGCACCGAGTCACCTTCGTCGTAAGCGTCGGCTGCCGCCGAGGCCCTAACTGCAGAGAGGCGCTCAACGGCCGCCTGGTGCTTCTCCAGTTCGTCGGTCGCCCGCCTGTACCGCTCTTGCGGGTTAGGTACACCCTCGAGCCAGCTAAGGAACTTCTCGGTGTCTGAACTCGATGGAGGCTCATCATCCGAGCCCTCGTCGCTTGCCATGTCTAGGGAGGCTACACAGTTGCATTCGTTCTGTCAAGGGGGACTGGACAGAAGGTTGATGACCTGCCTCTAGGTCGATCTCAAACGTGCTCGTGATCTGACTCCCTTGCCTTGCTTGGAACCAGTCTTGGCAAAGGGTGTGACAGTTACACGAATGTGATTTTGTGTTTGCTGGTCAGTCGCTCGCCGACCACCCGTGAGCGGACCATTTCAGTTTGTGCTCAGTGCAGTCGATACGTCTTGCATGAGGGATGCAGGGTTCACCGACAAAGAGCGGAGCAGGCTCCATGGCTGACCGGCTCCTGCTGCTGCGCTTCCCGGGCAATTGCTGCGACTGCCGAACCGCTTTGGGGAGGGGGAGTCAAGGCTGGTGGGATTCTGAGACCGGCTCGATCAAGTGCTCCACTTGCAAAGACTCCGGAGACGAGGGCCGGTCGAATCTCCCTACAACCCAACCTCCACCCGCTGCGGCGGCAGACACCCTGTCCCAAATGCCCGGCGGGAGCCGTGCTGGGGGCTCTGCGCAAATGATGTTTCAGCAGAAGCACCAAAGCAGGGAATCGAGGATCAATCGCACATGGGGTCCGCTGTCCGGGGTAGTCAAGTTCCTCTCCGACGATCCCCAGTCGACCAAGGCGTGGGCCAAAGGGTCCGAGGGTGAGCGCAAACTAGCGGCGTATCTTCACAGAACCGTGGGCGACCGATCTGTAATGCTCCACGATCGACGAATTCCCGGCAGCCGAGCAAACATCGATCACCTCATCGTTGCGGCCTCAGGAATCTGGATTGTGGATTGCAAGAGCTACAAGGGAAAGGTCGAGCAGCGGGACGTCGGCAAGTGGCTTACGACAGATAACCGCCTGTACGTAGACGGGCGAGATCGATCCAACCTAGCGAACGGTTTCGTTAAGCAGATTGTCGCCGTACTCAAGGCAATTGATGGGGCTGCTATCGACATAGGCGTTATGGCGGCTCTGTGTTTCGTCGACTCGGATTGGAGCTTGTTTGCCAAGCCGTTCCTGCAGGGGGGAGTGTTGGTGACCTGGCCCCGAATGCTCTCGAGGGCGATCTCCGAGCCGGGACCGCTACGACCAGACGACATTACGCACGTTGCCAGGCTGTTGGGCGCGGGGCTTCCGGCGGCGATTTCCACCTAGCTGCTGAGAACGGTACCCGCCAGAGCCCTAAGACCAGGCCGAAGAGTGTCGAGATGCTTCGGCGACAACTGCAACCTGATCCGGTGCGAAGATCGTCTGGTGGCCCACGAGCCAGTTGACCAGATTTCGGCGGGGCACGACATGAACTGCGCCATCACCAGGCTGCGACTTCACGGTCAGCCCTTCGTGGGCCCCGACCACTGCGACAACCGCAATAACCGGGACCGCGAATCCCGAATGCTCGGTGAGGGTCCGCGTGGCCCGCATGGCTTCGTGCCGGGCATCGCGCACATAGGGGTGCTTGGTCCCGTTGACCAAGAAGGTTTCGCCATCAACCCAGATGGTGGCACCTGGATGGTGTTTGGTGCTCATGATGAAGACACCGCCCGGGCCCACCACCACGTGATCAATACCCAAAGTGTGAGAGCCGCCAGGAATTGAGTGGAAGACGTGCCAACCGTCGGGGAGCTTGGCCAGCTGATGGGCTACCTGCTCCTCGCTGTCGGATCCCGCCCGGGGCGTTTGATTCTCAGATGGCGCTCCAAGAAGGCGACTCACGAAGGTGCGCACCGGCGCCGCCTTCTTGGGCACGACTGCCTGAGCGCTGACTCCTTGGCCAGAGAATCGCGTCGAGGGTAGGACTACCAGCGATCCCTCGGGCCGGCCCGAAACTGGAACCAGGTCGGAAACCAAAGGGGCGAGACCCGACGGCGAAGCAAAGACGTCAGGAACCGATACCGGGCCTCGGGGCGGAGCGGGAACAAACGGCCGACGAACAACATCGAGAGGCTCAACGGGGACGGCCGAAGCAAAATCCGACGTGTCAGCGGCAATCCGAGGCCATTCGATCCCGTGTTGGGCCAAGACGAGTTCGAAATTGGAGCGAAGATCCTCATGTTCGAGGACCTGGCCCCGGTTTTTAAGGTTGCACCAACCGTCCTCCTCGCAGATTCCGGTCTGCGGGGAAAGTCGATGCTGATCGTGCATTCGCTGAGGCACGCTCGTCACGTCATCCATACCTCATATATCGGTCCGACCCCATGCACCCTTTAGGGTGCTGGCCTGCCCGAACCACATATTGCCTGGTGGACACCGGCGGAGGGTGGATGGGGCTCACGTGGGTCACAGTCGGCTGGCATGATCAAGCCAGGGAGGAGTGGCATGTATCTCGAAGACGAAAGGTTGGTCCTGAGCCCGACCGACCTGGTCGGTTTCCTCTACTGCGACCACCTGACCGAGCTGTCCCTCCTGGTTGCCCGCCACCTCCGGGACAAACCCACAGGCGATGACGCGGAGATGGCGGTGGTCCAAAACCGAGGAATCGAGCACGAGAGGCAGTACCTGGCCCGGCTCCGCGCCGAGGGGCTTGAGGTCACCGAGATTCCTGGCTCCGACGATCTGGCCAAGCAGGTCCAACTCACCAATGAGGCGCTGGCCGACGGCCCTGATGTCATCTACCAGGCCACCTTCCTCGACACCGCCGGAAGCGGTCCGATCTGGAGAGGTCACGCCGACTTCCTTTCCAGGGTTTCGGTTCCCAGTGACCTCGGCAGCTACTCCTACGAACCGGAGGACACCAAACTCGCCCGGCACGTCCGCCCGTCGGCGGTGCTCCAGCTCTGTGAGTATGCCGAACAGCTCTCACGGCTCCAGGGCCACACGCCCGAGCTCATCCACGTCGTCCTCGGAGGGCAGGAGAAGGTCTCGCTCCGATTGACCGAGTTCGCCGCCTACTTCCGGGCGGCCAAGGCCCGCTTCGTTGACGCCTGCATCAATGGGGTCGAGGCCTACCCCGATCCGGTCGCCCATTGCGCCTTCTGTGCATGGCGGGCCCAGTGCGATGACGTCCGCGTCCAGGACGACCGGCTGACACTGGTCTACGGGCTGCGGACTGACCAGGCCCGCAAACTCGCCGCTCTGGCCGATATCTCCACGGTGGCAGAACTGGCTGCCTGCACCGAAGATCAGGTTCCCGGCATCACCCAATCGACGTTCCACAAGCTGCGCCGCCAGGCCACCCTTCAGGTCCAGGCTCGCGCCCACCCGGATGCACCGCCGCCCCACGAGCTCCTGGAGGCAAACGAGCCCGGGCTCGGATTGGCCGCCCTACCGGAACCGTCGCTCGGTGATCTTTTCTTCGACATCGAAGGCGATCCCTTTGTCGGTGAAGGTGGTCTCGAGTACCTGTTGGGCGTCGGTTGGCTGGAAGCTGACCAGAGCTTTGCTTTCCGGTCGTTTTGGGCTCATACCCCCGGGGAGGAGAAAACCTCCTTCGAGTCGTTTATCGATTTCGTCATGGACCGCCTGACGGCGTACCCGGACCTCCACATTTACCATTACGCCGCCTACGAACCGCTCGCCCTCGGCAAGCTGATGGGACGGTACGGAACCCGAGAGTTGGAAGTGGATCTCGTGCTGCGCGGCCAGGTGCTGGTGGACCTGTACCGGGTTGTTCGACAGGGAGTCCGGGTCGGAACCCCGTCCTACTCGCTGAAGAAGCTCGAGGCTCTCTATATGCCCGCCCGGACAGAGGCCATCACGGACGCAGGCTCGTCGATCATCGAGTACGAGCGGTGGTTGGCTGATCCCGACCAAAAGATCCTCGACGACATCGAGGAGTACAACCGGGTTGATTGTGAATCAACCTGGTTGCTACGCGACTGGCTCGAGTTGCGTCGAGCCGAGTTCGCATCCACCTTCGGGAAGGTGCTCCCCCGTCCCGCCTCGGCAATAGCAGATGCGCGACCCGAGGTGACCGAACAGATGGAGCTGAACGACGCACTTCGGATTGGGCTGGCTGGGTCAGCTGCCAGCTCCGGCGCGGATGTGGAAAAGGCGAGCGAGCTCTTCGGCCACCTGCTCGATTGGCACCGACGGGAAGACAAGCCGGAGTGGTGGATGTATTACCACCGGGCACTCGATTGTGACGAGGATGATCTGTATCTGGACACCGAGTCGATCGCTGGGCTCGAGTACGAGGGCGAGGCAGGGCGCCAGAAGAAGTCGATCGTCCATCGATATAGCTTCGATCCTGCGCAAGAGTTCAAGATCAAGGGCGAGGATTCAGTGTCCGACCCCGAGACAGTACGCGCCAATCGCTCCGGCGAGGCCAAGGTTCCAGGCCCCGGCAAGGTGGTTTCGCTCGACGCCGACGCCGGCATCTTGGACTTGTCGCGAGGAGCCAATTCATCAGCCCCGCATCCCCGTTGTCTGATTCCCGCCGGACCCCTCGACACCAAAAATCAACGGGAAGCGTTGCAGCGGATCGCCTTCAGCATGATCCAGGATGGCATTGACGGGGGCGGCCCCTATCGGGCGGCACGCGACCTCTTGCTTCGGCGGCCGCCTCGCACGCATCCGGCACTGGCGGAAGGCAAGCTGGTCAATGCCAATGAAGCTGCTGGAGATGCGGTCGTGCGTGTTGGCCTTCAACTCGATCACGGCTGCCTGGCGGTGCAGGGGCCTCCCGGATCGGGGAAGACCAGAGCGGCTGCGGCGCTGGCTGTCGCCCTGATAGATGCAGGCAAATCAGTGGGCATTGCCGCCCACGGCCACGCGGTGATCATGAATCTGTTGGACGAGATCGGTGAGCAAGCCGACAAGGCCGGGGTGGACTTCCGGGCATCCCAAAAGAGCAACGGCAAGAACTTCTCCTCTCACCCATCCGTGACGCAACAGACCAAGAATCCCGCGATGGTCAGCGACCTCGCCGACGGCGCCAATCTCCTGGCAGGCACCGCCTGGATGTTCGCTCGGGGCGAGTTCGACCAGTGCCTCGACTATCTCATCCTGGATGAAGCCGGGCAGTTCTCGCTGGCCAACGCGATGGCAGTTGCCACCGCCGCCAAAAACCTTGTCCTGGTCGGGGACCCGCTTCAGTTGGCCCAACCCTCGAAAGGTACCCATCCGATAGGGGCCAACGCGTCCGCATTGGGTCACATGCTCGGCGGTTCCGGCACCATCCCCGACGAGCTCGGGATCTTCCTCGATCGGACCCATCGCTTACATCCCGGCATCTGTGCGTTCATCTCTGAGATGGTCTACGAAGGACGGCTCAAGTCGGAACCGGGTTGCGAGTTGCAGGCTATTGGTGGTGACGATGGGCTGGGTGGCTCGGGGCTGCGATGGAGACCGGTCGACCACATTGGCAATCGAGTTGACGCTCCTGAAGAGGCCGATGAGGTCAATGCTTGCTATCGGGCGCTTCTCGGCCGCACCTTCACTGACAAGGACGGCGTGGAACGTCCGCTTACCGCTTCCGACGTGAAGGTGGTGGCGCCATACAACGCCCAGGTCAGGTTACTGAAGCAGAAGCTGCCCCCCGGTGCCCTCATCGGAACGGTAGACAAATACCAAGGTCAACAAGCCCCGGTGGTCATCGTCTCGCTGACCACATCGAGTCTTGAAGACATTCCTCGGGGATTGGAGTTTCTCTACAGTCGGAACCGGCTGAATGTGGCTGTGTCGCGGGCGCAGGCGATGATCGTCGTGGTCGGGAGCCCGAAGCTATTGACGGTTAAGTGCCGGTCGATCGACCAGTTGCGTCTGGTTAATGGCCTGTGCCGGTACGTAGAGATGGCGACCTGATGCCTGACGATCCGGCTGCCGCGGTGGCTTGCGACCAGATCGCTTACCGAACCGCTCGAGGTCGCTGGGTCATCGCCGCCGCCGTGTTCGGTTCGGGGATTGCCACTCTCGACGCAACAGTGGTTGGGATCGCCCTGCCGCCGATTGGGCGTTCGTTCCACAGTGGTCTGGGCACGCTTCAGTGGGTTATCACCGGCTACTCATTGACCCTGACGGCGTTCCTACTCCTTGGCGGCTCGCTCGGCGACCGTTTCGGGCGCAAGAAGGTGTTCTCGGTCGGAATCGTGTGGTTCGCTCTTGCCTCTGCTCTTTGTGGGTTAGCCCCGAACGCGGGGATCCTTATCGGCGCACGGGTTCTCCAGGGGATCGGGGGCGCGCTCATCACGCCGGCGAGTCTGGCCATCCTCCAGGCGTCGTTTCGATCCGAGGATCGCTCTCGGGCCATTGGCGCGTGGTCTGGCCTTGGTGGGGTGGCGACGGCTGCGGGACCCCTGATCGGTGGCTACCTCATCGCCGCCGGATCCTGGCGGTGGGTGTTCTTCATCAACCTTCCGGTCGCGGTCGGCGTGCTTGTGCTCACAGCTCGCCACGTTCCCGAAACGCACGATCCGACGATCGCCGGGAGGCTCGATGTAGTCGGCCCCCCGCTAGCGGTCATCTTCTTAACCGGCCTTACCTACGCGCTGATCGAGGGGCCAACTCACGGCTGGACTTCGCCAGTCGTGCTTATCGGGGTGATCGTCGCGGTCGTGGCTGGCCCCGTCTTCCTCATTGTGGAAGCCACTCGCCGCAGCCCGATGCTGCCCCTGGTGATGTTCCGGATCCGACAATTCAGCGCGGCCAACGCGGTTACCTTTGTGGTCTACGGCGCCCTAGCGGGTGCCCTGTTCCTACTGCCAGTGGAACTCCAGCTCGTTTCTGGCTACAGCCCACTTGATTCCGGGTTGGCTTTGCTACCGGTCACCTTCATCATGTTGGTGTTCTCCGCATATTCGGGCCAACTTGCTAGCCGGATCGGGCCCCGACTGCAGATGAGTGTCGGTCCCGTCGTCGTGGGAGTCGGGCTCCTCCTCCTTACGCGAGCCACCGATGGGGCAAGCTATGCCACCTACGTGCTTCCGGCCGTTGTCGTCTTCGGGATCGGCCTGGCCATCACGGTGGCCCCGCTGACAAGCACAGCCATGGGAGCCGCACCCCCAGAACATGCAGGGGCGGCATCTGCGATAAACAACGTGGTGGCCCGGGCGGCCGGACTCATTGCCGTAGCAGTACTTCCATTTGCGGCCGGCATAGCCGGCACCAGTGCCCTTAGCCCTCGCGATTTTGCGCCCGGGTTCCGGACGGCGATGGTCATCGCCGGAATCGTGTGTGCGGCGGGCGGGATCCTGGCGCATGCTCTAATACGCAATCCGTATGCCGCCAAATCGATTCCGCCGAAGGGAGACAAACGCTGGCAGTGTGCCCTTGACGGCTCGCCATTGGAACCGGCCGCTACCGCCCCGACTGCGACGCCAACATCGACGCAATTTCAGCAGTGAACCAACATCTAGCGCGACTTTGCTTATGAATCCGTGGATAGCGTGACCTGTGAGGACGCGACAATGCCAGCTCCGGTGTGCATTTCGATCAAGAAGACGCGGCAAGGGGGTGATGTGCTTGACACCGACGAATCGCGTGCTTGGCGACGATGGGCCTACAATGACGCGCAAGGGGTCACAGGTTCGAGACCTGCACGGCCCACTCGAAAAAACCCCAGGTCAGAGCGGTTACGGTCCAGGGATATCGAGGCTTGATCCTCCCGTCAACGGCTTCGGCGGCAGTAAACGCGGCAGTGAGAGCCGAGAAAGTGACACGTTGCCTCACGCTCCTGGTTCCACGCGGACAACATGTGGCTGCCACGACCGACAAAGTTGAGCGAAGGCCCGAACTCGCGTCAGCCGATGGACGTCACCGCGATTCGGTTGAACGGGCTCACCCAAGCGCGACCGATCACCACCTTCGGTGAATCAGACGCCCACCTTCGGCGAGAACCATCGAGAGCGGGCGACGGTGCCGGGATTCAGGACATAGGAGAGCACTGACCTCAAGGATGTGTCAAGACATAGGAGACCGCAAAGCTGAGGGGTGCTCCTATGGACATGGGTCGGTTTTTAATCGAGACACATCTTCGGACCGGACGACCGATCAAAGAACTGGCGGCGGCGCACGATGTGTCCGCCAGCTGGCTGTTTGTGATGTCTTGAGACATCACACGAGCGGGCGACGGTGCCGGGATTCAGGACATAGGAGAGCACTGGCCTCAAGGATGTGTCAAGACATAGGAGACCGCCGAGTGGAGGGGTGCTCCTATGGACATGGGTCGGTTTTTGATCGAGACGCATCTTCGGACCGGAAGACCGATCAAAGAACTGGCGGCGGCGCACGATGTGTCCGCCAGCTGGCTGTTCAAGCTCCTCCGCCGCTACCGGCTGGAGGGGCCTGAGGGCTTAGAGGCGCGCTCTCGGCGGCCGGTTCGATCCCCGACACGGATCGCGGACTTGTTCGAGGACGAGATCGTGGCCATCCACAAGGCGCTGGCCGACGACGGCCTCGATGCGGGTGCGGCCACCGTCCACTATCACCTCGCCCAACGCCACCGCCAGCCCCCGTCGGTCTCCACCGTCTTTCGGGTCCTGAAGGCCAGAGGGTTCGTCACCCTCCAGCCCCAGAAGCGCCCGAAGAGCTCGTTCACCCGCTTCGTCGCCGATCTGCCCAACGAGTGCTGGCAGGCGGACATGACCCACGTGGAGCTCGACAACGGCGAGGCCTACGAGGTGCTCAACATGATCGACGACCACTCGAGGTTGTGCGTGGCCTCCCGGGCCATCCGGGTGGTGAAGGCCACTGACGTCGTCCGGGTGCTCCACAAATCGGCGGAGACCTGGGGGTATCCCGCCTCGTTCCTCACCGACAACGGTCTCATCTTCACCACCCAGCGCAACCACCAGGTGGCAGGGGCGACCGAACAAGAGCTCTTCTCGCTCGGTGTCGAGGCGAAGCACGCCCGGCCCTACCATCCCCAGACCTGCGGGAAGGTCGAACGCTTCCACCAGACCATGAAGAAGTTCTTGGAGAAACAGGACGTCGCCACCCCGAAGCAGCTCCAGCGCCAGCTCGACCGCTTCGTCGCCTACTACAACGACGTGCGCCCGCACCGGGGCATCGGACGGAAGACGCCGGCGGCTGTCTACGCCGCCCGGGAGAAAGCCGGTCCGGCTCCTTCGTTGGTGAAGGTCGGCGACCGACGGCTGCGCTTCGACCGGGTCGACAAGGCCGGACGGGTCACCCTCCGCCACCGCGGCCGGCTCTTCCACATCGGGATCGGCAACGCCTACGCCGGCTGGCGGGTGGCCATGCTCATCGATGGCCTCAAGATCGAGATCGTCGGCCTCGACGGCTCCCCGTTGCGGCGCCTAGTCCTCGATCCCACCAAGGACTACCAGCGAATCCCGTGAACACGAAGACCCCGGTCTACGATGTCTTGAGACACCGGTCTCCGATGTCTTGAGACATCACACACGAGCGGGCGACGGGAATCGAACCCGCGTTCTCAGCTTGGGAAGCTGATGTTCTGCCTCTGAACTACGCCCGCAGTTACGGACAATCTACGCCCGCATGCGCTGGCCACACTATCGTCTAGCCGGCATGGTTCTCTCTGACCGATCTATCCGTGAGGCGCTGGACTCCGGCACCATTTCCATAGAGCCTCTTGGGGAGGGCTGTATCCAGCCATCATCGGTGGATCTTCACGTGGACAAGTACTTTCGGCTCTTCCGTAACCACACCAGTCGGGTGATTGATGTCCGGGAGGACCAAGAGGATCTGACCGAGCTGGTGGACATCGGGGACGTGGATCCGCTCATCCTCCACCCCGGCGAGTTCCTTCTGGGCTCCACCCTGGAGAAGATCACCCTTCCGAACGACCTGGTCGCCCGCCTTGAGGGCAAGTCCTCCCTCGGCCGGCTCGGCCTATTGATCCACTCCACCGCCGGGTTTGTTGACGCCGGCTGGGACGGGCACCTCACCCTCGAGCTCTCCAATGTGGCCAATCTGCCCATCACCATCTACGCGGGCATGAAGATCGGCCAGATCTCCTTTCTGCAGATGACCACCGCGGCTGACAAGCCCTACGGATCCGATGGCCTCAAGTCCAAGTACCAGGGACAATGGGGCCCGACCCCGAGCCGGTATTCGGACAATTTCCGTTCCTAAGTGCAGATTCAGGGTAAACAAGGCCCGGACTCGTATCAGCTACGCTCGTACCGCTAGTTACTCATCGGTAACCTTCAGGGAGGGAAAACAACAGTGGTAGTCAGACTCGCAGTTGGTCTCGGAATCACCGCGATCATGCTTGGCATTGCCGGTCGACGCTTCCTCTGGTTGTTTGAGTTGATTTCCAGTGGCCAGCCGGCCCCCGACCGCTTCAAGAACATCCCCTCCCGAGCGAAGGCCGAACTGGTCGAAGTCGGCGGCCAGAAGAAGCTCCTCCAGTGGACGGTACCCGGCCTGGCCCACGCCTTCACTTTCTGGGGCTTCACCATTCTCTTCCTCACCATCATCGAGGCCTTCGGCGACCTCTTTCAGCGCGATTTCCACATCCCGGGGATCGGCATTTGGTCGTGGATCGGGTTCGTGGAGGACTTCTTCGCAGTGGCAGTGCTGGTGTCTCTCGGTGTGTTCGTCGCCATCAGGGTGAAGAACTCGCCAAAACGGGAAGACCGCCGGTCCCGGTTCTTCGGCTCCCACACCACCGCCGCCTGGCTGGTGCTGGCCATGATCGCCGGAGTGATGATCTCATTGCTCCTTTATCGGGCAGCTCAGGTGAACACCGGCAATTTCCCCTATTCCAATTGGGCATTCGCGTCCCATGGGATCGCCAGCTGGCTCCATCCCCTCGGGACCGGGGTCAACAGCGTGATCGAGACGGTGGCCCTGCTGGCCAATGTCGCCATCATCATGAGCTTCCTGGTATTCGTCTCCTACTCGAAGCACCTTCACATCTTCCTGGCTCCTATCAACGTGGCCACCTCCCGCCGGCCTCGTGCCCTCGGCGCTTTGGCCTCCACCCCGGACATGAGCATGGAGGATGTCGGCGAAGAGGACGAGGTCATCTTCGGCGCTGGTCGGGTGGAGGATCTCTCCTGGAAACAGCTTCTCGACCTGGCCACCTGCACCGAGTGCGGGCGTTGCCAATCGCAGTGCCCCGCCTGGAATACCGGCAAGCCGCTCTCTCCCAAGCTCCTCATCATGAGTCTCCGGGACAACCTGTTCTCGGAAGCCGACCAGATCATGTCGAAGAACCGTGAAAATGGCGTCGAGCGGGGGACGCTGGTCCCGTCGGTGATCGAGCCCGACGTTCTCTGGTCATGCACCACTTGCGGCGCCTGCGTGGAGGAGTGCCCAGTTGACATCGAGCACATCGACACCATCATCGACATGCGTCGCTACGAGGTTCTGATCGAGTCGCGATTCCCCTCCGAGGCCAGCCTCATGCTCCGTAACGTCGAGAACCAGGGCGACCCTTGGGGTCTCGGAGCCGCCAAGCGGGAGGACTGGATCGCGTCGCTCGACTTCGAGGTGCCGGTGGTCACCGACACCATCCCGGCTGACATCGAATACCTCTACTGGGTGGGTTGCGCCGGGGCCCTCGACGAGCGGGCCCGCAAGGGTGCCCAGGCCACCGCCCGCATGCTCCATCGGGCCGGCGTCTCCTTTGCCATTTTGGGCAAGAAGGAAAGCTGCACTGGAGATCCAGTACGGCGATTGGGCAACGAGTACCTCTTCCAGGAGCAATGCCACACCAACATCGAGACCCTCAATGGCGTAGGGGCCAAGAAGATCATCGCCACCTGTCCCCACTGCTTCAACACCCTCGCCAACGAGTACCCCGCCCTCGGCGGTAACTTCGAGGTCATCCACCACAGCCAGCTCCTCGACCACCTGGTGACCGCGGGCAAGCTCACGCCGGGTGGCGGCTACAAGGGATCGGTGACCTATCACGATCCCTGCTACCTGGGCCGGCACAACCGGGTCTTCGACGAGCCCCGTTCGGTGATCGACGCCATCCCCGGGGCCAAGCAGGTGGAGATGAAGCGCTGCCGGGAGAAGGGCTTCTGCTGCGGCGCCGGGGGCGCCCGGATGTGGCTGGAGGAGAACATCGGCAAGCGGGTCAACATGGAGCGCACCGAGGAGGCCCTGGGAACCGGGGCTGACGTGGTCTCTACCGCCTGTCCTTACTGCATGATCATGCTCGACGACGCAGTGCGGGCCCACCAGAAAGAAGACGACGTCCGGGTCCTCGACCTGTCTCAGCTCCTGGAGGAGTCGATGGGAGACCCGGTATCGGTTGGCGCCCCGTCGATCGAAACGGAGTCAGCCGGTGAGATCGGTAGCGCCGGCGATGAACCGGTGGAGCCCGGTTAACGCTCGGTTTAGTGGAAGGCCTTGGCGTCCGACTCGCGGAGCCGGGTGGCCATGGCCATCAGCAGCTTGTGGGCAATGGCCGGTACCAGGTCCAACACACCGTTGAATTGGCGTTGGGACATCACCAGTACGTCCATGTCGGTGTCGGAGACGACTGACGCTGATCGGGGGTGGCGGTCGAGCAGGGCCAGCTCTCCGAAATAGGAGCCCGGGCCCAGCCTGGCGACCTTCTTGCCGCTCCGGGTGACATTGGCCTCGCCGTCCACAATCAGGAAGAACTCGCGGCCGATGGTGCCCTCTTCGACCAGCACCTTCTTGGCGGGTACGTGCACTTCTTCGAGCAGCCCCCGGATCTTCTTCAGCTCGCTGTTGGTGCAGCTCGAGAAGAGCCAGACGGTCTTGAGATCCAGTGCTTTCGGGTGGGCGGCCATGGCGCAGAGGCTACAGGGAGACCCCTCCGACGTGCAGGAATGCGCCTCAGGCAAAAGGTGCCCGCAGGCTTGTCGGATGATTGCCGGGTTGGGCGCGACGGGGAGGGAGACAAAGTCCGTGTCGCCCGCTGCTACCATCTCGGCATCTCAAAGGACGGTCGCCGCCCGGCGGACGCACGTGAAGCCTAGAGATGGACAGCCAAATGATCGCTCCAAAGCCGACGGCTCCTCAAGGCTCGCCATCGGAAAATCCAGTGACGAATGGGGAAATCGATTCTCCGGATGGCCCGCTCACCAATCTTCGGGGAGCGGGTGTCGACGTCGACATCCGTCGTGTCGGTCAGGTCGTCATCGGTATCTGCCTGGTCGGCGTGGCCGTCCTCGGCGTCATTCTGTTGGTGGCGGGATTCCAGAAGAACGCCCAGATCACTTCTCTTCGTCAGAACGGGGTTCCCGTCGAGATCAAGGTGACGGGCTGTATGGGTCTGTTGGGGGGCAGCGGCAGCAATGCGGCTGGGTATGACTGCCGGGGATCGTTCACCTTGGACGGCCAGAGCTATACCGAGAACCTTCCAGGGAACAACCTTCTAATCCCGGGGACGACGCTCCGGGGTATCTCCGTTCCCGGCGATCCGGCGCTGGTGTCGACGCCGAGCGCAGTTGCCGCTGAGCACCCGTCGTGGACGGTGTTCGCCGTCCCGGTGATCTTGCTGGTCTTGGTGGCGGCCATACTGGGGGTGCTGTTTGTCCGGCGCCGACGGGCCCGTGGGGCTCCTCGTGTTGACCGGATCCGGGCGGGATCACCCTCGCCCGCACTAGAGCACAGGAGTTAGCCTGCACCATGGCCCGCCAATCCGACTCCGCCAAGGAACCGCTCAGTAGCCGTCTGAGTGCCGCATTTCTGAAGCCACCCGCCGCCGGCCAGGGTGGCCCGGGAACCGGGACCAGGTACAACGGCGGGCTCCCGGAAACGGTTTCTGAGCTGGAGGAAGCGGTCGCACGGGCTGACGACAAGGAACGTCTTGTCGGTCTGCTGGCAGCCCCCATCGCCGCTGCCCTCGGGCTGATCATCACCGGGACCCTGATCAACAATGATCCGAAGGCGCTCCTCGCTAGCGGCGCGATCAACAAGTTGCATGTGAACCCCACCCTCTATCTCGAGCTCGGCGCCGTGGCCCTCGCCCTGTCCCTCGTGATGATGGCGATGGCCTACTTCCGCAAGCGCGTCTATCTCGGCATCGCCATGGCTCTCTACGGCCTGTCGATCTTCAACCTGCACTTCTGGGGATTCGGGATCCCGTTCATCCTGGCGGGCGCCTGGTTCCTCGTCCGCGCCTACCGGTTCCAGCAGAAATTGAAAGAGGCCAACACCTCTTCAACTGCGACGTTTGAGTCCAAGCGCTACACCCCACCGAACCGCCGCAAGGCCAGCTAACCCGACGCCGGTCCGGCTCGCAGCTTGACGAACAACTGATCGGATACCTCGCTCCGACGGTGTCCCGTCGCATCGGTATACCGTATTCCAGCCCGCTCCCCACGCTGTCCCGATGACGTCCCGAGGCGGGCACCTCGGAGTCCACCCGAGAACGTGAGCGGTGGATCCTGCCTGCTACCTCCCACCGTTAACGCGTTGGTAACACGGGCGTGACCGTGACGAAACTCCCCTCGTGCATCCTTTGCATCGGCGGCGCAAAAGCTGCCTGGCTTGGCCTTGGCACATCTGGTGGACCCGTAGCTATGACACGGGAGCGCTGGGACTTAGTTATCTCACGAGAGGAGCACCCAAACCGTGCTAGCCGCAATCACGCAGGTCCCGTATCCGAGTTGGATAAATCCGGCCGACAACACCTGGCAGCTGGTAGCCGCCACGTTCGTCGGCCTGATGAGCCTTCCCGGATTGGCGGTGCTCTACGCGTCGATCGTCCAGAAGAAGTGGGCGGTGAACGTTCTGACCATGATGTTCGCCGGGTTCTCTCTGGTACTCGTCGCTTGGGTGTTGTGGTCATACAAGATCGGTTTCGGTGCGACCTCGATCGGAGGCGGTGTGCACAACGGGGTGCAGACCCAGCTCACCGGCACGGGTTGGTTCAAACACTTCTTCGAGAACTTCGCCGGTAAACCGGGAAGTATCACCAGCGCCGGAAATGAATCTAGTCAGGGAGTGTCGGCTGCCAACACCGTCATTCCCTTCCACTTCCCAACCACAACGCTGGCCTACTTCCAGTTCGTGTTCGCGGCCATCACGCCGCTGCTCTTCTTGGGTAGCGTGCTCGGCCGGATCAAGTTCAGTGCCTGGTGTCTGCTGGTTCCGCTGTGGTCGACCTTTGTCTACGGCATAGACGCGTTCCTGCTCTGGGGCGGCGGTTACTTCGCCCAGGAGGGGTCCCTGGACTTCTCCGGTGGGTACGTCATCCACATGTCAGCGGGTGTGTCCGGCTTTGTGGCTGCATGGGTGTTAGGCCCCAGACTGTTAAGAGACAGACAGCATGCGTTACCCAACAACCTGGTAATGGCGGCGGTCGGAGCCGGGATCCTCTGGCTCGGCTGGAACGGGTTCAACGGTGGTGACCCGTACTACGCCGGTATCGACGCTGCCGCCGCGGTGGTCAACACCAACATCGCTACTGCGGTCGGTGTGATCGTCTGGATCGGCATGGACGCCTGGCTCTCCAAGGAGAAGAAACCGACGTTCCTGGGAGGCGTCAACGGCATGATCTGCGGTCTGGTCGGTATCACTCCGTGCGCAGGCTGGGTCAGTGGTGAAGGCGCCATCGCGGTCGGGGGAATCTGCACCGTCATCGTGTGGTTCGCCTGGAACTACCTTTCCAAGGTACGGCCGTTCTCCAAGGTGGACGACGCACTCGGGGTCATCTACACCCACGGCATCGCCGGTCTGTTCGGCGGCTTGCTTCTCGGTGTCTTTGGCAACCCGAACATGATCGAATATGGCTGCGGTCACCTGGACGCCAACGGCCAGGTGGTCAACACCACGATCAATACGTACTCGTCGGCCGGTGGTTCCTGCGTACCGTTCTCGGTGAACGGCTTGGCCTACGGAGGCTCGGCCCACCAGATATGGGAACAGGCCCGAGCTGCGGCGTGGGTGATCGTCTGGTCAGCCCTGGTGACGTTCATCCTGATGAAGCTCATCGGGCTGGTGCTGCGAGGGGCTCGCTATAAGGACGAGATCCTCGAGGTCGGTGACCTCGCCATCCACGGCGAAGAAGCCTTCCCGGAGGAGACGCTGGCCGCCAGAGTTGGGTCTCTCTCCTCGGCTTCGAGCGGTGGATCCTCGAGCAGCAGCGGCTCTTCATCCGGTGTCGCTACGTTAGAGAGACCGGACGACGGTCCACCGTCCGGCGTTGAACCCAGCTGACGCGACCACTACGAATCCAAGGAGGAATTCAAAAATGAAACTTGTCGTAGCGGTAGTGAAGCCGTTCAAGCTCGATGACGTCAAAGAGGCCCTCAAGGCCCTCGGTATTCAGGGGTTGACCCTGACCGAGGCCCAGGGCTTCGGACGCCAGAGAGGCCACACCGAGGTCTACCGGGGTGCTGAGTACGAGGTCGAATTCGTACCCAAGATCCGTTTGGAGATCGTCGTTGACGATGCCCAGGTAGAGGAAGTGACTTCGGCCATCATCGATACCGCCGGTACCGGCAAGATCGGCGATGGCAAGGTCTGGATCATCGCGGTTGAGGATGTCATCCGGGTCAGGACCGGGGAGCGGGGCAGCGACGCCTTGTAACCCAATCCGGGGTGCCGTTGCCCCCCCACGGCGCCCTGTGAGGATGAATGGCCGGCTCTTCGGAGCCGGCCATTCATCGTTCCCGGCCCAATCCGCTCGTTCTGCGGAGTCCGAAATTGGACGGAGCCGTTGCGATGAGGGTCCATCTTCCGGACCGCTCCATCGGTATTAGCTCCCGACCAATCCCGGCGCCTTTGCGAGTTCCGTCTTATGCTGCGGGCATCTAACAAGTCACAGGGGGATCGATGCTGGTCTTCGTTTCTGTCATGAGGCGGCTTAGTGGAAAAGTGGTCTGGAGCGCAGTCCTGCTTTTGGTTTCCTCTTGGTTATTGGGAGCCATGTCCGGGTCCGCAGGGGCGGCCACGACCGCGGCAACCACAACCACGACAACCACCACCCAACCGGCTCCGAACGTCAACTCCAGTGCCGACGGCTGGTTGTCACTAGCGGCGATTCTGTTTGGTGTGGTTGTCTCAGCCGGCCTCCTGTGGGTGGTCAGCAAGGACAGGCGGGAAAGCCGGGAGGCGGTTCTCGCCGTACTCAGTGCCGGTGTGTCAGACGTGACGGAATCGGACACTCCCGTGAACGCCGCAGCGGCACTGGGTGCTGTCACCACCGCCGCCCAACTTATGATCACCGCCGATCATGACTCTTTCCAGGTGGGCACGACGGTGACGCTTACCGCGGAGAATAACAATCAGCCGGTGCCCTCTAGGTGGACCTTTGCGCCGACCGGAATCGTGAGCACGAGCGGCGATGGGCCGAATTCCAATCTGGTGGTGACCGGTGTCAAAGCGGGAACCGTTACCGCCACGGCAGTGTGGACTGACCCGGAGGCTGCCGCCGGGACACCGCCAAGAACCGGCACCAAGAAGTTGACCGTGGCAGCGCAGAAATCATCTCCAGTCAACTTCGCGGTGTTGGGTTCAGGGCTGGGGAGTTCAGTGCTGGCCCTCTTGGCTATCAGTGGAGCCATCGCCCTTGCCTTCCGTGGAACGTTTTCAGCCGAGATCGGCACGTTACTTGGAACCGCGTTGGGGGCCGGGGCTGCTGGCGCGGTCTCCGCCACCCACTCGGCCAACAACAACAGTCAACCGCCAGCCCCTCCCAAATCGGGGACAAGCTAGCCAAGGTCCCTGGCCACGACGTCGTAACTCATCGAGGGCGGATCCTGGCGTCCCGCCTTCTCTGAGTTAACCGGCCTGCCGAGCCACGGCGTCTGCCGCAGCTTTGGCCGCCTCCGGATCCCCGAGATACTCGCTCGATAAGACAGACAGATTGTTGTCCAACCGGTATCGGAACGGAATCCCGGTAGGAATCTCGAGCCCCACGATGTCATCGTCGCTGATGCGGTCAATGTGCTTCCGCAAGGCTCGGAGGCTGTTGCCGTGGGCAACTACCAGCACCGCACCGCCGCGGGCCCCCTCGGCGAGGAGGTCGGGGACAATGGCGTCCTCCCAGTAGGGAACCGTTCGGGCCACCACATCTGCCAGGCACTCGGTAGAGGGCAGCGCTTCTGCGGGCACGTCTCGGTAGCGAGGGTCCCCGGCCGGATGCCTTTCGTCGCCGATCGGCACCGGTGGCGGCGGAGTCGAATAGCTGCGCCGCCAGGCGTCGAGTTGCTCTTTCCCGTGGAGCGCAGCCGTCTCCTTCTTATTGCGACCCTGGAGATCCCCGTAGTGGCGCTCGTTGAGCCGCCAGTGCCGCCGCACCGGCACCCACGTTCTCTGGGCTGCGTCGAGAGTGAGATTTGCGGTGCGGATGGCGCGGGTGAGCAACGAGGTGTGGACCACCCGAATGTCCAGGTCGGTCTCCGAACCCAGCAGTTTTCCCGCTTCGGTGGCCTCGGACTCCCCCAAGGGAGTCAGGTCAACGTCGTGCCACCCGGTGAATAGATTTTCGGCGTTCCAGGTCGACTGGCCATGACGGAGGAGTACCAGGTCGGGCATCAAAGGAGCGTATCTCGGTAGGTGGACCTCTAAGAAGACGGAAACCGGCCGAATCGCGCACCTGATCGGACCAGCGGCATTTCGCTGGTCCTGGCAACGAAGGCCATGGGGCCGGGGACGGGTTGAAAAAGACAGTGGTTAGGGAGTTGGCTGGAAGCAATGAGACTTGCTGGCCGCGCAAAGCTCGGAAGCGGCACGCCTCGCCAAGGCTCGGGCCGCGATAGATGCGATCGCCGACCTGGCCATCCAGTTGGTTGCTGGAGCACCCGCTCCAAATCCACGTCGTGGGACAGGGCAATGCCGGTCATAGAGCAACTCAGGCTGCGGAAACGGCCACGGAGTAGAGCCCCGAAAGACTCCATTTCCAGGCTTTCGGGGCCTTCGAGACCGGTCCGGCGATGCCCGGACGGGACAAAGTCCCAGTTCGGTGACTATGATCAAGATTACGCAGCAAACCTATATACATGACACTCAACTTTGCTATACTCGTATTTGTAGTCACAACGAGAGATCTAGTCCGGAAGGGCATCAGAAAAGGAAGAGGTGCCCCGAGGACGGGCGCTGAACAAGAGGAACAGAGGAGCACAGGATGGCTAAAGCAGTAGGAATCGACCTCGGAACCACCAACTCGGTGGTCAGCGTGTTGGAAGGCGGCGAGCCCGTCGTCATTCCCAACGCCGAAGGCGGCAGGACGACCCCCTCGGTCGTCGGATTCGCCAAGTCCGGAGAAGTACTGGTGGGTGAGGTGGCCAAGCGCCAAGCCATCACCAACCCCGACCGGACCATCCGTTCGGTCAAGCGCCAGATGGGCACCTCCTGGACCGTCGACATCGACGGGAAGAAGTACACCCCCCAGGAGATCTCCGCCCGCATTCTCGGCAAGTTGAAGAGGGACGCCGAGGCGTTCCTGGGTGACACGGTGAACCAAGCGGTCATTACCGTCCCTGCCTACTTCGACGACGCCCAGCGCACCGCCACCAACGAAGCCGGCGCCATTGCCGGCCTCGAAGTACTGCGCATCATCAACGAGCCGACCGCCGCCGCCCTCGCCTACGGCCTCGACAAGGAAGGCGCCGACCAGACGGTCCTCGTCTTCGACCTCGGTGGTGGCACCTTCGACGTGTCCATCCTCGAGATCGGCGACGGCGTCTTCGAGGTCAAGTCCACCTCCGGTAACTCCAAACTCGGTGGTGACGACTGGGACAAGCGGATCATCGACTGGTTGGTGAAGACGTTCAAGGACACCGAGGGTGTCGACCTGTCCGCCGACAAGATGGCCACCCAGCGCCTCCAAGAGGCAGCGGAGAAGGCGAAGATCGAGCTGTCCTCCCTCCAGGAGACCCAGATCAACCTGCCCTTCATCACCGCTACGTCCGAGGGCCCCAAGCACCTCGACGTTAAGCTGACCCGGGCCACCTTCAACGAGTTGACCAAGGATCTGGTCGAGGCCTGCAAGGGCCCGTTCGACCAGGCCATCGCCGACTCCGGCCTGACCAAGGAGAACATCGACCATGTGATCCTGGTCGGCGGTTCCACCCGCATCCCCGCGGTGCAGGAGCTGGTCCAGCAGATGACCGGCAAAGAGGCCCACAAGGGTGTCAACCCCGACGAGGTGGTGGCCATCGGTGCCGCCGTCCAGGCCGGCGTGTTGAAGGGTGAAGTCAAGGACGTCCTGCTCCTCGACGTGACCCCGCTGTCGCTGGGCATCGAGACCAAGGGCAGTGTCATGCACCGCCTCATCGAGCGGAACACCACCATCCCCACCAAGCGGAGCGAAGTGTTCACCACCGCCGAGGACAATCAGCCCTCGGTGGAGGTCCACGTCCTCCAGGGCGAGCGGGAGATGGCCATGTACAACAAGACGCTGGGCAAGTTCCAGCTGGTCGACCTGCCGCCCGCCCCCCGGGGCGTCCCGCAGATCGAGGTCACCTTCGACATCGATGCCAACGGCATCGTCCATGTGTCGGCCAAGGACCGCGCCACCAACAACGAGCAGTCGATGACCATCACCGGCCAGTCGTCACTGGCCAAGGATGACATCGACCGCATGGTCAAGGATGCCGAGGCCCACGCCGAGGACGACCGCCGCCGCAAGGAGGAGGCCGAGATCCGCAACAACGCCGACACCTTGGTGTACCAGACCGAGAAGCTCCTGAAGGATCAGGGCGAGAAGTTCGAGGGCGACGAGAAGGAAAAGGTCGAGTCCGCCCTCAGCGCACTGAAGGAGTCCCTCGCCGGCACCGACGTGGAGGCCATCAAGACCTCCACCGAGACGTTGTTGACCGCCAGCCAGGGCTTCAGCCAGCGCCTGTACGAAGAGGCGTCGAAGGAGAACGCCGCCGGGGCATCTGCCTCCGACGGTGGACCCGCCGACGAGGTCTCCGACGACGAAGTGGTGGACGCCGAGATCGTGGATCCCGAGCCCGAAGCCCCCAAGGCCTGATCGACCGATGACCGGTAGCTACCAGCCACCCGATGGGAAGCGCGCCTCAGAACCAGGGCCGGATTCGGCCCCTGGTTCTGCCGGCGCGTCCCGACCCGGGCCGTTCGGCGCGCCGGGACCCCAGGTCGGAGCCAGCTTCGGTGACGATGACCTCACCAACGGCGACGCCGCCGGGGTCGACGACGGCGAGGTGGTCGAGGGCGAGATCATCGACCCGCTGGCGGCAATGACCATCGAGCGCGACGAATACCTCGACGCCCTCCGTCGCCTGCAGGCGGAGTTCGACAACTACCGCAAGCGGGTGGCCAAACAGCAGACCGAGCAGGCCCAGCGGGCGGCGGTGTCCCTGGTGGACAACCTCCTCCCGGTGCTCGACGCCCTGGAGTTGGCCGCCACCCATTCCCCCGACCCGGAGTCCGCCGACGCCAAGGCGCTGGCGGCGGCGTCCTCTTTGTTGACCAGCGTGCTGGCCAAGGAGGGCCTCGAGCGCATCGATCCGGTCGGGCAACCCTTCGACCCCAACGACCATGAGGCGGTCGGGCACCTGCCTGCCGATCCCTCGGCCGGGGGTGCCAACGGCGTGACCGGTGTGTCGGCCGGTGACAACGCCGACGGCGAAGACGAGAACGCACCCCACGATGGTCCGGTAGTGGGCCAGGTGATGAGGCCCGGCTACCGCTGGAAGGGCACGGTCATCCGGCCGGCCATGGTGATGGTGTACGGCTGAGCCCGTGGCCCCCCAGCGCGAATGGTTTGAGAAGGACTATTACAAGGTCCTCGGGGTCTCGAGTACGGCCACGCCCAAAGAGATCACCAGCGCCTATCGGAAGCTGGCCAAGGCGAACCACCCCGACACCAACCCCGGCAAAGAGGAGACCTTCAAGGAGATCTCCGCCGCCTACGACGTCCTCAACAACGCCGAGACCCGCAAGGAGTATGACGAGGTCCGGGCCATGGGCCCGATGGCCGGCGCCGGAACGGGCGGGTTCCCCGGCGGATTCGGAGGCGGCGGGGGCGGCGGTTTCCGGGTGGAGGACGTCGGCGACCTCGGCGACATCTTCGGCGGCCTGTTCGGCCGGGGCAACCGGCGGAATCGCAACGTGGCCGGCACCGGCCCCCAGCGGGGCAACGACGTCGAGACCGAGCTCAACCTCTCCTTCGAGGACGCCGTCCACGGGGTCACCACCTCGGTGCATCTCACGACGGATGCCCGCTGCCACACCTGTGGGGGCTCGGGGGCCGCCCCGGGGACCCACCCGGTCACCTGCCCGCGCTGCGGCGGGACCGGCACCCTCCAGGACAACCAGGGCCTCTTCTCCCTCAGCCAGATCTGCCCCCAGTGCCAGGGGAGCGGGACCATCGTCGAGACCCCCTGCCCCACCTGTCACGGGTCGGGGGTGGAGCACCGCGACCGGGCAGTCAAGGTGCGGATCCCGCCGGGGGTGGAGGACGGCTCCCGGATCCGGGTGAAGGGCCGCGGGGCGGCCGGCCGCAACGGTGGCCCCGCCGGCGACCTCTACGTGGTCGTCCGGGTCAACCGCCATTCGGTGTTCGGGCGCAAGGGCAAGAACCTGACCCTCACCGTCCCGGTCACCTACCCCGAGCTGGTCCTCGGGACCACAATCACCGTGCCCACCCTCACCGACCCGGTGACCCTCCGCATCCCGCCGGGGACCCCGTCGGGGCGGACCTTCCGGGTGAAGGGCCGCGGGGTGCCGGCCGGCAAGAAGACATCGGTCGGCGACCTGCTGGTCACCCCCGAGGTGGTGGTGCCGGAGACCCTGACCGATGAGCAGCGCACCACGGTGGAAGAGCTGGCCAAATTGCTCGACCAGCCGCCGAGAGACTTCGAAGGAGTATGAGCCCGATGGCCGATGACCCGCGCAGCCGCGCCGTCTACGTGATCTCGGTGGCCGCCGAGCTGGCCGGGGTCCACCCCCAGACCCTCCGGGTCTACGAGCGGAAGGGACTGCTCGACCCGATGCGGACCGAGGGGGGCAGCCGCCGGTTCAGCGACGACGACCTGGCCCGGCTCCGCCACATCCAGGAGTTGACCAATGCCGGTTTGAATTTGGAGGGCGTTCGCCGGGTGATGGAGCTAGAACGGGAGGTGGCCCGGTTGAAGGCCGAGGTGGCCGAGTCGGTAATCGAGGCCCGAGAAGCCGTCGCCCGGGCCCACCAGCTCTACCGCCGGGACCTGGTGCCGGTGACCAAGACCATGGTGGCCACCCGGCCGCAGGGCCGGCCCACCCCGAGGGGAGGCGTTGTCCGATGACCAACCTGAATCCCGATCGCTGGACCCTGAAGACTCAGGAGGCGTTCAGCCAGGCGGCCGAAAGGGCCGCCTCCGCCAACAACGCGGAGATCACCCCCGACCACCTGCTGGCCGCGGTGCTGAGCCAGGTCGACGGGATCGCCGGCCCGGTGCTGACCCGGGTCGGCCTGGAGCCGGCCGTCATCCTCAACCGCATCGAGGGCGAGCTCGGCCGGCTGCCCCGGGCCATCGGGGGGGAGAAGCCGGGCATCGGCCGGACCCTCCGGGAGGTGCTGGAGGCGGCCGACGCCCAGCGCCAGGACATGGGCGACGAATACCTGTCGGTCGAGCACCTGGTGCTGGCCATGGCCGACCGGATCGGGGTCGACCGCGACGCCCTGCTGTCGGCGCTGCGGGACGTGCGGGGGAGCCAGCGGATCACCACCAACGACCCCGAGGCCACCTTCGCCGCGCTGGAGAAGTACGGCCGGGACCTCACCGCCCTGGCCCGGCAGGGAAAGATGGACCCCGTCATCGGACGGGACGAGGAGATCCGGCGGGTCATCCAGGTGCTCTCCCGCCGCACCAAGAACAATCCTGTCCTGATCGGCGAGCCCGGGGTGGGCAAGACCGCCATCGTGGAGGGCCTGGCCCAGCGCATCGTGGAAGGCGACATCCCCGAGGGCCTGAAGGGCAAGCGGGTGATCGGCCTGGACATGGGCTCGATGGTGGCGGGGGCCAAGTACCGGGGCGAGTTCGAGGAACGCCTGAAGGCGGTGCTGAAGGAGATCACCGACGCCGAAGGCGAGATCATCACCTTCATCGACGAGCTCCACACCATCGTGGGGGCCGGCGGCGGGTCGGAGGGGGCGATGGACGCCGGCAACATGATCAAGCCGATGCTGGCCCGCGGCGAGCTGCGGCTCATCGGGGCCACCACCCTCGACGAGTACCGCCAGTACATCGAGAAGGACGCCGCCCTCGAGCGCCGGTTCCAGCAGGTGTTCGTGCCCCCGCCGTCGGTGGAGGACACCATCGCCATCCTCCGGGGGTTGAAGGAGCGCTACGAGGTGCACCACGGGGTCCGGATCCAGGATGCCGCCTTGGTCGCCGCCGCCGTCCTGTCCGACCGGTACGTCACCGGCCGCTTCCTGCCCGACAAGGCCATCGACCTGATGGACGAGGCGGCGTCGCGGCTGCGGATCGAGATCGACTCGATGCCGACCGAGATCGACGTGGTCACCCGGCGGATGCGGCAGCTGGAGATCGAGAAGATGGCGCTGGAGAAGGAGACCGACAAGGCCTCCGCCGACCGGCTGGCCGCCCTGGAGGAGGAGCTGGCCAACCTGTCCGAGCAGTCGGTGGCGATGACCGCCCACTGGCAGTCGGAGAAGGAGGCCATCGCCCGCATCCAGGATCTGAAGAACCAGCTCGAGCAGCGCCGGACCGACGCCGAGCGGCTGGCCCGGGAGGGCAACCTGGCCGACTCGTCGGCCATCACCTACGGGGAGATCCCCGAGTTCGAGCGCCAGATCGAAGAGGCCACCGAGGCGCTGGCCTCGCTGCAGTCCGAGCAGCGGTTCCTGAAGGAAGAGGTCGATGCCGAGGACGTGGCCGAGGTGGTCAGCCGCTGGACCGGGGTGCCGGTGTCCCGCCTGCTGGAGGGCGAGGTGGAGAAGCTGATCCGGATGGAGGACGCCCTCCATGCCCGGGTGGTGGGCCAGGACGAGGCGGTGTCGGCGGTGGCCAACGCCATCCGCCGTTCCCGGGCCGGGTTGTCGGACCCCAACCGGCCGATCGGGTCGTTCCTGTTCCTCGGACCGACCGGGGTGGGGAAGACCGAGCTGGCCCGGGCGCTGGCCGACTTCCTGTTCGACGACCCCAAGGCCATGGTCCGGATCGACATGGGGGAGTACAGCGAGCGGCACTCGGTGTCGAGGCTGGTCGGGGCGCCTCCGGGTTACGTGGGCTACGAGGAAGGCGGGCAACTCACCGAGGCGGTCCGTCGGCGTCCCTATGCGGTGGTGCTGCTGGACGAGCTGGAGAAGGCCCACGGGGACGTCTTCAACATCCTGTTGCAGGTGCTGGAGGACGGCCGGCTGACCGACGGTCAGGGCCGGACGGTGTCCTTCACCAACGCGGTGCTGATCATGACCTCCAACCTGGTGGGGGAGCCGTCGTCGTACTTCAAGCCGGAGTTCGTGAACCGGATCGACGAGATCGTCCGATTCCACCCGCTGACCGAGGCCGACCTCGAGCGCATCGTCTCCATCCAGCTCGACGGGCTGCGTCGCCGGTTGAGCGAGCGTCGGTTGTCGCTGTCGGTGACCCCGGCGGCGGAGGCGTATCTGGCCCACGCCGGCTTCGACCCCGACTACGGGGCCCGGCCGCTGCGCCGGGTGATCCAGCGGGAGGTCGAGGACCAGTTGGCCATGGCGTTGTTGGAGGGTCGCTACCCCGAGGGTTCGACGGTCACCGTCGACGAGAAGGACGGCGCGATCGTCCTGGCCTGAGTGGCGCGGTGCCGCGGGCCGCTCGGGTCGCCGCCGGCGGCCCGCAAATTGATTGCCAGCCGTCGGGACGCCACCTAGTCTCAGCCCAGTAGCTGTCCTAGCTAGGTGGGGAGGAATCATCGTGGCGAACATCAGTGCGGGTGCGGTAGACGAACTGCAGGCGGGTCTGGGCGGGGTGGTGTCCCAACCCGGCGAGGCCGGCTACGACGAGGCGGTCAACATCTGGAACGCCGCCATCGGTCGTAGACCGGCGGTGGTGGCCAGCTGCACGACCAGCGCTGACGTCGCCGCCGCCCTGGCCTTCGCCCGGCAGCAGGGGCTGGAGGTGTCGGTGCGCGGCGGTGGGCACAACTATGCGGGTTTCTCATTGTGCGAGGACGGTCTGATGATTGACCTGACGCCGATGAAGACGGTGAGTGTCGATCCCGACGCCCGCCGAGGCAAGTGCGGCGGGGGAACGACCTGGGGCGAGTTCGACGCCGCCACCCAGGCCCACGGTCTGGCCGTGCCCGGTGGTTTCATCAGCGCGACCGGGGTCGCCGGTCTCACCCTGGGCGGCGGGTTCGGGTGGCTGTCCCGGCTGGCCGGGCTGTCCGCCGACAATCTGGTGGGAGCCGAGGTGGTCACCGCCGACGGGGCGGTGCTGCACGCCTCGGAGACCGACAACCCAGACCTGCTCTGGGCCATCCGGGGCGGCGGCGGCAACTTCGGGGTGGTGACCGAATTCGAATTCCAGCTCCACCCGGTCGGGCCGATCCTCCAGCTGGGACTATTCCTGTTCAGCCCCGACCAGGGCAAGGAGATGTTCCGGTTCGCCCGCGACTTCGTGGAGACCCTGCCGGATGCCTGCGGGGTGTTCATGGCCGGCCTGAGTGCGCCTCCGGAGCCGTTCGTAGCCGAAGACCTGCACTTCTCCCCGGTCTTCGGTCTGGTGGTGGTCGGGTTCGGCGACGAGGCCGAGCACGCCCGGCTCATCGAACCCATCCAGCAGGCGCTGTCTCCGATCGTGGAGCTGATCACCCCCATCCCCTACGTCGGCCTACAGCAGATGTTCGACGCCTCGGCTCCCTGGGGGATGCACAACTACGAGAAGGCCGTCTATCTCTCCGAGCTCTCCGACGGCGCCATCGACGCCATCGTCGAGCACCAGGCCAAGAAGATGTCGCCGCTGTCGTTCGTGCCGATCTTCCCGTTGGGCGGCGCCTATCGAAGTGCCGACGACGACGCCACCGCTTTCGGCGGGAGCCGCGACTACCGGTTCGTGGTCAACATCTCCGCCACCGCCATGTCGCCGGATGACTACGAAGCCGAGCGGGCATGGTCGCGCGACTACTGGTCGGCGCTGGTTGACCACGCGGTCGGGGTCGGGAGCTATGTGAACTTCATGACCGAGTACGACGAAGATCGGGTTCGGAGTGCCTACGGTCCCAAGTACGAGCGCCTCCAGCAGATCAAGACGTCGCTCGACCCCGACAACGTGTTCCATCTCAACCAGAACATCCCGCCGGCGCCTTGAGCGCTTAGGTCGGCCGCCGGCCGATGGCGGGAGTTCAGTTGGCGCGGTGTAGATGTATGTATAGAGGTGTATAATGGTGTCGTGGGTCGAACGCAGATTTACCTTGGCGATGACGAACTGGAGCTTCTTGACCGGGTGGCCCGGGCGACGGGGGCGTCGCGGTCGGAGCTGATCCGGCGAGCGATCCGGAACACCTTCGGCGAAAAGACCAAGGCCGAGCGGATCCGGGCCCTCGAGGAAACTGCGGGGTCGTTTCGAGGTCGACGGGTAACGGGCGCCGACTACGTGGACGGGCTGCGGGGTGATCTGAACGAACGCCTCAATCGGCAGGGTCTTGGGTGAAGTTGCTGGACACCAGTGTGGCCATCGATCATCTGCGTGGCGTCCGGCCTGCGGTCGATCTACTTCGGGAGCTGGTCGGCGGAGATGAACCGGTGGTCTCCAGCGAAGTCGTCCGCTTCGAGCTCCTGGCTGGAGCCCGAGACGATGAGAGGGATGCTCTCGAGCAGTTCATGTCCGTCTTCACCTGGGTCTCCGTCGACGAAGGGGTTTCACGGGCCGCCGGTGAGCTTGGCCGCCGATACCGATCGGCTTTCAGCGGGATCGATACCGCTGACTATCTGATCGCCGCCACTGCACTGCTGCTCGATGCGGATCTGTTGACGTTGAATGTCCGCCATTTCCCGATGTTCAAGGGGCTCGGGCCGGCGTACTGACGCCGACCGCACCGTTCCCGCCCTCGCTCGAAATGGCGGCGAGCGGTCGCGACGGGAGGGCTAGCCGGCGCTACGGGAGAGGACCTCACGGATCCGGACTTTCCGGCCGGTACGGAGGATGGCCCGGGTGTAGATGGTGGTGGCCAGACGGGCCACGCCGAAGGTACCGGCGATGCTGATCACCACCGAGGCCAGGAACTCCCAGAGGCTGACTGCACCGAAGCCGACCAGCACCGGCATGGCGAACGGGGCGGTCGGGGGCAGATAGGCGAGGACCTTGATCAATTCCGACGGGCTCCCGGAGGCGGCGGCGGTGAGCGAGATGATGTACCCGAAGATGATCGGGATGCTCAGCGGGAAGGCCAGGCTCTGGACCTGGTCCTGGCGCTGGGCCAGGGAACCGGCGGCGGCGTAGACCCAGCAGTAGAAGCTGTAGCCGAGAATCAGCCACACCAGTGTCGCCACCACCACCAGGGGCCCGGTTCCGTGCAGCAGGCTGGACCCGACCGCCGCCGACAGGGAGAGGGCGACCGCCACGATGAGGAACGCCTGGGCGAAGGCCACCAGACCGATGCCGAGCACCTTGCCGGTCAGCAGCTGGATCGGGCGCACCGCCGCCAGGAGGACCTCGATGACCCGGCTGGCCTTCTCCTCCATGACCCCGATCAGGGTCCAGGTGTTGTACTGGGTGAGCATCACGAAGATGAGGATGACCCCGATCAACGACGTGGGGTGCACTTTCTTCTTGGCGGTGCCAGGTTGGAGGCTGCTCACCGGCAGTGGCTTGGGATTGGCCAAGGCGGCGGACTGGGCCGGAGTGAGATGAGCCGCCTGGACGGCGGCCGCCACCCCGAGGTTGATGGCCAACTGCGCGGTGCCGGAACCGTCGTTGGTGGCGATCGGTTGGTCCACCACGATCTGCTGACCGTTGACGATGGCGAGGTCAATGGTCCCCGAGCGGACCGCATTGTTCGCCGCCTTCTGGTCGGGCTCCGGCACGAACTTGACGGCGGTGCCGTTGGTCTTGGCTGACGCCACCACCACGGCATGGAGGGGTGCCGCCAGCGATCCGACCACCCCGACCCGCTGGGGTTGCGGTGTCGACTTGGTGAGGGTGGGGATGATGATGGCCCCCGCCACCACCGCCAGCATCACCACCGTCCCGATGCGAAAGATCCGGCCCCGCAACCGCTCCCGTATCTCCCGGGCCGCCACCAGGCCCACATCGCTGCTGAAGGGCCCGTATCCGGGGAGTCTCCGGGGCCGTGGTTGGCGGGGGGCGGGAGGTGTGCGGGCGGCGGTGCCGGCTCCGGGCTGGCGGGCTGCCCGCCGTCGGCGCCGGAGCCAGATCCTCACCGCCGCGGCCAGGACCACCACGACGGGAAGGAGGTATCGGATGTCTTTGACGCTCAACCCACTGCCTCCCGGAAGACTTCGGAGAGCCGGCGGCGCTCGAAGACGAATTCGGTGACCCGTCCCTTGGCCATGGCCGCCTCCAGCACGGTCTGGCTGTCCACCGCCGGGTCCAGCACCAGGCGGGCGGCGCCACCGTCGACTTCGGAGATGGTGACGCCGGTCAGATCGCGAGCCCAGGAGCCATCCCGGTCCCCCTCCACCCGCACTACCAGGCGAGGGGTGCCGCTGGTAGCGAGGTCGTCCACCTTCCCGGTCACCACCAACCGGCCGTGGTCGATGATGGTCACCGACTCGCAGAGATCCTCGACCTGGTCGAGCTGGTGGCTGGAGAACAGCACACAGCACCCGGCCCGGGCCTGTTCGACCAACACCCCTCCGATGGCGTCGATCCCGGACGGGTCCAATCCGGCCAGGGGTTCGTCCAGGATCAGCAGGTCGGGGCCGTGGACCAGCGCGGCGGCTAGCTGGACCCGCTGCTGGTTCCCGTGGGAGAGGGCGTCCACCTTGCTCTCCGCCCGGTCGAGGACTCCGAGCCGATCCAGCCAGGTCTTGGTGGCCGTCTCGGCGTCGTCGGCGCTCATCCCGTGCAATCTCCCGAGGTATTCGAGCTGCTCGCCCACCAGCATGGCCGGGTAGAGCCCCCGCTCTTCGGGCATGTAGCCGAACCGGCGCCGGTCGGCCGGACCCACCGGCTGGCCATTCCACTTGACCCCCCCGGCATCGAGCTGGGTAAGCCCGAAGACGGCCCGCATGGTGGTGGTCTTCCCCGCCCCATTGGGGCCCAAGAAACCCACCACCTCCCCGCCGGGCACCGAGAAGGTGAGGTCGTCGAGGGCGGTGAGCGCCCCGTAGCGACGGGTCAGCCCTTCGAGTTCGAGAAGGCTCACCTCTTCACAGTAGGTGCCATCGCGTCACCTACTGGGGAACCCCTGGCTTCCTGCGAATCCCGGGGGGAACGTCGTCGGCACTGGGCTCACGCTCGGGGCTGAGCGCGGATGGTGCGATGCACCGACGTTCGTGGGGGTGCGCCCCGAACCGGCTTTGACAAGGGTTTTCGGCCCCGCACCACCTAAGCTCTGCACGGTGAGTGGTCTGCACTCGTTTCCGCGAGATTCGTATCCGCCGTCAGGGGGTGGGAGGCGCTTCGGCATCATCGTGGCGTCCGTGGTCGCACTCGCGGTGGCGGGTTACATCGGATCGGTGCTCGGACCTCACTTCAAGGGCTCGTCGACCCCCACCACCACGACGGTGACGACCCTGGCGCCCGCCGCCACCACCTCGACGGTGGCCCACGCCACCGTGAAGGTCGTCGTGGCCAACGGCACCCAGATGGCCAACACCGCCGGTCATTTCACCCAGCTGCTCCAACAACAGGGATGGAATGTCGGGTCCCCCCAGAACTCCACGACGTCGGCGACGACGACCACCATCTACTACGCCCCCGGCAAGCAGCCATCGGCGGCCATCATCGCCTCCGAGATCGGGGCGCCCCCCACTGCGCTCCAGCCGTTGGGCGCCTCAACCCCGGTGGCGAACACCACCGGTGTCGACGTGGTGGTGATCATCGGCGCCGACCTGGCCGGGCAGGGGTTCCCGGCCACCACAGCCGGCTGAGCCTCACAACAAGACCGGACCCGGCCCCTGTGCGAAACAGGAAGGCCAGGCCCGGTCAGAAGTTGAAAAATCCAACTTCGGTTTGTGAAACTTACTTATGCGTCGCGCCGCACCATGCGGTAGCCGCCGATGGCCAGGGCGATCGCCGTGTAGCCGGCCAAGATGGCCATGCCGACCCACGGGCTGAACGGGGTGGTGGATCCATGGAGGGCAAGGGGATTGACGGTGGTCATGGCGTTGCCAATGGTGGCCGGCTCGAACTTGCTGATGGCGTTCTGGAATGACTGGGGCAGCGCCGGGGTCAACAGCGGCAGGATGAGCAGCACCCCCACGAAGGCGGCGATGGCGCCGGCGGTGTGGCGGACGATGGTGCCGATGCCGAGGGCCAGGAGGCCCAGCACCGCCAGGTAGAGACCCCCGCCGGCCACCGCCCCGAGCACTCCGGATTGGCCCAGGGTGGCGTGGGGGGCCCCGCCACCGATCAGCATCTGACCGATGAAGAAGGCACCGAAGGAGACGACCTCACCCACCACCAGAGCTACGGCAGCGAACACCCCCGCCTTGGCGGCCAGGAACATTTTCCGGTTGGGGATCGCCGCCAGGCTGGACCGGATGGTCCCGGTGCCGTACTCGGCGCTGATGGCCAGTACCCCGAGGATGCCGATGGCCAGTTGGCCCAGCAACAACCCGGTGAGGCTGAGGTTGGTGGGGTCGAAGGTCAGTTTGTCGATCGGCCCCGAATGGGCCCAGCGGTTCGCCTCAGTGGCCGTGGCGATGACGCCGATGCCGATGGTGAGAACGACGGTGACCAGGATCGTCCAAGTGGTCGACCGGACGCTGCGGATCTTGGTCCACTCTGATTTCATCACCCCGGAAGGGCGGTAGTGCGGCGCCTCCGGGGCGGGGATGGTGGTGGTGATGAGAGTCATCGGTTGCTCACTTTCGTGCCGGCCTCAGCCGTGGGGTGGGTGGGGACGAGGGCGGGGTCGCCGGAAAAGCCACCCTCGCCTCGGTAGTCGACGCTGTCCTGGGTCAGTTCCATGAACGCCTCTTCGAGGGAGGCCATCTGGGGGGAGAGCTCGTGAAGGGTGAGCCGCTGCTCGAAGGCGATGTCGCCGATCACTTCGGCGCTGACGCCGGCGACCGACAGGGCGCCGTCCTCCTCCTGGACGACGGTGGCTCCACTCGAGCTCACCGCGTCCTTGAACAGGTTGACCTGGGGGGTGCGGACCCGCACGAACTGCTGGCTGCTCTGGGCGATGAACTCGGCCACCGGCATCTCGGCGATGAGTCGCCCCCGCCCGATCACCACCAGGTGGTCAGCGGTCAGCGCCATCTCGCTCATGAGGTGGCTGGAGACGAACACCGTCCGCCCCTCCCGGCCCAATCCCTTCAGCAGGTTCCGCACCCAGCGGATCCCTTCGGGGTCGAGGCCGTTGATGGGCTCGTCGAACAGCAGCACGCTGGGATCGCCGAGGAGGGCGGCGGCGATGCCCAGCCGCTGGCCCATCCCGAGGGAGAAGGTGCCGGCCCGCTTGTTGGCCACGCTGGACAGCCCCACCACGTCGAGGACCTCGTCGACCCTGGACTGTGGGATGTCATTGGTCTGGGCCAGTTGCCACAGGTGGTTTCGGGCACTGCGTCCCGGGTGGATGGCGTTGGCCTCCAGGAGGGCGCCGACCTCTCGGAGCGGCCAGGCGAGACCCCGGTAGGGGATCCCGTTCACCCGGGTCTCCCCGGCGTCGGGCATGTCGAGCCCCATGATCATGCGCATGGTGGTCGACTTCCCGGCTCCGTTCGGGCCGAGAAACCCGGTGATCTGGCCGGCTTTGACCTCGAAGGAAAGGTCGTCCACGGCCACGGTGTCCCCGTAGCGCTTGGTGATGCCGGTGACTTCGATCATGTGCCGCTCCTCGGTGCTTGGTTGGGGGTGCAGAGTCGTCCGGACCTCTGCAGCCATCCTGACGATGCGAAGCCGGCGAATCGTCACCCGAGCGACCCGATCTGCGGTCAACTAGCGGTGTAGGCGCCGGGCGCAATTGGGCTCCCGCGTACATCTCGAGATGTAGACAGGCAACGCCAGCAGGGTGATGCGCCGCCCCGGTCGGCTCTGTAGCGTCGTGACATGGCCTTATCCCCGGGGGGCGTGGCTCCCCGACCCCCTTTCCTCCAGCGGATCACCCCAACCCAGTGGCTGGCGGTCGATATCGCGCTGTCGTTGGTCTTCTTCTTCGGAGAAGCGGTGTCGGTGACCTTCGCCAACCACGGCGGCGGATCGCCGGACCACAAGGCGGCGCTGATGGTCGCCCTCGCCCTCGCCACCTTGCCCATCGCCCTCCGCCGGCGATACCCGTTCTCGTCACTGGTGTTGGTCACCGCCGGCCTGGCTCTGGCCACGATGATCGGGAACGGTGTGGCCGGAGCCCCCCTGATGGCCTTTCCCCTCTTCAGCGTGGCCACCGCGTTCGAACGGCGGGACTCGGCCAAAATGCTGGTCGGCAGCTGCCTGGTGATCCTGGTGTCGATCGGCATTCGGGCGGCGATCGGGCCTTCCAATGCAAACATCGAGCTCAACACCATCCTGGCCGGGGCGGCCGCCTGGTTCGTGGGGGACAGCGTCCGGGCCCGGCGGGCCTACATCGCCGGGCTGACCCAGCAGGCCGAGCAGCGCCAGCATCGGGAAATGGAACGGGCGCAGCAGTCGATTGACGAGGAGCGCCTCCAGATCGCCCGCGAGCTGCACGACATTCTGGCCCACAGCCTGAGCGTCATCGCCATCCAGTCGGGGGTGGGCCGCCATGTACTCGACACCCAACCCGAGGAGGCCCGGAAGGCGCTGGCGGCGGTGGAGACGACCAGCCGTTCCGCCCTCGATGAGTTGCGCCGGGTGCTCGGCATGCTCCGGAGCGGTGACCCCAACGGGCCGAGTTTCGCCCCCGCCCCGGGTATCGGCGATCTCGAAGAACTGCTGGCCCAGTGCCGGGCCACCGGGTTGGAGGTCGCCTACCACCAGCACGGCGACATCGTGCCGCTGTCACCGGGGATGGAGCTGTCCGTCTACCGCATCGTGCAGGAGGCACTCACCAACGTCACCAAGCACGCCGGTACCGCCCACGCCGCGGTGGACATCACCTTCGCCGACGGCGAGGTGGTGGTCAACGTCATCGACGAAGGGGCACTCCACCGCAACGGCGCCGTCCTCCAGTCGGACCGCGAAGCGGAAGGCCACGCCCACCACGGCATCATCGGCATGCGCGAGCGCACCGCCATGTTCGGTGGCTCGCTGATTGCCCAACCCGGAGTGGACGGTGGGTTCGAGGTGCTGGCCCGGCTCCCCCTCGAGGCCGAGTCACCGTGACGATCGGGGTGGTGGTGGTGGACGACCAGGCCCTGGTGCGGGGCGGCTTCCGGGTGCTGGTCGACTCCGCCGACGACCTGGCGGTGCTCGGGGAGGCGTCCAACGGTGCGGAAGCCGTCGACCTGGTCAAGGCGACCGGGCCGGACGTGGTGCTGATGGACGTGCGGATGCCGGTGATGGACGGGATCGAGGCAACCCGGGCGATTCTCCATGACCCGGCCGGAGATTCTCCCCGCATCCTGATCCTGACCACGTTCGACCTCGACGAGTACGTCTACGCCGCCCTCCGGGCCGGGGCCAGCGGCTTCATGTTGAAGGACACCCCGCCCGAGGAGCTGTTGGCCGCCATCCGGGTGATCGCCGGCGGGGATGCCCTCTTGGCGCCGAGCGTGACCCGGCGGCTCATCGCCGACTTCGCCGGCCGGGTGATCCGCCCGGTGGGGTCCACCGACCTCCTCGACTCGCTGACCGACCGGGAGCGCGAAGCCTTCGGCCTGGTGGCCAAGGGGATGTCCAACCTGGAGGTGGCCGAGCAGCTGCACATGAGCGCGGCCACCGCCAAGACCCATGTCAGCCGGGTGCTGATGAAGCTGGATGCCCGCGACCGAGCCCAACTGGTGGTCATCGCCTACGAAACCGGGTTCATCACCCCGAGCTGAGCGTGAGTCCACTGTCTTCCCCCCACCCTAAGGTGGCGTTCATGGGGGCTACCGATGCCTGGCTCGAGACGAGCCGACGGAACGCCCGGTCCGTGCAGACCACCATCGGTTGGATCTTCTGGGATCCGGGGGCGCTGACCCGCTACGACCAACTCGGTGTGCCCGGGCCGCTGGGTTACCTGGCCGCCCGTTGCGCCCCGCTGGCCCCGGCCGGCCCGGACAGTGTGATCGCCGCCTTCGGCTCGATCTCCCCGTCGGGGATCCGACTGGCATTCGACCTCGTCGAAGCGACGACCACCTTCGAGGCGGTCTGGGCGGCCCGGGATGAGGCCGTCGTCGAAGGCCTGGCGACCCATGCCCCGGAGATCCTCGATCCGCTGTCGGCGCTGGGCCCCCGCCTGTGGCCGGTGGTCGAACAGCTCCCCACCCTCGGCCGGGTGTTCTTCGCCGCCCACCTGCGGACGCCCAGACCCGATGATCCGGTGCTCTCGGGTTGGCACGCGGTGAACTGCCTGCGCGAGTGGCGGGGTGACACCCACTGGGCACTGACTGCCGCCCAGGGGCTGACCGGGGTGGAGGCGTCGATCCTCCACAACGCCTGGCTCGGCTACCCACCCGACTGGATCCCGACCTCGCGGGGAACCGGCGCCGACGACCTGGCGACGGGATGGCGAGGCCTCGGTGACAAGGGACTGGCCCGAGACCGCCGGGTGAACCCGGAGGGCGTCGCCCTCCGCCAACGTCTGGAGGACGAGACTGATCGGCTGACCACCCTGCCGTGGGAGCTGCTCGGCCGACCGGCCGCCGACCGGTTCGCCGCCGAGTTCGAGCCCCCGTGTCGATTGCTGCTGGCCCGGGTCGACCTGACCGCCGGCCCCAACTACCAACCGGGATCCCGGCTTCGCCCCTAGCCGGTGGGGTCGTCCTTGAACGGGCGCACCAGTTCCCACTCGAGGGAGCCCGCCTCCCGGAGCCAGCGCTCGCCGGTCTTCGAGTCACGGATCTCCTGTCGAGTCGGAATCTCGTAGTGGGCCCAGAGGGCGTCGCACTCGGCCCGGGCTTCGGGCAACGAGTCGTACTCCTTCACCCGCTTGGCCACCCCGGTCCCGGCGGCCATGTCCAGGTGCTGCACGCGGAACCGCTTCATGGTTGTGAGCTTAGAACCGGCGGTTGGCAGTTTGAACTCGGACGGACCGATTGTTCACCGGTCCGGTGGGACGCCGCGTCGACCGACTCAGAACGGGTCTTGGCTCGACTCGCCATCCTTGGACACGAACTCGGTCCACGCCTCGCCGTCCCAGTACCGGAAGTCGAACCGTCCCGACGGGTCCGGTTGCCAGCTGGGGGGAGCCGACGCCGCCGGAGGGGGAGGGACCACCCGGGTGGCCGTCGCCGGGATCGGCGGTTGGGCCGACTCGGGAAGCCGGAGCTGGCGGCTGGCGTGGTGGCCGTAGGGACCGGGGGTACCCATGCCGCCACCCCGACCGGGGAAGCCGTCCGGGAACCCGCCGCCCTGCCGCATCCGCTTCCGCCCGCTGGTGCTCATGGCGATGAAGGCCAGCACGGTGACGAACAGCGAGATGAACACGCTGGCCAGCGCCCAGACGATGGGGGGAATGCCCCACGGGCTCTTTCCCGTCATCCGGCGGAACCGATCGGTGCTCCGGTAGTTCAGGAAGCCGATGAGCAGCCCGAAGGCCAGGTACCAGGGTGAGGTGCGGATAAATGGGAGGACCAAAGCCATGATCCCTTCATTCTAAAGGCTTTGTTCTCCTTCCAGTCCGGCGCCCCAACCGCCAACTGGCCGGATGCGGGATACACTGGTACGTAATCCGCTTTCCGCAACGGAGGAGTAACGCGTGCCGGCAACCGTCGTCGTCGGAACCCAGTGGGGTGATGAGGGCAAGGGCAAGTTGACCGACTTGCTGGCCAAAGAGATGGAGCTGGTGGTCCGCTATCAGGGCGGCCACAATGCCGGGCACACCATCGTGGTCGACGGTGAGACCTTCGCCCTCCAGCTGGTCCCGAGCGGGATCCTCTACGACCACATCACCCCCATCATCGGCAACGGGGTGGTGGTCGACCCCACGGTCCTCCTGGCCGAGGTCGACACCCTCATCGCCAAGGGGATCGACACCTCGAAACTCCTGGTCAGCGGCAATGCCCACCTGATCATGCCCTATCACCACGAGCTCGATCAGCTGGCCGAGCGGTATCTGGGCAAGAACAAGCTCGGCACCACCCGGCGCGGGATCGGCCCGGCCTACGCCGACAAGTCGGCCCGGGTGGGGCTGCGGGTCCAGGACCTCCTCGACCCGAAGATCTTCCGCCAGAAGCTCGAGGTGGTGCTGAAGGAAAAGAACGCCATCCTGGCCAAGGTCTACAACCGGCTCCCCGCCAACGCCGACGAGATCTGCGCCCTCTACCTCGACGAGCTGGCCCCCCGGGTGGCCCCCATGGTCGCCGACACCGTCGGGATCACCCACGACGCCCTCGAGCGGGGGGCCAACGTCCTGCTGGAAGGGGCCCAGGCCACCTTCCTCGACCTCGACCACGGCACCTATCCCTTCGTCACCTCCTCCAACCCGGTGGCCGGTGGGGCCTGCACCGGGGCCGGGGTGGGACCCCGCTACATCGACCAGGTGATCGGGATCGCCAAGGCCTACGTCACCCGGGTGGGCAGCGGGCCGTTCCCGACGGAGCTCACCGACGAGATTGGCGACACCCTGGTCGACATCGGCCACGAGTACGGGGTCAACACCAAGCGCCGCCGCCGCCCCGGTTGGTTCGACGCGGTGATGATGCGCCAGGCGGTCCGGCTCAATTCCCTGTCCGAGGTGGCGCTGACCAAGCTCGACGTGCTCGACACCTTCGACACCGTGAAGGTCTGCGTGGCCTACGAGGCCAACGGCGAGCGCTTCACCCACCCGCCCTACCACCAGTCGGTGTTCCATCAGGTGAAGCCCATCTACGAGGAGCTCCCCGGCTGGAAGACGGACCTCTCCGGGGCCACCGAGATCGGCGACCTCCCCCAGGCCGCCCGGGACTACGTCCACTTCCTGGCCGAGCAGATCGGCACCCCGGTGCGCCTGGTCGGGGTAGGCCCCGGCCGGGAGCAGTTCGTTCGCTTCGCCGCATGAGCGGGCGGCCGTGAGCGGAGCCATCAAGATCGTCTGTGTGGTCGGGTCGGGAGGCCGGGAGCACGCCCTCGCCCTCGCCCTCGGCCGGACGGCCGACGTCATCGTCACCCCGGGCAACCCGGGCATCTCCGGCACCACCCCCGAGGGGCACACCCTCACCAGCGTGGCCACGCCCCCCGAGGAGATCGACGCCGACCTGTTCGTCATCGGTCCGGAGGCGCCGCTGGTCGACGGTCTGGCCGACCGGCTGCGGGCCGCCGGTCGCCTGGTGTTCGGCCCGGGGGCGGACGGGGCCCAGCTGGAAGGGTCCAAGGCGTTCATGAAGGAGATGCTGGACGAAGCCGGCGTCCCGACCGCCCGGTTCGGGGTGTTCGCCCGCCCGGAGGAAGCCAAGGCGTTCCTCCGCCAGCTCCCCGGCCCCTGGGTGATCAAGACCGACGGCTTGGCCGCCGGGAAGGGCGTGCTGGTCACCGAGTCGCTGGAGGAGGCGGATGCCGACATCGACGCCAAGCTGTCCGGCGAGGCCTTCGGGGACGCCGGGCGCCTGGTGGTGATCGAGGAGGGCTTGATCGGCGTCGAGTGCTCACTGCTGGTGCTGTGCGACGGCGAGCGGTTGGCGGCGCTGGCCCCGGCCCAGGACTTCAAGCGGTTGGGTGACGGCGACGCCGGACCCAACACCGGGGGCATGGGGGCGTACTCGCCGGTGCCGTTCGTGGATGACGAGCTGGCCTCGGACCTGGTCGAGGAAGCGGTGGCCCCGCTGGTGGCCGCCCTCCGGGCCCGGGGGATCGACTACCGCGGGGTGCTCTACGCCGGCCTGATGCTCACCGCCGACGGCCCGAAGGTGCTCGAGTACAACGTCCGCTTCGGCGACCCCGAGACCCAGGTGGTGCTGCCCCGGCTGGACGGCGACCTCACCGCCCTGTTGGCCGAGGCCGCCGCCGGTGACCTGCGCACGGTGCCCCGGTTCACCGATGACGCCGCGGTGTGTGTGGTGCTGGCTTCCGAGGGTTATCCGGAGTCGCCCCGCACCGGCGACGTGATCGTCGGGCACGAGGGCAAAGGAGTCGCCACCGTCCTCCACGCCGGGACGGCGGTGGGGGGTGCGACCGGCGGCTCGGTGGTCACTTCCGGCGGCCGGGTGCTCGGGGTGGTGGGGGTCGGGGCCACCATTGCAGAGGCCAGGACCCGGGCCTACCGGCGGGTGTCGTACATCCGCTGGCCGGGCATGCGCCACCGCTCCGATATCGCCGCACCCGAATGGCTGGCCGGGACCATCGCGCCCCGACGAGCTGACCAGTCCGAGACCCAGGAGGTGGCCGGGTGATCCCCCGCTACGCGCCCGAAGCCATGACCGCGTTGTTCTCCGACCAGGCCCGGTTCGCCATGTGGCTCCGGGTGGAGCTGCTGGCCACCGAGGGGTGGGTCGAGGTCGGCGATGTGCCGCCCGAGGCGGCGGCGGTCTGCCAGCAGCGGGCCCCCGAAGTCGACGCCCTGTTCGTCGAAGCGGTGTCCGAGCGCGAGCGGGTCACCGACCATGATGTCGCCGCCTTCGTCGATGTCGTCCAGCAGGCCATCGGGGAGCCCGACGGCTCCTGGATCCACTACGGGCTCACCTCCTCCGACGTGGTCGATACCGCGCTGTGCGCCACCCTCACCCAGGCGGCCGACCTGCTGATTGCCGCCTCGGGAGACCTGGTGCGGGCGCTGAAGGCCCGGGCCATCGAACTGATCGACGTGCCCATCACCGGCCGGACCCACGGCATGCAGGCCGAGCCCACCACCTACGGGGCCAAGTTCGCCCTCTGGGCGCTGCAGGCCGACCGGGACCGGCAACGACTGGAGGCGGCCCGCGACCGGGTGGCGGTGGGCAAGTTGTCCGGCGCGGTCGGCACCTTCTCCAACATCGACCCGCTGGTCGAGGAGCACGTTTGCCGGGCGCTGGGGCTGACCCCGGTGCCGGCCACCCAGGTGGTGGCCCGGGATCGTCATGCCGAGTACCTCTGGGCCTGCGCGTCGGTGGGGGCGACCATCGAGACCATCGCCACCGAGGTGCGGCACCTGGCCCGCAGTGAGGTGGGAGAGGCCGAAGAGGCGTTCAAGGTCGGCCAGAAGGGGAGCTCGGCCATGCCCCACAAGCGGAACCCCATCCTGTCCGAGCGGCTCTGCGGGCTGGCCCGGGTGCTGCGCAGCTATGTGTCCCCCGGGCTGGAAGACGTCGCCCTCTGGCACGAGCGGGACATCTCCCACAGTTCGGTCGAACGGGTGGTGCTTCCCGACGCCAGTTCTCTCACCCTCTACATGCTGCAGAAAGCCAAGGGCCTGGTGGAGGGACTGGTCATCCACCCCGAACGGGCGCTGGCCAACCTGATCGAGGGCAGCCGCGGGCTGGTGTTCAGCCAGTCGGTGCTGCTGGCCCTGGTGTCCGGTGGCCTCGGCCGTGACGCCGCCTACCGGATCGTGCAGCGCGATGCCCGGCTGGCCTGGGAAGAGGGCCGGCCGTTCCGGGAGGTGCTCGACGACGATTCCGAGGTCACCCTGTCCAAGGCCCAGCTCGACGACGCCTTCGACCTGTCCCGCACGCTGCGCCACGTCCACCGGTTCACCGACGCGCTGTCGGCCATCGGGTAGGGGGCTCAAAGCGCAAGGCCGTGAGGGGTTCGGCCGCGGTGACTGACACAACCTTTTGACCCGGTCGGGGGGTTAGTAGCAGTGATGGGGACGAATCCGGCTTTGAGTCGACGGTGAGAAGCAAGGCAGCGAAGGCCGAGGTCGACCGCGAGTTCGATCGTTTCGTGGCCGACCACGGTGACAGTCTTCTGCGGACGGCCTATCTGGTCGCCTGGGACCTTGGCGAGGCCGAGGATCTCGTCCAGGAGTGCCTGCTCCGGGTCGCTCGCCGCTGGCCCCGGGTGCGGGTCATGGAGTTTCCCACCGCCTATGCCCGCCGCATCCTGATGAACTTGGTGTTGGATACGTCCAACCACCGGAGCCGGCAACGAGGTGAGCTTTCCGGTCCGTCCGATGCGGCGCCCGTCGACCACGGCGACCCAGCCGCGGTGCGGTCGTTCACCATGGTCGAAGCGCGGACCGACCTCCTGTCTGGCCTCGGCGAGCTAGCGCCGCGCCAGCGTGCGGTCCTCGTCCTGCGGTACTTCGAAGACCTCACCGAGGCGCAAACCGCAGACGCACTCGGTTGCTCGATCGGCACTGTCAAGAGCTCCGCCTCGCAGGCCATCAACCGGATGCGGCAGACATCCGTCCGCGATGTACCTCAACTGCGAATTCCCGCCCACGTTCACAAAGGAGACAACCGATGATCGATCAGTTCGAAATCGACCTGCGCAACGCTTTCCAATCCAAGGCCTTTTCGATCCCCGAGGGGGCGAGCCAACGCATGCGATCGACCAACTACCGGCCGAAGGCCACACGGTGGTCGCCGCGGGTCACCTACGGAACGGTCGCCGGGGCCGCCATCACCACCGCGACGGTCATCTCCGTGGTCGTGCTCGGCAGCGCGCCGCCGGCCTTCGCCGGATGGAGCGCCACCCCCACCCCACCCGCCGGCAATCAGGTGGCTCAGGCCCAGTCCTCCTGCCAACAGCAGTTGGCCCACCTGCCCGCCGGCTCTCCTGCCACCGGTGGCGATCCGATCTTGAGCGACGTCCGGGGTCCCTTTACGGTCGTCATCTACGCCACGGCCACCTCCAGCACGACGTGCTTCAGCGGTCCTTCGTTTACTTCTGCTTCGGGCAGCCAGGGCGCCGGGGCGTTGCCCGCCGCGGGGAAGATCCAGTTCTCCTCCAGCCAATTTTCGACTCCCGGCGCCTCGCCCTACACCCTTGTCGACGGGAGGACCGGTGCTGATGTCACCGGAATCTCCCTCCTGCTCGACAGCGGTCAGAGGGTCCAGGCCACCCTGGCCGGCGGCTGGTTCGAAGCCTGGTGGCCGGGCTCCGCTCGCGCCACTTCGGCGGACGTCACCACCCCGACCGGCACGATGACCGAATCGTTTACCCCGCCACCAATGGCCTGCACGCCGCAACCGCAAGCCCCCTGCGCCGGCAGCGCCACCGGCTCGGGCACCTCCGCGGGTTCCGGTTCCGGCTCCTCGGTCCACTCGAGCGGATCGGACGGTAACGGCCCCTCCGGTCCGATGGGCGCCTACGGCGTCTTCGGGGGGGCGGGAACCGCGTCAGCCGGCGGCCAGCCGTAAGCCGCGCTCTCGGTCGCTGCCCATCGGGGTTCCCGGTCAGGCAGAGTAGAGAGATGGCCGGCAACCGGAAGGTGATCGAACGGCTCCGTGAGGTGGTCGGACCCCAGGTCATCGACGACCCGGAGATGGTCGCCTCCTACACCACGGATTGGACCGGCCGCTTCAAGGGCCGTACGAGGGCGGTGGTGAGGCCGGGTTCTACCGAGGAGGTCGCCGGGGTGGTTGCCGCCTGCCGGGAGCTCGGCGTGGCTTTGGTGCCCCAAGGCGGCAACACCGGCCTGGTCGGCGGCGGGGTGCCCCTCCACGATGAAGTGGTGCTCAGCCTCCAGCGGGTCAACACCCTGCAGCCGGTCGACACCCTGGCCGGTCAGGTGACCGCCGGGGCCGGGGTGGCCATTTCTACGTTGCAACAGGCGGCCGTCGATGCCGGCTGGGCCTACGGAGTGGATCTCGGCAGCCGGGACTCGGCGACGGTGGGTGGCACCGTCGCCACCAACGCCGGTGGGACCAAGGTCCTGCGGTACGGGGACACCCGGGCCCAGGTCGTCGGGGTGGAAGCCGTCCTCGGCACCGGTTCGGTCATCTCCCATCTCGGTGGGCTGGTGAAGGACAACACCGGCTACCACCTGCCGGGGCTTCTGTGCGGGAGCGAGGGGACCCTGGCCGTCATGACCGCAGCTCGACTCCGCCTGGTGGCCCCGATGCCTTACCGGACGGTGGCGGTGTTGGCCTTCGCCACCGTCGGCCAGGCGCTCGACGCCTCGGGGAGGTTCCGGCGATCCCTTCCCGCCCTCGAGTCCTGCGAGCTGTTCCTGTTGCCCGGACTCGAGCTGGTCTGCTCGGTGACTGGCCTGCGGTCCCCGTTCTCGAAGCCGCACCCGGTGTATCTGTTGGTGGAGGCAGCCGATCGTTCGGATCCGACCGAGGCACTGGCGGAGGCGACCAGCTCGGCGGACGCGGTCCTCGATGTGGTCGTTGCCACTGAGGCTTCCCGTCAGGCGGAGCTGTGGCGCTACCGCGAAGGTCACACCGAAGCCATCAACACCCTCGGCCCACCCCACAAACTCGACGTCACCCTGCCGTTCGGTTCGTTGGCCGAGTTCATCGACCGGGTGCCGGCGACGGTGGAAGCCATCGCCCCCACTGCCCGGACCTGGATGTACGGACACGCGGGGGACGGCAACGTCCATGTGAATGTGAGCGGGCTGGCCCCCGACGACGATCGGGTGGACGAGGCGGTGCTCCGGATGGTCGGGGACTTCGGGGGGAGCATCAGCGCCGAACACGGGATCGGTACGGCCAAGCGGGAATGGCTGTCGCTGTCTCGGAGCCCGAGCGAGATCTCGGCCTTCCGGGCCATCAAGCGGGCCTTGGATCCCGACGGGGTCCTCAACCCCCACGTCCTGTTGCCGGCCCACGGGGAATAGCAGCTCGCCGCTGGCCAACGTGCACGACGTCCTGACAGGGTGACCCCCGCTGTGCAAATGTCTGCGGTAGGCCTCGCCAGCCCGATGCCTACCGTTATCCGACCGCCGATGAGGGAGCCCGACCGAGTGCGATCTTCCCATGCCGGCCGCCGGGGTGATACCCCACCCGATCAGAAGGACTGGCTTGACGAGCTGAATCGGAAGTTGACGTCGGTGTCCTCCAAGACCCATTCGGTGCGTCTCTACGAGGCGATGGGCCGGCGGAGTGGGGTCGAACTGCGTCCGTATCTCTTCGGCGTCCTCTCCCGGGTGCAGGACCTGCAACCGGTCCGGGTCACCGACGTCGCCCAGGAACTCGACTACGAAAGGTCGACGGTGAGCCGGCATGTCGCCGAGCTCACCTCGCTGGGTTGTCTCGAGCGCCTCCCCGACCCCCGGGACGGCCGGGTGGTGATGCTGCGCCTCACCAAGAAGGGGGAGCGGGTGATCAACCAGGTCTGGCAATCATGGCTGGAACTCTTGGAAGAGATCACCGAAGGATGGTCATTGCGCGACCGCCAGGCGTTCTTGAAGTTGATGTCCCGGTTTGACGACTCGTTCAGCCAGCTGGTGGCTCAGCTCTGAGCCTGGCCACTTAGCTTAGGGCAGCCACGCTCTGCATCTCGCTCTCGCAGAAACTGGTGAGGGCTACCGCATGCAGGCTGCCGAGACCCCCACAGACCACCGGGACCAACTGGTCGGGTCGGCTCACCAGCCGCACCTTGCCGTCGGTGTCGACCCGCCCCTTCGCCCGCAGGATGTCCTGATTCGCCTCCGGCCACAGGTCGATGGGTTGCCAGGCATGGTCGAAGAGGTGCTGCTGGAGGGACTCGATCTCGGGGAACGGCTCCGCGAAGCGCTCTGCCCATATGGGGTTGATGGCTAAGACCAGCTGGCCGCTCTCCCCGGTGGGCTCCAGGTACCAGTTGTTGAGCGGGAAGGCGATGCATTTGGCGATCATTCTGACCAGCTCACGCGGATCGTCGATGTTCACATCCGCCAAAGGGAAGGTGCCCTTCCCTCCGTGCACGGTCACCACATCCTGGTCGGAGCCGAATCCGCGGCGCTGAGCCAGTGACGGCCAGGGCGACCGCTCCTCCCACTCACCGAAGCAGAGCCCAAAACGGGCCGGCTGGCCGAACACCGTGCGGGACGTTTCGCCGGCCCGCTGGCCTCCGATGTTGCGGAGGCACAGCGACACCGCCCGCCCGATGGTCATCGAGCCGCGCCCAGCGGCACCTCCGAGGCATCCGGCCCGGTAGTCGATCTGCAGACGGTCACGGCCCGGGCCGTTCACGATCAACATGGGGAACACGCTCGAGGTGGTGGTGGTGAGGGCGAAGGCGTTGAACTCGGGCACTACCACTGCCTCGAGTGCGGCCAGCACGAGAGGAAACGACGCGGGGGTGCAGCCGGCCATGGCGGCATTGATGGCGGCCAGCTCGACGGTCGCCACCCCGTTCCGGGGCGGCAGCACGCCGATGACCACCGAGGGGTCGTGCGGGGTGGCCGTCAACAGGGCTTCGATCCGCTCGTCGGTGGGGGGTAGGACTGGAACTCCGTCGCCCCATTGCGCCTCCAGAGAGAGTTCGTAGAGCGCACCGGCCTCCTCGGGGACTTCCAGCTCCTCGGCCGTCAGTGCGTTGGTCACCGTTTGGCCCCGACCAGGTCGAGAAATTGCGGGTAGAAATCGTCGGCGATCTGGTGCAGCTCCTCCTCGGGGCGGGCCTCCAGCGGGTAGGGCAGCACCAGCACCTTGAGGTCGCCGTGGCCCAGGTAAGCAGCCATATTCCGGGCGTGGGTCTCGAACTCGGCGGTCACCGCCACCACCGCCGGCTTGCCGCCGGCCTCCACTGACACCGCGTCGGCGACGCTCCATGAGGTGCAGGATCCACAGGTGCCGAGGCCGGACACCGCACAGTCGATCTTTCCGACCCACTGCTCGACCGCCTGACGGGTGGCTTCGCCCTCGGCCCCCACCCGCTCCCCGGTCTGGAGCATCACCGGCTCCGCGTCGTCGCCGGCCAGCAACCGCTGCCAGACATCGGTGATCAACATCCATGAGCGCCAGGATCCTTCGTGACGCAATCCGACCCGCAAACCGGCCAGCGGGCCGTCCACCGTGAAGGTGGGAGCGGCCAACGACGGAGCCGGAGGGGCGGTGGGCAGGCGGATCCGTAGGGTGGCGGTCATTGGGTCTCCTTGGTGACACGGGCGACGGCGCCGGGGGCTGGCTACGATCCTATATCAGTTGTGTGAATCCCACACAGAGTTGTGTGTTCGGTGCACAGGATTTAGAGTCGGGTCCAGATCCGGCGTGCACACCGCCCGCCCCGGCCTAGAGGACCCCTATTGTCCACCGGCATCCGCCGACCTTGGGAAGCAGTTGACTACGACGAGGTGGCGGCTCTCTATCCACCGCCGCCCGAGTACTTCGAGCACGGCTGGACCGCCGAGCCCGAGGAGATCGACCGGGTGAAGCTGTCCCGCCTGCGGGACCGGGCCCAACTGGCGGGCAAGGTCTCGTTCTTCGCCCGCCGGTGGGGAGAGGCAGGGTTCGATCCCGCCTCCCTCCGGAGCTTCGAGGACCTCGCCTCGGTTCCCACCTACACCGTGGACGACATCCGCCAGAGCATTGAGGACCATCCCCCCTACGGCGACTATCAAGGGGTTTCGGTTGGCGATGCTCCGCGGGAGCCGATGCGGATCCACATGTCGGGGGGGACGACCGGTGGCCCCCGGCCCACCCTGTACACCGAGTGGGATCGGGCCGCCACCGCGGTGCGGGCCGCCCGGGGCATGTACCTGCAGGGACTCCGCCCCGGAGACGTGGTCTTCAACAGTTGGTCCTACGGGTTGCACAACGGGGCGTTCGCCTTCGACGACGCTTTGTACCGGTGGCTCAACTGTGTGGTGCTGACCACCAGTACCGGCACCGTTACCAGCACCGCCCGCCAGCTCGACCTGGCCCGTCAGTACCGACCGGCTGCCATCCTCGGCACCGGCGACTACCTGTTGCGTTTGGCCGAAGCGGCCAGAGAGGCCGGGCTCGACCCTCGGACCGATCTGGGGATCCGGTCGCTAGCCACCAACATCGGGAACGAGGAACTGCTGGAAGAGACCTTCGGCGTTCCCGCCTTCGCCACCTATGGATTCCACGAGGTCGGATATGTGGCCGTGGAGTGCCCGGCCAAGGAGGGTCTTCACATCTTCGAGGATGCCTTCCACGTCGAGGTGGTCGATCCGGAGACCGGAGCGCCGCTCCCCGATGGCACCACCGGCGCTCTGGTGGTCACCGAGCTCTACAAGACGGGCAGCCCCCAGTTCCGGTACAACATCATGGACCTGTCCTTTCTCCATCCGCGCACCCAGTGTGCTTGTGGCAGCTGGCTCCGGCGGATGGGTCGCTTCGCCGGCCGGGGCGACAACATGATCAAGTTGCGGGGGGTCAACATCTGGCCCGAGGGCATCGGCCAGATCGCCACCGCGGTCCCGGGGACCACCACTGACTACTTCGTCAGGGCCGAGCGCCAGGCTGACCGTGACCGGGTGGTGGTGATGGTCGTCAGCGACTTCGAGCCCGGACGGTGGCCGGAGCTGGCCACCGAAGTCGAGACCATCCTCCACCGGAAGTTCGGGGTCAGGATCGACGCCGAGGTGGCGGCACCCGGCGGTCTCGACCAGCTCACCGAAGTAGCCACCCGGGCCAAAGCCAAGCGGTTCCGTGACGACCGCTGACGTGATCGGAGTGGCGGCGACCGCGCCGACCGCTCGCATTCGGGTCGGGGCCTGGTACGACGACCGGGAACTCGAGTTGCCCTTCCCGACGGGATGGACCGTCGAGACCCGCGCCCCGGCTGGAGCCGACGACATCGGTGCCACCGGCATCGCCGACGCGTTCGCCCGCCCGGTGGGCACCCACGCGCTCCGCCAGCTGGCTCGGGGTCGCCGGGCCCCCTGCGTGGTGGTCGACGATCTCACCCGCCCGACGTCAGGGCGACGGCTGCTGCCGCCGCTGTTGGCCGAGCTCGAATCGGCCGGGATCCCCGCTGCCGACGTCCATGTGCTCATGGGGGTGGCGAACCACCGACCCCTCACCCGGGACGACCTCCTCAAGAAGTTGGGCCCCGAGGTGCTGGCCCGGTGCCGGGTCTCCAGCCACTTCTCCTGGTCGGGGTGCCAAGCCGTCGGGTCAACGAGCCGGGGCACCCCGGTGGAGCTCAATGCCGAGTTCCTCCGGTCCGATCTCCGCATTCTGGTCGGGTCGATCATCCCCCACGCCGCCACCGGGTTCTCTGGCGGCGCCAAGCTGGTGATGCCGGGGGTCGCCAGCATCACCTCCGCCGAAGCCTTCCACCGGGGCAGCGCCCTGGAGGGCCACTACGGCGACGTCGACAGCCCGGGTCGGTTGGAGGCGGAGGAGGCCGCCCGGCTGGCCGGGGTGGACTTCATCGTGAACTCGGTACCGAGCCCGGACATGGGAATCGCCGGATTGGTGGTGGGCGACCTGGTTTCCGCCCACCGGGCCGGTGTCGCCATCGCCCGGAGAGTGTTCGCCACCCCGGCCGGCCCCGCCGCCGACGTCTGCCTGCTGTCGCTCTATCCCAAGGACTCCGAGTTCCTCCAGCACCTCACTGCCTTCGCCCCCTACCGGACCTCCCCGGAGCCCCTGGTCCGCCGGGGCGGGTCGGTAGTGGTTGCCCTGGCTGGTTCCGAAGGACTGGGCTTCCACTCCCTCTTCGGCCCGGGCATGTCCCTCGCCGCGCCGGCCGCCACCCGCCTGTCCGGGCGGCAGCTGGCCTACTTCTGCCCGAACCTCGATCGAGGGGAGCTGGCCCCAGAAGTCGCCGGCGATACCGTCCTCTTCAACCGGTGGGAGGAGACGGTGGCCTGGCTTGAGTGCCGGCACGGTGGATCGGTCCGAGTAGTCGCCTTCCCCTGCGCCACCATCCAATTAGTGACGGGCTAAACACTCGCCGGCGGCGCGGCGGGTTCAGCCCGGGAGCATCAGCCGGGGGTCACTCACCTTGACCTCGAACTCGGTGGGAAGCCGCCGTTGGATGGCCGACTCCAGCACATCGCGCAACATGGCCGGGGGCAGGATGCAGTCGAGGCAGTCGACCCCGCTGAGATCGAGGCTGACCTCGATGCGGGCGGTCTTCGGGTCGGCGGCCACCAGGATGAGGACGGCGCCGTCCGCCCGCATCAGTTCGCCGACCTCGTCGACCGCCTCGGCTACTGCCCGTTCGTCCATCGTTGCCTCCGGCTGCACGTTACCGGGAACCCGGCAGCGGGTAGTTGAACAGGTCGCAGGCGTTGGCGAAGGCCACCGCCTCCAGTTGGCCTTGAGTGAGGCTCGATCCGCAGTGACGGAGGATCCGCTGGCTGGCCGGCCAACTCGAATCCGCGTGCGGGTAGTCGACCTCCATGCTCACGTGGTCGACCCCGACGGTGGACGCCACCGCCTGGAGACCGAGCGGCTCCTCGATGGTGCAGAACCAGAAGTTCCGCCGCAGCACCTCGCTCGGGAGCAGGTCGATGCCCTTCCAGCATCCCGTCCAGGGCCGGTGGGTCCGGGCAGTGTGGTCCATCCAGTCCATCGCCAGCGGCAACCACCCGATTCCTCCCTCCGACAAGGCGATGCGGAGATCGGGGAACCGGACCGGGATCTGCGACCAGACCCAGTCCGCTGCGGTGATGAAGGCCGACGCCGGGAACAGCGTCTGGGCGACTTCGAGCGGCGCGTCGACCGAGGTATCCAGGGTGTGACCGGACGAGCCGGCGTGCAGGCACACCACGGTGCCGGTCTCCTCGCAGGCGGCCAGGAAGGGGTCCCAGTGTCCGCTGTGGATGGATGGCTGCCCCTGCCCGGTCGGGTTCTCGGAGAAGCTCACCGCCCGGAATCCAGCGGCGGCGTTGGCTCGTATCTCATTGGCGGCCAGGACGGGATCCCAGAGGCACGGCAGCTGGAGCGCCACGAACCGGTCGGGATGGGCGCCGGCCCAGGCCTCGAGGTGCCACGAGTTCCAGGCTCTCACCAGGGCCAGGGCCAGCTCCTTGTCCGCCAGGCCGGAAAAGGTGGAGCCGCAGAAGCCGACCCACATGGCCGGGAAGTTGACCGAGGCATAGACGCCGGCCCGGTCCATGTCGGCCACCCGGGCCTTGACGTCCCAGCTTCCCGGGGTCATCTCGTCGAAGCGCAGTGGTCGCATCCCCCACTCCTCCGCCGGCCGGCCCATGCACGAGTCCATCCCGTAGAGCGGATGGAGCTGGCCGTCGACCAGCCAGGCCTGCCGGGGGGCGGTGTCGGCACCGGTCAGTCGCTTTCCCACCACCGGGTTGAGCTCCGGGTCCCACTTCTCGAAGGCGTCCCCGAGCGCGCTGGTCAACTCCGTTTCGTCCACTTCAACCACCCGGGGGGCCCGCTCCACCAACCCGGCCGGCACCCGGTCGAGGTAGGCGTCGGGCGGCTCGATCACATGATCGTCGACCGACAGGATGGGGATAGTGACGGCATCGGCGGTCATCGGTTCACAGTGGCGGCCAGGGCGGGCGCGAAGCGGGCGCCGGCGGCGGCGCCGGGCGGGGCCAGCCGGTCGAGCTCCGCAAGGATCCCGTCGTCGAGGTGGACCGAGACGGCATCGGCGTTCTCCTCCAAGAAGTCGCGGGTGGTGCTGCCGGGGATGGCCACCACGTCGTCGCCGCGACTCGACAGCCAAGCCAGGGCGAGCTGGGCAGGGGAGATGCCGATCCGCCGGGCCAGGTCGGCCACCTGATCGGCCCGGACCAGGTTCTGCTCCAGGTTGACTCCTTCGAACCGGGGGCTGGCGTGGCGGCTGTCCCCGGGGTCGAAGCGGTCGTCGGGGGACAGGGTGCCGGTGAGCAGGCCGCGTCCGAGTGGGCAGTAGGCCACGAACCCGATGCCCAGCTCCCGCACCGTCGCCAGGACCTCGGCCTCCGGCTCTCTTGAGAACAGGGAGTACTCCGATTGGATGGCGGTGACCGGGTGGACGGCGTGGGCTTTTCTGATGGTCGACGGGGCCGCCTCACAGAGCCCGAGGTAGCCAATCAGTCCCTGCTGGACCAGGTCGGCGAGCGCTCCCCAGGTCTCCTCGATGGGGACGTCCGGATCGACCCGGTGCTGGTAATAGAGATCGATGTGCTCCACCCCCAGCCGGCTGAGCGACGCCTGCACCGCCTGGCGCAGGTACTCGGGGCGGCTGTCGAGCCCCAACCAGGTCCCGTCCGGCTGGCACCGGCTGCCGAACTTGGTGGCGATCACCACCTGGTCACGTCGACCGGCCACCGCCCGTCCGACCAGCTCCTCCACCACGTAGGGCCCATAGACGTCGGCCATGTCCAACAGGGTGACCCCGAGCTCGATGGCCCGGTGGATGGTGGCCACCGCCTCGGTCTCGTCGACCGGCCCGTAGGCGCCACCCATCCCCAGGCAGCCGAGGCCCTGTGCGGAGGTGACCAGACCCCGGCTCCCGAGTCGGCGGGTGCCGACCCCGCTCATGTCTCCCGCTGCCAGCGGGTGAGGTACCGGCCCACCGCCTGCACCACCAGGGTCCAGATGGTCCCGAGGATCGAAACCACGATGATCCCCACATACATCTGCTTCGGCTCGAACAGCTGCCACGAGTTGAAGATGAAGAACCCCAACCCCTCCTTGCCGTCGATGTACTCGCCGGCCACCATCACCAGCACCGAGGCGCCGGCGGCCAGCCGGAGGGCGACCACGATGAGCGGCATGGCCCCGGGAATGAGGACATAGCGCAGCATCTGGAGTCGGCCGGCGTTGAAGGAGGTCGCCACCTCGCGGTAGGACTCGCTCACCGTCGAAACCGCGGCGATGGTGGGGATGAGCACCAGAAAGAAGCACTCGATGGCGATGAGGAGGATGATCGGGAACTCGCTGAGGCCGAAGAACAACAGCAGGAGGGGAAGGATGGCGAGCTTGGGGATGGCCCAGAATCCGTAGATCACCGGCTGGAGGGCGGACCGGGCGATATGGGAGGCGCCGATGGCCACCCCGAGGATGAGGGCGGCGGCCACCCCCATGAAGAAGCCTTCGAACACCCGGCGGAAGCTGGTGACGATCTCGTGGCCCATGACTCCGGTCTGGAACAGCCGCACCGCGGTGGACCAGAGGTCGGAGGGCGCCGGGAAGAACCGGGGATCGAGAGCGCCGGTCTTCGAGGCCCACTGCCACCCGGCGAACAACAGGACCGGGATGGCGATCCCCAGCCCGACCTCAAGCCGCCGCCGGCGGTTGCGGTATCGCCGAGGGTCGGATTCCTGCGCGCCGGGTTGGCGGGTGACGATGCTCGGACCCCCTGGCCGGCCGGCGTTGGCCGGGCTGCCAGCGGCCTTGGGGAAGGTGATGCCGTCCGACGGGGAGGGACCCCCGGGCCGGTCGACGGCTTTCGTCTCTTCGGCGGCCATCAGTGCCCCACCGCTTCGTTCCGGCTCTCAGCCAGTTCGGTGATGACTTCCTGGCGGAGGAGCTCCCAGATGCGCTGGACCACTTCACCGAACTCGGCGCTGCCCCGGAGGCTCAGGTCCCGAGGGCGGGCGAACGGCACCTCGAACGAGGCCTTGATGGTGCCGGGCCGAGCGCCCATGATCACCACCCGGTCCCCGAGGACCACCGCCTCGTCGATGCTGTGGGTGATGAAAACCACCGTGCGGCGATCCTCTTCCCACAGTCGCAGCAGCTCGTCCTGGAGGAGCATCCGGAGTTGGGCGTCGAGAGAGGCGAAGGGCTCGTCCATCAGGAGGATCTCCGGGTCGACAGCCAGGGCCCGGGCGATGGACACCCGTTGGCGCATCCCGCCGGAAAGGGTGGCGGGATGGGCGTCGGCAACGTCGGTGAGCCCGAGCCGGTCGAGCCAGTGCCTGACTCGCTCCTCCTTCTCCGCTTTCGGAAGCTCGGTGGCGATGTCGAGGCCCATCTGGACGTTCTGGGCCACCGTCCGCCAGGGGAACACGCTGTGGTCCTGGAAGACCATGGCCACCAGGTGGCGGGACGGGTCCCGGTGGACAATGTCGATGCGCCCGGCGCTGGGCGGGAGCAGGCCTCCGACCAGTCGGAGCAGGGTCGACTTGCCACAACCGGACGGCCCCACCACGCTGAGGAATTCGCCCTCCCCGATAGCGAGGTCGAGGGGGCCGAGGGCTTTCACTTCCCGGTGGCGGTCGGCGAAGACCCGCTCGACACCTTCAAAGTTGATCCGCGGCCGGCCGGTCACCTCGCTCACATGACCATTCAACATCACCGTGTCCACAGAACGCTCCCGGCGCCAGGCATCATGTCGCTCGCGCTACGAGGGTTGCGCCCCGCTACGACTTGGCCTTCAGGACGGCGTTGACCACTGACGGGTCGACCGCCTGTTTCACAGTGAGGGGCTTGGTGAACGACAGCACCCCGCCGACGGTGAGCCACATCTGCTGGACCCCCGTCAACAGCGGGCCGAGCGCCGCGGTGTTCATGTCGGTGCTGAACACCACCGCTGGATTGTTGCTGATGGTGGCGACCGGGATGCCCAACCAGGTGGAGATGGTCTGCATCACCGCGGGGTTGTTCCGGTAGTTCGGGGTGAGGTCGGTGCGGTCGGTGCGGATCAGCGCCCGCATGATCGCTTGGGCCACCAACGGCTGCTGGCTGATGAACTGGGTGCTCATCTCATAGACCCCGGTGGCCAGCGGGGTCGGAGTGACCAGCGCGAACCGGCTGTCGGTGAGCAGCGGCTGGTAGTAGGGGGACAGCGCGTAGGCACCTTGCACGGCACCGTTCTGCAGCGCGGTCACGAGAGCCGCCCCCGACAAGTTGGAAATCGAGACCTGGGAGAGACTGACCCCCGACTTCTGCAGCCACTGCTGGACGGGGAGGGCCGACGAGGAGGCCACCCCGGCAGTCCCCAGGGTGATCTTGAAGGTGGAGAGCATCGACTTGTTGAGGGTGCCGTTCTTGTTCAGGTAGGTCTTGTTGACCCAGAACCCCTCCTTGTCCCCGGTTTGGTAGGTGTAGGGGTAGCCGACATAGCGCAGTCCCACGCCCTGTGACATTGCGTTGAGGGTGCCGGCGTTGAGGCCGGTCTCAGTGATCTGGGCGGTTCCCTGGGCCAGTTCCTGGGGTTCGGAGGCCGCCCCGCCCGGGTCGAGCTCGATGGTGACGTTCAGGTTCTCTTTAGTGAACTCGCCGTTCATCTGGGCCACGATCGGGGTGGCGAAGCTCTCGACCTTGGCCGGGACGGTGAGGGTCACGCTGGTCATGGTGGCCAGCGGCTTGGGAGCCGGGGTGTTCGGGCCGCTGTTCGCCGAGGAGTTGATGTTCCCGCCGGCACCGGTGGTGGTGCTCGACGAGCCGCTGTTGCTACTGCAAGCCGCCAGCATCGTTGCCCCGATCACCAGCACTGCAGCCGTGCCGCCCATCCTCCGCAAGGTCCTGTGCATCGGCACTTTCCTCCCTGTTTGCGCTCTGGCAACCCCGGCCTTTTGAACCCTTCAGGGAGATGCGCTGGCGCATCGGCGCTGGTCCCCCCCGGGAGCTATCTGCGAGAAACGTAACATGTCAGTCTAACGTTTGCAAGAGTTTCAGGCACAATCCCGATTCGGGCGATGCACGATGGAATCCCCTGGTCAGAGGGGGTGCACCTCGGGGATCAGCTCTCGGGCGCATCGCTGGAGGACGGCAAGCTGCTCGTCCCGGGTCTCGCCGGGGAGCATCACCGCTACCCAGGTGACGCCCACTTCGGCCAGTGCCTTGCAGGAGGCCACCGCGACCCCCGGGTCGTAGTCGGCCCGGCCCATGCCCAGGCCCTCGGGGATGAAGATCACGTCCAGCGGGGCGGTCCGCCCGATACTGGTGGCGTACTCGCGGAGGTAGCCGATGCGGTGGGCCAACTCGTCCGGACCCGACAGCGGGGCGGTATGGGTGCGAGCCGCGGTCTTGGCAGTGGTGGGGAACGGCGACCACCCGTCGGCCAGTTCCACCGCCCGGCGGATGGCTTGGCGGCTGTTGCCCCCGATCCAGATCGGCGGATGGGGCCGCTGGACGGGTCGCGGCAGCGCGGTGTTGCCGGGGGCGGCATACCCGGGCCCTTCCCTGATGACCGGCTCTCCGGTCCAGGCCGCCTTCATGGCGACAATGGCATCGTCGGTCCTGGTATTGCGATCCTCGAAGGGGACACCCAGTGCCTCGAACTCCGGCTGCAGGTAGCCGGCCCCCACCCCGAGGATCACCCGGCCGGCGCTCAGCACGTCGAGGGAGGCCACTGCCTTGGCGGCCAGGAACGGGTTGCGGTAGGCGGGCACGAACAGGTTGGTGTGGAGACGGAGCGAAGTGGTGGTGGCGGCGGCGAAGCTGAGGGCGACCATCGGATCGAGGGCGTGATGGCCGCCGTGGGCCAGCCAGGCGTCGCCCGGGAACGGGTGCTCGGTGGTGTAGACGGCGTCGAACCCGGCCGCCTCCGCCGCCCGGGCCAACTCCCCGATGGCGTCGCCGGTGAGGAATTCGGCCGGGCGGTCGACCCGGTGCGTCGGGAGCCCGTAGGAGACCTGCATCGCTCAGCTGCTCCGGGTGTCCTCGAGCCAGGCGGGCATGTCCACCGGCGGGTTGGGGAGCTGGCGGGCGCCGTGCTGGTCGAGCAGTCGTTTCCACCCGTCGGGATCCGCAGGGAAAGACCGGGGGTCGCCCATCATGACCTCGAAGAGCATCGCCCCGTCCGGGCCGGCCACGAACGGACCGAAGGTGTCGCCCTTGTCGAGGGCGATGTGGGTGCCCTTCGGGCACTGCTGATCCCCACAGGTGATGGAGCCCTCGATGACGAAGATCACATGGTCGGAATTGTGACCGTGGGCATGGATCATCATCCCCGGGTCCCATTCGGCGTAGAGGGCGAGGAACCCGGGGGTGAAGTCCAGCCACCGCTCCCGGACCGAGGCGGTCCGACCATCCTCGAAGGCGAGGGCTCGTACCTCCTGCCAGGGCCCGGTGTCGAGGTGGGTGATGCGTGGGCCCATGGCGCGGTGCTCCTTGGTCGGTGGGTCGGGTTGGGTGATCGTCACCTTCCGGTCGATGATCACGGCGGACCCGAGTGGTCGGGTCCGAAAGGACGGTCGCCGGTGATGGTGACCCGTTGCATCACCCGGCGTTCGGTGTAGTCGGGGACGGCGTAGTGTTGGACGGCTCGGTTGTCCCAGATGGCCACCGAACCCTCTGCCCAGTGGAACCGGACCTGGAACTCCGGCGCCTGCAGGTGCTGGTAGAGGAAGGCGAGCAGGGCGTTCCCCTCCGCCCGGCTCAACTCCACGATGTGGGATGTCCAGTTGGCGTTCACGTTGAGGAGCCGCCGGCCGGTTTCGGGGTGGACCCGGACCACCGGGTGCACCACCGGCGGCCACTTGGCCACCTCGTCACGGAGCGAGGCGTTGGCGACGTGTCGGGTGCGCTCGGCCATGATCTCGAGGGAGTGCACCGCGGTGAGGCCGGCCAGGAAATTCTGCATCGCCGGCGACAGCGCATCGTGGGCGGCCTCCATGCTGGCGAAGCAGGTGTCGCCGCCGGTGTCGGGGAGGCGGATGGCCTGGAGGATCGATGCCATCGGCGGCGTCTCCATGTAGGTGTTGTCGGCATGCCAACTGTCGGCCCCCTCGCCTCTCGGAGCCACCTGGTCGAGTACCAGCACCTCGGGCCGGCCCGACGAAGCGGTGCGGAACAGGGGAATGTCGATCGCCCCGAAGCAGCTGGCCAGGCGCACCTGCTCGTCTTCGGTCATGGGTTGGGATCGGAAGAACAGGACCTTGTGGGCCAGCAGTCCACCCCGCAGCGCCTCAACCGTGGTGTCGTCGAACGGCTGAGCCAGATCGACGCCTCCCACCTCGCCGCCGATGGCGGGGGTGAGCGGTGTGATGGACATTGTGGCAACCCCCACCGACTCTCCTTTTTTGCCGCTGGGGGGAGCGTACCGGCTCCATCCGCCATTGGCAATCAAACGATTGACAGAGTAAGCCGGTAGGCGGATAGGATGCGGATCGGCAACCTCGGTGGGCGATGCCCCCGGACAAAGGAGGGCCGCTGATGGCCGGCAACACCAATCATTACGACCTGGTCGTGCGCGGTGGTTTCGTAGTCGACGGATCGGGCTTGCCGCGTCGACGGGTCGATGTCGGGGTGCGGGCGGGGAAGGTGGCGGCCATGGGGCCGCTGGACGGGGCCACCGCCGACGAGGAGATTGATGCCACCGGCATGGTGGTGGCACCCGGGATCGTCGACATCCACACCCACTACGACCCCCAGATCACCTTCGATCCCTACGCCACCATGTCCTGCTACCACGGCGTCACCACAGTGGTCGCCGGGAACTGCGGCTTTTCTGCCGCCCCGGTGCGCCCCGAGGACCGGGACTTCCTCGGCGGCATCTTCGCCCAGGTGGAGAACATGGACCCGGTAGCGCTCAGCGGGGTGCAGTGGGACGAGTGCACCACCTTCCCGGAATTCCTGGCCAATCGCTCGGGCAAGCTCGGGGTGAACTTCGGCTGCTATGTCGGCCATTCCAACCTGCGGCGGTGGGTGATGGGGGAGGACGCCAGCGATCGTCCGGCCACCGAGGCCGAGATCGCCGGGATGGTGGAACTGGTCACCGAGGCCATGGAGGCCGGCGCGGCGGGGATGTCCTCGTCGGCGGCGCCCACCCACCTCGACAACGACGGGAGGCCGGTCCCCTCCCGGGTCAGCGACCGAGCCGAACTCCTCGCCCTTGCCCGCGCCGTCGGACAGGCCGGTACCGGCTCGATCGCCTTCCTCCCTTCCAGCTCGATCGGCGGTCTGGATGACGAGGACAAGCAGCTGCTGGTCGACATCGGCGCCGCCAGTGGCCTCCCGGTGATCATCCAGGGCCTCGGCGGCCGGAACAAGGTGGATGCCCCCACCGCCACCTGGGAGGCCTCGGTCGAGTTCCTCGACCGGGCCACGGTGGCCGGCACCCCGGTGTACTCGCTCCTCATCACTCGTCCCTTCGACCGGAGCCTGACGGTGGGGCCGGCCAATCTCCACTACCTGGCCGTGCCGAGCTGGCTGCACATGCTCCGGCTGCCGGATGACGAACGGGCGGCGTTGCTGCGCGACCCGGCCGCCCGGGTCGAGCTCCGGGACGCCGTCGAGAATTACAACCGCGACCCAGCGGCCGGCACCACCGTGCCGCCTCCGCTCTGGAACGCCGTCTACGTCGACCGGGTTGTGCTGCCCGAGCACGACAAACTCCAGGGACGCTCCATCCGCGACATTGCCGACGAACAGGGAGTGGCGCCGGCCGACGCCCTCCTCGATCTGGCCCTGGCCGAGGACTTCGCCACCGAGTTCCGGTGGCGGACCGAAAGCCCGGAATGGTCGGAGGCAGTCGGCATCGCCCAGCACGATCCCCGGATGATCATCGGGGTCTCCGACGGAGGCGCCCATCTGGCCCGGGACGACGGTGCCGACTGGAGCTCCTATTTCCTCCGCACCTGGGTCGGCGACCGGGAGGTGTGGTCCCTGGAGGAGGGCATCCGCCAGATCACCCAGATCCCCGCCGCCCTGTTGGGCATCGCCGACCGCGGACTGCTGAAGCCAGGAGGGTGGGCCGACATCATGGTCTTCGATCCCGACACCATCGGGCCGTGGAAGAAGGAGTTCGTTCACGACCTACCCGGTGGCGTCGGCCGCTTCAAGGCGTGGGGCCACGGGGTGCAGGCGACGGTGGTCAACGGCGTCCCCCTCGTCCTTCACGGTGAGCTCACCGGTCGGCTTCCCGGACACGTGGTGCACCCGGGCTGAGCCGTCGGTCATAGAAGACCCGGTCACCGACGTCGAGGGTCACGGCCGAGTGGCAGCCTGTCCATGGGCTCAACCCGTGATCAGGAGGACTGGATGCGCGTGGCGATACGGTACGAACGGGAGCCACCCGACCGCGTGGTTTACCAGCTTGACGAGGCACTTGATCTGCTGGCCGCCCTCGAGGACGGGCGTGACGTTCTCATAGATACCGACCACCTTTCGGTACTCGTGCAAGTCGAGCATCAGATCCAAATCCTCGGCCGTAGACTTGGTTTTGACCAAGGAGGATCCGATGTCCATTGAGCTGCTCAGGGCATCCGAAGCGGCACGTCGCCTGGACCTGTCCACGAAGGATCTCTTGCGCCTCGTCCAGGCCCGCGAGATCCGTTACGAAATGGTCGACGGGATCGCTCATATTCCCAGTGATGCGGTTGATGAATATCGGGTCAAGGCATCCTGACCTTGGTCAGGGGCGCTCCGTCTCAGGCTCCTAGCCGGGTGAGCAGTTCGTCGACGAACGTCACCGCCCGCCGGCAGGCCGGTTCGTAGCCTTCGGCTTCGATGCGCGGGCCCAGCATTTCGATTTCGAACGCGCCGTCGTAGCCGCTCCTGAGTGCCAGTCCGACGATCCGCTCGAGGGGGATCACCCCGTCACCGGGAACTGCTCGGTCGGGGATGGCGGCGCTCGGGATCACCAGGTCGCTCAGCTGGACAAGGGTCAGGGCCTGCCCCGCTGATCGCACCGAGCGCCCGAGATCGCGCTCGGCGAAGCAATAGCCAGCCTCCAGAACTACTCCGACCCCCAGGCGGTCGGCCAGCTCGGCGCTGTCCCGGAAGGAATGGACGAACCCCACTTCTACCCGGACCGGCAGGGTCTGTTCGATGGCTACCGTCATCGACCGTCGGCGAGCCTCGGCCAAGACCGGCCCGAGAGCCTGGGCCAGGCCGGCGGCGGCCTCGTCCCAGCTGAGGGGCCCGGCAGATCCGGTCGTGATGGTGAGCACCGGCACCCCCATCTCGGCGGCCAGCTCGAGGGCACCGAGCAGTCGTCGGCGATCGTCAGCCCATGAGCCGGGATCACTGGGGACTACGCCCCGGGCGAAGAGGTGATCGACTTGGAGTCCGGCCGCCGCGATCAAACCGATGGCGCGTTCCTCCCCGCAGGCCAGCAGCTTGTCGAGGTAGAGCCCGGCCCGGTGCACGTCGAGGTCGGCGTAGAACTCGAGGTCCTGCTCCAGCGGCCAGCCGGCCGTACTCAGGCTGTTGAGTCCGAGTCGTGGGTGCACCCTGCTCACTTCGCCAACCAGGTTCGAAGGACGGCCGCCTCCCCGGCCCTGAGGGCTGGGGCCGCCCCCTGTAGCCGGCCGGGGGTGGTGCCCAGTCGCGGGCTGGGCCCCGGGACCAGGACCGGACCTTCCCCGATCTCGAGGATCGACCGGCGGGCACGGACGTGGGGGTCGGCGATCACCGCGGCCAGATCGTTGACGGGTGCCGCCGGGATCCCGGCTTCAGCCAAAGCCTCCAGCGCGGCGGGACCGTCCATCGACGCGATCCACTCCGCCACCAACCCATCGAGTTCGTCGGCGGCGCGCAGTCGATCGGCGGAACGGCCAAAGCGGGCCCGGTCGCCCGACCCGTCACGGCCGAGGAGGGGGAGGAGGCGGCCGACCTGATCGTCGGTGGTGCCCGACACGGCGAGCCAGGTGCCGTCCGAGGCCCGGTAGACGTTGCGCGGCACGCCGCCATCGATCCGGCTGCCGGACCGCTCAGGGGGTGGACCGGCTGGATTCCACCCGGCCAGGACCGGACCAAGCAGGGTGAGGACCGGCTCGAACATCGAGACGTCGACGTGCTGGCCGGTTCCACCGCCGGCGTCCCGGTGGTAACAGGCGAGCAGCGTGCCGATCACGCCGGACAGCGCCACCAGCGTGTCGCCGATCGGGACGCCAGCGAGCACCGGCGGCCCATCGCCATCTCCGGTGAGTCCGGTCAGTCCGGCGAAGGCCTCGGCCATCGAGCCGGCTCCCGGCCGACCGGCGTAGGGGCCGTCGGTCCCGTAGCAACTGACGCTCACCACCACCGCCCCGGGATTCCGGCCGGAGATGGCGGTCGGGGTGCAGCCCCAGCGCTCCAGCAGGCCCGGGGGTTGGTTGACCACGACGACCCCGGCGGCGGCGGTGAGCCGCTGAAGCTGATCGATGCCCTCCGCGGTGCCGGTGTCGATGACCACGCTGCGTTTGTTGCGGGCCACCAGCTCCCACATGAGCGAGGTCCCCTCGCGCTGGGCACCGAGGCGACGCATGGGATCGCCGTCCGGGGGCTCGACCTTCACCACGTCCGCTCCGAAGTCCCCGAGGATGGCGGAGATCTGGGGTGCGGCCAGATAGGTGGAGAGGTCGAGCACCCGGAGCTCGTCGAGTGCATCGGCCACCGGTCCCTCCTCTCCCGGCCGGCGGGTCAGTGTCCGACGGCGGGGGTCGACAGCGCCCGGGCGGCGGCCACCGTGACGGTTTCGGTGTCCCGGCCGGACCGCAGCACGGTGCCCGGCAACTGGCCGGTGTGGTCGCCGTGTTCGACGATGGGTTCTCCGTTCACCAGCACCGCGGCGATACCTCGGGCATCGGCGTAGATGCGGCGGGCCCCACCCGGCAGGTCAGCGCGGATCTCTTCCGGCATCGGGCCGATGGTGTCGGGGTCGAACAGCACCAGATCGGCCGCCCAACCCGGGCGGATCCGGCCCCGACCGGTGACCCCGAACAGGCGGGCGGGCACGTCGGTCAGCTCCCGGATTGCCGTCTCCAGGGTGAACAATCCCCGGCGCCGCACCGAACCGGCTAGCACCGAGGTGGTGTAGTTGAACGAGGAGGCGACATCCAGGTGGGCTCCGGAATCGGCGGCTCCGATCACCGTGCGGGGGTCGGTCATCGCGGCTCCCCGGAGTTCCCAGCTCCGATCGTCATCCCCCACCGGGTCCGGCATGAACACCGCGCCGAGATCGTCTTCCACCGCGATGTCGAGGAAGCAGTCGAAGGCCGAGATCCCGCGCTCCTTCGCGATGTCTTCGATACGCCGCCCGGCGAGGGTCCGGGTGGCCGGGTCGGCGGTCTGGACCACCGTCATCCGAGACGGATCGGTGTGGTTGCGGAGCATGGCCGGCACCGTGTCGGAGACGACCCCGGCCAGCAACGCCTCGCGGCGTCCCGGGTCGGCGAGCCGGACCCGCCGGTCGGGGAGGGGAAGGCTGAACAGGTCCGCCCACCCTGGCAGCGCGTCGAGCAGGAACCCGCTAAGGAAGCTCACATAGAACCGGCGGGGGTCGGGCACCACCTCGGCCACCACATGGCCTCCGCGGGCGGTGGCATAGTCGGACGCCGCCAGCTCCTCGACCGCCTCGTCCCACCGCTGTCGGTAGATGAGCAACGCATTCCAGTTGAGCACTCGGTCAGCTTCCCGGGACATGTCGGCCATGGTGGCCATCATCCCGGCCGCGAACGGGCCGGCCCCGGGGTTGAGGCCGAGCGAGGTCCCGGGATGATCACGGAGGGCGGTAGCCAGTCCCACCAGCTCGGCTGCCTCGGCGGCCCGGGAGGGGACCGGCAGGCCGTTCCCGTCGCTGTGGCTGGAGGCCAGCGACGACGTGAACCCGAGGGCCCCGTCGTCGAGCGCCTGGTGAAGGCGGCGGGCCATGTCGGCCGACTGCGCTTCTGTCGGTTGTCCGCCCACCGCCGCCGGGCCCATGGCCAGGTAGCGGAGGGTGGAGTGCCCGACTGCGAACCCGGCGTTAACCGCGATCCGGCCGTCGAACCGGTCGAGCCACTGACCGAAGGAAGTCCATTCCCACTCCGGTCCCGATTCCAGTGCCTCCAGCGGGATCCCCTCCACCCGGGCCAGCATCCGCCGCACGTAGTCGGTGGCTTCGGGCTGCAGCGGGGCGATGGAGAAGCCGCAGTTGCCGCCGAGCACGGTGGTGACGCCGTGCAAGGTGGACGGGGTGGCCAGCGGATCCCAGGCGAGCTGGGCATCCAGATGGGTATGGCTGTCAACGAATCCCGGGGCCACCACCATCCCCTCGGCCGACAGGGTCCGGCGAGCCGGGCCACTGTCTTCGTCCACCGAGACGATGCGCCCCCCGTCAATGCCGACATCGGCTTGCCGCCGGGGAGCACCGGTACCGTCGATCACGGTGCCGCCGATGATACGCAGATCGATCATGGTCGGAGTTTCGCCCTTCTCAGTGGGCCCAGGCCCGGACCAGGCATCGCTGGTGGTGGTCGTCGTCCTGGTAGGCCGTGCGGTTGTGGAGGATGACTGAGTTGTCGGCCACCAAGGCGTCACCGGGCTCGAGCAGGAGATCGACGTCGAGGGGCCGGGCGTCGAACAGCTGGTCGATGGCATCCAGAGCCGCCGACACCTGGGGGTCGAGCGTCAGTCCCATCCGCCGGGCGCCGGTTTCCATGAAGTACCGGTTGAACCGGATGCGGGCCCGTCCGCCGCGCCCGACCTGCACCGCCGGAGCCTCCACCGGGTCCGAGGTCGACACGCCGTCATCGTCGCGGGCGAACGGCAGGGGCAGGCACAACGCCGCCGCCAGTGCTTCGTCCCCGCCCCGCAGTTCGTTGAGCAGGGTGTGCCCGCTCACCAGCCGGGTACGGCCGCCATTAGCGGCGCGCTGAAGGGCGAGGAGGCCGAGAACGGCCGGGAGTTGCTCCCCGGTGGCGGCGGCCTGGTCGGTATGGAAGAGGAGCTCGCCCGAGCCTCTCGACCCGTACTGACGGTCGTCGCCGACGCCGGTGGTGCGGACCAGGTGGAGGAGGTCGCCGTGCACGTCTTGGGCCAGCAGCTTCCCGAAGCCGCCCATCAGGGAGCCGAACAGTTGGGTCCCCCATCGGCTCCGGGTCCCCACCGGAAAGCCCCTCACCACCGCGAAGCCGGGACCGTTGTTGAGCCGGATACCGACGTCACTGATCAGCCGGCCGAATCCGGGGGGCGGGTCAGGAGCGTAGACGTCACCCCGCAACGCCACCGGCTCCGGGTCGGCCTCGCCCTCGGGACCATCGGCAATGTCGAGGTAGTCGGCCAGCGCGAGGGTGTAGGCGGCGGGCTCCAGGGTGGCCGGCCACCAAGCAGTGCCCCCGACCTGCTCCGGTGGTACCGGATATTGACTGGTGGTGGTCACCGCGCCCCCCTCCTCTTGCGACCGGGGACCAGGCTAGGCCGGGATCGGACAAGAGTCAATCAAACGTATGAAAGATAGTGCGGCGGGGCGGTCAGGGAGCCTCGAATGCCCCGGTCAGGAAGTCGATGAGGTCCTGGCGGATGGTGTCCACCGCCGGTGGGTAGTGGCGTTCGATCCAGGTCCGCAGGCCTCGGGCCGGTTCGGACACGGTATTGAGGACGAGATGGAGGGCGAAGCACACCCGATTGACCAGCGCTCCTTCCTCGAGGTCCGGACGGGCCCGCCGGAGGGCGTCGAAGTAGGCGTCGTACTGGTTGGCGAAGTAACGCTCGAGGGCCGGCACCATGGTCGGGTCGTCCAGGAGGGCGGCGAGGAATCCTACGTAGGCGGTGTCGCTCTCCTCCTCGTGTCCGGAGACAAACTCGAAGGTCGGGTTCACGATGGCCTCCGCCACCGCTCGGATGGAGGGGGCGTCGGGGCCGAGGGCTTGGAGGTACGAACTCCTCCGCTCGCCCAGCCGTTCCGCCCGGTCCTCCATGATGGCGTGGATGAGTCCCTCTTTGGACTGGAAGTGGTAATGGATGGAGGCCGAATTGGTGTCGGCGGCGGCGGTGATGTCCCGGACCGACACCGCGTCCACCCCTCGCTCCGCGATCAGCCTCTCGGCCGCCTGCATCAACCGGGTCCGGGTAGCGTCGCCGACGGCCGTGGTTCGCCCCCGGGTGTCGGAGGGCTCGGGTCGGCTCGTTGTGGTCATGGCCATTCCTCGCATCGCGGCGCCGCCGGCTGACGGCTGAATGCAACGGGAACACTAGCGGCCGAGGGGATGGACGCCGAGGGTGGCGATCCGCCCGACCCTTCCGACCCGGTAGCTCGGGGCGGTGTCCTCATGCGGGCTGCGGCAGGTCGGCGGTCAGCACCACGTTGTCCCAGGGATCGATCGCCGCGCGGTAGGAGGGTGGGACGGCGACGGTGGTATCGGTGCCTTCGATGATGGCGGGCCCGGCCAATCCGCTGCCCGGGGGAAGGTCTGCCCAGAGATAGACCGGGCAGTCGTCGACTGCCCCTTCGGCGAAGACGACCGTCCGACGGTTGAAGATGGCCGCGGCTGCCACTGGGGCCGCCGCCGGGTGGGGGACCGGTGTGAACTTCTCCACTCGGCGCAGCACTCGGGTTCGAAAGCTCACCAACTCCTGGGGACCGTCCATCTGGATCCCGTAGGTCTCGTGGTACTGCCGGCCGAACCGGGCGGCGATGGCAGCGATGGTCTCCGCCGAGACCTCCCCGTCGGGGGCGGGGACGGTGAGTTGGTGAGCCTGGCCCCGGAAGCGAACATCGACGGCACGGCTCACCACCAGCTCGCCGTCCCCCCCGGGCAACTCGGCGACGGCCTGGTCCTGGAGCCGGGAGAAGATGTCGGCCACCTCGGCGGGGTCGGCAGCCTCGGCCGGCATCAGGCGGGTGAGGATCCGGTCGGCGGCCAGGTCGGCGGTCACCAGTCCGACGGCGGAGGCGACTCCGGCGGCCCGGGGAATGACGATGGCGGTGATCCCGAAGGTCTCCGCCAGCTCCGCGGCATGCATCGGCCCCGCCCCGCCGAAGCCGACCAGAGTAAACGTCCGGGGGTCGATGCCCCGTTGAACGGTCACCACTCGGATGGCGGCGGCCATGCTGGCGTTGGCCACGTCGTGAATGGCCCGGGCCGCCTCGGCCACCTCGAGGCCGAGCGGTCCGGCGACCGCCTGGTGGATGGCCTTCTCGCTGAGGTGGGGATCGAGCGACACCCCGCCGGAGAGTTCCCCGGGACGGAGATAGCCGAGTACCAGGTTGGCGTCGGTGACGGTCGCTTCGGTCCCCCCCAGGCCGTAGCAGGCGGGGCCGGGAACCGACCCCGACGACCGCGGTCCGACCCGGAGCGCACCGCCGGCGTCGACGGAGGCGATGCTGCCCCCTCCGGCTCCGACCTCGGCCAGATCGACCACCGGGATCTTCACCGGGTAGCCGGACCCCGGCCGCCCGCCGCCGCCGCTGCCCACCCCGCCGACGTGGAAGTCGTGGGTGATGTCGGGACGGCCCTGCCTCACCACCCCGGCCTTGGCGGTGGTGCCACCCATGTCGAAGGAGATGACCTCGTCGACGTCGAGGAGCTGGCCCACCTGCCCGGCGGCGATCACCCCGGCCGCCCCGCCCGACTCCACCGTGGAGATGGGCCGGCGAGCGGCCAGAGCCGCCGACATCACTCCGCCACTCGACTCCATCACCTCGATAGGGCACCGGATACCCAGAGCTTCGAGCCGGGTCCCGAGACCGGCGAGGTAACCGGACATCACCGGACCGACGTAAGCGCACATCACCGTGGTCATGGCCCGCTCGTACTCGCGCATCTCCGGCCAGACTTCTGCCGACGTGACGACATAGGTGCTCTCCGGCATCGTGGACCGGCAGGCCTCGGCCACCGCCTCCTCGTGTTCGGGGTGGGCGTAGGAGTGCAGCAGGCAGACGGCGACGGCCGCCGCTCCGCTCCGGCTCACCTCCGCGGCCACCGAGGCGACCTGGCTGGCGCCGAGGGGAACCAGGACCTGACCATGGGCATCGACCCGCTCGTCCACCTCGAAGGTGCGGGACCGGGGGACCGGAGGAGCCGGAGTGCGGAAGAAGAGGTCGAACCGCTCCTCCTCCTGGCGGAACTCGCGTCCGAGCCGGAGCATGTCGCCGAAGCCGCGGGAGGTGACGAAGGCGATGTCGCTTCCCCGCTGCTCGAGAATCACGTTGGTAGCCAGGGTGGTGCCGTGCACCAGCCGGATGACCGCGGCCGGATCCACCCGGTGGGTGGTGAGGAGGGCGGCGATCCCTTCGGCGACGCCTTCGCGCTGGTCGTCCGGCGTGGTCCTCACCTTGATGACGTCGACCCCGCCAGCGGTGTCGGCCAGCACCACATCGGTGAACGTCCCCCCGACATCTACCCCGAGGAACCAGCGGGTCGGCGGCGCGCTCACCGTGTCGCTCCTGTCTCGGCGGCGTAGTCCATGGCGCCCTTGGAGGTCACCCGGCCCTCGGCCACATCGTCGGCCAATGCCTCCGGGTGGCGGTCGGCGGGGAGTCCGAGGCCCCCTCCCCCCGAGGTGCGCATGACGAAGACGTCCCCGGCCTCGAGGGGGACGTGTTGCTGCTTGGGGTTGAGCTGCTCGGTAATGCCGCCGACCCGCTCGATGGCGAAATGGCCGGCTCCTCCGGGTCGTCCGCCATGGGCACCGGGGGGCGGCATGCCCATCCGGTCGCCCCGCACGGTGAGCTGAGCGGCGGACTCCAGCCGGATCCGCATCTCCACCCCCAGGCCGCCCCGCCATTGGCCGGCTCCGCCGGAGTCGGCCACCAGGGCGCAGCGTTCGACCACGAAGGGGAGTTGAGCCTCGAGCGGTTCGATCTGAGGGATGACCGAGCGGCCGCCGAGGAAATAGGAGCCGGTGGCGTCGGGCCCGTCGGCGCCTTGGCGGGCGCCGATGCCGCCGAACTCATAGCCGAGCGTGAGCCAGCGTTCGCCGTCGGGGCGGAGTCCGGTGAGGGTATACACGTGGATGAGGGCGCTGGCGGCCACCGCCCGGTCCGGGATCGCCTGGGACAGCGCCTGGAGGATGGCCTCGACCCCGGCGGTGACCGTCACCACCCGGCCTCCGCAGGCAGCCGGAGGGTTGGGGTTGACCAGGGACCCCGGCGGCAGGACGGTGCGGATGGCTTCGAAGCATCCCTCGTTCATGGGGATTGACGGGTCGACGAAGCAGCGGATGGCATAGAGCACGCCGGACAGGGTCTGGGAGACCGAGGAGTTGATCGAACCGGGTGACTGGGCGGCGGTGCCGGTGAAGTCGACGGTGATGTGGTCGTCGGCGACAGTGACCTCGGTGACCACCTCGAAGGTGCGACCGGGGGACACGCCATCGCTGTCGATGGTGAAGCTCCCGCGGTAACAGCCGGCGGGGATGCGCCGGATCTCCTCGCGGAACCGCAGGGCGGCGTAGTCGATGAAGTGGTCGACCTGGCGCTCGAGCTCGTCGATGCCGTAGCGGGCGGTGAGCTCGTCCATCCGGCGGGCGACCACGTTGACGCCGGCCACCAGCGCCTGGACGTCTCCGATGACCTTGCTCGGGGCCCGGCTGTTGCGCTCGATGATGCCGAGGACGTCGCGGTTGGGACTGCCTTCCCGGTACAGCCACACCGGGGGGAGAAGCACCCCCTCGGCGTAGGTGTCGCCAGCCAGCGATCCGAGCCCGCCCACCGCCGAACCGCCCATATCGGCCACATGGATGAGGGTCCCACCGAACCACCGGACCCGGCCTTCGGCGAAGACAGGTCGTAGCACCATGATGTCGTTGGCATGGATGCCACCGCGGTAGGGATCGTTGCAGGCCAGCACATCGCCGGGCCGCAACTCGTCCAGGGAGATCTCCTCCAGGATCGAACGCAGCCCGCTGCGGAGGCTGGCACTGTGCATCACCGAGGTGGCGGCCGATTGGGCCACCAGCCGGCCGCCGGCATCGAGGAGGGCGCCGGCGGCGTCGGCGCCCTCTTGGATGTTGGAGCTGTGGGAGGACCGGACCACCACGATGCTGGCTTCCTCCACCGCCACCGCCAGCGCGTTCCGGACGATCTCGGCGGTGATGGCGGCCGACGCCGCCGATTCGGTCCCTGCCCGGCTGCCGCTACCGGTCGACGGCCCCTCTTCCCCCGTCTGCATTCCCCTCATCGCGTCCCTTCTCAACCTGCGGTGAACCGGCCGCCGCTCACGACCAGAGTTTGACCGGTGATGTACCCGGAGTCCCCGCTGCAGAGAAACACCGCGGCGGGGCCGATGTCGAGCTCGCTGTCCCCCAGCCGCCCGAGCGGGATCAAGCCGCGTACCCGTCCCTCGAGTTGCGGATCGGCGGCGAAGGCCCGGTCCATGGCAGGGGTGGCGGCCAGCGGGGCAATGGCATTGACCCGGACCCGGTGCGGTCCCCATTCCCGGGCCAGGCTCTTGACCAAACCCCTCTGGGCTCCCTTGACCGCGGCGTAGAAGGACAGCTGCTCGCTGCCGTCGACCCCGGCCGGCGATGTCATGAAGATCAGGGTGCCCTGGCGTTCGGCCAGCCGGCCGAACGCCGCCCGGGCGATGTGGAAGCTTGCGGTGATCGAGACGCTGGCGTGCTCCTGCCACAACGACAGGGGAGCCGACTCGAGGGCCACCGGTTGGCTGGACTGGGCGCTGACCGCGTTGTGAATCACCGCATCCACCCCGCCGAAGCGGTCGGCCGCCACCTTCAGGGCCCGTTCGATATGGCCAGACTCGGTCACGTCGGACTCCACCGCCACCGCGGTCCCGCCGTGCTCGGTGACCCGGGCGACCACCTCGTCGCCTTTGGCCATGTCCCGTACCCCGAGGACCACCGAGGCGCCGGCGCCGGCACAGGCGAGGGCGAGACCTCGCCCCACTCCGCTTCCCGCCCCGGTCACCACGACCGTCTTGCCGGAAAGATCGCTCATGGCGCCATCACTGCACCGCCGTCGAGGCAGATCGTCGCCCCGGTCACCATGCCGCCCAGGGGTCCGGTCAGTGACGTCACCACCGAGGCGATGCCGATAGCCGGGTCGGGAGGGGCCAGCGCCGGCGGGCCCAGGCTGAGCTGTGCCGACTCGCCCGGTTCCCCCGGGTCCTCGTCGGGCAGGGCGTCGAGGGGGACGGCGACCACATTGACGGTGATCCCCGAGCCGCCCCAGCGGCGTGCGCCCGACTTGGCCAGGATCCGCTGGGCTTCGCCCGCGGTGGTGGCGGCCACGTAGCCCTCGGCGCCGATCAAGGAAACGGTGGGGACGATCAACACGATCACCCCTCCGGATGCCGACAGCAGCTGGAAGGCGCTCTGGAGGCCGACCAGACACCAACGGATCGGAGCCTCGCACCAGCTGTCCCACTCGTCGTCGGCCAGGGTCACCAGTTGCCGGGACCGGGTGGCGTCGGGGGGATGGAAGTCCAGGACCACCGCGGCGGTGGCGCCGAGGTCGGTACAGCGGGCCAACGCGTCGTCGAGCCCCGCCCGGTCGCCGGGTTCGGCCCTGACGCCGAGGGCGCGTCCGCCGGCGGACACCACGTCAGCCGCAGTCGTTTCGGCTCCCTCCGGGCCAATGATGCCGACCGGGTAGCCGTCTCTGGCCAGTCGGGTCGCCACCTGTGCTGCCAGCCGGCCGCCAGGGCCGCTCACCACCAGCACCGCCCCCTTCGTAGCCCCCGATTCGTCGTTCACGGGTGAGCCGGTGCGGTGCCTTCGGTGAACTCGGTGGGCAGGTAACCAGCGGGGAACCCGTAGAAGGCGACCGGGTTGTCCCAGAGGATCTTCTTCTTGCTGTCCAGGCTGATCTTGTCCGGAGCCAATTCGAGGAACTCGACGCTGGTGCGGGGGAACTTGGAGTCGGGATGCGGGAAGTCGGACTCGAACAGGATCCGATCGTCGCCCAGCCAGCGGATCACGTCGGCAACGTAGGGATCCTCGCACTCGGTGGTGATCCAGCAATTGCGGGCGAAGTACTCGGACGCCGACAGGGTGAGCTCGGGGAACTCCCGGGCTCCCGCCATCTCGAGGTGTTCGTCGATGCGGTGGAGCCAGCTGGGCAGCCACCCGCAACCCGCCTCCAGGTAGGCGACCCGCAGGCGGGGGAACCGTTCGTAGACGCCGTGGCAGATCATGGCCACGATGGCTCCCATCGCTTCGAAGGGGTGGACCACGGTGTGCCATTCCGAGTAGCCCCGGAAGCGATCGCTGCCGAAGGAGTTGCCGCGCAGGCCCATGAACTCGTGGGTGGAGAAAGGGACATCGAGGTCTTGGAGCAGGTCCCACACCGGGTCGTAGTAGCGGTCACCCAGCGTGCGCTGATTGAATTCGTCGGGCCGGGCCCAAAACGCCCGGATACCGAGTTCGTGATAGGCGTACTCGATCTCGTTGACGGCGCGGGTGACGTCGTTGAGGGGTACCGGGCCGGCGGTGTGCACCCTGCCTCCCGAGCTCTCGCGCATCTCCGCTCCCCACCGGTTATAGGCGCGCACCATGGCTGCCTGGAGGTCCGGGTCGATGCCCTCGAACCACAGGTCGTACTCCGGCCCGTAGATCACGGAGAGGTCGATCCCGTCCTGGGCCAAGGCCCGGGCCACCCGGTCACCGGTGAACCCTCCGATCACCAGATCCTCGCCGTATTTGGCGATCATGTCGTCTTTGGTCCAGTCGATGTACTTCTGGAACTGGCCGTAGAGGATGGTGTCGTGCTGGGTCCAGCGACCATCCACAGTGACCGGGTTGTAGGTTTCGAACCCGGGGACCGGCTGCCGGGTGCCAACCCGATCGACATAGCGGGGGTCGAGGAAGCGCTGCCACATGTCAATGGGGTAGAGGACGTGGGCGTCCGCGTCGAAAATCTTGAAGCCGTCGCGCAAGGCCGCACCTCCCCATCGGTCACTCTAACGTTTGTTTGAGAGGTTACCGAGCACCTCAGCCGCTGTCAACCACGATCCCCGGTTGTTGGCGGTCGGGGGCGGTGCGGTCGAAGACCCGCCGGTAGAGAACCGGCTGCTGCCAAGGGTCGCCGGCCATGACGGGCCCGAGGTCGCCGGTGTCCCCGGTGCAGTCGAGCAGAACCAGCAACCGGTCTTCGGCGCCGCCTTGGACCTGGAACACCCGGGCACCGATCGCCTGACCCTTCCCCGAGAGGGGAGCGACGAGCCGGTCCGCGAGGGACGCCGCCCGATCAGGGCCACCGAGCAGGGTGCCCCGGATCACTGTCTCGGCCCCGGAGATGTCGCCGGCCCGACCGATCAGGGTGGCAACCGTCCGCTGATACACCAACGACGATCCGAGGGCGTCCGGCATCGGCGTCCCGGTCCGGCCGTGATCGACGAAGGCGGGGGTGTCGAGCACCGCCACCGAGACGAGGTCGTAGGCCGTTAGATAACGCCCCGATCCGGGCCGCCCATCCGCCCGGAGGTAGCGTCGGGCCCGCAGTACCCCGGGAAGCGCGATGACCTCGGAGTGGTGGTGATCACACCAGGTGGCGAAAAGGTCGTCTAACCCGGGATCGATGTCCGAGCTCAGTTCGAGCATGCCTCCGAGAGGAGATCCGGCGGGCTTCCCGGGTCGGAATGGAGGAGCGTTGTTTTCGGTGAAGCCCATCCGCACCTCCCGGGTCGAGGACCCGTGGACCTTCCCATAGGCACTTGAATGTGTCAATGAGTCGAGAAGGACACCCCGGAGGGCCGATGGACGTCGGGACGTTCGACCACCTCGGCCTCGGCGGGCGGGTGGTGGTGGTGGCCGGGGCCGGAGGTGGGGGGATCGGCACCGCCGTCTGCCGCCTGGTGGCCGAGGCCGGTGGACGGATTGCCGCCATCGACATCGACGAAGGGCAACTGGGCGCAGTCCAAGCGGCAGTGGCCGGGACCGCCGGCCCCCACACCATGCTGGTTGCCGACGTTCGCCGCGTCGAGGAGGTGGAAGCGGCGGTGACAGCCTCCACCCGCCTCGGTCCCCTCTTCGGTCTGGTCCATGTGGCGGGAGGGATGGCACCCGAACAGTGGGGACCCGTGCTCGACGTCGACCCGAGGTCCTTTGACGAAGTGCTCGAGTTGAACCTCCGTTCGGCACTCTTGACGTCGCGAACCGTCGGCGCCCACTTGGTCGCCCTCGGGGCGGGGAGCATTGTCCACCTCGCCTCCATCGCCGGACTCTCGGCGCTGCCGTTCGGTGCCGCCTACGCGGTCGCCAAGTCGGCGATGTTGGGTTTGATGCGAACTGAGGCACTGGAATGGGGCCGATATGGCGTTCGGGTCAACGCGGTTGCCGCCGGCACCATCCGCACGCCGGCCAGCGACGCCCATCGCTCCGCGCCGCCGGACCCCGATGCCGAGCGTCACGCGGTTCCCCTCGGCCGCCGCGGCGATCCCGAGGACGTGGCCGGCGCCGCCCTCTTTCTGCTTTCGGATCTCGCCGGATGGGTCACGGGCCAGGTGGTGGTGGTCGATGGTGGGTCTTCGACCCGGCCGTCATTTCTCGATCACGACGACCTCCCAGTCTTCGTGGGCGATGGCCCGCTCCGGAGCCGGCTGGCATCCGGCCTTGATTCAAACGATTGACTTAGTTATTGTCCACGGTGGCGCCCATCGCGCCGAGTGGGGGCTGACGGAGGGGATGTAGGTGTCACAAGGGATTCGCCGACCGTGGCAAGCAGTCGATTACGCCGCGCTGACCCGTCTGTACCCGCCGCCGCCCGAGTACTTCGCCACCGCCTGGTTCGACGATCCCGACACCATCGCCCGCAAACAGCTGGCCCGGCTGCGCGAACGGGCCTGGCAGGCCTACCAGGTGGCCTTCTTCCGGCGTCGCTGGGACGCGGCTGGTTTTCACCCCTCTACCCTGCACACCCTCGACGACCTCTGGAAGGCGCCGGCCTACACGGTGGAGGACATCCGCCACAGCATCGAGGCCCACCCGCCGTGGGGGGACTACCAGGGAGTAGTGCCGGCCGACGCCATGCGGGAGCCGATGCGGGTATTCATGTCCGGAGGCACCACCGGTGTCTCCCGCCCCACCTTCTATACCGCCTGGGACCGTGAGGTCGGCGGCCTCCTGTTGGCCCGCCAGCTCTACATGCAAGGAGTGCGGCCCGGGAGCGTCGTCCTCAACTCGTGGGCCTATGGGCTGCACAACGGGGCTTTTTCTTTCGATGAGGCACTCCATCGGTGGCTTAACTGCGTGGTGCTCACGGCCTCGACCGGGAACGTCACCTCCAGCCAGCGGCAGGTCGAACTGGCCATTGCCTACGACGTGGCGGCGGTCATGACCACCGGCGACTACCTGCTCAGGCTGGCCGACGTGGCCCGCGATATGGGCCTCGATCCCCGCACCGACCTGAAGCTGACCGCCATCCCCAACATCGGCGACAAGGAACTGCTGGAGGCCACCTTCGGCCTCGAGTACTTCGCCACCTACGGGTTCCACGAGGTACAAACTGTCGCCATGGAGTGCCCCGCCCACGACGGTCTTCACATCTTCGAAGACGCCTTCGTGGTGCAAGTGGTGGATCCCGACACTGGCGAGGCCGTCCCCGACGGCCAGTTGGGGTCCCTATGTGTGACCGACCTCTACAAGACCGGGAGTCCGCAGTTTCGCTACAACATCATGGACCTCTCCTCGCTGCAACCCCCCGGCCAGTGCGACTGCGGGAGCTGGCTCCGGAAGATCACCGGGTTCGCGGGACGGGGCGACAACATGGTGAAGCTACGCGGTGTCAACATCTGGCCTGAAGCCCTCGGCGACCTCGCCCAGAGCGTGCCCGGGACGACCCACGACTTCTTCGTCCGGGCGATCCGGCGCGACAACCGGGACGAGTTGGTCCTGTCGGTGGTGAGCGAGTGGGCGCCGGACCAACACGCATCCCTCGCCGACGCGGTGGGCGAACGCCTGAAGGACCGACTCGGGGTGAGCATCCAGGTCGAGGTGGTGGCTCCGGGTTCGCTCGATTCGTTGACCGGGGTTGATGTGGCGGCCAAGCTCAAGCGCTTCCGCGACGAGCGGTCAGGTTCGGGATGACCCCCGTCGCCGCCGGCATCGTCGACACCCTCTGCAATGCCTTTGGCACCGAGCGCCGTGCCGCCTGGGAGGCGGCGGTCGCCGGGCAGGGTCTCCCACTCAAGGTCCGCAGCGACGCCGACGACAGCTTCGCCGATGCCGACGCCATGGTGGCCCGCATGGACGAGCTCGGGATCGCCACTCTGTTGGTGGTCACCAGCGACGTGCACCATCACGGCTCCGAGTTCGATGTCTCGTCGGTCACCTCCCGGTGGGAGGAGACCCAACGGCTAGTCGATCGCTTCCCCGGGCGGTTCGCCGCCCTCTGGGGCATCGAGCCCCAGCTGGGCATGGCCGGGGTGCGCCGGGCCGAAGAAGTGCTGGCCTCCCCCTGGGTGGTCGGGCTCTACCTCCACACCCACAGTTTCGACCGACCCTTCGACCACCGCGACCACTACCCGTACTACGCGTTGTGCGACCGCCAGGGCGTCCCGATGATGATGCAGGCCGGCACCTCGGGGGGCCGGATGCCGAGCGAGGCGGGCAAGCCGATAGGGATCGACCGCCCCGCCCTGTACTTCCCTGATGTCTCCTTCGTCCTCTCCCACACTGGCTGGCCGTGGGTGGACGAGGCGGTGGCCATGGCCCTCAAATTCTCCAATGTCTACCTGGGTACCGGCTCCTATCCTCCGGGACACTGGCCGGCCGCCCTGGTCGACTTCTTGCGCCGGCCGGGGCGGCGCAAGGTGATTTTCGGGACCAATTTCCCGACGGTGGGGCATCGCCAGGCCCTCCAGCAGCTGGAGGCCCTCCAACTCTCCGACGAAGTGTGCGCCCTGCTGATGGAAGGGAACGCGCGCTCAGTGTTCACCCGACTCAGCGACCTCGCCCGGCCGTCGTGAGCCATCCAACCAACCAGGAGGACCGATGATCGGCAACGTCTACGCCATCCCACCCCAACCCCCGGTCGCCGAGCACACCCGGTACTTCGAAGCCGGCAATCTCTCGATCGGCGTCGAGTACCGCGACCTCGATCCGGAGGGGCTGGTGGAGACCTATCAGGACAATCCCGCCTACTTGGCCGAGCTGCTCGAGCGATCTCCTGCCGGAGGGTTCTCCGATGAGGGTCTCTCACTCCATGTCTGCGGCGCCGAGGACGGTCACGAGTACCTGCGGTTCGACGTCTTCGACAACGAACCCCACTACCACTACAACCATCCCGGGACCGAAGTGGTGAACAACGTGATCGACTTCGACATCTCCGCTAATGGCGACATGCTGCCCTGGGCGCTGGAACGGATCGAACGCCGTCTTCCCGAGATGTTGCAGGAAGCCGGCGGCGAGCATCTGGTGGCCGGCCTGGATCCGGTCTCCATCGGCGCCGCCCTCTCGCAGGTGCGGGCGGTGGCCGCCCGAGCCGTGGCCGCCCGGTCGGATGGCTCGAACCGGTGAGTTGAACGCCGACCCGATCGAGAAAGGGTCTGGATCGCGGAACCCGGGAGCCTCAGCTCGGCGAGGATCCGAGGTTCCGGAGCAGGGTCAGCATCAAGCTGTTGCGGGGGGTCGGGACTCCGTGGCGCTCCCCCAGCCGGACCACCGCCCCGGTGAGCTCTTCGCACTCCAAGGGGCGCCCCGCCATCCGGTCGTAGAGCATCGAGGTGCCCATAGTTCCGCCCACCGACCGAAAGCCGTCGACAACTGCCGTGGCGACCTCGTCGCTCAGATCTACCCCACACACCCGCGCCACTGCAGCCGTCTCGACAGCCAACTCGACCGCCAGCCCGGCAATCTCGGGTTGGGTCATCACCTCAAGCCGACGACCGGTTATGGCGGTCAGCGCACCCCCAGTGACGTTCTGCACCAGTTTCAACCACAGGTCCCTCTCGAAATCGGACGACGGGGTGACGGTGGCCGGACCCCCGGCGAACAGCGCGGCGGCGGCGCGGCCGAGCTCGGTGTCGGGGACCGTTATGGCCGAGTAGCCGTGATGGCGGACCCGGCCCGGTTCCACGACCTCTGCCCCGCACAACACCACCGCCGGTACCACCGGAACCCCGCCGGTGAGCCCGGACACCCGTTCCCGGTGTTCGACCCCGTTCTGCAGGACGAGGACCGCCGCCGCCTCTCGGCAGGCGGCCGACAGCCAGGGGGCGGCACCGGCTGTCTGGTGGCCCTTGGTGGCGACCACCACCCAATCGGCCGCGGGACACTCATCGGGGTCGGTGATGACCGGGGCCATGACAGTCATCCGCCTCCCTTCTGTCTCTATCGTCAATTGGCCGAATGGTCGACGGGCACACAGCACGACCCGGTGCCCGGCCCGCTCGAGCGCAAAGCCGAAATAGCCACCGATGGCTCCGCTGCCGATGACGACCACCGTGGACGGCGGCAGTGGCCGGGGGGGCGGAGGTGGCTCAGAGGACATGGCGCCCACTCTGGCCCGGGTGCCCGGTTAATTCAAACGAACGTTTCAGTTGTAGCCTGACGGCGATGTCCTTTGCCGACGACCCTCTTCGCTGTGACGGGCGGGTGGCGCTGATCACGGGAGCCGCCCGGGGGATCGGAGCCGCCACCGCCGCCCTCCTCGGACGGTTCGGCGCCACCCTGGCGCTGTGCGACCGGGTGCCGGAGAGCGCGTCGATGTTTTCCGAACTGGCGGACGTCGAGAACACAGCCGTGCTGGCGAGAGTGCTCGACGTGCGGGACCCACGGGCGGTCGACGAATTCGTCGCCGATGTCATGGGCCGTTTTGGAAAGATTGACATCCTGGTGAACAACGCCGGCGGCAGTTTTGCCGCCGAGTTTCTCGAGGTCACCGACAAGGGCGAGGCCATGCTCATCGCCGAGAACTTCACCCAGGTCGCCCATCTGGTCCGCCGGGCGGTTCCGGCGATGGCCTCCGGGTCATCCATCGTCAATGTCACCTCCATCGAGGCTCACCAGGGCGCCCCCGGCTTCGCCGTCTATGCAGCCATGAAAGCGGCGGTCGACAACCTCACGCGCACCCTCGCTCTCGAGCTGGCGCCCCGGGGGATCCGGGTCAACGCGGTGGCTCCCGACGCGCTCCCGAGCCGCGGGGAACGGATGGCTCGGGATCAACTCCTCGACTCGTCGGTGGACTTCGAGCCCTCGCTGGTCCCCCCGCTCGGTCACTTCGGAACTCCCGACGACGCCGCTGGGGCGGTCTTGTACCTCAGCAGCGATCTGGCCCGATTCGTCACCGGCACCACGCTCCATGTAGACGGCGGTAACCATGCCGCGGGCGGATGGCGACGGAAGGGCACGACCGGAAATTGAAGTACTGCCGACCGCAGATCCGCACAGCACCGTCAGCCGTGGCCTTTAAGGTATAGACGATTCCATCACGGGGCGGGTCTGTGCGTCCACCGGCCCGCCGAGACGACAAAAGGCCTTCCAGTTGAATATCGCCGTACTCATAAAGCAGGTACCCAAGGCGGAGACGATGACGCTTTCGCCGGAAGGACGACTCCAGCGCGACGGGGTCGAGTTGGAGATGAACGCCTACTGCCGGCGGGCGGTCAGCAAAGGAGTTGAGCTGGCTGCCGCCCACTTCGGCCGTTGCGTCGTGTTCACCCTCGGTCCTCCGGCCGCCGAAGACGTCCTCCGGGAAGCAGTGGCCTGGGGGGCCGATGAAGGCGTGCTGGTCTGCGATCCCGAGTTCGCCGGCTCCGACACCCTGGCCACCTCCCGGGCGCTGGCCGCCGCCCTCCGCCACCACGGGACCTGGGACCTGGTCCTGGTCGGCCGCAACTCGATCGATGCCGACACCGGGCAGGTCGGCCCCCAGGTGGCCGATTTGCTGGGGCTCCCCTTCGCCGGGGGTGTCCGCCAGTTGAAGATGGGTGACGGGACCGTCGAGGTCACCTGCGAGCAGGACGATGGCTGGCGCACCTGCCAGGTCCAGTTGCCGGCGGTGCTGTCCACCGCCGAGCGCCTCACCGAGCCGTGCAAGGTTCCCTCCGAGGGACGGGCCGAGGTACCTGCCGAGCGGATCCGCCGGCTGGAGGCCGCCGATCTCGGCCCGGGGCCCTGGGGGGCGGCCGGGAGTCGCACCGAGGTGGGGACGGTGCGATCGATGGACATCGATCGCCGGTGCGTCGTGCTCTCAGGCGCCGCTGCCGATCAGGTCACCGAAGCCGTTCGGCTGCTGGCCTCCTGGGGGGCACTTGGCGCTATCGACCATCGGGGACACGGTCATCCCGCCCCGCCGGCTCCCGGAGTCGAGACCGTGGAGCCCGCTTCCGCTGGCTCCGGTCCCGGCATCCTGGTGGTGGCCGAGCCGGGTCGCTCCCGGCTCACCCGCGAGCTCCTCGGCGAGGCCGCCCATCTGGCTTCCAAGCTCGACGGCCGGGTGACCGTCATCGGGCCCGGACCCGTGGACCCCGAGCCGCTGGCCGGGTGGGGCGCCGATGCCGTCGTCGAGCTGATGGGAGCCTCGGTGGAAGAGGATGTGGCGACGGCGGTGGCCGACTGGTGCGGTGAGTACCACCCCTGGGCCGGCTTGGTGCCCGGCACCCTCTGGGGGCGGGAGGTCGCCTCCCGGATGGCGGTCCGCCTCGACGCCGGGTTGACCGGCGACGCGGTGGGGTTCGGCATCGACGACGGCAGGCTGGTGGCCTGGAAGCCGGCGTTCGGCGGCCGGTTGGTGGCCGCCATCACCGCCCTCTCACCATTGCAGCTGGCCACCGTCCGGCCCGGCATCCTTTCCCTCCGCGCCCCTCGGCCGGTCGACGGGGAGATTCGCTGTATTCAGGTCGACGTCTCGCCGCGGGGGCGAATCGAGGTGACCGGCGAGGGGCGCGACGACGAGGTCGAGGCCCTGCTCGCCGCAGACACCGTGGTGTCGGTGGGCAACGGGGTGTCTCCCGACGACTACCCGAAGCTCGAGCCTCTCCTCCGCGCCCTCGGCGCCGAGCTGGCGGCGACCCGCAAGGTCACCGACAAGGGTTGGTTGCCCCGGGCCCGCCAGGTTGGCCTCACCGGCCAGAGCGTGGACCCCGCCCTTTTCGTGGCCATCGGTGCCTCCGGCAAGTTCAACCACATGGTCGGGGCCCAGGGCGCCGGCATCATCGTTGCCATCAACCCCGACCCCGCCGCTCCGATCTTCGACTGGGTCGACATCGGGATGGTGGCCGATTGGCAGGAAGTCGTCCCCCTGCTCACCGCGGCGTTGGCCGCCGAGTGACCGGGGCGGAATCAGGTCGGGAGGCAGTCAGCCTCCGGTACCCCAGCAGGTAACCTGAGGCGGTACCGATCGCCCGCCCGTCGCCCGCAGATCGGCACGTTGAGTGCTGGGCATTGGGCACCGACACCGTGGAGGAATTCGCCCTATGACCGCCTCGAATCCCGATGGATTGCCTCTCCTGCTGTCGGGGAAAGTCCGCGAGATCTATGACGCCGGAGATGGACGCCTGTTGATGGTGACCTCCGACCGGATATCCGCCTTCGATGTGATCATGAAAGAGCCGATTCCCGACAAAGGTCGGGTGCTGACGGCGATGACCATCTTCTGGCTCGACGAGCTCGCCGACCTGGCCCCCAATCATCTGATCAGCGTGAACCCCGCCGACTTTCCGGCCGGAGCTGCCGGGCTGGATGGCGGCCTCGACTACCTGACCGGGCGTTCGATGCTGGTCCACCGGGCCGAGATGCTCGACATCGAGTGCATCGTCCGGGGCTACCTGGCCGGGTCCGCCTACAAGGAGTACCAGAGCCAGGGCACCGTGCACGGCATGCCGATGCCGGCCGGGCTCCGCCATGCCGACCGGCTGCCGGAGCCGATCTTCACCCCGTCGACCAAGGCGACCGAGGGGCACGATCTCAACATCGGGATGGACGAGGCCATCGACCTGGTGGGTCGGGAAGCCGCCGAGGCCGCCGCCGAGCTCTGCCTGGAGGCCTACTCGCGGGCGGCGACCCGGGCCGAGGAGCAGGGCGTGGTGATCTGCGACACCAAGTTCGAGCTCGGCACCATCGACGGGAAGCTGTCGATCTGCGACGAGGTCCTCACCCCCGATTCGTCCCGGTTCTGGCCGGCCGACAACTGCGCGCCGGGCACCAACCCGCCGTCGTTCGACAAGCAACCGCTGCGCGACTGGTTGGAGGCCCAGCCCTGGGAGAAGCAGCCACCACCCCCGGCGCTGCCCGCCGAGATCGTCGACGCCACCTCCAGCCGGTACCGCGACGCCTACGAACGCATCTGCGGGAAGAAGTTGACCGACTGGTACGGTGCGTGATCGTGCCTCCCGCAGAGACATTCTCGGTCCTGGTGGAGGTCCGCCTCCGTCCCGGGATCGCCGATCCTCAAGGCGCCACCATCGAGCGGGCGCTCCCCGCTCTCGGCCTCCACGGGATCGCCGGGGTGCGGGCGGGGAAGGCGTTCCGGTTCGACATCGTCGCCGACGATGAGGCGCAAGCCCTGGCCCAAGGGACAGTGGTGGCCGATCGGGTCCTGGCCAACCCGGTGATCGAGGAGTCCTCGGTGACCGTCACCAAACCGGCGTCGAGCTGATGCCCGCCCGGGTCGGCGTGGTGATGTTCCCGGGAACCAACTGCGAGCACGATGTCGTCCAGGCCGTCAACCGGCTGGGGGGCACGGCCGAACTGGTCTGGCATGGGGATGCCACGGTGTCCGGCTATGACGCCCTTATCCTCCCCGGCGGGTTCGCCCACGGCGACTACCTGAGGCCGGGGGCTATCGCCCGCTTCTCGCCAGTGATGGAGGCGGTCAGCGGGTTCGCCGCCGACGGCGGCCCGGTGGTGGGGATCTGCAACGGATTTCAGGTATTGACCGAGGCCGGCCTGCTCCCCGGAGCCCTCCAGAAGAACCGCGGGCTGCGGTTCCTGTGCACCACCGTCGATGTCCGGGTGGAATCCGCCCGGTCGGTCCTGACCGCCGGCATCGCCCCCGGCACGGTGCTGTCGATTCCCATCAATCACTTCGAGGGCAATTTCACCTGTGACACCGAAACGTTGGCGGTCCTCCAGGCTGAAGACCGGGTGATACTCCGCTATGTCGACAACCCGAACGGCTCGGTCGACGCCATCGCCGGGGTCTGTAACGCTGCCCGCAATGTGGTCGGATTGATGCCCCATCCGGAACGAGCCTCCGACCCGCTCACCGGATCGGTCGACGGGTCCGAACTCCTCAGCTCGCTCCTGGCTTCGGGCCTGACCGTTGCCAGCGCCGAGGTGGCCTAAGCGGGGATTACCTCCGGGTGCGGGCGATCTTGGCCTGTTGGAGGACGGCGGCGCTGACCCCGACGGTCCGCCATGCCGAGTAGGAAATGCCCTTCCGATCCCCGTATACCCGGGCCACCTTGATGAAGTTCTTCTCCAAGGCGGGGAGATCCACCGTGGTGCCGGTGGTGTTCAACTCGTCTTCCAGTCGTTGCTTTTCCTCGATGAGATGGAGGCGGGCCAGCGGATCAGCATCGTTGATGGTGGCGTCAATGGTGACCAGTCGGCGGCGAATCGAATCCGGCGTGCGCTTGCGGCCGCGGCGCGGCTTGGCTGCCTCCAGCCCCTCCAGATAGCGGCGGACGATCCGTCCTTCTTCCCGCCCCTTGGCCAACGCCGCCTTGTGGGCGGCAGACATCGATTCTTTTTTGGTTCTTTTCTTGGGGAGCGCGGTAACCATAGATACAGCATTCCAGAGTCGGGCATAGGGATCAAACCGTTCAATTGGCAAGCCATCCACAAACTGATTAACCCCGGCTCGACCCCCGGACATCGGAACAGTTCTTCCGCCTTTTTCCGATGGTGTTTACGTCAACGGGAACTTGGTGGCCATGCTTATAGAGAGTCCATACGGCCAAGAACACCAGATCGTTTGCTCGGTACTTGAGCCGGGTACTACTTCGTCATGGGTGGAGTCCGATGAGTCCTGGGAACACGCTGAAGAAGCAGGGTCAGCGGCCGGAGCCTCTAGGGGGCCGATCCCCCCAACCCGTCGTCGGTTCATATCCTTCATAAGGAGACATGCTGAGTTCGACAGAAGGTCGCTCCCACCACCATCGGAACCGCGGAATAGCCGCCACCACCCTCCTGATCGTCGCCCTCATCGCCGCCATCACGGTGGGCGTCATTCAGTTGAACCAGCCGGCCCCCGGCATCCAGAATGCTCAAGAGTTCACCGGACGGGACGTCTATTCGCCCGACGTACACCCCGATCCGAAGGGGAGCGGTTACGTGATGTGGTACGCCGGTTGGCAGACCCAGCAGACGCTCGATTCCGGCCAACTCGACACCATTTACGAGCGGACCGCCCCCACCCGGGACGGCCCCTGGTCCGCCTCGGCCACCGCCATCGTCGCCACCCAGGTCGCCCCCCAGGTGACCGAAGTGAACGATCCATCGGTCACCATCGTCTCCGCGAATGGATCCCTGGCCTACACGATGTTCTTCACCGCGTTGGCCTGCCATCCCGGAGCCGCCGGCTGTCCGACCACCGCCCAGCAGGCGACCTACTCGCAGGTGTGGTCCGGCACTTCCACCGACGGAGTCCATTGGGGATCCTTCCGGCGAATGGCGGTGGCGGATTCGGGGAAGGGCATCGCCGGGCCGTCGGCGGTGCTGCAGCCTTCCGGGAACCAACAATGGGTGGTGTTCTACGGGACCGGCTGTCTCATCGGGATGGCCAGCGTCAACGCCGCCCGCCAGGCGCTCGCCTCGTCCATTGCCTACCGGGGGAACGGGATCGCCTGCATGTCCAACCCGATGGTCTCGAGCTGGGGTTCGAGATGGCACATGCTGTTCAATGTGCTCCAGCCGAGCGGCACCGACACGGTGCGGTTCGACATCTGGAGCACCAGTTCGCCGTCGCTGACCAGTTGGCCGGCAGCGACGCCGGCTCCGGCCGTGGTGGTCCAGGGCGGACGCCTCTGTGGAGCCCTGACCCCGGATGTCCTGGCCGCCGGCGCGGGCCAGTTCGACATCTACTTCGGGCTGGTGACCCCCGGCGCCACCGGTGCCTGCAACGATCTGACCCAGTCGACCTCCATCGCCCGCACCCGGGTGCCGGGCTCGGTGTTGCCCTAGACAGGCTCAGCCGGATCCGGCCCGATGATCAGCCGGTTGGCCAGGCGGGAGGCCGGAATGCCGCCGCAATTCCCCCGGTCAAATTTTGGAGGCCGGTGGTATCGTTTGCCCGGTGTTGAGGAAGGCAATCGCCGTGGTCCCGCTTATGGCCATCTTCCTCTTTCTGGTTCTGGCGCTGCCCGGCGGCATGATTTCTGCCGGCGCCGGACCCTCGATCAATGCCTCCCCGCTCAATGCCTCCCAACAGATCACCGGTCGGGACGTCTATTCGCCCGACGTAGTCCCGGACCCGGGCGGCAATGGGTACATCATGTGGTACGGAGGTTGGCAAACCCAGCAGGCGGTCGATTCCGGCCAATTGGACACGATTTTCCGGCGCACCGCCCCCACCCCCAGTGGTCCCTGGTCGGACCCGACCGCCGACATCATTGCCACCCAAGTGGCCCCGGGAATAACCGAAGTGAACGATCCGTCGGTCAGTGTCACTTCCGTGGGTGGCTCGGTGCAGTACACCATGTTCTTCACGTCGTTGACCTGCCGTCCGGGGACCCCCGGTTGCACCACCGTGCTCCAACTGGCCGCCAACGGGCAGCTGTGGTCGGCCACCTCCTCCGACGGCAACACCTGGGGATCGTTTGAGCCGCTGGCTATCCCGGATCCGGGCCACTCGGGCGTCGCCTCGCCCTCGGTGGTGCTGCAACCCTCGGGAGCGCAGCAATGGCTGGTCTATTACGGCAGCGGCTGTCTCATCGGCATGGCCAGTGTCGACGCCAACCGGAACGTGCTCACCGCCTCCATCGTCTATACCGGCCCGGGCACCCAATGCATGGCCAACCCTTACGTTTTCCAGACCGGGACCACCTGGCGCATGTTCTTCGATGTACTGGACCCGACCAGCATCGACCCCTACCGGTTCGATGTCTGGAAGACGAGCTCCGCCTCCCCGGGTAACTGGTCGGGCTCGACCTCGACCCCGGTGATCCTGGTCAACGGTGTCCAGCAATGCGCGGCCATCACCTCTGCAGTCCTGCCGGTCAACGCCAATCAGTTCGACCTCTTCTACGGGTCGGTGGTGCCCGCCATATCGGGGATCTGCGACGATCTGACCCAGTCCCAGTCGATCGTGATGACTCCGATGACCGCCGCCGACCTCGACTCGACAAGTCCCCTTTCCCTTTCCGCCCCCACCAGTCCCCCGACCACCACCCCCCCGACCTTCCCGCCGCCCCCGGTCCCGCCGGCCGCGGTCCCCCCGACCTTGCCGCTCAGCAACTCGGTGCTCGGCCACGGTCCGATGCTCCTCAACCAACCCATCGTCGGGATGGCTGCCACCCCCGACGGCCAGGGTTACTGGCTGGTATCGGGTGACGGTGGCGTCTTCACCTTTGGCGACGCCGGCTTCCACGGGTCGGTGGGTGGATCGGCGTTGAACACCCCGATCGTGGGGATGGCCCCGACCCGGGACGGCCAGGGCTACTGGTTGGTGGCCAGTGACGGTGGCATCTTCGCCTTCGGGGACGCCGCCTTCGACGGGTCGATGGGGGGGACGCCGCTCAACCAGCCGATCGTGAGCATGGCCGCCACCACCGATGGCCACGGCTACTGGCTGGTGGCCAGTGACGGCGGGATCTTCAGCTTCGGGACCGCCAGTTTCGACGGGTCGGTCGGAGGGTCCAGCCTCAACCAGCCCATCGCGGGGATGGCCTCGACCGCCGACAGCCAGGGCTACTGGTTGGTGGCCCGGGACGGAGGCATCTTCGCCTTCGGGGATGCCGCCTTCGAGGGGTCGATGGGGGGCACCCCGCTCAACCAGCCGATCGTCGGCATGGCCGCCACCCCCGACGGCCACGGTTATTGGATGGTGGCGGGTGACGGCGGCATCTTCAACTTCGGTGACGCCGGCTTCCGAGGCAGTGCCGGGGGCCTGCCCCATGCCCCGACCATCGGGGTGGCGGCCCGATCCTCGGGTGGGTATCTCCTGGCCAGCCAAGATGGTGGCGTCTACTCGTTCTGACCCCGGGATCCCGCCACCCGGCCAGCCGACCCCCGACCCCGGACCGGTACTCTGTGGGCAATGTCCGCGGGTGCGCAGAGCAGTGGTTCCAATCGGCAGCCACCGCTGCATCAAGCGCTCGGACTCACCGACGGTGAGCGGGACGAGATCGAGACCCTGCTCGGCCGGGACCCCAACCATCTGGAGCTGGCCCTCTTCGCGGTGATGTGGAGCGAGCACTGCTCCTACAAGTCGTCCCGGGTCCATCTGCGGCGACTCCCCACCGAGGCGCCCTATGTGCTGGTCGGCCCGGGTGAGAACGCCGGGGTGATCGACGCCGGGGACGGCATCGCGGTGGCCATCCGCATCGAGAGCCACAACCATCCCTCCGCCATCGAGCCGTATCAGGGAGCGGCCACCGGGGTGGGGGGGATCCTGCGGGACATCTTCACCATGGGGGCCCGGCCCATCGCGGTGATGGACCCCCTCTTCTTCGGAGACCCGGCCGAAGCCCGCCAGCGGTGGCTGATCGAAGGGGTGGTGGCGGGCATCTCCGGCTACGGGAACTCGGTGGGGGTCCCGACGGTGGGCGGCGAGCTCACCTTTGATCCCGGTTACGCGCAGAATCCCCTGGTCAACGTGCTGTGCATGGGGGTGCTGCCGGTGGAGCGCCTGGTCCTCGGCCAAGCCTCCGGGGTCGGGAACCTGGCCGTGCTGCTCGGCTCCTCCACCGGCCGGGACGGGATCGGCGGGGTCAGCGTGCTGGCCTCGGCCGGCTTCGGGGGAGAGGACGACGCCGGCTCCGATTCCAAGCGGCCGAGCGTGCAGGTCGGCGACCCCTACGAGGAGAAGCGGCTCATCGAGGCCTGCCTCGAGCTCCTCGACGCCAAGCTGGTGGTCGGCATCCAGGATCTGGGGGGCGCCGGCCTGGTCTGCGCCACCAGTGAGACCGCGGCTCGGGGTGGGGTGGGGATGGACGTCGACGTCTCCGCGGTGCCCCGCCGGGAGGAGGGCATGGCGCCCTACGAGGTGATGACCTCGGAGAGCCAGGAGCGGATGCTGGCCATCGTCACTCCCGAAGACCTTCCCCGGGTGCAAGCGGTGTGCCAGCGCTGGGAGGTGCGGGCGGCGGTGGTCGGACGGGTCACCGATGCCCCCGACGGGGCCCCGGGTCGGTTGCGCATCCTCGACGGGTTCGACGGCGAGGTGCTGGGGGACGTGCCGGCGGTGGCGCTGAGTGAGGACGCCCCCCTCTACCATCGCCCGCTGGCCCGACCCGGCGACCAGGACGCCCGCCTGGCCGACGACCCCGGGCGGCTGTCGGCTCCCACCGACTGCGGGGCGGACGTGCTGGCGCTGCTCACTGATCCCTCCTGGGTCTACCAGCAGTACGACCACCAGTTGTTCCTCAACACGGTGGAAGCCCCCGGCGGTGACGCCGCGGTGTTGAAGTTGGCCGCTCCCGGGCTCCCGCCGTCGGACCGCGGGCTGGCCCTCTCCACCGATTCCAACCCCCGCTGGTGCTCGCTGGATCCCCGGCAAGGAACCGCGGCGACGGTGGCGGAAGCCGCCCTCAACGTCGCCTGCTCGGGGGCCCGCCCGATGGCAGTGGTCAACTGCCTCAACTTCGGGAACCCCGAGCACCCCGAAGTGATGTGGCAGCTCTCCGAAGCCATCGACGGGATGTCAGAAGCCTGTCTCGCCCTCGGCCTCCCGGTCATCGGCGGCAACGTCAGCCTCTACAACGAGAGCGGCGGGGTCGACATCGATCCCACCCCGGTGATCGGGGCGCTGGGCCTGATCGAACAGTTGGCCGGGCGGCCGCCCGGCGTCACTCTGGTTCCGGGCGCATCGCTGGTGTTGCTGGATGCCGGGCCCGGGCTCTCCTCCCACCAGGCGACGCCGCCCTCGTTGGGGGGCTCCCGTTGGGCCAAGGAGGTCCGGGGCCACCGGGACGGGATGCTGCCCCCCCTGGATCTGGCCGGCCATGCCCGGCTGCTGACGCTGGTCACAACGCTGGTCGGCGAGGGGATGGCCGGCGGTCCGGCACTGGTGGCCGGTATCCACGACGTGTCGGGAGGGGGTCTCGGCGTGGCGTTGGCCGAGATGTCTGTCCGGTCGGGGATCGGGCTCCAGGTGGCGGGGATCTCCGATCACCACGAGCTGTTCACCGAGGCACCGTCGCGGGTGCTGGTCTGCACCACCGAGGTCACCGAGTTGTCGTCCCGGGCGGCCGACGCCGGGGTCGGCTTCCGGGTGCTCGGAACCGCCGGTGGGGAGCGCATCACGGTGGAAGGCCTGGTCGATGTCAGCGTCGACGACGCCACCACCGCCTGGCGTGACCGTCTGCCGACCTTGCTCGACGAGTTCGAGCCGGCCGTCGCCAACTGAACCGGACCGCCAGGCTCTCGTAGGATCGGATCCGTGCGACCTCAACCTCTGATCGCCGTCGGCGATGTCGAAGCCAGCAGTCGCTGGTATCAATTCCTGCTCGGCTGTGAGAGCGCCCATGGCGGCCCCAACTACGAACGCCTCGAAGTCGGAGGCGTCCTGGTCCTCCAGCTCCACAACTTCGAAGTGGAACACGACCATGGGCGGATCGGCGACCCCGACGATCGCCCCTACGGCAACGGCGTCCTGTTGTGGTTCGAGGTGGAGGACTACGACGCGGCGGCGGGCCGCGCCGGGGAGCTGGCCGCCGATGTGGTGGTGCCGTCCCACCGGAACCCGCCGGAAGGCGAGCCCGGCGGCCCCGCCCATCGGGAGCTGTGGATCCGGGATCCTGACGGCTACACGGTGGTGCTGGCCAGCCCCGACGGGGAGGCGGCCTGACCCGGGTCAGGCCGCGGGGCGGCGGGCTTCCAGGTCGGTGAGCACCTGGTCGGGGACCTTGAGGTCGCCCTGTCCGGTGCCGACGGTGAGGTCGGGCTTGATGTCACCGTGATAGTCGGAACCACCGGTCGGAACCAGGTCGAAGCGGCGGGCCAGGTTGCCCAGTTCCTGGCGTTGGCGGGGGGAGTAGCGGCCGTAGGTCGCCTCGATGCCTCCGAAGCCGGCGGCGGCCAGTTCGCCGACCACCGCAGCCAGATCCGGCCCCTGGAGTTCGAGGCTGTAGGGATGGGCCAGGACCGCCACGCCTCCGGAGGCCTTGGCCAGGCGGGCGACGTCGAGCGCCTCCAGCCGCGACTTCGGGACGAACCCGGGTCGCCCGTTGGCCAGGTAACGGTCGAACGCATCCTGGATCGACTCGGCGGCGCCGGCCTTCACCAGAACCTGGGCGAAGTGGGGGCGCCCGATCCCCTCCTCGCCTCCCGCCTCAGCCACCACCTCGGAGTAGGTGATGGGGAGTCCGAGGGTGGCGAGTTTGTCGGAGAGGCGGATGTTCCGGAGGTGCCGGTCGTGCCGCAGCCGGGCCAGTTCCTTGGACAGCGGCCCGGCATCGTCCTCGACGAAATAGACCAGCACGTGCATCCCGCCGGAGCCGACCGACCGGCACGACACCTCGCATCCGGGGATCAGGGTCACCCCGAGTTCCGCCGCCCGGCTCCGGGCAGCACCGATCCCGGCCAGCGAGTCGTGATCGGTCAGGGCCACCGCGCTGCAGCCGGCCTTGGCGGCCAGCTCCGGGATGTGCTCAGGAGGGTCGGTTCCGTCCGAGACGGTCGAGTGGGTGTGCAGGTCGATCATTCCTGTCGAGGCTAGCAACGCAGCTCAGGAGCGGTTCCGAGGGGTATCTGGATTAAGTCGACCTTCGGGGGTGCCATGGGGAGGACTTTCGGCCGTTAGTCTGTGGCAGAGCGGTTTGTTCGCCTGGCGGACACATCGCGACCGGCAACCTGCCTTACGACCCCCGGTGGATACGGTGAGCAACCGATGATGGAGGCCAAGGAAGCGTGCGGAGTCTTCGGGGTTTACGCCCCGGGGCGATCGGTCGCACACATAACCTTTGACGGTCTCTTCGCTCTGCAGCACCGCGGCCAGGAGGCGGCGGGGATGGCCGTCAGCGATGGCGAGGCCATCATGGTGATGAAGGACATGGGTCTGGTCACCACCGTCTTCGACGAGCGGAAGCTGTCCGCCCTCCGTGGCGACCTGGCCATCGGCCACACCCGGTACTCGACGGCCGGCTCCCGCGACTGGATGAACGCCCAGCCGGTGTTCCGGGATGTGGGCCAGGCCGGTTTCGCCCTCGGCCACAACGGCAACCTCACCAACACCGACGCGCTGGCCGAGTCGGTCGGCATGCTGCCGGGTCTGGTCGACTCCGACAGCGACCTGGTGGCCGAGCTGCTGGGCCAGATGTTCCCCCCCGAGGATCCCGACCGGCCGTCGGCCGACTCCGACCAGGACCTGGAGGCGGCCCTCACCGCGGTGCTGCCGTTGTTGGAGGGGGCGTTCTCCTTTGTCCTCCTCGATGCCGAACGGCTGATCGGTGTCCGCGATCCCAACGGCTTCCGTCCCCTCTGCCTCGGCTGGCTCGAAGCCACCGAGGAGTTCGAGGAAGGGTGGGTGCTGGCCTCCGAGTCGCCGGCCCTCGACGTGGTCGGCGCCACCTTCATCCGCGAGCTCGAGGCGGGAGAGATGGTCATCATCGACGGCAAGGAAGTCCGCTCGGTGCACCCCTTCCCCCTCGAGCGCCTCAACCCCAAGCTCTGCGTCCTCGAGTTCGTCTACTTCGCCCGGCCCGACACCATCCTCTACGGCAACGAGGTCCACGGGGCCCGCCGGCGGATGGGTCAGTTGCTGGCCGCCCAGAAGCCGGTGGCGGCCGACCTGGTGATGGGGGTTCCCGACTCCGGGGTGCCGGCCGCCGAGGGCTACGCCTTCGGATCGGGCATCCCCTACGGCCAGGGCCTGGTGAAGAACCGCTACATCGGCCGGACCTTCATCGCCCCCACCCAGATGGAGCGGGCCGACGGGGTCCGGCGCAAGTTCAACCCGCTCCGCGACAACATCGCCGGGAAACGCCTCATCGTGGTGGACGACTCCATCGTGCGGGGGACCACCCTCCGGGCCCTGGTCATCATGTTGCGGGAGTCGGGCGCCCGCGAGGTCCACTTGCGGATCTCCTCCCCGCCGTTCCGGTGGCCCTGCTTCTACGGCATCGACACCCCGGACAAGGACGAGTTATTGGCGTCGGTCAAGTCCCTCGATGAGATCGTGGAGTTCCTCAACGTCGACTCGCTGGAGTACCTCACCCTCGACAATCTGAAGACGGCCATCGACGCCCCCGGCGCCGGCTTCTGCGATGCCTGCCTCACCGGGAACTATCCGGCCCCGGTTCCAGTGCCCGTCGAACTGAGCACCCACCACCCGCTCGGTGCCGTCGCCACTGCGGCTCCCGCGTGACGGAACCCACCCCGCCAGAACCGGACGGCGGAACGCCGGCCACCTACGCCGGCGCCGGCGTCGACATTGCGGCCGGGGATGCCGCCGTCGACCAGATCCGTCCGCTGGTGGCCTCCACCCTCCGCCCCGAAGTCCTCGGCGGGCTCGGCGACTTCGGCGGCCTCTTCGCGGTCGACACCGAGAAGTACGACCAGCCGGTGCTGGTGGCCGGCACCGACGGGGTCGGGACCAAGGCACTGGTGGCCCAGGCCACCGGCCGCTACGACACCATCGGCATCGACGTGGTGGCCATGTGCGTCGACGACCTGGTGTGCCAGGGGGCCGAGCCGCTCTTCTTCCTCGACTACATCGCCACCGGCTCGGTCGACCCCGATCAAATGGCCGCCCTGGTCGCCGGGGTGGCCGACGGCTGCCGCCAGGTGGGGGCGGCGTTGCTGGGCGGGGAGATGGCCGAGCACGCCGGGATCATGAAGCCGGGGGAGTTCGATCTGGTCGGCTTCGCCGTCGGGGTGGTGGAGCGCGAGCAGATCCTCAGTCCTGATCGGGTCCGGGCTGCCGACATCCTCATCGGGCTGCCGTCCCCCGGGCTCCGCTCCAACGGCTACACCCTGGCCCGCCATGTCCTGTTGGAGCGGGCCGGCCTCTCCCTCGACGCCCCCGCCTGGGAAGGAGCGACCACCTCGCTGGCCGACGAGCTCCTGGTTCCATCGGTGCTGTACACCCCGGCGGTCCTCGCCACCATGGACGTCGCCGAGGTCCATGGGGTGGCCCACATCACCGGGGGCGGGCTGGTCGGCAACCTGCCCCGGGCGCTTCCCGACGGCCTGCGGGCGATGGTGGAGCGCGAGACCTGGACGGTGCCGCGCATCTTCCACGAGGTGCAACGGCTCGGCCAGGTGGAGGATGCCGAGATGCTGCGGGTGTTCAACCTCGGCCTCGGGATGGTGATCATCGTTTCCCCCGACAGCGCCGATGACGCCCTCGACGCTCTCCGGGTTGCCGGTCAGGAAGCGGTGGTGGTGGGTTGGGTGGAAGCAGGCGAGCGGGGCGTGGAGCTCATCGGTACCGCCCCCTGGACTTCGGAGAGCGCATGAGCACCACCCTCCCGGCCACCGAGTTCGAGGCACTGCGCCAGCATCTATTGACCCACTCGGTGAAGCGCGGCGACTTCGTGCTCAAGTCGGGCCGCCGCAGCAGCTGGTTCATCGACTCCAAACAGACGGTGTGCCGGCCGGAGGCGATGGTGCTGGTGGCCGACGGGATCATCTCCATCCTCCCCGACGACGCCACCGCCATCGGCGGCCTCACCATGGGGGCGGATCCGGTGGCGTTCATCACCGCCGGGGTGGCGGCCAGCCGGGGCCGGATGCTCAAGGCCTTCAGCGTGCGGAAAGAAGCCAAGGATCACGGCGGGGGCGGGCGGATCGCCGGCGCCCTCGACCCCGGCGACCGGGTGGTGGTCACCGAGGACACCGTGACCCGGGGTACCTCGCTGATTGAAGCCGCCCACGCCATCCGGGAGGCCGGCGCCGAGCCGGTGCTGTTGGTGGCGGTGGTGGATCGGGGCGGGACGGTCGAGGCGATGGCGGCGGAAGAAGGGCTCCCGTTCCGGGCATTGTTGACCGCCCCCGATCTCGGCTTCGACTACGAGGGCGCCTGAACCTCGTTTCGCCAAGCGCCCGCCGCGGCTCCCATGGAATAGTGCGGCATGGACGAATTCACCTCGGCTGTCGACACCGCTGCTGCCGTCCGCTCGAAAGAGGTGAGCCCGCTCGAAGTCCTCGACGCCACCCTGAGTCGGATCGACCGGCTCAACCCGGAGCTCAACGCGGTGATCTGGCGCAACGACACCGAGGCCCTGGCCGAGGCGGAGGCGCTCGGCGATCGGATCGCCGCCGGGGCCGATGACCTTCCTCCCTTCGCCGGGGTGCCGATCCCGATCAAGGACCTGACCGCGGTCGAGGGCCAGCCGCTGACCTACGGCTCCCGGGGGGCGCCGGACGGGCTCTGTGACCACAGCGACCTGGTCATCGACGCCTTCCGCCGGGCCGGGTTCATCCTCACCGGGCGCACCAATGCTCCGGAGTTCGGATCCATCACCGTCACCGAGAACCTCCGCTACGGCGTCACCCGCAATCCCTGGAACCCCGACCACACCTCCGGCGGATCCAGCGGCGGGGCGGCCACCGCGGTGTCCTCCGGGATGTTCTCCGTCGCCCACGCCAGCGACGGTGGCGGGTCGATCCGCATCCCCTCCTCCTGTTGTGGGTTGGTCGGCCTGAAGCCGAGCCGGGGGCGGGTGCCGTCGTTGATCCCCGCCTGGCAGGGCTTGACCACCGATGGGGCGGTGTGCCTGACGGTGGCCGACGCCGCCGCCCTCCTCGACGTCATGAGCCAGCATGACCGGGGGGCGTGGTGGAATGCCCCGGCCCCCGCCGCTCCCTTCGCCACCGAACCCGGGAAGCACCCGGGCCGGCTCCGGGTGGCGATGAACACCGTCTCCGCCCTCGGCCTTCCGGTGTCCGACGAAGCAGTGGCCGCCGTCGAAGCCACCGGGAAACTCCTCGAGCAGGCCGGTCACCAGGTCGAGCATCTCGACGCCGACGTCTTCAGTGCCGAATCGTTGGCCCCCTTCCTGTTCGTGGTCGGCGCCGGGCTGGCCGACAACCCGGGCATCGACTGGGAGAAGGTCGAACCCAACAACCGGGCCGGCTATCTGGCCGGCCTCGACGTCAACAGCTTCACCTTCACCGAGGCGTTGGACGACCTCCATCTCCTCTCCCGCCAGATCGTCGGCCGCTGGGGCGACGAGTTCGACCTGTTGGTCACCCCGACCCTGGCCATCGAGCCTCCACCGGTCGGCGTCCTGGCCGCCGTCCATGCTTCCCCGGAGATGCCTCCCCTGGAGGTGATGTCCATGGCCGCCTTCACCGCCGCCTTCAACATCACCGGTCAACCCGCCATCAGCCTTCCGCTGCACACCGCGGCGTCGGGGCTCCCGGTCGGGGTCCAGCTGGTGGCCGGGCCCTGGGAGGACGGCTTGCTGTTACGGGTGGCCGCCCAGCTGGAGGCGGCGGCTCCCTGGTCGGACCGCCACCCGGCGGCTCACTAGACCGGGCGGGATGGGTGCCCTTCCCGAGCGGGGCGTGTGTGCCGTGTCGCTACCGCTGTGTAGGGTGCATCCATGGCCGACCAGGCGGAATTCTCCGACCTTGCCATGGAGTTCATGCCCCAGCTGTACACAGCTGCGCTCCGTATGACGCGCAATCCGGCCGATGCCGAGGACCTGGTACAGGAGACCTACCTGAAGGCCTACCGGGCATTCGGCGGCTTCGAGGCCGGCACCAACCTGAAGGCCTGGCTCTACCGGATCCTCACCAATACCTACATCAACTCCTACCGGGCCAAAAAGCGCCGCCCGGAGATCTCCGATGTCGAGGATGTGGAGGACCTGTTCCTCTACCGGCATTTGTCGGCCGACCAGCCTTCCGGCTTGGGTCGCAGCGCCGAGGACGAAGCCTTGGAGCGGATCACGGACACCGAGGTCAAAGAGGCAATCGAGTCGTTGCCCGACACCTTCCGGCTGGCCGTGCTGCTGGCTGACGTCGAGGGTTTCTCCTACAAGGAGATCGCCGAAATCACCGATGTGCCCATCGGCACGGTGATGAGCCGCATCCACCGTGGAAGAAAGGCCCTGCAGAAGGCGTTGTTTGAATTCGGAAGCGCACGAGGACTCGTGGGCGCCTCCGGTGACGGCAAGTAGGGAGAAGGACTCGTGGGAGAGCAAAAATCCGAAAGCATGGATGGGGGAGGCAATCCGGCGATGCCGGGGGTTGCCGGTGTATCCGGATTCGTCAACTGTGAGGAAACCGTCGAACGCCTCTACTTCTATCTCGACGGCGAGCTCACCGAGGAACGCCGAATCGAGATCACCCGTCATCTCGACCTCTGCGGGCCCTGCGTGGATGCCTTCGGCTTCGAGGCCGAGCTCCGCAAGGTGATCGCCAACCGCTGCAAGGACCATGTGCCGGAGTCCCTGCTCGAACGGGTGGCCCACCTGCTGAAAGACGAGCACGCCAAACAGGGTCACTGAGCCCGCCTTCGGCGCCGGCTGGCTCGATGGGCAGCTCCGGGTCGCGGCGTGACCGGCGACCGCCCCGGGTGGTACCTACACTGGTCCCGTGACCCAAACATCAGCTGACCGGCTGGACGACCCGGTGTCCCCCGGAGCCATCTCCTGGGAGGTGGCCGAGCGGGTGGCCGGTTGGGTTTCCAGCCGTAGCCCGATGCCGGCGCCCTACCGCCCCGACCTCCTCCAAGAGGACTTCGAGGAGCTCACCGCCCAGGCCGAGGAACTGGTGGCGACCGAGACCGGCCTCCGCTCGGCGTCCGGACCCGCCCGGGCCCGGGTCACCGATCGGAACGGTTGGGTGCACGCCAACGTCGCCTCCTTCCAGCGGCTGGTCGGCCCCCATCTCGAGCGCTTCTCCCCGCCCCGCCTCACCACCACCAACCCGGTGACCGAGCGTCTGGCCGGCCCGTTGGCCGCCGCCAGCCGGGTGGCCACCGGCAGCCAGCTCGGCGCGGTGCTGGGCTGGCTCTCCACCCGGGTCCTCGGCCAGTACGACCTCCTCCTCACCGAGGAGGCCATCGAGGACCAGGACATCGTCTACTTCGTCGGCCCCAACGTGGTCACCCTCGAGCAGCGCTACGGCTTCGAGCCCAAGGAGTTCCGGCTGTGGCTGGCCCTCCACGAGGTCACCCATCGCTGCCAGTTCACCGCCATCCCCTGGATGCGCGACCACTTCCTCTCGCTGGTGGAAGAGGGACTTGGCTCCCTCGACCCCGACCCCTCCCGGTTCGCCGAAGCGCTGAAACGGCTGACCGAGGAGATCCGGGCCGGACGGAACCCGCTCCGGGACAACGGGGCGCTGGGGCTGGTGGCCACCCCGGAGCAGCTCGAGGGCCTCCACCGCATCCAGGCGCTGATGAGCCTGCTGGAAGGCCACGGCGACGTGACCATGGACCGGGCCGGGGCGGCGGCCATCCCCAGTGCCGCCCGCTTCAGCGAGGTCCTCCGGCAACGCCGCAACCAGACCAAGGGCCCGGCCAAGCTCCTCCTCCAGCTCATCGGCATGGAGTCGAAGTTCCGCCAGTACGAGGAAGGCGAGAAGTTCATCGCCGCGGTGGAGAAGTCGGGCGGCCCCAAGCTGCTCGACCGCGCCTGGAAGGGGCCGGAATGGCTGCCCTCCCTCACCGAGATCCGGGATCCGTCGGTGTGGATCTCCCGCGTCGGTGCCACCCCCGTCCTCTCCGGGTGATCAGCTGATCGGCGACCTGGTCGGCCGGTCCACCTTTCCCGCCGCCGGCACCCCCCTGGTCTGTGCTGTCTCCGGCGGGGCCGACTCGTTGGCCCTCCTGATCCTCGCCACCGCCGCCGGCTGCCGGGTGACCGCCGTCCACGTCGACCACGGGCTCCGTCCCGGATCGGCCGCCGAAGCCGAGGTGGTGGCGTCGGCCGCCGCCCGCTATGGGGCCGCCTTCCGCGGTGAGCACGTGGAGGTGGGGGACGGGCCCAACCTGGAAGCCCGGGCCCGGGCCGCCCGGTTCGAGGTGCTGGGACCCGAGGCCGCCACCGGCCACACCGCCGACGACCAGGCGGAGACGGTCCTCGCCAACCTGTTGCGGGGGGCCGGGGTGGACGGCCTGGCCGCCATGCGAGCCGGTCCCCGGCACCCATTGCTGGCCCTCCGCCGCACCGAGACGGTGGCCCTCTGCGCCGAGGAGAAACTGGAGCCGGTCCGGGACCCGAGCAATCACGACCCCCGGTTCCTCCGCAACCGGATCCGGGCCGAGCTCCTCCCGCTGTGTTCGGAGCTGGCCGGCCGGGACATCGTCCCGGTGCTGGCCCGCCAGGCCGGGCTGCTGGCCGGCGACGCCGAGATTCTCCAGGCGGTGGCGGCGCTGGTGGACCCGGCCGACGCCAAGGCGGTGGCCGCCTCCCCCGATGCGATCTCCCGACGAGCCATCCGGGCCTGGCTGGCCGGCGACGGCCCCTACCCACCCTCCCTCGACGCCATCGAGCGGGTCCTCCAGGTGGCCCGGGGGGAGCGGCTGGCTACCGAGGTGGACGGCGGCATCCGGGTGTCCCGCTCCCGGGGCCGGCTGTCCCAGACCCCGGCCGCCTCCGTCGCCCCAGCCGCCGCCGCTGGTTCGGCCGGGGACCGAACCGATACAGTCAGCTGAGTGACCGCGACAGGAGATGAGTCGGTGGGCGAGTTGTCCCGGCTCGAGGCGGAGCCCGAGGTCGGCGATGTCGTGGTCTCCGAGCCGCAGCTCCAGGCCCGCATCGCCGAGCTGGGCGCCCGGATCACCGCCGACTACGCCGGTCGCCCGCCATTGCTGGTCGGGGTGTTGAAGGGCGCCTTCATGTTCATGGCCGACCTCTGCCGGGCCATCGAACTGCCGGTCGACGTCGACTTCATGGCGGTGTCCTCCTACGGGACCGCCACCCGCACCTCGGGGGTGGTCCGCATCGTCAAGGACCTCGACGTCGACCTGGCCGACCGCCACGTACTGGTGGTGGAGGACATCGTCGACTCCGGCCTCACCCTCAACTACCTGCAGCGCTACCTGCTGGCCCGCCGACCGGCCAGCCTGGAGGTCTGCGCCCTGTTGGTGAAGGAAGGCCAGCAGCGCACCGCCCTCGACCTCCGCTACGTCGGATTCCAGATCCCCCCCGATTTCGTGGTCGGCTACGGCCTCGACGTGGCCGAACGCTTCCGTAACCTCAGCGCCATCCACGCCTACACTGGCGATCCGTCCCGCCGCTGAGGAGCCACCAAATGAGCGTCGACACCGCCCGCATCGAGCGGGCCATCTACGAAATTCTGTCGGCGATGGGGGAGGACCCCGATCGCGACGGCCTGAAGGCCACCCCCGCCCGGGTGGCCGCCATGTACCAGGAGCTGTTCTCCGGGCTGGACGAGGACCCCGCCGAGCACCTCCAGGTGTCCTTCGCCGCCGAGCACGACGAGATGGTGATGGTCCGGGACATCCCCTTCGCCTCCCTCTGCGAGCACCACATGGTGCCGTTCATGGGCCGGGCCCATGTCGCCTACATCCCCGGGGAGGACGGCCGGATCACCGGCTTGTCCAAGTTCGCCCGGCTGGTGGACGGCTACGCCCGCCGCCTCCAGGTCCAGGAGCGGATGACCACCGAGATCGCCGACGCGGTGGAGAAGGCCCTCCAACCCCGGGGGGTGCTGGTGGTGGTGGAAGCCGAGCATCTCTGCATGTCGATGCGGGGGGTGAAGAAGCCCGGCACCCTCACCATCACCTCGGCGGTGCGGGGGCAATTCCGCACCGATTCGGCCACCCGGGCCGAGGCCATGCAGTTCATCCACGGGCGGTAAAACCGGGAATTTACGGCTACGGCGACGGTCCCCCTGGTTTACGCTGTGGCCCCATGGTCCCCACCACCACCGAGAAACGCCCGTTGGTCATGGGGATCCTCAACGTGACACCGGATTCGTTCTCCGACGGGGGGGAATGGTTCGAAGGGGAACGAGCCATCACCAGAGGGCATGAAATGATCGCCGAAGGGGCCGACATCGTCGACGTCGGCGGCGAATCCACCCGGCCCGGCGCCGACCCGGTCCCGACCGACGAGGAACTCCGCCGGGTGATCCCGGTCATCGAAGCGTTGAGCCCCCATGTCCGGGTGTCGATCGACACCACCAAGGAGGCGGTGGCCCGGGCCTCGGTGGAGGCCGGCGCCACCCTCATCAACGACGTCTCCGCCTCGCTGTGGCCGGCCGCCGCCGACTGCGGGGTGGGCTGGGTGGCCATGCATCGCCGGGGGACCCCGGCCGACATGCAGGTCGATCCCTACTACGACGACGTGGTCGCCGAGGTCACCGCCTTTCTCGCCGACCGGGCCGCCACCGCCACCAAGGCCGGCATCGCCGAGGTATGGATCGACCCCGGCATCGGGTTCGGGAAGACCGGCCGGCACAACCTCCAGCTGCTGGCGGCCCTGGACGAGCTGGTGGCGGTCGGCTACCCGGTGCTGATGGGGACCAGCCGCAAGAGCTTCCTCGGCCGGCTGGCCGCCTCGCCCGACGGCACCCCCGCCCCGGTCGACCACCGGCTTCCCGGTTCCCTGGCCACCGCCACCTGGGCCATGACCAAAGGAGCCGCCATGGTGCGGGTCCACGATGTGGCGGCCAGCGTCCAGGCAGCCACCCTGGTCGGACCCACGCCCGCAGTGACCGCCGGCGTGGCCCCCTCCCGGTCGCCCGAGGTGAAACCGGTGGCCCGGTGAAGGGGAAGTGGGCGGCGGGGATTCCCCCCCGCAACTTCACCTGGGTGATCAAGGACCGGCTGGCGGTGAGCGAGCGGCCCGGCGGCTTCGCCCCCAACCACCGGAAGGTCCGCCGCCAGGAGGAGATCATCTGGCTCCAGGTGCAGGGCTTCACCCGGGTGGTCTCGCTGCTCCCCTCCTCCCACAACCTCCAGGCCTACGAGGAGCAGGAACTCTCCAGCGTCCACTTCCCGCTGCCTCCCGCCGGCGACGTCCGCACCAACCTGCTCGAGTTGTTCCGGGATCTCCACGGCCGGCTGGTCAGCGGCGAGCGGCTGCTCATCCACCAGGAGGAGTTGGGCGATCGGGTGATCGGGGTGGTGTCGGGCTACCTGCTGTGGTCGGGCCGGCTCCCCACCGGGCCGCAGGCGGTGACGGTGCTCGAGCACATCACCGGCCACGCCATGGGGCCTCCCGGCCGCGAGCTGGTGGCCTTCGCCGGCCAGCTCCCGACGGTGCGGACGGCGATGCGGGCGAAGCGGCCCGCCACCGGGTCGAACGCAGCCGCTGCGGACTGAGCCGGTGCCGAGTCCCGACCGGATCGAGTTGCGGGGATTGCGGGTCCTCGGCGTCCACGGGGTCCTCCCCGAGGAACAGGTGAAGCCGCAACCCTTCGAGCTCGACCTCGACCTGGAGGTGGATCTGGCTAAGGCCGGCCGGTCCGATGCCCTGGACGACACCGTCGACTACGCCGGGGTGGTGGAGCGGGCCGGAGCGGTGATCAGCGGCCCCGAGCGGTACCGGCTGCTGGAGGCGCTGGCCGAGGCCATCGCCGCCACCGCGCTGGCGGACGGGCGGGTGGCGTCGGTCACCGTCGGGCTGCGCAAGCTGGAGCCGCCGCTGGAGGCCGACATCGCCACCGTCGGGGTGCGCATCACCCGGCGCCGATGACCTCGCCGCTGTCCGAGCCGCCGACGGTGCGGGCGTTCCTCGGGCTCGGCTCCAACCTCGGGGACCGGTGGAGCCACCTGCGCCGGGCCGTCGACCAGCTGCGGGCCGGGAGCGCGGTGCCGGTCACCGCGGTGTCGCCGGTCTACGAGACCGAGCCGATCGGGGGCCCGGAGGAGCAGGGCCCCTACCTCAACCTGGTGGTGGAGCTGGCGGTGGCCTCGACGGTCGACCCCTACCGGATCCTGGAGGAGTGCCGGCGGCTGGAGGCGGCGGCCGGCCGGGTGCGCACCGTCCGGTGGGGACCCCGCACCCTGGACGTCGACGTGGTCTGGATCGACGGGGTCACCGTCGACGACCCCGAGCTGACCATTCCCCATCCCCGCTGGCGGGAGCGCCGATTCGTCCTCGTCCCGCTGGCCGACCTGGCCCCTGACCTGGTCGATCAGGCGGCCATCGAAACCGCTGGTGGCGAGGTCACCGAGGTGGGTACACTATGAGCGTCTTCTCATTGACTCTCTGACTCGAACGGCACCCTCCGAGGGCCGGAACGTTGCAAAGGGGTTTCGTGACCAGAATCCGCGTGATCGGCCCGGGTAGGGCCGGACGTTCGTTGATGGCGGCGCTGCGCGCCGCCGGGGGCTACACGGTGATGGGTGCGTACGGCCGCGGCCGCGACCTGGCCGATGCCGCCGGCGGGGTCGACCTGGTGGTCATCGCCACCCCCGACACCGTGGTGGCCGAGGTCGCCGCCCAGGTGGTCCCCAACCCCGATGCGGTGGTGGTCCACCTTTCCGGGTCGCTCGGCCTCGACGTCCTCGCCCCCCACCCCCACCGGGCCTCGCTCCATCCCCTGGTGCCGCTGCCCAACCCGGAGATCGGGGCGTCCCGGCTGCGGTCGGGGGTGACCTTCGCGGTGGCCGGCCACCCGGCGGCCCGGGCCCTGGCCGTCGCCCTCGGCGGACAGCCGGTGGAGGTGGCCGACGAGCTGCGGGCCAACTACCACACCGCCGCCACCGTGGCCGCCAACCATCTGGTGGCCCTGCTCGGACAAGTGGAGCGGATCGCCGCCACCGCCGGGCTCCCCCTCAGCGCCTTCTCCGGGCTGATCCGGGCCGCCGCCGAGGACGGGTTGGCCCTCGGTCCCCGCCCCGCTCTCACCGGGCCGGCCTCCCGGGGCGACTTCGCCACCCTCGACCGCCACCGCTCGGTGCTCGGGTCGATGGCCGGTGGCCGCACCGAGCTGGCCGCCTACGACGCCATGGTCGCCCTGGCCCGCCGGCTGTCGATGGACACCCCCGACCTAGAGCTGCCGTCTGCCGCCGAGCCTGTCGCCACCGAGGAGCAGGTGGCATGACCTCCACCCTGATGCCCGACCTGGCCACCCCGCTGCACACTGTCCGGTACCGCCCGCCCTCCACCGCTGACGTCCGGATCATCGAGTCCATCGCCGAGTGTGCGTCGGTGCTGGATACGGCCCGAGCCTCCGGGCGCACCGTCGGCCTGGTGCCGACGATGGGAGCCCTCCACGCCGGGCACTGCTCGCTGGTGGAGCGGGCCGCCGCCGAGTGCGACGTGGTGGTGGTCACCGTCTTCGTGAACCCGCTCCAGTTCGGCGACCCCGAGGACATCGCCAACTACCCCCGGACCCTGGACGCCGACCTGGAGCTGGCCGGGGCGGCCGGGGCCGGCATCGTCTTCGCCCCGCCGGTGAGCGAGATGTACCCGGGTTTCCCCGCCCCCGTCGCCACCACCGTGTCGGTGGCCGGCCTCGGTGACCAGTGGGAGGGAGCCTCCCGTCCCGGTCACTTCGACGGGGTGACCACGGTGGTGGCCAAGTTGTTCGCGATGGCCGGCCGGTGCCGGGCGTTCTTCGGCGAGAAGGACTTCCAGCAGCTGGCGGTGGTCCGGCGGATGGTCCGAGACCTCTGCCTGCCGGTGGAGATCGTCGGGTGCCCGACGGTGCGGGACGACGACGGTCTCGCCCTCTCCAGCCGGAACGTCCGCCTCTCCCCCGACCAGCGCCTAGCCGCCCTGACCCTGTCCCGGGCGCTGCGGGCGGGAGCCGCCACCGCGGCAGGGGGCGATGCCAGCCCCGCGGCGATCGAGGCGGCCATGGCCCGGGTGGTGGCCGACGAACCGGCCGTCTCGCTGGACTACGCCGCCCTGGTCCGGGCGGACGACCTGAAGCGGCCCCCCGAGCTGCGGGCCGACGCCTCCCTCCGGCTGATCATCGCCGCCCTGGTCGGCGGGGTCCGCCTCATCGACAACCTCGACCCGTTCACCCCCGCCCCCCTCCCGGATACCGATGCCGGTGACTGGCCAACCCTTCTCACCATTGCCGGGTCTCCGGCGAAAGGAAACAACTGACATGCGCCGCCGGATGATGAAGTCGAAGATCCACCGGGCGACGGTGACCGACGCCGACCTCAACTACGTGGGTTCGATCTCCCTCGACCCCGAGTTGATGCAGCTGGCCAACATCCTCGAGTGGGAGCAGGTCACCGTGGTCGACATCGACAACGGAGCCCGCTTCGAGACCTATGCCATCCTGGGTGGCCCCGGCCAGGTGTGCCTCAACGGCGCCGCCGCCCGCCTGGTCCACCGGGGCGACAAGGTGATCGTCATCACCTATGCCGATTACGAGAACGACGAGCTCGAGGGTTTCGCGCCGGCCATCGTCCACGTGGACAAGGCCAATCGGGTCATCGACGAAGTCTCGGCCAAACTCGACGCCGAACTCGAGAACCTCGCCGACGCGTGACCCCGCCGTCCGCGACGCCTTCGGGGTCGCCAGCACGGTCGGATGGGTCGTCGGGAGCCCCCGGCGACCTCGACGTCCTGGTCCTCGGCAGCGGGGTGGCCGGGCTGTCGGCGGCGGTGCGGCTGGCGTCGTCGGCATCACTGCCTTCCACCGCCGGCGGGGGCCTGCGGGTCGGGGTGCTGACCAAGGCGGAGCTGTGGCGATCGGCCACCCGCTGGGCCCAGGGCGGGGTGGCGGCGGTGCTGGGCGGGGACGAGGACTCCACCGACCTCCATCTGGCTGACACCTTGGCGGCGGGGGCCGGGTTGTGCGACACCGACGCGGTGCGGGTGCTGGTCGACGAAGGCCCGTTCCGGGTCAACGAGTTGATCGCCATGGGAGCCGAGTTCGATCGGCAGCCGGGTGGGGCCCTCCAGCTGGCCCGGGAGGGCGGCCACTCCACCGCCCGGGTGGTCCACGCCGGCGGGGCCGCCACCGGGGCGGAGGTGGAGCGGGCCCTGGTCGACGCCACCCGCCGGACCGCCGCCGCCGTCCTGGAGGAGTGGTTCGCCTTCGACCTCCTGGTGGAGGCCGGCCGCTGCCGCGGGGTCCGGGCGCTGGATGCCGACGGCCGGGTGGTCGAGGTCCGGGCCCGGCACACCGTGCTGGCCACCGGCGGGGCCGGCCAGCTGTTCGCGGTGACCACCAACCCGGCGGAGGCCACCGCCGACGGACTGGCCATGGCCCTCCGGGCCGGGGTCCCGGTCGCCGACGTCGAGTTCATGCAGTTCCACCCGACCGCCCTCCACCACCCGGCCATGCCCCGCCCCCTCCTCTCCGAGGCGCTGCGCGGCCACGGCGCCCTGATCCGCGACTTCAACGGCGAGCGGTTCGTCGACGAGCTGGCCCCCCGGGACGTGGTCAGCCGGGCGATGGCGGCCAAGATGAAAGAGCAGGGAGTCGAGCACCTCTGGCTCGACGCCACCGGGCTCGACGCCTTCGCCTCCCGGTTCCCGACCATCAACGCCTCGCTGGAGGCCATCGGCCTCGACCCCCACGTCGACTGGCTGCCGATCGCCCCGGCCGCCCATCACCTCTCCGGCGGGGTGGTGACCGACCTATCGGGGGCGACCGCCCTTCCTGGTCTCTGGGCCGCCGGCGAAGTCGCCTGCACCGGGGTCCACGGGGCCAACCGGCTCGCCTCCAACTCCCTCCTGGAAGGGATGGTGTTCGGCGCCCGGCTGGCCGAAGCCATCGAGGGTGGCGGCGGGCCGTCGGCCACCGGGGCGATGCGGGCCGTCCTCCACGGCGACGATCCGGCGGCGGTCCTCAATGCGATCAGCATTGGTCGCATCGACATGGGGTGCCCGGCCGAAGCCGACATCGACGCCGGCAAGGAACTCGACCGGTTGCAGCGGGCCATGTTCGACGGGGCCGGCGTGGTCCGCGACGCCGAGTCGTTGGAGCTGGCCGCCGACACCGTCGAGTCGGTGGCCGTCTCGGTCGGCACCGGCGTCCCCATCGACCGGGCCCACGGGGAGCTGGCCAACCTGGCCACCGCCGCCCGGGCCCTGTTGGGGTCGGCCACCGTGCGGACCGAGTCGCGGGGCGCCCATGCCCGGGCCGACTTCCCGCTGACCTCCGACCAGTGGCGCCGACGGATCCTCCATACTGGCGGCGAGGTGGTGGTCTCCCGCCAACCGATCGACGGCCCATGACCGTCGATCACGACGTGGCCGGCGGGGTCGGGGTCGGGGTGGGGGCGGGGCTCGAGGACCCTTCCCGGTTCGACCCCCCTCAGGCGGCGGTGGTCGAGGCGGTCCGGATCGCCCTGGCCGAGGACCTCCTGCCCCTCGGGGACCTGACCGCCGCGCTGGTGTCCGCCTCGGTGATCCGATCGATGGCGGTGGTGAGCCGGCGCGCCGGAGTGGTGGCGGGGCGGGCCTGTGCGGTCGAGACGTTGGCCCAGATCGACCCGTCCATCCGAGTGGAGTGGCGGATGCCCGACGGGTCGGCGGTGGTGCCGGGGTCGACGGTGGCGGTGCTCACCGGTCCCCTGCGCTCCATCCTCACCGCCGAGCGGACCGCCCTCAACTTCCTCGGCCACCTGTCGGGGATCGCCACCCTGACCGCCAGTTTCGTAGCGGCGGTGACCGCCGCCAACCCCGGCGCCCGGGTCCTCGACACCCGCAAGACGACTCCGGGGCTCCGTTCCCTGGAGAAGGCGGCGGTGCGGGCGGGCGGCGGCACCAACCATCGCGGCAGCCTCTCCGACGCGGTGCTGGTGAAGGACAACCACCTGGGCGGGGTGACCATCACCGAGGCGGTGGTCCGGGCCCGGCGCCTCTGGCCGGGTCGGATGGTGGAGGTGGAGTGCGACCGCGACGAGCAGGTGACCGAGGCGGTGGCCGTCGGGGCCACGGTGGTGATGCTCGACAACATGACCCCCGAACAGGTGACCGGCTGTGTGGCCCAGGTGCGGGCCAGCGGGACCGCCACCCTGGTGGAGGTGTCCGGCGGGGTCGACCTCGCCACCGCCCCCCGCTACGCGGCGGCGGGGGCCGACCTCATCTCGGTGGGCGCCCTCACCCATTCCGCCCCGCTGCTCGACCTGGGACTCGACCTGATGCCGGATGCCGGCGGGAGACACTGACCATGCTGTTGGCCATTGACGTGGGGAACACCGAGACGGTGGTCGGCCTCTTCGCCGACGACATCGGCGCGCCGCTGGAGGAGACCGGGCTGCGGGACGGCAAGGAGCCGACCGGCCTGGCCCACCACTGGCGGCTCTCCACCGTGGCGGAACGGACGGCCGACGAACACGCGCTGTTGCTCACCCAGATCCTCAGCCTCGACGGCCTCAACATCGAAGAGACGGTCACCGGCATCGCGGTGACCTCCTCGGTGCCACTGGTCACCGCCGCCCTCCGCCAGATGGTGCAGCGGTGGTTCGATGTCCCCTCGGTGGTGCTGGAGCCGGGAGTGAAGAGCGGGATGCCGATCCTCTACGACAACCCGAAAGAGGTAGGGGCCGACCGGATCGCCAACGGGGTGGGGGCCTACGACCTCTTCGGCGGGCCTTGCGTGGTGGTCGACCTCGGCACCGCCACCACCTTTGACGCCATCTCCCCGGCCGGCGAGTACCTGGGGGGGGCGATCACCCCCGGGGTGCAGATCAGCCTGGATGCCCTCTTCGCCCACGCCGCCGCCCTCCGGCGGGTCGAGCTGGTGGAGCCGCGCAGCGTCATCGGCAAGTCGACGGTCGAGTCGATCCAGTCCGGTGCCCTCTTCGGTTTTGCCGGACAGGTCGACGGCCTCTGCCGCCGGTTCGCGGGGGTACTGGGGGAGTGCACGGTGGTGGCCACCGGGGGGCTGGCCGAGCTGATCGCCCCCTACTCCGATGAGATCGAATACGTGGAGCCATGGCTCACCCTCCACGGGCTCCGGATCATCTTCGAGCGCAATTCCAACGGCAACCCGGCCCGGCACGGCTGACGTTCCGGCGATTCTTAAGATTCTCTTATGGAGCCTTGGCAGATTGATCACATCTGCCGATGACACTGGGGGCAAGAGAGCGGGAGCTCCCGCTTGAGCCAGGAGGCATGACGCCGATGTTGAAGAAGATGGTGGCCACCGCGGCGATCGCGGTCACAGCAGGAGCCCTGAGCTTCGGGGCGGTCAGTCTGGTCGGAGCTTCACCGGCCCAGGCAGCGGCGAAAGCCAAGACGCCGGCCGCCGGAGCGCCGAAAGTCGGCAAGAACTTCAACTGCGCCAATGCCACCAAGGTGCTGACCCGGATCCAGAAGGGTGAGACCCAGATCGCCGCCGGGTTGCCCAAGTTGACCGCCGCCGAGGCCAAGGCCAAGGCGAATGGCAACACCACGCGGGCCACGCGCCTCCAGACCCGGATCACCCACCTGGAGAGCGCCACCTTCAAGGCCAGGCTGGACAAGGCTTCCCAGCTGATCGAAGCCAAGTGCCACGTGGCAGCGCCGGCGGCCTGAGGCCGGCTAGACCGGCCAGTCTCGCCCGATCAGGGGAGGGGCAGGTCGTCGACCAGCGAATGGGCCAACAAGCCGAATCCGCCGGCCAGGTCGGCTGACGGGCAGGTAGCGGCAACCGCCGCCGCCTCTTCCGCGTACTGGCGGGCCACCACCACCGAGGCGGCGATCGCCCCCGAAGAGGCCACGATGGCCCGGGCCCGATCCCGCTCGTCCTGGTCCAGCGGCTGGCCCAGCAGGGGCTTGAGCTCGGGACCGACATCGGGATCAGAAAGCGCCAAAATTACTGGAAGGGTATAGATGCCTTCGGCCAGGTCCTGGCCGGACGGCTTGCCCAACTCCGCTTCCGATCCGATCACGTCGAGTATGTCGTCCCGCACCTGGAAGATCATCCCGAAGTAGCGACCGAAGTCGGTGAGGGCGTCGACCTCGCCGACCGGGAGTCCCCCGGTCAGGGCCCCGATCCGGCAGGAGGTGGACATCAGCGAAGCGGTCTTCCCGGAGATGGCCTCGGTGTAGTCCTGGCGGGTGCGGCTGACCTGGAAAGCGGACCGGACCTCGGCTACCTGGCCCTGGCAGAGGCGCCCGAGGGTGGCGGCCAGCAGGCCGGCGATCTCGGTCCCCAGGCCGGCGGCGATCTCCGCCGAGCGGGCCAGCAGGAAATCCCCGGCCACGATGGCCACCAGGTTCCCGAAGCGGGAATTGACGCTCTCGACGTTCCGGCGGATGGTCGCCTCGTCCATCACATCGTCGTGATAGAGGGACGCCAGATGGACCAGTTCCACTGATACCGCCCCGAGCAGGTCTTCCCTGGTGGCGGGCATGGCGCCCCCGGTGGCGGAGGCCAGGGCCAGGACCGGCCGGAGACGTTTTCCGCCAGCTGCGATGAGATGGGTCGTTACATCATCAAGGAATCCGTCGCCAGTGACGACAGACTCAGAGAGCAAAGGCTCAAGGAGTTGGACCTGTTCGGCCAGTTCGGGAAGACCCAGGAGCTCGACGGGGTTCACTTCAGAGAGACGATAGGCGACAGAGGCGCCGGTTGGTGCAGCAGAGGGGTGAGGGTGCGGGTATGACCCTTGCCTGTAGACTCTGAAGAAGTTTCCGGACCGCGGATGGAGGCGGTGGAGTGTTCGAAAGATTTACTGACAGGGCCCGCAGAGTGCTTGTGCTCGCACAAGAGGAAGCGCGGCTTCTGAACCACAGCTTCATAGGCACAGAGCACATCCTCTTGGGGCTGATCCACGAGGGTGAAGGGGTCGCGGCCAAGGCGCTCGAATCCATGGGTGTCTCGCTGGAGGCGGTGCGCGAAAAGGTGGAGGAGACCATCGGCCTGGCCGGATCGGCTCCGACCGGTTCCCCGCCGTTCACCCCCCGGGCCAAGAAGGTCCTCGAGTTGTCGCTCCGCGAGGCGCTGCAGCTCGGACACAGCTACATCGGCACCGAGCACATGCTGCTGGGTCTGGTGCGCGAAGGCGAAGGCGTCGCCGCCCAGGTATTGCAGAGCCTGGGCGCCGATCTTCCCCGCGTCCGCCAGCAGGTCATCCAACTCCTCTCCGGCTATCAGGGCAAGGAGCCGGTGGGTGCCGGCGTCGCCGGCGGCCCGTCGGAGTCTCCGACCGGTTCCCCGGTCCTCGACCAGTTCGGCCGCAACCTCACCGCCCTCGCCCGGGATCACAAGTTGGATCCGGTGGTGGGCCGCGAGAAGGAGATCGAGCGGGTCATGCAGGTGCTGTCCCGCCGCACCAAGAACAACCCGGTCCTGATCGGTGAGCCCGGCGTCGGCAAGACCGCCATCGTCGAGGGGTTGGCCCAGAAGATCGTGGGCAACGATGTGCCCGAGACCCTGACCGGAAAGCAGCTCTACACCCTCGACCTGGGTGCGCTGGTGGCCGGCAGCCGGTACCGGGGCGACTTCGAGGAGCGGCTGAAGAAGGTCCTGAAGGAGATCCGCACCCGCGGCGACATCGTCCTGTTCATCGACGAGCTCCACACCCTGGTGGGCGCGGGCGCCGCCGAAGGTGCCATCGACGCCGCCTCCATCCTCAAGCCCATGCTGGCCCGGGGCGAGCTCCAGACCATCGGCGCCACCACCATCGACGAGTACCGCAAGCATCTCGAGAAGGATGCCGCCCTCGAGCGCCGGTTCCAGCCGATCAAGGTCGAGCAGCCGAACGTGGCCCTCACCATCGAGATCCTCAAGGGTCTCCGGGACCGCTACGAGTCGCACCACGCGGTGACCATCACCGACCAGGCGTTGGTGGCGGCCGCCAACCTGGCCGACCGTTACCTGGCCGACCGGTACCTGCCCGACAAGGCGATCGACCTGATCGATGAAGCCGGGAGCCGGCTACGGATCCGTCGGATGACCACTCCTCCCGCCTACAAGAAGTTGGAAGAGGAGATCACCCGGCTGCGGGCCGACAAGGAAACCGCCATCGAGAAGCAGGCGTTCGATCAGGCCAAGAAGCTGGCCGAGCAGGAGAAGGACCGGCTGGACAAGAAGGAAGCCATGGAAGCCGAGTGGCGCGCCGATGGCACCGACCTGTTCGACGTGGTCGACGAGGAAGTCATCGCCGAAGTGCTGGCCAACTGGACGGGTATCCCCGTCTACCGGCTCACCGAGGAGGAGACGGCCAAGCTGCTCCGGATGGAAGACGAGTTGCACAAGCGGGTCATCGGACAGGAGCCGGCCATCGCCGCCCTCGCCCGTTCGATCCGGCGCACCCGGGCCGGCCTGAAGGACCCGAAGCGCCCGAGTGGCTCGTTCATCTTCTTGGGGCCGACCGGAGTCGGAAAGACCGAGCTGGCCAAGACGCTGGCCGAATTCCTGTTCGACGACGAGGATGCGCTGATCCAGCTCGACATGTCCGAGTACATGGAGAAGCACACCGTCAGCCGCCTGGTGGGCTCGCCCCCCGGCTACGTCGGGTACGAAGAGGGCGGTCAGCTGACCGAGGCCGTGCGGCGCAAGCCGTTCTCGGTGGTGCTGTTCGACGAAGTCGAGAAGGCCCATACTGACGTCTTCAACACCCTGCTCCAGATCCTGGAGGACGGTCGCCTGACCGACGCCCAGGGCCGCTCGGTGGACTTCAAGAACACCGTGCTGATCATGACGTCGAACTTGGGGACCGCCGACCTTCGCAAGTCGAGCGTGGGCTTCGCCAAGACGTCGGAGGCGGTCACCTACGAGCGGATGAAGGCAAAGGTCAACGAGGCGCTGAAGGCGCACTTCCGGCCTGAGTTCCTCAACCGGATCGACGAAGTGGTGGTGTTCCACGAGCTGTCCAAGCAAGAGGTGGTGGAGATCGTCGACCTGATGATCCAGCGGGTGACCACCCAGCTGGAGCTCCAGGGGCTCAGCCTGGTGCTGACCGATCCGGCCAAGCAGCTGTTGGCGGACAAGGGCTATGACCCGCAACTCGGGGCCAGGCCTCTCCGTCGAGCCATCCAGCAGATGATCGAAGACCCGTTGTCGGAGCGCATCCTCTGGAAGGAGTTCCGGGCCGGGGAGACCATCGTGGTCGACGTGGAGACCATCACCACCGAGCAGGCCGACGCCTTCGATGTGAAGGGCGCCACCCCAATCGTGGCCGGAGAGAAGCAGCTGACCTTCCGGGCCGTCCAGAGCGTGGAGTCCGAGGGCGTGGAGCCCCCGCCGGTCGAACTGGCCGGTGCCGGCGCCACCGACGCCGACTGAACCTGTCGCCGGCCGGTCCAGTACCGGCGGCCAGCAAGTAGTTGAGAACGCCCTGCCACTTCGGTGGCAGGGCGTTCTGCATGCCGGCGTCGACGATCGGTAGACGCGGTCAGCCTCAGCCGGTCGGCACCGCCCCCACGATGTTGCTGACGTGGACCCCGATGCCGGGCAGCGACCCCTGGAAGGGGGCGTCCCCGTAGGCGAACAGCCCGCCGTCGGCCCCGATCAGCCAGTAGCCGTGCCCGGTGTTGGTGGGCACGATGGAGATGACCGGGAAGGCCGGGGTCACCCCGCTGGTCGGGAGGGAGCCGAAGTTGCTGGCACTCCCGAAGGCAAAGACAGCCCCGTTGGCCGTCACCACCCAGTAGCCGTTCCCGGCCGGGGTGGCGACGATGGCGGTGGCGTTGGTGACCCCGGTCGGCCCACCGAAGTTGGCGGCGTCGCCGAAGCCGGTGACGGTGCCGGTGGAGGAGAGGACCCAGTAACCCCCG
>DATATM010000011.1:0-82911 GCA_036268775.1 Acidimicrobiales bacterium | reverse complement strand
CACCCCGCTCAGCCCGCCGGATCTCTCCGACGGACCGGGGTCTGCTACTGGGCTCTCCGGCGATTACCCAGACGGGACTTGCACCCGCAGGTCTGGTCCAGTTTCCAGGACGCAACATGGTCGTCACCCTAGGTGGCGGGGCGGGGCACAATCGACGGACGCGGTGGGCGACCCCACCGTCAGCCCTGGCCCTGCCGCGGTCCGTCCCCATGCATCATCCGGCCCATGGCGGCGCAGACCTCGACCGAAAGCGCCAGCGAATCGGCCAGGAACCCCATCCCGAAGAACCCATGGACCTGGTCGTCGTAGCAGCGGTGCTCCACCTTCACCCCGGCCTCCCGGAGCTTGGCGGCGTAGTCGTCCCCGTCATCCCGAAGGGGGTCGAACCCCGCCGTCACCACCAGCGCCGGCGCCACCCCGTCGACATCGTCGGTCAGCAACGGGGATGCCTCTCCCAGCTCCCAGTCCTCCCGGTTGGGCAGATAGGCGTGGCGGTAACCGACCATCTCCTGCTCAGTGAGGAGGAACCCTTTCCCGAACAGGCGCATCGACTCCGAGTCGAAACGGGTGCTGAGACCGGGGTAGACCAGACCCTGGGCAATCGGGGCCGGGACAACCGCCGAGGACGACGCGTTCAGCGACGGCGGGATGGAGGCACCGGGACGGGTGAGCAACGCCACCACCGCGGCCAGGTTGCCGCCGGCGCTGTCCCCCATCACCCCTACCCGCCCGTCGGCGATGCCGAGCTCGTCGGCGTGGCCGTGCACCCAGCGGTAGGCGGCCAGGGCGTCCTCCACCGCCGCCGGGAACGGGTCCTCCGGGGCCAACCGGTAGTCCACTGCCACCACCACGCAGCCGCTGACCGCGGCCAGCAGCCGGCAGGAGGGGTCGTGGGAGATGAGATCGCCCACCACCCACCCGCCGCCGTGGAAGTAGACGATGGCGGGTGGGCGCGGGCCGAGGCCCAACCCGGTGCCGAACCGGCGGTAGACCCGCACCGGAATGTCCTTTGACCCCTTGGAGCCCCCGGTCGCCGGGATCATCCGCTCGACAACGTGGACGTCGGTACGGATGGGCATGGTGAACAGGGCGATGCTGCTCATCTGCTTACGCATGACCACCGGGTCGCCGAGGCCCTCAGCCGCCGCCCGACCCCCGAGAAGACCATCAAGTCGGCTCATGACCTCCAGCAGGGCCTGGATGCTTCGGTTCATGACCCGCCCGTCGACCCGGACCGGAGCCGGCCGGCCCAGCAACGTCAGCAGCAGCTCGGGCCGGCGGAACAACCAGGCGAGGATCCGGGCGCCGATCGGCCACCGCTCGTTGCCCCGTTGCAGCTGCCGGTTGTAGATTCCGCGACCCCGACCCGATCCCCGCCCGCCACCCCGCCAGGGACCGTTCCCGTCCCCCGGGGCGGTGTCGGCCGCCACCGGCGAGGTCGAGTTGGTCCGGCCGGCCTTGGCCGCAGACGCGACTTTCGTCACGGCCTTCGCCGCGGAGGCCACCTTGGTCGGGGCCTGGGTCGCCCGGGCCTTGACCGCCTTGGTGGTCGGGGCCTTGGTCGCCCGGGCCTTGACCGCCTTGGCCAGGTTGGACTTGGTCGACTTGGCGGCTCCGGGCGCGACGGCGCGCTGGGCTGAGGTCTTGGGAGGAGTGCTCATTGGCCCCATCGTGTCGGTAGCTTGGCTCCCAACGCAAGGGCGACGACTGGGGAGGGACATGGGACGAGCCGCGGACAGAGCCGACCTACAGCGCCGGCACTTCGAGGGCAAGGTAGCCATCGTCACCGGGGCGGCCTCGGGAATCGGCAAGGCGCTGGCCACCGAATTGGTCGACCGGGGGGCCACCGTGGTGGTCTCCGACATCGCCGGTCAGGAGGCGGCACTGGTGGCCGAACGACTGGATCGGCGGGCCGGAACTGGCCGGGCGGTCGCCGCCACCCTGGATGTGACCGACCCCGACGCCGTCGAGGCACTGGTGGCCCGGACCGCCGCCGAGCACGGTGGGATCGATCTCCTCTTCAACAACGCCGGGATCGGAGTGGGGGGCGAGGTCCGGGAACTGAGCGCCGCCCACTGGCGGCGGGTCATCGATGTGAACCTGTGGAGCGTGATCAACGGGGTCAACGCCGCCTACCCCCGGATGATCGCTCAGGGCCGCGGCCACATCGTCAACACCGCGTCGCTGTCGGGGCTGTTGCCCAGCCCGATGCTGGTGCCCTACTCCACCACCAAGCACGCGGTGGTGGGGTTGAGCGTCGGTCTCCGGATGGAAGCCGCCGCCCACGGGGTCAAGGTGACCGTGGTCTGCCCCGGGGTCATCGAGACGCCCCTGCTGGACAAGCCCAATCCCGAGGACCTGCCGCCGGTCAGCTCCATGCCCAACATCCGGTCCATGCTCACCTCGCTGGTCGGGCCCCCCTACCCGGTCGCCTCCCTGGCCGCCGACGTGCTGGACGGGGTCGCCCTCAACCGACCGATCATCGTCACCCCCTTCCACGCCCGCCGGGCCTGGGCCGTCTACCGGATCTCCCCCCGGCTGCTCATCGACCAGGGGGCCAAACGCCTGCGGGGGGCGCTCGGCCCGGGCGCCTGAATCGCTCCGGAGCACCGCCCCCCTACTCGCCAGTAACATCACCTCCCATGTCAATCGCACGAGTGGGAATTGTCGGTTCGGGAATCATGGGCTCGGGTATCGCCGAGATCGCCGCAGTCAGCGGATTCGAGGTGATCCTGCGCTCCCGGAGCCAGTCCACCGCCGACGCCACCCTGGCGGCGATGGAGAAGTCGCTCAACCGGCAGATCGAGAAGGGCAAGAAGACCGAGGCGGAGCGCGACGCCGCGCTGGCCCGGGTCACCGGCACCTCCGATCTCACCGCCCTGAAGGCCTGCGATCTGGTCATCGAGTCGGTGGTGGAGGACCTCGCCATCAAAAAGGAGCTCTTCAACGAGCTCGATCGGATCACCGACGACAAGACCATCCTGGCCACCAACACCTCCACCCTTCCGGTGGTAGAGCTGGCCATGCAGACCGGCCGCCCCGACAAGGTCTGCGGCGTCCACTTCTTCAACCCCGCTCCGGTGATGGAGCTGGTCGAAGTGGTCCGGCCCATCACGGCCTCCGCCGAGACCATCGCCGCCGCCCGTCAGTTCGCCGAGGAGTGCGGCAAGACCCCGGTGGAGGTCAAGGACCAGGCCGGGTTCATCGTCAACGCCCTGCTGTTCCCCTACCTCAACAACGCCGTCCGCCTCTATGAGCAGGGGGTGGCCTCGGTCGAGGACATCGATACCGCCATGAAGGGGGGCTGCGGGTTCCCCATGGGCCCCTTCGCCCTCCTCGACCTGGTCGGACTGGATACCTCCCTGGCCATCCTCGATGCCCTCTACCAGGAGTTCCGCGATCCCAACTATGCCGCGGTCCCGCTGTTGCGCCGGATGGTCGCCGCCGAGCTGCTGGGCCGCAAATCCGGCCAGGGATTCCTCGACTACAAGAAGAAGTAGCCGGGCAGCACTGAGGGGCAACCGCGGCAACAATGGAGGGATGACTCACGTGGAAAAGGTGACCCGTCCCCAGGATGTGAGCAGCGAACCCACGCCCGACGTCCCCACCCGGGACAAGCCGTGGATGATGCGCACCTACTCGGGGCACTCGACGGCCAAGAAGTCCAACGAGCTCTACCGGACCAACCTGGCCAAAGGCCAGACCGGGCTGTCCATCGCCTTCGACCTGCCCACCCAGATCGGCTACGACCCCGACGCCCCGGAGGCGGCCGGGGAGGTCGGCAAGGTCGGCGTGCCGGTGGCCCACCTCGGCCACATGGCCCAGCTGATGGACCAGATCCCGGTGGAGTCGATGAACACCTCGATGACCATCAACGCCACCGCCGCCTGGCTGCTGGGGCTCTACATCGCCAACGCCGAGGACCAGGGGGTCGATCCGAAGGTGCTGTCGGGAACCACCCAGAACGACATCATCAAGGAGTACCTCTCCCGGGGCACCTACATCTTCCCGCCCCTCCCCAGTCGCCGGCTGACGGTCGACACCATCGCCTACACGGTGGAGCACGTCCCCAAGTGGAACCCCATCAACGTCTGCAGCTACCACCTCCAAGAGGCCGGGGCCACCCCCCACCAGGAAGTCGCTTACGCCCTCGCCACCGCCATCGGCATCCTCGATGCGGTGCGCGACTCCGGCCAGCTGCCGGAGTCAGAGTTCCCCTCGGTGGTCGGCCGGATCTCCTTCTTCGTCAACTCCGGCGTCCGGTTCATCGAGGAGACCTGCAAGATGCGGGCCTTCACCCGGCTGTGGGAGCGCATCTGCACCGAGCGCTACGGGGTAACCGAACCCAAGCTGACCCGCCTGCGCTACGGGGTGCAGGTCAACTCGCTGGGGCTCACCGAGGCCCAGCCGGAGAACAACGTGCCCCGCATCGTGCTCGAATCGCTGGGGGTGACCCTGTCCAAGCGGGCCCGGGCCCGGGCCATGCAGCTGCCGGCCTGGAACGAAGCTCTCGGGCTTCCCCGGCCCTGGGACCAGCAGTGGTCGCTGCGGATGCAGCAGATCCTGGCCTTCGAGTCCGACATCCTCGAGTACGAGGACATCTTCGACGGGTCGGTGGTCATCGAGCGGAAGACCGACGAAGTCGCCGACGCCTCCTGGGCGGAGTTGGAGGACGTGCTGTCGCTGGGCGGGGCGTTCGAGGCCATCGACGAGCTGAAGTCACGGCTGGTCGGCAGCCAGGCCGACCGGGTCCGTCGGATCGAGACCGGCGACCTCAAAGTGGTGGGGGTCAACTGCTTCACCGAGACGGCCGAGTCGCCCCTCGCCTCCGAGATCGGCGGCTCGGGAGGCTCGATCCTGCGGGTCGACCCGGCGGTGGAGTCGGAGATGCGGGCCGACGTCGCCGCCTGGCGGGCCCAGCGGGACGAGGATGCCGTCCAGCGGGCGATGGACGACCTTCGCCGGGCGGCGGAGGGGACCGACAATGTGATGCCGGCCACCATCGCCCTCGCCCACGCCGGGGGCACCACCGGCGAATGGGCCGGCGTGCTCCGAGAGGTCTTCGGCGAGTACCGGGCCCCCACCGGGGTGGGGGGTGGCGTCGGCCATCGGGGCACCGACCTCGGCGGGGTCCTGGCCCGGTCCAAGGCGCTGGCCGACCACGCCGGCGGGCCGCCGAAGCTGCTGGTGGCCAAGCCCGGGCTCGACGGCCACTCCAACGGGGCCGAGCAGATCGCGGTGGCGGCCCGGGATGCCGGCTTCGAAGTCATCTACCAGGGCATCCGCCTCTCTCCCGCGGAGATCGCCGCCGTCGCCCGCGACGAGGACGTCGACGTGGTGGGGATCTCCATCCTGTCGGGGAGCCATCTCGAGCTGGTGCCCGAGGTGGTCGACCGGCTGCGGGCCTTCGGTCTCGACGTCCCGGTGGTGGTGGGCGGGATCATCCCCCCCGAGGACGCCGACATCCTCATCGGGAAGGGCGTGGCCCGGGTCTATACCCCGAAGGACTTCGAGATCGGCAAGATGATGGACGACCTGGAGGAACTGGCCGAGCAGCACCGGGCCGCCCTCACCAGCTGACCGCGGGGCTTCCCCTCGGGATCAGCGACTGGCCCACGGCCGGTCGCGGCGGGAGGCCACCGGTCGGGCCCACCACCGGCCGCTGAAGCGCCAGGCCGGCCCGCCGTCGGGCTCCTCGACGGGAGCCACCCGGACTTCGGCCCATACCGAGTCGGCCGACGCCGCCAGCACGGCCAGCACCGCCGGGTCCACCGAGGGGCGCGGCGCCAGTCCGTAGGAGACAGCGGAAGCCGGGGCGGTCGGGCTCACAGCGGCATGTTCCCGTGCTTGCGCTTCGGAAGTTCCTCCCGCTTGGAAACCAGGAGGGCGAGGCTCTTCACCAGTACCTGGCGGGTCTCGGCCGGGTCGATGACGTCGTCGACGTAGCCCCGCTCGGCGGCGGCATAGGGGTTGGCGTACCGCTCGGTGTACTCCTCCACCAGTTCCTTCCGGCGACCGACCGGATCGGCGGCCTCGGCCAGGTCCCGGCGGTAGACGATCTCCACCGCCCCCTCCGGGCCCATGACGGCCAGCTCGGCCGACGGCCAGGCGTAGGCGAGGTCGGCCCCGATGGACTTGGAGTTCATGACCACGTAGGCCCCGCCGTAAGCCTTGCGGGTGATGATCTGGATGCGGGGGACGGTCGCCTCGCAGTAGGCGTAGAGCAGCTTGGCGCCGTGGCGGATGATGCCGCCGTACTCCTGGTCGGTGCCGGGCATGAACCCGGGGACGTCGACGAAAGTGACCAGCGGGACGTTGAAGGCATCACAGGTGCGGACGAACCGGGCCCCCTTCTCGGCGGCGTCGATGTCGAGCACCCCGGCCAGCATCTGGGGCTGGTTGCCGACGATCCCCACCGCCCGGCCGTCCACCCGGGCGAAGCCGCAGACCAGGTTCATGGCCCAGTGGTGGTTGACCTCGAAGAACTCGCCGTCGTCGACCACCGACTCGATGACCTTCTTCATGTCGTAGGGCTGGTTGGGGGAGTCGGGCATCAACTCACTCAGCTCCGGGCACAGGCGCTCGGGATCGTCCCCCGAGTCGATCACCGGCGCCTCCTCCAGGTTGTTGGAGGGGAGGAAGCTGAGGAGGTAGCGGACGTTGTCGAGGCACGACTTCTCGTCGGGGGAGACAAAGGCGGCGACGCCCGACTTGGTGGCATGGCTCATGGCGCCGCCCAGCTCCTCCAGCGTCACGTCCTCGCCGGTGACCGTCTTGACCACGTCGGGGCCGGTGATGAACATGTGACTGGTGCCCTGGACCATGAAGATGAAGTCGGTCATGGCCGGGCTGTAGACGGCCCCCCCGGCGCAGGGGCCGAGGATGACGCTGATCTGGGGGATCACCCCGGAGGCCTGGGCGTTCCGGTGGAAGATCCCGCCGTAGGAGTGGAGCGAGACCACCCCTTCCTGGATGCGGGCGCCGGCACCGTCGTTGAGGCCGATCATCGGCACCCCGATGGACGAGGCCAGATCCATCACTTTGTGGATCTTCTCGGCGAACACCTCCCCCAGGGCCCCGCCGAACACGGTGAAATCCTGGCTGAAGACGCAGACCCGGCGGCCGTCGATGGTGCCGAAACCGGTGATCACCCCGTCGGTATAGGGGCGGTTGTCGTCGAGCCCCATCCCGTGGGCCCGGTGACGGGCCAGCATGTCGAGTTCCTGGAAGGAGCCGTCGTCGAGCAGGTAGTCGAGCCGCTCCCGGGCCGTCATCTTCCCCTTGGCGTGGTGCTTGGTGACCGCCCGCTCGGAACCGGCGTGGAGGGCCTGTTCGCGTCGCTGGGCCAGCTCTTCCAGGCGTTGGGTCATCGGATGATCCATAGGGGACTACGTTACCGGACCGACCGGCGACGCCTGCCTGCGACCGGGGCCGCCGCCACCGCCGCGGTCCCGCCCAGGTCGAAGCCCATCCGGAGTACGCGGATTGTATATTTCTCGACCGGGGCCCACAAGATCGGGGTCCGGGGGACGTTCCTCAATGAGCGCGGTTCTCCATAATGAGAACATGTTATAGAAATGCAGAACGGGTAGCACTACGATGCCTCGGGGGCGCTGCGGCCGTCGAACAGGGAGGGATTCGTGGCTTTGAGGGATAATTCTGGTGTCGAGGTGCGGCCCGGGGGAGATCCTGCCCTCCTCCACCTGGTCTTGGTCGCCCCTCACGGTTCGGTCGCCCGGATCCTGGGTAACTTTTCTGGTCGGGAGGTGGGTGCATGACGGGTTCTTCCAGGTCGCAGCGCTCTAACCCCCTGGCGACGGCCTCCCGGCGACGCCGGACGGGCTCGATCCTGGTGGTCCTGTTGGCGGTCACCCTGGTCTCCACCGCCTGTGGGGCCCGGCTCACCGCCGCCCAGCTGGCGGCGGCCAACGCCTCGAACAACGGATTGGGCGGGTCCGGTTCCGGGTCCGGGAGCGGGACCGGCAAGTCCGGCACCGGGACGACCACCACCGTGGCCGGGACGGCCGGTTCCGCCGGTTCCGCCGGCAGCGCCGCCACTGCGGGCGGGAGTGCCACCGGCGGGGGCAGCGCCACCGGGGGCGGGTCCACCGGCGGGGCGGCGGCGGTTGCCACCGGTCCGGTCTGCCCGAACGGAGCGGCAGGTTCGGGCCCGGGGGTGAGCGCCAGCACCATCACCCTCGGCAACGTCAGCACGGTGACCGGCCCGGTCCCCGGCCTGTTCACCTCCGCCCGGCTCGGCACCCAGGCGTTCATCGCCTACCAGAACAGCATCGGCGGCGTCTGCGGCCGGAAGCTGGCCTTGAGCTCGGCCGACGACGACCTCCAGGAGGCCCAGAACTCCACCGCGGTGCAGTCGCTGGCCGGCCAGGTGCTGGCCTTCGTCGGCTCGTTCTCGGTGGCCGACGACGGTGGCGCCCCGTCGATGGCCTCGGCCAACGTTCCCGACATCGGCGAGGCCCTCACCCCCGCCCGGTTCAACCTCCCCCAGAACTTCTCCCCCCAACCTCAGCCCAACGGCTTCATCACCGGCCCCTTCCAGTACTTCGCCCAGAAGTTCGGGCCCAACGTGACCCAGCACATGGCCATCCTGGCCGAGGATCAGGGCACCGCCCAGGCCCAGAGCATCGCCCAGGAGAAGGCGATGGAATCGGTCGGGTACAAGTTCGTGTTCTCCTCGACCAGCATCTCCCCGACCACCTCCGACTTCGGGGCCATCATCGCCTCCATGAAGGCGGCCGGAGTCCAGGGGCTCATCTTCGAGGCCACCGCCGCCATCTACGGGGCGATGGCCTCCCAGATGTACACCGCCGGCTACACCATCCCCTTCGCCGACTGGGGGGCGCCCGCCTATGACCCGCAGTTCGTCACCACCGGCGGCCCGGGGGCGAACGGGGCAATCCTCGAACAGAGCCTGGCCATGTACGAGGGCCAGGACGCCGCCGCCATCCCCGAAGTCGCCTTGTTCGACAAGTGGTACGCCTCGGTGTCCGGCGGGCAATCCCCGACCATCTATGCCGCCTACGGGTGGCTGTCGGGGATGATGTTCGTGCAGGCCATCAACGCTGGGGGGGCTCCGACCCGGGCGGCGCTGTTCAACGGCCTGAAGACGATCACCAACTTCAACGGGAGTGGCATGGTGGCGCCGGTCAACCCGGCGGCCAAGACCCCGCCCAACTGCTTCATCATCATCGACGTGACCAACGGCAAGTTCGTCCGCGACTCGTCCACGCCCAGCGGCTTCACCTGCAGCGGAACCTTCTTCCATGAGTAGCCCGACGAGAGCCGTCGTCCCGCTCGGCGAAGCGACCCGGTAGCCGATGAGCCTGTTCATCGGTCTGACGATCGCCGGTCTGGCGACCGGCGCCATCTACGCCATCGCGGCGTCGGGGCTGGTGGTCACCTACACCACCTCGGGCGTCTTCAACTTCGCCCACGGCTCGTTGGGCATGTTGATGACCTTCCTCTACTGGCAGCTCCGGGTGGCCGACCACTGGGCCGGGCCCTGGGCCCTCGGGGCGGTGCTGCTGGTGGCCGCCCCCATCGTCGGGGCCGGCTTGCAGCTGTCGCTGGTGCGCTGGATCGACATCAACGACACCGGGATCATGCTGGTGATGACCCTGGCCCTGCTGGTGCTGGGCATGGGGGTGGCCTACGCCATCTGGCCGCCGGACACCGCCCGGGCCCTCGGCCCGTTCTTCGGGCCCAGCGCCTTCGTCACCTTCCTCGGCCAGCGGATCACCTACGAACAATTGTTGTGTATCGGCCTCGCCATTGCGGTGGCCATCGGCCTGCGACTCTTCCTGTTCAGCACCCGGCTCGGCATCACCATGCGGGCGGTGGTCGATGACCGCCCCCTGGTCGCCCTCAACGGGTGGCGGACCGCCAAACTCAACGCCCTGTCCTGGGCCATCGGGATCAGCATGGGGGCGCTGGCCGCCATCCTCCAGGCCACCCTCTTCGACGACCTGAGCGTGCTCAACCTCACCTTCCTGGTCATCAACAGCTTCGCCGCCGCCATGCTGGGTCGCCTCCGCAACCTCCCCCTCACCTTCGTCGGGGCCCTGGTCCTGGGCCTGGCCGCCAGCTACGTCACCGGCTACGTCCACACTCAGTCCGGACCGCTGGCGGAGCTGGAGACGGTGCTCCCCACCCTCTTCTTGGTGATCGTGTTGTTGGTGCTGCCGTCGGTGCGCCTGCGGGTCGGCGCCCCACCCGCCCGGCGGGCCCCCCGGATCGCCTCCGCCCGGGTCAGCGGGATCCAATCCATCCTGGTCATCGTGGCCGCCATCGTCGCCCTGCCGTTCCTCCACGGCACCAACCTGGGGGCGGTCAACCAGGGGCTGGCCATCGCTATCCTCGGGCTGGCGGTGGTGCTGCTGTCCGGATACGGCGGGCAGCTCAACCTGGCCATGTACACCTTCCTCGGCCTGGGGGCGTGGCTGTTCACCAAGCTGTCGCCGGGCGGCGGGCTCGGGGGGTTGGTGCTGGTCACCCTCATCGGGGCGGTGGTGGGGACACTGTTCGCCCTGCCGGCGCTCCGGCTCCGGGGGCTGGAGTTGGCCCTCTCCACCCTGGCCCTCTCCGAGTTGGTCTGGTACGTCCTGTTCAACCAAAGCAACGTGATGGAGAACGTCATCCAGGTGCACCGGGTGCGCATCCCGTTCATCTCCCTCCAGGGAGCCCGGGCCAACCTGATCTTCCTGGCGGTGGTCTTCTCGGTGCTGGCCTTCGGGGTCGCCGCCATCCGCCGAAGTCGATTCGGGCGATTGCTGGCCGCCACCCGGGACAGTCCGGCGGCCTGCGCCACCATCGGCTTGAACCTCACCCTGACCAAGGTCGGGGTCACCGCCCTGGCCACCGCCCTCGCCACCTTTGCCGGGGCCCTCTACGGCTCCACCCAGCAACAGGTGACCGCCACCGACTTCTACTTCTATCTGGGGCTGTTCATCGTCCTGACCATCTACATCTGGGGGGTCCACTCCCCGATGGCCGCCCTCTTCGCCGGGCTGTCGCTGGCGGTGCTCCCGCTCATCGCCCCCCACCTGCCGGCCTGGGCCTCCCAGCTCACCTACCTGGCCGTCGGGTTCGGCGCCCTCGGCATGGTGATCAACCCCAACGGCACTCTCGACGCCATCTCCAGCCGGGCGCGAACCGCCTGGGAGACTATGCAGATCCGGCGGCCGGCGGCCGCCCCGATGCGAGAGGAGGCAAGGCTCCTTGGCATTCCTACAGACTCATGAGGTCTCCATGCGCTTCGGTGGCATCGACGCGCTGAACAACGTCAGCATCGCCGCCGAACCCGGACTGGTCACCGGCTTGATCGGCCCCAACGGGGCGGGCAAGACCACCCTGTTCAACATCATCACCGGGCTGCAGCCACCGACCTCGGGCCAGGTCTTCATCGAAGGCGAGGACGTGACGTCGATGAGCGTCTACCGGCGGGCCCGGTTGGGGATCGGCCGCACCTTCCAACGGCTGGAGATCTTCGGCTCGCTGTCGGTCCGGGACAACATCCGGGTGACGGTGGAAGTCCGGCGCCGGTGGAGCCGTCAACGGATCGACATCAAGAAGGAAACCGACGCCATCCTGGACCGGGTCGGTCTCCAGGAGTTCGCCAAGGTGCCGGCCGACACCCTGCCCACCGGGTCGGCTCGCCTGGTCGAACTGGGACGGGCGCTGGCCACCCGGCCCCGGTTGCTGCTGCTCGATGAGCCGGGATCCGGCCTCGACGCCACCGAGACCGAGGCGTTCGGACAGCTACTGGCCAAGCTGGCCGAGGACGGCTTGGCCGTGCTGCTGGTGGAACACGACATGGACCTGGTGATGAAGGCCTGCAGCCATCTCATGGTGCTCGACTTCGGGGAGCTCATCGCCTCGGGGACGCCGGAGGAGATCCGGGCCAACCAGCAGGTGCAGGACGCCTATCTGGGGGCCGAGGAGCCCCCGGCCGGAGGCATCACCGAGCCGGGCCTGGCCGGAGCCGGGAGGTTGCCATGACCGTGCCCCCCGCAGTGGAGCTGGTCGGGCTGACCGCCGGCTACGGCCGGATCGAGGTTGTCCACGGCATCGACCTGGTGGTGCCGGCCGGTTCCATGTTCGCCCTCCTCGGACCGAACGGGGCGGGCAAGACCACCACCTTGAAGGTGATCGACGGCCGCCATCCGGCCAACTCCGGCTGCCTCCACATCGCCGGCCACCACATCAACGGCGCCGGGGCCGACGCCATCGCCCGGGCCGGGGTCTGCTCCATTCCCGAAGGCCGGGGCATCTTTCCGAACCTCAGCGTGGCGGAGAACCTGCGGGTGATGAACTACAGCCGCCTCGGGCTCACCGACGGTGAGATCCGCGAACGGGTCTTCGACCGCTTCCCCATCCTCGGACAACGGCGGTCCCAGACGGCCGGCACCCTGTCGGGGGGCCAGCAACAGATGCTGGCCATGGCCCGGGCGGTGGCCACCGATCCGGCGTTGCTCCTGGTCGACGAGCTGTCCATGGGCCTGGCCCCCCTCATCGTCACCGAGCTGTATGACGCCCTCGGGTCGCTGGCGGCCGACGGCATGACCGTGTTGCTGGTGGAGCAATTCGCCCGCACCGCCCTCGCCATCGCCGACTACGCCGCGGTGATGGTCCATGGCGAGATCCAAGCGGTCGGCCAGCCCGCCGACCTCCAGGACGTGACCGACGCCTACCTCGGGGTGGCGTCATGAGGGCGAGACGGAAGCTGCGATTGGCGATATCGGTGACCGGAGCCTCGGCGCTGTTCGTCTTTGCCGCGGTGCCCGCGGCGTTCGCCGCCACCGCCCCGACCATCCCGACCACCACTACCACCACGACGGCGCCGGCCGGTCCCCCGACGCTGGTGTCGTGGACCACCAACGCCGACTCCAATGCCATCGACATCGTGGTCGACGACGCCGGCGGCCTGGCCGGCGCCCATCCCCTCGACGAGGTGACCATCCCCGAGGACACCGCCGACTTCGAAACCGGGCCGTTCGGCCATGGACTGGCGTCGGTGGTGTGGCCGGGCGCCACCGGTGGCAACTTCGGCTCGGCGTCGGCCGACCTGCCCTTCCCCCCGGCTCTCCAGGCGGCGTTCAAGAACTTGAACGACCCGGTGCGGGCCGAGACCTTCGCGCCGGCGGGTCCGACCACCGCCAACTACCCACCGGGGAACCCTTCCGGGTTTTTCGAGGCCAGTTCGCATGCCGACGGGAACGGCACCTCTGCCTCGGCCTCGGTGACCAACGTCAGCGACGCCCTCATCGGGATGAAGGCGGTCAGCGGGACCGCCCGGGCCACCGCCACCTCCACCGCCACCTCCACCGCCACCGCCGACACCGGCCAGATCTCCCTGCTCGGCGGCCTCATCGTGCTGAGTGGGGTCGAGTCGACCGCCACCGCCTCCAGTGACGGCACCACCCTGACCGGCACCACCAACACCGACATCGGCAACCTCACCATCGCCGGAGTCCCGATCGCCCTCGGCACCAACGGCGTGACCGGGGTGATCGGCACCGGGGCGTTGGGCGGGCTGGTCACCCCGCTGGTCAACCAAGTCATCGCCGCCCTCGGCCTCAAGATCGTCCCCCTCCCGAAAACCGAGACCAAACAAGCGCCGGCCGAAACCATCGCCAGTGGTGGCCTGCAGATCACCTTCACCCTCCCGGCCGGCGTCGCCCCCGCCGCCAGCCTCCCGCCGGCGCTGAGCGCCCTGCTCCCCTCCTCCGTCACCGACCAGATCAGCACCGCCTCCAGCCTCCTCGGACTGGTCAAAGGGGCCAACATCACCATCACCCTGGGCCGGGCCACCGCCACCGCCATCGCCTCCAACGGCTTCGGGCCGGATCTCGGCGCCAGTGCCACCCCGTCCACCGACACCACCCCCAGCCTCGGCACCCTGGGGCCCACCGATCTCGGCACTCCGGGCAGTCTCGGCACTCCCGGCTCGGACGGGACACTCGGCTCCAGTGGCGGCACCCCGGCGGCCGCCAACCCCTCGCCCTCCGTCCCCCCCAAGGGCCTGGCCGCCGCCATTCTCTCCAGCCCGGTCAGCGTGGGGCTGATGATCCTCATCCTGGTTCTCGCCGCCCTGGCCGGTTACGGTCTGTGGCTGCTGGCCCGCCGTCTCGAGCAACCTGACCCGACCGACGCTTGTCCTCTCTCTGTGCCCGATACTCCTTAAAGGAACGTTCAGCTATGGCCACCACCATTCGACAGGGGCAATTCCCGGCGGCCGGCGCCGAGGTGTCCTCCGACCATGTCTCCAGCCGCCAGGCGGCCTTGACCAACGCCATCGCCCGCATCCGGGTCCGGACCCAAGCCATCAAACTCGAGCAGGTTCTGCTCATCCTCGGAGGGGTGGCGATGCCGGCCGGAATCCTGGTCATCATCGTCGGGTGGTACGGCGCGGCTCACACCTTCCGCACCTACGCCCAGCTCGACTACCTCATCAGCGGCGGCCTGCTCGGCCTGGCTCTGGTCGTCTTCGGCGGCTTCTGCTACTTCGGCTACTTTCTCACCCGGATGGTCCAGCTGTTCCACACCACCCAGACCCAGGACCGCCAGACCCTGGAGACCCTCGAGCGGATCTCCGCCCAACTCGCCCAACTGGGGCCGCTGGCGGCGTCGGGGATGCCGGCCCCGGCCGCGGTGGCAACGCCGTCGCCATCGGGGGTGACGCCGGTGGCCTCATCCGGCTTTTCCCCGGTCCTGGTGGCCACCCGTCACGGCTCCATGGCCCATCTCCCGACCTGCCCGGTGGTGGCCGACAACCCCGACCTCCGACCTGCCAACCTCGAGGACCCCAACCTCACGCCCTGCCAGATCTGCCAGCCCTTCGCTCGCTAGGGCTGCGCCCGCCGGTGGGCTCAAGCCGGCGTCGCTTACTCCTGGACCAGCTCGATGAGGGTGCCGAAGGCGCCCTTCGGGTGGACGAAGGCGACCGTCGTCCCTCTCGAGCCGGGACGGGGTTGCTCGTCGATGACCTGACCGCCGTGATCCTTCACCGACTGGAGGGCGACAGCACAGTCGTCCACCCGGTAGCCGACGTGATGGAGTCCCTCCCCCTTCTTTTCCAGGTACTTGGCGACCGGCGAGGTCTCCGAGGTCGGGGTCAGGAGCTGGATGTAGCTGTCGGCCACCTTCAACAGCGCCTCTTCCACCCCGTCGGAGTCGATCCGCTCTCGGTGGGCCACGGTGGCCCCGAAGGTCTCGGCGTAATAGGCGATGGCCGCCTCCAGATCCTGGACGGCGATGGCCACGTGGTCGATCTCGGTGAGCAGTGGCTCGGTCATGCGCCGTGCCGCCGGAACAGGGTGATCCGATCCTCGCCGACTTCGGCCCGCAGCTCGGGGTCGTCGATCCCCAGACCCTCCTCCGGGGCCAGGCAGAGCACCCCGATCTTCCCCTCGTGGAGGTTGTGATGGACCTGGTAGGCGGCGTCGCCGACATGGTCGAGAGTGTGGACGGCCGACAGCGCCGGCAGGATCTTCCCCTCGCAAATCAACTGGTTGGCGTCCCACGCCTCCCGGTAGTTGGCGAAGTGGGACCCCTTGATGGTCTTCAGCTTCATCCACAAGTGGCGGTTGTCGTACTCGATCATGTAGCCCGACGTCGCCGCGCAGGTCATGATGATCCCGCCCCGCTTGGCGGCGAACACCGAGGCGCCCATGGTCTGGCGACCGGGGTGCTCGAACACGATGTCGACGTCCTCGCCCACCAGCCCGCGGATGTCCTTGCCCAGCCGTCGCCACTCGGATTCGTCCTGGGTGTGCTCGTCCTTCCAGAACTTGTAGGCGGCGGCCTTACGGTCGATGACCGCCTCGACCCCGAGGTCGTGGAGGAGCTCGACCTTTCCGGGAGACGACACCACCCCGACCGGGGTGCCGCCGCCGTTGAGCACGTACTGGACGGCGTAGGCCCCCAACCCACCGGAGGCGCCCCAGACCAGCACCTTGTCGCCTTGCTGCATCGAAGCCCCGTTCTTCGACACCAGCATCCGGTAGGAGGTGGAGTTGCAGAGGGCATTGACCGCGGCTTCCTCCCAACTCAGGTGCCGAGGCTTCGGCATCAGCTGGTTGGCCTTGACCACGGCCAGGTCGGCCAAGCCGCCGAAGTTGGTCTCGAAGCCCCAGATCCGCTGGTTGTCGGCCAGCATCGAGTCGTCGTGGGCGCTGGGGCTCTGGTCGTCGACGTAGTTGCAATGCACGGTGACCCGGTCGCCCGGCTTCCAGTTGCGGACGGCCGAGCCGGTCCGCAGCACCACCGCGGCGGCGTCGGATCCGACCACATGGTACGGGAGGGCATGGCGGGCACCCCAGGCGCTCTCCTTGCCCAACCGGTCGAGGAAGCCGAAGGTCGGCAGCGGCTCGAAGATCGACGTCCACACTGTGTTGAAGTTGATGGAGCTGGCCATCACCGCGATGTAGGCCTCGTCGGGGGCCAGCTCCGGGGTGGCCACCTCCCCGATGTGGAGGGACTTCCGGGGGTCCTTGTCCTCGGACTCCAGCCCGTCGAACATGTCCACTTCGTCCCGGGACACGAAGGAGGCTCGGTAGGTGTCGGGAATGGGGATGGCGGCGATTTCGTCTCCGCTGGCTCCCGATTGGATGGCTGAAAGGAACTCCTGCATGGGATGCGAGGATAGCCCGCCTGACGCCCCCGATTACCGCTCGGTCACCCGGGGCCCGCAGGGGTGGCCACCGGGCCCGGGGCCCTGGCCAGGTCCGATCCGGCTTCGAGTTCCGGTGGGCCGGTACTGCCGATTAGTCTGTTGGCGAACTCGGCCCCAGGGGGGTCGCCGCCTAATCGGGCCGCCAGGCCCCGGAGGTCAGAATGTCCGGTTCCGTCATCGTCGCTGGTGCCCGTACCCCGATCGGCAAATTGTCGGGCTCGTTGGGGGGCTTCGCCGCTACCGAGTTGGGCGGCTTCGCCATCGCCGCCGCCCTGGAGCGGGCCGGGATCAAGCCCGAGCAGGTCGACTACGTCTTCATGGGTCAGGTGATCCAGGCCGGTGCCGGGCAGATCACCGCCCGCCAGGCCGCCGCCAAAGCCGGCATCCCGATGAGCGTGGCCGCCACCACCGTGAACAAGGTCTGCCTCTCCGGGCTGAACGCCATCTACCTGGCCGACCTGATGATCAACGCCGGTGAGGCCGACATCGTGGTGGCCGGGGGGATGGAGTCGATGACCCAGGCGCCCTACCTGCTCCCCGGGGCCCGGGCCGGCTACCGGATCGGGGACGGCACCCTGGTCGACTCGATGATGTACGACGGGTTGTTCTGCGCCTTCGACCAGCGGGCCATGGGGCTCAGCACCGAGGTCTACAACGGGGCCGACGGGGTTTCCCGCGAGCGCCAGGACGCTTTCAGCGCCCTGTCCCATGAGCGGGCGGCCGCCGCCATCAAGGACGGCAAGTTCGCCGAGGAGATCGTGGCGGTCAGCGTTCCCCAGCGGAAGGGCGACCCGATCGTGGTCGACACCGACGAGGGGGTCCGGCCGGAGACGACCGCCGAGTCGCTGGCCAAGCTCCGGCCCGCCTTCGACAAGAACGGCACCATCACCGCCGGCAACGCCTCCCAGATCTCCGACGGTGGCGCCGCCGTCATCGTGATGTCCAAGGCCAAGGCCAAGGAGCTGGGCCTGTCGCCGCTGGGCGAGCTGATCGGCTACGGCCAGGTCGCTGGCCCGGATCCGTCGCTGCTCCACCAGCCGTCCCACGCCATGTCGGTGGCGCTGGACAAGGCCAAGGTGGCCCTCGGCGACGTCGACGTCTTCGAGATCAATGAGGCGTTCGCGGCAGTGGGCCTGGCGTCGGCCGACGACCTCGGCATCCCCGAGGAGAAGCTCAACGTGAACGGCGGGGCCATCGCCCTCGGGCACCCGGTGGGGATGTCCGGCACCCGGCTGGCGCTCACCTCCCTCCTCGAGCTCAAGCGCCGGGGTGGAGGGACGGCGGCGGTCAGTCTGTGCGGTGGTGGTGGCCAGGGCGACGCCGCGGTGCTCCGGACGCTGTAACCGGCGACGGCCTGTTGGTCGCCGACATCGACCTTCGGGGCGGAGGTGAACCCACCGTCCCGAGGTTGGCTCGGCCTTCTCACAGAACAGGGGAGTTGACTTCAGCAATGGGCGAACTCTCCACCACTCCGTTGCGGGATCTCGGTTCCCCGATCGACGAGGGTGGCTGCCGGGTCCTGTCGGCTCCCCCGTTGCTCCCGCTGGACGGGACCGAGCAACGGCTGCTGGACATCGTGGAGGCCGCCGCCGATCTGAGCTCGACCAGCGACGAGCTGGCCGGCAGTGCCCAGACCTGGCCGGAGCGCTACCACCTGAGCCACGATCGGGCCAACGTCCTGCGGCCGATGCGCTGGCGGCCCGGATTCAAAGTGCTGGAGATCGGGGCGGAGTGCGGGGCGATCACCCGGTACCTGGGGGAGATGTGCGACCTGGTCGACGCGGTCGAACCGGTGTCGGCCCGGGCTCGAGTCGCCCGGGCCCGGACCCGGGACCTCCCCGGGGTGGAGGTATTCGTCGGAGATCTGTTCGACATTCCCGACGGCAACGTCTACGACATCATCGTGTTGGTGGGGGTGCTCGAGTATGTGGGGTCGGGCTCTTCCGACCTCGCCCCCTACCGACAGTTCCTCCGCCGGGCCGCTTCGCTGTTGGCCGAGGACGGCGCCCTGCTGGTGGCGATCGAGAACCGGATCGGGGTCAAGTACCTCTCCGGGGCCCCCGAGGACCACTCCAACCGTCCCTTCGATTCGCTGGAGGGCTACCCCAACGGATCGCTGGCCCGCACCTTCTCCCGGAGCGAGCTCGATGCCCTGATCCGGGAGACCGCCCTCACCCCCCGGGTGTTCGGGGCCTTCCCCGACTACAAGCTCACCCGGATGGTGATGTCCGACGAGCTGTTGGGGACCGACCCGTCGCTGGCCTACCGGATCCCCCACTTCCCGAGCCCCGACTGGGGCGGGGAAGTCGAACGGGTGGCCAACGAGGGCGCGGTGTGGCGGACGATGATCGAGGCCGGCCTGGGCACCGAGACGGCCAACTCCTTCGTGATCCTGGCGTCCCGCCAACCACCCAGCACCCTGTGGCCCGAAGAGCTGCTGGCGGCCTACTACTCCACCGCCCGCCGAGCCGGCTACGCCTCCGAGACCCGGGTGGTCGACGAGGAAGGCGCCATCGCGTTCGAACGACGGGCGCTGCCCCATGCCGGCCGGGGATCTATGGGCGACGGAGACGGGCGACCGGACACCCGGGTCCAGCTCCGGCTGGGGCGCACCCCGTGGATGGCGGGGACGGATTTCCTGGTCCTCCTCAGCCGGGCCACCGACAAGGAGTTGATCGACTGGCTGGGCCGCTGGACCGACCTCCTGACCCGGGAGTTCGAGGAGGGACAGCCAACCCCGGTCGACCTGTTGCCGCACAACCTGGTGGCCCTCCCCGACGGCGTGGTGCGGGTCATCGATTCCAAGTTCGTCCAGATGGGCATCGCCCGGGAGGCGGTGGTGGCCCGGGGGGCACTGGTCACCGGGCAGCGGTTGTCCCGGATGACCAAGCCGAGCCGATGGGGAGCCTTCACCGTCGAGGAGGTGGTCAGGTACATCGGGACCCTGATCGGACTGCCGGCCGACGGCAGCTGGATCGCCGACGCGGTGGCCGGGGAGGCGGCCTTCCAGGCCGAGGTGTCCCTGCACACGCCGGAGCCGGACAGCCGGGCGGAGGCGGTGGCCCTGCAGGAAGCGGTGCTGTGGGACGAGTTGCGCCTGCCGCTGGCGTTGAGCTCCCAGTACAACCCGGGGGTCGGCGCCCGGGTGGCCTTGGAGGCCGAGTTGAGCCGGATGGGTGCTGCCTACGGGACCCTGGTCGACAGCCACGACTCGCTGGTGAGTGCCCACCAGACCGCGGTCGAAAGCCACGCCCAGCAGGTGTCGACCCTGCTGGCCCAGCTGGCCGCCTCCCAGACCGACCTGACTCACACCCGGATCGATCGGGACGCTCACGCCGCCGAGTTCGTCAGGATCAAGGCATCCTCGAGTTGGAAGATGACCCGTCCCCTCCGGGCCCTGGCCCAACTCCTCCGGCGCCCCCCCGGCTGATCCCTGGGATCACCGGGTTACCTCAATAGGGCGGGCTGAACACCCCGGCCAATGATCCGCCGTCCTCCCCGACCTCCGCCCAGCCACCCACCGGGAGGCGGATCACCGCCAGCGAGCAGGTGGAGAAGCCGTGGTTGCGGAGGACCGCCCGGTCGCCGGCTTCGTGCCCGTCGTCATCCCAGGCCGGAGTCAGGAGCTGGAAGGCCAGTTCGTACAAGGTGGGATTGTGGCCGACCAGGAGGGCGCTGGTGAAGCGGTCGTCGAGCTCCCCGACGTAGCCGAGCACGGTGTCGGGGTTGGCGCCGTAGAGGGAGTGCAGCGGTTCGAGGGGGATGTCCCCACCCATGGCCGCCAACACCAGGTCGGCCGTTTGCCGGGTCCGGACCGCCGACGAGCAGAGGGCCACCGCCGGCAGCGGCACGTCGTCGAGTCCGAAGACACCGACCCCCGCCGCCAGCCGCTGACCGAAGGCGGTGGCGTCCCGTCTCCCCCGCGCCGTGAGCGGCCGCTCCTTGTCGCCTCCACCGGCCGGGGCGCCGTGGGCCGCCTTCCCGTGGCGGAGTACCCAGAGATATCGGGTCGGGCTCGACGGTTCGGTCATCGGCTGATGCCGGCCGACCGGCCTCGCCAAAGACCGGCGCTACGCATCGATGACCCGACGCCCCTCGAGGGCCCGGCCGAGGGTCAACTCGTCGGCGTACTCGAGGTCGCCTCCGACCGGCAGCCCGCTGGCGATCCGGGTCACTACCAGGCCCATCGGCTTGAGCAAACGGGCCAGGTACATGGCGGTGGCTTCCCCTTCCAGGTTGGGGTTGGTGCAGAGGATGACCTCGGCGATCCCGTCCTCTTCGAGCCGGGTCAGCAATTCACGCACCCGCAGCTGGTCGGGGCCGATGCCCTCGATGGGATTGAGGGCGCCCTGGAGGACGTGATACCGACCGGAGAACTCACCAGTCTTCTCGACGGCGACGATGTCGCGGGGGTCCTCCACCACGCAGACCGAGGTGGCGTCCCGACGGTCATCGAGGCAGATGGCGCACAGGCCACCCTCGGCGACGTTGAAGCACCGGGTGCAGAGGGTGATCCGCTCCTTCACGTCGATGATCGACTGGGCCAGCCGGAGAGCGTCCTCCGGCGCCACCTTGAGAAGGTGGAAGGTGATGCGCTGGGCGGACTTGGGCCCGATGCCCGGCAGTCGCCCCAACTCGTCGATCAACGACTGCAGTGGCCCGGAGAAGACGCCCATCTAGAGGATTTCCTCCGCGCCGGGAAACGCCTCGAGCACCCGGGCCTCGGCCGAGTTGTCCACCTTCACCGACGGGCTCGCATCCCCATCCTGGAAGCCGGCCAGGTCGCCGGGGTCCTCGTCGTCGTCGGCCGCGGGGAGGGCGGACGCCGGCGACGGGGTGGGCAGGGGGGTGGGCAACCCTCGACCCGATCCCCCTCCCGCCGGGGCGGTGGGGCTGCCGGCGCCGGCGCGGGCGGCGGCATCCCCGGATCCACCGGCGTCGTTCTCCACCACCAGCGACAGCGCCACCGGCAGCCCGAAGTACTCGGTGAGTGCCGGCTCGACATCCCCCCGGATCTGATCGCAGCGTTGGCGGTGGATTTCGTTGGGCAGCCCGAACACCGCTTTGCCGTCTTCCGAACCGATGAACCGACCGGCCTGGAAGAGGGCCTTGGCCTTGGGCCGGAGCCGGCCGAGGATGTGATCGCCCCAGGCCTGGACCAGTTGGTCCCGGGTCGGGAACCCCTGTCCGGAAGGAGCGGCCTCGGATGCGGCGGGGGCCGGGGTGGGGGCCGGGGCCGGTTCGGGATCCGGCGGGTCGACCGCCGGGGCGGGAGCCGCCACCGGCGCGGCTGACTCCCGCCGAACCGCTCCCAGCGTCTTGCGGGACGGCGGGGTGCTGCCCGGTGTCGGGGTCGGGGTCAGGGTGGTCATGGCACCCGGATCGGTCGGCGTTGCCGTCGGTGTGGTTGCCGTGGGTGCCGGTGGCGGTGTCGGGGCGGCCTTTGCCACCGACGGCACTGGGGGCGATGGGGCAGCCGGAGAGGTACCGCCGCCGTCGGCCGGCCGGCGCTCGAGACGCTCGATCCTCACCAGCATGGCTTCCGGCGACTCGTCGGCCTCGGGATGAGCCAGACGGACCAGCGCGACTTCGAGGCTGACCCGAGCATCCAGGGCTTCCCGCATCTCGGTCTGGGCCCGGCCCAGCACCTCGATCGATCGCACCAGGGCGGGGAGGCCCAGGCGTTCGGTGACCGCCCCGACGGTCTCCCGTTCGGTGTCGACCACTCCGGCCAACTCCGGGGCGACCAGGGCCAGAAAGCCCTGACGAAGGAGATCGATGAGGTCGCCGGCCAACTGTTGGGGGCCGAACCCGGCCGAGGTGAGATGGGCCACCGCCACCAGGGCCCGACCGGCATCCCGCTCCGCCAGCGCTTCGACGATTTCATCCAGCTGGGGGAGGTCGTCCTCCACCACGTCGGAGGCGGCCGCCTGGTCGAGGACCGAGAGGGCGTCCCGGGCGGAACCCCGGCCCCGGCGGACGGCCACGTCGATGGCCTCGTCCCCTACCTCCAGATGGGCGTCCCGCCGCACCTGTTGGAGCAGCTCACCCAGGGTGTCGGCCCCCAGCAGGCGGAACTCGTAGTGCTGGGTCCGGCTCCGGATGGTGGGGAGCACCTTTTGGGGATCGGTGGTGGCCAGCACGAAGATGACGTGGGGCGGCGGTTCCTCCAGCGTCTTCAACAGGGCGTTGGAGGCGGCCGTCGACAGCATGTGGACCTCATCGACGATGTACACCTTCTGCCGACCCGGACTTCCGAGGGCGGCCCGGGCCACCAGGTCACGCATGGCGTCGACCCCGTTGTTGGAGGCGGCGTCGAGCTCGTGGACGTCGAGCGAGGTCCCTTTGGCGATCTCGGTGCAGGAGGAGCACACCCCGCAGGGCTCGCCGTCACGGAGATTGGTGCAGTTGAGCGCCTTGGCCAGGATCCGGGCGGTGGATGTCTTGCCCGTCCCCCGGGGGCCGCTGAAAAGATAGGCGTGGGCGATCCGACCGTCCCGGACCGCATTGCGGAGGGCAAGGACGACGTGGTCCTGGCCCTTGACTTCGGCGAACGTCGAGGGCCGGAACCGGCGGTAGAGCGACTGGTACGGGGTGGTGTCCGAGGTCGCGTCGAGGGGAAGGTCTTGAGGTTCAGCCACGTCGGGGGAGCCTATCGGGCGGTAGCCACAGAAAGCCCCGGCGTTCGGTGCGATGGCCAGGTTGACTACGGCACACGGTCTGTCCCGCTGAGAGCTGCTGTCTTCCGACCCTGACTCGATTCACAGGGGACCGTTGCGCAGGACCCGGCCACCGCACCGAACGTCGGGACCAGGGGACAGACTAGTGCCCGCCGTCCATCGGCTGGGCCGCGGCCGTCGATCCGGGTGGGGCGGCGGAGTAGCCTGTCGGGGCTGTACGCGCCTCCCCCAGCATTGTCGGTGGTGGCGTTCTGTCCGGAGGCGTGCGAGAGCGGCCGAATCGGCACGATTGGAAATCGTGTGTGGGGAAACTCACCGTGGGTTCAAATCCCACCGCCTCCGCCACATGACTATGGACGCGCCCGCAGGGGGACTCGACGACGACGCGGCCATGACCATGGCCTTGTTGGAGGCGGAGCGGGCTGAGCTCCACGACGATGTCCCGGTCGGGGCGGTGACCCTGCTTGGGGGCAGGGTGATCGCCGCCCGCCACAACGAGCGGGAGCTGAAGGGCGATCCGACCGCCCACGCGGAAATGCTGGTGCTGGCCGACACCGCCGCGGCGCTGGGTTCGTGGCGTCTGGACGGGGTCACCCTGGTGGTGACGCTGGAGCCGTGCCCGATGTGCGCCGGCGGGTTGGTGGCCGCCCGGGTCGAACGGGTGGTGTTCGGGGCGGCGGATCCGAAGGCGGGAGCCTGCGGAACGCTCTACAACCTCTGTGCCGATCCCCGGCTGAATCATCAGGTGGCCGTGACGGCCGGGGTGCGGGCCGACCAGGCGTCGGCCCTGTTGACCGGGTTCTTCGCCGGGCGTCGCCGCGAGTAGCCTCTCGTCCGGAGGGATGCGAGAGTGGCCGAATCGGACGGTCTCGAAAACCGTTGTGTCGCAAGGCACCGTGGGTTCGAATCCCACTCCCTCCGCCAAAATTTTGGCCACCACTGGTCGCCAGTGTCGGGCGGTTGAATCGGGGCCGGTGACAACCGGTCCCGGTTCGGCCTCTCCCCGAGCCGCTCAGCCATTGGCGTCGCCGGCCGACTCCCGGGTGGACAGCCAGCGGTGGAGTCCGGCGGCATTGGAATGGACCCCATTCATGATGTCGAGCTTCTCCCGGTGCTCGTCGGGGACGCCCTCCATGTCACTCTCGAATTCATTGGCCAGGGCGGCGGCGATGTCGTCCCCCCGGCGGAAAGCGGCCTCGGCCACCTCGGCCCACCGGCGGAGGGTGCCGTCGGCCTCCTCCAGGAGATCCCCCGGATTCCCGAGCAGCCCGTAATGGGCCAGGGCAATGCCGCTCGGCCGGCGGTCGGCGAACCGTCGCAGTGAGTGGAGGGCCTGGTCGAGATCGAAGTCCGGGGGCGGGGTCGACGGGCGGAGCACGCCGGCGTCGGGAAGCTTGACACCCACCGCGTCCCCGGCGAACAGCACCCCACTCAGGGAGTCGTGCAGGGCGACGTGGTGCTTGGCGTGTCCGGGCGAGTCCACCCCGATGAGCGACCGGTTCGGCCCCACCCGGATGGCCTCCCCGTCCTCCAGCACATGGATCCGGTCAGGTGGGGTCGGATCCAGCCGGCCGTAAAGCGAATCGAGGAGGGGGCCGTAGACCCGAGCAGCGGAATCGACCAGCTTGGTCGGGTCGGCCAGGTGCCTCGCCCCTTTCGGATGGACGTAGACGGTGGCCTTCGGGAAGGCCCGGGCCACGTCCCCAACCCCGCCGGCATGGTCGAGGTGGATATGAGTGACCACCACGCCGGCCAGATCGTCGGGCCCGAGACCGAGCCCGTCCAACGCCGCCAGCAGCACCGGCACCGAGCTCTGGCTTCCGGTCTCGATCAGCACCGGCTCCGGCCCCTCGATCATGTAGCCGGCGGTGACCCTTTGCCACCCGCCGAGCAGGGTGTCGAGTTCGATGACCCCGTCAGCGATGGTGCGTCCCGCCCCCGGCGTCCCGACCGCCTCGGCGTCATAGGGGTGGGTGTGGGGGTGGTGGCTTCCGCTCACGACGGGGTGACCTCGATCACCACCTTGACGTCGTCTGGCTTTCGGTCGAGTGCCTGCTGCCAGGATTCCAGCGGCACCCGACGGGTGATGAGCTTCCCCAACCAGGCAGGATCGGCGGCGGCCAGCCCGTCGGCGGCGGCCTGGTAGTGGCGGCGGTTGGCGTTGACCGAGCCGACTACCGCCTCGTTCTGTAGCACCATCGAGCGGTTCAAGGCTCCTTCGTCCACCGTGATGGTGTGTCCGCCCGACGACACCCCGGTGAGGCAGACCACCCCTCCGGTGCCCACGTGCTCCATGGCGTCGAGGACCAGCGAAGAGACTCCGGTGCATTCGAGGATGACGTCGGGTCCCTTCACCGAGTCCTCGATGGGACCGGTGTGATAGGTGGCACCCAGTTCGGCCACCAGCTGTGGCTTGAGCCCGTCGGTCACCTGGTCGAAGACATGGACCTCCAGGCCGCGCTGGACCCCGAGCATGGCCGCCAGCAACCCGATGGGTCCGGCCCCGGTGATCACCACCGTTTTCGGGTCCCAGTGGGCCCGCCCGCCGATGCGGTCGACCTGTTCCCAGGCCTTGGCCACCACGCTGGTCGGCTCCAGCAGGACGCCGAGGAAGCCGAGCTTCGGATCGACCTTGACCACGAAGTCGGGTTGGATCCGGTACCGCTCCGACAGGTAGCCGTCGTGCTGTTTGATGCCTCGCTCGGTATAGAAGCCGTTGCGGCAGAAATCCCACTCGCCGACCGCGCAGTTGGCGCAGGGCACCGGGTCGGGCCGGCGGACGATCCCCACCACATAGTCACCCGTGGCCAGGTCGCCACCGGCGGGAGCCTCGAGCACCGTCCCGAGCGACTCGTGCCCGAGGATCAGCCGATCGCGCCCGGGGGGAGGCCAGCCGTACTCACCCGAGAGGATCTCAATATCGGTGCCGCAGATGCCGACGGCCAGGGTTTGGACCAGCACCGGCCCGTCGGACTCGGGGGGTTCGTCGACGTCGTCGAGTCGGGCCGAATCTTTGGTGAGCGGAACGACAGTCAGTGCTTTCATGGAATTCCCTTCCTGAAGATCGAACGGGGGATGGGCCGCCTACGTCGGGGCTCGGCCGGCGGCTTTGGCTTCGGCCTCCGCCGCGGCGATCTCGGCCCGGGTGCGGTCGGCGGCCGCCACGCTCCGGGTGGCGGGGCGGCGGAGAGAATGGCCGCCGAGGTGCATCCGCCCCGTACCGGTCTTCGAACGGGTGGTGGCCCGGCGGACATGGCTGAGGGTGCGGGGGGCGACCATCGGCTTCTCGTGGCCGTTCAACTTGGAAACCGAGTTCACCAACGACACATGGGAGAAGGCCTGGGGGAAGTTCCCGATCAGCCGGCCGGCCACCGGGTCGTACTCCTCGGAGAGCAAGCCGAGGTCGTTTCGGAGGGAGAGGAGCCGCTCGAGCATCTCCCGGGCATCCTCGGTGCGACCGATCATGCCCAGGCAGTCGACCATCCAGAACGAGCAGGCCAAGAAGGCGCCCTCCCGGCCTCGCAGCCCGTCGACATCACCGGTGTCGGCGGTCAGGTACCGGAGCACAAAGCCGCCGTCCATCAATTCCCGTTCCACCGCTTCGATGGTTCCCTTCACCCGGGGATCGGTGGCCGGCAGGAAACCGACCATCGGGATCATCAACAGGCTGGCGTCGAGCTGATCCGATCCGTAGTACTGGGTGAACGACCCCTTGTCGGCATTGAAACCCTCGTCGGTCACCTGGTCGTGGATCTCGGCACGGACTTGCCGCCATTGGTCGACCGGACCCTCCATCCCGCAGTTCTCCACCGTCTTGATGGCCCGGTCCATCGCCACCCAGGCCATGACTTTGGAGTGGGTGAAGTGCCGCCTCGGACCCCGGACCTCCCAGATCCCGTCGTCGGGCTCCCGCCAACCGCCTTCCAGGAACTCCATCAGTTCCCGCTGCAGTTCCCAGGCCGGCAGTTCGACGTTGTCACCGGAGAGAGCCGCCTCGTACAGCGCCGACATCACTTCGCCATAGACGTCCAGCTGGAACTGGCCGGCGGCGGCGTTCCCGACCCGCACCGGACCCGAGTTCTCGTAGCCGGGGAGCCAGGTGACTTCCCACTCGTCGAGGCGGCGTTCGCCGGCCGGCCCGTACATGATCTGCATCTGCGACGGGTCCCCGGCCACTGCCCGGAGCAGCCAGTCGCGCCAGGACATCGCCTCTTGGTAGAACCCGCCCCGCATCAACGACTCGAGAGTCAGGGTGGCGTCCCGCAGCCAGCAGAAGCGGTAGTCCCAGTTCCTCGATCCCCCGAGGGTCTCCGGCAGCGAGGTGGTGGCGGCGGCCACGATCCCTCCCGTCGGTTCATAGGTCAGGGCCTTGAGGGTGATCAGGGAGCGCACCACCGCGTCCCGGTCAGTTCCTTTGTAGGTGCACTGGGCCACCCAGTCGCGCCACCAGTTCTCGGTGTCCTCGATGGCGTAGACCGCGTCAATCGGACGGGGCGGCTCCTCACAGGCGGCGAACCAGGCCAGCGAGAACGGGACGCTCTGCCCTTCCGAGACGGTGAACCTGGCCACCGTCGACATGTCCTTGCCCTCGGTGTGCACCGGCGTCCAGAGCGACAGCCCGTCGGGGCCGGCGATGGCCGTCAGGGTGCCGTCGAGGCGACGGACCCAGGGAATGATCTGACCGTAGCCAAACCGCATGGTGAGGGTCATGTCCATGGTGACGGTGCCCCGCACCCCCTCGACCAGCCGCACCACCTCGGGGTTGTGCTGACGGATCGGCATGCAGTCGATGACCCTGACGGTTCCTTCCTCGGTAACGAACTCCGACTCGAGGACCAGAGAGTCGCCCCGATACCGGCGATGGGTGGCCCGATGGGACCCGACCGGCGCCAACTTCCAACAGCCGTGGTCCCCGGTGCCCAGGAGTTTGGCGAAGCAGGCCGCCGAATCGAATCGAGGCAGGCAGAGCCAATCGATGGAGCCATCGCGCCCCACCAACGCCGCGGTGTGGAGATCGCCGATGATTCCGTAGTCCTCGATGGGCAGGCTCATGGGTCTATGTCTAGTCGGACGTCCCCGGGTCTGCCGCCGCGGGCGACCCCGCTCGGGAGCCGCCGGACCCGGGCCTCAACTGTTGGCGCAGGCTCCGGTTCCGACCGAGCCGGTGGCGGTTTCCGCCTTCTGGACCCGGGTCAGCACCCCCGGCGAGGTGAGGGCGTAGCCGATGTCGCTGTTGGTGGTCGAACGAGAAAAGACCACCCCGATGACCCGGCCGTCGGCCTCAACCAGCGGCCCTCCGGAGTTGCCGGGGAGCACCACCGCTTGGACTTCGTAGACGTCGCGCACAGTGAGTCCCTGCCCGTAGATGTCCCTGCCCTCCGCGGAGAAATTGGCCATGATGCCGGCCGGCACCGCGGTGAAGGGGCCTCCCCCCGGATAGCCGAGAACCAGGGCCTGGACACCACGGGTGACGTCGCTCGGGTCGAGGGTGAGCGGATGCTCGCGGAGACCCGACACCCGCATCACCGCCAGGTCGAAGTTGGGATCGAAGAGAACGACGGTGGTCTCGTGAACCCCCGAGCTGTCCTGGACGGTGGGATGAGGGATGCCGGCCACCACGTGCGCGTTGGTCACCACCAATCCGTTCCCGACCACGAACCCGGAGCCCTCCTGGATGTCACCGCATCCCGACCCGACAATCTTCACCGTCGAAGGGCTGGCGATATTCAGCGCCGTCTGCATCTGGGCGTCGCCGGGGAGGGTCACCGGTCCCGCCGAAGCCGGAGCCAGTTGGGCGAACACCGGGGGGAAGCCTTCGGCGGACAGGAAGCCCTGCACCCGCGAGAACACCGACGGAGGGGCGGGCAGAACGTTGTCGAGGGACCGGATGATCTGGGAACCGGAGATGGAGGCGTTGATCGGGAGATATGAACTGTTGACCAGGGTGCTGGCCACCAGCCAGGTGGCCAGCAATGAGGCGATGACCGCCACCACCACCCCGAATCCGGAGTCCACCGCCCCCAACCGGCCCCGGTGGACCCGTTTGAACGCCTTCACCCCCACCGTTCGCCCGATGACCCCACAGATGATGGCGATCCCCAACATGGTGATGAGCGCCACCGCCGCCCGACTGGCGGACGAGTGCACCCAGGTGGCGGTCACCGAGGCCAGCAGCGCTCCCAGGTAAAGGCCGATCCAGAATCCGCCGAACGAGAGCAGCTGCATCAACCCGCCGAGGCGGAGCCCTTGGATGGCGGCAATCGCCACGACCACCAAGATCAGAATGTCAACAACATTCATGCAGTCCACTCCCCCTTGGCTTCCAGAGTGGCACAACCTGCAGAAAGAGATCGATCACCGCCGGACAACGGTAGACGGCGAACCGCCCGGGAGGAGGTCAATGGAAGCAGAAATCCGGCATCCGACCGTCCAGGCATGGCAAGATCGCGACCGACCAGGCCCGTTGCTCGCCCTCATCGCTCACCGACCGGACCATTTGCCACCAAGAGATCGGATTTCCCGATGACCGATACCACTCCTCCCCCGAGCGAACCGCGACCTGAGCACTCAGAGACTCCTCCGCCGCCGCCCCCGCCTCCCCCGCCGCCCCCGCCCCCGCCAGCGAGCGCTCCGCCACCGCCGCCCCCGCCGGTGGCGCCTCCACCCCCGGGGCCCGCCCCGATTGCCCCCGGAGTCAGCTCCCCCCCGACGGTGGCTGCGCCCTATTACGCCCAACAGCCTGGCCCGGCGCCCTATGGACCGCCGCCCGGAGCGGCTCCTGTCTACGGAACGGCACCCCCTTACGGAACAGCACCCCCCTACGGCGCGCCTCCCTACGGCGCTCCCCCGATGGGACCGCCAGGGGCGGGGGCTCCCTACGGGTACATCACCGGGCCGGTCGACTCGCTAGGGCGCCCGCTGGCCGAGTGGTGGCAGCGAGCCGTGGCCATCATCATCGACAGCGTGATGCTCGGCATCGTGTTCGCCATTCTCCGCAGCATCTTCGGTGCCGGCAACACGGTGGTGTTCAACTCGGATGGCTCCACCACCGTCCACACCGGCCATCTGGTCATCGCCGAGATCATCTCGATCGTGCTCACGCTCACCTATTTCGCCATCTTCGACGGCAGCGAGCGCGGACAAACCCTCGGGAAGATGGCATTGGGGATCGCCACCCGTGATGTCAGCACCGGCGGTCGCATCGGCACCGGGCGGGCGCTGCTGCGGCGCTTCGTCTACAGCATCCTGTGGGTCCTCTTCTTCATCCCCGGGCTCATCAATGTGCTGTCCCCCCTCTGGGATCCGCGCCGGCAGGCCTGGCACGACAAAGCCGCCTCCTCTGACGTCATCAAAACCCGTTAGTCCCCTTTCCGACATGAGAGGAGGGGTCCGCCGACGAGCCCGGGACGCGCTGGGTCTGGTGTTGTTGGGCGCCGTCCTGGCTGCCTGTACCCACGGACCGGCCAAACCTTCCGCCGGCAATACCTCCGCCACTCTGCCCCCCATCCCCTTCAAAGCCGGGTCGCCCTGGAGCGGGTCGCTGGTCCCGTTGGCGCCGCCGCCTCCCGTCAATTCGCTGGTGGCGGTCACCTGCTTCTCGGCCACCAAATGCTGGGCGGTCGGCTCCACCGTCGGCAGTGGCGGCGCCCCCAACGGAGCCGCTCTCATCGCCACCTCCAATGGGGGAGCCAACTGGACCGCCCAGCCGATCCCGCCCACCGCCGCCTACCTCAGCGCGATTGCCTGCAGCACCCCGGTCCAGTGTGTGGCGGTCGGCCAGGGGCAGGGCAACCAGGGCATCGCCATCACCACCAACAACGGGGGGACCAGCTGGTCCCAGGCGACAGTGCCGGCCGCCATCGGCGACGTGACCGCGGTGACCTGCCGGACCGATCGGAGGTGCCTGGCCATCGGGTCGCTCGGCGCCGGCGATGTGGCGCTGGTCTCGACGTCCGCTGGCGTCAGCTGGAGCCAATCGGGCACCCTGGCGGGAGGCACCGCCGGCGCCAGCGGGGTGTCCTGCGTCGATGACCAGCACTGTTGGGCGACCGGTCACACCGTGGTCGGCGCCGTCCAAGTGGCGGGTTCGGTAGTGGCCACCTCCAACGGGGGGACCAGCTGGTCGACGGTGGCGATTCCGACCGGTTCGGGATCGCTCAACAGCGTCTCCTGCGTCCAAGGCCCGGCCGACCAGGCCGGATCGGTGCCGGGGAGCACGGCGGGAGGCGGGGTCACCGTCCCGACCGCCCCCACCAGCACGGCCCCGACCACCACCACCCCGGCGGTGGGTCTGGCCGGAGCCCGGTGTGCGGTGGTGGGGACCACCGCCGCCACCCCGAACGTGGCCCGGACCGGCCATGGCCTGGTCTTCACTACCGCCAACGGCGGAGCCACCTGGGCCAGCCAACCGACGCCGGACTCGGTGGCCGCCTTCTTCGGGGTGTCGTGCATCGGGGTCGACACCTGTGCGGCGGTCGGCAGCACCATCGCCAGCTCCGCCACCTCGGGAGTACTGCTGTTCACCGGGGCGGCGACCAAGCCATGGAAGGGTGCCACCACCGTCACCTCTCCGGAGCCGCTGCTCGGGATGGTCTGTTCTTCCAGCTCCCAGTGCGTGGCGGTCGGGGAGTCGATCATCGAGCACGTCGCCGGGCCGTGAGCCGCGCCGTCGACCGGGGACCCCATCGTGCCCGATGACCGGACGACCGTCACCGAGCTCGGGACCGCCCTCGGCACCCTCGGATACCCCGACCTCTCCCACGCCCTGGCCCGCCGCCCCGAGGCGCTGAGGATCGGGCCGGAGACCTGGGACCGGCTCCAGGCCATTCACACCTCCGGCGCCTTCGCGGCCGAATTCCGGGTGGCCTTCGAGAACGGGCGATCCATGTTGGCCGCCCCCGACGGGTTGCGGGGTCGCACCCCCAGGATCATCGAGTGGACCGGCGGCCGGCGGGCCCCGGGTGACGAAGTGGCACCCATCGACCTTCGCATCGACCACGTCTACCTGATCAGCTGCAAGTACGAGTCCGACATTCTGGCCAATACCTCCCCGGCCCGTCTGTTCGAGGGGTTGTTGGCCATCGCCGGAGCCTGGGACCGATCCGACTGGTTCGAGGTGGTGGCCCCCGACGAGTTGCTGGCCCTCTACCGGGGCTGCCTGGAGGCCACCGGGTTGACCGACTTGCCGCCGTCCCCCGGGCTCTGCACCAAGGAACAGCATCGGGAGCTTCGGGACGCGCTGGCGGGTCGGTCCTATCCCAGCCCCGACACCCAGGCCGCCTATGCCCGACTCTGTGCCACCGTGAGTCGGGAGTCAGCCGAGCGCTGGCGGCGCCGGCTGGAGGAAGCCGGCACCGGGTCGGAGCTGATGGTGTGGCGCCTGCTGCGGATCGGCAGTGCCCCCTACTTCGTGCTGGGGATCGATCGGCGCACCGGCCAGCCCGTCCAATACCGGATCTCCAGCCCCTGGGACTGGCGGGATGAGTTCGAGGTGGTCGCCTTCGAGATCCTTCCGGGGGCGGCGGGCCAGCCCCGGGTCGACTGGAGCTGCCGCTATCGGCCTCGCCGCCGGGAGTCCCTCGAGCCCTGGACGGCCGCCGGCCACATCGAGATCCGGTGGAGTCACGGGCGCTTCGCCCACCCCCCGGAGGCGAAGATCTACCTCGACACCCCGATGGACGAGCTGCCGGGGTACCACCGATTGTCCGACCCCGAAGAGCCACAGCTCACCCTGTGGTCGACGACGGCGTAGCTCAGCCCCGGGCCGGGGAGGGGGGAACCTCGTCCGGCCCCAGATACGTGGGCGAAGGGGACGAAGCCGGGGCCGGCCCCCCGGGCCGGGTTCGGCCCCCGCCCGGCTGCAGCAACCGCAATCCGGTGATCGGGAAGATGAGGACCGAGAGGATCCCCGCGGCGATCAGCGCGGCGGCGTTCTCGTGGGTCATCTTGCCGGCGGCCACCCCGATGTCGGCAATCACCACGATCAGGGGCAGCCCGGTGACCGAGAAGAGCCCCAGCGGCATCAGCTCGCGCTTCGGCAGCTGCCGGCGGTAGACCAGCAGCGCCGGAGCTCCCCTCACCACCAGGAAGAGGACGAGATAGAGCGGGATGCGGAGGGCGGCGCTCGGCTTGTCGAACAGTGCATGGAGATCGAAGGTCATGCCACTGACGACGAAGAAGATCGGGATCAGAAACCCGAATCCGATCGCCTCCAGCTTTCCCTGGACGATCGGGCTGTCCTCCCCTTCGGCGAACAGCCGGACGACGATCCCGGCGGCCACCGCTCCCAGCAGCACATCGAGTCCGAGGGTGAACGCCAGGTAGACGAGCAAGAAGATGAGGAGGACGGCGATACGGACCGGGAGTTGGGAGCTGGAATGCAGGTGTCGCTTCAACATGGCCAAGACCCGAGGCTGCTGGGTCCGGGTGGCGAGGATGGCGGCACCGACCGCGATGCCGGCGAAGGCCACCAACAACAGGATGGTGATGGTGGGATCCCGCTGGGTGAGGAACACGGCCACCGCCACGATGGGGCCGAACTCCCCGACGGTCCCGACCGCCATCACGTGGCGTCCGAACTCGGATTCGAGGACACCGGCGTCGCGGATCACCGGCAGGAGGGTCCCGAGGGCGGTGGTGGTGAGGGTGAGTCCGAACACCACCGGGTCGTGCTCCAGCCCGGTGGCCACCGCCGCCAAGGAGATCACCACCGCCAGTGCCGCCGACGTCACCCAGCTCACCGTAGCGAGATGGAGTGGCCGGCCGCGGATCCGGAGAAGATCCAGTTCGAAGCCGGCCAGGAACATCAAAAAGGCCAGGCCCATGTCGGAAAAGGCGTTGACCACCGTCCCCGTATGGGCCAGGTTCAAGACGCTGGAGCCGACCACGATCCCCAACACGATCTCGATCACCATTTCGGGGATCCCCAATTTCCCGCTGAAATCGGCCAGAATTGGAGCCAGCACCGCGATTCCGGCGATCAGGACCAGCGTCGGGATCCACGATTCCGCCACCGGTGCCTACTCCCGGGAAGGGAGTGCGACGACGACCCAAGCCGACTCCCCGGTCGGCATTGGACATCCGGACTCCACGGTTCGGCAGTGTACTGGCGGGAAGGAGAGAATTTCACCCGAAATGAGGTCGACAACCCGAGAGAGGCTGGTCAAAGCGGTGGGATCCGGCTCGACCCCCTCATCCTTGGCGCCCCCGCTAAACTTCGACCTCTAGTGCCCGATCCTCGTATCATCGCGTCAATGCATGGATCAGCCGGCGCCACCGGTGGGATTTCATCGGAGTTCCGCGGGTCGCGATGGGTCCTCCGCACGGGGACGCTCGTCCCCTCATCCCGCGTGCTCTAGGCGAGCGGGCATGCAAGATACTCAGGAAATTCCCGTGGTAGAGACCGCCGAGCGCCCCCGATCGTCACAACCCCGGCCGAGTGGCCCCGCCAAGGGCCCGGCCCATCGTGCCCGGGGCCGCAACCTGCGCCGGGTGCGGGCCCGCCAGGAGCAGATCTACCGTCGGCGCCGGATGCTCGCCATCATCGGCGGCCTCCTGGCCATCCTGTTGATCTGGCTGGCCATCTCCCTCGGCGGGGCGTTGACCAACCCCGCCTACGGGACGTCGATGAGCTCCCGTTTCGCCGAATGGGCCCGCCAGAACGGGGCCGGCTCCATCGTCAACAAGGTCGAGAACATCTGGTACAGCCACCACGCTCCGAAGGTCGGGGGCACGGTACCGACCGGGGCGATCAAGACCCCGGTCTCCACCCCGACCACGGTGGCCGCCGGGCCTCCCCATCTGCCGGTCCCCGTCGCCATGGCTCCGTTCGCCACCCCGGCGGTGGCCGGCGAGGGACAGTGGTCCCCGGTCGGCCGGTTGGTGGACGGGGTTCCGGCCGTCTACACCACCGAACTGCGACCCGACGCCATCCACACCAGCTATGTGGTCGGGGTGGCGTGGATGGACACCAAGCTGCTGCATGCCACCCTTTATTCCGGTAGCCAGATTCCCGGTGGTGGGCCGTTCACCCATACCGCCCCGGTCCAGGCGACGGCGGCCAACTCCCTGGTGTCGGCGTTCAACGCCGGCTTCCTGTCCGGACAGTCCAACGGTGGCTACTACACCGACGGCAAGACCCTGACCGCGCTGCGGAACGGAGCAGCCTCGGCGGTGATCTACAACGACGGCACCATGACCGTCGCCGACTGGGGGCGGGATGCCACCCTGACCCCGAACGTGGTCGCGGTGCGCCAGAACCTCGACCTCATCGTGGACGGCGGCCAACCGGTGGCCGGGCTGAACGCCAGCGACACCACCCAGTGGGGCAACACCCTGGGAGGTGCCGTCTACGTCTACCGCTCCGGCCTCGGGGTGACCGCCAGCGGTGCCCTCGTCTACGTCGGGGGCCCGGGCCTCAACATCACCGACCTGGCCGACATCCTGGTCCGGGCCGGCGCCACCCGGGCGATGGAGCTCGACATCAATACCGACTGGGTCAACTACTCCTATTACAGTCCCACCTCGCCCTACGGGGCGGCCACCCCCGACAACGGGACCATGCTGCTGCCCCAAATGACCGGCACCGCCGGGCGCTATTTCGCCTCCTATTGGGCCCGGGACTTCTTCGCCATGTCCTCGGCGTACCCGACCCCCCCGACCCCGACGACCACCACCACCAAACCGCGCAAATAAGCCGGGTCGGGGTCACCCTGACGCAACCCTGAAACGCACGACTCCGGGCAGTAGGGTCTTGCCACACGCCCTATGGAACTCGTCATCAACTTCTCCATCATCACTGGATGGTTCCCTGTCGTGGTGATCACGGTGGCACTGGTTTCGTTGCTGGTCACCGTGGGATGGAGGGACGGAGCCTGGAAGGCCCAGCTGGTGTTCGGGCTGCCGGCCGCCTTCTTGCTCACCATCCTGCTCGCCCTGTCCATCCACTTCTTCCAGTTCGTGCCGGACGACTTTCCCCGGACCTTCTACCTCTGGGCCTGGCTGGTCATCTTCGCGCTGGTGTCAGCCATCCTCGGTTGGCCGAAGGGCGGCTGGGTCCTCCGCCCGCTCTCCATCATCGCCATCTTGTTCTGCTTCCTGGCCGCCGCCACCGTGATCAACCAGCAGTTCGGCTACTACCCGACCCTCGACCGGGCCCTGGGCAAGGATGCCGCCAACTTCACCAGTCTCCCCGCCCTCCAGGCCATCCGGGACCAGGTACGGGATACGGGGAAGCTTCCCGATCACGGCGACACCATCAACGTGACCATCCCGCCCACCCTCTCCAAGTTCCAGGCGGCCCAAGCCGAGGTCTACCTCCCCCCGGCCTGGTTCCACAATCCTGAGCCCGCCCTCCCGGTCATCGTGTTGATCGCCGGGTATCCCGGCATGCCCTCCGACTGGACCCGGGCGGCGTTCGCCGACACCACCGCCAACGAGTTCGCCGCCCTGCACGGGGGGACGGCCCCGATCATCGTCATGCCGGATGCCAACGGCACCGCCCAGGACTCCGAATGCGTGAACAGCAAGTTGGGCAATGCCGAGACCTACCTGACCGTGGATCTTCCCGCCTACATGCGTACCGAATTCAACGCCAACACCGGGGCCCACTCATTTGCGGTGGCCGGCCTGTCGGCCGGCGGGACCTGTGCGGAGGTGCTGGCCTTGCGCAACCCGAAGATCTTCCCGGACTTCGCCACCTACTCGGGTTACGCCATCCTCACCTATGAGACGTCCGACACCCAGGTCACCATCAACACCCTCTTCAATGGCTCGGTGGCGGAATACAACAAGTTCGATCCCACCATCTTGCTGACCAACAACAAATTCCCCGGCACCTCGGCGTGGTTCGAAGCCGGCCTCCAGGACCCCCAACTCCCCACCGCGATTTCGCTCCATACGCTGGCCACCAAGGCCGGGCTGTCGCAAGCCTGTCTACTGACCCCCACCGGGGGACACGACTTCCCGTTCTGGACGCGGGCCTTCAAGGACTCCCTTCCTTGGCTGTCCTGGAAGCTCGGCCTCACTCCGGCCCCGACCGGCTCTCCGGCCAAATGCACTCCCCCCATCCATTGAGCAATAGGCCGGCCGGCCTATGGCGGGAAGCCCGGCCCATCGATTGAGCGGACGGAGGCGAGGAGCGACGCCTGCCTTTCCAGGAATCGGGGGCGATCAACCGCTGGCGGGAAGCGGTTGCAATCGCCAAGGCCCACCCTTAGGATCACCCTGCGCCCCTAGCTCAACGGTGGAGCAGCGGATTCTTAATCCGCAGGTTGGGTGGTTCGAGTCCCCCGGGGCGCACTCCTATCGGTTCATCGACCCGGCGTGCAGGTAGCGGGTTCGTCGGCGGGCTGGGGGGTGAGACCCAACTTCCAGGACAGCCACGGCAGGGAGTCGGTGAACGCCTGGCTCCAGACGCCGAAATCATGGCCGCCGGAAAGTGTCTCGATGCAGGTGTCGATCCCGGCCGCCTCGGCCAGCGGCTGGAGGCGCTTGGCCGCCGCCAACGGTCGGGCATCGTCCTTCCCCACCGCCAACCAACCGGCCAGGCCCGGGTAGGTGTGGTCCTTCAGCAAGATGAGCGGATTGTTCTGCTGGAAGGCCTCGTTCGACCCCCCGAAGAGGATCTTGACGGTGTCGGATCGCGGGTCCTCTTGGTACACCGGGGTGGCCAACCCCGAATAGGAGGCGAAGAAGGGGAAGACGGTCGGATTCCGGAGGGCGAGGTTCACCGCACAGAAGCCGCCGGCCGACAACCCGGCCACCGCCAAGGTCCGTGGGCCCTCATTGGCATCGAAAGTGCCCCGGGCGTAGGCGGGGACGTCCCGGACCAGATAGGTCTCGGCCTGGCCGAAAGCGCTGCTGTTCACGCACTCGGTGTCGACGGTCAGAAAGCCGTTGGGGTCGGGCATCACGATGATCGGAGCCAGCCCCTGGTGGGCCGACGCGAATTGGTCGGCGATGTGGTCGGCCCTCCCGGTCTGGGTCCAGTCCGCCGAGCTCCCCGGTTCTCCCGGCAGCAGGATCAGGGTCGGCAGCACCGGGGGCGGGGTGGCGAACCAGGCCGGCGGCAGGTACACGAAGGCGTCGTGGGCATTGAACTTGGAGACCGGGACGGGAATGTGGGCGGTGATCACCACTCCCCGGGTCGGGAGCCGGCCGGACTTGGCCACCGCATCCCGAATCACCTGCAGCTGGGCGTTCGGAACCAGGTTCACCGCGTCCAGATCCGCCAGCCGTCCGAGGGTGGGGTAACGGACGTAGGCGGCGTTGAGCGAATCGGCCACCACCACTGCGGTCAGGATGACGGCGACCACCGACAGCGCCCGTAGCCATCCGGTCGAACCCGGCCACCCCACCACCGCCGCCGCCACCGCCAACACCCAGACCCCACCCCAGAGAAAGGCCCCCACCGGGAACCGGCTCGGATAGGCACCGGTGACATGGAGGACCAAGGCGGCGGCCGCCGGGATGACGACAGCCACCGGGACGCCGATGACCAGCTGCCGGCGCCAGCGCCCCGATCGCCAGCCGATGGCGGCCAACAGCGAAGCGAGCGCCGCCCCGATGACCACCAGTGGCAGCCACCCCGAAATGATGGAGATATTGACGGAACGCTCCGATCATTCTGCCCAAATGGAACGACGGGCCACGAGTCTATTGATTACCATTGGCGAAATCTCAGCCCCCGTCATCAACGGCGTCGGACCCGCGACACGCGACTCAGAGGGGAGCAGGTGAAACCGCTGAATGTCTCGCACGACGAGGGGCTGAAGCGGGACGTCGGCTTTGTCGGCCTGCTGTTCATCTCCGAGGGCTCGATTATCGGCTCGGGTTGGCTGTTCGGCGCGCTGTTCGTGTCGACCATCGGAGGTCCGGCCGCCGTCATTGCCTGGCTGATCGGCTCGTTGGCGGTGATGCTCCTGGCCCTGGTCCACGCCGAGCTCGGCGGCATGTTCCCGGTCAGCGGAGGCACCACCCGGTTCCCGCACTACGCCTTCGGCGCCCTGGCCGGCGCCTCCTTCGGGTGGTTCTCGTGGCTGCAGGCGGTCGGGACCGCCCCGATCGAAGTGGAGGCTGCCGTCCAGTACTCGTCCAACTACTGGCACGGCCTGACCCACACCGTCAATGGCACCGTGGTGTTGACCGGGACCGGTTACCTGGTGGCGGTGGCGATGATGGCCCTGTTCACGGTGGTGAACCTGTTCGGCATCCGGTTCCTGATGCGGGCCAACAACGCCATCACCGCCTGGAAGATCCTGATTCCGGTGGCGACCATCTTCGTCCTCTTCTTCACCCACTTCGACGGGTCGAACTTCACCCGGGGCGGCGGCTTCGCCCCCTTCGGGGTCAAGGGCGTGCTGGAGGCGGTGAGCGCCGGGGGCGCCGTCTTCGCCCTGGTCGGATTCGAGCAAGCCGTCCAACTGGGCGGGGAGAGCCGCAATCCCCAACGGGACATGCCCCGGGCGGTCATCTTCTCGATGCTGATCGGCGCCACCATCTACATCCTGCTGCAGGTGGTGTTCATCGGGGCGCTTCCCCATTCGGCCCTGGCCCACGGGTGGGCGAACGTGTCCTTCGAGGGAATCTTCGGGCCGTTTGCCGGCCTGGCCAAGGGGCTCGGCCTCGGCTGGCTGGCCTACATCCTCTATGCCGATGCCATCATCGCCCCGTCGGGATCCGGCCTGGTCTATACGACGACGACCAGCCGGATCAGCTTCGGGATGGCCAAGAACGGGAGCTTCCCCGCCGCCTTCGAAAAGACCTCCAAGAAGACCAACGTCCCGATCGTTGGCCTGGTCTTCACCTTTCTGATGGGGCTCCTGCTCTTCCTCCCCTTCCCCGGTTGGCAGAGCCTGGTCGGCTTCATCACCTCCGCCACCGTCCTGATGTACGCCGGCGCTCCGCTCGCCCTCGGCGCCCTTCGCCTCCAGAAGCCGGATGCCCCCCGGCCCTACCGGCTTCCCTGGGCCGGGATCCTCGCCCCGCTCTCGTTCATATCTGCCAACTTCATCATCTACTGGAGTGGGTGGGGAGTCGATTGGAAGCTGTATGTGGCCGTCTTGCTCGGCTATGTCCTGATGGGTATCTCCCGCCTCACCCACGCCAATCCGATCGAGCCACCGATGGAATGGGCCTCCGCCATCTGGCTCTGGCCCTATCTGGCGGGGATGGCCCTCATCTCTTTACTCGGCCAGTTCGGAGGCGGTCATCATGTGATTCCCTTCTACTGGGACCTCGCGGCGGTGGCCGGATGGAGCCTGATCGTCTACTACACCGCCCTCCGGCTCCGGCTGCCCGATGAAGCCGTCGATGAGCACGTCAGGGACCACTATGCGGTGGAGAGCTGACCCCGGCCACCAGTCGCTCAGGCGGCGACCCAGCCGGCCGATAAGTACACTTGTGCGCCAACAGGGGATTCGAGCTGTACATCCTCCGTTAGGAGGCCAGTGATGCCGACATGATTGCCATTCTTTTCGCCGCCCTCGGTTCCCTGTGCAATGCCTCTTCGGCGGTCGTTCAGCGCCTGGCCAATGTGTCGGCTCCCCCCGAAGTGGCCAACGGGTGGCGCAAGGCCCTCTACCTCATCCGACAGCCGATGTGGCTCATCGGCCTGCTGTTCCTGGTCGGCACCTTCGCCTTCACCGCCACCGCTCTGTACTTCGGGGAGATCGCGGTGGTGCAGCCGGTGCTGGTCATCGAGCTCATCTTCATGCTGGGGCTCCGCCGGTTCTGGCTGCACGATGAGATTGCCATGCGCACCTGGGGGGCGGCGGCCATCACCTGTGTGGGGCTGGCCGGGTTCCTGGTGGCCGCCCATCCCCAGGAGGGCATCGGCCTCCCGAGCACCAGCGGCTGGATCAAAGCCGTCTCGGTGCGGTTGCTGATCGTCGTGGTGCTCCTCGCCCTCAGCCGGCGAGGCTCGCCCTCCCGCAAAGCCGCCATGCTCGGCAGCTCGGGCGCCATCATCTGGTCCATCGACGCCGGCTTCATGAAGGCGGCCACCGCCATCCTCTCCAAGGACGGCTGGATCCACCTCCTCTACCACTGGCCGCTCTACGCGCTGGTGGTCACCGGCATCCTCGGGACCGTCCTGGTCCAGGCCTCACTGTCGGTCGGACCGCTGATGGTGTCCCAGGCGGCCCTGCTCATCGTCGACCCCTTCTCCAGCATCCTGCTGGGCATCGAGCTGTTCGATGAGAACGTCAACACCTCGCCGTCCGCCATCACCGGCGCGGTGCTGTCGCTGGTGCTGATGGGCGTGGGGGTGGTGCTGATGTCCCGGTGGGCGCCCCCGGTGATGGAAGCCCGGGAGAAGATGGCGCCCGACACCGAACCCGGCAAGGTGCTGCTGGACGGCTTCTGACCAGGGATTCCCTCCGGAGGTCGGGTCCGATCCCCCTGTTCTGGGCCCGGGCGGCCCGCCGGGGCGGACCATTTCAAACTGACCCACTACCAGGAGCACACCAACGAGCTTGCTCGCACTAGCCTGACGGCGGACAGACACTGGTCAATTGGTGGGGTGGACAGACACTGGTCAATTGGTGGGGTGGACAGACTCTGGTCAATCAACGAGTATGAGTCGAGCAGAAAGTGGGTCGCTCAAATGGTGAAAACCAAAGAGGAATCTGTTCCGACGAATCTCGCGCCCCTGAACCGACGCAAATTCCTGGGTGTCATGGCAGGCACGGTGGGTGCGGCTACCGCCGGTGGAGCGGTTCTGTCCGCCTGTGGTAGCTCCAGCGGGGCTACGCCGGCCCGGAACACCGGGCCGCTGGTGATTGCCAACGCCTTCGAGTCCATAGCTCCGACCGAGGTGTCCTTGGTCCCTATTTCCTCGGCTCAGGTGGCCAGCGCGGTGGCTGGCTTGACCAAGGTGGCCAACGACATGTTGGCCACGACCAAGGTGCCGGGTATGGCCATCGCGGTGGTCTCCAAGGGCAGGGTTGTCTACGCCAAGGGCTTCGGCGTCCGTAAGGTGGGCCAGCCCGGCAAGGTAGATACCAACACGGTGTTTCAGGTGGCGTCACTGTCCAAGGCGATCGCCTCCACCGTGGTGGCCGGGTTGGTCGGTCAGGACGTGGTCGCCTGGGACGATCCCGTCATCCACCACCTCCCGTCGTTCTCCATGGGCGATCCGTATGTGACCGCCAATGTCACCATCGCCGACATGTTCTCCCATCGAAGCGGGCTACCCGATCATGCTGGCGACCTACTGGAGGATCTTGGTTTCGACCAAGCCCAGATCTTTGCCCGGATGCAGTACTACCCGATGGATCCGTTCCGGGCGACGTACGCATACAGCAATTTCGGGCTGACGGTGGGGGCCGTAGCTGCGGCGACGGCCAAGGGTGCAAAATGGGAGGACTTGTCCCAGCAGGTCCTCTACGGACCACTGGGAATGGCGTCCACTAGCTCGAGGTATGCCGACTATGTGGCCGCCTCAAACCGGGCGGATCTCCACGTACGCGTCGACGGGCAGTGGCAGGCCAAGTACCAGCGTGATCCTGATCCCGAGTCGCCGGCCGGGGGCGTGAGCTCCTCGATCTCCGACATGGCGAAGTGGCTACAACTGCAGTTGGCCGCGGGCAAGTTCAACGGCCAACAGGTGGTGGATGCCGATGCTCTCCAAGTGACGCACGTCCCCCACTTCACCAATGCTCCTGCCACCACTCCGGCGGGCAAGTCCGGCTTCTATAGCCTGGGCTTCAACGTGGGCGCCGACGGAGCCGGTCGGCTTCGACTCACCCACTCCGGTGCTTTCGGCCTCGGCGCCGCCACCGCCTTCGACATGATGCCCTCAGAAGAGCTGGGGATTGTCACCCTGACCAACGGCATGCCGATCGGGCTGCCTGAAGCGCTCAATGCTGCCTTCATGGACATGGTCGAGACGGGAAACCCCACTCGGGACTGGTTGAAGGCCTTTACCAAGCGCTTCGCACCATTTGCGGAGAATCCCAGCAAGCTGGCGGGGAAGACCGCGCCAAGCAATCCGATACCAGCCCAGCCCGACGCGGCCTATGTCGGTACCTATACGAACAACGTCTACGGTCCGGCGATTGTCGGCACTGGACCAAGTGGTCTTACCCTCACGCTCGGGCCCACTCCGCAGGTGTTCCCATTAACCCACTGGGACGGCAACGTCTTCTCGTACTCTCCGATCGGTGAGAACGCCGCCGGAATCGCCGAAGTGACATTCGCCATAGGACCGGGTGGACAGGCAGCCAGCGTCAACGTGGAGAACCTCAATGGAATCCCGCTCATCAGCGAGACCCTTGGCACGTTCCAGAGGAGCTGAGCCGACCCCTATCAGTCAGTGATGCACGGCGTCCCGTCCTGATCGGTGGGCGGGTCGCCCTGGTCGCAGCTCGACCGACGTTAACTCGCTGGGCCCACCTTGATCCGTCGGAACCGCGTCGACGGGGAGGATGCCACCCTGGACCTCGCCCAACTCGGCCTGATCGATGGGATCGTCGTCGACTCCTCAATCGGGGCGTCGGCGAGCCGGCTGCGTGCCCGGCGATACGACCGGACACGTTGCACGGTGAGCATGGCCGACTGTATGCCTGCTGAGGTCGCTCGTTCCCGGACGGAAGCCTTGGCCACGTCCGATCCCCATCTTCTCGACCTCTGTCATGCCGAAGGCATCGGAACAGTCGTTCTGCCTCGCTCGAAGGAACAGAGCAGCGTGTCGGTCAGGAAGAGAGCTGGTGCCTGCTCGACGTCGAGCGCCGCGGCACACCGACAGAGTCGCTGTTCCCGACGTCAACGGGAAGGGCTCTCAGCCGCGACGCCATCGAGCACCGCAACGCCCTCTATGCCTCGAAGGCAGGCGAGACCTGTCCGTCGATCCGATCCAAACACGTGACCAGTCACACCATGAGGCATACATGTGCCATGAGGCTTTTGCTCTCGGATGTTGACGTCACCGTGATTGCACTATGGCTCGGCCATGAGCAGGTTTCGACAACGGATGTCTACCTCCACGCCGACATGACCCAGAAGGGGATGTTTTTGGCCCAATGATCTTCGGTAGGGTGGCCCTCATGCGGCGCATCCTTCGGCTGGTACGGCCACGAGTGCTCGAGGAGGACGAGAGCCTTCATGGCCGCTCAATCCCCCGAATTTAACGACGAGTCGGAACCCTCGTCGTTGAGCCTCGATCTGGATGCCTACCGGGCGATTGTCTCCGAGTTGACCCGCGAAGTGGAGGCCGCGGTCGGGCCGGGGGCCGAGGCCGACGTGGAAGCCCTCCTCACCGAGCGCATCCACCATCCCGGACTCGATGCGGTGCTGGCCCGTTCGCCGGACGGAAAGGAGGTGGTCGTCGCCACCCTGCTCCAAGAGGTCCGAGACTACCGGCCCAACCAGCGCAGCTCGGCCAGCGATGTCTCGACGCTGGTCCGCATCTACCTCCTGTCCCAGATCGATTCCATCTGGTGGGCAGGAGTCACCAGCTTTGCCTCCGACGACGACGTGCGGCAGTCATCGGAGCTGGTCACCCTGGAGTCGCTCCGCCGGCGGCGGCTGCTCCAATTCAGCTACCGGCTCCAGCCCAAGGGCCTGGCCGGCCGATCCCGGGATTGGGCGATGCGGCGGTTCCGGCCCGGACGCCAGCCCCACACCGCCGGGGTCAGCTTCACCAATGCCCGTCCGGAGCTGGTGGCGTTGCTCAATCAGCTGGCCATCGACTTTGCCACCAAGGCGCCCCCCGGCACTCCCCCGCTGTGGGCCACCAGCCTGACCCGGAGCGTGCAACACCAACACCGGCTCCGAGATCTCGGCTACGCAGCGATGATTCCGAGCGCCCACTGCTGCGGGTACGCCGCCGACGTCGAGATGCGGTGGTTCCGCCAGTTCGACGCCGACCGGACGCTGGCCGACTTATTGCTGGAGCGGCAAGACACCGGGCTCTGCAACGTGATCGATGAAGGTCAGGCCTGGCACCTGTGCATCAACCCGGACGCCTGCGACGACCTTCGACGGGCCTACACCGCGCTTGTAGCTGGCTAACCGCCCATGTGTGGCATCGCGCTGATTGTCGGCCCGCCGGCCGACCGGATCGTCTTCGATCGGATGATGGACTCCCTTCGCCCCCGCGGCGATGTCGAAGAGGCGCGGTACGAATCCGGCTGCCTACTCGGCACCCAACGGCTCAAGATCGTCGATCGGGAGCACTCGGTGCAGCCGTGGGTCTCCGCCGACGGTCGGTGGGCCCTCTGCTACAACGGCGAGGTCTTCAACTACCGGGAGTTGCGCGATGAGCTGACCGCCCTCGGCCACCAGTGGCGGAGCACCGGTGACACCGAAGTCGTCCTGGAGGCCTGGCTGGAATGGGGCGAAGCCGCGGTCCACCACCTTCGGGGGGAGTTCGCCTTCGCGGTGGTGGAGCGCCCGAGTTCCCGGGTGTACCTGGCTCGCGACCCGGTCGGGGTCAAGCCGCTGTACTGGTCGCAGGCCGGTGACACCCTGTATATCGCCTCCGAGGTCAAGGCCCTGGTCCACCCCGGGGCGCCGATCACCGAGGTGGCCCCCGGTCACCATGGCTGGGCCACCCCGGACACCCCGCCCCGGCTGTCGCCCTATGTGGACCTGATGAGCCTGGCCGAGGGCGAGGATCCCATTGAGGACCCCGACGAAGCCTGCCGGGTGGTGCGGGCGGCCCTCATCGACAGCATCCGGGTCCGGGTGGACACCGACCTCACCGTCGGGGTCATCCTGTCCGGGGGTCTGGACAGTTCGGTCATCCTCACCCAGGCCCTCGAGATGCACCCCGACTGCGTGGCCTTCACCATCGGAACCGACGACAGCGACGACGTCCGATTCGCCCGCCAGCTGGCCAAGGACCTCGGGGTGCGTCACGAAGTCGTCGAGCTCCGGCCCGGTGACATCCATCTCGACGACGTGCGGACCGCCATCCGGATGTCGGAGCTCACCGAATACGGCGACGTCATCAACTCGGTGGTCACCCGGCCCCTGTTCGAGCGGGTCCATCAGTGCGGGGTGAAGGTGGTGCTCTCCGGCGACGGTTCCGACGAGCTGTTCGGCGGCTACAGCATGTACCGGGACGTGAGCGGCGACCTCAGCCAGCAGCTCTTCCGGCACAACATCCGCAACTTGAGCCGCACCGAGTTGCAGCGGGTGGACCGGGTCTCCATGGGGCAGGGGGTGGAGGCCCGGGTTCCCTTCCTCGACCTCTCCCTGGTGAAACTGGCCCTGCAGATCCCCCTCGACCTGAAGGTCCGTGACGGCGTGGAGAAATGGGTCCTCCGCCGGGCCTTCGCCGACCTGCTCCCCGACTATGTCCTGGAGCGGCGGAAGAACCCGATGTCCCACTCGTCCGGCCTCCACGAGCGGATCCGGCTCTACCGACCGCTGTTTGCCCACCTCTACCGCTCGTTCGGGTACAACCTGGCCGAGCCGATGCGACGCGATTTCTCCTACGTGCTGGAGCAGAACCAGCTGGATCTCGACCGCACCCTCACCGGCGGAACCCTGCTCGACGACTACACCCCCCGCGAGCACGCCCGTGACCTGGTCGGGGCGATCCGTTGGAACCTCACCACCACCGCCAAACGCCTGGCCCGTCCGAAGCGGTAACCCGGCCGGCGGGGGGGCGGGATTCAGAGCTTGTCGCTGCCGGACGGCTCGCGGATCTTCAGCAGGCGCCCGATGAAGGGGATCTCGGTGACCGCCTCCGCCCGGGCCATGGCCAGGCTGGTGCGGGCAATGTGGACGAACGGCCCGGTCACCGCGTACCGCGGGTTCCACCGGGGCTCGTACTTCTTGTTGAACTTCCAGAGCGACTCGATCTGCATGGTGTCGCTGAACCGGTGGAGGACATTGCGCTCCAGCGAGGTCCAGGCCCCCCCGGTCGTCTCGCCGGACACGATCGCCCGCATGGTGGCGAAGTTGAGGCCGAGTCCCCGCAGGTTCTTTTCCGCCATCCACTGGATGGTCTCGAGGATGACGAAGTCGGTGAGCCCGCTGGGGACGTCTTCCCGGCTGGTCCGCCGCATCAGATCCAGCGAGTAGCCGTTCACTTGCGGCGCCGGAACGTACTGGTTGAAGGCCAGGGGAATGCCGTCGGCGTCGAGGCACACGGCCAGGAGCAAGCCGCGATCCCGGGGGTCGAAGATCCGGCTGAGGGTCATCGAATAGCCGCGTTCGGCTTCCCCCTGACGGGTCTCGGTCATCAGGGTGAGCAACTGGGTCTTCAACTCCGGTCCCACCTCGGCCGGATCGTGGACTTCCACCCGATAGCCCGACTTCTGCATCCGGTTGTAGGCGCCCCGAAGCGACTTCATCGACTTGCCCTGCAGCGAGAAGGTGATGCAGTCGACCACCGCCTCGTCCCCCAGGTAGTGGTCGACCAGGCCGGAGGCGCGATAGATGGGCAGCCATGCCTCCGAGGCGGCCAGCACCGCCGGGGCCCAGCCGTTGGCCTGGGCCATGTTCATGACGTCCGACCAGACCGACACCCGCTGGTCCACCGGCCCGATGGGGTCGGGGGACACCAGCATCACCCCGTTGATCACCGAGTAGGCCACCAGTGAGGCGCCGGAGAAGAACCAGGATTTGTCGTCCCGGAGAGCGAAGTAGTCCAGGGTGTCCCCGCCGTAGGTCTCGATTATCTCGAAGGCACGATCGAAGGCCTCGGCGCGGGCGGTCCCCGTCCGGCGGTGCTCGCGCCCAGGAACCGTCACCAGCAGGGTGAGTGCGATAACCCCCACGAGCACCAGGCCGGTGAGGTCGAGAGCAAATCCCTGCTGGGGTTCGTAGAGGTCGTCCAGGATGGCCAGGGCGGCAAGGACACCCAGCCCGCCGGACATCCCCCATCGGGCCAGGCGACTCACCCCCACGGGATACACCCCGAACTTGGAGTATTCGAGGATCAGCCAGAAGGCTACGACGAAGGCTACGGTGGTGCCGACCACGCCGGTGGAGTTCACCAGTCGGCTGACGATGTCGGCCACCAGCACCAGGATGGCCACCGCCCACGCCGACCGGTAGCCGTGCCTCACCCCTCGGGAGAGCCCGAGTAGGGCCAATCCACCCACGATGGCGGTCATCCCGTCCAAAGGTCCGATGCCGAGGGGAAGCCACCGATCGGCCGGAAGGGTCGAACGCACATCGAACAGCAGGGCGAAGACGATATTGATGAGTCCGGCGAACAGCAGGATGCCGGCCGCCAGCTGCCGCACCTTCCGGGACCGCGACCAGTGGCTGAGGGCCTTGACCTCGTTGGTCCAGGTCGGGCCGTTGGGCAGGGAGGCCACCATCTGGGTGGTGGTCTGGCCGTGACGGACTCGGGTCATGGCCAATCGCTCGAGCAGGACCGGATCCCGGGTGGGCGTCTCCCGCAGGAACAGCCGGACGATGAGTACGTCTCCGGCGATGATCTCCACATAGGAGAAGCGCCGAGCCGTGACATACGGCTTGGGCAGCCGCCACCGGGCGGGCTGGGCGACCGTCGACTCGGTCCCGCTGCCGGTGTTGGCGTAGAAGCCGTTGCCCACTACCGAGAGCTCGGGCTGGTGGGTGTGCCCGCTGATCATGCCGGCGTAGCCTTCGGCCACCAGCCGGGAAGCCTCGGCCCGGGGAGGAGCGTTGTGGGTCACCGGATCGGCCCGCTCGTTGAGGGATCCCTCCCGCAGGGCCTTGTTCACCCGGAACATGGTGGCCAAGGCGGCCACCATCGCCACCACGATCATCAGCAGGATCAAGAGCCCGAAGGCGATCAACCAGCGCTGACTGTGGTGTTTGAGGAGTGTCCCGAACCCGGGGATGAAGGTCAGGAACCGGAGCAGCAAGGCGGCGATGAAGGGGATGGCCAGGAGCCAGAACTTTCCGATGACCTTCCGGTAGAAGAGCCGGGAGCTGACGAATCCGGCCGGCTCGCCATCGAGCCACTGCACCCCGTCGAACAGCGACCCGGGGTGCTGGCGGGCGGCCAGCTGCGGCAGCACGTCACGGACGATGTGGTGGCCGAACGGGGTGTCCACCGGCGACCGGGGATCGTCGAAGGCGTTGTAGGGGTCGGACTGGTTCCCGTGGACGATGTGCACCCGTTGCAGACCCTCAGCGGTGGTGATGGCCAGATCACAGGCAAAGGCGATGCCGGACATCCCCAACCGGTCGGTCAGCGTCGCCACCGCCCGGCCGTCCCAGGCCAGTTGTCCGTCGTGGTTGCCGGAGAGGACGATGAGCTGGTGATCCGGCTGATCGGTGAAGGCGGCGAGAGCGGCGGCGAACTGGGGATGGGAATCGAGGATGGCACCGACGTCCGGCGGACCGGCCAACATCTCGAAGCCATCGCCGGCGATGACGAAGGCCCCCGGACCTTCCCACCCACCCAACAGCTCCGCCAGCTCGTCGGCCACGATCCGACTGGCGTCGGTTGGGATGGCGGCCAGATGGAGGTCGCTGACCACCATCGCCCGTCCGCCCAGCGGGACCAGGGCCTCGACCAGATCCGGCATGTAGAACTGGGTGGCGATCCCCGGTGACCCACCGTCGCCCAGGCCGTCACTCGGAACCCGGTGCCGAGTCGAGTACCGGTCGGCGCCGTTGACGGCGGGACTCCCGGGCTCGGTGACGACGTCGGTCATCCCGGCGATTCGGGCCGGAGCATGGGAAAGAGGATGACGTCCCGGATGGCCTCCACCTCGGCCAGCAGCATCACCAACCGGTCCACCCCGATGCCGATCCCCGATGTCGGAGGGAGTCCGTACTCGAGCGCCCGCACGAAGGCCATGTCGGCCGGGTGGGCCTCGAGGTCTCCCTTGGCGGCGGCAGCCGCCTCCCCCCGGAACCGGAGATTCTGTTCCTCGGGGATGTTGAGCTCGCTGTAGCCGTTGGCGTACTCCTTGGCGTCGACCACCAGTTCGAAACGGTCGGTCAGAGTGTCGTCGGTGAGCTGGTGCCGGGCCAGTGGGGACACTTCCACCGGGAAGCCACAGACGAACACCGGTCCGAGCAGGTTGGGCAACAACACCTTGTCGTAGATCTCGAAGATGATCTTCCCCGAGCCCCAGCCGTCGTCATACTCGACGTCGAGTTGGCGGGCGGCGGCGCGGACGTCGTCGACCGGGTCGGAGGGATGCAGCCGACGGCCGGCGACTTCTTCGATGAGGGTCAACAGGTCCTGGCGGGGCCACGGCGGTGTGAGGTCGACCGGTCCTCCGGCGGTGGTGAAGCTCATCCGGCCGGTGGCCGCCTGGGCGGCCGCCACCACCAGGCGCTCGGTGAGGTCCATGCCGTCGTTGAAGTCACCGAAGGCCCGGTAGGCCTCGAGGGCGGTGAACTCCGGGCTGTGCCGGGTGTCGACGCCCTCGTTGCGAAAGTTGCGGGCGATCTCGAACACCCGCTCGAACCCCCCGATCACCAATCGCTTCAGATAGAGCTCCGGGGCGATGCGGAGGCTGAGGTCGATGTCGAGGGCGTTGGCGTGGGTGTAGAACGGGCGGGCAATGGCCCCGCCGGCCTGAGGTTGGAGGATGGGCGTCTCGACCTCGAGATAGTCCTCCGCCATCAACTCCGTCCGCATGGCGGCTACGGCTTTGAACCGGATCCCGAAGACCCGGCGGGTGTCCTCGTTGGCCAGCAGGTCGACCTCGCGCTGGCGGTAGCGCATCTCCGCCTCGCTCAGTCCGTGCCATTTGTCCGGGAGGGGGCGGAGGGCCTTCGACAGCAGCTGCAGATCGGTGAGCTCGACCGAGAGCTCTCCCCGGCGGCTCACGATGACTTCCCCGATGGCCCCGACCCAGTCCCCGAGGTCGGACTTGTCGAGGACGACGGCGCCGTCCTTGGAGAGATTGCTGACCGGGACCAGCAGCTGAATGGGGCCGGACACGTCCTGCAAGGTGATGAAGACCAGCTTCCCGTGGCCCCGGACACTGGTGATCCTCCCCGCCACCTGCACGACGGCGCCGGTGCGGGCATCGGCGGGGAGTTCTCCGTACCGCTCCCGCAACTCGGCGGTGGTGTGGGAGCGGTCGAACCGGGAGGGATAGGGATCGATGCCCTGGTCCCGGACGTAGTCCCGCTTCGAGCGCCGCTCGGCGGAGAGGGCGTCAACCGACCGCGCCGACTCGCCTCCTCCTTCCGGATTCGCAACGTCGGTCAAAATTGCCCCCTTCAGGAGTCCCTCGGTACCCGTTTGCGCCTCGGGGGATTCTACGCTCACTACCGGCAGCGCGATGATGCAACTATGGCATGGGACGGGGAGCGCTATCAGCAACGATTCGATACTCTCGCCGCCTCCGGGGTCGGCGTCCACGGCGAGGCCGACTTCGTGATGGGCCTGCATCCGGCCGCAGTGCTCGACGCCGGATGCGGTTCCGGCCGGGTGGCGGTGGAACTCGCCTGCCGGGGAATCGAGGTGATCGGCGTTGATCTCGACCCCTCGATGATCGCCACCGCCCGAAGGCTCGGCCCGGAACTCACCTGGGTGGAGGCCGATGTCGGCGGGCTCGACCTCGGGCGACAGTTCGATGTCGTGGTCATGGCTGGCAACGTGCTGCTCTTCACCCCGCCGAGCACCCAGGCGGCGCTGGTCGGCGGGTGCGCCCGTCACCTCCGGCCGGGGGGCGCCCTGGTGGCCGGGTTCCAACTGGACGGGCGCTATTCACGGGAGGACTACGACCGGCACTGCCAGGACGCCGGCCTCGAGCTGGTGGAGCGATGGGCCACCTGGGACCGCCAACCGTCTTCCGGGTCGGACCACTATGCCGTCTCGGTCCATCGGTCCCGGCGCTGACGGCTCGGGTCGTCTAGCCGTCCACCAGCCTCTGGAACTCCTCGTCCAGGACCCCGGCGGCCCGGTTGTCCGCCAGGGTGTCGAGCCAGACCTGAGCCGGCTCACTCTCCAGGGCATCGACCATCTGCTTGGGGATCGCCCTCATCACGTAGTCGGCCGCCATCGAAGGGTGGTCCGGACTCCGACGGGCCAACGCCGCCTCGATGATCGGCTCCCACTTGGCCGCCTTGGCCCGGCTGGCCGCCTCGTCCCGCTCCACGAACTCCGGCAGCACCTGGGTCCCGAACAGTTCGATGGACTCCATGATGTCCTCGTGCCGGTTCCGACCCGCCTGCATCACGAAGATCAGCTGGTCGACGCCGGCTGCTTCGTAGCGACGGAGGAACTCCCGGAGCTGGCCGGGGGTGCCGGTGGCGCCCCGCAGTCCCTTGGCGTCGCCGGAGGCGATCTGGGCCCCCAGGGTCTGCTGCCGGTTGGCCAGGGCGGCCTCGGGCGAGTAACCCAGCTTCCCCCGGCGCTGTTGGAATTCCTCCCACACGTTGGTGGAGGCGGGGACGTGATCCCCGAAGACATAGAAGTGGGCGAGCGAGTAGCCGAAGAAATTGGCTCCCTCCAGGCCCCGGGCGATGGCCACCTCCTCGTCCTCGGCACACATCATCGGGGTGACACAGGCCACCTGCGGATTGACCGACAACCCGACCGGCACGCACTTCTCCCGCAACACCGCCTCGTAGTCCGCCACCCATTGCTGGGCATCCTCGGGCTCGATGAAGGCGAAGCTGAGGGCCCCGATCCCCTTCTCCGCGGCCAGGAGAATGGTGTCTCGGCGGCTGCAGGCTACCCACAACGGAGGATGGGGCTTCTGCACCGGTTTCGGCACCACGTTGCGCGGCGGCATCTGGACGAAGGTGCCGTCGACTCCGCCGAACGGCATCTCCGTCATGCAGCGGATGGCGACCTCGAGCCCCTCGAGCCACGCCTCCCGCTTGACCGCCGGATCGATCCCGAAGCCGCGCAGCTCGGCCTCCGACGATGACTCGCCCGACCCGAATTCCACCCGTCCGTTGGAAACCAGATCGAGCATGGCGATCCGCTCGGCGACCCGGGCCGGATGGTTGTAGGCCGGAGCGGTCTGGACGATCCCGTGGCCGATGCGCATGCGCTTCGTCCGTTGACTGGCGGCGGCCAGGAACACCTCCGGCGCACTGGAATGGGAGTACTCCTCCAAGAAGTGGTGCTCCACCTCCCACAGGTACTGGATGCCCACCTGGTCGGCCAGCTCGATCTGATCCAAGGCGTCATTGATCAGTTGCTGTTCACTGTCCGGGTGCCAGGGGCGGGGAAGCTGGTGCTCGTAGAAGATCCCGAACTTCACAGCGGCTCAGCTCAACCGAGGAGGGACTGGCTGGCGGTGTCGACGACGGTGCCATCGTCGAGCCGGCTGACGGTCCCGAGGCTGAGCATCTCCTCGATCAGGTCGGCGCCATCGGATCGGCCCACGACCGCCTCCTCGATCTCCAGCATGAAGAACTGGAGGTTCTCCTGTCGCCGGAGCAGGAGGGAGTTCTCCATGGCCCGATCCCACAACTTCTCGATCATGTCCGTCCCGTCGTAGCTGCGTCCGCTCTCCCCCACCCAGGTCCGGTCCCGCATCTCCGACAGGGCGGTGCGGAGCCAGGCCACGTGGGGCGTCTCATCGGCCCGGATGTGGGAGACGAGGGTGGCGGCGGCGCCGTCGCCGGCCACCAACTCGGTATCGCTCAGGACCGCTTCCGCCCAGCGAAAGCCGTGGAAAGCGGAGATCTCGATCAGCAACAGGCCGATCATGCGACCCACCACCACCTCGAGGGTGAAGTCGATGTCGTCGGGGAGCACCCGGCCGGCCCGGGCGGCCTGTTGGAGCTGTTGGGTCTGCGCGGCCGATCGCGGGGTGGTGTTGATGCCCATCCGTTCGAGCATCCGGGCGGTCAGATCCTCGGTGGCGGGGTTCTCGAAAGCGATGTCCCGGGCGACGAACCACATCCGGTCATGGCCGGCCTGGTCCCCGAAACCGGACTCGTCGCGGGCGTGGGCTTCGAAGAGGCCGCCGCTGATATGGGCGATGGCGGTGCCGTCGATCTCTTCGTCGAAACAACGGGCGAACTCCGGCGTCGGCAGCATCCGCAACATCCCGCCGAATCCCTCCACCGTCCCGATCCGGGTGAGGGAGGTGATGGTGGGGGTGGTGATGCCCTGGCCCAGCAACAGCTTGGTCTGGGCGACATTGGGAAAGTTCTCCGGCCAGGTCTCGAGGGGGACGTCGAGGATCGGGGTGCCGAACTGGGCGACCCGCTTCTCCTCCCAGGCCCGGATGGCCGGCCACCGGTGCTTGGTCCGGGGGGAGACGTAGTCGCCCTCCTGGTTGAATCCTCCATGGCAGCGCACGTTGTTGACGATCAACGGCTCGGCGATGTCGTGTTCGGCCAGCAGCTCGGCTTCGCTGAACTCGGTCTGCAAGGTAGTCATGGTTCCCCCTCGGCGGTGTGCCGATCCTCAGTGTACGGCCGGCCTCCCCAACACCGCAGGTCGGAGGCCCACCCGCCGCGGTCATCGGGCCAGTCGGGCTCAGGGGCGCTGGTCAAAGGCGTCCAGCTTCGGGCGCTCCATTTCGGCCGAGAACCGGCCGAACGACCACGGCCAGGTGGCCGGAATCCCCCGGTCGTCGAGGTACCAGCTCTGGCAGCCGGTGCTCCAGATGGTGTTGGCGGCCGCCTCCACCCGGGTGGCCTCGAACCGGTCGGTGGCCGTCTGGGTCACACTGATCTCCCGGCACTGGCCGGAGTCCACCCGGTCGATCAGCTGCAGGATGTAGCCGACCTGCATCTCGGCTACTTCGATGAGCGAGAAGTTCCCGACCGGCCCGTTGGGCCCGTTGACCATGGCGAAGTTGGGGAACTCGGGGATGGAGATCGACAGGTAGGCATTGGGGCGATCGGCCCACACCTCGGCCAGGTCTTGGCCGTCCCGCCCGATCATCGACATGGGGCGCATGAAGGCGTCGACCTTGAACCCGGTGGCGAGCACCACCACATCGAGTGCGTGCAGCCGCCCGTCGACGGTGCGGATGCCATCTGCCTCGACGTGGTCGATCGGCTCGGTGACCAGCTCGGCATTGTCGCGCTGCAGGCTTTCGTAGAAGTTGGGGGAGATCACCAGGCGCTTGCAGGCCGCCCGGTAGTTGGGACGGAGCCTCTCCCGCAGCTCCGGGTCGGTGACTTTCGACTCGAGGTTCTGCCGGCACATGTCGGCGATCATCGCCATCTCCGGCGATTCGGCGTCCACGATGCCATTGGCGAAGTTGGTGAAGAGCTCCGACAGGCTCTGGTGGAGGTGCTGGAGCTTGTCCGGATTCCGGCCCCACTCCGCCTGCTCCTCTTCACGGTAGGGCGGGTTCTCCTGGGGCATGATCCATTGGGCGGTCCGTTGGAAGAGGGAGAGCTTCTGCGCCGGCTCCACCACCGCCGACACCAGCTGCACGGCGGTCGAGCCGGTCCCGACGATGCCGACCCGGGCCCCCTCGATGGTGACGTCGTGGTCCCACCGGGAACTGTGGAAGAGGTTTCCCTCGAACGCGTCCAGACCCTTGATGTCGGGGTAGTTGGGGTGGTGCAGGACGCCGGTGGCGGCGATGACGAAGTCGGCGACATCGTGGGCGCCACCGGCGGTGTCGAGATGCCAACGGCGGTCGGTCCAGGTGCAGGTGGTCACCTCTTCGCCGAAGCGGATGAGGCCGTCCACCCGGTGGTCACGCGCCACCGCCTGCAGGTAGGCCTGGATCTCGTGGCCGGGGGAGAACGGGTGGCTCCAGCCCGGGTTGAGATGGAAGGAGTAGCTGTAGAGATGGGAGGGTACGTCGCAGGCGATCCCCGGATAGGTGTTCTCCCGCCACGTCCCTCCGAGCCGGTCGGCCTTCTCGTAGACGGTGACGTCGGTGAAGCCGGCTTCGGTCAGCTTGATGGCGCTCAGGATCCCTGCCATCCCGGCTCCGATGATTGCCACGCGCATCTTCCACCCCCCTGCGGAGAGGCCAGCCTAGCGATCGGGGGACGCGGTGCCGGTGCGGTGGCGACCGACGGAGCCACCCGGTTGGGGGCCGTACGGCGCCGGCCCGGTTCCGGGACGGAAGAAACCCGCAGCTATAAGGTGGTCGGTGCATCACCGAGATGCATCGGGATAGTCCATTCCCCGCGGGGGCGGTCAAGCAAGGAGACGGTCATGCTCAAGGGTTTCAAGAATTTCCTCATGCAGGGAGATCTCATCGTGATCGCGGTCGGCCTGGTGGTGGCCCTGGCCTTCAGCACGCTGATCAAGGCCTTCACCGACAGCATCATCACCCCGCTGGTCAACGCCATCGGTGGGAAGTCGTCCTCCGCCGGCCTCGGGTGGGTGCTCAACGGTCAGACCATCAACGTCGGCGCCTTCGTCTCCGCGGTCCTCTACTTCGTCATCTTCATGGCCGTCATCTACTTCGTCCTGGTCGTCCCCTACAAGGCCTACATGAACAAGCTGGGAAAGACGGTGTTCGGCGACCCGCCCCCCACCAAGAAGTGCCCCTATTGCCTGTCCGGCGACATCCCGGTGGCCGCCACCCGGTGCAAGTACTGCGCCAGCGAGCTGGCCGCCGCCTGAGCCGCCCCTACCGCGGCGCGACCGGATCGCCGGAGCGGGCCAAGTGATCGGTCACCGCCTGGAGCCAGGCCTCGGGGGCCTCTTGCTGGGCAGAATGGCCGGCCCCGGGGATGACGACCAACTCGGCCCCGGGGATGGCCGCCGTCAGCTCGTCGGCGGGCCCGCGGAGTGGCGTGTCGATCTCGCCGACCATCACGGTGGTGGGGGCTCGGATCGCTTCGAGGTCCTCCAAGAGGGAAGGCATCCGGACCATCTCTGACCCGAGAGCTTCGAACGCCACCGGGTCCATCCGGGCATAGCTCGCCCGCACCGAGCGTTCGACCTCTCCCGGAGTCACCCCTTCCCGGAGGAACGGGGCGATGGTGTTCAGCAACTGGTCGAACCCCCCGCTCCGGACCATGGCCAGGCCGGCCTCGAACAGTCCGGCGGTGATGTCGGGGACGGCGCCGAAGGTGTCCATCAGGATCAGCGAGTGGACCTTCTCGGGGTGGGCGAGCACGTAGCGCTGGGCGACCACTCCCCCCATCGAATGGCCGAGCAGGTCAAAGGGGCCCAAGCCGAGGTGATCGACCAGCGCATCGAGGTCGTCGGCCAACTGGCCAAGGGTGTAGGTGGCGGCATCGCCGGTGTTGGAGCTGTCGCCGTGGCCGCGGTGATCGAAGGTGACCACGGTGCGGTCGCGGGCCAGCTCGTCCACCACCAGAGTCCAGTCCTCCGAGTTTCCGGTGTAGCCATGGACCAGCACCAGTGGATCACCGACTCCCGTCACCGAATAGGCGATGCGAACCCCGTGGGCCTCGAGGACCTTGGCATCTTTCATGAGGAGAGCTCGGCCAGATCGATCTCGATGAGCCGGAACACCGCATCGATCAGCGCCAGGTGGGTGAAGGCCTGGGGGAAATTCCCGAGGTGCTCACCACTGGCGGCGTCGATTTCCTCCCCGTAGAGCTGGAGCGGGCCGGCGAGGGAGAGCAGCTTCTTGCACAGGGTGCGCGACCGCTCCACCTCCCCGATCATGGCCAGGGCGGTCACCAACCAGAACGAGCAGATGGTGAACGTCCCCTCCTCCCCGGAAAACCCGGTGTCGGTCGACTCCACCCGGTACCGCAACACCAGATCGTCCTGGGTCAGTTCGTCGGCGATGGCGAGGACGGTGGCCTTGACCCGGTCGTCCTCGGGAGGGAGGAAGCCGAAGATGGGGATGAGCAACAGCGAAGCGTCGAGCGCATCAGTGGCGTAGTGCTGGCGGAACCTCCCCCGTTCGTCCACGCCCTTGTCGAGGATCTCGGCCTTCATCTGGTCGGCGGAAATCCTCCAGCGCTCGGCGCGCTCATGGTCTCCCCGCTTTCGGGCCAGATCGCTACCCCGGTCGAGAGCCACCCAGCACATCACCTTGGAGGCGGTGAACTGTTGAGGGTCTCCCCGTATCTCCCAGATTCCCTGGTCCGGAGTGTCGAAGTGGGCGATGGCCGCATCCACGAAACCGGCCAGCCCCTCCCACGCCTGCGGAAGGATCTGGGCGGCGCCGGTACCCAGGTGGGTGTCCAGGGCGTCGAGCAGCATCCCCCACACGTCGTTCTGGTGCTGGTTCCAGGCGCCGTTCCCGACCCGGACCGGGCGGGAGTCCCGATAGCCCTCGAGGTGATCGATCGTCCGCTCGGTCAGGTCCCGCTCCCCGCCGATGCCGTACATGATCTGAAGCTCGAAGACATCACCGCCACCCTGGCTCACCGAGTCCATGATGAAGGCGAAGTACTCGAGGGCCTCCCAGTCGAAGCCCAGCCGGTAGAGCGATCGCAGCATGAACGCCGAATCCCGGATCCAGGTGTAGCGATAGTCCCAGTTCCGGGCACCCCCCAGCGTCTCGGGAAGCGAGGTGGTGGCGGCGGCCATGATGGCTCCGGTCGGGGCGTAGCTCAACCCCTTGAGGGTGAGCGCGCTCCGCTCCACGAAGTGCCGCCAGGGGTGGTCGGGGAAGGTGCCGGTGCTGAGCCAGGCCCGCCAGTACTTGACGGTGGCGTCCAGGTCGACCATGGCGTCATCGATGCCGTCGAGGCCGTCGTCGCCCCAGGACAGCGCCACGTAGGCCGTCTCCCCGTCCGCCAGGCTGGTGCGCCCGTAGCTGCGGCCACCGGAGATACCCAATCGGAGGCTGCTGTGGAGGGTGAGCACCGGGCCGTCCTCGGGCGGACTGACTTCGGCGACGTGGTAGCCCTCGTCGGGATAGCTCCACGTCCCGGCCGTGGATCCGTAGTCGAAGAGAGGGGCGCAATTGATCCCGACCTCGACGTTCCCGCCGACGCAGGTGGCGATCCGGAGGAGCATCCCTGCCGGCGCCGCGTCGCTGGGGGCCCGCCGGTATTCGGGCATGCGGTCGACCTCGCCCAACGGCCGGATCACCAACAGGTCCTTCACGACCAGCCAACCGGTGGTCGTATGCCAAGTGGTCTCGAGCACCATGGTGCCGGGGATGTAGCGGCGATGGTGGGGGACCTTGGTGTTGGAAGGCCCGAAGCGGAAGGACCCGGCGGCCCGATCGAGCAGGGCACCGAAAACACTCGGGGCGTCGGGACGCGGCAGGCAGAGCCACTCGACCGAGCCGTCGGGCGCCACCAGGCAGCTGGCCTCGCAATCGGAGAGGAAGCCATAGTCGGCGATGGGCGGGAAGACCGTCACAATGGTTGATCCTTGTCGTTACTACCGAGGGGGGACCGACCTGGCGCCGAACCGCCCTCTCGGACACTATGCCTTCGGACCCGGAGTTCACCCCGTTGGGCGCCCCCGGTAGTGTCTCGATTATGCGGATCGGCGTGGTATTTCCCCAGTCCGAGCTCGGTGGCAGTGTGGCCTCCGTTCACACCTACGGCCGGGGGGTCGAGGACCTCGGGTTCACCCATCTCCTCACCTACGACCACGTGGTCGGAGCCGATCCCGACGTCCATCAAGGGTGGGACGGCCCCTACGACATCGCCACCACCTTCCACGAACCGTTGGTGATGTTCGGCTACCTGGCCGGGGTCACCACCCTGGAGCTGGTGACCGGGATCCTGATCCTTCCCCAGCGCCAGACCGCGCTGGTGGCGAAACAGGCCGTGGAAGTGGATCTGCTCACCGAAGGCCGCTTCCGCCTCGGCGTCGGGATCGGTTGGAACCGGGTCGAATACGAGGCGTTGGGCAAGGACTTCACCAACCGCGGGCGGCGCTTCGATGAGCAGATCGATCTCCTCCGCCGGTTGTGGACGGAGCGCTCAGTGACCTTCGACGGAACCTTCGAGCAGGTGGTGGGGGCCGGTCTGGCTCCCCCACCGCTCCAACGCCCGATCCCGGTGTGGCTGGGGGGCGCCTCCGACCCGGCCTACCGCCGCATCGGGCGGCTGGCCGACGGCTGGTTCCCCATGGTCCGACCGGGAGAGAGCCTCGACCGAGCCCGTTCGGTCATCGAAGCGTCGGCGGCGGAGTCGGGTCGCGACGGTGTCGCCCTGGGCATGGAGGGGCGCGTCACCTGGCTGCCCGACGACACCGACCTCTTCCTCCGCCACGTCGATCGGTGGCGGGAAGCCGGGGCCACCCATCTCGGCATCGACACCATGCGCCTCGGGCTCGCCACCGTCGACCAGCATCTGGAAGTGCTCGAAGCTGCCGCCCGTCTCCTCAAGATCTGAGGGCGACCCGGCGGTCGAGCCGACGATGGACACCGAACTCACCTTCGAGCCGTTCGAGCCACCGGCGCTGGCCACCTGGTTGGTGGGCGTCCGGACCAGCTACGTCGAGGAGCGGGTGGCCGGGGGAGACTCCCGGGCCGAAGCCGAGACCAATGCCGATGAGTCGATGACCCGTTTGTTGCCGGGCGGCGTCCCATCGCCGGGCCAGCTGATCGGGCGGATCCTGTCCGACGGCACCCCGATCGGGAACTTGTGGATCGGGCCCTACGGCGACGACCCTCAGCGCTGGTGGGTCTGGGACGTCGCCATCGACGAGGGACGGCGGGGCCAGGGGTACGGTCGAGGGGCCATGCTGCTGGCAGAGAAACTCGCCCGCCACGCCGGGGCATCGACCCTCGGGCTCAATGTGTTCACCTCCAACACCGCCGCCCGGCACCTCTACGCATCGCTGGGCTACCGGGACACCTCGGCCCAGATGCGGAAGGACCTGTAGTCCCCACCCACCCGCGGCTCCACGACTGGGCACCCAATGCGGGCGGGAGATCAGCTCAGAGGGTGGAGCTCGCCCACCGGGTCCCGCGGGCTGAGCAGCCGGGGCTCGTTGCGGAGCTCCGGCCCCGCCAGGCGGCGCCCGACCCGGATGAGGGTCACCCCGATCCCGCGGGCGATGGTCGCCCTCGGGTGGATGCGAGCCCTCTGCTTGGATTGGCGGGGGCTCGAGCTGCCGGCCGCCCGCCGCATGTCATCGATACGGGACGCCGCCAGCTTGTCCATCATCGGCGGGTGCATACTCATAGCTATATGGTAAGTCACCTTGTTGACAAAGTCAAGAATATTCCTATATAGTCAGGTAACTATGATAATCGACGATGCACAGACGTACACTCCCAACATTGGCATCCATCCCTCCATCGCGGTGGAGCTCGAATGGGCGCTGGCGGCGGCTTTCCACCCGGAGTACCGCCAGGATCACCCCGCCCTGGCCCGGCTCTACGACCAGTCTCCCGAACTGGGCGATCGGGTCCGCGCCTTCTGGAGCGCGACGGACACCACGGTGAGCTGCGGTGGATTCCCCGAATTGGTGGCGCTGGCCCAACACGGTGGCCTGCTCTTCACCACCGACGCCGACCTCCTCATCAGCCGGCTGGATGGGTTGGGAGAGACGGCCCCGATTGCTATGACCCTCACCTCGGAAACCGACGAGGACCGAGCCGCGATCCTCGCCCGCCTCCGAGTGCTTCGGTCGTCGGCCGAAGAACGCCAGCGCTACATCGAACTGGTCAGTGACGTCTGGGGACCGTTGCGAAGCGACTGGGAACGGGACGGCCGCCAAGCAGTCGACGCCGCCATCGCGGCGAGACGGGCGGTGGTGGCCAAAGGGGCGCCGTGGTACGAAGCCGCCCGCAGCGAGACCGACTTCGGCGGGCTGGTCGCCAAGCTGGTGGAAGAGCTCGGGCCCGATGGGGAGCTGGCCGTGGTACCCGCCTACTTCACCCACAAGGGCCTCATCCTCGAGCTGTCCGGCACTGTACTGATCGGAGTCCGAACCGACCACTCCGGCGCCGAGGCGCGGGCCCACACCGAATTGCTCGCCCGCCGACTCAAGACGATCGCCGACCCCACCCGGCTGGCCATCCTCCATACCCTGCGCCGCGAACCCCGCACCATCACCGGCCTCGCCACCCTCTTCTCCTTGGCCCAGCCCACCGTCAGCAACCACGTGAAGTTGCTCCGGGATGCCGGCCTGGTCGAAAACGGGCCCGGCGGCTCTCGACGCGAGCTGGTCGTCTGCCAGGAGAACGTCTCCGATCTCCTCGTGCACCTGCATGGAGTGCTGGCTCCGAGCCTGACCTAACCCGGCGGTCGCTCAGGCCGTCGGGCGGCGATGACGGGTGATGCGGTCGTAGACGAACCCGCTCGACACCGCCACTGCCGCCCCGATGAGGGTGAGGATCACCCGGACCAAAGCCAGATGCCAGCTGGCCACCTCCCCGACCGACCCGAGCTCGAGGGCCAGAAGGGTGAGGAAGAAGGTATAGAAGCCGTAGCGCTTCGGACCGATCAGCTGCATGGCGGATACCGAGGCCACCAGCACGACGACCGCGGTGAGCGAGTGTGGCTCGACGGCCAGGAGCAAGGCGGCCACCAATGCCCCGGCGGCGGTGCCGACGATCCGGCGCCCGCTCCGGGCCAGCGTGGTGGCTTCCTCGGGCCGAAGCACCCGGAGGACGGTGGTGGCGGTCCAGGCCCCGTGGGATATGGCGAACGCCCCGGCCACCCCGGCAGAGAGGGCGGTCGGGATCGACAGCAGGAGGGCGAAGGCCCGGGACCGTGGCCAGGCCGCCCGGAGCTCGGTGATCCCGAAGTTTCGGGTACCGTCCGCCGACGACGGCTCCGGCAGATGGCGCACCATCTCGCAGACCACCATCCAGGAAGCTCCCCCGAGCACCAGGACCCCCCGCCACAATGCTCCCCCGAGACCGGTCCCGCCCCCGATGGCCGAGAGCAGGAAGCACAACGCCGCCATGGCCACCGGCACCCGCAATGGACCGGCGGCGGTGTCGGCGACTGCCTGGAAGGTGGCCCACGCCACCGCCATCACCGCCAGGAACCAGAGGTGTCGACCGGCCAGAGCCCCAGTGGCGCCGGCCACCCCGAACAAGAGGGCGGTGCCGGTTGCCACCCGAATCCCGATCGGGCGCCGAAGGGCGAGGTGGCCAACCGTCCACAGGTAGGCCCCGAGGGCGGCGCTGGCGCCGGCCAGATCATGTCCGGTGCCAATCCCGACGCCAAGGGGGGCCGCCACCAGGCAGGCGGTGACCACCGCCGGGGGGACCGCTTTCAGCGGGAGTGCCGGACGGCCGGATCGGTCCCGCGAGGTCACCTCCGCCAGGCTAGACACCGTCGGCGCCCGATTCAGGAACAGTCAACGGGTACCGGTCACCCCTGGTGACTTGACATCCCTTCCTTTCACGTTCATATTTATCTAGGTTCCTAGTCGAATAGAGGGAAGATGATCGAGTTCCATCTGGACACCCGCTCGGGCGTTTCGCCCTATCTGCAGGTCGTCCATCAAGTCAGACAAGCCCTCCGCCTGGGTCTGCTGCAGGAGGGTGACCAGCTCCCAACCGTCAAAGACGTGGTGGCCCGGCTCGCCATCAATCCGAACACCGTGCTCAAGGCCTATCGGGAACTCGAGCACGACGGCCTGGTGGGAGCCCGCCCCGGGGTCGGGACGTTCGTCATCAGGACCTTGAGCGACGCCTCCCTCACCGCCCACGGGCCGTTACGCCAGGATCTCCAACGGTGGCTGGCCAAAGCCCGGCGGGCCGGGCTCGACGACGAGAGCATCGAGGCCCTCTTTCAGGACACCTTTCGGGCCGGGCTTGAGCGGGGCATAGCGTGACCGCGGTCCTGGACGCCGCCCGGCTCGGCAAGCGGTACGGGCGACGCTGGGCGCTCAGCGACTGCACCCTCCAAATTCCGACCGGCCGGGTGGTCGGCCTGGTAGGACCCAACGGAGCCGGCAAGACCACCCTGTTGCATCTGGCCGTCGGTCTGCTGCAACCGACGTCGGGCACCATCGCCGTCCTCGGCGGCCGGCCGGCCGAGAGCCCGGCCCAACTCGGCAAGGTCGGTTTCGTCGCCCAGGACACCCCCACCTATTCGTCGTTGACCATCGCCGATCACCTCCACCTCGGTGCCTGGCTCAACCCCGGTTGGGACCGGGACCGGGCGGAACACCGCGTCCGGCAGCTCGGGCTCGATCCCAAACAGAAGGCCGGAAAGCTCTCCGGGGGGCAACGGGCCCAGCTGGCCCTCACCCTGGCCCTGGCCAAGCAACCCGACCTCCTGGTCCTCGATGAGCCCGTCGCCAGCCTCGACCCGCTGGCCCGGCGCGAGTTCCTGCAACACCTGATGGAAGCGGTGGCCGAGCACGAGCTCAGCGTGGTGCTGTCCTCCCATCTGGTCGCCGACCTCGAAAGGGTCTGTGACTACCTGATCGTGCTGGTCGCTTCCCGGGTCCAGCTAGCCGGCGACGTCGAGGAACTCCTCGCCACCCATTTCCGGCTCACCGGTCCCCGCCGCGACCCTCAGACGCTCCCCGCCGATCAACGCGTCATCGAATCCAGCCACACCGACCGCCAGAGCACGCTGTTGGTTCGGACGGACGGTCCGATCCTCGACCCGGCGTGGACGGTGGACCCGGTCGGGATGGAGGACCTGGTGCTCGCCTACATGGGGCAGGCGGGCGGGAGCGAGACCATCGGCCGGAGCGGGTTGGGCGTGGTCCGATGATCCGGCTCACCTGGCGTCAGTTTCGGGTCCAGGCCGCGGTGGTCTTCGGCGGGCTGGCAGTCGTCGCCGTCCTCTTGGCGGTCACCGGGCCACACCTCGTCCACCTGTACGACAGCACCGTCGCCACCTGCCAAGCCCACGGTGACTGTTCCACGGTCACCAACGCCTTTCTCGCCAATGACTCGACGCTGCGAACCTGGCTCAACATTCTTCTCATCGTAATTCCCGGCCTGATCGGGATCTTCTGGGGAGCCCCGCTGGTGGCCCGGGAGATCGAGACCGGCACCTACCGCCTGGCCTGGACCCAGAGCGTCACCCGCACCCGCTGGTTGGCGGTGAAGCTCGGTGCCATCGGCCTGGCCACCATGGCGGTGGCCGGGTTGCTCAGCCTCATGGTCACCTGGTGGTCCAGCCCGCTCGACCGGGCGCACGTGGACCCGTTCGGAACCTTCGACCAACGCGACATCGTCGTCATCGGCTATGCCGCCTTCGCCTTCGCGCTGGGGGTGACCGCCGGCCTGCTGATCCGCCGGACGGTACCGGCCATGGCCACCACCCTGGTCGGGTTTGCCGCCGTCAGGGTGGCCTTCACCTTCTGGGTACGACCCCACTTGATGACCCCGGTGACCCACACGCTGGCGCTCGATCCGGCCAACATGGGCTACGGCAGTTCCAACGGGGGTCCTGCCACCCTGCAACCCAATCCCCCCGACATTCCAAACGCTTGGGTCTACTCGACCCAGATCGTCGACAAGGCCGGCCATGCGCTCACCCCTTCGTTCTTGGCCAGCACCTGTCCGCAGCTCAGCGTCCCCGGGCCCGCGGGTGGCGGCCCATCGCTGAGGGGCGCTTCCCACCTCCCGGTCCCCTCCGGAGCCCAGCAGGTGCTGCAGGATTGCGTGACCAAGGTTGGCGCCACCTTCCACGAAGCGGTGGTCTACCAACCCGGCAGCCGTTACTGGGCCTTCCAGGGGTACGAACTGGCGATCTATCTCGGCGCCGCCTTGATCCTCGGCGGGGTCTGCTTCTGGTGGCTCCGTCGGCGGATCACCTGACATGCTCCGGCTGACCTGGCGGCAATTCCGGACCCAGGCGGCGGTGGCCTTCGGCGCCGTCGCGGCGGTGGCCGTCGTGTTGGCCATCACCGGTCCCCGTGTCGTCAATTTCTACGACGCGTTGGTGGCGCCGTGCGCGGTGCACGCCGACTGCGGGGTCGCCACCAGCGCCTTCCTCAACAAGTACCATTTCCTCCAGGGAGCTCTGAATGCGGTGGTGCTGGTCCTCCCCGCGCTGATCGGGATCTTCTGGGGGGCACCGCTGGTCGCCCGCGAGCTCGAGGCCGGCACCTATCGGCTGGCCTGGACCCAGACCGTGACCCGGTGGCGATGGTTGGGGGTGAAGGTCGGGGTCCTCGGTCTTTCGAGCCTGGCGCTGGCCGGGGTCTTCAGCCTGATGGTGACCTGGTGGTCGAGCCCGTTCGACCGGGTGAACGCCAACCGGTTCACACCGGCGATGTTCGGCGAACGTGGCATCACCCCGGTCGGCTACGCCGCGCTCGCCTTCGCCTTGGGGCTGTCGGCCGGGGTAGTCATCCGCCGGACCCTGCCCGCAATGGCCGCCACCCTCGCCGCCTTCATCGGCGCCCGGCTGGCCGCCACCTACTGGGTGCGGCCCAACCTCAGCGCCCCCCTTCGCGCCGTCTCCGGGTTCCAGCTGGATTCCGGGACCGGTGGCCTCCCGCACTCCGGCGACTGGGTGATCTCCAGCCAGACCATCAATGCCGCTGGCAAGGTCATCGGAGACAACGGCGGGATCGGGCCCAGCGGCAATGTCGGTTTCGACGTCGGCCGCGATGGGGCCATCACGTTCCAGGGGGTCGGGCTCTGCCCCAACAAGGTGCCGGCCTCCGCCGTTGGGAACCCGAGCCCGTCCAGTGTCCAGGCGGCCTTCCAGGAATGCGCCCACAAACTGGGGATCCGGGAGATTCTCCACTACCAGCCGGCAGGCCGGTACTGGGCACTCCAGTGGTACGAGACGGCCATCTTCGTCGGGCTCGCCCTGATGCTGGTCGGATTCAGCTTCTGGTGGATCCGCGGCCGCCGACGGCCGGGCCTCCCGGGCTGAGCCGGGGCGGCCTCGGTCGGAGATGCGGCCGACCCGGTCGGCGCAGGTACGCTCCGGTTGCCCCGGCTGAACCGAGTGGTCGGCGGTGGTTCCGAAGGGGGAAGGCATGGCGCTGGTGAACACCGTCCGGGGGCCGGTCGACTCGGGCGCCCTCGGGTCCACCCTCATGCACGAGCATGTCTTCGTCCTCAGTCCGGAGATCGAGAAGACCTCGGCGGAGTGGGACGAGGTGGCGGTGCAGGCCGCCGCGGTGCAACGGCTGCGGGAGCTGAAGGATCAGGGGATCGACACCATCGTGGACCTGACGGTGATCGGTCTCGGGCGGTTCATCCCCCGTATCGTGACCGTCGCCGATCAGGTTCCCGACATCAACATCGTGGCCGCCACCGGCGTCTACACCTACAACGACGTCCCGATGTACTTCCACTTCCAGGGACCGGGCACCATCCTCGGGGGTTCGGAGCCGATGACCGAGCTCTTCGTCAGGGAGATCGAGGAGGGAATCGGCGACACCGGGGTCCGGGCGGCCATTCTCAAGTGCGCCACCGATACCCCCGGGATCACCCCCGGGGTCGAGCGGGTGCTGCGAGCGGTGGCCCAGGCCCACCGCCGAACCGGAGTCCCGATCACCACCCACACTCCCACTCCTCCTCAGCCCTGGGGACTGGAGCAGCAGCGGATCCTCGCCGAGGAGGGCGTCGACCTCCGCCGGGTGGTCATCGGCCACTCGGGGGGAACCCTCGACACCGAGTACCACGAGGCACTCATCGCCAACGGTTCCTATCTGGGCTTCGATCATTTCGGCATCGCCACCTTCTCGATGGCGGAGCGCATCGAATCGGTCCGGGTGCTCTGCGAACGGGGGCACGCCGACCGGATCGTGCTCTCCCACGACGCCATGTGCCACGTCGACTGGTTCCCGCCAGCACTGGTGTCGGCCTGGAAGGACTGGCGGTGGACCCACATCCCCCAAGACGTCCTGCCCGAGATGCGGCGTTCGGGAATCAGCGAAGAGGACATCACCACCATGATGATTGACAACCCCCGCCGCATTCTCGAGGGAGGTGAGCCCTACTGACCGGCGAAGCCGGGCCCGACGAGCTCGCCACCCTGGCCGCCATCCAGCCCGACGCCGCCGCCTGGCGCAATCTGGCCGACGGCTCGGCGCTGAGTTTCCGCGCCTGGGACGCCGAGGCCAACCAGCTGGCCCGCGGCCTGATCGGACGGGGGCTGAAGCCGGGGGACCGGGTGGTCATCGCCGTCGGGCCCGACGAACCGTTCCCGTGGTTGATCGCCTACGCCGCCGCCCACCGTGCGGGGGCAGTGGCGGTGCCGGTCAACACCCGATTGGCCCAACCCGAGCTCCGGGCGATCCTCTCCCATGCCGAGCCCACCGTGGTCCTGGCCGGCTCCGATACCGAAGCTGGCCTCTGGGCGGCGGAGGCGGAACCGGCGACCCCCCGTCAGGTAATCGCCACCACCGGAACCGCCGGCTGGTCGGCCTGGCTGGATGCCGACCCCTCCCCGCTCCGACCGACTCCCGGCGAGGAAGGGGGAATGGACATCATGTACACGTCGGGAACCACCGGAGCACCCAAGGCGGTGGTGGTGCGGCACCCCCCGACCGACCCGGACAGCCGCCTGCCCGACTGGAACGGACTCGGCTTCATGACGTCGTCCCCGTTTTCCACTACCAGCGGGGCTCTGCTCATCTACGGACCGATGCGGGGGGGACTGAGCGGGTGGTACCAACCGCGCTTCGATCCCGGCCAATGGCTGGCGCTGGTCGAGACCCATCGCCCAGTGGTCACCTTCCTCGTCCCGGCCATGGTGCAACTGATCGTCGCCCACCCGCGCTTCGAGGAGGCTGACCTCTCGAGCCTGGCCGCCCTCACCATCGGCGGCGCCCCCGTATCCCGGGCCACCCTCCGGCGACTCGGCGGGCGGCTGCCTCGGACCGACATTCTGGTCGGCTACGGCTTGACCGAGTTCGGGGCGGTGACCCGCTCACCTTCCGGCGACCGGGGTCAGCACCTGGGTTCGGCGGGCACTCCGCTACCCGGAGTGGAGATCCGGATCGTGGACGCCGGCGGAGCCGGTCTGCCCGCCGGCCAGGTGGGCGAGATCACCGTCCGAGGGGCTGACCAGCCTCGCGAGTACTACAAGGCCCCGACCGGGACCCAGCCGCCCTGGCGGGAGGGATGGCTCGCCAGCGGGGACCTCGGCTACCTCGATGACGACGGTTTCCTCTGGATCACCGGCCGGAGCAAGGACATCATCATCCGGGGAGGACACAACATCACCCCCAGCGAGGTAGAAGAGGTCCTCTACGCCCATCCGGCGGTGGTGGAGGCGGTGGTGGCCGGCATTCCCCATGACGTTCTCGGAGAGGATGTGGGAGCCTGGGTCGTGCTGTCCAAGGGCTCCGATCTCTCCGCCGACGAGCTACGGGCCTTCCTGCGGGAGCGGCTGGCCGACTACAAGGTGCCCCGTCGACTCCATTTCATCGATCAGCTGCCCCGAAACGCGTCGGGCAAGGTGATCAAAGCCGAACTGGTGATGGCCAACCCGGCTGGGTCACCTCCGGGGCCCACGCCGTGAGCGCGGACAACCCGACGGTCCTCGTCGAACCGATCGGGGCGGTGCGCCGGCTCACCCTCAATCGTCCCGAGCGCCACAACCCGCTCACTCCCCGCTGCATCCGCGAACTGCTGGCCGCGGTGGCCGAGGCCGAACAGGACGGCGATGCCCGGGTGGTGGTGATCCGCGGCTCCGGTCGCTCGTTCTCCTCCGGCTACGGGATCCTGCCCGACGACATCGAGCCGGGCGACGCCGGTCCGCCGAGCGGGATCGAGGGGGACGCCGAGGCGATGCTGGAGTTGGCGGCCGGCTGGGCCAAGGTCTGGGATTGCCGGCTTCCCGTTATTGCCCAGGTCCACGGCAACTGTCTGGCCGGCGGGACCGATCTCGCCCTCCACTGCGACATGGTGGTGGCCGCCGACGACGCCAGGATCGGGTTCCCCCCGGTGCGGTCGATGGGAGTACCACCGACCAACATGTGGCTCTATCACCTCGGCCCCCAGTGGACCAAGCGGCTGCTGTTCACCGGCGACACCGTTTCCGGCGCCGAAGCCGCCACCATCGGGCTGGTCCAGGCCGCGGTCCCGGCGATCGAGCTCGATGACTACGCCCTTTCCCTGGCCAGCCGCATCGCGCTGGTCGGCCGGGACCTGCTCGCCGCCAACAAGCGGGTGGTCAACGAAGGGGTCGAGCTGATGGGCCGTTCCCGGCTCCAGCGCTTCGCCGCCCTCAACGACGCCATGGCCCATCGTTCGAAAGATGCCCGGGCTTTCACCGCCCGGGCCGGCGAGGTAGGTCTCAAGAAGGCGGTCCACGAGCGGGACGCCCCCTTCAACGGGTGATTCCGACCCGATCACCTGAGCGCGCCGCCCGCCAACCGGGAGGGATCCGTCAGTAGCCGGCCGCCACGTCGACCACGCCGAGGAGCGGTTGCCCCGCCCGATAGCGAGCCAGATTGTCGGCGAAGAGCTGGAAGGTTCGTGACACCGTTTTCGGAGAGGACCATGAAATGTGCGGCGACAACCGCACCTTCGGATGGGGGTAGAGGGGATGGCCGGCGGGCAGCGGCTCGGGCTCGACCACATCCAGCGAGGCGACGGCGATCCGCCCGTCGTCGAGGGCCCGTAGCAATGCCTCCTGGTCGACCAGGGATCCCCGCGACACGTTGACGAAGTGGGCGCCCGGCTTGACCTCGGCCAAGGCGTTGTCGTCAATCAGCCGAGCCGTCTCCGCCGTCGCCGGGGCGGCCACCACGATGTGGTCCGAGCGGCCCAGCAGCGACGCCAGGCTGGGGGCGAGGGTGACCCCGGAGATCGGTGAGGTTCGCCGGCTGCGGCGGAGCGCCACCACTTCCATGTCGAAGGCCAGGGCCCGGATGGCCACCTCGGTCCCAATGGAGCCGAGTCCGACGATGCCCAGGGTTCGACCTTCCAGCCCACCCAGATTGGCGGTGCTCCATTGCGCCGGGGGTTCCGTGATCCACGAATCCGGGAGCTGCTTCTCGAAGGCGAGCATGGCCCCGAGCACGAACTCGGCGATGGCCGGCGCCCCCGCCCCTCGGGAGCAGGTGAGCGTTCGGTCGCCGACGACCTCCAGCGGAAAGCCGTCGACGCCAGCCCCAAGGATGTGGACCCAGTCGATGCTCGGGCCGAGGGCGTCGGCGATGGCCGGGGCGTCGTCGGCCAACGTGACCAGAACATCGGCCTGGGCGGTGGCCTCGGGGCTGCCGGCCGCCACCAGATTGGCGTCCGGCACCAGTAATTGCAGGCCCTGGATCATCAGATCCCCGAAGCGGCCGGTGTGCACCGCCACCGCCTCTCCCGTGGATGCCGAGACCACCCCTCAGCCCTCGGCCGCCAGCAGGCGACGGTCCAGGCAGGCTTCCACGAAGGAGAACCGCTGATCCGGCGGCGGCAGCTGGCCGCGCCGGGCCGCGGAGATGGCGTGGCAGGAGGTGACCACCGCCATATGGGTGAAGGCCTGCGGGGTGTTGCCCAACTGCTCCCCCGTCGAGGGATCGACCATCTCGGCGTACAGCCCGACGTCATTGGCCATCCCCAACAACTGCTCGAGCAAGGCTTCGGCTTCGTCCAGCCGTCCGGCATGGGTGAGGGCGTCGAGCAACCAGAACGAGCACAACAAGAAGGCACCCTCGTCCCCCGGAAGCCCGTCCGGAGACAGGTAGCGATGCACGTGGGCTCCATTGCCGAGGTCCCGTTGGACCACATCGATGGTGGCCAGCACCCGGGGATCGGCCGGGGCCAGAAACCCGAGGGCCGGAACCAGCAGGGCCGCGGCATCAGCCAGCGGGTGACCGGCGGCCTGCACGTACCACCCGTCGGGGGAGCCCTCCGAGTGCAGCCAGGCAGCCACCGCGTCGCGCTCGGCCCGCCAGCGGGCGAGGTCGCCGTCGAGCCGTCCCGCCTCCGCCAGCCGCACCGCACGGTCGAGGGCCATCCAGCAGTTGAGTTTGGAGTGGACGAAGTGGCGCGGGTCATCCCGAATCTCCCAGATGCCCTGATCGGGTCGCCGCCATTCGCGCACGGTCAGGTCGGCCACCCGGCGCAGGAAGTCAGCGTTGTCCACGGTGAGCTCACCGCCGGCTCGGCCGAACAGGTAGCCGGCTTCCAGTAGCTGGCCGAGCGAGTCGAGCTGGACCTGCCCGGCCGCGGCGTTCCCGATCCGGACCGGGCCGGAATCCCGGTGGCCGCGCAGATGGGGCAGTTCGAGCTCGGGGAGCAACCGCTCGCCGGTCACCCGGTACATGATCTGGAGATCTTCCGGGCGCCCGGCGCCGGTGCGCTCCAACCAGCCCTTGAAGGCCGCCGCCTCGCCGATATAACCGAGCAGGGCCAGGGAGGCCAGGGTGAGAGTGGCATCACGGATCCAGGTGAAGCGGTAGTCCCAGTTTCGGCTCCCCCCGATCCACTCCGGCAACGACGTGGTCCCGGCGGCCACCACCGCCCCGGTGGGGGCATAGGTCAGGGCCTTGAGCACCAGCGCCGACCGGTGCACCCGGCGTTCATGGTCGCCCCGATAGCTGCAACGGGCCAGCCACGCCTCCCAGAATCCCACCGTCTCGCCGAACCTCTGCCGCATGTCGGCCAGATGGTCACCACAGCCGTGGTGGGGCGACCCGCTGACCGCGGGCGTCCAGCCGACTTCGATCCAGGCCTCCTCGCCGGCCTGGAGCTCCCACCCGGCAGCCACGTGTTGGCGGTCCACCACCAGCTCTCGGCTGGCCCGCACCCACAAAGCGTCGGGACCTCCCATGATCGCCGAGGTCGTCGGTGAGGTCGCGGTGAACCTCGGCAGGACCGTCCCGTATTCGAATCGGGGTCGGAGGTCGACCGTCGCGGTGACCCGCCCGGCCAGGCATCGCACCCGTCTCAACACCGAGGCGTGGGTGGCCACCGCGGTGGGCTGCTGGGGATCGAAGGGGCGAACCGGCATGGCATCGGTGAGCTCGAGTACTCCGTCGGCGGTCACGAAGGTGGTTTCCAGCACGTTGGTCGACGGCAGGTAGGTCCGGCGGACTTCCTCCACGGGATGGGAAGGAGCCACTCGAAAATGCCCGGCATCGGCGTCAAGCGCCCGGCCGAAGACCGACGGCGAGTCAAAGCGCGGAAAACACAGCCAGTCGATGGACCCGTCCGGACCAACCAACGCCAGCGAGTGGCAGTCGCCGATCATCCCGTAGTCACCGATCCGGTTCACTGCGCCCCCCGGTCTCACTTCCAATGCCTCACGGGCCTCGTCCCGTGCTGAGCCACACCATAGGGAACCGGACCCACCGGTGCCGCTTCGACCCACCCGGGGCGTGCAGGCCCGCCGGTCACCTTCGCCGGTAAGGCGGCCGGAGGGTTCAGGATTACAGCCGCGTCGCCAGGACGCGGGGATCGGTCAACACCCGAGGGTCAACCGGTTGTCCATCGAGCCAGGCGGCCGGGGTGCCTTGCGGATCCTCCTCCTGCAAGGCCGCCTCGACTTTCAGCACCCACCCGAAGTACCGACCGTCCCGGACCCCCGACTCGTAGTCGGGACTCGAGAGCCCGGCCAGCCGGCCGAGCTCGTGCAGATCCTCGATGGTGAAGCCGCCGGTTCCCTCCGCCGGCTGGTTGGCGAACAACACGGTCCTCAGTTCGTCGAATCGACCCGCCTCGGCCGCCAGGGCCAGCGCATTGTCCGCCCGGACCGATTCCACCCCCAGGAAGCACCGCATCCGGTACTCGACGGCCAGGCGGCCGGCTTCTCGGGCGGTTTTCAGCACTTCGCCCGAGGTCTCCTCGAACCGGCGGCAGTAGGGGCACTGGGGATCCTCGAAGAGCACCATCTGGTGGTCGGCCTCATCACTGCCGAGGAGCACGCCGCCTTCCGGTGTGTGAGCCGAAGGCATTGGGGTGGGATCGGTGGACACCACCCAACAGTTCTACCTCGTTCGTTGACACTTCCTCCCGGGGCTTGGCCTTCGACGGTCTGAACTGGGGATCCTTCAATGGTGACCATCGCCGGGCTCGAGGGAGGGCGGCGGTACCCTCCGCTCTCCCACCGCTAACCCGGTGAGTCCTCCACCTTGAGGATGAGGCCGCCATCGAAAGATCCATCTCGAGAAGGTCGATGCTGCCCTCGGTTGAGCCTTACCGTGGCTAGGTGCCTTCGCGCCATCAGCCGAACACAGTCAGCCCCTCGGGACCCGGGTCGGAGCCGGGCCCGGCGCGTCAGTGGACCCCGATCGCGGTGACGGCGGCGTCAGCCGTCCTCGGGATCACCCTTTTCTTCGAGGCCGTGCATTCGCCTCGCCGGTCCCGTCGGAATTGTCTCCCGCCGGTGCAGGGCCATCCCATCCGACCCTTGGGTCACGGCGGGGAGGGGAGACGCCGCCCTGATCAACTTCGACCGGTGTCATCCTTCCCGCGGGCCCTCCCCAGTCCCCCGGTGCCGCGCCGGCCGGTTGGATCGGCCGTTTCGCCGACCCGCCGGAGGGTCGGCTGGATGACAGTGCTGGTCCGGAGCTGCTGAACACCGGTTTCACCACTCCGCAACCTGGGCGTTGCCTACCCGAGGTCCTCCCGCCACCAGCCGCTTTCCCTTCTCCCGCTTCCGACAGTTGACACTTACGAAAGTAGATGCTTACACTTAAGGAATGGACACCGCCTTCAGAGCTTTGGCCGAGCCCCGGCGTCGGGAGATCCTCCGGATGATCTGGTCCGGGGAGATGCCCGCATCCCATATCGCCGCCCGATTCGAGGACATCACCCGGTCAGCGGTATCGCAGCATCTCGGCGTTCTCCGGGAGGCGGAGCTGATCCTCGAGCGGCGCGACGGCACCCGGCGGCTCTACCGGGCCAACCACGCCGAGATGGCCCGTCTTCGAAGCTTCCTCGACGCCTACTGGGACGAAAGTCTCCAACGCCTGCGGGACCTTGCCGAAGCCGCCGAACCGACATCCCAAGAAAGCTCGCCCAAGACCACAATAGAAAGGAATCACTGATGGCTGAATTGACCCGAGAGGTCGTAATCGTCGCCAGCCCCGCAACCATTTTCCCCTTCCTCGTCGATCCCGAGCAACACCTCCGCTGGATGGGCACCGAGGCGGAGCTGGACCCCCGGGTCGGCGGCACCCATCGAGTCCTGGTCGGAGGCCGACACCCATCGGTAGGCGAGTTCATCGAAGTCGTTCCCGACGAGCGAGTCGTCTTCACCTTCGGCTGGGACGAGCCGGACCATCCCATCCCGGCTCGGTCCACCCAGATCGCAATCTCCTTGATCCCCGACGGGGACAAGACCCTTGTCCGCCTGGTGCACAGCGGGCTGCCGGAGGACGCCATCTCCGACCACTCGGGGGGCTGGGACCACTATCTGGAGCGCCTGGCCGCCGCCGTCGCCGGGGACGATCCCGGTCCCGACGTCATCCCCGGCGACGCCTGACCGAACCGACCATGCCCGGTTCTGCCGGGACGCTTCGATTGCATGAGGAGGATCAATGTCCAGCGCGCCCGTGGGACACGACCGGAAACACATCGGACAGCTGCGCGACGTACGGTTCTCGGCGGAGGGGGATAGCTTCCCCCTCCGCCGGCACCAACCCAGCCCGGCGGCAGCCGTTGCCGCGCTGACCGTGACCCTCGGGGTGGCCGCTGCCTGCTGGGTGGTGGCCGTCCGGCAGATGAACGGGATGGACATGGGCGTCGCCACCCGTCTCGGTTCGTTCGCATTCTTCGTCGCCCTGTGGGCGGCGATGATGGCGGCGATGATGCTGCCGGGGGCGGTCCCCGCCGTCTTGAGGCGCGCCCAGACCGGCGGTCGAGTGCTTGTCGTGCCGCGGTTTGTGGCGACGTACCTCGCCGTCTGGACATTGGTGGGCATCGCCGTCTTCGGGTTGTACCGGCCGCACGGCTACGCCGTCGCCGGCGGGCTGGTGATCGCCGCCGGTGTCTACGAGCTCACCCCGCTCAAGCGACACTTCCGCCGGCGCTGCCGCGAGAGCGCTAGATCAGGATTCGAGTTCGGGCTCTACTGCGTCGGCTCCACCATCGGGCTGATGCTGGTGCTGGTGGCACTGAGTGTCATGAGCATTGCCTGGATGGCCGTCATCGCCGCCCTCGCCCTCGCCCAGAAGTTTCTGCCTGCCAAGGCGATCATCGATGTGCCGGTGGCCCTGGTGATCATCGGGCTTGGATGCCTGATCGTCATCGCACCCTCGTTGGTGCCCGGAATCACCCCACCGATGTGACCCCCCACGGTGCGAGACGGACCACGCTGACAACAAGGAGAAAACACCATGACCGATCACAAGACCGGCACCCAGGACGAATGGAATGCGGCCCGGATGGAGTTGCTCGAGGCCGAGAAGGCGCTGACCCGGCAGAGCGACGAGCTGGCCCGCCAGCGCCAGGAGCTGCCCTGGGTTCGAATTGACAAGGAGTACCGCTTCGAGACCGACGAGGGTGAAGCATCGCTCGCCGAGCTTTTCAAGGGACGCTCCCAGCTCCTCATTTATCACTTCATGTTTGGGCCTGACTATGAGGCGGGGTGTCCGTCCTGCTCCGCCATCGCCGACGGTTTCGACGTCTCCGCCATCCATCTCGCCAATCACGACGTCACCCTCAGCGCGGTCTCTCGGGCTCCGCTGGCGAAACTGCAGACCTACAAGAAGCGGATGGGTTGGAGGTTCCCCTGGGCGTCTTCGTTCAACAGCGACTTCAACCACGACTTCCAGGCGGCCCACACCCCAGAGGAGTGGGCGTCAGGGGCCGTCGAGTACAACTTCCGGGAGATGGACACTCGGCCACCGGCCGACGACGGGGGGGCCGGACTCGATGCGTTCGCCTCGAGCATCGTCGGAACGAACTGGGAGACGTACAGGCGAGAAGGTCCCGGCGTCAGCGCGTTCGCACTCGACGATGGTGTCGTGTACCACACCTATTCGGCCTATGCGCGGGGCCTCGACGGCCTCTGGGGCATGTACCAGTGGCTCGACCGAGCGCCACTCGGTCGCAACGAGGACGGCTCCTGGTGGCGCCGTCACGACGAATACGACAGCCAATAGACACGGCCGCGACTGCCACCGACTCTGCCGTCCCTCCGGGTCGAAGTGCCGGGGAGTGCCCTAAGATTTTCCCATGGCGCCCACTCCGGAACCCCTGCGATTGCTCAACGCGAGACAGTTTTTTCTGAGCACTTCGCCGGCACACCTCGACAATGCAGTCACTCTGCTCTCGCCGGACGTTGTCTTTACCGTTCCTGGGCATCACAAGCTCGCCGGCGTGTTCCACGGACCCGAGGAGGTGAGACGTCACTTCGTCGCGCTGGCCGATTACTCGGGGGGCACCTTGAGGTCCTGAAGTGGATGGATTGGATGGTGGGCGAAACCTACCTATCTGTCCTCCAGTACGCCCAGGCTCAGAATGCCGGCGCCATCTATCGCGGGCACCACCTGTACCTTCTCGAGTCCGACTCCGACGACCGCCTCGCCGATATCAAGATCTTCTTCGAGGATCAAGCCGCGGCTGAGCGGTTGTTCACCTAAACGTTCGGCTACGAATCCGACGACGCCGGTGTCGACGGAGGAGCCTGTTTGTCCCATCCGTGAAAGCTCGAGTAGTCGCTTGCATTCCATGCCTCTCGCAGCCCCGGATTGCTCAGGTCCCAATCGGGCCGGATCTCGCTCGTCGCCGCCCGCAAATCGCGCCATAACTCGTAGAACGACGGGCGTCCCCAGAACCAGTAGCCGTTGTAGAGACTGTGAATTACCAATCCGGGCTTGAGCACCAGCGTGTGGGGGATCATCGGGTCGTGCTCGGGGTCGGTGTACTCCTGGATTTCGAGGTCCTTCTGGACTGTCCGCTCCGGATCTGAGAGGAACGGCCACTGAGCGCCGGTCGACGCCCGGAACTCCTGGCTCGCGTGATGGGTGTCGGTCGAGATGGTGGCAATCTTCGTGTAGCCAACTGCGATCTTGGGGTAGTTGGCAGCGAGCTCGAGGTGCTGCTGGTGCTCCTTGGGGCAGTAGTTCCCGCGCGCGAGCGTGAGGATCAGCGGATCTTCGCCTTGGATCTCGCTGAGCTTTCGAGGAACGTTCTCGTGATCGGGCAACTCGTAGTCGGGGAAGGTGCCGCCGGGGGCGATGTCGCTGCGCATGGTCTGCTCCTATCCACATGGTTGGGGAGTGACGAGAACGATGGCCGTCGTCGCGTCCACTCGCGCCCGGTGGTCCACGGGTCGGAACCCCGGCCCGCCGCACGGGCGTGGACCAGTGGTAACCCGGGCGCCGTCGGAGCCCCTCGGGTCCACAATGAGCCTATTCAACCGGCGCCTCGAGCGCCAGAAAGGGGCCACCCCAAATGAGTACCCACCCGCCGGTGTGCGAGTTGCTGGGGATTGACCACCCGATCGTCCTGGCGCCGCTGGCTACAGATCCCCGCCTGCCGGCCGCGGTCTCAAATGCCGGTGGCCTCGGCAGCCTGGGACTGTCGTGGTCCGATGATGCCGGAGACGTGGTTCGTGAGACGGCAGCCCTCACCGCGCGGCCGTTTGCCGGCAACTTCGTTCTCTTCACCGATCAGCGCCGTCGAGTCGATCAGGCCCTTTCGGCGGGTCTGCGGGTCGTGTCGCTCATCTGGGGCGATCCCTGCCGCTACGTCGAGTTGGTGCATGACGCCGGTGGGCTTGTCATGCACACGGTCGGCAGCGCCGAGGAAGCGCGGCGCGCAGCCGGATGTGGAGTGGACATCGTCGTTGCGCAGGGCTGGGAGGCCGGCGGCCACGTCTGGGGTGGCGTGGCAACGCTCCCGTTGGTCCCAGCGGTAGTGGACGCGGTTGCACCGCTGCCGGTCATCGCGGCGGGTGGGATTGGCGACGCCCGAGGAGTCGCGGCCGTGCTCGCCCTCGGCGCGCAGGCCGCTCTGTTGGGCACGCGGTTCTTGCTAGCCGATGAAATGCCGATCCATGAGGAGTACCGGCGTCGCCTGGTGGCCGCGACCGAGACCGATGCAGAGTGGTACCCCAACCTGTACGAGGTGGGATGGCCGGACGCTCCGCACCGCGCCATCCACAACTCAACGGCCGAGAGGTGGGAGGCCGCGGGTCGGCCGGCACCGGGTGGTCGACCGGGCGAGGGCGAAGTGATAGCCCACTTCCCTTCGGGCGAGCCGATTCTTCGATATTCCCCCGCGCCCCCGATGGTTGGAACGACCGGTGAGATCGAGGCGCTATCACTATGGGCTGGACAGAGCGTTGCGCTCGCCAAACAGCTACAGCCCGCTGCGGAAATCGTGGCCGAGCTCGTCTCGCGCTTGTAGCCCCCAGCCAGGTCACCGGGGGACCGCATCTGTGCGGCGCCCGTTTCTGTGCACGAGGGTGTGCCTGGCAAGGCGAGCGAGCCGAGCCCGACCGGCGTGGGCCTCGCCGTCCGCCTGCAGCGTCGCCCTGTGCGGCTGGGATAGACGCGCAATGCGCCGTGAACGTCGTCTAAGCGAGGCGTCAGGACCGGTTATGCGACGAGTGATCTCATCGCGGTGCAGTCAGGTGCGCACCCACCAGCAGGACATCGTGGTCGGTATGTGTGGCCGGCTCCACCAACGCCGAGGGTGAGCGGAACGCGCCGGTTCCGTAGACCTGCTGACTCCCGGGATCCTGGTGCACGGACCTGTTGGTGCGGGTCCAGAAGCCGGGCGGCGCGCAGGAGGGGCGGCGGTTCACGTCGCCGCCGAAGATGACCGCGCGGGCGGCCGCGCGACGTGCAAGAAGTGTCCTGAGTTCGGCGCACTGCGGGTCGTTCGCGGTCACCTCATCGGCCTCGGGAGAGGCAAGGTGGGCAGTGCACACATCAACGCCGATTCGGGTGCTAACACACACCCACTGGCACTGCTCGGGACCGGCTTGTGCCTCGAAAGCTTGGCTGTCGGTGCTCTGGATAGCTGCCTTGGTGAGCACCGCGTCACCGAAGAGTCCGCGGCCGCCCGGTCGGACGCAGGGCAGCGGCTTGCCGTAATAGATCACCTTTGAGAATCGCACTCGGTAGCCGGTGCGCCGGGCGATCAGTACGACATCATCGCGGCAGGCCTCGTTGAAAGTGACCGCGTCCGGGTGCGCTTCACGGATCCGGCCGACTGCCTCCTGCACCACCGCCGGATAGTCCACCTTGGCGTAGCAGCCGGCCAACCCGGACAAGCAGAGGTTCATCTGCATCAACGTGTACGTCGAGCCCCGCGGCCGCGGCGCGGCCACGGCTGTCTCCGAGGACCGGCTGCAGCCGGTCAGGGCCAGGACGAGCCCGCACCCCACCGCCGCTAGGAGCGAGGCCGCAGAACTCCCGCCGCGGTCAGCGCAACGGCGGACCATGATGTTCTCGATTGTTCGCCACACCTCGACCGAGATCAGGGCTTTGCTCAGGAGGTGGGTACGTTCAGCATGGCCTCGCTGAGCAGCGCGACCGATTGCAGGCGACCCTCGATCGTCGGCGCCTGGTGGGTAACCATCAGCTCGTCGGCCTGGGTGTGGTCTCGGAAGCCCTCGAGGTAGTCCTGCACTTGGTGCTGTGTTCCCAACGCCGTGTACGTGAGCATCTCGTCCACCTGCGCTGCGGCTCCGGCGGCGAGCAGCTGGTCGGCCTGCTCGTCAGTCAGGTCGAGGTCTGTCACGCCGAGTTGCCGTCCGTACAGGCTGATGGCTCGTCTGCGGCGGATGCTTTGCAGCTGCTCCTGAGCGACGCCAGAGGTCTCAGCCGCGATCACGTTCACGCCCGCTATCACATACGGTCTCTGCAGCTGCTCGGACGGCCGGAATTCACTTCTGTAGGCGGCGGCGGCTGCCTCGAGCGCCGCCGGTGCGAAGTGCGATGCAAACGCGTACGGCAGGCCAAGCGCCGCGGCCAACTTCGCGCCAAACAGTGACGACCCCAGGATGTAGAGCGGGACCCGAGAACCTTTGCCCGGAACGGCGTCGACCCCAGGCACGACGCTGTGCCCTGCGAGGTAGCCCTGCAGCTCCACGACGTCCTGGGGAAACGTCTCCGCCGATCGGGGATCTCGGCGTAGCGCGCGCATCGTATTCTGGTCAGAGCCGGGCGCGCGGCCCAGGCCCAGGTCGATCCGGCCCGGGTACATCGCCGCCAGCGTGCCGAACTGCTCGGCGATCATCAGCGGCGCGTGGTTTGGCAGCATTACCCCGCCAGCGCCGAGCCTGATGCTACGCGTGTGGGCGCCGATGTGGGCGATCAGCACGCTGGTCGCCGACGACGCGATGCTCGGCATGTTGTGGTGCTCGGCGTACCACATCCGCTCGTAGCCAAGCTCCTCCGCCTGCTGGGCGAGGGCAACGCTCGCGGCAAAGCTGTCACTGGCGGTGTCGCCACGCCCGATCGGGGCCAGGTCAAGGATTGACAGCCGCGTGGGCATCGCCGTCTCACCCTAGCGACCGCGCGGATGTGCTTGGCTAGCGCTGTGAGCGAGACCGTGGGGAACGCGGCGGACCATGGAGTTGTCGACGGCGCGTCGTCGGTGCCGCTGCCGCTCGTGCAGACCGGTCCGACCCCGCGGCTCAGTCCCGCAGAGGAGGCCCGCACGCTGGTGGCCGCAACCAATGTCGCGGCACTGGCGACGCTGACGGCCGATGGCGACCCGTGGGCGTCGCTGATCACCTACGGCGCGCTGGACGACGGCGCACCGGTGCTCTGCCTGTCTCGGCTGGCCGAGCACGGCCGCAACCTCGCCGCCGATCCGCGCGCGAGCCTGATCATCACCCAGATCGATCGCGAGTCAGATCCTCTCGCAGCCGCGCGCGTCACCCTCGCCGGTCGCGTCGAACGCCCACCGGACGCCGCCTCGCTCGCGGCGGCCCGCGCCGCGCACCTCACCGCGGTCGCGGCAGCTAGTACCTACATCGACTACTCCGACTTCTCGCTCTGGGTCCTGCGCATCGACCGCGTCCGCTGGGTCGGCGGTTACGGCCGCATGGACTCGACATCGGGTGCGGCCTACGCCGCGGCGCAGCCTGACCCCGTCGCGACCGGCGCCAGCGCTGCGATGGCGCACCTCAACGCGGATCACGCGGACGCGCTGCTCGTGATCGCACAGCGCCTCGGCGGCTACCCCGATGCGAGGACCGCCAGATGCTCCGGACTTGACCGCCGTGGCATCGACCTCGTTCTCGACACCCCCCGCGGGCCGGCACCCACCCGCGTTTTGTTCTCCGCCACGCTCACCGAAAGCGCGCAACTACGTGCGGCGACCGTCGAACTCACTCAGCGAGCGCGCGCCGCTGCCAACCCCCCGTAACGCGAGCCGCCGCCCGATGTGCCCGAACAAACCACCCGCGATGTGGGGATAGTCGCTCGGTATGTCGCCGCCACCTGGGAAGGCGCGACGCCTCGTAGCCGCCGCCGCTGCGCTCACCCTCCTGGTCGGGGGAGCGGGCTGTGGTAGCCACCGAACCGCTGAGACGGTGGCCAGCCCGTCCGGATGCTCGCTCTACGCATCCCCCAGCGGCTCCGACGCGAACGCGGGCACGCTCGCCAGCCCGTTCCTGAGGCCGCAGAAGCTCGTGAGCAGTCTCGCCGCCGGCCAGATGGGATGCCTGCGGCAAGGCTCCTACTCGCAGCCCGAACTCACGTTCATGGCCAGCAACGTCACGCTCTCGTCCTACCCGGGCGAGACGGCCACGCTCAAAGCCGGCTTCGTGTACGTGCCCAGCGGGTCGAACAACGTCACGATCGAGAACCTGCACATCGATGCGTCGGCTACGCCGCAGGTCGGGGTGCAGCTCATGAGCACCGGGGATGCCCTCATCGGTGATGACATCACCAATGGGGCGGCGCACGACAGTTGCATCATCTTGGGCAGCAATGTTGGTTGGGGTCAGGCGGTCGATACGACGATCGCCAATGATGTGATTCATCAGTGCGGTAACACCGCCGATGGCAATCAGGATCATGCGATCTATGCCGAT
>DATATM010000010.1:0-160454 GCA_036268775.1 Acidimicrobiales bacterium | reverse complement strand
TATTCACCAACATCCAGGGAACCGCGCTCACCTTCCCGGCGACCTTGACGGTGACGACCGCGCCCAAAGGCCACGGCTACTGGTTGGTGGCGTCCGACGGGGGCATCTTCTCCTTCGGTGACGCCGGGTTCTATGGCTCCGTCGGGGGATTCCGTCTGAACGAACCGATCGTGGGGATGGCTGTCAGTCCCGACCGCCACGGCTACTGGTTGGTCGCCAGTGACGGTGGCATCTTCGCCTTCGGGAATGCGGGTTTCTTCGGGTCGACCGGCAATCTCCGCCTCAACCAACCCATCGTCGGGATGGCGTCCACCTGATCTGGCCGCCGTCCAACACCGCCCCTCAGGCCGACACCGGCTCCTCAGCCAGGCCGAGGGCATCGAGGATGAAGGCATAGACGAACGCCTCGTCCTTCCAGGCGTCGTAGCGCCCCGACGGCCCGCCGTGGCCCGCCCCCATCTCGGTCTTCAGCAGGACCCGGTTCTCCGGGTTGGCCGCCCGCAGCTTGGCCACCCACTTGGCCGGCTCCCAGAACCCGACCCGGGGATCGGAGAGGCCGCCGGTAGCCAGGATGTCCGGGTACCGCACCGGCACCCCCTCACCATCGACCGACCGGACATTGTCGTAGGGGGAGTAGGACTTCATCACCGCGTAGATCTCCGGGTCCTCCACCGGGTTGCCCCATTCCTCCCACTCCAGCACGGTGAGCGGCAGGGAGTCATCCAAGATGGTGGTCAAGCAGTCGACGAAGGGGACCTCGGCCACGATGGCCCGGAAGAGCTCGGGGGCCAGGTTGGCCACCGCCCCCATCAACAGGCCGCCGGCGCTGCCGCCCCGGGCCACCAGCCGGTCGGGGGAGGTCCAGCCGTCGTCGACCAGCATCCGGGCGCAGGCCACGAAGTCGGTGAACGTGTTGGGCTTGGCCAGGAATTTCCCGTCCTCGTACCAGCGCCGGCCCATCTCCCCGCCGCCCCGCACGTGGGCGATGGCGAACACGAAGCCGCGATCCAACAGGCTGAGGCGGAGCGACGAGAAGGTCGGGTCCATCGACGCCTCGTAGGAGCCGTAGCCGTAGAGGAGCAAGGGGGCGCCTCCTCCGGCCACCCCTGCCGCCGCCGCCGACCCCCCGGAGCCCGGCGCCGCCACCAACTCGGTGCGGTAGACGAGGGAGACGGGCACCCGGGTGCCGTCGTCGGCCACCGCCCAGCGCCGCTCGGTGGTGTAGCGCTCGGAGTCGAAGTCACCGAGGACGGGCTGGCGCTTGCGCAGCTCGACGTCACCGGTGCCGAGGTCGAGATCGAACACCGACCGGGGAGTGACCATGGAGGTGTACTCGTAGCGGAGGGTGGTGGAGTCGTACTCGGGGTTGGCCCCTCCCCAGACCGTCGAGGGCATCTCCGGCTGGTCGACCGGAGTGGAGACCCCGGTGGCCGCCTCGATCACCCGCATCCGGGTCTCGCCGTCCTCCCGCTCATAGACCACCAGGTGGGCGGCGAACGGGTCGACGGCGTCCAGCCGGACTCCCTCCCGGGCCGGGATCACCTCGGTCCACGCCGCCCGGCCCGGCGAGTCGTCGGGCGCCTCCATCAACCGGAAGTCCTCGGCCTCGTCGTTGGTGACGATGAGGAACCGCCCCGGGCGGCCGGCGTCGGGATCGCCGCGGTCGTGATCGACGCTGTACTCGACCCCCTGGCGGCGCGGCTCGACCACGGTGAGCTCGCCTTCCGGGTCGTCGGCCGACAGCACCCGGAACTCGGAAGTGATCTTGGAGTCGAGGCCGCAGAGGATGAACCGGTCGTCCTTGGTCCGCCCCACCCCCAGGTAGTAGCGCTCGTCGGGCTCCTGGTAGACGAGGACGTCGGCGGCCGGATCGGTGCCCACCCGGTGGCGCCAGAGCTGGTGGGGTCGCATCGCCTCGTCCACCCGCACGAAGAACAGGGTGGCGTTGTCGTTGGCCCAGGCGGCGCCGTAGTAGGTGTCCTCCAGTGACTCCGCCGCCTCCTCGCCGGTCTCCAGGTCGCGGAAGTGCAGGGTGTAACGCTCGCCGCCGGTGGTGTCGGTCGAGTACGCCAGCCAGCGGTGGTCGGGGCTGACCGTCAAGTTCCCGATGGCGAAGTAGTCGAGTCCCTGGCTCAGGAGGTTCTCATCCAGGATGACCTCCTCGCCGGCGTCGTCCAGGTTCTGGGTGCCTGCAAGTTTGCGGCAGTGGATGCTGTAACTGCTGCCCTCGACGGTGCGGCTGTAGTACATCCAGGGGCCCTTGCGGGCCGGGACCGACAGGTCGGTCTCCTCGATCCGGGCCACGATCTCCTCGAACAGCCGGTCCCGCAAACCGGCCGTCGGCGCGGTGACCGCCTCGGTGTAGGCGTTCTCCTCGGTCAGGTGGGCGATGACCGCCGGATCCTCCTTGTCGGCCAGCCAGTACCAGTCGTCGACCCGGACGTCACCGTGGGCTTTGAGCTCCACCGGCCGCCGTTCGGGAACCGGGGGAACGGGGCTGGAATCGGGGGGCATCCGGATATGGTGGCACGTGGGGGTGGAGCCTTCCGCACGCCGGCAGGCCCGCCGGGCTGGGAGTCTGGCCAGGGGTTTCGGCTACCGCCTGGGGTTGTTACTATCTGTATAGGAGAAATGGCTGTCCGCTCGGACGGCCCTCTTGGGAGCGATATGGCCACCACCGAACTTGACCTCGGAAAATACAAGCTTGGATGGTCCGACGAAGAGGACTACATCTTCAAGCCCAAGAAGGGTCTCAACGTCGAGATCGTCCGCGAGATGTCGGCCATGAAGAAAGAGCCGCAGTGGATGCTCGACTTCCGGCTCCGGGCCCTCCAGCGCTTCGAGAAGCGCCCGATGGCCGAGTGGTTCGCGGTGAACATGCCGGACCTCGACTTCGACGACATCTACTACTACATCAAGCCGACCTCCGAGCAGGTGAACGACTGGGCCGATCTCCCCGACGCCATCAAGGACACCTACGAGAAGCTGGGCATCCCCGCCGCCGAGCGGAAGTACCTCGCCGGCGTGACCGCCCAGTACGAGTCCGAAGTGGTGTTCCACCGCAACCGCGAGGACCTCGAGGCCCTCGGGGTGCTGTTCTGTGACATGGACACCGCTGTCCGGGAGTACCCCGATCTGGTCCGCAAGTACTTCGGGACCATCATCCCCCCCAACGACAACAAGTTCGCCGCCCTTAACTCGGCCGTCTGGTCGGGTGGGTCGTTCATCTACGTTCCCCCCGGCGTGGTGGTCGACCAGCCGCTCCAGGCCTACTTCCGCATCAACGCCGAGAACATGGGCCAGTTCGAGCGCACCCTGATCATCGCCGACAAGGGCTCCCAGGTTCACTACGTCGAGGGCTGCTCGGCGCCGGTCTACACCTCCGACTCGCTGCACTCCGCGGTGGTGGAGCTGGTGGCGCTGGAAGGTGCCCGGATCACCTACACCACCATCCAGAACTGGTCCAGCAACGTCTACAACCTGGTGACCAAGCGGGCCCGGGCCGAGGCCGAGGCCCACGTGGAGTGGATCGACGGCAACATCGGGTCCCGGCTGACCATGAAGTACCCGTCGGTCTACCTGATGGGCCCGAAGGCCTCCGGGGAAGTGCTGTCGGTGGCCTACGCCGGCGCCGGCCAGCACCAGGATGCCGGAGCCAAGATGATCCACGCCGCTCCCGAGACCACTTCGACCATCATCTCCAAGTCCATCTCCAAGGACGCCGGGATCACCACCTACCGTGGCCTGGTCCACGTGGACGAAGGGGCCAAGCACGCCAAGAGCTTCGTCCGGTGTGACGCCCTGCTGCTCGACGACACCTCGATATCGGAGACCAAGCCGTACATGGAAGTGGCGGAACGGGATGCCCGGATCGGTCACGAGGCCACGGTGTCCAAGGTCGGCGACGACCAGCTCTTCTACCTGATGAGCCGCGGGCTCTCCGAGACCCAGGCGATGGGAATGATCGTCAACGGCTTCATCGAGCCGATCACCCGGACCCTGCCCATGGAGTACGCGGTGGAGTGGAGCCGGCTGATCGAGCTCCAGATGGAGGGCTCGGTTGGCTGAGCCAGCCCAGGCGACACCGCCGGGTGGTTCCGAACGGGCACAATAGACCGATGCCCATGAGGGAAGAGTGCAAGAACTTCCAGAGTCGGACCTACGACTCGGGAGAAGTGGCTCGGTTCTGCGTGTTGGATCTCGCCCCCGACGCCCCCTGGAAGTGCCCCGATAACTGCCCGTCCTATGCCCGCCGGTTCGCCGACGTCGGGTGGGCCCGCGGCACCCTGGTGGAGCCGCCCCTGGAGTCGATGCCCGACGTTCCTGACGCCGATGCCGCCGCCCTGCTCGACAATGCCGAGGACATCATCAACGCGGTGGGACCCCAGGTGATCTCCGAGGTGGAAGCGGAAGAAGCCAAGGCCGAGCGCCGCCAGGGTCGCTGGTGGAAGAAGAACCGACGCCACTGAGACGGCTCCCCGCCTGACCGGACCGCCCAGGCTGTCGTCCCTGGTGGATTTGGAGGCAGGTCAGCGCCCGGTGAACACCCCGGGGCGCTTCTCCATGAAGGCGGTCATCGCCTCCACCAGGTCGTCGGAGGCGAGGAATCCCGCGTTCCAGGCGGCCACGAACTCGAGCCCTTCGGCCACCGACTTGCCCTCACCGGCGGCCAGCACCGCTTTGGTCCCCTGGACGGCCAGTGGGGAGTTGGCGGCGATCTCGTCGGCCAGCGCCCGGGCATCGGCCAGGACCGCCTCGGCGTCGGCCGACACCTGGTTGACCAGACCGATCCCCTTGGCCCGCTCGGCGGTGATGTCCTTGCCGGTGAACGCCAGCTCGGCCACATGGCCCTTGCCGATGATCTGGGGGAGACGCTGGAGGCTGCCGAGGTCGGCCACGATGGCCACCTTGGCTTCCCGAACCGACAGCAGCGCGTCAGCCGAGGCCAAGCGGATGTCACAAGCGGCGGCCAGGTCGACCCCGCCCCCGATGCAGTAGCCGTGGATGGCGGCGATCACCGGCAAGGGGCAGTCGGCCACCGAGGTGACCGAGGCCTGCAGCTCGAGGACCGACGCCCGGGTCGCTCGCGCCCTCGCCGCCGCCGATTGAGGCTTGCCGTCCTTCCCGGTTGCGCCCCCGGTGAGGCCGGCCATGGCGACCAGGTCGAGGCCGACGCTGAAATGGGGCCCTTTGGCGGCGATCACCACGGCCCGGAGGTCCGGATGGGCGCCGATGGCGGCCATGGCCCGGGGCAGGTCCGCCCAGAAGGCCGGCCCGAGGGCATTTCGCTTCTCGGGACGGTCGAGCCACAGGGTGGCCACGTAGCCTTGCACCTCGAGGGTGAGCACCTCGGAAACAAAGGACTCGACGGTGGGATTGGCAGTGAGGGTCATGGCCGAAAGCGTAGGCCTTGGCCGTCTGGCTAGGCGAAAGGGACGGGTAGCATGGACACGAGGCTCGTGACTGGGCCTCGTTGCGCGAGAGGCTTTGTACCCTGTCCACGTTTTCCCCCGAGACCGCCAGCGCCCTTGAAGGGCCCCCGTGGCTGCGCCGACGGCGCACCGCCGCCGCCGAGGCCTTCGCGTCCGCTCCACTCCCCACCGAAAAGGACGAGGTCTGGCGCTACAGCCGGATCGACAGCATCGATCTCGGCCGGTTCCAGTCTCCTGACGCCTTCGCCGATCTCGCCACCGACGTCCCGGTTCCCCCCTCCCTGGATCGGGTGCGCGCCCTGGTCGACAGCCTCGGATCCCGGAGTGGGATGATCGTCACCGTCAACGGGGTGCTGGCCTCGGTGGAGTCAGACCACGACGGGCTGACCAGCGGTCGGCTCACGGCCCACGACGAGGCGGAAGCGTTGCTGGGATCGATCGCCACCGATCCGGCCGACTTCGTGCTTCTCAACGATGCCTTCGCCGCCGACCCGGTGGTGGTCGACGTCGGCGCCGGTGCCTCGATCGAGCAGCCGGTGGTGGTCGTCCACGTGGTCAGCGGCCCGGGCGGCGATGCGGTGTTCCCCCGGACGATGATCCGGTGCGGCGCCTCGTCGGTGGCCTCGGTGATCGAGATCGTGGTCGATGCCGACTCCGGCGGCGGACTGCTGGCGGAGGTCGCCCCGACGGGCACACCGTCGGCGGTCAACCCAGCCGAGCATCTGGTCGTCCCGGTGACCGAGCTGCAGGTGGCGGATGGCGCCACGTTGAGCTTCGTCAGCATCCAGGCATTGGGGCCGGCCACCTGGCAACTGGCCCATCAGGCCAGCACCATCGGGGCGGACGCCAGTCTCCACAGTTTCGCGGTGGCGCTGGGCGGTGACTACGCCCGGCTCCGCACCGACTCGGCGCTCATCGGGGAGTCCGGCTCCAGCAAGCTCCGGGCCGCCTACATCGGGCGGGACGATCAGATGCTGGACTTCCGGACCCTCCAGGATCATCGGGCTCCGAAGACCACCAGTGACCTGCTCTTCATGGGAGCGGTTGCCGATCGATCCCATTCGGTCTACAGCGGGTTGATCCGGATGCGGAGGGGCGCGGTCCGGTCCGACGCCATGCAGACCAATCACAATCTGGTCCTCGACGAGGGGGCCCACGCCGACTCGGTCCCGAACCTCGACATCGAAGAGAACGACGTGCGTTGCAGTCACGCCTCGACCGTCGGCCCGGTGTCGGAAGACCAGCTGTACTACCTCGAGTCCCGGGGGGTGGACCCCGAGGTGGCCGAGCGGTTGATTGTGGCCGGGTTCTTCGACGACATCGCCAGTCAGGTGCCCATTGCCGGGACCCGAACCGTCGTCGGCCAGGCGCTGGCCGATCGGACCGGGGTGCACGGTGTCTGAGACGGCGCGCCTCTGCGGGCGCAATGACCTCCAGTCGGGGCAGGCCAAGCGGTTCGACGTCGCCGGCCTCCGCATCGCCCTGGTCCGGATCGAGGACGACTTCTACGCGATCGGCGACCGGTGCAGCCACGAGGAATTCTCGCTGGCCGATGGCGAGGTGTGGCCGGAGGAGCGGGAGATCGAGTGTGACAAGCACGGTTCGACGTTCGACCTTCGCACCGGGGAGCCCTGCTCCCTGCCGGCCACCAAGCCGGTGCCGGTCTACGAGTTGGTGGTCGATGACGAGAACGTATCGGTGGTGGTGCCATGAGCACCGGTGAGCTCAAGATCGAAGACCTCCACGCCGGGATCCCCGGCCGGGAGATCCTCCGGGGGGTGACCCTCACCGTGCGCAGCGGCGAAGTGCACGCGGTGATGGGCCCCAACGGCTCGGGGAAGAGCACGTTGGCCCATGTCCTGATGGGGCGGCCGGGCTACGAGGTCACCCGGGGGACCGTGACCCTGGATGGGATCGACCTGCTTTCGCTGCCCACCTGGCAGCGGGCCCGGGCCGGCCTCTTCCTCGGTATGCAACACCCCATCGAGGTGCCGGGGGTCTCGCTGGTGACCGCCCTGACCGCCTCCCGTCCGGAGATCGAGGCCGATGAGGTCGGAGCCAACACCGCCGCTCACGACGTCGGGGACCGGATGCGCACCGAGGCCCAGCGCATCGGTTTCGACGAGCGGTTCCTGACCCGCTCCCTCAACGTCGACCTTTCCGGCGGGGAGCGCAAGCGGAACGAGACGCTGCAGATGGGCGTGTTGCGACCCCGGTTCGCGGTGCTCGACGAGATCGATTCCGGGCTCGACGTCGACGCGTTGGCGGCGGTGGGTCGCCGAGTCGAGGAGGCCACCGAGGAGTGGGGCCTCGGGGTGCTGGCCATCACCCACTTCCGGCGGCTGTTGAAGGTTCTCAATCCCGATGTGGTGCACGTCCTCTCCGCCGGACGGGTGGTCGCCACCGGCGAGAGCGAGCTGGCCGAGATCGTCGACCGGACCGGGTACTCCGCTTACATCTGAGGCAGCGGGCTCGGCGAGCCTCAGTCCCGGAACGCCGGCAACACGTGGGTGCCCATCAGTTCGATGGTCTCCATCACCGCGTCGTGGGGGATCTTGTACGGATTGACCAGGCAGAGAAGCAGGTCGATCCCGGCCGCCTCGTACTTCTTGCAGGCGTCGAGACACTCGTCCGGGGTGCCCAACACACAGGCGTTGGAATCGATCAGGTACTCGAGGCTGAGGAGATCGAGCGAACCGCTGTCCTGGTGGGACTTCATGTCGGCGGCGTAGGAGTAAGACCCGAGTTCCTGGTTCCGCTCGGCCATCCAGTCGCTGACGGTGGCGATCTGCTTCGCCCCAGTCACCGGGTACCACTCGAACGACTCCCGGGCTAGCTCGATGGCCTTGTCCCGGTTGTCGGCGCAGAGGGCCATGGTAAAGGTGGCCGCCTGGTTGTTGACGAAGGCCCCGAGCGGTTCGGTGCAGGCGTCGGAGGCGGCGCGGTAGATGTCGACCTTCTTCTTGACCTCCTCCGGTGACACCCCGACGGCAAAGGAGCAGAGGCCGAGGCCCAGCTCGCCGACCTGTCGGTGGCCGTCCTCGCTGGTGGTGGCCCCCCAGATGGGGGGATGGGGCTTCTGCAGCGGCTTGGGCTGGACCCGGCGAAGCGGCATCTGCCAGTAGGTCCCGTCGAACTCGTACTCCTCGTGGGTCCAGCAACCCACCACGTGCTCGATGGCCTCCCGCCACATCTCCCGGGTCTCGGAGGGATCCAGGCCGAAGCCTTCGAGCTCGGCCCGGGTGGCCGATCGACCGGTGCCGAAGTCCACCCGGCCGTTGGAGATGAGGTCGAGGACGGCGACCGACTCGGCGGTGCGGACCGGATGGTTGTAGGGCTTGGGCATCAGCCTCACCCCGTAGCCCAGGCGGATCCGGTCGGTCAGCGCGGCGATGGCGCCGTAAAGTACCTCGGGATTCGAACAGTGGGAGTACTCCTGGAGGAAGTGGTGCTCGACCGTCCAGATGGCGTCCCATCCGGCCTTGTCGGCGGCGACCGCCTGCTCCAGGGTGTTCCGATAGGCAATCAGCTCACTGTCGGGCTCCCAGGGTCGGGGAACCGGGATCTCATAGAACAGCGCGAACTTCAATCGCCGAGTCCTTTCTTCCGGGCTCCCCACCCCAAGCCGACGTTGGTCCTTGAGTTCAGCCAGGCGGGTCCTGGGCTGGACGAGTCGGTCGCTCGAGTCGTGCCGCCTGCCCACTCTCTATCAGATGCAAAGATCAGCTGTCGCGACGATCGTGAGGGAGGGGTTTGATGAGGGGACTGACGGACAAGGTGGTGATCGTCACCGGGGCGGCTTCCGGGATCGGTCTGGCGAGCACGGAGCGCCTGATCGACGAGGGGGCAACCGTCATGGGCGCCGACCGGGTTGATTGGGATTTCGTTGCGCCGGCAGGCGCCTCCTGCGGGTTCCACCGGGTAGACGTGAGCGATGAGGCATCGGTGATCGATCTGGTGGCTTCGACCGTCGATGCCTTCGGCCGGATCGACGGCCTGGTGAACGCGGCCGGGGTGGCGGGAGGGGGACCGGTCCACTCGCTCGATCAGGCCGAATGGCATCGGGTCATCTCGATCAACCTCACCGGCACCTTCTTGATGGCCAAGCACGTCATCGGGCGGATGCTCGAACAACCCGCCATCGGTTCGTCCCGCGGATCGATCGTCACCTTGGCCAGCATCGAGGGCCTGGAGGGGACCGCGGGAGGCAGCGCCTACAGCGCCTCGAAGGGCGGGGTGGTGTTGCTGACCAAGAACATGGCCATCGACTACGGGAGCAGCGGGATCCGGGTCAACGCCGTCTGTCCGGGTTTCATCGAGACTCCGATGACCGCAGGGATCTTCGATCTTCCCGGCATGGGCCGATCCCGTGACCTGTTGATCGACGAGCACAAGCTCCGCCGGATGGGTCGACCCGAGGAGATCGCGGCGGCGGCGGCCTTCCTGCTCTCCGACGATGCCACCTTTGTCACCGGGGTGGCGTTTCCGGTGGACGGCGGGTACACCGCCGGGCGAGACCATGCCATCACCCCGTTGTTCGGATTGTCGGGCATCGAGGGGTAACCGGCCCGCTTCATTCAAGAGTGACGAAAAGGTGACCGGCATTTGTGATGTTTTTCACATGAAGGAGAGGGAGAAGTTCCATGTCAGGCTGATATCCCCTGTTTACCACCGGCCCCACCTTGGGTATTCATCTCTATAGAAAATCCAAAACGGCCGGTACGGGCGTTTCGCAGCGGATATCGGCCGCCTGCGAAAAGGGGGGTGCATGGCACCAGAATCAGTCGAAATGGGCGTCGTCGAGGTGGCAGAGGGGCCGGTTCCTACCCCACCGATTCTCCACCGAACCGCAGACCCGGCGCCGCTAGGACTGGCGGCATTCGCGATGACCACCTTTGCATTGAGCGTGGGCAATGCCAATATCTGGGGACCCGGTGCGGATGCCGCCCTGGCCTTGGCCCTGGTCTACGGAGGGGCGGTGCAACTCTTCGCCGGGATGTGGGAGTTCACCCGGCGGAACACCTTCGGGGCGTTGGCTTTCTCCTCTTTCGGGGCGTTCTGGATCTCGTACTACGTGTTCGGCAAGTTCGTGGCCGTCACCGCCGCCGACGCGCCGGTGGCGGTGGGGGTGTTCCTGCTGGGGTGGACGATCTTCACCTTCTACATGATCGTCCCTTCGTTGCGAGTCAGCGCCGCGGTTGCCCTCGTATTTGTCTTGCTGACTGCCACCTTTGTCCTGCTGACCATTGGGGCATTCCAGACCTCGGCCAACATGACCAAGTGGGGCGGCTATATCGGTATCGCCACCGCGGCCGCGGCCTGGTATGCGTCGTTTGCCGGCGTGGTGAACGAGACGTTCAAGAAGCCAATCATCCCCACTATCCCCTTGGCTCCGAAGATCTGACCGGAGGGCGGAACTGCGCGAGGCTGACGGTGGGGAGGTAAAGAACATGAGCGAGGTTGCAAACAACGGGCGACCGGAGGAGGGGCTGTCGGCACTCCTTCACGAGATCCGACGGTTCGAACCGTCGCCGGAGTTCGTCGCCCAGGCCAACGCCAAGCCGGGAATCTACGCCGAGGCCGACGCCGATCCCACCGCTTGGTGGGAAGAACAGGCGGATCGGCTCGAGTGGGCGCAGCGTTGGACCGAGGTGCTGGACTGGAAGGTCCCGTTCGCCAAGTGGTTCGTCGGCGGCAAGCTGAATGCCTCGGTCAACTGCGTGGATCGGCACGTGGCCGCTGGCAAGGGGGACAAGGTCGCCTTCCATTGGGTGGGGGAGCCCGATGGGGACACCCGGACGATCACTTACGCCGATCTGAAGGACATGGTTTGCCAGGCCGCCAATGCGCTCACCGAGTTGGGGGTGAACGCCGGGGACCGGGTCTGCATCTACATGCCGATGATCCCCGAGGCGGTGGTGGCCATGCTGGCCTGTGCCCGGATCGGGGCGCCCCACATGGTGACTTTCGGCGGGTTCTCGTCGGAGGCTTTGGCCAGTCGAATCCTCGACGGGGATGCTCGTATCGTGATCACCGCCGACGGCGGCTACCGGCGCGGGGCGGAAGCGGCGTTGAAGCCGAATGTGGACGAGGCGCTCCAGCAGTGCCCCGAGGTCCGATCGGTGCTGGTGGTCCGCCGAACCGGCCAGGATGTCGAGTGGCAGGAGGGCCGGGATCTCTGGTGGCATGAGGTCGTGGACCGGCAGTCCACCGATCACGACCCGGAAGCCTTCGACGCCGAGCAGCCCCTCTACATCATGTACACCAGTGGGACCACCGCCAAGCCGAAGGGGATCCTCCACACCACCGGTGGGTACCTCACCCATTGCATCACCACCCACCGGCTGATCTTCGATGTGAAGCCGGAGTCGGACGTCTTTTGGACCGCCGCCGACATCGGCTGGGTCACCGGCCACAGCTATATCGTCTACGGCCCCCTCGCCAACGGGGTCACCTCGGTGATGTACGAGGGGACGCCGGACGCCGGCGGGCGCGACCGATGGTGGAAGATCGTCGAGGACTACAAGGTCACCATCCTCTATACCGCCCCTACCACCATCCGGACGTTCATGAAATGGGGAGAGGAGCACCCCGCCGGCCACGATCTCTCGAGCCTGCGACTCCTCGGATCGGTCGGCGAGCCCATCAATCCCGAGGCGTGGATGTGGTACCGGAAGAACATCGGCGGCGACCGGTGTCCGGTGGTGGACACCTGGTGGCAGACGGAGACGGGCGGGATCATGATCACCCCGCTGCCGGGGATCACCGCCACCAAGCCGGGGGCGGCGATGCGACCGTTCCCGGGTATCAGTGCCGACGTGGTCGATGACGCCGGGAAGTCGGTCGGAAACGATGCCGGTGGCTACCTGGTGCTCGATCGTCCATGGCCCGGCATGCTCCGGGGCATCTGGGGCGACCCGAAGCGATACGAGGAGACCTACTGGTCGCGGTATCCGGGTCGCTATTTCGCCGGCGACGGGGCGAAACGCGACGAGGACGGCGACCTGTGGCTGCTGGGCCGGGTCGACGACGTGATGAACATCTCCGGACACCGCATCTCCACCACCGAGGTCGAGCACGCCCTGGTCGGCTTCCCCCGGGTGGCCGAAGCCGCGGTGGTGGGGGCCAGCGATGACACCACCGGGCAGGCCATCGTGGCCTTCGTCACCGTCAAGGGTGAGGTGTCGGATGCGGAGAACGAGGGCGACGCGCTGGTGAAGCAGTTGCGGGACCATGTGGCCAAGGTCATCGGGCCGATCGCCAAGCCCCGCCAGATCATCCTCACCCCCGACCTGCCGAAGACCCGCAGCGGCAAGATCATGCGGCGTCTGTTGAAGGACGTGGCCGAGCACCGGGAGCTGGGGGATGTCACCACCCTCCTCGACCCGACGGTGGTCAATCTCATCGACGAGCAGATACGGGCCGGGGGTGGTGGCGAGGCCGACTGAATCGACCTCTCGACCTCATCGCCCGTCCCCGGGACCGCCTGGGTGTCCGGAGGCGGTGACGGTTCCGAGCCGCCGGTTGCTAGCGTCATGAGCCATGGCTCGCCGAGATCGCCGACGGGGCGGCGCACATAGTGCACCCCGAGGTGGGAGCGGGAGTTCACGGTCGGCGAGAAAAGCCAATGGCGAGTCGCCGGGCCCTGCCGCCGCCGCCGACGGCCCACCCCCGGTAACGCCGGATTCCGAACCCGCCACCAACGGAGCCGACGGCGACCCGGACCCGATTCCGACCGGGGCCATCAACGTCCCGGAACTGCGCGTCTCCCGACGCACCCGGCGAAAGCAACGCCGAGCCGGAAAGCAGAAGCGGAGTTGGCTGGACCGGGTGCTGCTGAGCGCGGTGGTGCTGGTCTCGCTGGTGCTGGTGCTGGTGGGGGTCGGCTACGGCTACATCCAGTACCGGTTCCATCAGGTCTCCAAGGTGACCGTCAAGCACCTGAAGGCGGCGCCGGTGGGGAAGCCGTTCAACGTGTTGCTGATCGGCTCCGACTCCCGGGTGGACGAATCGGCATCGGATGCCTCCCACTTCGGGTCGGCCACCGTGCAGACCGGTCAACGGAGCGATGTGGTGAAGATCCTCCACGTCGATCCCGCCACCGGTGCGATCCGGGTGCTCTCGATTCCGAGGGACACCGTAGTGGCGGTGGCCGGTGATACCAGTCAGATCGGGAAGTACAACCGGATCAACGCCACCTACAACAACGGCCCGGATCAATTGGTGCAGACCATCGAGGCCGACTTCGGGATCCCCATCAGCCATGTCGTGCAGATCGACTTCGAGGGCTTCCGCGGCGCGGTCGACGCCATCGGCGGGATCTGGCTCAACTTCCCCTACCCGGCGAAGGACTCTTACACCGGGCTCAACATCCAAACTGCCGGCTGCCAGCACGTGAACGGTGGCTACTCCCTGGCGGTGGCGCGCAGCCGTCACTACGAGTACTACAAGGACGGCTACTGGCAGTACGACGGGACCAGCGACTACGGGCGCATCGAGCGGCAGAACGCCTTTCTGAAGGCGCTCATCAACCAGGCGGAGACCAAGTACAACCCGCTCACCCTCAACGCCTTCATCGGGTCGGTGGTCCAGGGCGTCACCATCGACTCGACCTTCAACGTGGCCGGCCTCATCTCCTTGGCCCGGGAGTTCCACTCGTTCGCATCCGCCTCGCTGGTGACCACCACCATGCCGACCTACGAGTCCGATTCATCCGTCTTTGGCTACCTGGGGTCGGTCATCTACGTGCAGCAACCCGACGCCGATCAGGCGGTCGCCCAGTTCCTCGGGCAGGCTCCCGAACCGGTCGTCACCCCGCCCCCCGGACCGGACGGGGCCCCGGCCACCACCACCACGACGGAGGCGGGTTCGGGGGGGAGCACGCCGGCCACCAATGGCACCTCCAGTTCGGGTTCGTCCTCGACAACGACGACCACCACGGTGCCGGACTTCGATCCCACCCCCTGCAGCCCCCCGGGTTGACCGGCGGACCGAGGTCAGACCCGCTCAGGCGTTGGCGGTCTCCGACTCGGCCTCGTCGAGGCCCTGGGCCAGGGTGTTCCAGCTCAAGGTCGCGCACTTGATACGGACCGGGAACTTCACCACTCCCTGCAGCGCCGCCAGCTCCCCGAGGGAATCGACGTCGAGGAGTTGGGCTTCGCCCGCTTCCACCTCGGCGCCCCCTTGGGCGTCCTGGCCGGGAAGGGTCGACTCGTGAATGGACATCATCCCCTTGAAGGTGCGGATGAGATCACGGACCTCGGCGACCGACTTCCCCTTCACCGCCGCGGACATCAGTGACGCCGAGGACTGGCTGATCGAGCAGCCGGTCCCGCCGATCTTGATGTCGGACACCGCGCCGTCACTGACTTCCAGGGTGACGACGATCTCGTCCCCGCACAGCGGATTGAATCCTTCCACCCGCTGAGCGGGAGGGGACGGGAGCTCGCCCCGGTTCCGAGGCGAACGGTAGTGATCGAGGATGATCTCACGGTAGAGATCCTCGAGGCCGGCCATCAGATCACCTTCCTTTGCACTCGTAACAGGTGGTTGACCACCGGAGCAGACGTCACCGTTTCAGGGTACCGGGAGGACCTCATCCGAAGAACGCTCCCGCCTCGGACAGGGCGTCGACCAAGCTGTCGACATCTGACTCGTCGTTGTAGAGGGCGAAGGAGGCACGGGCGGTGGCGTTGACGCCCAGGCGGCGCATCAGCGGCTTGGCACAGTGATGCCCGGCCCGAACGCAGACCCCGTACTGATCGAGGATCTGCGAAATGTCGTGAGGGTGGATGTCGCGATAGGCGAAGGAGAGGACACCCCCGCGTTCGGCCGGATCCTTGGGCCCGAAGATGTGGATGTCGGCTCCGAACCGTTCCTGCAGGGTGCGCATGGCGTAGGTGGTCAAGGAGATCTCGTGGGCCCGGACCGACTCCATCCCCACCGCCTCCAGGTACTCCACCGCCGCCCCGAGGCCGATTGCCTCGGTGATCGGCGGGGTGCCGGCTTCGAAGCGCCAGGGGAGATCGTTGGGGGTGAAGCCGTCCTTGCGGACGTCGAGGATCATCTCCCCGCCACCCAGGAACGGGGGGAGGGAGGAGAGCAACTCGTCCCGGCCCCAGAGCACGCCGATGCCGGTGGGTCCGAGCATCTTGTGGGCGCTGAAGGCGAGAAAGTCGCATCCGAGGGCGGCGACGTCGGTGGGCAGATGGGGCACGGACTGGGCGGCGTCGGCCACCACCACCGCGCCGGCGTCGTGGGCAGCCCGGGCGATGTCGCTGACCGGGTTCAGGGTGCCGAGCACGTTCGACATGCAGGTGATCCCGACCAGCTTGACCCCGTCGAGCAGGCGATCGAGATCATCGAGGATCAGGGCCCCGTCGTCGTCGATGGGGATCCACCGGATGGTGAGCCCCCGCTCTTCGGCCAGCATCTGCCAGGGCACGATATTGGCGTGGTGCTCCATCTCAGTGAGGAGGATGGCATCGCCGGGATGAAGGTGGGTGCGCCCCCAGGTATTGGCCACCAGGTTGAGCCCCTCGGTGGCGTTCTTGGCGAACAGGACCTCCCGGGCGGGGTTGGGGGCCCCGATGAAACGGCCGACGGACAGGCGGGCGGCTTCGAAGCGACGGGTGGCCTCCTCGGCGATCCCGTAAACGCCCCGGTGCACGTTGGCGTGGGTGGTCTCCTCGTAGTTGCGCATGGCGTCGAGGACCTGGCGCGGGCGCTGGGAGGAAGCCGCGGAGTCGAGGTAGGTGATCGGGCGCCCATTGACCTCTTGGGCCAACAGGGGGAAGTCCTTCTTCAGCGTCTCGACGTCGACGCCGTGTGCCACGTTGGTTACGCTCGCCATGCGTCGTATCCTTCCGTCTCCAATTTCTTGTACAACTCCGGTCCGCCTTCGGCCACGATGGCCCCGTCGATGATGAGATGGACCCGGTCGGCCTCCAACTCGTCCAGCATCCGTTGGTAGTGGGTGATCACCACCACCCCCAGATCCGGTCGGTTCTCCCGGACCGTGTGCACCCCCCGGGCCACGGTGCGGAGGGCGTCGACGTCGAGGCCCGAGTCGGTCTCGTCGAGGATGGCCAGTTCCGGCTCGAGCATGGCCATCTGGAGGATCTCGTTGCGCTTCTTCTCGCCCCCGGAGAACCCCTCGTTGAGATGCCGCTCGCCGAACTCGGGATCCATCCCGAGCTTTTCCATCCACTCCATCATCATCAAGCGAACTTCGAGCACTGACATGTCCATGCCCCGGCGGGCCGACAGCGCTTGGCGGAGGAACTGGATCACCGGCACGCCGCCGATGGCTTCGGGCTCTTGGAAGGCGAGGAACATCCCGGCCTTCCCCCGGACGTCAGTGGGCCAAGTGGTGACGTCCTCGCCCCGGAACCGGATGGCCCCGGAGGTGACCTGGTAGGCGGGATTGCCGAGCAGCACCTTGGCCAGGGTCGACTTCCCCGAACCGTTGGGGCCCATCACCGCGTGCACCTGGCCGGACTCGACGGTGAGATCGACGCCCCGGAGAATGGGGGTACCGTCCACCGACACGTGGAGGTCCTCCACCTGGAGAAGCGGAGCAGTTGACGGGGTCTTCGCGACTGTCCCTTCGTTCACACCCCGAGCCTACCCCCCTCTGGTCATTTCTCCTACCGCCGTAGGAGGAATAGGATGACCTGGCCTTGCGACCAGGAATTTCGTGAGTTCGGAGGCGGGCAAGTACGGTAACCGGGTGACATCTTCGATGCTTGCCGCCAACGGCTTCTCTGGCGCCCGACCGCAGGCTCGATTCCGGGGCGGCCGCAGGCCGCTCCAGGGGCCCATCCGACTCCGCCCGGCGACCGGAATTTCGATTCTTCTGATGCCTGGGGCCACCCGCGCCCCGGGGGTGCGCTGATGGCCGACCCGTGGACCTACGCCGGACCCGTCGCCCAGTTGCAGGCCAACGATGGGGTCGTCACCCTGGTCGACGAGTCCACCTTCACCATCAGCGGGAGCGGCGGGGACATCTCGGTGGGGGGCGCCCAAGGGCTGTTCGTGCGGGACACCCGGATCATCTCCCGGTTCGAATTACTGGTCAACGGCTCCCATACCGAGGCGCTGGCGGCGGTGACCGACGATCCGTTCTCCTCCACCTTCGTCTCCCGGTGTCTGCCCCCCCCGGGGAGGGCGGATTCGACCCTCATGGTGTTCAGGTCCCGCTACGTGGGACAGGGGATGCGGGAGGACATCATCATCCGCAACTTCGGGGACGAGCCGTCGTTCTGTTCGGTCGAGCTGTTCGTCGGAGCCGACTTCGCCGACCTGTTCGCGGTGAAGGAAGGACGGGTCGGCGGCCGCGGCCAGACCGAGACGGTGACCGGAACCGTCACGGTTGGCATCAACGGGGGTGACGGGAACGGGACCGGCGCGACTCCGCCGGCGGCCGGACCGCCCACCATGCACTTCTCCTATCGTCGGGGCGGGGTGACCCGGGGCGCCGAAGTCCGGTTCTCCGCGCCGGTCAAACTGGTGGAGGATCTCGCCACCTTCGAGACCATCGTCCCCGCCCGGGGCGAGTGGCGAACCTGCGTCGAGGTGGCCCCGGTGATCGACGGGGTCGGCATCAATCCCCGGTACCGGTGCGGCCAGCCGGTGGAGCGGGCGGAGCCGGCCGAGCGATTGGCCCGGTGGCGCCGACAGGTTCCCCAGGTCGACACCGACCATCCGGGACTGAAGAACGTGGTGGCCCGGAGCGCCGAGGACCTCGGGGCGCTACGGATCTTCGATCCGGAGTTCCCCGACCGGATGGTGGTGGCGGCCGGGGCGCCGTGGTTCATGACCGTCTTCGGGCGTGACTCCCTGCTGACCGCCTGGATGGCGTTGCTGGTGGATCCCGACCTGGCCCTCGGGGTGCTGCAGACGCTGGCCCGGTTCCAGGGCAACGAAGTAGACCCCCGGCACGACGAACAGCCCGGCCGCATCCTCCACGAGATGCGGTTCGGCGATGCCGCCTCCCTGTCGCTCGGGGGCGGGAGCATCTACTACGGCACCGCCGACGCCACCCCGTTGTTCGTGATGCTGCTCGGCGAGCTCCGGCGCTGGGGGGTGGCCGGCGAGCTGGTCGACGAGCTGTTGCCCAATGCCGAACGGGCCATCGAGTGGATCGAGCATTTCGGCGACGCCGATGGCGACGGCTATGTGGAGTACCACCGGGCCACCGACCGCGGGCTGGCCAACCAGGGTTGGAAGGACAGCTGGGACGGCATCCGTTACGCCGACGGTCGGGTGGCGGAGGCGCCTATCGCCCTCTGCGAGGTGCAGGCCTATACCTACGGCGCCTACCTGGCCCGGGCCCACTTCGCCTACGAGGTCGGGGACACCGCCACCTTCCAACGGTTCCGGGCCAAGGCGACGGAGTTGAAGACGGCCTTCAACCGTGACTTCTGGCTGGAGGAGAAGGGATGGTTCGCCATCGGCCTCGACGCCGACAAGAAGCCGATCGACTCCCTCACCTCCAACATCGGCCACTGCCTGTGGACCGGGATCGTCGACGAGGACAAGGCAGCCCAGGTGGCGGCCAAGCTGGCGTCACCGGAGATGTTCAGCGGCTGGGGCGTCCGCACCCTCGCCTCCGACAGCGGCGGCTACAACCCGATCAGCTACCACTGCGGCTCGGTATGGCCCCATGACACCGCCATCGTGGCCGCCGGTCTGGCCCGCTACGGGTTCGACGACATCGCCCAGAAACTGATCCTGGCGCTGCTCGACGCCGCGGTGGCCCAGGGCGGGCGGCTGCCCGAGCTCTTCAGCGGCCTCGACCGGGGGGAGCTGAGCGTGCCGGTCGGCTATCCGACCTCCTGCTCGCCGCAGGCCTGGTCGGCGGCGTCCCCGCTGCTCTGCCTGCGCACATTGCTCCGGCTGGACCCCTGGGTCCCGCGGGGGAAGACCTGGGTGTGCCCCAACCTGCCGGAGGGGATCGGCCACTTGAAGGTGGAGGGGATCCCGCTGGCCGGCGCCCGGGTGACCATCGAGGTGGGCGACGATGTTCCGGGCGGCATGACCATTACCGGGTTGCCGCCCGAGATCGAAGTGATCCGCGCCCCCCGGCATCCGGCCACCGCGGTCTGAGTCACCAGCCCCGGTCGATCCACTCCTGGAGATGGGGGGTCTCGGCGCCGACGGTGGTGCTCTTCCCGTGGCCGGGCAGCACCAGGGTGTCCGGTCCGAACTCGCCGAACAGCCGGCCCTCGATGGAGGCGATGATGGTGCCGAAGTCGGCGTTCTCGAACGAGGTGTTGCCGGGGCCGCCGGGGAAGAGGGTGTCCCCGCTGAAGAGCAGCGGCGTCCCCTCGACGGCGAAGCACATCGAACCCGGGGTGTGCCCGGGGGTGGCAATGGTGCCGATCCGGAGCCGACCGATCTCCAGGGTCGACGCATCTTCCAGGATCAGGTCGTAGGACGGAAGCATCCCGGCATCCGCCTGGGTCACCGCCACGTCGATGCCGGCGTTCCTGACCGATTCCACCGCCTGGATGTGGTCCCAGTGGCCGTGGGTCTCCACTACCTGCCGGACCCCGAGGTCGCGGCAGAGCTCGAGGAGGAGGTCGTGCTCGTTGGCGGCGTCGATCAGCACCGAGTCGCCGGTCTGCCGGCAGCGGACGATGTAGACGTTGTTGTCCACCGGACCCACCACCACCCGGTGGACCTCGACGTCGGTGTCCTGGTAATCGATGATGGTGTTGGCCATGCCAGGCTGCCCTCCTCGGGTGGTCCCCGCCCTGGCGGGGTGTCGGCCACCGACAACCGTGCAGCGTACCGCCGCAGCGGTGCCATCCACCCCGCCGTTTCTTGACCCGTTGGTCAACATCGGCCCAGTTCTGGTAGACAACGGAGCACGAGGTCCCCACGGAGGGGGCTGTCCCAAGGGGGATGGAAAACGATGAACTTCGCCTTCAGCGAGGAACAGGACGAGCTCCGCAAGTCGGTCAAGCGCTTTCTCGAGGACAAGTCGCCCGAGACGGAGGTCCGCCGGCTGATGGAGACCACCGAGGGCTACGACCCGGCGGTGTGGACCCAGATGGCCGACCAGCTGGGCCTCCAGTCGCTGACCATCCCCGAAGAGTTCGGCGGGTCTGGATTCTCCTATGTGGAGCTCATCGTGGTGCTGGAGGAGATGGGAGCGGCGCTGCTCTGTGCACCGTTCTTCTCCACCGTGGCGCTCGGGGCCAACGCCATCCTCACCTCCGGCGACCAGAAGGCGAAAGCGGACTACCTCCCCGGCATTGCCTCGGGAGAGACCATCGCCACCCTCGCCCACACCGAGGACAGCGGGCAGTGGGACACCGAGAGCGTGACCCTGACCGCCACCCCGTCGGGGGGCGGCTGGTCGCTGAACGGGCACAAGTCGTTCGTCATCGACGGCCACGTGGCCAACCTCATCCTGGTGGTGGGCCGGACCGATGCCGGCATCAGCCTGTTCGCGGTCACCGGTGACGCCGAGGGCCTGACCCGCACCCCACTGGCCACCATGGACCAGACCCGCAAGCAGGCCCGGCTGGAGTTCGCCAACACCCCGGCCCGCCTGATCGGGACCGACGGCGGGGCCTCGGCCGGGCTGTCGAAGACCCTCGACCTGGCGGCGGTGGCGCTGGCCGCCGAGCAGGTGGGCGGGGCCCAGCGGTGCCTCGACAGTTCCGTCGAGTACGCCAAGACCCGTATCCAGTTCGGCCGGCCGATCGGCAGCTTCCAGGCCATCAAGCACAAGTGCGCCGACATGCTGTTGGAGGTGGAGTCGGCCAAGTCGGCCGCCTACTACGCCGGTTGGGCCGCCGCCGAGGACTCCGACGAGCTGCCGGTGGTGGCCAGCCTGGCCAAGTCCTACTGCTCGGAGGCCTACTTCCACGCCGCCGCCGAGACCATCCAGATCCACGGTGGGATCGGCTTCACCTGGGAGCACCCGGCCCACCTCTACTTCAAGCGGGCCAAGTCCTCCGAGCTCCTGCTCGGCGACCCCTCCTATCACCGGGAGCTGCTGGCCCAACGGATCGGTATCTGAACCCAGCATCGTTCGCCCGGTGTCACCGACTGACCTGAGTTCCATGTCCGGCCGGACCTCCGCGCCAAGGTGCCGGCGACCGGATCGGTGGGCCCGGGCCGCGACCGTTGCCCCTCCGGATATGGCGTAGCGTCTCCGAAATGACCGGACCCCGAAGGTTGATTGGTTGGCTGCTGCTCGTCCTGGTGGCGGTGCTGGCCGCCGGCGGCGCGGCGCTGGGCGTCTCCCAGGCCCCCAAGCAGGCCAGCCTCCAACAAGCGGTGAAGAACACCTTGGCCGCCGCCAACTACACCTCCGACGTGGAGGAGAGCAGCTCGCAGGGAACCCAGATCCAGCACTTGGTGTTCCAGGCGCCTTCCCGGCTGGGGGGCTACGTCGATTCGGGGACGGTGCGGGTCTACGTGGCCGTCATCGACGGGGTCGAGTACCAGAGCAACCAGGTGACCCAGTCGTCGTCCACCGCCCACCTCACCTTCCAGAAGCAGACCAGCCAGCCGGCCTCCTCCTACGACCCGGTCCACGAGTACGTGGCCCTGGCCAAGAACGCCAAGAACGTCCATCAGAAGGGTGACACCTACACCTTCTCGGTGACCCAACAGGGCCAGACCGCCTCGTTCACCGCCACGGTGATCGGCCAGTACCTGTCGTCGCTGACCATCAGCGCCACTGGGGCCCAGCTGTCCTTGACGGTGTCGTCGGTGAACTCGTCGCCCCCGGTGGCCCTGCCGAGCGGGGCCAAGGTGGTCGCCACCCCGACCACCACGGTGCCGGCCACCACCACGCCGACCACCGCCCCCGCGGCCACCACTACGCCGACCACCGCCGCACCCTGAGCAATCCCCCGGCCGGCCGGCCGGCGATGGTGGGCGAACGCGGCGTTAGGTCGTAGACGAGGTTTTCTCGATGCCGGTGTCGATGGCGTGGCGTAGCTGGCGGGCATGGCCGCCCGGATCCTCCGCCTCGGTGAGCCAGCGGACCACCACGAAATGCCGGGCCCCGACCGCGATCAGGTCCCCGACGCACTCGGGGTCCACTCCACCGGTGATCCAGACCGGCCAGGGCGAACGGGCGACCGCCTCCCGGATGTAGCCGAGCCCGGTACCGGGCCGCCCGGGCTTGGTCGGGGTGGCCAGCACCGGCCCGGCGGAGAGATAGTCGACCGGCAGTTGGTGGTCGATCGCCGACTGCAACTCGGACGACCCATGAGTGGACAGCCCGACCAACCCGTGATCGCCGACCACCCGCCGCGCCTCCTCGGCGGGCATGTCGTCCTGACCGACGTGGACCCCGTCGGCGCCGACCGCCCGGGCGAGATCGGGACGGTCGTTGAGGACGAACGGGATGTGGTGGCGGGCACAGACCGCCTGGACGATGCGGGCCCGAGCCAGCAGATCGGAGTCGGCGAGGTGTTTTTCCCGGAGTTGGACGACGTCCACCCCACCGATGATGCAGGCCTCCACGAACGGGCCGAGGTCAGGGCGATCCGGGGTGCACAGATAGAGCCGACGCTCGGAAAGGCCCCAGCCTCCGACGGGGGCCCGGGTCGCCGGATCCGTCAATTGGCGGCGGTCGCCTGGGCCTTGGCCTGGGCTTTCTTCTTCTGCTTGAACTGGCGGACCTTGGCCAACGCGGCGGGAGAATCGATGTCGGCCACCGATTGGAATGTCCCCGGCTGACCATAGGGGGTCGACACCTTCTGCCACCCCGGCGTGGTCAGGCCCATCTGCTTGCCCAGCAGCGCGATGAAGATGCGGGCCTTCTGGGCGCCGAACCCGGGGAGGGCTCGGACGTTGGCCAACAGTTCCTTGCCGTCGGCGGCCGAGGTCCAGACTGCGGCGGCGTCGCCGTGGTAGGTGTCGGTGATCAGGCGACAGACATCTTGCACCCGACGGGCCATCGAACGCGGGAAGCGGTGGAGGGCCGGCCGTTCGGCGAAGACATCGGCCAACTGGTCGGGATCCATGGCGGCGATCTTGGCGACATCGAGGGAGCCGCCCAGCCGCTCCTTCAATTCGAACGGTGAGGTGAAGGCCTTCTCCAACGGGATCTGCTGATCGAGGACCATCCCGATGACCAACGCCAGGGGGTCGTCGGACAGGAGCTTGTCGGCGGCCGGATTGCCACTCAATTGGATCACCTCGTCAGGCTAGCCGGGAGCATCAGGATCGGCCCAGTGCGGTCGACCAGGCCCATCGCCGACTTGGCTTCCCGGTGATGGTGGTCGATCCGTCCTCCTCCGGTCGGGGAAAAATGTCTAGTCTCTGTACTCCATCCGGGGGGACGCCGTTTTAGGACTGCTACAGGTCGTCGGCGGGGTGGAAGAAATCAATGGGGCAGGTCAAGCACAAACGGGAGCAGGCCAAGAACCGGCGCCGCCAAGCGGGGCGGATTTCGGTCGTCTTGTTTGCGGTGGTCCTGGCCACCGCCGGTGCCATTCTCACCACGTCCAGCTCGGTCTCCGCCGATCGACCGGCGCCGGCTCCCCAACCCCCGACCCGTACGCCGGATGCGCCGGCCATCGTGGTGGCGGGTTCGGCCGATCAGGACCTCCCCGGCGGGTGGCTCCTGTCGAGCCAGGGCCAGTATCTGCTCTTCGTCTCGACCTCGTTCGGCGACCCCCGGGACAACATCCCGATGCTGACCGGGTCCCCCGGTCATTGGTCCGCCGCGGTTGACGCCTTCCCCACCCTGCCGGCCTGGGCGGTTCCGGTGTCCAAGGGCGGCCTCACCTGGCAACCGGAGGTCCACCGCTTCGGTGCCACCTATGTCCTGTACTACTCGGCCCAGTTGGCCGGGGTCACCCCGGGGACCCACTGTCTGGGCACCGCGGTGGCCACCTCGGCCGCCGGCCCCTACTCGCCGTCGCCTCAGCCCATCGTCTGTCAGCGGGACCAGGGCGGAGACATCGACCCCCAGGTGGTGGTGGACGACACCTCGGCCCAGGGCCGTCCGTATCTGGTGTGGAAGAGCGACAACAACTCCACCGACCACACCGGCACCGACCTCCTCTGGTCCCAGCCCCTGGCCTCCGACGGCCGGGCGGTGGTCGGCTCGCCGACCAGCATCTTCGGCCTCATCCAGGCCCCCGCCTGGGCCCATCCCATCATCGAAGCCCCCCAGATGGTCGAGGCCCCCAACCGGACCTGGTGGCTCTTCTACTCCGGCGGGGACGGCTTCTATGGATCCAACTACGCGGTGGGGGTGGCCAAGTGCGAGGGGATCAGCGGGCCGTGCACCGGGGTCGGGGTTCCGCCACTGATCGGCAGCAATGCCCAAGGGGTTGGTCCCGGGGAGGAAACCATCTTCCAAGCCAATGGGTCGTCGGCCGGCGCGTCGACCTGGGTGCTGTACAACCCGTGGCACGCCAACGACCCCTTCCACTGGTTCCGTCCGGTGGCGGCGGCCCGGATCGGGTGGAGCCCTGCGGGTCCCTACATCGCGGAGGCGGGCACGTTTCCGGCTCCGTCCGGGGCCTAGCCACCTCGGAGTCGATGGCGGCGATGGCGCCGATGGTTCAGCGGGTCCAGGGGTCCCCGGAAGAGGCGTCGATCCCGTACTGGTGGATGGCCTTGGAGACCACTTCGGGTTGGACCTCGCCGGTGGCCACCAACCCGTCAAGGACCGCCACCACGATGTGGGCGGCGTCGACCTCGAAGAACCGGCGGAGGGTGTCCCGGGTGTCCGACCGCCCGAATCCGTCGGTGCCCAACGAAGTGAAATGGCGGGGCACGAACCGGGAGATCTGGTCGGGCACCGCCCTGACGAAGTCGGTCACCGCCACCACCGGGCCGTTCGAACCGGCCAGCGAGCCGGTGATCAACGAGACCCTCGGCTCCTCGCCCGGGTGGAGGCGGTTCCACCGCTCGACCGAGAGGGAGTCCTCCCGCAGCGACTTGTAGGAGGTCACCGACCAGGCATCGGCCTCGACCCCCCAGTCGGCGGCCAGCAGGGAACGAGCTTCCATCGCCGCCAGCCAGGCCGACCCGGAGAACAGCAGGGTCGCCTGATGGGGGGTTTCCGCCGACGCGCCGCCCTCCGGGCTCGGGGTCACCGCCCCTTCGGCCGGGTCGGGGTCGCGGTGGCCGGCGAACCGGTACATGCCCTGGATGACCCCGGTGCGCACCCGGTCCGCCTCGGCGGCATCCTCGGGGAGGGCGGGCATCGGGTAGTTCTCGTTGTAGAGGGTGATGTACCAGTAGCGGTCTTCCGGATCCGGGCCGGTCATCCGGCGGATCCCGTCCTCCATGATCACCGCCACCTCGTAGGCGAAGGCCGGGTCGTAGGCCGCCACCGTCGGCACCACCGAGGCCAGCACCAGCGAGTGCCCGTCCTGGTGCTGGAGCCCCTCGCCGTTGAGGGTGGTCCGCCCGGCGGTGCACCCGAGCAGGAAGCCCCGGCCCCGCATGTCGCCCAGCGCCCACAACAGGTCGCCCACCCGTTGGAACCCGAACATCGAATAGAAGAGGTAACAGGGGATGAGCGGCTCACCCCAGGTGGCATAGGCGGTGGCGGCGGCGGTGAAGGTGGCGGTGGCCCCCGACTCGGTGATGCCCTCCTCCAGGACCTGGCCCGACTCGCTCTCGGCATAGTGAAGGGCGAGGTCGGCATCCACCGGGGTGTAGCTCTGGCCGTCGGGTGAGTAGATCTGCACGTTGGCGATCAACGGCTCGAGCCCGAAGGTCCGGGCCTCGTCGGAGACGATGGGCACCATCCGTTGTCCGATCGACGGGTCCCGCACCAGGTTCCGCAGCAGGCGGGCGAAGGCCATGGTGGTGGAGGCCGACAGCTTGCCCGATCCTTCCAGGAACTCGGCGAACACCTCGGGGGCGGGGGCGTCGAGCACCTTCGGGCGGACCACCCGGCGGGGGAGGGGACCACCGAGGGCGCGGCGGCGCTCGGCCAGATAGAGGGCGGCCGGGGAGTCGTCGGCCGGGCGGTAGTAGGGGGGCATGTCGGCGTCGAGGGCGGAATCGGGGATCTCGTCCTGGAGGAAGAGCCGGTCTCGGAGGGTCCGGAGCTGGGGCTTGGTCATCTTCTTGATCTGGTGGGTGGCGTTGCGGGCCTCGATCTCGGGGCCGAGGGTCCAGCCCTTGATCGTCTTGGCCAGCACCACGGTGGGTGCCCCCACGTACTCGGTGGCGGCCCGGTAGGCGGCATAGATCTTCTGGTAGTCGTGGCCTCCCCGGGGGAGCGACTGGAGGGCCTCATCGGAGAGATCGGCGACCATGGCCCGGAGCCGGGGGTCGGGGCCGAAGAAGTGCTCCCGGATGTAGGCGCCCGACTCGGTGGCGTACTTCTGGAATTCACCGTCGACCGTCGAGTTCATCTTCTTGAGGAGAACCCCGTCCACGTCCTTGGCCAGCAGCTGGTCCCAGGCCCGCCCCCAGACGACCTTGATGACGTTCCAGCCCGCCCCCCGGAACAGGGCCTCGAACTCCTGGATGACCTTGCCGTTCCCCCGCACCGGGCCGTCCAACCGCTGGAGGTTGCAGTTGACCACGAAGGTGAGGTTGTCGAGGTGCTCCCGCCCGGCCATGCCCAGGCCACCGATCGCCTCCGGTTCGTCGAACTCGCCGTCGCCGACGAAGCACCAAACCCGGCTGGCCGAGGTGTCGACCAGCCCCCGGGCGTGGAGATACCGGTTCATGTGGGCCTGGGAGATGGCGTTGATCGGCCCGAGGCCCATCGACACGGTGGGGAACTCCCAGAACTCCGGCATCAGCCGCGGGTGGGGGTAGGACGACAGCCCCTCGCCCCCCACCTCGAACCGGAAGTTGTCGAGCTGCTGTTCGGTCAGCCGGCCCTCCACGAAGGCCCGGGCGTAGATGCCGGGAGAGCCGTGCCCCTGGAAGAAGACCTGATCGCCGGCCGCCCCGTTGTCCTTGCCGTGGAAGAAGTGGTTGAAGCCGACCTCGTAGAGGGCGGCGGAGCTGGCATAGGTAGAGAGGTGGCCGCCGATGGAGGCGGACCGGGCATTGGCCCGCACCACCATCACCGCGGCGTTCCAACGGATGAACGCCCGGATCCGGCGCTCGATGTCCTCGTCACCGGGGAACTCCGGCTCCCGGTCGGTGGGGATGGTGTTGACGTAGGGGGTGGAGACGGTGGCGGGGAAGTCGACGTTCTTGGCCCGGGCCTGTTCGAGTAGACGGAGGAGGAGGTAGCGGGCCCGGGTCCGACCGTGGGCCTCCACCACGTCGTCGAAGGCGTCCATCCACTCCGCGGTCTCGCCGGCGTCGCTGTCGTAGAGCTGGTGGCTGACCCCGTCGAAGAGCATGGGTCCATGCTCCCACTGGTTCGGCGGAAACGGAAGCCGGGCCCGGGGGTCAAAACTTCGGCGGGTCCGACCCGGGTGTGCGGACCTCGTCGGCCAGCGTGCATGCTGTGCCGATGCCCAGCACCCAACCCGCCAGCGACCAGGTCACCGTCGTCTACACCGACGGCGCCTGTCTCGGGAACCCCGGGCCCGGCGGATGGGGGTGGGCGGTCGACGGCCGGCGGTCGGGGACCGGGAGCACCTTGTTCGGAAGCGGGGGGGAGCCCCATTCCACCAACCAGCGCATGGAGATCCAGGCGGTCATCGAGGCGTTGCGGGCCATCGACGGCGACGTCCTGGTGGTCAGCGATTCGACCTACGTGGTCAACTGCTTCAAACAGAAGTGGTACCTGGGGTGGAAGCGGAAGGGCTGGCGCAACTCCCAGGGAAAGCCGGTGGCCAATCGCGATCTGTGGGAACAGGTCCTCGATCTGGCCCTCGATCCGAACCGGCGGGTGACCTTCGAATGGGTCAAGGGCCACTCCGGAGATCCGATGAACGACCTGGTCGACCAGTTGGCCACCGAGGCGGCCGCGCTCCAGCGCTAGAGGCCTTCTCGGGTCCGGGAACCGGGATTCCGCCCGAGTTTGGGTCCTGGCCCCCGGTCCCGTAATCTGCTGCCATGGAGATCAACGGAAGCTCAGCAATCATCACCGGGGGCGCATCAGGCCTGGGTGAAGCCACTGCCCGCACCCTCGCCGCCGAAGGCGTGCGGGTCACCATCTTCGACAAGAACGAAGAGCGGGCCAAAGAGGTGGCCGGTGAGATCGGGTCCAACGCCAACTACGTAGGCGGCGACGTCACCGACCCCGGCGACTGCCAGAAGGCGGTCGACCAGGCCGCCGACGGCGGCAACCTCCGCATCGCGGTGAACTGTGCGGGGACCGGATGGGTCGGCCGGGTGATCAACCGGGACGGCTCGCCCCACGATCTGGCGCCGTTCCAGTTCATCCAGAACCTGAACGTGATCGGCACCTTCAACGTCATGACCAAGGCGGCCTCGGCCATCTCCCAGGTGGAGCCCCAGACCGACGGCGAGCGGGGGGTGATCGTCAACACCGCGTCGGTGGCGGCGTTCGACGGCCAGATCGGACAGTTGGCCTACTCGGCGTCCAAGGGCGCCATCGTGGGGATGACCCTCCCGGCGGCTCGCGACCTGGCCGTGGTGGGTATCCGGGTGCTGGCCATCGCCCCCGGACTGTTCGACACCCCGTTGCTGGCCATGCTTCCGGACGAGGCCCGGGCGGAGCTCGGCAAGTCGGTCAACTTCCCGAAGCGGCTGGGCAACCCGCTGGAGTTCGGCGCCATGGTGAGCAGCATCGCCAAGAACAGCTACCTCAACGCGGAGGTCATCCGGCTGGACGGTGGCATCCGCATGCCGCCGAAGTAAGCCCGCTCCGGGTGGGCGGTGGCGGTGCCTCTGGGTTCCCCAGACCTGGACCCCCGGCAACCACCGGGGGCCGGGGCCTACGCTGCGGTCAGTGCGGTACTGGACCGAAGACGAGGCGCGGGCCGAACTTCCGCGCCTGCGGGTGCTGATCGACGCCCTGCGGCGCGGCGAGCGCCAAGGGACGGTGGCCCGGAGCAACGGTCACGGAGTGGTGAGCGACCCGGCGGATGCCGACCCTGAACTGGTCGACGTGCCGACCGCCCTCGGGGAGCTCGAGGAGAAGGGCATCGTCCTCCGCGACTCCGAATCCGGCCTGCTGGATTTCCCGGCGGTGACCGACAAGGGAGTCGTCTATCTCCTCTGCTGGAAACGAGACGAGACCGAGCTCGGCTGGTGGCACTTCGCCGAAGAGGGGTTCGACGGCCGGAAGCCGCTTCCCCTGCCCCCGGATCTGTGAGCGCGGCCCCGATGCCAGCGGCGGTCGACGACGGCATCATCCGCACGGTGGACCTGACCAAGGTCTACGAGGGGACCGACTTCCGGGCGGTGGACAGCCTGGATCTGGCCGTCGCCACCGGGGAGATCTTCGGGCTGCTCGGCCCGAACGGCGCCGGGAAGACCACCACCGCCGGCATGCTCACCACCCGGGTGATCCCGACCGGTGGGCAGGCCTTCGTGGGGGGCATCGACGTGGTCGCCCATCCGACGCTGGCCAAACAGATCCTCGGCATCGTCAGCCAGCAGAACACCCTGGATCGGCAGCTGTCGGTGTGGGAGAACCTCTATTTGCACGGCCGGCTGTTCGGGATCCCGGCCGGCGAGTCCCGCCGGATCTCCGACCAGTTGCTCGACCAGTTCCAGCTGGGGAAGTGGGCCAAGTCGTCGGTGGAGGCCCTCTCCGGGGGGATGGCCCAACGGCTGATGGTGGCCCGGGCCGTCTTCCACCGCCCAGCGGTGCTCTTCCTCGACGAGCCGACCGCCGGCCTCGACCCCCAGAGCCGGCTGGCCCTCTGGGACATCCTCGGCCAGCTCAATGCCGCCGGCCAGACGATCATGCTCACCACCCACTACATGGAAGAGGCCGACCTGCTCTGCCAACGGGTGGCCATCATGGACCAGGGGAAAATTCTGGCCCTCGGAACTCCGGCCGCCCTCAAGCGGGGGATCGACGCCGACACCATCGTCACCGTCACCGCCGCCGGGGACGGGGAGGGGCTGGCCCGGCTGCTGGAGGGCGCCATCCCCGGCGTCACCCGGACCCGTCAGATCGAGGGCGGGGTCGAGCTCCACGTGAAGGGCCGTGAGCGACTGCTGCCCACGGTGATCTCGGTGGCGGAAGGCGGGGGGTTCCCGATCATCGACCTCTCGGTCACCGAGCCAACCCTCGAAACGGTCTTCATCAACCTGACCGGCAAGGAGCTCCGGGACTGATGGGGATCACCGAAGCCTCCGCCTCCGCCGACGCCGCCCGCATCGAGCTGCGCCCGACCCGATCGGCCACCGCCACCAGCCGGATCGCCCTCTGGGCGCTGATCCTTAGGGACCTGGTGGTGCTGCGGAAGCACCTGGTGGAGTTCGTCATCCGGACGGTGGTCCAGCCGTTCCTGTTATGCCTGGTCTTCCTCTACGTGTTCCCGAAGATCGGCCAGGGGATCGGGGGAGGCGGGGGCTCGGGCAGCGAATCGGCCTTCGCCACCGTGCTGGTCCCCGGGGTGGTGGGCATCTCCATCCTGTTCCAGGGGGTGCAGTCGGTGGCGCTGACCATGGCCACCGAGTTCGGGTACACCCGGGAGATCGAGGACCGGGTGCAGGCTCCCTGCCCCATCTGGCTGGTGGCGATGGCCAAAGTGCTGTCGGGGGCGGTCCAGGGGGCCATCTCCGCCATCATCGTGCTCCCCATCGCCTCGGTTGTCCATGCCAGCGGGGCCGAAGCCCACCTGAATCTGCACTGGTGGATCATCCTCACCCTGGTGCCGCTGGCCTGTGTGGCCATGACCTCCCTCGGGCTCTTCCTCGGCACCACCTTCGAGCCCCGCAACATCGGGCTGATGTTCGGTTTCGTCATCCTCCCGGTCACCTTCCTCGGCGGCACCTACTACCAGTGGACCCGACTGGCCCCCATCAAGGTCGACGGGTGGCACTGGCTGCAGACGGTCGTCCTCATCAACCCGCTGATCTACGTCAACGAAGGGATGCGGGCCGCCTTCACCAACGCCTCCCACATGCATCTCTACGTGGTGTACCCGGTGCTGATCGCCTTCACGGCGATCTTCCTCGGAATCGGGCTTCACAACTTCCGCCGCCGGGTGCTTTCCTAGGGCCGATGCCACCCTCCGGCCTATAGGCTGAGGTGGCTACAACGAGCACTCACCATCGAGACTGGAGGTGGTTCCCACGGGACCCCAGGTGGCATCGGAGCACACGGCATCGGGGGGCAGTGGGGACAAGGGCGGCGGCGACGGCACCTACGACATCGTCGTCATCGGGGGCGGACCCGGGGGCTACGGGGCGGCCCTCTACGGGGCGGCGGCCGGGCTGTCGATCGCGGTGGTGGAGCTCGACAAAGTCGGCGGCACCTGCCTCCATCGGGGGTGCGTGCCGGCCAAGGAATTCCTGGAGACGGCGTCGGTCTACCGGACGGTGGCCGCCGCCTCCCAGTTCGGGATCGGGGACGCCGCCGACGGCGACCCCAAGCCGTCGGTGGAGTTCGCAATCAGCCAGGCCCGCAAGCAGAAGGTCGTCGACCAGTTGTTCAAGGGGCTCACCGGCCTCATGAAGGGGCGGGGGATCGACATCTACAGCGGGACTGGGACCCTGTTGCCCGACCACAAGGTCCGGATCGCCGGCCACGACGGCTCGACCACCGAGATCACCGGCACCGACATCGTGCTGGCGGCCGGCTCCCTGCCTCGGACCATCCGCGGCTTCGAAGTCGATGGGACAGTGGTGATGGACTCGGACGATGTCCTCGACCTGGACACCCTCCCCGGCTCGGTGGCGGTGGTGGGGGGCGGGGCCATCGGCTGTGAGTTCGCCTCCCTGTTTTCCGACCTCGGCTCCAAGGTGACGGTGTTCGAAGCGCTCCCGAGCATCCTGGCCTTGTGCGATCCCGACGTCACCAACGTGGTGGCCCGGTCATTCCGGAAGCGGGGGATCGAGGTCAAGGCCGGCACCCAGCTGCAGGGCCACACTCCGGACCCGTCGGGGAAGGGCACCGTCGTCCTGTTCGGCGACGGCGAGAAGTTGCCGGTCGACGCGGTGGTCGTCTCGGTCGGTCGCCGGCCCCGCACTGAGGGCCTGCTGGCCGAAGGCACCGGGGTCGTCGTCGACGAGCGGGGATTCGTGGTGGCCGACGAGTTCATGCGCACCGCGGCACCGGGGGTGTGGGCGGTGGGCGACGTGGTGGCCAACACCCCACAACTCGCCCACGTCGGGTTCGCCGAGGCGATTGTCATCATCAAGTCGATCCTGGGCGAGCCGGTCCTTCCGGTCAACTACGACCGGGTGCCCTGGGCCATCTACTGCCATCCCGAGGTGGCCTTCGCCGGGCTGACCGAGGACGCCGCCAAGGAGGCGGGCTACGACGTGGTGGTGAAGAAGGACCCCTTCGGCGGCAACAGCCGGGCCCGCATCATCGGGGACACCGAGGGTCTGGTGAAGGTCGTCGCCGAGCGCCGGCCGGATGGCACCGCCGGCAAGATTCTCGGCGTCCATATGGCCGGGCCCTGGGTCACCGAACAGTTGGGGGCCGGCCATCTGGCCGTCAACTGGGAAGCCACTCCCGACGAAGTCGGGCAGTTCATCCAGCCGCACCCGTCGCTGTCGGAGACCTTCGGTGAGACCGTGCTGGCCTTGACCGGAAGGGGGCTTCACCTTGCCTGATGTGACCATGCCGCAATTGGGCGAGACAGTGACCGAAGGGACCATCACCAAGTGGCTGAAGGCCATCGGTGATCAGGTCGAGCGGGACGAGCCCCTCTTCGAGGTGTCCACCGACAAAGTCGACTCCGAGGTTCCGTCCCCGGCCGGTGGCGTCCTCACCCAGATCCTGGTGGAGGAAGGCGACACCGTGGACGTCGGGGTCAAGTTGGCCGTCATCGGCGAAAGCGGGTCGTCCAACGGCTCGGAAGCGCCGCCCGCCGCCGCCGAGGCTCCATCCCCCGAGGCCGCGGTCGAGGCCCCGCCGCCGCCCCCTCCGGCGGCCCCACCACCACCCGTCGCACCGCCACCCCCTGCACCGCCCGCCCCTCCGGTGGCGGCCCCCGCCCCCGCATCGGTGGCGGCACCGCCGCCCCCGGCGCCAGTCCCGGCGTCCGCCGGCGGCTCGGGCAACGGCCTGGTCCTCTCCCCGGTGGTCCGCAAACTGCTGAGCGAGCACAACATCGATGCGGGCTCGGTCACCGGGACCGGCATCGGCGGCCGGATCACCCGGGACGACGTGGAAGCGGTGATCGCGGCGGGTGGGACTTCCGCGCCGGCCGGAGCCCCCGATGCCACTCGCCCCGCTCCGGCCGCGGCTCCACCCTTGACCACCGCGGCTCCGGCTCCCCGGGGGGACGGGCGGGATGAGGTGTTGCCGTTCACCAACATCCGCCGCCGGACGGCCGAGCACATGGTCCGGTCCAAGGCCACCTCCGCCCACACCCTGATGGTGAAGGAGATCGACTACGAACGGGTGGAACGGGTACGCCAATCCCACGGTCCCCGATTCAAGGCCGAGGAGGGGTTCAGCCTCACCTACCTTTCCTTCGCCGCCCGGGCCACGGTGGAGGCGCTGGGGGAGTTCCCCCACCTCAACGCATCGGTCGGGGAAGATGCCCTCATCATCCACCACGACGTCAACCTGGGGATCGCGGTCGACCTCGACAACGAGGGCCTCATCGTCCCGGTCGTGCACCACGCCGAGGAGCTGACGTTGCGGGGAATGGCCCGCCGCATCCACGACGTGGCCGATCGCGCCCGCACCAAACGACTGAATGCCGACGACATCAGTGGCGGCACGTTCTCCATCACCAATGCCGGCCCGTTCGGCACGCTGCTCACCGGAGCCATCATCAACCAGCCCCAGGTGGCCATCCTCTCCACCGACGGGGTGTCGAGGAAGCCGGTGGTGGTGGTGCTCCCCGACGGGAGCGAGTCGATCGCCATCCACTCGGTGGGTCTGGCCGCCATGACCTTCGACCACCGGGCCGTCGACGGGGCCTACGTGGCCCGCTTCCTGGCCCGGCTGTCGGAGATCCTCAACCAACGCGACTGGGCGGGAGAGCTCTGAGCCCGACCATGATCCAATCGAGAAAGCTCCGATGAGGGTCCGGTGGCTGGGGCGCGTCCCCTATCGGGAGGGGTGGGCGCTCCAGCGGGCGCTCTGCCACCGGTCCGAGGCCGACTACCTGTTGTTGCTGGAGCACAATCACGTCTACACGTTGGGCTCGAATGCCGATGCCGACCACATCCTGGTCGACCCCGCCTCGGTCGGGGCCGACACGGTCAAGACCGACCGCGGGGGAGACGTCACCTACCACGGTCCCGGCCAGCTGGTGGGGTATCCGATCGTGACGGTGGGCGGCGGCCTCCACCGCGGTCCCGACCATGTCCGGCGGGTGGAGCAGGTCGTCATCGACGCGCTGGTGACGCTGGGACTCCGTCCCGGCGACGTCGGCCGGCTCGACGGGTACCCCGGAGTGTGGGTGGGGCTCGATTCGACCCGCGGGGCCGGGCCCCGGAAGGTCTGTGCCATCGGGGTGCGGACCACCCGGGGCCGGACCATGCACGGCTTCGCCCTCAACGTCCATCCGGATCTGTCGATGTTCGAGCACATCGTGCCCTGTGGGATCGCCGACAAACCGGTGACTTCCCTGGCCGCGGAGGGCATCGAGGTCTCCATGGCGGAGGCGGCCGACGCGGTGATCGGGGCGGCACTGGCGGTGTGGGGTCCGCGGGAGGACACTCAGCGGGTCACCGACGGTGTGGTGGCGGCGGGCGTGCCGGTGGCCTTGCGCCGATCCCCGACGGGGGGGCGTTCCCTTGATCGCCGGCTCCGACGGTCGGGCGTCGATCCTGACGCCGGACTCCCCATCCAGGAGCGGAAGCCCCCCTGGCTGCGGGTGCAGGCCCACATGGGCGAGGACTATCTCGGACTCCGGCGCGAGCTGCGGGATCTCGACCTGGTCACCGTCTGCGAGGAGGCGGGCTGTCCGAATATCTATGAGTGCTGGTCGGACGGGACCGCCACCTTCATGATCAACGGTTCCCGCTGCACCCGGGCCTGTGGATTCTGCCAGGTCGATACCCGCCATCCGCTCCCTCTCGATCCCGATGAGCCGGCCCGGGTGGCCCGGGCGGTGGCCCGGATGGGCCTCGCCCACGCGGTGATCACCTGCGTGGCCCGCGACGATCTCGACGACGGCGGTGCCGGCGGGTTCGCTGCCGCCATCCAGGCGGTGCGCAGCCAGAGCCCGCGGACGGCCATCGAGGTGTTGATCTCCGACTGCAAGGGCGATGAAGCGTCCCTCCGCACTGTCTTCGACGCCCGTCCCGACGTGCTGAACCACAACATCGAGACGGTCGCCCGCCTCCAGCGGGCCGTCCGACCGTCGGCCGGCTATGCCCGCAGCCTGTCGGTTCTGGCCCGGGCCAAGGATGCCGGCCTCACCACCAAATCGGGGATGATCCTCGGCATGGGCGAACGGGAGGAGGAGGTGCTGGCCACCCTGGCCGACCTTCGGGCGGTGGGGGTGGACATCGTCACCATGGGCCAGTACCTGCGGCCGAGCTCCCGGCACCTGCCGGTGGCCCGGTGGCTGCGCCCCGAGGAGTTCGACGCCTTGCGGGAGGCGGGCATGGCGATGGGCTTCAGCCACGTGCAGGCGTCACCGCTGACCCGGTCGAGCTATCACGCCCGGGAGGCGGCGGAGGCGTCCGCGCCGGCCACCGCCGGCGTCCCGGTGCGGATGGGAGCGGCGCGGTCGGCTCCGGCCCCGATGTTGTGATCGAGCTCTCGGATCGGGCCAAGGCATCCCGGATCGAGCGGATGGCGATGGTCCGACAGCGGATGGAGGAGCTGGACGTCGATGTCCTGCTGCTGTCGTTGGGTGCCGATCTCCCCTGGCTGACCGGGTACGAGGCGATGCCGTTGGAGCGACTGACCATGCTGGTCCTGCCCCGGAGCGGGGATCCGGTGCTGGTGGTCCCCGGGCTGGAGGCCCCCCGGGTGGCCCGAGCCGATGAGGTGTTCGAGGTGCGGCCGTGGTCCGACACCGAGGATCCGGTGGCCATCGTGGCGTCGGTGGTGGCCGCCACCGGGGGTGGACCCGGGGCGGCGGGTCGATGGCGAGTCGGCATCTCGGACCGGACCTGGGCGACCTCGGTGCTCGCCCTCCAGGCGGCGATCCCGAAAGCGGCCTGGATCACCGGCTCCACGGTGACGTCGCCGATCCGGGCGGTGAAAGACGGCTTCGAGCTCGAGGCCCTGCGGGCGGCATCCGGCGCCGCCGACCGGGTGGCGGCCGGGCTGCAGCGAGGGGACGTCAGCCTCATCGGGCGAAGCGAGGCGGATGTGTCCAACGACATCAGCGCCTGGTTGGTGGCCGAAGGCCATGAGCGGGTGAACTTCGCCATCGTCGGCAGTGGGCCGAATGCCGCCAGTCCCCATCACGAGGCCGGGTCACGGATCATCGGGCCGGGCGAGACGGTGGTCTGCGACTTCGGCGGCACCCTCTCGCTGGACGGCGAGGTGGGCTACTGCTCGGACATCACCCGGACAGTGGTCACCGGCGAGCCCACCGCCGAAGTCGCCGACTGCTACGAGGTGCTGCTGGCGGCCCAGCAGGCGGCGGTGGCCGCCGCCCGGGAGGGGATCGCCGCCGAGGCCGTCGATGCGGTGGCCCGGAGCATCATCGACGAGGCCGGATATGGGGACCTGTTCATCCATCGGACCGGGCACGGCATCGGTATCGAGGAACACGAGGATCCCTACCTGGTGGCGGGGAACCACGAGCTGTTGCGCCCCGGCCATGCCTTCTCGGTGGAGCCCGGCATCTACGCGCCCGGCCGGTTCGGGATGCGGCTGGAGGACATCGTGATCATCAACGAAGCCGGTGCCTCCGAATCACTCAACACGGTCTGCCACGGGCTGGCCGTCATCGAGGGATAGGGGAAGGCAGGTGGATCTGGGTCTTGACGGCAAGGTGGCGGTGGTAGCCGCCGCCTCCCGCGGGCTGGGGTTCGCCACCGCCCAGGCGTTGGCCGCCGAAGGGGTGCGACTGGTGCTGTCGTCGCGGGGGAAGGATGCCCTCCTGTCGGCGGCGGAATCGCTGCGGGCCTCCGGGGCCGAGGTCGTCACCGTGGTCGGGGACATCGGCGATGCCGAGGTGCCGGCGGCGCTGGTCGGTGCCGCGGTCGACCACTTCGGCGGGGTGGACATCGCGGTGGCCAATGCCGGAGGACCGCCTCCCGCCCATTCGCTCGACGTCACCGACGAGCAGCTCGACGGGGCGCTCAACCTGAATCTGCGAGCGTCGATCCGGCTGGTCCAGGCGGCGGTTCCGGTCATGCGCCCACGCGGCTGGGGACGGATCTGCTGCATCGCCTCCTACTCGGTGGTGCAACCGCTGCCGGCGTTGGCGTTGTCCAACACCGCTCGGGTCGGCCTCTGGGCGTGGGCGAAGACGGCGGCTCAGGACCTGGCCGCCGAACAGAGCGGGATCACCCTGAACGTCGCCTGTCCGGGGGCGCATGCCACTGACCGCATGAAGGAATTGGGTGGCTCGGGACCGATGGGCGACCCGGCCGATTTCGGCCAGGTGGTGGCGTTCCTCTGCTCGCAGCCGGCCGGCTTCATCAACGGGGCGGCGGTGGTGGTGGACGGCGGCGCCACGCTGGCGCTCTGACCCCGCGGTTGGGCGACTGGCGCTCGGTCAGTGCTTGATCGCCCGGGTGGCCACATGGGAAGTCCAGGCCTGGCCGTCCCAGTAGCGGACCACGTCGCCCGAGCCTGAGGGGTCACGCAGCCAGCCGGCGGGGGTCCCTTCCGGGGGCGGTTCGATCTGATCGATGGGGGTGGCCGGGGATCCGGAGCCGTTGGAAGCCAGCCCCCGCTCTCCGGCGGTGGGGATCACGGCCGGCTGCCCGGTGGCGGATTCCGGCACCGACGCCACCGGGCCGGCCAACTCCGCCAGTTCCATCGCCGCCAGGTCCGCCAGCGCCGACTCGGCGAGTTCCAGTTCCTCCAGGTCCGGCTCCGCCATCGACTCGTACAACGGACCGGCCACCGGTTCGGGGTCCGACCACCGTTGGCCCGCCAACCAGGCGTCGGCTGCCTCGATCTCCGGCTCGACCGCCGCTTCGAAGGCCGGCTCCCGGCCGGGGTCGAACACCGGCTCCGACTCGAAGGCCGGCTCCGGGGAGAACACCGGTTCCGACGGCGGATCCGGTTCTGGCTCCGGATCCAGCACCGGAGCCGGTTTCAGCACCGCCTCCGAGGTGGGCACCGGCTCGGCTTCGGGCGGGGCGGGCGCCGGGTTCATCCGGGTGGCCGGTACCGCCTTCGGCTCTCCGGTCGCCGGTTCGACCTCGACCACCCGAATCACCGGCCCGCGGGCCAGGCGGACCGGGCGGGGGTCGGCCGAGGGGACGTCGATGGGGAGAGCGGCGCCGGCGTCATGGGAGACCCGAGGCACCCCCAACCCGATGGCCCGTCGACGCCGCCGCCGCTCCCGCGGCGGGCCGGCGGCCAGCCAGGCAACCGCCGCCAACACCACCAGACCGCCGATGATGGCCAGCACCGGCGGAAGCAGGCTGCCGGACTTGGCGGTGGACGGCGTCCCCGACGGAGTCCCGCTGGTCGGGGTGCCGGCGGCGTGAAGGGCAGCGGTGTACTGCTGAAAGCTGACGCTGATGGCATCGGACGGATTGAGTGACGCCGGATTGGTGGCCGCCACCGACGACGCCAGCTGGACGATGGCCACGTAGGGCCCGGTCCGGAACAGCACCACCTGCTCGGTCACCTGGCTCGGTGAGGAGATGGAAACGGTGTAGCCGTGGGCGCCGGGAATGCTGGGCACGGAAAAACTGGTCGCCGCCCCCGGCTGCTGGTAGGGCTGCTGGGACCCGGAGGCGAACGAGGCGGCGTCCGGCAAGTTCGGAATGCGATAGAGGGTGACGACGATGTCATTGGCCCCCTTCCCGGGACCATTGGCGTCGGTCCAGAGCCGGAGATAGGCCCCGAACCCCTTCTGGGTGGCCAATCGGTTGAACTGGGACTCCGCCTGCTGGGGGTTGGTTGACAGCGCCCCCAACTCGGCGGCGGTCAACGGACCGTTGGTCGGGCCCGGGGCGCCCACGGTGAAGTTGGGCAGCGGGCTCTGGATCATCACCGTGGCGATGGGCGGGTAGCTGGTGGTCGTCGGGCCCCCGGCGGCTCCGGCCGCCGGGGCCCCCAACATCCCGAACGGCAGCACTGCCGCCGAGGTGGCCAGGGACACCAGAGCCACCACCAACCTTGCGAACCCGGGAGTTGCCGGCCCCGGTCGGTCAGATCTCAATGACGGAGTCCCTAGGCCACGAAGTACTTGGCTTGCGGGTGATGACAGATGATGGCGGTGGTGGACTGCTCCGGGTGGAGCTGGAACCCCTCGCTGACCTCCACGCCGATCCGGTCGGCACCCAGCAGCTCCACGACTTTGGCATTGTCCTCCAGATCCGGACAGGCCGGATAGCCCCAGGAGTACCGTCCGCCCCGGTACTTCTGGCGGAACAGGCCGGCCAGCGAGGGTCCGTCCTCGTTGTCGAAGCCGAGCTCCTCCCGGATCCGGTGGTGCCAGTATTCGGCCAGGGACTCGGCCATCTCCACCCCGAGGCCGTGGAGGTAGAGGTAGTTCTGGTATTCGTCGGCGGCGAAGAGCCGGGCCGTCTCCTCCGACACCCGGCGACCCATGGTCACCACCTGGAAGCTGGCGAAGTCCTCTTCTCCGGAGTCGACCGTCCGGAAGAAGTCGCTGATGCAGAGGAAGGGATCTTCGACCTGCCGGGGGAAGCTGAACCGCATCCACTCCGAGGAGCGCGACTCGTCCTTGAAGATGACCAGGTCGTTCCCGTCGGCGTTGGCGGCGAAGTGGCCCCAGGCGACTTGGGGGACCAGGAGTTGTTCCGCCTTGGCTTCGGCCAGCCGCGACCGGAGCAGCGACCGGACCCGGTCCTTGAAGGCCCCGTCGTCCTCGCCGCCCTCCGGGCGGTAGCCCCACTGGTTGCGGAACAGGGCGGTCTCGTTGATGTAGGCGGCGATGTCGTCGATGGCGATGCCCTTGGCGATCCGGCTGCCGACGAACGGGGGGGTGAACAACGGGTTGTCGGCCGCCACCGTCGGGGACCGGGTCGGGAGCACGTCGCCCCGCTCGAGGGCCTCCTTGGCCTTCTGCTTGCGCTGCTCGCTCTTGCGGGGCCCGAGGTTCCGTCCGCCGATGGCGCGACCGAACTCCGGGTCGTCCTCGCCGGTCTTGGTGATCTCCACCAGTCTGTCCATGGTGCGCAGGCCCTCGAAGGCGTCCTTGCCGTAGAACAGCCGGCCCTCGTAGACCTCCCGGAGGTCCCGCTCGACGTAGGTGCGGGTCAGGGCCGCCCCGCCCAGGATCACCGGGATGTTCGACAGGCCCCGGCGGTTGAGCTCGTCGAGGTTGTCCCGCATGATCAGGGTCGACTTCACCAGCAGACCGCTCATGCCGATGGCGTCGGCCTCGAACTCCTCCAGGGCGTTGACCATGTCGGCGATCCCCACCTTGATGCCGAGGTTCTTCACCGTGTAGCCGTTGTTGGTCAGGATGATGTCGACCAGATTCTTGCCGATGTCGTGGACATCGCCTTTGACGGTGGCCAGCACCATGGTGCCCTTGCCGCCTTGGTCGGTCTTCTCCATGTGCGGCTCGAGGTAGGCCACCGCCGTCTTCATCGTCTCGGCGGAGCCGAGCACGAAGGGCAGCTGCATCTCCCCGGCTCCGAACAGCTCGCCCACCGTCTTCATCCCCGCCAACAGCATGTCGTTCACGATGGCCAGCGGGGCCATGCCGGCGGCCATGGCCTCGTCGAGGTCAGCTTCGAGACCATTGCGGTCGCCGTCGATGATCCGGTGCTCGAGGCGTTGCTCGACGGGCCACCCCGACCGGTCCTCGGTGGTGGTGACCGAGAAGGTCGACGCCCCTTCGAACAGCTCCAAGAGCTCGGTCAAGGGGTCGTAGCCTTCTCGGCGGCGGTCGTAGATGAGGTCGAGGCAGACTTCCCGGGCCCGCTCGTCGACCTTCGAGAGGGGAAGGATCTTGGAGGCGTGGACGATGGCGGCATCCAGCCCGGCTTCCACGCACTCGTGGAGGAAGACCGAATTGAGGACTTGGCGGGCCGCCGGGTTGAGCCCGAAGGACACATTCGACAAACCGAACACGGTGTAAACGCCGGGAAGCTCGGCCTTGATCCGGCGGATGCCCTCGATGGTCTCGATGCCGTCACGCCGGCTCTCCTCCATGCCGGTGGAGAGAGGGAGGGCCAAGGGGTCGAAGAGGAGGTCGGAAGCTCGCAGCCCGTAACGCTCGGTGGCAATGTCGTAGATGGCCTTGGCCGCCCGGAACTTCCAATCGGCGGTCCGGGCCTGGCCGTCGGTGTCGATGCAGGTGCAGACCACCGCGGCACCGAACTCCTTGGCCAAGGTGAGGACCTTGTGGAAGCGGGTGCTCGGGTCGTCCCCGTCTTCGAGGTTGACCGAGTTGATGACCGCCCGCCCCCCGATCCACGACAGGGCGGTCTCCACCACCGGCGCTTCGGTGGAGTCGACCATCAGCGGCGCGGTGGACTGGGTGGCGAAGCGGGAGGCCACCTCTTCCATGTCGGCCACCCCGTCGGCGCCGACGTAGTCGACGCAGACATCGATGAGGTGGGAGCCTTCCTTCACCTGGTCGCGGGCCATGGCCACGCAGGTGTCCCAGTCCTTTTCCAGCATCGCCTCGCGGAACCGCTTCGATCCGTTGGCGTTGGTCCGCTCGCCGATCACCAGGACCGAGGCGTCCTGGGTGAAGGGGACCGCGGTGTAGATGGAAGCCGAACCCGGCTCCGGCTCCGGAGTCCGGGCGGCCGGGGTGAGGTCGGCGCAGGCCTCCACCACCGCTGACAGGTGGGCCGGGAGGGTGCCACAGCAACCGCCGATCACCGAGACCCCGAGCTCGCTCACGAACTGGCGGTGGAACTCGGCCAGCTGGTCGGGCGTCAGGTCGTAGTGCATGGCCCCGTCCACCACCGAGGGCAGCCCGGCGTTGGGGAGGCAGCTCACCGGGATGGAGGCGTGGGCGGTGAGATGGCGCAAGGGCTCGAACATCTCCGACGGGCCGGTGGCGCAGTTGAGGCCGATGAGGTCGATGTCCATGGCCTCGAGGGCACAGAGCGCCGCGCCGATCTCGGTGCCGGGCAGCATGGTGCCGGTCAGCTCGATGGTGACCTGGACCTGGATGGGCACTTGCCGGCCGGCTGCCGCCATCGCCCGGCGGGCACCGTTGATGGCGGCTTTGGCCTGAAGGAGGTCGAAGACGGTCTCGATGACGATCAGATCGACCCGCCCCTCCAGGAGCCCGGTGGCCTGCTCCTGGTAGGCGTCCCGCAGGTCGGCGTACCGGATCTGGCCGAGGGTGGGGAACTTGGTCCCGGGCCCGATGCTGCCGGCCACCCAGCGGGGGCGGTCCGGGGTGGAGAAGTCGTCGGCGGCTTGACGGGCCAGGGTGGCGGCGGCCAGGTTCAGCTCATGGACCCGATGGGCCTGGCCGTACTCGGCCAACACCGGGCTGAAGGCCCCGAAGGTGTCGGTCTCCACCACGTCGCAGCCGACCTCGAAGAACGACCGATGGACCCGGTCGACGGCGTCGGGTCGGGTGATGACCAGGAGCTCGTTGCACCCTTCCAGGTCGGGGCCGCCGAAGTCGTCGGCGGTCAGGTCGGCCAGCTGGAGATTGGTGCCCATGGCGCCGTCGAAGATGACCACCCGCTCGGAGATGGCGCGAAGGTAGCTGGAATCCGAGGGGGCGCTCTTGGTCATGGTCCACAAAGGATACCGGCCTTCAGCCTGGCCGACAGCCGAGATCGCTTAGCATTCCCTCGGTGACGTGGGCATGTTGAAGATCTATACGAAGACCGGAGACGACGGCACCACCGGACTCCTCTACGGCGGACGGGTGCCCAAGGACTCCGTGATCATGCAGATCAACGGGGCGGTGGACGAAGCCCAGGCGTCGATGGGGGTGGCCCGGGCCGAGGCGGAAGCCGGATCCGAGCTCGACACCCTCCTGATCGGCCTGGAACGGGACCTTTATGTGCTCATGGCCGAGGTGGCGACCGACCCCTCCAAGCGGGCGAAGCTGGTGGGGGGGACGACCCTGGTCACCTCCGAGATGGTGGCGGCCCTCGAGGCCCACATCGACAACCTCATCGAGCGGTTCGAGATGCCTGCCGAGTTCGTGGTTCCGGGCGCCACCCGGGTGTCGGCGGCGCTGGATCTGGCCCGCACCATCGTGCGCCGGGCCGAACGGCTGACGGTGTCGGATCCGGTCGACGGCTCATTGGTGGGCCAGTACCTCAACCGGCTCTCCGACCTGTTGTGGGCGATGGCCCGCTGGACCGAAGGGGAGGAGCATCTGTTGGCCCGGGGGTCGGCCCGGAGGCGCCGGGGGAAGACGACCTCTCGGACATCAGGAAGCCAGAGCCACCAGGAGACCGCCACCGAGGCGGCAGGTGACGATCAAGAGGAGCGGGCGTGAAGATCGAGTGCGTTGTAGCCACGGGGTTGCCCGAGGATCTGGTGGCCGTCGGGATCCCGGTGTTCGCCAGCGGCGAAGGCCCCCGGGTGGGGGCGACCGTGGATGCCACCCCCGCCGGTGGGGCGGCCCCGGTGGTCCTGGATGCGGCCTGGTGTAAGCGGCACGGCTTCACCGGCAAGGTGGGCCAGACCCTGGTGTTCCTGGCTTCCGGCACCAGCCCGTTTCTGGACCCGTCGTCGGCCTCCGATGATCAGGCGCCCACCGCCTCGGTGTTGGTGGGGGTCGGGGAGGCGGCCAAGCTGGTGGGGGACGCCGGGGTGGAAACCTTGCGTCGAGCCGCGGCGTCGTTCGTTCGGGCCGCCGGTTCGGGGGGGACGGCGGCCTTTCTCCTCCCCCGGGAGGTGGCCATCTCGCCGGACCAGATGGGCGCCGCCGCCGCCGAGGGTGCCCTGCTCGCCTCCTATCGCTATGACGCCTTCCGGACCGCCGAACCGCCGGAGGGGCTCGGGCGGTTGCTGCTGGTGGTCGAAACTCCGGAGGCGGAAGCGTCGGTCGGGGCCGGCTGCGCCCGGGGCGCCCGGGTGGCGGAATCGACGGCACTGGCCCGGGATCTGATCAACGAGCCCCCCAGCTCCTTGACCCCCCAGAAATTCGCCCAGGTGTTTGTCGACCGCTTCGGGGACGTCCCGGAGATCTCCATCGAGGTGTGGGACGAGGAGCGCATCGCCGAGGAGAAGTTGGGCGGTCTGCTCGGGGTGGCCCGGGGGTCGGCCCAACCGCCGCGGCTGGTGAAGGCGGAGTACCTGCCGTCCGACCCTCTGGTGGTGGAGGGGCGGACGCCGCATGTGGCGCTGGTGGGGAAAGGGATCACCTTCGACTCCGGCGGACTGTCGCTGAAGACGCCCGGCGGCATGGAGACCATGAAGACCGACATGGGTGGGGCGGCGGCGGTGATGTGCGCGCTGGACGCCATCGCCGCCCTGAAGGCGCGCATCCGGGTGACGGTGTTCACCCCGTTGACCGAGAACATGCCGAGTGGGACGGCCATCAAGCCGTCCGATGTCCTGACCGCCCGGAACGGGAAGACCATCGAAGTGCTCAACACCGATGCCGAGGGTCGCCTGGTACTGGCGGACGGGCTCTCGCTGGCGGTGGAGTCGGGCGCCGATGCCATCGTGGACCTGGCCACCCTCACCGGCGCCGCGGTGGTCGCCTTGGGGAAGGAGATCGCCGGGCTCCTCGGCAATGACGAAAATCTGATGGAACAGGTGGAAGCGGCCGGCGAGCGGTCGGGGGAACCGGTGTGGCCGCTCCCGCTTCCGGACGACTATCGGAACCACATCGACTCCGAAGTGGCCGACATGCGGAACGTGGGTCGGCCGGGTCAGGCGGGCAGCATCTCCGCCGCCTTGTTACTCCGCGAGTTCGTGGGCGACGTGCCCTGGGCCCATCTCGACATCGCCGGGCCGGCCCGCTCGGATGAGAACCTCCGTTATCTCACCAAGGGGGGTACCGGCTTCGGGGTCAGGATGCTGGTCGAGCTGGTGACCTCGGAGCAGTTCGCCAGCGGGTTGGTCGGCGACGCCGCGCCCGATGCCTAGCGTCAGCTGACCGACGAGAGGAAGGCCAGCAGCGCGGCGTTGGTCTCCTCCGGCCGTTCCTGTTGCACCCAGTGCCCGGCTCCCTCGATGAGGGTGGTTCCCCGGAAGTCGGGAAGGGCCTCGGCCATGGCCTCCAGCGCCCCGGGGGTCATGGCGATCACCGGGTCGGCGGAGCCGGAGATGAATCCGGTGGGCATGGCGAGGTCGGAGGCGGGGATGTCGTGGGATCGCTGCCAGTTGGCGTCGATGTTGCGGTAGTAGCTGAGCGGCCCGAAGAAGCCATTGGCCTTGAAGGCGTCGGCGTAGACGTCGACATCCTCCTCGGTGATCCATCTCGGGAGGTCGTCCGGAGCCTCGGCCAGCGAATCGAGGAAACCGGTACCTTCCGCCGGGAGGTCGAGGGTCAGACTCCCGCCGCCCAGTCCGTCACCGGACGCCGCCCACAGCATGTTCCGCAAGAAGTGCCGGGGGTCGGCTTCCAACTCCTTCTCGGCCGGCCCGACCGGCTGGAAGTAGAGCATGTAGAAGAATTTGTCGACGAAGATGGCGTTGAAGATCTCCGTCGGCGGCATGGGGGACTGGAGAAAGGGAACGCTCATGTTGCAGAGCGACGACATCCGCTGGGGATGGGTGCGGGCCATCTCCCACAGCACCATCGCCCCCCAGTCGTGTCCGGAGAAGGCCGCCTGGTCGTAGCCGAAGTGGTCCAACAGGCCAACCAGGTCGGCGGCGATCCGATCGGCCCCGTAGGCGGACACGTCACCATGGGGCTGGGTGCTCCCGCCGTAGCCCCGCAGATCCGGGGCCAGCACCCGGAATCCGGCCCCGGCCAGGGCGCCGAACTGGTGGCGCCAGGAATACCAGAGCTCGGGGAAGCCGTGGCAGAGGACGATCGGTGGCCCCGCCGCCGGGCCGCTCTCGGCCACGTGGAGTTCGATGCCGTTGGTGGGTATCCGGTGGTGGGTGATCTCGATCATGGGGCTCACACCTTCGCTGACTTGGCTTCTTTTTCCTCGGCGTGCTTCTGGATGGCCGACATGACGGCCGATCCGGCCGCGCCGATGAAGGTGGGGCGATTCTCCGCCGCCCAGTCCCGACTGGCGGTCAGCGAACTGGCCGACCCCTGGAATTGAGGTGCCACGTAACGCGACATCAACTCGTAGGAGTGGCGGGTGGCGTCGGTGTCCGCCCACTCATGGCCCATGGCCAGGAAGGTCCCGAATCCCCCCGACTGCTCCCGCAGTCGACTGATCTGCTCGATGGCGTCGTCGGGGGTGCCGATCACCGCGAACCCCGAGGCGTTGAGGGCATCGACCAGGGAGGCATGGTTGGCAGTATCGGGGGCCAGGGGGAGGGCGGCCACCCGCTGGAAGTAGTCGACCCACTCGGCCAGTCCGAATTCCACATCGGCGATGGCCTGCTCCTTGGTGTCGGCAAGGTGGACCGGGCCCACCAGGCGCCATTTGCTCCGATCCACGGTGGTGCCGAATTCCTCCGCCCGTTCTTCCATGACCTTCCAGTGGAGGCCGAGGGCATCGAACCCGCCGGCCGAGGTGGCCCCGATGGAGAGCAGGCTGCAGCCGAAGCGTCCGGCGGCCCGAGGTCCGGCCGGGGAGATTTGGGCGGCCACCGCCACCTCCGGGAAAGGGCGCTGGTACGGGCGCATCTGCAGGCGCCCCCCCACCAGTTTGAACCAGTCGGTCTCGTAGTCGACCGGCTCGTCTCCGGCCAGTAACAGGAGGATCGCCTCGAGCGCCTCTTCCATCATGTCCCGCTGCTTGGCCACCTCGATACCCATCATGTAGGCGTCGGAAGGGAGCGCCCCCGGACCCACCCCGATCATCAGGCGGCCGCGGGTCAGGTGATCGAGCAGGACCAGCCGGTCGGCCAGCATGAAGGGGTGGTGGTAGGGCAGCGAGGAGACGCCGGTGCCCAACCGAATGTGCCGGGTTCGCTGGGCTACGGCGGCAATGAAGACCTCGGGTGAGGCGATGATCTCGTAGCCGGCCGAGTGGTGCTCGCCGAACCAGGCCTCGTCAAAGCCGAGCTGGTCGAGGTGCTCGATGAGCTGCATGTCGCGCTCGAGGGCCAGGGTGGGGTTCTGTCCCACCGGGTGGAAGGGGGCCAGGAAGACCCCGAACTTGAGGTCGTCTCCGGCATTCAGCGTTGTCATTGATCCTGTGTTCCTCTCTAGGTGCTTCTAGTTCTGGGGAGTGATGAGAATCTTTCCGTGCTCACCGGGGGTGCGCAGGGTCTCGAAGGCGCCGGGGGCGTCATCGAGCCCGACGGCATCGGTCACCAGCAACTCGGCTCCCGGCACCCGGTGGGCCAGTCGCTCGAGCGTGGCGGCGTACTCGGCCGGCGTGTAGCCGAAGGAGAAGCGGAACTCCATCTCCTTGGTCACCGCGAAGAACGGCTCGATCGAGTCGGGGTGCATGCAGACGCCGACCACCACGATCCGGCTCCGGGGCGGAGCCGCTTCGATGATGGACTGCAGCATCCCCGGGACCCCGACCGCCTCGAAGATGACCGGGTCCTTCAGCTCCATCCCCATCATGGCGGCGCCGGCCCGCTCCATGATCGTCATCGGGACGCCGAACGAGGCCCACCGATCGTGAGGCGACGACACCGCCGGGTCGATGACGTCGTCGGCGCCGAAGGCCTCGGCCAACCGGCGCCGGACGGGAGAGAAGTCTGCGGCCAGCACCGGGCCGTGGTTGCGCCCCTTGAGGGCGGCGATGACCGCCAGGCCCACCGGGCCGCAGCCGACCACCAGGCACGGCTGCCCGGGTTGGAGGTCGGCCAGCCCGACGGCGTGCTCCCCGACCGCCAACGGCTCGGTGAGGGCAGCGATATTCGTCTCCAGCGAATCGGGAACCGGGAGCAGGAGGACTTCCTGGAGCACCATCTGTTCGGCCAGCGCCCCGGGGTAGGTGTTCGAATAGCCGATCTGTTCGACGCCCCCCGGGCCGATGATGATGGGCACCGAACAGACCCGGGTCCCGACCGGCAGCGTCCCGGCGGTATCCGGACCGTGCTCGAGGATCTCGGCGCAGAACTCGTGCCCGAAGATGGTGTCGGCCGTCGCATCCAGCGACGGCGCCCCCACCCGCTCCATCAGGCCGGTGAAGTTGCTGAAGTCGGCCAGCGCGTGGAGGTCGGATCCACAGATCCCGGTGGACAGCGGACGGACCAGGACATGGCCCGACCCCGCTTCCGGTTCGTCCACATTCACGACTTCCAGCTGACCACCCCGGGTCACGGCTGCTCGCATGGTCCTCCCCCCCGGACGGAGCCACCGACAGCCGGGTGTGGCGGCGCTCCGTTCGCCGGTGAGTTTCACACACCGGCCACCGCCGGAGCTATTCGATGCGGAGGCACCGAAAGAGGACCCGGGATCGTCAATGGGCTCGGATGGGGGGGACCAAGGAGCGCTGAGGTTGCCTACGCCACCCGGTCGTGAGTGTGGGCCTTGCCGACCAGCTCGCCAAGGGTCACCACATTCATCAGGCCACCCCTCCAGATTTACGAGTCGGCAGCGGTGTTCTCACCCGCAATCTCTCGATCCGATGGGGGCGAGTCGACCGGAGTCACGACGGCCGGCACTGCCTCCTTGGCGGCTTGAAACGCCACCGCCGGATGGAACTGCCATCCACCCAGGCGACGTTCGATCTGTTCGCGGTCGTGGCCGGCGGCGGCGAGACCGGCCGCCAACCGCGCGGCGCGACGACGCATCTGCTCGGGCTCGGGGAGCCGTTGTTCGGCCAGCCAGCCCCGGTGGCTCTGCTGGAGCGATTCCGGCAGTCGGTTGAGGTGACGAAGGGGTAGCGGCGGGATGCGGGTACGAACGGCAAGGGTTGCGGCTCCGTGGGACCGGGCCAGCTCAAAGGTGGAGAGGCGGTGGAGGGCACGGCGGAACGGGGAGTTCTTGCCCATGCGATCCCCGAGTCCCAACGACCGGGCGGTTTCCGACAGGTGGAGGTCGAATCCGTCCGAGTTGACTTCGAGCCCGTAGGAAATTCGGCGGAGGAGCCAGGTGGTGGATGGCCCGAGGATCCCCAGCCAGTAGAGCTCGACGTAGCGGGAACAGGGATGGACGCCGTGGGGGTCGGCGATCGGATCCGCCCACGGAAGGATGCGAAGGAGGTCGAAGGCGCCGGCTTGGGATCGTGGGGAGCGATTCGCGGTCGGGTCGGTCGGGGATTCGGCGCCGACGGGCGAGAGGGGGACGGTGGATGTGGCCATGGGAACCTCCGAAGGAGCAGGCGGGAAGCGCACCGAATGGGTTCTGCCACGGCGCACTGGATGGACTCCCACAGCCTGCAGACTCGTCCTTGCCACCGACCTGGCCGGTCACCTGCACGGGATGGTGGCCGTGGTTGGCGACCTCGGTCCCCCCGGCCGTCGGCTACCAGCGACCCCGGTGGACGACCTCGGAGTTCGGCCGCTTGGGTCGCGACAACGACGACGAAGGCGGATCCGGCTCGGCGGCTTCCCCGAGCAGCACCGCCCCGAGCCACCGGTAGCGGTGGGGGACACCGAGAGCGGTTCGGAGGCCAGTCTCCCCTCGGAAATTGCCGAGAAAGGCGGCCCCGATCCCCTCGTCGGTGGCCCGGAGCAGCAGGGTCATCACCGCGTAGGCGGCATCGACGAACCAGAAGGGGACCACCCATTCGACCTCCTCACCCCCGTCCTTGGCCTTGTCCGCCTCGCGGTACCGGGAGCGGTAGGCGTCGGGGTCAACGTAAGGCAGGACGACCACCGGAGCCTGGGACATTGCCTCGAACCGCCGGGAGGAGGAACGCCAGGCGTCATCAGTGGTGGCGTCCCAGTACTGCCGGGTCTCGGTAGGGCCCTCCAGCACGATGAACTCCCGCCCCTGGGTGTTCCCGGCCGATGGCGCCCGGAGCGCGTCGGCCAGCATCGAGTCCAACAATCCGGTGGGCAGCGGCTGGCCGGAGAAGTTCCTGGTCATCCGCCGCTGGCGGACCGCTTCGCTCATTTCCATCCGCCCATCATGGTCTGGAGGCAGTCTGGTGGGACACCCCGGGTGACCCGGGCCGGGTGGGCCAACGAGCCCGGGACCGAGCGGAGTCCTCAGCCGGGAATGTTGACCCCGCTGGTAGGGTTTACACCTGTAAGAGATCGCAGTTGAGGAGGATTGGGGGGCCGGATGCGACCGGTCAACCTCCACCCAGTAAGGACAGTGATAGTTGTGCCCACCTTCAGAGAAATGTTGGCCGAGGCCAAGGCGGCCGTGCGGGAGATCGACCCGGCCCAGGCCGAGGCGGAGTTGTCTGCCGACAAGGCAGTGGTGCTCGACGTCCGGGAGCCCGACGAGTACGAGCAGGGTGCCCTGCCCGGGGCGGTCCACATCCCCCGGGGCACCCTCGAAACCTCGGTGGAGGGACGGATTCCGGACAAGTCGTCGCACATCTTGGCCTACTGCGCCGGCGGGACCCGCTCGGCGTTCGCGGCCAAAACCCTCCAGGAGCTGGGCTACACCGATGTGTCGTCGATCGTCGGGGGCTTCAACCGTTGGAAGGACGAGGGTCGGGAGTGGTCGACGCCCCAGTCCCTGAGCTCGGAGCAGCGGAACCGCTATCAGCGGCACCTGCTCTTGCCGGAGATCGGGGAGACCGGACAGCTCAAGCTGCTCGACTCCAAAGTGCTCCTGCTCGGGGCGGGTGGGCTCGGTTCCCCGGCCGCCATCTACCTGGCGGCCGCCGGGGTCGGCACCCTCGGAATCATCGACATGGACGTGGTCGATGCCTCCAACCTGCAACGCCAGATCCTCCACAACACCGATCGGATCGGTGAGCGGAAGGTCGACTCGGCCAAGAAGACCCTGACCTTGATGAACCCGGACGTGAACGTGGTCACCTACGACGTCCGGCTCGGGGCGGACAACATCCTCGACATCATCGATGGATACGACGTCATCGTGGACGGGACGGACAACTTCCCGACCCGCTACCTGGTCAACGACGCATCCCTGGTGAAGAACATCCCGGTGGTCCACGGGTCGATCTTCCGGTTCGAGGGTCAGATCACCGTGTTCAACCCGTGGGTGGGACCTTGCTACCGATGCATGATCCCCGAGCCGCCTCCGGCCGAGCTGGCCCCGAGTTGCTCGGAAGCCGGTGTCCTTGGCGTGCTGCCCGGGATCGTCGGCTCCATCCAGGCGGTGGAGGCGATCAAGATCCTTCTCGACCTGGGGGAGACCCTCCAGGGACGGCTGATGGCCTACGACGCCCTCGAGCAGAGCTTCCGGACCTTCAAGGTGCATCGCGACCCCGACTGCCCGGCCTGCGGTCCGAACGCCGGGGAGATCGTCATCGCCGAATACGACGATCTCTGCATGCCCCACGCGGTGGCTCCGGCCGCGGCGTCCTAACCACAGACTGACCTTCCGAGGTAGCCCGGCGAACCCCGGGTTCAGGAAACCGTAACCTGGTGGCCATGGCACCGAAGACCCCGCCCTCCAGTCCGCCCTCCTCGCCGGCCAAGGCGAGTGAGCGGCGGACCGACTCGGGGATCGAGGTCCGGCCGGTCTACCGCCCGGCCGATCTCGAGGGCTGGGACCCCGATCAACAGCTGGGCGAACCTGGCATGTATCCCTATACCCGGGGGATCCGTCCCGACATGTACCGGGGTCGCCTCTGGACCATGAGGCAGTACGCCGGGTTCGGCGATGCCACTTCCACCAACCAGAGGTTCAAGTTCCTCCTCGGGGCCGGCCAGACCGGTCTCTCCTGCGCCTTCGACCTCCCCACCCAGATGGGCCTCGACTCCGACCACCCCCGGTCGGAGGGCGAGGTGGGGAAGGTGGGTGTCGCCATCGACTCGTTGGTCGACATGAGGCTGTTGCTGGCCGACCTCCCGCTCGACGAGGTCACCACCTCGATGACCATCAACTCCACCGCCGCCATCCTGCTGCTCTTCTACCAACTGGTGGCCGAAGAGAACGGCGTCGACCCGAAGCGACTGGGCGGCACCATTCAAAACGACATCCTCAAGGAGTACGTGGCCCGGGGGACCTACATCTACCCGCCCCGGCCATCGATGCGACTGGTGACCGACACCTTCTCCTACTGTGCCGAGCATCTGCCGGCGTGGAACACCATCTCCATCTCCGGCTACCACATCCGCGAGGCCGGATCCACGGCCGTCCAGGAGATCGCCTTCACCATCGCCAACGGGATCGCCTACGTCGACGCGGCTCTGGCCGCCGGTCTGGATGTCGACGCCTTCGCCCCCCGGCTCAGCTTCTTCTGGAACGCCCACAACAACCTGTTCGAAGAAGTGGCCAAGTACCGGGCCGCCCGCCGGATGTGGGCCAAGATCATGACCGAGCGGTTCAACGCCAAGGACGAGAAGTCCAAGCTCCTCCGCTTCCACACCCAGACCGGTGGCTCGACCCTGACCGCCCAGCAGCCGGAGAACAACATTGTCCGGGTCACGGTCCAGGCCATGGCCGCCGCCCTGGGTGGCACCCAGAGCCTCCACACCAACGGCTTCGACGAGGCTCTCGGGCTACCCACCCAGAAGGCAGCCAAGATTGCCCTGCGGACCCAGCAGATCGTCGGATACGAGTCGGGGATCGCCGACACCGTGGATCCTCTGGCCGGATCGTGGTTCGTCGAGTCGTTGACCGACGAAGTCGAAAAGGGCGCTTGGGAGTACCTGGAACGGATCGACGCCATGGGCGGCGCGGTGAACGCCATCGAGGCCCACTACATGCAGGGTGAGATCGAACAGGCCGCCTATGCCTACGCCAAGGCCATCGACGACAACGAGAAGATCGTCATCGGGGTCAACAAATTCGTCGACGAGACCAACGACCCGTCCGACGTGTTCCCCATCGATGAGGAGCTGCAGCGCTCGCAGGTGGCATCGGTCAAGCGGGTGCGCGCCGAGCGCGACCAGTCGGCGGTCGAAGCTTCGCTGGCCGACGTGGAGGCCGCCGCCCGGGGGACCCAGAACCTGCTGATTCCCATGAAGGAAGCGTTGAGCCGGATGGCCACTCTGGGCGAAGTCTCCGATGTCCTGCGGGGTGTCTTCGGCGAGTACCGACCGGGTAGCTGAACGGCGCCGCCGGTGGCAGCCGGATAGACACCGCCGGGTAGGGGCGAAGGGCGCCATGCGCCACAATGTGGACCATGGCGTCGCTGCTCTTGGTGACCGGCCCTCCGGGCGCCGGGAAGTCGACGGTGGCGCGAGCCATTGCCGAGGCGTCGCCTCACAGCGTCTTCGTGGCGGGCGATGCCTTCTTCGGGTTCCTGGCCAACGGTTCGATCGCCCCCTGGCTAACCGCGGCCCACCGGCAGAATCAGATCGTCACCCGGGCGGCGGCCTCGGCGGCCGGTCGGTATGCGTCCGGCGGTTACTTCACGGTGTACGACGGGATCGTCGGCCCTTGGTTTCTTCCTACCTTCGCCTCGGCCACCGGTCTGGACGAGTTGGACTATGTCGTCTTGATGCCTCCGATGGAGACCTGCGTCGAACGAGTGGCGACCCGCGTCGATCACGGGTTCACCGACGAAGCCGCCACCCGGCAGATGCATCGGGAGTTCGCCTCGGCGGACATCGAAGCGCGCCATGTCTTGAATACTCCTCCCGATCGAGTGGAAGACGTTGTCCGCGTGGTGCTTTCCGCTCGTGAGGCTGGTTCCCTGCGTTACCGGGCACCGACGGAGTCGTCGTGATGGTGACCCAGACCGCCCCGACTAGGCAGGATCCATCCCAAAGCGGGCCATCAGTGCCCGTTCTTCCTCCGTCGAGGGTGGCTGCTGGCGGTTCCACAGCTCGTGAAGCCCGGCGAAGTAAGCGTCCATCGCCGGGGCATGGATGACCAGCAGCCGGGCCTCGATGTCACCCGCATTGCCGAACGTGTGGGCTGTGCCACGGGGTATGAGCACGAACCCTTCCGGGCCCACCTCCAGTTGATCGTCCTCCACCGTGACCGACACCTGTCCATCGAGGACGAAGTAGGCCTCCGAGCAGTTGGTATGGCGATGGGGCGGTGGCTTCCGGCCTCCGGGCGGCAGCGTTCGCTCCATCAACGAGAAGTCGCCGTCATCTTGCGACGCCAGTGCCTTGAACAGCATCAGGCTCCCACGAGCGGTGTACGTCTCCTGTCCTTCGCCCCGCCCAATCACGCCGACGATCACCTACCGACCCCTGTCTTGTCCTCTACGACTGTCCGCCTCGTGGCCGGCGATCGGTGATGCCTACGCACCCAACTGTAGAGCGACCGACCCCGTGGTTCCGGGGCGGGGTAGCGTCGCCACCATGAGACTGAGCGCCAGAAATCAACTGGAGGGCACCGTGGTCCGAGTCGAGCACGGCGCCGTCATGTCGACCGTGGTCATCCGGCTGGCCGGAGGCCAGGAGGTCGTCTCGGCGATCACCAAGGACTCGGCGACGGCGCTCGAGATCAAAGAGGGGGACGCGGTCACGGCCGTCATCAAGGCCACCGAAGTCATGATCGGCAAAGAGTGACCCCGCTCCACCCGCTCGTCTGAACCGGTACTTCGAGGTACCCAAGTCGGGCGCCCGGCGCCAGCTGACTGCGTTGACCCGCCGACGGAAATGACCTCGATGTCCCATATCGTGGAACCAGGTCACCGACGAACCGGAGGGAGCGCCATGGAACTGGGCAAGGTAGGGATCTGGAGCGGCGAGTTCCGCTCCAAGGAAGCCGGCGATGCCGGGGACACCGCCGCCGAGCTCGAAGCCCTGGGATACGGGGCCCTGTGGATTCCCGGGGGGGCGGGAGGGGACATCTTCGACGTGGTGTCCCGTGCCCTCGACGGCACCCGGGCCCTGCCGGTCGCCACCGGCATCCTCAATGTCTGGATGCACGACACCACCGAGTCGGCCGCCGAGCACGCCCGGATATCGGCCGCCCACCCCGACCGGTTCCTGCTGGGGCTCGGGGTCAGTCACGCGCCGATGGTCGAGGGGACCAATCGTCGTTACGAGCATCCGCTGGCGGTGATGACGCGGTTCCTCGACGGGCTGGATGCCGCCGATCCCCCGGTGCGCCGGCAGAACCGGGTGTTGGCCGCGCTGGGCCCGAAGATGCTGGAGCTGGCCCGGGACCGAACGGCCGGCGCCCATCCCTACCTGACCACGCCTGACCACACCCGCCATGCCCGCACGGTCCTCGGGGAGGGCCCGCGGCTGGCACCGGAACAGATGGTGGTGGTCGACACCGACCCGACCCGCGCCCGGGAAGTGGCCCGCAAGACCCTGGCCCTCTACCTGCAACTGCCCAACTACACCAACAACATGCTCCGCTACGGGTTCACCGAGGCCGACCTGGCCGACGGAGGCAGCGACCGCCTCATCGACGGCCATGTCGCCTGGGGCGACCCGGCGGCCATCGCCGTCCGCATCCGGGAGCATCTCGACGCCGGAGCCGATCATGTCTGCATCCAGGTGCTGACCGGCAGCCGGGCCACCTACCCGGTCGACCAGTGGCGTGAATTGGCCGGCATCCTTCCCGATTTTCGGGACTGAATCACTCAGCTCAGCCGGCCAGCAGCCGATCCCGTAACGGCCCGGGTCCGGCGGCGTCGACCACCGTCCAGGCCATCGACAGGGCCCCGTCCCGGATGGCGGTGTCGGCCGATGGGGTGATGCAGGCGGCGGCGAACTCCGGCTGGTGGTTGACCGACCCGGCGGCGTCGATGCCGATCATCGGGTGGATGGTGGGCACTGCCAGCGACACGTTGGCCATGTCGGTGGACAGGGTCGGTCGGGGGGTGCCGTCGTCGTCGAGCTCGAAGGACCGGCCCAGGCGCTCGGCGTTCACCCGGTAGGCGCTCAACAGCCCCGGATCACTCTCCATGTGCGAGTAGTCAGGAGACAACCGCTCGTAGGCCACCGTCGATCCGGAGGCCGACGCCCCCGCCTCGAAACAGGCCCGCACCCGGGTCTCGACCTTGGCTAGCCCGTCCAGCGTCAGGGACCGGCACATGAACCGTCCGGTCACCCGGTCGGGGATGATGTTCGCCGCCGAACCGCCGTCGGTCACCACCCCGTGGACCTGATCCCCGGGTCGCAGCTGTTGGCGCAGGAGGCCGAGCGCCACCTGGGCAATCACCATGGCGTCCCCGGCGTTGATGCCCTCCCACGGCGCCGCCGAGGCGTGGGCGCCCTTGCCGGTGAAGATCACGTCGAAGTGGGCGACCGCCAGACAGGTCGCCTCCAACCGGTCGGCGGGCCAGGGGTGCACCATCATGGCGGCGTGGACGCCCTCGAAGACCCCTTCGTCCAGCATCACCACCTTGCCGCCGCCTCCCTCTTCGGCCGGCGTCCCCAGGACCCGGACGGTGATGCCCAGTTCGTCGGCCACCGCCGCCAGCCCCAGCCCGGCCCCGACCGCGGAGGCGGCGATGATGTTGTGCCCGCAGGCATGACCGATGCCGGGAAGGGCGTCGTACTCGGCACACACCGCCACCACCATTGGTCCGGAACCGAACCGGGCGTCGAAGGCGGTGGGGAGCCCGGCCACCCCCTGGGTGACCGCGAAGCCGTTGTCGGCCAGCAGCTTCGAGGTCCAGGCCGCCGCCTGATCCTCCTCGTAGGCCGTCTCCGGGTGCTCGTGGATGGTGTGGCTGAGGCTCACCAGGCCCCCGAGCCTGTCGTCGATGGCCGCCCGGGAGCTTTCCTTCAGATCTACCATCCCTGCCTTCCGACCGTCCGGGGGGACGGCTAGACGATTATTCGATGATGGCTATTCGATGACGGCGACGATGTCGCCCGGGCCCACCGACTGGCCGGCCGCCACCTTGACCTCTTTCACCGTTCCGCCCTTTTCGGCGTTCACGTTGTTCTCCATCTTCATGGCCTCCAGCACGCAGATCGTCTGGCCGACCTCGACGGCGTCCCCCACTTCGACCAGCACCTTGACGATGGTGCCCTGCATCGGGACCGCCACCGTTCCCGAACCCGATCCGGACGAGGAGGCCTTCGGCCGTCGGGGCCCGGCGTGGGCCCGGGCGTTGCCCCCGCTGGCGATCACCGCGGTGCCGAGATCCGGCACCCAGAGCTTCACCTGGTAGCGGCGGCCGTCGACCTCGGCGGTCACCTCCCGCAGCACCCGGGCGACCGGCTCGTCGCCGTCGGCGGCCGGCTCCACCACCGGTACCGGTGCCTCGGCGGTGATGCCGCTCAGGTCCAGGGACTGCTCCACCCAGTTGGTGGAGTGGGTGGCGTTGGCGAAGTCGGGGTGGGCGAGGATGGCGACGTCGGCGGGCAGGGTGGTGGCCACCCCCTCGATGACCGTCTCCTCGATGGCCCGGAGCATCCGCTTCCGGGCCGACTCCCGGTCGTGTCCCCACACCACCAGCTTGGCGATGAGGTTGTCGTAGAACTGGCTGACGGTGTCGCCGGCCGCGTACCCGGCATCCAGCCGGACGCCGGGGCCGCCCGGAGTCACGAAGCGGGTGATGGTCCCCGGGGAGGGGGTGAAGGCACCGCCGGCCGGGTTCTCGGCGTTGATCCGGACCTCGATGGCGTGGCCGTCCCGGCGGACATCCTGCTGGGTGAATCCGAGCGGCTCGCCCGAGGCCACCCGAAGCTGCCATTCGACCAGGTCGAGGCCGGTGACCAGCTCGGTGACCGGGTGCTCGACCTGGAGGCGGGTGTTCATCTCCAAGAAGAAGAACTCGCCGTCCTGGTAGAGGAACTCGACGGTGCCGGCGTTGACGTAGCCACAGGCCTGGGCCACCTTCACCGAGGCCTCGCCCATCGCCTGGCGGATGTCGTCGGGGAAGTCGGGGGCAGGGCTCTCCTCCACCAGCTTCTGGTGGCGGCGCTGGGCCGAGCAGTCCCGCTCGCCCAGCCACAGGGTGTTGCCGTGGGTGTCGGCGATGATCTGCATCTCGACGTGGCGGGGCCAGGCCAGATAGCGCTCGACGTAGCACTCGTCGCGCCCGAAGTAGGACAGCGCCTCCCGCATGGCCGACTCCAGTGCCTCGGCCGCCTCGTCGGGACCCTGCACCACCTTCATGCCGCGGCCACCGCCTCCGAAGGCGGCCTTGATGGCCACTGGCCAACCGAACTCGTTGCCGAAGTCGGCCACCTCCTGGGCGGAGGTCAGCACCTCGGAGCGCCCTGGCACCCCCGAGACCCCGGCCCGCTCGGCGGCGTGGCGGGAACTGATCTTGTCCCCCATCACTTCGATCGCCTCCGGCGGGGGTCCGATGAAGGTCACCCCCCGCTCGGTGATGGCCCGGGCGAAGTCGGTGTTCTCCGAGAAGAACCCGTAGCCGGGGTGCACGGCGTCGGCGCCGCTCTTGTCGATGGCGGCCAGGATCGCCTCGGTGTTGAGGTAGCTCTCCGCCGCCGTCTGGCCGCCCAGGGCGTAGGCCTCATCGGCGTAACGCACGTGGAGGGCGTCCCGGTCCAATTCCGAATAGACCGCCACCGTGGCGACCCCGAGTTCGCGGCAGGTCCGGATGACCCTGACGGCGATCTCCCCCCGGTTGGCGATGAGAACCTTCTTGAGCACGCTGAGCCTTTCGAATCAGATGACGGTCGGCGGTCCGATGACCGACGACAGGCGCTACAACACTGGCACGGCCCAGAGGTTATGTGCCACGTCGGGGCCACAATCCTAAGGTGGGGAGGGTGGGAGAATCCATCTTCAGCGATATCCGGCGGTTCGACTCGATCGATTCGACCAATCGCTACCTCCTCGACCAGGCCCGGGACGGGGCTCCCCACGGGGTGGTGGCGGTGGCCGACCACCAGACCGCCGGCCGGGGGCGGCTCGGGCGGGCCTGGGAGGCCCCGCCGGGGTCGAATCTCCTGGTCTCGATCCTGCTCCGCCTCGATCTCCCGCCCGAGTCCCGGCACCTGGCCTCGGCGGCGGTGGCCCTGTCGGCGGCGGCGGTCATCCGCGGCCAGATCGGGGTGGATACGGGGGTCAAGTGGCCGAACGACCTGCTGGCCCCCGACGGCCGCAAACTGGCCGGGGTGCTGGCCGAGGCCGACCTGGCTGCCCCACCCGAGCACGGATTCCCCCCCATCGTGGTGGGCATCGGGATCAACGTCGGCTGGCCCCTCTCCGATGACGACCTTCCCGAGGAACTGGTCGGTGCGGCCACATCCCTCCAGCAGGAAACCGGCAGTTTGGTGGACCGGTCGGCCCTGCTCTACGGGTTGTTGGCGGGATTGGACTTCCGGGTGGCCCAGTTGTCCAGCCCGGAAGGTCGGGCCCAGTTGGCCGCCGAGCTCCGTGAACGGTGCGTGACCATCGGCCGCCCGGTGCGGGTCGAGCTGGCCGATGGTCAGCTGGAGGGAACCGCCACCGATGTGACGGACGAGGGCCACCTGGTGGTGGCCACCGCCGGCGGCCCGAAAACGGTGGTGGCGGGCGACGTCGTCCATCTCCGACCGGCCGGCTGAGCCCGGGTTTCCCCCGGGCGGCGGTGGGACCGAGAGTAGGCTGCCCCGATTATGCGACTACTGGTCACCGGCGCCGCCGGCTTCATCGGTTCCAATTTCGTGCGCTATTGGATCGACCGTCACCCCGGCGACGAGGTGGTCGCTCTCGACGCCCTCACTTACGCCGGCAACCGGCCCAATCTGGCCGACGTAGAGGACAAATGCTCGTTCGTCCACGGTGACATCGGCAACCTCGACCTCATGACCGAGGTGATGACGGAGCACCAGGTGGAGGTCATCGTGAACTTCGCCGCCGAGTCCCACAACAGCCTGGCCATCCTCGACCCGGCCCGGTTCTTCCGGACCAACGTGCTCGGCACCCAGACCCTGGCCGAGGCGGCCCGCCGCCACGGGGTGACCCGGTTCCACCACATCTCCACCTGCGAGGTCTACGGCGACCTCCCCCTCGACTCCGACGAGGTGTTCACCGAGACCACCGCCTACCGGCCCCGCACCCCCTACAACGCCTCCAAGGCGGGTGCCGATCATGCGGTCCGGGCCTACGCGGAGACGTTCGGGCTCCCCGCCACCATCACCAACTGCTGCAACAACTACGGGCCGTACCAGTTCCCGGAGAAGGTCATCCCCCTGTTCACCGCCAAGGCGTTGAACGACATGCCGCTGCCGCTCTATGCCTCCACCCTCAACCGCCGCGAGTGGCTCCATGTCGACGACCACTGCAGCGCCATCGAGCTGGTGCTGGAGAAGGGCGAGGTGGGGGAGACCTACAACGTGGGGAGCGGGGTGGAGGCCAGCATCGAGGAGATCGCCGACGCGATCCTGGAGGCCACCGGCCGCCCGCAGTCCCTCAAGGAGATCGTGCCGGACCGCCCCGGCCATGACCGCCGCTACCTGCTCGACTCCTCCAAGATCCGGGCCGCCCTCGGCTGGGAGCCGAAAGTCGACTTCGCCAAGGGCCTGGCCGCCACCGTCGGCTGGTACGCCGACAACCGGGCGTGGTGGGAGCCGCTGGTCGACCGGGCGCCGGTGATCGAGGGCGGCTGGATGGGCCCGAACACCGGTGGCCCCGTCCCGGGCCCGTGAGCCCGCCCCTCCGGGTGCTGGTGACCGGGGGCAACGGCCAGCTCGGCCGGGACGTCCGGGATGTCCTGGCCGGCGCCATCCCCGACGGCGGGGTGCTGCCGGTCGAGCGAGGCCCGGGAGACATCGAGGTGCTCTCCACCGACATCGACAATCTCGACGTGGTCAACCGGACGGCGGTGGGGGAGGCGTTCGAGTCGTTCCGGCCCCAGGTGGTCATCCACGGCGGCGCCTTCACCGCGGTGGATGCCTGCGAGTCGGATCCGGACACCGCCTTCGCCGTCAATGCGATGGGCACCCGCCACGTGGCCGAAGCCGCCCGCCGGGTCGGCGCCCACCTTCTCTATGTCTCCACCGACTACGTCTTCGACGGGACCCTCGACCGGCCCTACGTCGAGTGGGACAGGACCAACCCGCAGTCGGTCTACGGTCGCAGCAAGCTGGGTGGCGAGCTCGAAGTGGCAGCGGTGAGCGGCGGCGACGCCACCGTGGTCCGCACCGCCTGGGTGAGTGGGGCCCACGGGGCGAACATGGTCAAGACGGTGCTCCGGCTGGCCGCCGCCAGCCCGGACGGGACTCTCCGGTTCGTGGACGACCAGCACGGCACCCCGACCTTCACCGCCGATTTGGCCACCGCCATCGTCGGGCTGGCGCTGGGCCGCCGGCCGGGGACCTTCCACGTCACCAACCAGGGCGAGACGACCTGGTTCGGGTTCGCCCGAGCCACCCTGAGCGCCGCCGGGCTCGATCCCGACCGGGTGGAGCCCATCGCCACCGGGGACCTCGACCCGCCCCGCCCCGCTCCCCGTCCGGCCAACTCCAGGCTGGACAACGCCGCTCTCCGGCTCTCGGGCCTCGACCTGCTGCCGGAGTGGACCGCCTCGCTCACCCGGCTGGTCGAGGTCCTCCCGGCCCTGGCAGAACGGACCTGATCGGCGGTACGTACGATGATGGCACCGTGCGACCGGCATGAGCCGGTGAACTGGCGGAATGACGGGTACCGATGACGATGGGACAGGGATGAGGGACACAGGGACCAGCGGGGCATTCGGAACCCCCGGCGGCCGGAACCGCGACTCCGATCCGGGCGGCCCCGGCGCCTACTTCGGCCACCGGGGGGCGGCGGTGCGGGTATTGCCCAACGCCCACGGCCGGGTCATCGCCGTCATCGGGATGGGCTACGTCGGGATTCCGACCGCCGCCACCCTCGCCCATCTCGGTCACCGGGTGACCTGTGCGGACTCCGATGCCGACAAGATCGCCCTCCTGGCCGGGGGCACCGTCCCCATCGTGGAGGCCGACCTCCAGGACCTGGTGCGGGAGGGCCAGGCCGCCGGCCGCCTGCGTTTCATGGTCGGAGCCGGCGAGGCGGTCACCGACGCCGAGTTCGTGTTTCTCTGCCTCCCCACCCCCGAGGGTGCCGACGGCTCGGTCGATCTCTCCTACGTGGAATCGGTGGCCACCGAGATCGCCCCCCACCTGACCGCCAACACCATCATCGTCAACAAGTCCACCGTCCCGGTCGGCTCGACGCTGGTGGTCGAGCGGGTGCTCGGCCGGCGGGACATCACCGTGGTGTCCAACCCCGAGTTCTTGCGGGAAGGCACCGCGGTCACCGACAGCCTCCATCCGGAGCGGATCGTGGTGGGCGCCGCCGACCAGGCCGCCGCGGCCAAGGTCGGGAAGCTGTTCGCCGGGACCCATGCCCCGCTGCTCATCACCGATGCCGCCACCGCCGAGACCATCAAGTACGCCTCCAACGCCTTTTTGGCCACCAAGCTCAGCTTCGTCAACGCGGTGGCCGGCCTCTGCGAGGCGGTCGGGGCCGACGTCCGCGACGTCATCCTCGGGCTCGGCTACGACAAGCGGATCGGATTCGAGTTCCTCCGCCCCGGCCCCGGCTGGGGGGGAAGCTGCCTGCCCAAGGACACCCGGGCCCTCGTCCACATTGCCGAGCAGGCGGGCTACGACTTCTCCTTCCTGCAGGGGGCCATCGCCACCAACGAGGAACAGTTCGCCCGGGTGGTGGACAAGGTGAAACAGGCGGTGGTCCGGGCGGCGGCGACGTCGTCGGAGGTAACCGCCAGCGGAGACAACCTGGCCGGCAGCGTCATCGCGGTGTGGGGCCTCACCTTCAAAGCGGGCACCGACGACCTGCGGAACTCCCCGGCGGTGGAGATCGTGAAGCGACTGGTGGCGGAGGGGGCCACCGTGCAGGCCTTCGATCCGACGGTGGTGGTCCCCGAAGGACAGTTCTCCTCCCGGGTGGCCGAGCTCAGCCACACCGACACCCTGGGCTCGGTGGCCACCCTGGACGACTCGGTCCGGGCCTTCCCCGACGCCTACGCCGCCTGCGAGGGCGCCTCCGCGGTGGTGGTGCTGACCGAGTGGGACGAGTTCCGGTGGCTCGACTTCTCCCAGGTGCTGAAGCGGCTGGTGGCGCCGGTGGTGGTCGATGCCCGCAACCTGCTCGACCCCGCCCAGATGCGGCGGCTCGGCTTCGACTACACCGGGATCGGGCGGCGATGAGCGGTCGATTCGTGGTGATGGGGGGAAGCGGGTTCCTCGGTTCCCACCTCTGCGATCGGCTGGTCGAACGCGGCGACCAGGTGGTCTGCGTGGACGACTTCTCCACCGGCCGCCGCTCCAATGTGGCCCAGCTGCTCGAGCACCCCGCCTTCACCCTGGTGGAGGCGGACGTGTCCACCGGCTTGCCGGTCGACGGCCCGGTCACCGGGGTGCTCCACCTGGCCAGCCCGGCGTCCCCGCCCGGTTATTTGGCCCGGCCGCTGGCCACCCTGGCGGCGGGGAGCGAGGGGACCCGGCGGGGGCTGGAGCTGGCCGAGCGCCACGGTGCCCGGTTCCTGCTCGCCTCCACCAGCGAGGTCTACGGCGACCCGGAGGTCCATCCCCAGACCGAGGGCTACTGGGGAAACGTCAATCCGGTGGGCCCCCGCAGCGTCTACGACGAAGCCAAGCGCTTCGCCGAGGCCCTGACCATGGCGCACCACCGCGAGTTGGGGACCGGTGTCGGGATCGCCCGCATCTTCAACACCTACGGCCCCCGCCTCCGGCCCGACGACGGTCGGGTCGTCTCCAACTTCCTTTTCCAGGCCCTGGCCGGCGAGCCGTTGACCGTCTACGGCGACGGTAGCCAGACCCGAAGCCTGTGTTACGTCGCCGACGAGGTCGACGGCCTCATCGCTTTGCTGGACGCGGCCATCACCGGCCCCGTCAACATCGGAAATCCGGACGAGCACACCGTCTTGGATCTGGCCCGGACGGTCATCGACCTGACCGGTTCCGATTCGGACATCGTCCACCTTCCTCTACCGTTGGACGACCCCACCCGGCGACGGCCGGACATCTCGCTGGCCCGGAGCGCCCTCGGGTGGGAGCCCACCACCGGCCTGAAGGAAGGGCTGGCCCGGACGGCAGCGTTTTTCGACCGCGGAAGGAGCGGGGAGCACCCAATGGAAAGGAAGACACGGTCTTGACTGAAGCCGAGGAGACGGGGCAGCCCGACCCGGGCGAGGATGGAGCCGCCCGCCAGGCCTACGCCACCCTGTCGGTGATCGTGCCGGTCTACAACGAGCGCAACACCGTGGCCGAAGTCATCCGACGGATCCGGGCCGTCGACATCCCCCTCACCGTTGACGTGGTGGTGGTCAACGACGGTTCGTCCGACGGCACCGACAAGGTGCTGGCCGCCATCGAGGACTCGACGGTCAAGGTGTTGAACCACGTGCAGAACCAGGGGAAGGGGGCGGCCATCCGCACCGGGTTGGCGGAGGTCCGCGGCGACCTGGTCCTCATCCAGGACGCCGACCTCGAGTACGACCCCGATGACTGGCCCAAGCTGCTCGACCCCATCTTGAAGGGCAAGGCCCGGGTCGTCTACGGCAGCAGGTTCACCGGCGAGCGGATGAACATGCTGCCGTCCCACTGGGTCGGCAACCGGATCCTGTCGCTGGTCACCAACGTCCTCTACTCCTCGACCCTCTCGGACATGGAGACCTGTTACAAGCTGTTCGACCGGAAGGTCATCGCCGGGATCACCATCGAGTCGAACCGCTTCGACTTCGAGCCGGAGATCACCGCCAAGGTCCTCCGGAAAGGGCACCGTATCTACGAAGTCCCCATCTCCTATGCCGGACGGGAGATCGACGAGGGCAAGAAGATCACCTGGCGCGACGGGTTCGGGGCGCTGAAGGCGCTCATCAAATTCCGGTTCTCCCGGCTCGACCCGTGACCGGGGGCCTCGCCGACCGGGGCGGGGGAAGGGTCGCCGTCGTGGTGGTGAATTACGAGTCGGGCTCGGTCCTGGCCAGCTGCGTCGCCAGCCTCGAGCAGGAAGGGCCGGCCGAGCTGGTGGTGGTGGACAACGGCTCTACCGACGGCTCGGTGGACGAACTCCAGCGCCAGGTTCCCGACGTCGACGTCCTCGACCCCGGGCAGAACCTCGGCTACGGGGCGGCGGCCAACCGGGGGGTGGCGGCCACCCGATCCGAGTTGGTCCTGGTGTGCAACCCCGACCTGTCCATCTCCCCCGGGGCGCTGGCGGCGATGGCCGACGCCCTCGAGTCCGATCCCACCGTGGCCGTCGTCGGCCCGATGATCCGGACCTCGGCGGGGGAGCGCTACCCGTCGGCCCGGCAGTTCCCCTCCATGATCGATGCCGCCGGGCATGCCCTGCTCGGGCAATTCGTCCCCCAGAACCCCTTCACCCGCGCCTATCAACGGGCCGGTCTCGCCCTGGAGGTCGACACCGTCTGGCCGGTCGACTGGGTCTCCGGCGCCTGTTTTCTGGTCCGCCGCTCGGCGTTCGAGCAGGTGGGGGGCTTCGACGAGCAGTACTTCATGTACCTGGAGGAGGTCGATCTCTGCTGGCGGCTGGGGAGAGCCGGTTGGAAGGTGGTCTACGCCCCGGCCGCCGTCGTCACCCATCACCAGGGGGTCTCCACCGACCGTCACCCGTACCGGATGATCGTCGAGCATCACCGTTCGCTGTGGCGGTTCGCCGGCCGGTCGACCTCGGGATGGCGCCGGGCCCTGCTTCCGCTGGTGGTGGTCGGGATCGGGGTCCGGGGGGTCCTGGCCGGGATCCGGAAGCTGGTCAGCTCCTGACCCGGTCGTCCGGGGGGCGGACCGAGCGGTAGGGCGGCACGTTGTAGGGTGTCGTCCGATCATGCCCAGCAATTCGACAGGAAAATGGGTGGCGCGAGCTGCGTCCACCGGAGGCGGAAAAACCTACCGCGGCCAGATGCCGATCAACTGGTACGCCAGCCTGGTCATCATCGTGGTCGTCGGTCTGCTGCTCGTCGGCTACAGCCGTTACCAGCGGACCCACAAGGTCAACTCCGGGGCCGGGGCGCCCACCACCACCCAGACCTGGCACGCCGCCCTGGCCATCGACATCTGCGGCACCACCGAGGCGAACCTCCCGGCCAGCACCAACGGGGCCACCGACGGGTTGACCGCCGACGGCAGTGGCCTGGTCATCGTCAGCCCCAAGAACAGCTCGCAATCCGGCGGCAACGCCACCTTGGGCAAGTTCGTGTCCGGCTACAAGGGCCTTACCCTCTCGTCCTCCACCCTCGGCTATCCGGGGAAGAAAGTGATGAGCAACGGCGCCACCTGCCCGAAGGGCACCCCCGATGCCGGTAAGCAGGGTTACGTGAATGTGGTGCAGTGGACCAACTACCTGGCCAAGAAGTCCACCGAGGTCCAGGGGAACCCGACCTCGCTCAAGTTCAGCGACGGCCAGATGATCACCATGGCCTTCGTGCCCGCCACCGCCTCGGTGCCGAAGCCCCCGGGGACCGTCGTCTCCAACCTGATCACCGCCGTCCAGTCGGGGGCGACCACCGCCACCACCGCGCCGACCACCGCCACCACCGCTCCGACCACCGCCACCACGGCACCGACGGCGACCACCGCCCCGACGGCGACCACGGCACCGACGGCGACCACCGCACCCACCGCCACCACCACCCCGACGGCGACCACCGCCCCGACGGCGACCACCGCCCCGACGGCGACGACCGCGGCACCAACCCCGTGAAACGCTCTGGCGGAATCAGCAGGTGAGGGCCGTCGTCCTGGTGGGCGGCGAGGGGACCCGGCTCCGCCCCCTGACGTTGACCTCCCCCAAGCAGATGCTGCCCGTCGTGGAGCATCCGATGATCGAACGGGTACTCGGCCACCTGGCCAGCCACGGGATCGATGACGCGGTTCTCTCCCTCGGCTACCGCCCCGACGCCTTCATCAACGCCTACCCGGACGGCACCGTGGCCGGCATCCGCATCTCCTACGCGGTGGAGCCGACCCCGCTGGACACCGCCGGCGCTATCCGGTTTGCCGCCGACCACGTCGGCATCGACGACACCTTCGTGGTGGTCAACGGCGACGTGCTCACCGACCTCGACATCACCGCGCTCATCGCCTTCCACCGCGAGCACGGATCGGAAGCCACCATCAGCCTTACCCCGGTGGACGACCCCTCAGCGTTCGGGGTGGTGCCCACCGATGCCGCCGGGAAGGTCGAGGCGTTCATCGAGAAGCCGCCTCGTGACCAGATACCCACCAATCTGATCAACGCCGGGACCTACGTCCTCGAAGCCTCCGTCCTGGCCCGGATCCCGGAGGGACGCCGGGTGTCGATCGAGCGGGAGACCTTCCCGCAACTGGTGGAGGACGGCTCCCTCTACGCCCTCGGCTCCGAGGTGTACTGGATCGATACCGGTACCCCCGACGCCTACCTCCGGGCCCACGCCGACCTGTTGCTCGGTCGGCGCAGTGTCCCGCCGGCACCGGATGCCGTCGAGGACGGCTCGCTGGGGGTCGGGGTGTGGCGGATCGGAGCCGTGGAGGTGCGGAGCGAGTCGGTGACCCGGTCCCTCATCGGCGAAGGCGCCCAGATCGATGCGGGAGCAACCATCGACGAGTCGGTCATCGGCCGGGGGGCGGTGATCGAAGAGGGGGCCTCGGTGGTCGGATCCGTCTTGCTGCCCGGCGCCCGCATCGCCGCCAGCGCCTCGGTGGAGGGATCGATCATCGGACCCGATGCCACCATCGGTCAGCGATGCGTCATCCAGCCGCTGTCGGTCATCGGCGCCAATGTCGTGACTGCGTCAGGCACCGTCGTCGACGGTGGTCGTGTGCCGGCCGGGGTCTAAGCGGTGCGCACCCTGGTCACCGGAGGTGCGGGATTCATCGGCTCCACCCTGGTCGACCGGCTGCTGGCGGAAGGGCACTCCGTCGATGTCGTCGACGACCTGTCGACCGGTTCGCTGGCCAATCTGGCCGAATCCCGGGCGACGGCCGGCCACCGCCTGACCGTCAACACCCTCGACGTCCGCTCGGCCGAAGTCGTCGACCTGATGGTGCGCCGGCATCCCGAGGTGGTGTTCCACCTGGCGGCTCAAGCCGACGTGCGGCTTTCGGTCGAACAGCCGATCTTCGATGCCGACGTCAACCTGCTCGGGACCATCCGCATTCTCGAGGGGGCGCGGGCTTCCGGCGCCAAGCGGGTGGTGTTCGCGGCCAGCGGCGGGACGCTCTACGGCGACCCCGATCCGGCCGATCTCCCGATCAAGGAGTCGCTTCCCCACCGCCCGCTGTCGCCCTACGGGGTGTCGAAGAAGTCCGCCATCGACTACCTGGTCGCCTACCGGGAGCTGCACAACCTGGAATTCGCCGCCCTGGCCCTGGCCAATGTCTACGGGCCCCGGCAAGATCCCCACGGCGAAGCGGGGGTGGTGTCCATCTTCGCCGAGCGCCTGCTCCGGGGACAGACCATCACCATCTTCGGCGACGGGGAGCAGACCCGCGATTTCGTCTACGTGGACGATGTGGTGGACGCCTTCGTCCGGGGCGCGACCAAGGGCGGAGGGCTGGTGTGCAACATCGGCACCGGCCAGGAGACCTCGGTCAACGACCTCTTCGGCGCCCTGACCGCCCAGGCCGGCCTGAGTGTGCCGGTCGAGCATGCGCCGCTGCGAACCGGCGAGCTCCTCCGGAACAGCCTCGACCCCGGCCGGGCCGGGATCCACCTCGGGTGGAAGCCCTGGACCCAGCTCGCCACCGGCACCGCCGCGGTGCTCGACTTCGTCCGGGAGCAGATCGCCAGCCGCGGGACCTGAGCCCTGAACTTGCGGTCCCGGCCACCGTCAGGAGTTCGGGCGGCCGGCGGCGGCGAAGGCGGCGGTCGGGTCCACGTACGCCTTGATCTCGACGGCGTTCCCGCTCGGGTCCAGGATCTTCGCCTTCCGCTGCTCCTGGGGGGTGCCGGCGTAGTCGATGGACACCGGGTCGAGCCACCGGACGTCGTGCCGGTTCACCCGCTCGAGAAGCCCGTCGAGGTCCTCCGCGCTGAGGGTGACGCCGAAGTGGCGGACGCCCCGTTGCCGGTCAGATAGCACCTGATCCGGTTGCTCCTGGAGGGTGAGTTGCAGGCCGAAGAACCAGACGTCACACCAGCCGGGATGGAGCCGTCCCGGTTGACATCCCAGCGTCTCCAGGTAGAAGGTTCGTGCCTCGTCGAGGTCACGTACCGGGATCGACAGGTGAAGGATCGGGTCCACCTCCGACACGCTACTTCCGGGCCTCATCGCCAACCGATCCGCGCTGATTCCGCCCTCGCCGCTCGGAGGTAGGCCGCACGTACTACACTGGCAGGGTCCTGGTGCGCATCAATTTCGCGACAGGCCACGGTCGGGACCTTTTCCCACCGTCCCCCACTGTCGCAACGAAAGCGCTTCCATGCCCCTGCCCCAACCTTCCTTCGCCGATCTCGGCGTGCCCTCAGACATCGTCGCCGCGCTCAAAGCGCGTTCGATCATCACCCCGTTTCCCATTCAGTCCGCCACGGTGGTCGACGCCATGGCCGGCCGCGACGTCTGCGGCAAGGCTCCGACCGGATCGGGAAAGACCCTCGCCTTCGGGATCGGGGCGGTGTCCCGTCTCACCGGGAAGCCCTCCCGGCCCAAGCATCCCCGGATGCTGGTGCTCACCCCCACCCGGGAGCTCTGCGCCCAGGTCGCTTCCGAGCTCGCCTCCCTGTGTTCCTCCCGGAACCTGCGGGTGGAGACCTTCTACGGTGGCGTCGGCTACGGCCCTCAGCTCAAATCCCTCTCCCGCGGGGTGGATATCGCGGTGGCCTGTCCCGGCCGGTTGGGTGACTTGATCGAGCGGGGAAGCATCCGCCTCGACGCCGTCGAGATCGTGGTCATCGACGAAGCCGACCGGATGGCCGACATGGGATTCCTCCCCGATGTCCGCCGGCTGCTCGACCAGACCCCGAGCAACCGACAGACGCTGCTGTTCTCGGCCACCCTCGACGGCGACATCGACGTGCTGGTGAAGCGCTATCAAAAGAACCCGGTCCGCCACGAGCTCGAAGCCGAGGAAGATGCCAGCGAGGCCGTGCACCTGTTCTGGCGGGTCTCCTCCGGCGACCGGGTCGAGACGACGGCATCGATTGCCGCCGCCTCGGGCCCGACCATCGTGTTCTGCCGGACCAAGCACAGCACCGACCGAATCGCCCGCCAGCTCGAGCAGCGCGGGGTCCGGGCCGCCGCCATCCACGGTGACCGGAGCCAGAAGCAGCGGGAACGGGCCCTCGAGTCATTTGTCCGGGGCTCGGTGGATGCGTTGATCGCCACCGATGTCGCCGCCCGGGGAATCCACGTCGACGGGGTCAACGCCGTCGTCCACTTCGACCCTCCGACCGACGCCAAGGATTACGTGCACCGCTCGGGCCGCACCGCCCGGGCCGGGGCCACCGGAGTCGTGATCAGCTTCGTCACCCCCGACAAGACCGGGGCGGTGAAGCGGATCCAGCGTGACCTGGGCATGCCGTCGGGAATGGATCATCCGGACATGTCCAAGATCGCCGACGTCATCGGCCAGCCGCCCCCGCGGCGTACCTTCAAGGAGACGGCGTCGTCCAACGGCTCGGCCAACGGGTCCGGACAGTACGGCTCCGAGCGGTCGGGGAGGTCGAACAGCTCGACCCGCACCGGGAAGCCGTGGAAGCAGCGTCCGGCCGCCGGCCGCGGCCCGGGGAAGGGACCGAGGGTTTACGGCTCCGACGGAGGGTCGTCCAACGGCAACGGCAACGGCAGCGCGGGCGGCCACAAGAAGAAGCTCGGCGCCACCGGCGGATGGAGCAAGCCCGGCAAGCCCGGATCCAAGCCGGCGGGGGCTCGTGGTTACGCCGGGAACGGCAAGAACGGTGGCGGCAAGGCCGGTGGGGGCGCCCACGCCCACAATCACGGCGGCCAGAACGGTGGCGGCAAGCAGGTGGCCGGCGCCGGCGGCCGACGCGGCCGCTGACCGATCTTGGTCACCAGCACCTCGGAGGACCTACAGTCGTAGCCATGGCATCCGACACCAAACCCACCGTGACCATCCCCGACGGGGCACCTCCCACCGAACTGTTGGTGGAGGACATCGAGGTGGGCGACGGCCCGGATGCGGTAGCCGGTTCGCCGGTCAAGGTGCACTACGTCGGGGTGTCCTGGTCGACGGGTAGCGAGTTCGATTCATCCTGGAATCGCGGCCAGCACTTTTCGTTCCCGCTGGGAGCCGGGCACGTCATCTCCGGTTGGGATCAGGGAGTGGCCGGGATGAAGGTGGGCGGCCGCCGCCGACTCACCATCCCGCCTCACCTCGGCTACGGGGAACGGGGGGCGGGGGGAGCCATCGGTCCGAACGAGACCCTGGTCTTCGTGGTCGACCTGGTCGGCGTGGGCTGATCGACCGACGGAAGCGGTCTTCCTCCGTACCGCGGGACGGGTGAGGGGATTTCTTCAAGATGTGGCGAGCGCCAACCCCGGACCCGGTTGATGGGCCACTGACCGGCGACGACCGGCCGATGTTGGAGGGTTACCTGGCTTGGCAGCGGGCGACCTTGCTGAACATCTGTGCCGGGCTGAACGGCGGGCAACTGGCCCGGCGGCCTCTCCCGTCATCGAATCTCTCGCTGCTGGGGCTGATCCGGCACCTGGCCAAGGTCGAACGGATCTGGTTCCGACAGCGAGCCGCTGGCCAGGGGATCGGGTCGTTATTCGATCCCTCCCTCGGGAAAGACTCCGACTTCGACGACACCGACCCGGCGCAGGCCGAGACCGACGTCCAACGGCTGCAGGAGGAGTGGCGGGAAGCCGACTGGGCCGTCGCCGCCATGGCCTTCGACGACACCTTCGACGTGGGCGATGAGGTCTTCTCCCTCCGGATGACCTACGTGCACATGATCGGCGAGTACTCGCGTCACAACGGGCACGCCGATCTCCTTCGCCAGGCCATCGACGGCGTCGCCGGTCGTTAGCTTCGGCGGGGTGGGACCGGGTCTTCCCGATCGGGGTGGACCGAGTCGATCAGCGGAAGAGGTCTTCGTCCGGCGGCCGGATGATCTCTGCCGCCACCGAGGCGAACCGCAGCCATTGGGGATCAACCCCCCGGATAACCGCGGCGGCGATTCCGCGGTCCTTGCCCATCACCAGCTCGGCGGCGGACGCCAGTTCGTCGGCCACGCACACCTCGGTGGCCTCCAGGACCCGGCCGGTGGCGTCGGGGGTTCCCCGCAGGTCGACGACCCCGGCGATGCCGGCAATGCCGATGGCCACATCGGTGACGCCCCGCCGCCAGGTGCGTCCGAACGTGTCCGAGATGATCACCCCCACCGCCGCCCCATGGCGATGTTCGAGGGCTTCACGAATCCGCCGGGCGGAGAGATCGGGGTCGACCGGCAACAGCGCGGCGGTGCCCTCGTCGACGTTGGAGAGATCCACCCCGGCGTTGGCGCAGATGAATCCGTGCTGGGTCTCGGTGATCAGCAGGTCGCCCCGGCGTCGCAGCACCCGGACCGATTCCTGTTCGACCAGCCGCTGTTTGGCGCCGGGGTCACCCGGGTCGATGGCCACCAGCCGGCCTTCCGCCTTCGACACCACTTTCTGGGTGACGACCAGGACATCGCCTTCGGTGAGACGAACCGGGGTGGGGTGGTCGCGGCTGGCCATGTGGGTCAGCGCCTCCATCAGGAGGGCGGCCAGGTCGTCACCCGGCTTGACTTCGGGGAGCCCGGTCACCGGGAAGACGGCCAGGGCTCCGGGTCCCAAGTGGGTCCCATGGGGGTCATGCCCGGGCATCGAGCACCGTCCGGGCGAGGCGGGCCGACCGTTCGACCGTCGACATGACTGTGTTGGTTACCACGCAACGCATCCCCTCTGCCTCCACGGCCTTCCGCAACTCGGCGTCCGCCTCGTCGATCACCAGGGTCCCGACCCATGGCGCGTACCACTTGGCCACCCCCACCACCGATGGCTCGAACCCGAGCTCGGCCAGCAACCGGTCGGCGGGGCCCTTCAACGCCGCCCCGGCCACGATGGGAGACACCCCGACGATGTCGTCGCGCCGGGCGGTGAGGGCATCGAGGATGCCGGGCACGGCCAATAGCGGGTCGATGGAGACCACCGGGTTGGACGGGCAGACCACGATGAGGTCGGCCCCGGACAGGGCCTCAAGCACCCCGGGGCCCGGCCGGGCCCCGGGCGCCCCGTCGAAACGTACGCTCGAAACCGCCACATCGTGGTGGAGCCGGACGAAGTACTCCTGAAACGCCACTTCCGGGCCGTCGACCAACTGCAGTCGGGTCCGGAGGTAGTCGTCGGTCACCGGCAGCATCCGGATCCCAACCCCCCAGGTGGCGCCCAGTTCGGCGGTGACCTCGCCGAGGGTGGCCCCTTCGCTCAGCCGTTGGGTGCGATAGCAGTGGGTGGCGATGTCCTTGTCACCCAAGTTGAACCAGGTGATCCCGCCGAGCCGTTCGAGCGATTCCATCACCTGCCACGACTCCCCGGCCAGCCCCCAACCCGTCTCCGGGTTGATGGCTCCGGCCAACGTGTACATCACCGTGTCCAGATCGGGGGAGATGTGGAGGCCGTGGAGGACGGTGTCATCCCCGGTGTTGACGATAGCGGTGATCTCCTTGGCCGGCATGACCCCGATCAGGGCGCCGAGCATGCGGGCGGCACCAACTCCGCCGGCCAGGGCGGCGATCACCGGTCGGCGCTCCGGTGACGACGAGGCGATGCGGGGCCTGCGATGCGCGGGCGGCGGCAGGGATCGAGCATGGATGGTGAGGCTACCCGGCCCCGCGGCTCGTCTCGGCCGGCTGGGGGGATGTGCAAGGCTCCCCGGGTGCCGCCGGAGCCCTCAGCGATTGTCGCCCCGGGTCGTCTGGCCGTCGCCCTCGACGCCACCCCGCTCCTCGGCCGTTCGACCGGGGTCGGGGCCTTCTGCGCCGGAGCCCTCGGCGGGCTGGCCGCCCGGGACGACCTCGACGTCTCTGCCTTCGCCATCAGCTGGAGACGGCGGATGGGAATCGTGGCCCACGTCCCCCCCGGGGTGTCCACCCGCCAGCGGGCAATGCCCGACCGCCCCCTCCGGGTCGCCTGGTCCCATTCCCGGCTTCCTCCCATCGAGTGGTTCATCGGACCCCAGCAGGTCGTCCACGGAACCAACTTCGTGGTGCCGCCCACCCGCCGGGCGGCGCGGGTGGTGACCGTGCACGATCTCACCGTCGTCCGGTTCCCGGAGATGTGCGGCCCGGCGACCCTCGAGTACCCGGCCCGGATCCGGAGGGCGGTGGCCGACGGGGCCTGGGTCCACACCGACTCCGAGTTCGTGGCCGCCGAAGTGATCGACCACTTCGGGGTCGATCCCGGTCGGGTCCGGTCGGTGCCCTTGGGCATCCCCGGACTCGGGGGCAGCCGGCCCGGTGCCGAACTCCGGTTTCCGCTGCCGGAGGGGACGTCGCGGTACGTGGCGGCCATCGGCACCGTCGAGCCCCGGAAGGACTACCCGTCCTTGGTGGAGGCGTTCACTTCGGTGAGCCGGGCCCACCCGGAGGTGGCCCTGGTCATCGTCGGCGCCGACGGCTGGGGGGCGGACCGGCTGGCCGACGCCATCCGGTCTTCCCCGGTGGGGGAGCGGATCGTGCGTCCCGGCTACCTCGATGACGACGCCCTGGCGGTGACCCTGCAGCGGGCGGCGGCGTTGGCCTACCCGTCGGTCTACGAGGGCTTCGGGTTCCCGCCCCTACAAGCCATGGCCGCCGGGGTTCCGGTGGTAGCCACCGCGGTGGGGGCGATCCCCGAGGTAGTGGGAGACGGCGCGGTGCTGGTGAGGGGCGGCGACAGCCAGGCGCTGGCCGAGGCGCTGGTCCACGTGCTGGACGGGGGAGCCGACATCGAGGCGCTCGTCGCCCGGGGCCGCCAGCGGGCTGCCGAGTTCAGCTGGTCGAGGTGCGCCGAGGGGCTCGACGGTCTCTATCGGGACGCCTGGGCGTCCCGGGGATGACGGACCTACTGTCGGGGTGAGCCCCGGTGGTGGGGGCTCAACCAGTCTCGTCGCCCCCGACAGTATCCAGCCCCGGACCGGCCGCCACCCTCCCGGCGTGGCCCATCCGAACACCCAAAATTGGACCGAGGTTAAAACCGCCATCGGGCCTGCTCACGGCGTCACCAGCCCCCTCGGTCGACGGGTGGGACGGACCAGCCGGCGACAGCGGATGTGCAAGGCTCCCGGGGTGCCGCCGGAACCCGCTACGCCTGTCGAACCGGTCCCACTGGCGGTCGCCCTCGACGCCACCCCACTGCTCGGCCGTCCGACCGGGGTCGGGGCCTTCTGTGCCGGCGCCCTCGGCGGGCTGGCCGCCCGGGACGACCTCGACGTCTCCGCCTTCGCCATCAGCTGGAGGCGTCGGCGGGACGTCCCCGACCTCGTCCCCTCCCGGGTGTCGAGCCGGCAGCGAACCATGCTGGCCCGCCCGCTACGGGTGGCCTGGGCCCACTCCTCCCTCCCTCCCCTCGAGTGGTTCGTCGGGGCACGCCAGGTGGTCCACGGCACCAACTTCGTGGTGCCGCCGGCCCGACGGGCGGCGCGGGTGGTCACCGTCCACGACCTGACGGTCGTCCGGTTCCCGGAGATGTGCGACCGGCCGACCCTCGAGTACCCGGCGCTGATCCGGCGGGCGGTGGCCGACGGGGCCTGGGTCCACACCCCTTCCGCCTTCGTGGCCGCCGAAGTTGTCGACGCCTTCGGAGTCGATCCCGACCGGGTCCGCGCCGTGCACCACGGCATCCCGGTGCTGGCCGGAGGTGACGCCGCCTCCGGGCCGGGGTTCCAGCTGCCGGAGGGGACCTCGCGGTATGTCCTGGCCATCGGGACGGTCGAGCCCCGGAAGGACTACCCGTCGCTGGTGGAGGCGTTCACCTCGGTGAGCCGGGCCCACCCGGAGGCGGCCCTGGTCATCGTCGGCGCCGACGGCTGGGGGTCCGAACGGCTGGCCGACGCCATCGCCACCTCGCCGGTGCGGGACCGGATCCTGCGCCCCGGCTATCTCGACGACGCTGCCTTGGCGGTGGCTCTCCGCCAGGCGGCGGTGCTGGCCTACCCGTCGGTCTACGAGGGCTTCGGGTTCCCCCCGGTGCAGGCCATGGCGGCCGGGGTCCCGGTGGTGACCACCGCGGTGGGGGCGATCCCCGAGGTGGTGAGGGACGGTGCGATCCTGGTCGGGGGAGGGGACACTCAGGCGCTGGCCGAGGCCCTGACCCGGGTGCTCGAAGGGGGGGCCGACATTGAGGCACTCATCGCTCGGGGGCACCGACGGGCCGCCGGGTTCAGCTGGTCGAGGTGTGCCGACGGCCTCGACCGCCTCTATCGGGACGCCTGGGAGCAGCGGCAATCGGCCGGGCGACAGCCATGACCCGGACCCGGTTGTTGATGGTGGTCGAACAGCTGCGGAGGGCCACCCCCGGCGGCATCGGCACCTATGCCCGGGGGCTCCTGCAGGGGCTCGGCGAGCTCGATGCCGGTGAGGTGCCCGACGTCGAGCTGTTGGCCAGCCGGCCCCGCCGCGGTGGGCCGGGACAACCCGACCCGTTGGCCGGGTTCCCCTATCCGGTGCACAACTCCGTGCTCCCCGGGCCGCTCCTCACCCGGGGGTGGGACCGGGGGTGGCTGCGAGCACCAAGAGGGTTCGACGTCATCCACGCGGTGTCGCTGGCCACCCTCGAGCCCGGGGACGCCGCCCTGGTCTCCACCGTGCACGACCTGTTGTGGCGCCGGCTGCCGGAGGCCTACCCGCCCCGGGGAAAGGCGTGGCACGAGGCGGCGTTGCACCGGGCGCTGCGCCGGGCCGACCGGTTCATCGTGACCTCCGATCCGGTGGCCACCGACCTGGAACGGGCGGGAGCCGATCCCGCCACCATCACCGTCATCCCGATGGGGTGCGATCACCTTCCCCCTCCTGACCTGGAGGCGGGGGCGGCACTGCTGGAGCGGATCGGGGTCCAGGGGCCGTTCCTGTTGAGCGTCGGCACCCTCGAGCCCCGGAAGAACCTCCACCGGCTGACCGAGAGCTACGGGAGGATCCGGGAGTCGCTGCCCGAACCCTGGCCGCTGGTGATGGTCGGGCCCAGCGGCTGGGGCGAACAGGTCCGTCCCGGCCCCGGGGTGATCCTGGCCGGGTTGGTGACCCCCGGGGAACTGTCGGGGCTCTACTCGATGGCCCGGCTCCTGGCCTACGTGCCGCTCATCGAAGGGTTCGGGCTCCCCCCGGTGGAGGCGATGGTGTTCGGGACCCCGGTGGTGGCCAGCCCGCTGCCGAGCACCGCCGGCGCCGCCTTCGAGGTCGACCCCCGGGACAACGGGTCGATCGCCGCCGGGTTGCTGACGGTGGCCACCGACGACGCCGAGCGGGCCCGGCTGCAAGTGGCCGGCCGGCACCGGGCGGCGGAGCTCAAATGGTCGACCATCGCCCAGCGCCACATCGCGGTGTGGGACGAGGCCCGGGCCCATCGAGGTGGGCGACGTGGGGGCTGAGCGCTTGCGGGTGTCCCTCGATGTGACCGCGGTGCCGGCGCGCCCGGTGGGTGCCGGCCAGTACACCCTCCAACTGGCCCGGGCGCTGTCGCCCCGACCCGACCTCGATCTGGTGGTGGTGGCCCGGCGGGGTGACCGGGCCCGCTGGGCCGGGGTCGCTCCCGAGGCCGGCCTGGTGGCCACCGCCCCCGAGCGTCGCCCGCTCCGCCTGGCCTGGGAACAAGTCGGCCTGCCGTCACTCCTCAACCGCCAGGCGGTGGCCGTCCATCACGGTCCCCACTACACGATGCCGGAGCGCTCGAAGGTGCCGGCGGTGGTGACGGTGCACGACCTGAGCTTCTTCGAGGAGCCCGAGTGGCACGAGCGCTCGAAGGTGTGGTTGTTCACCCGCGCCATCAAGGTGGCCGCCCGCCGGGCGGCGGTGGTGGTGTGTCCGAGCCAGGCGACGGCGGACCAACTGGTCCGCTGGTGTCAGGTGGACGCCCAGGTGGTGGTGGCTCACCACGGGGTCGATCTCGACCGCTTCCGCCCGTCTGAACCCTCCCCGGGATCGGACGTCGCCCTCCTCTCCGCCCTCCCCACCCCCGCCGGATCCCGGGTCTCGCTCACCGACGGCCCGCCGTTCCTCGCCTTCGTCGGCACCCTCGAACCGAGGAAGGACGTGCCCACCCTGGTGCGAGCCTTCACTCAGGTGGCCGAGCGCCACCCCGACGTCCGCCTGGTGCTGGCCGGGGGGGCCGGCTGGGGTGCCTCCCAGGTGGAGGAGGCGGTGGCGGCGTCGGGCGTCGGCGATCGGATCATCCGCACCGGGTACCTGCCCGACGAGGTCATCCCCGCACTGTTCCGCTCGGCGGTGGCGGTCGTCTATCCGGCGCTCTACGAGGGTTTCGGCCTCCCGGCGCTGGAAGCCCTGGCCTGCGGCGCGGTGGTGGTCACCACCTCGGGGTCGGCCATGGAGGAGGTGGCCGGTGATGCCGCCATCCTGGTTCCGCCCGGAGACGCCGCTGCCTTGGGGGGCGCCTTGGAGTCGGTCCTGGACGGGCCTGATCCCGACCCCGGACGCCGGCAGCGGGGGCTGGAGATCGCCGCCCGGCACACCTGGGCGGCCAGCGCCGACCGGCACATGGAGGCGTATCGGCTGGCGGCCGGGAAAGGCCCGGTCGGGCCGGAACGGTCGTCGGACCCAGTAGGGTGACCCGACGTGCGCTCCCTCATCACCGGCGGTCGCGGATTTGTAGGTCACTGGCTCGCCGACCATCTGGTCGAGCTGGGCGACGATGTGGTGGCCATCGACCGGGAAGTCGACGTCACCGATCCCTCGGCGTTGCTCTCGGCGCTGGTCAAAGCCGCCCCTGACGCCATCTACCATCTGGCCGCCCTCACCCACGTCGGGAAGTCCTGGGACGATCCCCTCCAGGTCCTGCAAGTCAACGTGATCGGCACCGCGGTGTTGCTGGCCGCCGCCCGCGAATGCGGCACCGACCCGCGGGTGCTGGTCACCAGTTCCGCCGAGGTCTACGGGGCGGTCACCGACCCGTCCCGGCTGCCTCTCACCGAGGATTCGCCCACCGCTCCGCTCACCCCCTATGCCGCCAGCAAACTGGCCGCCGAGGCGCTGGTGCAGCAAGCCTTCCTGGGCCACGGGCAATCGGTGATCACCGTGCGGCCCTTCAACCACATCGGGCCCGGACAGACGCCCGACTTCGCGGTGCCGGCCCTGACCAAACGGATGGTGGACGCCGAGCGCCAGGGAACCAGCTCGATTCCGGTCGGGAACCTGACCGCTCGGCGCGACTTCACCGATGTGCGGGACGTGGTGCGGGCCTACCGGAGGCTGATCGAGTCGGGGGAGCCGGGGACCGTCTACAACGTCTGTTCGGGCCGCGACGTGGAGATCAAAGAGATCGCCGACGAGCTGCTGGCCCTGACCGGCGCTTCCCTCAAGTTCGAGACCGACCCCGACCTGATGCGCCCGGTGGAGGTCCCGGTGTTGCGCGGCGATCCCTCCCGTCTGCAGGCGGCCACCGGCTGGGAGCCGAAGATTCCTCTGGACGAAACCCTGGCCGACATCCTCGCCTACTGGCGCGCTCGCACCGACTGACGGGCGGCGACTCAGACGCTCGGCAACAGACGCCACGAACGGACCACCCGAAGGAGCCCGAGCAGGCCGAAGGCCGATGCGATCGTCATCGCAATGAGCACGGCCAGCAGGTTGGCGGCCAACGGTGACGGGGAGCTTCCGGGAGCGGTTCCGGCCAGGAACCAAGGCGCGGTGGTGGCCATGGCTCCCCACCAGACGGCGGCGCCGCCGGTCATGACCGGCATGCAGACGGCGACGGCGACGGCCAACGAGCCGGTGACCTTGAGCTGACCGGTTCGGAGGTGGAGGTGGCGAGTGGCAGCGACGGCCGCCGCTGACCAGGTGGCGATGGTGGAGGCGAACAGGATCACGAAGACGGTGAACAGGAGTTGGTACCACCCGAACCCGTGGTTGCGCTGGTGGTAGGTGAGATGCCCGGACCAGACGGCCAGGGCCACCGTGGTGGCGGCGGTGCCCAGCGAGGCGGCCACCGCCCAGATCACCCGTCGGCGGATGGTCGACCACCCGCCATCCCGCACGAAACGGAGGAAGGTAGGGAGGACGGCGAGGGCCCCGAGCAGCACCGCGACAGAACACGCCCCGGCCAGCGACGCCAACAGGTTGAAGGAGACGGCGGGCAGATGCCGGGGCCCCCGGGAGATCGACTCGTCCCAGTGCTCGCTGATCTTGGCGAAGCCAGCGCCGGGGATGACGAAGAGGGCAAACGCACACAGCACGGTGAAGGCACCGCCCCGCACCCGCTCCGGCGGCGGTACCGAGTCGCCGACCAGACCGGCGCTGCGCAGGCGCTCGCCCATCCCCGACCGGGCAATCGACCACCGGTAGCGGAGGGTGGGTGACCGTCCCCCGAGGTCGTCCTCCACCATCGCCGCGAACTCGTCGCCGTAGCGGGCCCGCCACCCCGACGGATACCAGCGGAGCATCGGCCCCGGCATCCGGCCGGTCCCCATCTCCAGCTCCTCGGCGCTCATGCCGGGCTCCCGGCGATCCTCGGGCCCCGTCGAGATGGGGGGGTCACCGAGTTGGCGACGGCCAGGCGGCGGGCGCCTTCATCGGCGAGGCGCTGCATCTCCCCCACCGCCTCGGCCAGGTAGGCGGACCCGGTGGCGGAGATCCGATAGGGACGGCGACGGTCGTCGGACTCCAGCGGCTCGATCAGACCTCGCTCCTCCAACCGGGTGATGGCGCCGTAGAGGGCGCCGGGTCCGAGGACCACCCCGGCGAAGCCTTCGATGTCCTTGGAGAGGGCGTGCCCGTGTTTGGGGCCCCCGGCCAGACTGGTGAGGATCAGGATCGGGGGATCGTTGGGCCGGTGGGTGGTGGTGCCGGAGGTTCGTGCCATACCCGAACGTTACTACGCCAGACGTAGTTACGCAAGACGTAGTATTGGACCCGGGCCACGAACCGGCTCCGGACGCGAAGAACGGCCCGCACGGGGCGGACCGTTCTTCACGTGGACCGGAAGGGGGGGTTTCCGGTCCATCACTGGCCTGCAACCCACGGAGGGGCGAGGCCTGCACCGGCGACGACCGGGGGGGGTGGTCTATCGCCGTCGCATCTGTTGGATTCAGCCGGCGGCGGTGAGAATCCGACCGCGGATCTGCGAGCCGGTCTCCTTGGCCTGGGTGCGGACTTGCTTGGCCAGGTCACGGGCCGGGGTGGGCAGACGGTCCTCGAGGGGCACCAGTCGGGCTTCGACCTTGGAAAGGACGTCCTCGATCTGGGCATCCACGGTGTGGAGGGCACCACTCAAGTCGGTGCGGGCACCCTTGAGGCGGCCTTCGACCGCGGTCCGGGGGTCGCCGATGCGCTTGAGAAGATCCTGGCGCTGAACCTGGGCCTTCTGGTAACCGAGGACTCCGGCCCCGATGACCACGTAAGCGGCATCCTTGGCCACGTTGGTGATGTCCTGGGCGGCTTTATTGATGTTCGTATTGATCTCTGGCATCTTCATCTCCCTGCGTTAGACGGTGTCTCCGCCGCCGGTTCAGTGAGGCTGGGCCGGTTGCGTGTAGATACAAGTGTATCCGAAGTGTTAAACATTTGCAAGCACTCAGCGGGCTGATTTCGCCCGGTTCTGCCGATGTTGGCGCTGACCACGGTATTTCCCCTTTGGCTCGCCTGGGCCGATAGCCTCTGACCCTGGTGACTTCTCTGACGGCTGAAGCCGACCGGTTTCACGGCTCCAACCCCAAAGGATCCTCGGCTCTTCCCCCTACCCGGCTCGTCGGCCGAATTCGACCCCGACCAGGAAGTCCGGCGGCGGGAACCCGGCCCGGACGGGACCTGAACCCGACCCCCGGCTCCGGCCCGGCTGAGCTCGCCGGCGCCGAGGGGGCGGATTGATGGAATCGCTGGCTCCGCCAGTCGTCGCCGTCATCGTCGCTCATGATCCTGGCCAGTGGTTCGACGAGACGCTGGCCTCGTTCGCCTCTCAGGACTATGCCGAATTGTCGGTCCTGGTCCTCGACTGCGCCAGCACCGAGGACCTGACCGCCCGGGTGGCGGCCTCGCTTCCCACCGCCTATGTGCGCCGCTTCGAGGACAACCAGGGCTACGGGGCCACCTCCAACCAGGTGCGGACGATGGTCGACGGCGCCTCCTACTTCCTGTTCTGTCACGACGACGTGGCCCTCTTCCCCGACACCGTCCACCTCCTGGTGGAGGAGGCGTTCCGTTCCAACGCCGGCATCGTGTCTCCCAAAGTGGTGAGTTGGGACGATCCCGATCGCCTGGTTCATGTGGGCATGACGGTGGACAAGGGCGGGTCGGTGACCGACCGGGTGCAGCCGAACGAGATCGACCACGGCCAGCACGATGCCGTCCGGGACGTGTTCGTGGCCCCGGGAGGGTGCACCCTGGTGCGGGCGGATCTCTTCGAGGAGCTGGGCGGCTTCGACCCCACCATCGTGGCCATGGGCGAGGACCTCGACCTCTGTTGGCGGGCCCAGGTGGCCGGGGCCCGGATCATCGTGGTCCCCGACGCCCGCGTCCGCCACCTCGAGGAGCTGGCCAGTGGGGCCCGACCCGTCGAGGCGTCCCTGGTCGGTGCCTCCCATGGCAAGCACCGTCACCCGGTCACCCTCCAGGAGTTGCAACGGCGCCACGAGCTCCACGCCGTCTTCAAGTGTTACGGGGTCTTCCACCTCCTCCGGGTCCTCCCCCAGATCCTGGTGCTCACCTTGGGCGAGCTGGTGGTGGCGGCGGTCGCCGGCAACCGCACCCGGGTGCGGGCGGTGATGTCGGCCTGGCGCTGGAACTTCCATCGGATGGGGGAGACCTGGCGGCAGCGCCGGCAGGTCCAGTCCCTCCGCCGGCTCAGCGACAAGGAGATACGACAGCTCCAGGTGTCGGGGAGCGCCCGCCTCTCCGCCTATGCCCGCCGGGTCCTCCAGCTCGGATTCCGGGGTGCCCACGCCGACGAGCTCGCCTTCCCGGGAGCGGAGGCGGAGGCCGGATTGAGCGGCGTCCTCGACGAGTTCGTCGATAGCGACGACGATGGGGTGAGTCGCCGCCGGGATGCACCCTACGATCAAGAAGCCGCCTCCCCCCGGGGCCGGCTGAGCGGCCGGGTGCGGCTGCTGTCCTGGCTGATCGCCGCCTTTGTGGTGGTGGTCGGCTCCCGAAGCCTGTTGACCGGATCCATCCCCTCCATCGGCCAGTTCGTGCCCTTCCCGAGCTGGTCGAGCACCTTCGCCCAGTTCGGAACCGGCTGGCATCCGTGGGGAGTCGGCTCCACTTCCCCGGGTTCGCCGGCCTACGCGCTGGTGGGTTCGTTGGGGACAGTGCTGTTCGGGGCCATGGGGCTCACCCAGAAGGTGCTCATCCTCGCCTGCATCCCCTTGGGGGCATGGGGCATGGTCCGGCTGGTGCGTCCTTTCGGCTCCGAGCGGGGCGCCTTGGTGGCGGGGATCGTCTACCTGGCGATTCCCATCCCCTACGACGCGCTGGCCCTCGGACGGCTCGGCACCCTGGTCGTCTACGCCGGGGTTCCCTGGGCGTTCGGGCACCTCTTCCGCTACACCGGGGTGGCTCCGTTCGCTCCCGCCCCCCAGGTGCTCCCGGCCCGGACCCGGGCGGAGGTGGCCAGCCAGGGTCCCGGTCACCGGCGATCCCGGTACAACGCCGGGCGCCCGGTCGGGGGCCGATGGCTGGCCCGTCACCGGACGTTGCGGAGCCTGATGCTCCTCGGGGTGCTGGAGGCGGTGATGGTCTCCTTCGTTCCCGCCGCCGCCATCGTGGTGGTCCTGGCCGGGGCTGCAGTGGCGGTGTCGTCCCTTGTCCTCGGACAGCCGACCACCGCCGTCCGGGCCTTGTGGTTGTCGCTCGGTTCCACCCTGGTGGCCGGGATCCTCTGTCTCCCCTGGTTGATCGGCGTGCTGGCCGCCGGGCGGGGGGCGATCGGGGTGTTCGGCGTCGCCGGTCCCACCTCCGGGGCGGTGTCCTGGGGCGACCTGCTCCGGTTCTCGGTTGGGCCGATCGGCAATTCCCCACTGGCGTGGGCGTTCGGCTTGGCCGCGTTGCTGCCGCTGGTCCTGGCCCGGGGCCCGAGGTTCGGGTGGGCCGGGCGCTGCTGGTCGATCGCCCTGGTGTTCTGGTTCGCGGCGTGGGTGATCGGACGGGGATGGACCGGCAGCTTGTCCATCGACCCGATGATCCTGCTCGGACCGGCGGCGGCGGCGACCGCCATGGCCATCGGCCTCGGCATCGCCGCCTTCGAGGAGGACCTCCCGGCCTCCACCTTCGGGTGGCGACAACTGGCCACCGCCGGGGCGGTGGCGGCCATGGCCATCGGCACGGTGCCCACCCTGGTCTCGGCCCTGCCCGGCCGTTGGGACCTCCCTCAGAACGACTTCAGCCAGACGGTGGCCTGGATGAACGCCAAAGCGAAGACCGGAGCCTTCCGGGTGCTGTGGGTCGGCGACCCGCGGGCCCTCAACCAGGGGTCGTGGAGCGCCGGCAACGGGCTGGCCTATGCCACCTCCGAGGACGGCGCCCCCAATGCCTCCTGGCTCTGGAATGCCCCCGGCCCGGGCCCGGCCACCCGGTTGGCCAGCGCGCTGAACGTGGCCCGCACCGGGCGGACCAACCAACTCGGGAGCCTGCTGGCCCCCGCCGGGGTGCGCTATGTGGTGGAGGTGACGGCGCTGGCGCCGATCATTCCCGACGTCCAGACCCCGACCCAGTATCCGGCCCCGGCTGACTTGGGACCGGCCCTGGCCGACCAGCTCGATCTGCAGTCGGTGTTCAGCGAGTCGGGGATCAGCGTCTTTCAGAACAACGCTTGGATACCCGAGCGCGCCGCGGTGCCGGCGTCGGCGCCGACCGCCACCGCGGCCGCCACCGCCATCGCCACCAGTGCGTCCGGGACCCCCAACGTCCTCGGGGTGGCGCCCGGCACCCCGTTCGTCCCCGGGGCCGTCCCGGTGTTGCCGGGTCCGCCGGCCTCGAGTTCTTATGCGGGGGTGGTTCCGGCCGGCACCGTGTTGACCGCCCTGGCCCCGGCGGGACGGTGGTCGCTGGCCTCCGCCGGCGGGACCCCCTTCCCGATGTCTCCCGCTTTCGGATGGGCCGGCCAGTACCGGGTGGCGAGCACCGGGCCGGCGGTGCTTCGGTTCAACGGCGGCCCCTGGGCGCCGTTGTCGGTGGCCTTCGAGCTGATTCTCTGGGTGTTGGTCGCCGCCGCGCTGGTCGAGCGCCGCGGGGTGCTGCGGCCTTGGCTTCGCTCGGTGCTGGGCCGGAGGCGCCGCCGCCGCCGTTCCGAGCCCCGCCGTCAGATCCCCGAGCTCGATCTCGAGGAGGAAGGCGAAGACTTCGGAGGGTTGGGCGGATGAGCTACCCCACCGACCCGAGCGGCCGCGCCGCCGCCCGTCGCCGGCGGGCCGGGCGACACAGTCAATCCGCCCGCCGTCAGGCCGGCCACACCCTCTACCGGAGAGAGGCGAATCCGATCCAGGTCCGGATCGCCGCGCTGGTCGGGGTGGTGGCGGCGGTGACCGGCATCTGGATCGTCAGCGTGGCGGCCGGGGCGCCGACCCGACCGGCGGCGGCGGTGGCAACCGACGGGGTGTCGATCGCGGCCGCCGATGCATCGTCCTCGTCGCTGTTCTGCGCCGGGGGTGCCTCCGGATTCGGGGGACTGGCGGGGACCACCATCTACCTGACCAACACCACCCCCCAGGCGGTCACCGGGGTGATGACGGCCCGGGTGGCCCCGGGGACGGGCAGCGGGGCCACCAGCACCGGGACCCCGGGGCCTCCGACGGTCCGCCCGGTCCAGATCCCCCCGATGGGAACCACCGCCATCAACCCGGGAACCGGACTGGCAGCCGGGGATGTGGCGGCGTCGTTCGTGTTCGCCGGCGGGGGAGTGACGGCCAACCAGGTGGTGACCGGCACCGGGGGATGGAGCACCGCTCCCTGCGCGTCGCAAGTGGCGACCTCGTGGTACTTCGCCGGTGGGTCCACCTCGCCCGGCAACGCCTTGACGCTCGACCTGTTCAACCCCACCTCGACCGACGCGGTGATGAACGTTTCCTTCCTGACGGCCGCCGGGGTCATCACCCCGTCGGCGTATCAGGGCCTGGTGGTGCCGGCCGGCCACGTGGTGGCCGAGAACGTCGGGGATTTCGTGCAGAACCAAGGGGAGATCGGCACCATGATCTCCGCGCAGTCGACCGCGGTGGTGGCCGACGAGTTGCAGCAGTGGTCGTCGGGTTCGACCGGCGGGTTGGCCTTGCGGCTCGGATCCCCTTCCCCGGCCACCGTCTGGCATTTCGCCCAGACCACCAACCCCGGCAAGGCAACCGTCACCTTCCACGTCGCCAACCCGGGGAGCCAGGCGGGGGTGGCCACCTTTGACATCGGGGTTCCCTCCGCGTCGATCGTGCCGATCCAGGTCCCGGTGCCCGCCCAGTCGGAGGTGGCGCTCATCGCCTCCGCCTCGAGCCGCCTCCCCCGTACCGAGCCCTACTCGGTGACGGTGAAGGCGTCAGTCGGCATGGTGGTCTCCCGCTCGGTGCAGGCGCCCAACGGCTCGGCGCCGCCGCTGTGGGGATCGATCTCCGGAACCACCACCACCAGCCCCCACTGGCTGGTCCCGGGACCGGGGGCCGGAACCGCGCCGGGGACACCCCGTGCCACCGCCGGCAGTCTGGCCGTCGCCAACTCGGGGTCGTCGCCCGCCCAGGTGCGGGTCACCACGCTGGGGACCGGGACAGTGGTGAGCTCGTTCTCGGTGGCGCCCGGCTCGTTGGCGGTCCTCGGCCCCAACGTGATCGCCGGCCTCCAGGTCTACGACGTGAAGTCGACCCAGCCGGTCACCGTTGAGGAGGACGACAACCCGTCGGGAGCCCCGGGGGTGGTGTCCTCCGCCGGCATGCCCTTCTCCTCCTGAGCCCGACCGTCCGCGAGGCGGGCGACCACCCAGGCTGAAGCCGACCGGTCAGCGGGACGGTGGCGGGGGTGGCGGCGGAGGCCAGGGTGCCTGGCGGGGCCAGTGCCCGGGAGCCGGGGCGGGATTCTTCGGCCACGGGGGCGGGACTTGGGGCGAGTGGCCGGCCGCCGGTGGCGGTGGCCAGGGAGTCGGGGCCGAGGACGGCGCCTCGGCGTCGTTGGCTCCCGACACGCCGGCCCCGGCCGGGGTCTCCGACTCGGTGGAGGCGGAGGTCGACTCGGTGGCATCGGCAGTGGCGACGTCGGCGGTCGCACCCTCCCCGACCGGGCCGTCGGCATTGTCCGATCCGGTGGGGCCGTGCTGGGAAGCCACGAAGATGGGGGGGATGGACCGGGTGCCGTGCTCGTGGACCGGACGGCCGTAGGCGGTGTCGACCAGCCGACCCACCGTCTCGCCGTCGATGGTCTCTTCGTCGAGAAGGGCGCGGGCCACTGCGTCGAGGCCACCCCGGTGGCGGGCCAGCACTTCGAGGGCCCGCTCTTCCTGGACCCTCAAGATGATCTCCACCTCGTCGTCGATGACCTGGCTGGTGTGCTCGGAGTAGTCGCGGGTGTGCATCAGGTCCTCACCCAAGAACACCTGGCCCTGGGAGCCCCAGGCCATCGGGCCGATCTTGTCGCTCATTCCCCACTCGCGCACCATCTTTCGGGCCAGCTCGGTGTTGCCGACCAGGTCGTTGCTGGCGCCGGTGGAGAGGTCGCCGTAGACGAGGAGCTCCGCGGCCCGTCCCCCCATGCGGACGGCCAGCGAGTCCTCGATGTTCTGGCGGGGATGGATGTGCCGCTCTTCGATCGGCAGCTGCATGGTGACGCCGAGGGCCATGCCAGTAGGCAGGATGGTCACCTTGTGCACCGGGTCGGCACCAGGGAGCACGTAGGCCAGCACCGCGTGGCCGCCTTCATGGAAGGCCACCCGCTCCTTCTCGGCGTCCGACAGCACCAGGCTCTCCCGAGCCTGCCCCATCAGGACCCGATCCCTCGACGCTTCGAAGTCGACGTTCTCGATGACTTCCGAGCCGCGGCGGACGGCGTGGAGGGCGGCTTCGTTGACCAGGTTGGCCAAGTCGGCGCCGCTCATCCCCGGAGTGCCCCGGGCCACCAGGCCCAGGTCGACGGTCGGGGCCACCCGCTTGTCCTTGCAGTGCACCTGGAGGATGGGGAGCCGCTCCTCGAGGTCGGGAAGGGGCACCACGATCTGACGGTCGAACCGGCCGGGTCGGAGAATGGCGGCGTCGAGGATGTCCGGCCGGTTGGTGGCGGCCATCACCACGATGCCCTCGGTGGGCTCGAAGCCGTCCATTTCGGAGAGGAGCTGGTTGAGGGTCTGCTCCCGCTCGTCGTGACCGCCGCCCAGCCCGGCCCCCCGCTTGCGGCCGATGGAGTCGATCTCGTCGATGAAGACGATGGCGGGTGCCTGCTTCCGGGCGGTGGCGAACAGGTCGCGCACCCGGCTGGCCCCGACCCCGACGAACATCTCCATGAAGTCCGAGCCGCTGACCGACATGAACGGCACCCCGGCCTCGCCGGCCACCGCCCGGGCCAGCAGGGTCTTGCCGGTACCCGGCGGGCCGACCAGCAGGATCCCCTTCGGGATCCGGGCGCCGATGTCCTTGAAGCGACCCGGCGTCTTCAGGAAGTCCACCACTTCGCTGATCTCCAGCTTGACCCCGGCGTAGCCGGCCACATCGTCAAAGGTGGTGGAGGGGCGTTCGGTGGAATAGAGCTTGGCCTTGGATCGGCCGATCGACATGATGCTTCCCATCTGTCCCTGCGCCTTTCGACTGATGTAGAAAAACACCCCGAAGATGAGGGCAAAGGGAAGCACCCACGTCAAGATGATTGAAAGAAGATTGCTGGATGAGGGGGTGACCAGCTTGTAGTTGTTGCCCAGCGCGTGAAGGGCGGTGACTTCCGAGTCGACCACCGGGCTGGGTCCGTTGACGGTGTAGCTGGTCCCGTTGTTCAACGAACCGGTGATGACACCGGTGGCGTTGTTGACGCTGGCGTTCTTGACCTGCTTGCCGGAGAGGTCGTTGAGGAAGGTGTTGTAGCTCAGCGAGGTGGCGTGCGAGGTGTGCATCAGAGACGGCACGATCAACACCGCCAGGATGGCGAGGGCGATCACCAGATAGAGGACCAGACGGTTCCGGTTCTGACCTGGGGCTCCTTCGCCGGGTCCACCCGAGTTCATCGGGCCGGGAGGCAGGTTGGGGTTGGGCGGGGTCACCGAACCATGATATGCGGCCTTGGGTGGAGCCGAGGCATCGGGGGTGGGTGGGAGCCGGCCGGTTGACGGGGGCGCCCCCGGAGCGGGGATGACGGTCGGTAACGTGTCGGCGTGACCCACGGAGGAGAAGGCCGAGCCAGCGGGTGGATCCCCCCGCCAGGGTGGGTCCCGCCGCCGGGCTGGACGCCTCCCGGTGGGTGGGCCCCTCCGCCTCCGGGCTGGGGTCCGCCTCCGCCGGCGCAGTGGGCGGGCCAGGCGCCCTGGACCCCCGGTCCGAGCCGCGGTCAGCGACAGTGGGACAGTGTGTCGATGGTGGATCCGGCGATCAGGGACAGGGTTGCCGCCGGCAGGGCGGAAGGGGACGTGCCCCTCGACCGCCAGCTCGAGGCGGGAGCCGCCCCCGCCACCCGCCCGGCGGCCTGGATGTGGCTGCTGTTCGCGGTGCTCGGCTTCCTGGCCGGCCAGGTGGTCGGGGCGATCTTCTCCCTGGTGGCGGCGGCCGCCGCCGGCAAGCTCCACAATCTCAGCGCCATCGCCAATCTCAACGAACCGCCGACCTGGTACATCGTCTCCACCCTGGCCGGGCTCTGGGTCGGGTTCTTCGGCGGCCCCTGGTTGGCCTCCTCGGTCCGGGGTACCCGCAGCCTGGTCCGGGATCTCGGCCTCCGGTTCAAATGGATCGACCTGGTGGGCATCCCGATCGGGATCGGTGGCCAGTTCCTGGTGGTGGCCATCTACATTCCCATCTCCCAGCACGTCAACGACTTCAACAGCAAGTTCAACGCCCCCAGTCAGAAGCTGACCGGAGGTTCGCACGGGCTCGGGTTCGCCATCATCGCCATCCTCACTGTGGTCGGGGCGCCGTTCTTCGAGGAGCTGTTCTTCCGCGGCCTGCTGCTGCGGTCGTTGGTCCGGCTGTTCGGACGCTTCGGGAACTGGGTGGGCCCGACGCTGGCCATCGTCATCACCGGGGTCCTGTTCGGCCTGGCCCACGCCGAATCGCTGCAGCTGTTGGGTTTGGCCGCCTTCGGGATCATCCTGTCCTTCGTCTCCTACCGGACCGGGCGTCTGGGCATGAACATGGTCTCCCATGCCACCTTCAACCTGGTGGCGGTGGTGGCCACCCTCGCCGCCGGCACCGGCGTCCTCTTCTGACGTGGCCGTCTCCGACGTGGCGATCTCGCCAGCCGCTACTGACCTCCCGGTCCCGCCCGCCGCCGATCGCCCCGCGCAACGCCTGATCCACCGGATCACCCGGCCCGCCACCTGGCCGGCCTGGGCCTCGGTGGTGGCGATCATCGGGGTCACCGCGGTGGCGCTCTGGCAGCTCCACCCTTCACTGCTGCTGGCCTCCACCACCACCGCTGGCGGCGACACCGGTGCCCATGTGGCCCTGGCCAAGTATCTGGAGTCGAACCTTCTGGTCCACGGCCAGCTGACCGGTTGGGACCCGGGCTGGTACGACGGATTCCCCCTCTATACCTTCTACTTCCCGCTGCCCGGTCTCATCACCGTGGCCTTCAATGCGGTGGCCAGCTACGACGTCGCTTTCAAGCTGGTCACGGTGCTCGGCACCCTGACCCTGCCGGTGGCGGCCTGGGCCTTCGGCAAGCTGGCTGGCCTCCGGGATCCGGGACCCGGGTGCCTGGCGGCGGCCACTCTGCCGTTCCTGTTCGAGCCGAGCTTCTCGATCTACGGGGGGAACATCCTCTCCACCCTGGCCGGCGAGTTCTCCTTCTCGTTGGCGCTGTCGCTGGCGCTGGTCTTCCTCGGCCTGGTGGCCGCCGGGCTGCGCACCGGGCGTCACCGCTCGCTGGCGGCCATCCTGCTGGCGGCCACCGTGCTCTGCCATGTGATCCCGGCCATCTTCGCGGTGATCGGGGCCGGGGTGTGGCTGATCCTCGATGCCGACCTCCGGCGTTCGTTCCAGGGGGGACTCCGGGGCATGGTGGCCCGACGCCGATGGTCACGGCGGCTGCTGTGGTTGGTGGTGGTGGGGGTGATCGGGCTCGGACTGGCGGCGTGGTGGCTGGTGCCCTTCGCCTTCCAGGGGGCCTACTCCACCAACATGGGATGGCTGAACATCGACGGGTTCCCCCACCTCTTGTTCCCGGCGTCCTCCCGGTGGATCCAGGCCGCTGCGCTGGTCGGGTTGGTGGCCACCCTGATCCGGCGCAACCGGGTGGGGATGTTCCTCGCCATCATGGGGGCGATCTCGGCCGGGGTGGTCTGCCTCGATCCGCAGGGAAAGCTCTACAACGTCCGCTTCCTCCCGTTCTGGTTCCTCTGCCTCTACCTGCTGGGCGGGATCGCGGTGGCCGAGACGGTCTCCGCCGCCGCCCGCTGGATGCGGCGTCGCCGGCTCGAACAGTGGGTGAGGCGGGTCCGGCGGCGCTCGGTCATCGCCAACGGCGCCGGGCCGATCCTGGGTGGGCGGGGACGACGGCTCCAGCGCCCGAACCCCGGCACCCTTCCGGCCGGGGCGGTGGCCGGGCCGGTCATCGCCCTCGCTGCGGTGTTCCTGGCGGTGCTGCCGCCGCTGGTCCTTCCGGCCTCCGCCCTCACCCACGTCGGGGTCACCGTCGGGGCCAACCAGCCCAGTGCGTGGGCGGACTGGAACTACTCGGGCTATGAGCGCAAGCCCGACTACCCCGAGTACAAGGCCGTGATCAACATGATGGCCAGCGTGGGGGCGCAACAGGGATGCGGGCGGACGATGTGGGAGTACGACCCGTCCCTCAACCGGTTCGGCACCACCGAGTCGCTGATGCTGCTGCCCTACTGGACCAACAACTGCATCGACTCGATGGAGGGGCTGCTCTTCGAGTCGTCGACCACCACCCCGTACCACTTCATCAACCAGAGCGAGCTGTCGGTCACCCCCTCTGACGCCATGGTCGGGCTGCCTTACGGCGGGCTCAACGTCCCGCTCGGCATCGAGCACCTCCAGCAGTTGGGGGTGCGCTACTTCTTGGCCTCCTCGGCCACCACCGAACGGGCGGCGGCGGCCGACCCTTCCCTCACCGAGGTGGCGTCGAGCGGTCCCTGGCACACCATCTACAACGGCCAGGTGCTGGACACCACCTGGAAGGTGTATCGGATCGCCGGCTCCCAGCTGGTCCAGCCGCTGACCAACCAACCGGTGGTCTGGCAGGGGGTGGGCGCCGCCCAGACCAGCTGGTTGAACCCCTCGGTGGCCTGGTACGACAACCCGTCGGCGTGGGACGTGGTGCCGGCCGCCGGCGGGCCGGCGAACTGGGAGCGGGTGGCAGTGGGCGACACGACCCCAGCCAAGGTGGCCGAGCCGCCGACCAAGGTGACCAACATCACCCAGTCGAACAGCTCCATCAGCTTCCACGTCGACAAGATCGGCACCCCGGTGGAGGTGAAGATCTCCTACTTCCCCAACTGGAAGGCGACCGGGGCCAACGGGCCCTGGCGGGTCGCCCCGAACCTGATGGTGGTGGTCCCCACCAGTCATGACGTCACCCTCCATTACGGCACCACCGGCGTCGACGATGCCGCCTGGCTGATCACAGCCGCCGCCGGGGTGGCCGCCCTGGCCCTGGCGGTGGTCGGCTGGAGGGTCCGGCGGCGAAATGGGCGTCGCCGCGTCCGCCGCGGAGGGCTGGTTTCCTAGCTGTACTCCTCCGCCACCGGCGGGGTCGGGCAGGCCATCCGGTCTGACTGTCGGAATCGAATGGTTAGTGTCACACTGTGGGAGGTGACGGGCTTCGGCCCGAACCAACCGGCGTGTCTGGCGTATGAACCTTGTGCCAGCTGATCGAAAAAGAGGGCACTCCGCTGGATACTCGAGGGATAGCGACTCCGCCGATCCCGGCTCGGCTGACGGCGCCCACGCTGGACGCCACCGGGCTCACCGAAATCATCGACGGCTCGCTCCCGGAACGGACCGACGGCGGGTTCTCCGAATTGTCGCGGGAGGTGAAGCAGGCGGGACTGCTCGACCGCCACTACGCCTCGGACAAGATCCGGATGGGGGTGAACGCCTTCCTGCTGGCCGCCGGCTGGGTGGCCTTCTTCTTCATCGGCGACTCCTGGTACCAGCTGCTGGTGGCGGCGTACCTGGCCCTGGTCCTCGGTCAAGTCGGCTTCGTCGCCCACGACATCGGCCATCGTCAGACCCAACGGTCCCGCCGGCTCAACGACACCTTCGGACTCATCAACGCCAACCTCTTCCTCGGCATGAGCTACGGCTGGTGGATCGACAAGCACACCCGGCACCACACCCGCCCCAACCATGAGGGGAAGGACCCCGACATCGGCACCGGGATCTTCGTCTGGACGACCGGCCAGGCCGGGGACAAGCGAGGCGCCGGCCGGCTGTTGGCCCGCTACCAGGCGATCCTGTTCTTCCCGATGCTCCTGTTGGAGGGGCTTCACCTCCAGGTGGCCGGCATCCGGGCCCTCCCCTCCCGCACCAGCCGCCAGCGGACCAAGGAAGCCGCCCTTCTCGGCCTCCATATCGCCCTCTACCTCGGCCCACTGCTGTTCGTGCTGTCGCCGGTCCGGGCTCTCGTCTTCCTGCTGGTGAACCAAGGGCTCCTCGGCCTCTACCTCGGCAGTGCCTTCGCCCCCAACCACAAGGGGATGCCGGTCTTCGACGAGGACGACACCACCGGCTTCCTGGAGCGCCAGGTGGTCACCGCCCGCAACGTGCGGGGCGGATGGATCAGCGACTTCGTGCTGGGCGGCCTCAACTACCAGATCGAGCATCACCTGTTCCCCTCCATGCCCCGGCGCAACCTCCGGCGATCCCAACCGTTGGTGAAGGCATTCTGCGAACGCCACAACCTCGTCTACAACGAGACCGGCTTCGGGGCCTCCTACGCCCAGGTGCTCCGCCACCTGCACGCGGTCGGCGCCCCGATCCGAGGCGGCACCCCCGCCTGATCGGAGAGGTGGCGCACCGACCCCGGTGCTCCCATCGAGCCCCACCCGGCGCCCACGGTGACCGGTCGGTCCCCTCGGAGCCGGCGATCCAGGCTGAGTAGGATGGCCGGGCTATGACCAGCCTCTCCCACGTCTTCAAGGCCTATGACATCCGGGGCGTCGTCCCCGATGAGCTCAACGCCGACCAGTTCCGAGCCATCGGGATGGCGGTGGCCCAGTTCGTCGATGCCCCCCGGCTGCTGGTGGCGAGGGACATGCGGGAGTCGGGCGTGGAGCTGTCCCAGGCGTTCTCCGACGGCGCCCGGTCGGTGGGAGTGGCGGTCACCGATCTGGGCCTCGCCTCCACCGATCTCCTCTACTTCGCGGCCGGCAAGCTCGATTCCCCCGGGGCCATGTTCACCGCCTCCCACAATCCAGCCCGCTACAACGGATTGAAGCTGTGCCAGTCGGGGGCCCGGCCGATCGGGCGGGACAGCGGGCTGGCCGAGATCCAGGCCACCGCCGAGGCGCTGCTGGAGGAGTGGGGCGCCGACGGGCCGCCCCCCCTCGACCCCGGCGCGATGGCCTTCTACGAAGAACGGTCGGTGATCGACGACTACGCCGACCATGTCCGCTCCTTCGTCGACGTCAAGGCCTTGCGGGCGCTGGTGGTGGTGGCCGACACCGCCAACGGCATGGGCGGCCTGGTGGCGCCCAAGGTCTTCGAAGGTCTGCCCTTCAAGGTGGAGATCCTGTTCCCCGAGCTCGACGGGAACTTCCCCAACCACCCCGCCGATCCCATCCAACCGGAGAACCTGGTGTGGCTGAAGCAGGCGGTCAGCGACCTGGGCGCCGACGTCGGGCTCGCCTTCGACGGGGACGCTGACCGGGTGTTTCTGGTCGACGAGCGCTCCGAGCCGGTGTCGGGCTCCCTGACCACGGCGCTGGTGGCGGCTTCGATGCTGGACAAGCACCCCGGGGCCACCGTGCTCTACAACTGCATCTGCAGCCGGGTGGTGCCGGAGGTGATCGCCGAGAAGGGCGGGGTGGGGATCCGCACCCGGGTGGGCCACTCCTATATCAAGCAGGTGATGGCCGACACCGGCGCCATCTTCGGCGGCGAGCACTCCGGCCACTACTACTTCCGGGACAACTACCGGGCCGACTCGGGGATCATTGCCGCCATGGTGGTGCTCGAGCTTCTCTCGGTGACCGGCAAGCCGCTGTCGGAACTCCTCCAGCCCTACCAGCGTTACTCGGACTCGGGGGAGATCAACACCACCGTGCCCGACCCCGCCGCCGCCGTCGAGGCGATGGCGGCGGAGGTGGAGGCGGCCGGGGGCGAACTCGGCATCGTCGACCGGCTGGACGGGCTCACGGTGGACCGGGGCGACTGGTGGTACAACCTCCGTCCCTCCAACACCGAGCCGCTGCTCCGCTTGAACGTGGAGGCGCCCGACGACGCGTCGTGCGCCCGCCGGGTGGCCGAGGTCCAAGAGGCCATCAACCGCCTGGTGAACGGATGACCATCAACCCCACCGAACCGACCGACCGGTTGCACGAGAGGAACCCAACATGACGCTCGACTCCCTTCTCATCGATGTCCTGGCCTGCCCGGAGGACAAGGGCACGCTGTTGTACTTCGAGGCGGAGGACCGCCTCTACAACCCCCGGCTCCACCGCAGTTACGAGATCCGGGACGGGATCCCGGTGATGCTGATCGACGAGGCCACCACCGTCGACGACGCCGAGCACACCCGGCTGATGGCCCTGGCCGACTCCGGCGGGGCCCGGTCCACCGGCGAACCCCGCGGATCGTGACCCCCCCGGCCGCCGGCAGCCCGCCGGTGGCGGACTCCCCGCTGAAAGTCGACAGCCTGGACATGTGGGGCGCCACCGCCGGCCTCCCCGAACAGGTGGAGGCGGCGTTGAAGGGGGCCCAGGGGATGACCGGCCTTCCCAACCACCAGCAGGTCGAGAACGTGGTGGTACTGGGGATGGGTGGCAGCGGGATCGCCGGCGATGTCCTGCTGGCGGTGGCGGCGCCGTTCATGCCGGTGCCGGTCACCGTGGTGAAGGGCTACGAGCTGCCCGACTACGTGGGGGCCAACTCCCTGGTCTTCGCCATGTCGTTCTCGGGTGACACCGAAGAGACTCTGGAGGCGGTCGGCCAGGCCTACGAGTCGGGGGCGGCCCTGGTGGTGGTGAGCAGTGGCGGCCAACTCGGCCGGCTGGCCGGTGAATGGCAGGTCCCGCTCATCGGGGTCCCTTCCGACATCCCCCAGCCCCGGGCCGCCCTCGGGGCCATGGCCATCCCCCCGCTGGTGGTGTTGGAGGAGATCGGGTTGTTCCCCGGCGCCGTCCACTGGGCGAAGCTGGCCGTCCGTCAGCTCCGGCGCCGTCGCGACCAGTTGGTCAAGCCGGACAGCCTGGCCGAGGACGTGGCCCGGCGCATCGGGCGGACCATCCCGCTGATCCACAGCTCGCAGGCCCTCGGGGCGGCCGCCGCCCTGCGGTGGAAGGCGCAGGTCAACGAAAACGCCAAGGCGCCGGCCTTCTTCAATGTGTACCCGGAGCTCTGCCACAACGAGATCGCCGGGTGGGGGCAGAACGGGGACGTGACCCGGCAGATGTTCACCCTGGTCAACCTGCGCCACGGTGCCGAACATCCCCAGGTGGCCCGCCGGTTCGACCTGGTGGCCGAAGTGCTCCGCGAGGTGATGGCCGGCATCGTCGAGGTGCGGGCCGCCGGCGAGGGGGACCTGGCCCAACTCCTCGATCTGGCCATCATCGGGGACTTCGTCTCGCTCCATCTGGCCGGACACGAAGACATCGACCCCGGCCCCATCCCGGTGCTGGTCGAGCTCAAAGAGCGGCTGGCCGAGAGCTGATCGCCCGCCCAAAGGGTTCGCCCCGGCGTGTCCGGGAGGCGAACGCCGTGTTGCGGGCGCGTGACGCCCACGTGGCGACCTGGTGAACTCGCGGCGTTGCTAGTGAAAGTCGGAGGACCGGGACCTACACTGTCCCCCGTGAGCTACGTGCGGGTCTGTGGTTGCAAGTCGAAGCCAGCCGTAGGCGAAACGACCCACGTAAGGCAACTACTGGTTGCTGAGCATGGTGCGGCTTAGGAGTAAGACCTGCCCGTGGCGTTCCCGGCTGTCGGGGACGGGCGGAGATGAGGTGACGCGTGCCATCTACGGTGCCGAAGGGATCACGACCGCTCGACGGTCGGCTCCGCCGGAACCGGGCCGCCATTCTCACTGCAGGCGAGTGTGGGGTCAAAGACCAGGTCAGCCGCTCGTAGCTCACAATACCGATCGTGCCGGTTCCCCCGGCGCGTACCCATCCCCATCCCGACCGACCCGGAGGACCGGCCGAACTCACCCGTAACACTCACAACACAACTCGGAGGCGAACAGGTGAACGTTGTCATCGCAAACGGCAGAAAGATCGTGCCAAACGGGGTGCGGACGCTGGTCGAGGAAAAGGTGGGCCGGCTGCTCCGGCACTGCCCGGGACTCGAGCGAGCCGAAGTGCACTTCTCCGAGGAACACAACCCGAGGATCGCCAACTGCGAGTGTTGCGAAGTCATCCTGTCCGGCCATGGCCGGGTCATCCGGGCCCACGCCTCCGCCCCGGATCCGCTGGTGGCGGTGGATTTCGTAGTGGAAAAGCTGGAGAACCAGCTGGCCAAGACCAAGGGTCGGATTGTGGGCCGACCCCATCCCAGCCGGCGGGGTCAGGTCCAGACCGTCAGGGCCCGGATCCGGACCGCCTGACTGCTGAGCGCGGGACGCCTGGGTCGGGGCCCGGTCTGACGCCCCGGATCCGGGCGGCTCGGGGCTCGGTCCGGCCGGGAACCATCACCGGCCGACGGTAGAGTGGTCGTCTCATGAGTGTGTTCACCAAGGTCCTTCGTGCCGGCGAAGGCAAAAAAGTCCGTCGTCTGGCCGATCTGGTCCCACTGGTCAATGCCCTGGAACCGGAGATCGAGGCCCTGAGCGACGCGGAGCTCCAGGCCTTCACTCCCCGGTTCAAGGAGCGGTTGGCCAACGGCGAGAGCTTCGAGGACATCCTGGTCGAGGCGTTCGCGGTGGTGCGGGAAGGTGCCTGGCGGGTGCTCGGTCAGCGACACTTCGACGCCCAGCTGATGGGGGGCATGGCCCTTCACTTCGGCTGGATCGCCGAAATGAAGACCGGGGAGGGCAAGACGTTGGTCTCCACCCTGCCGGTGTACCTCAATGCCCTGGCCGGCAACGGGGTCCACGTGGTGACGGTGAACGACTACCTCGCCTCCCGTGACTCGGAGTGGATGGGAAGGCTGCACACCTTCCTCGGCCTGACCGTCGGGCGGGTGGGTCCCGACATCGAGGACGCCGAGTCCAAGCGGGCCGCCTACAACGCCGATGTCACCTACGGGACCAACACCGAGTTCGGCTTCGACTACCTCCGGGACAACATGGCCCGCACCAAGGACGCCATGGTCCAGCGGGGCCACCCCTACGCCATCGTCGACGAGGTCGACTCCATCCTCATCGACGAGGCCCGTACCCCGCTGATCATCTCCGGCCCGGCCGCCGAGTCGGCCAAGCTCTACTACCAGTTCGCCGGGATCGTCAGGACGCTGCGCGACGAGGACGACTACGAGGTCGACGAGGAGAAGCGCACCGTCGTCCCCACCGAGGCCGGCATCGAGAAGGTCGAGGGCCAGCTGGGGGTGGACAACCTCTACGACGCGGTGGCGGTCAACTACGTCCACCACCTCACCCAGGCCCTCTACGCCAAAGAGCTCTACAAGCGGGACAAGGACTACCTGATCGCCGATGGCGAAGTGAAGATCGTCGACGAGTTCACCGGGCGCACCCTCGACGGGCGGCGCTGGTCCGATGGTCTCCACCAGGCGGTGGAAGCCAAGGAGCGGGTCCGGATCAACGAGGAGAACCACACCTGGGCGACGGTGACCCTCCAGAACTACTTCCGCCTCTACGAGAAGCTGGCGGGGATGACCGGCACCGCCGAGACGGAGGCGTCGGAGTTCGCCAATACCTACGACCTCCCAGTGGTCCCGATCCCCACCAACAAGCCGTTGGTCCGGAACGACAACCCCGACCTGGTCTACAAGTCGGAGGACGCCAAGTTCAACGCGGTGGTGGAGGACATCGCCGAGCGCCACGCCACCGGGCAACCGGTGCTGGTGGGCACCGCCTCGGTGTCGAAGTCCGAGCACCTGGCCCGGCTGCTGGAGAAGAAGGGCATCCCCCATGCCGTCCTCAACGCCAAGCAGCACTTCCGGGAGGCGGAGATCGTCGCCCAAGCCGGGCGGGTGGGCGGGGTCACCGTCGCCACCAACATGGCGGGACGAGGCGTCGACATCATTCTCGGGGGCAATGCCGAGGGGATGGCGGTGCGGGAGGCCAACGCCCGCGGCCTCGACCTCACCACCGACGAGGGCGCCGCCGAGCTGGCCAAGATCCGCGCCGAGTTCGAAGAGATCTGCACCCGGGAGGGCGAAGCGGTGCGGGCGGCCGGGGGGCTCTACGTCCTCGGCAGTGAGCGCCACGAGAGCCGCCGCATCGACAACCAGCTCCGGGGCCGTTCCGGCCGCCAGGGTGACCCGGGGGAGAGCCGGTTCTTCCTCTCCCTGGAAGACGACCTGATGCGGCTGTTCGCCACCGGGGCGATGAACTGGGTGATGGGCCGGGCGATCCCCGACGACATCCCCATCGAGGCGAAGATGGTGACCAAGGCCATCGAGCGGGCGCAGAACACCGTGGAGGGACGCAACGCCGAATCCCGCAAGGACGTCCTCAAGTACGACGATGTGATGAACGAGCAGCGCAAGGTGATCTACAAGCGCCGGCTGCAGATCATCGAGGGCGAGGACCTCCACGAGGAGACCCTGGAGCTGCTGGAGACGACCATCACTGCGCTGGTGGCGGCATCCTGCCCGACCGACTACCCCGAAGAGTGGGACCTGCCTCGTCTGATCACCGAAGTCACCCAGTACTACCCGTCCAAGTTCGTGGAGGACGACCTGGCCGAGGCGACCACCGCCGGCCAGGTGGCGGAGAGCATCCTCTCCGAGGCCCTCGACCTCTACGCCGAGCGGGACGAGACGATCCCCGGCGGGGCGGAGACGGCCCGGCAGCTGGAGCGCGACATCATGCTGCAGATCCTCGACCAGCGGTGGCGTGACCACCTGGCGGAGATGGACCTCCTGCGGGAAGGCATCAACCTGCGGGCCATGGGCAACCAGGATCCGCTGGTGGCCTGGCAACGGGACGGCTTCGAGATGTTCGGCAAGCTGATGGACGGGATCGACGACGACTACCTGCGCTACGTGTTCCACGTCCAGGTGCTGGCCGAGCCCGCTCCGGAGCCGGACCTGGCCCAGGCCAGCTACATCGCCGCCGACGACCCGGTGCAGGGGAGCGGTTCGATGTCGGCGGCGTTCGCGGTGGGACCGACGGCGGCGGAGATGGCGGAGGTGGCGGCCGAGGGTGGTGCCAACGGCTCGGGGCCCGGCGGCGGCGCCGTCGGGGTCACCAACCGGATGGCCGAGGACGGCGAGACCCAGATCCCGATCGTGAAGTCCGACAAGGAGAAGATCGGCCGGAACGAGCCGTGTTGGTGTGGCAGCAACAAGAAGTTCAAGTTCTGCCACGGCGCTAACTGACGTGGCGGCGGCCGAGCCCCCCCGGCGGGGGGGCGGAGAACCTGATCGCGTCGACATCCGGGCGGCCATCGCCACCACCACCGACCGTCTGCGGGAAGCCGAGCACTTCCTGGGGCTTGATCACCTGGAGAAGCGACGGGCGGAGTTGGAAGCCGAAGCCTCGGCTCCGGGTCTGTGGGATGACGCCGACAACGCCCGCCGGGTGACCACCGAGTTGGGCCGGGTCGGCGAGGACATCGACATGTTGGCGGCCCTGGCCGAGCGACTCTCCGACGCCGAGACCCTCTTCGAGATGAACGAGGAGGAAGGCGACGACTCCTTGCGGGGCGAAGTCGAAGAGGCCCTGGCCGATCTGGACCGCCGGTTGGGGGCCTTGGAATTGCGGGCGCTGTTCGCCGGGGACTACGACGATGGCGACGCGGTGGCGGAGATCCATGCCGGCGCCGGCGGCACCGACGCCCAGGACTGGGCGGAGATGATGCTGCGGATGTACACCCGCTGGGCCGAGCGGCGTGGCTTCGAGATCGAGGTGGAGGAGGCGACCCCCGGGCAAGAGGCCGGGCTGCTGTCGGCCACCTTCATCGTGAAGGGCAGGTACGCGTTCGGCCTGCTGTCGGTGGAGCGGGGCGTGCACCGGCTGGTGCGGATCTCGCCGTTCGATGCCCAACACCGCCGGCAGACCAGCTTCGCGTCATTGGATGTGGTGCCGTTCATCGAGGACGTCTCCGACGAAGTCGAGATCGATGAGAAGGATCTCCGCATCGACACCTACCGCTCGTCAGGTGCCGGTGGCCAGCACGTGAACAAGACCGACTCGGCGGTGCGACTCACCCACCTCCCCACCGGCATCGTGGTGTCGAGCCAGAACCAGCGGAGCCAGCACCAGAACAAGGCCAAGGCCATGCAGGTGCTGGGGGCCAAGCTCGCCGACCGGCAGCGGGCCGAGCACCAAGCCAATCTCGACTCGCTGTCCGGCGACCGGACCGACAATGCCTGGGGAAACCAGATCCGCTCCTACGTCCTGGCTCCCTATCAACTGGTCAAGGATCTCCGCAACAACGAGGAGACCGGCAACGTGGAAGCGGTGCTGGACGGCGATCTCGATGCCTTCATGGAGGCGGAGCTTCGGCGCCAGGCCGACCTGCGCCGCAACCAGGGGTAAGAGCGCCGAAATCCCCTACGGAAGCGCACGTCAGGGGAGGTCAGAGGGCCTACACCAGCTGGAGCCACTAAATCGGTAAACTACTCCGGACCCATCGCACCCTTTGCGACTGACTCCAGCTTCGACGTAAACCTCTCCCTTATGATCACGTTCCAGAACGTCACCAAAACCTACAAAGGATCCACAGTCGCACTCCGGGACTGCTCGATCGAAATCGACAAGGGAGAATTCGTCTTCCTGGTCGGCCCCTCCGGTTCCGGCAAGACCACCTTCATCCGGCTGCTGCTTCGAGAAGAGATTCCGACGTCGGGCCGCATCTGGGAAGCGGGCAAGGAGATCGGGCACCTGTCGAAGTGGCGGGTGCCGTATCTGCGACGCAACATCGGCTGCGTCTTCCAGGACTTCCGGCTGCTTCCCAACCGGACGGTGTTCGAGAACGTCGCTTTCGCCCTGGAGGTCATCGGGCGACCTAAGCACGTGATCGCCTCGCAGGTCCCCCAGGTGCTGGATCTGGTCGGTCTCACCAAGAAGAGCGGGAACCTTCCCGGCGAACTCTCCGGCGGTGAGCAACAGCGGGTGGCGGTGGCCCGGGCGTTCGTGAACCGGCCGCTGATCTTGCTGGCCGACGAGCCCACCGGGAACCTCGACCCGACCACCAGCCTCGGCATCATGCGGCTTCTCGACCGGATCAACCGGACCGGGACCACGGTGGTGGTCGCCACCCACGACGCCGGCATGGTCGACCAGATGCGCCGGCGGGTCGTTGAGCTCGACCACGGGACCAAGGTGCGGGACCAGGCCCGTGGCGTCTACGGCCTCGACAGTGCGGTGGCCGCGGCCGGCGCCGGATCGCCCACCGGGACCATGGTGGAGACGGCACCGGCCCCCGCCCCGGTCGCCCGGTCGGCGGCCCGCAATGGAGGTGCCCCCCGATCGCGTGACGGTCTCCGCCGCCGCAACGCGGGCCGCTGATGCCGGTTTCCGCCGGATATGTCACGCGGGAGGCGACCACCAACCTTTGGCGCAACCGTTTGATGACCATTGCCGCGGTGCTCACCGTGGCGGTGTCACTGGCGCTGGTGGGCTCGGCCCTGCTGTTGAAGCAGGGGGCTACCAACGCCACCGCCCAATGGCAGAACGGGGTGAACATCCGGGTCTGGGTCAACCCCAACGCCCCCGCCGCCCAGTACAAGGCCATCGGCGTCCAACTCGGACAAAACCCCCTGGTCAAGAGCTGTATTCCGCGGTCCCAGGCGTACGACTACAACGAGGCCCGTCGGACGGTGGCGGCCGATGAGTTCAACGCCACCACCCAGTCCGATTACCCGTCGTCCTACGCCTGCGTGCTCGCCAACCCGTCGGATGCCACCGCGGTGTCGCAACAGTTCGCCGGCAAGCCTGGCATCTTCGGGACCCCGTCGTCACCGACGGCCCAGATCAGAACCATGCAGAGCGTCATCCATATTCTCCAGTGGGTCTTCCTGTCGGTGGCGGTGGTGCTGCTGCTCTCGGCGTCGGTGCTCATCCTCAACACCATCCGGATGGCCATCTTCGCCCGTCGGCGCGAGGTGTCGGTGATGAAGCTGGTCGGCGCCACCAACTGGTTCATCCGGCTTCCGTTCATGGTGGAAGGACTCATCCAGGGACTACTGGGCTCGGCCGTCGCTGTCATCGTCGTCCTCAGCCTCTACTGGGGGATCGGACTCAACACCACCAAGACGGTGGCCAACCAGAGCAATTTGATCGCCCAGATGTCGATGGGAGCCTGGGAAGTGGCGGCCACCTGCATCCTGGTGGCGTTGGTGGGCATCGTGGTGGGGGTCGCCGGATCGGCGTTGGCTGTCCGGCGCTTCCTCGACGTCTGACCTGACGAGCGCGGTATGCGCGGCGGTTGAAGCCCATCGCGGCCGTTCGCACTCGGTCAGTTCGGGGTCGATCAGTTTGTCGACCGGAGCGAGTACAGGATCGTCTTGGCGGTTGCACCACTCGTGGTGAGGCCGATCCGAATCGTGACCGGAGGTCGATTCGCTGATCGCACCTGGGCGACGAGAACCCCATAGGCCGGCGTCTTCTCGATGCAGAGGTGTAGGGAGCCGATTCTCGTGGGACCGGTGCACGACGATCCGCTGTCTGATTCTCCCGGAATCGGGAAGTCATCGACTTCGACGCCGGGTACTTGGGGCACTGGACGCACCTCGGATTCTCCCGGCGGACACGAGCCGGGAAGTGGAGGTCCATAAGCCAGCGTGACCCCCGGCTCCGGCAGAACAACATTTGATCCGCAGGTGAAAGCGTAAGCCGGGTAGGTCACCTTCCAACTCGCGGGGACAGCAAACCGGAGGCCTGCGAACGAGAGCTGACGCCAGGAACGGGGCACGGACGGGGAGCGGGCTCCAGAAAGCACCACCGACCGTGGCGAGAAGGTGAGGCTGTTTAACACCTGAGGAGGGGGGCTCCCCTCGAAGGAAAGAGTGGCTTGGAGGGCGGGGATGTCGATAACCGGCGCCACACTGGGGGTATAGGTGGGGATTCCGTTGATCATGGACCGCGGGCCCTCGCTGGTGACCATCGGTGACGAGACGGTATGGAGATAGGCGATCGATGCTTCGGACGGCGTCGGAGAGACCAGGCCTAAAGGGCACCAGCGACCATCTCCAAGTACGACCGCGCCGATTTCGGTTCCGCACCCTGAGTTACCGTCGGTGACAAGTCCCCAGGAGGGTGGAACGGAGATCTGAGCATTGCCGAGATCCACCGGCAGCCATCCTGGTGGGGTTGCGGACAGGTCGACGACCGGTCGGCCCACTGCGGGTGGCGTGCTCTTGGCGATTGTGGATTGAGTACAAGCCATGGCGAGTAGGGCCACACCTGTCAGGGTGGCGTACACCGCCATTCGATTGAACATCCGAGTCAATGCCACGTTTAATCCCGTCGTCGGAGACCATCTGGCGGGCTTTGTCTGTAGCTCTTCACGTTCGGGAGCCCACTTTGGTTGACAACGCCGACGACGGGTTCAAGCCGATTGGAGTTGGTCGTCCGGCACGTCCTCGACGTCTGACCTGATTCCCCAATCAGAGCATCCGTCGGCGGACGGCTCGCCATCCAAACCGGCCCAGCACGACCAGGGCGGCTAGGCAGAGCAAGACGAAGAGGGCCGGGCCGGCAATCCGGACGAGCCACTCGAACCCCGAGACGAAGCCGCCGATCCCGTCGTGCCACGCCTTGATGAGCCCCGTGCTCGGCGTCGGCGGCGCCACCGGTCGTTGCCCGGTCTCGGTGAGCGATACGGTCAGGGTGCCGTAGGTGGTCTCGCTGTTGAGGACATCGAGTTGGCCCTGGAGCTGTTCGATCTGCGTCTGGAGGGAATCGAGCTGACTCTGGACGGCCAGGATGTCCCCGATGGTCGATGCCTTCGACAAGATGGTCAGGTACTGCTGGCGACTGGCTTGCAGCGCGTCGATCCGGGCCTGGAGATCCACCACCTGTCCGGTGACATCGGTGGAAGTGGTGGTCACCGAACTGGCATGGCCGACCTTCTGCACCTGTGAGACCAGGGAGGCGAAGGCGGGTTGGGGAACCTGGAGCACGACGGTCCCCGAAGAGGAATTGCTCGACGTCCCGGGGCCAATCTGAGCCTGGGTGCTGGCGACGAACCCACCGTCGGCGGCGACCAGATTGGTGAGTTTGGCCAGCGCCGACTGCAGGGTGCCGTTGCCGATCGTCAGGTTCACCGATCCCTTGGCCACCACTTTGGCCGACTGGCCGACCGAGCCGGGCGGAAGGGACGGCGTGGCAGGGGAAGCGGGTGCCGCCGATGGGGCACCGCCGGCCACTCCGGCGGATCCGGCGGCCGGGGCGGGGGTGAACGCCTGTTGGGGACCGCCGGCTCCGGTTGATGCGGAGCCATGGAAGGTTGACGCGGCAATGGTTTTGGAGGCGTCGGTGCCGGAGAGGAGCGGGAAGCTGATCCCGCCGGCGACCACGATGACGGCCGCCGCGATGAGAGCTACCCGACCCCGCTTCCCCTGGGGGATGACCCGTTGGGGACGATGGGGATGGCTCTGGGGGGCGGGCGTCTGGGCCGCGGCCAGAATGCGCGGGGTGGCTCCCTCGGGAATCTCGATCGCATCCGCCGCCTCCCGGAGGGCTTCATAGAGCATGTCCTCGTCGATCATCGTCACCGGACTACCTCCGAAACCGTTGCGGGTTGACCATGGGTCTCCGACCTCAGGGCCGGATGTTCGGCCAGTTGCCTTCGCGCCTCGTGCAGCCGCGACTTCACCGTTCCCGGGCGCCGCCCGATGGCGGTGGCGATCTCCCGCTCGGTGAGATCGGCGTAGTAGCGCAGCACGACCACTACCCGGAGGTGGACGGGCAAGTCGCCGAGCGCCCTGACGATGTCCTGCGACACGGCGATGTTGCCAGGGGCATCATCGATGGAGGAAAGGCCGGCGAGGTCATCCTCGCCCGATCGCCGGTCCCGGTGGGGGATTTCCTGGCGGAGCTTCGAGTTGCAGGTGTTGACGACCACCCGGTAGAGCCACGGCTTGAAGTCGCTCCCCGATGCCAGCGAGGCCCGGAACTTCCAAGCCCGCAAGAATGCCTCCTGGACTGCCTCTTCGGCGTCGGACCGGTTGCCGAGGATCAGACAGGCGGTGCGGAAGGAGCGTTGGTACCCCTCTTCCAGCCATGTCTCCAGATCAGCCACCCCACACGACCTTTCGTCCCCCAGATCATCGGCTTGCCTACATAGTGACGCTGAGGCGGGGAAAAAGGTTCGCGATCCTTCCGGCTGGGCTGAGTGGTCCTATCCTCAACCGCAGCTGTTGGGAGCCGGCTGACCGGCAAACCGGGCGGCGATCCACTGGAGCACATCGGATTGGGCCACGGCTACCACCGTTCCGTGGTTGGCTCCCTTGAAGGCTTCGTAGTCCACCGTGTCGTGCTGGGTGCGGCAGAGCCGTTGGTTGACCAGTGTGGTCGTCGTGGCGTAAGGGATGATCGCGTCGTCCGTGCCCTGCACCACCAGGATCGGCGCCGAGGTGTGGGCCATTCCCGGCTCGTTCTGGGTCAGATGAGTCTGGATCGCGGCGCCGTCCTTCCAGGTGGGAACGAAGATCTGATTGGTGGGTAGGTGGGCGTAGGTGGCGGCCACCTGGTCACTGCACACCTGTTCGAGGGTGGCGGCGCTGGAGATGGCCGATGGCGTGAAGATGGTGTCGAGGGGAAGGTCCCCGTAGATGAGGGACCAGGCATAGAAGGCCATGACCGCATAGGTCGACAGCGGATCGGCATTGCCCCCCGGCACCGTCGGGGCGAACTCGGCGACGTTGGAGACTGGCGCGGCCGCCACCACGCCCACCACGAAGAGGTCGGGCGCGTAGGTATCGGAGATCTGGCCGGCGAACAGGGCGGCTTGTCCGCCCTGGGAGTGGCCGAAGATGATCACCGAGTCCGAGGCCGCCCCGTCAACCAGGTTCCGGGCGGCCCGGGCGGCGTCCAGCACGGCGTTACCCTCACTTTGGCCGACCAGGTAGGCGGGGATCCCCTGGGTGCCGAGCCCTTGGTAGTCGGTGGCGGCCACGATCAAGCCCTCATCGAGCAGCTGGGCCAGATACGGCACCGTCTGCGCTCCGGCCAGAGAAGGAGCACACTGGTCGGCCAAGCCGTCGGTAGCGTGAGCCCAAGTGGCGATCGGGTAACCCCCTGCCGGTGACGGTTGTCCGGGGATGACCACGGTGCCGGAGACGGCCACGTCGGCGCCGGTGGCCGAGACCGAGTGGTAGAGGACGCGGTAGGCGACGGCCAACGGGGGGAGCCCGATCTGGTCGACGATGCGCTCAGAGCGGATGACAGTGCCGGGCGGGGCGGCGATGAGGGGATCCGGGGTCTGGTAGAAGGCGTCGGTGACCGGCGGGTCGGTGGTGGGGGTGGTGGTCACCGAGGTCGAGATCGGCGTCCCCGGTGACTTGGGGGTGAGCACCGACGGAGCCGCCGGCCGGGTGTCGGTGGGATGGGCTTTGGTGGGCTCAGTCGAGGGCACCAGCCCGAAGTTCGGTATCTGGAGAGGCGGGAGGGTGGAGGCGGCGGCGTGGGCCGAGGGGGAGGACTCGGTGGCCGAGGCGCGTCGGGAGAGCACGATCCAGGTGGCTGCCGCCGCAGTGCCGGCGCTGATCAACATGAGGGTGGCCAAGGCCACGGCCAGGGTCCGACGGTGCAGGGTGTATCGAGGCCGAACACCGAGTGGTGAGGATGGCGACATCTGAGTTCAGAGTAGTCATCGGCCAAGGCCCGGGGTCTTATGAGCTGATCTACCATCTGGCGCCTATGGGCGCGTTGAACCTGGTCGGAACTTGGGATGTGGATGCCGGCGCCGCCGGAGTCATCCGCATCGAGCCGGGCAGCAAGACGGAGACCGTCGAGGTGGTCGGACCCGAGACCCGTTCGTTTGCCTGGGCATCGGTCACCAAGCCGGTGACCGCGCTGGCGGTGTTGGTGGCGGTGGAGGAAGGCACCCTGTCGCTGGATCTCGCCGCCGGCCCGCCGGGGTCGACCATCCGACACCTGTTGGCCCATGCCTCGGGTCTGGCCCCCGATGTCGCCCCCGGTCTCGGGTCGACCCCACCCGGTCAAGGGCCCGAGCCCGGCACCCGGCGCATCTATTCCAACCTCGGGTACGAGCTGTTGGCGGAGGCGGTCGCCGAACACTCGGGGATGCCATTCCATGACTACGTGGCGGCGGCGGTGTTCGAGCCCCTCGGGATGTCCTCCACCGGGTTCGCCCCCCGTCCCGGTGATTCGGTGCCGGGGAACTCGGGTGCCGCCGCCGGATTGGTGGGTCCTCTCCGCGACTTGCTGGCGGTGACGGCCGAGTGGTCGGCGCCCACCGTGATCAGCCCCGAAACCCATGCCCTGGCCCGCTCGGTGGCCTTTCCGGGGCTGGCGGGTGTCCTCCCCGGCTTCGGACGGTTCGATCCGTGTGACTGGGGGCTCGGGGTGGAGATCCGTGGCCACAAGCAGCCCCACTGGACCGGAACTCTGAACTCCCCTCGGACTTTCGGGCATTTCGGCCAGTCCGGTTCGTTCTTCTGGGTGGATCCGGAGGCCGGGTTGGCCTGTGCGGGGCTGGCCGACCGAGCCTTCGGCCCTTGGGCGATCGACGCCTGGCCGATGCTGTCCGACGCCCTCCTGGCCGAGTTCGAAGACCAGTGAGTCCAGGTGGGCGCTGTCGGCCCCCTGGCTTCGGCCGCCCCCCACCGATCCCCGTTAGGCTCCCCGGGATGAAGGGCGTCATACTCGCAGGCGGTACCGGCTCTCGCCTCCACCCGCTGACCCGTATCACCAACAAGCATCTGCTCCCGATCTACGACCGGCCGATGATCAACTGGTGCATCGAGGCGCTAGTGAACGCCGAGATCACCGAAATCATGCTGGTGACGGGGGGAACCCACGCCGGAGAATTCCTGCGCCTGCTGGGCAACGGCTACGAATTCGGGATCGACCGGCTGAGCTACGGCTACCAGGACAGGCCGGGGGGGATCGCCGAGGCGCTGGGGCTGGCGACCCGGTTCGTCGACGGCGACCCGGTCCTGGTGATGCTGGCCGACAATGTCGTCGAGCAATCGATCAAGCCGATGGTGGATGCCTTCCGGGCCGAGCCCAAGGGGGCGCGCATCCTGCTGACCCCGGTGGAGGAGGACGAGCACCTTCGTCACCTGGGGGTGCCGACCTTCGAGGAGGGTCGTATCACCAGCATCGTGGAGAAACCCGACCAACCGCCTTCCAAGTTCGGAGTCACCGGGATCTACTGCTACGACGCCGACGTCTTCGACGTGATCCCGTCGCTGGTGCCGTCGGGCCGGGGCGAGTTGGAGATCACCGACGTCAACAACCACTACATCAATGAGGGGTCGATGGCCTACGACGTCCTGGAGGGATTTTGGGGCGACGCCGGCGAGTCGATCGACGCCTACTACGCGGTCAACGATTTCGTCCGAGCTCACGGAGCCAACAAGGGCTGAGCCTCCGGGTCAGATCAGCCGGGTTCGCCAGGCCTCCGACCGGTATTGGACATCCACCGTGACATCACCGGAGATCCCGAGACCGTCACGAAGGAGTCGCCGAGCCTCGGCGATGACGTGGGTGCGTCGATCCTCCGGCATGGTGATGATCCAGCTGAAGGTGCCCAGCAGCCCCATGAGCTCGTCGGCGCTGAGCGCCACATCCCACGTCAAGGTCTGCTGTTCCGGCTGAGCGAAGGGCGTGTCGTCCGGGATCTGTAACACGGTCACGACCCGGTTCTCCGTGTCCATGACCACGTTGCCAAGGTCGAGGTCGGGATCGGAACCGCTGGCCGGCGCCGACGGGTCCGATGACATCTCCGAGAGCATGGCCTGTGCTTGGGTCAGGAACGGGCCATCAGGATCTGGCCCCGCCCAGACGACGCCCAGGGTTCCTCCCGGCACCAGGACCCTCGCGGTCTCCTCGAGGGCTCGCGCCGACTCCATCCAGTGCCAGGAGGCGGAGGCCAACACCACATCGACGGACGAGGTGTCGAGGGGCATCGACTCGCCGGCGCCGCGGAGGGCGGTCACTTGAGGGAGGTTGCCGGCCAAGATTCCCCGCATGCGATCATCGGGCTCGATGGCGATGATCCGGTCGGCTTTGCCCACCAGGTCTTTGGTCATCGCCCCGGTTCCTGCCCCGAGATCGACGACGGTGGTAGGGGAGTCGGGGAGCATCCAGGCAATCGCTGCTTCCGGCGGCCCGGGCCGGAAGCGCTCATAGGTTGACGCCACCTCACCGAAGCTTGCCGATCGGGCTTTCTTCACTTCGCCGGGATCTCGGTCACCGTGGCCCATCGATCCCACCCCAAGTCTCTTGATGTAAAGAGAGTATCCTCACATATCTCTTGATGTCAAGGTATATTTGAACTCGAGAATCGAGGACGCCCGATGGAAGACGAAGTGGAACGCCTGGTAGCGGGATGGGGAGAGGCGCTTCCGGGTATCGACGTGTCGCCGCTCGAGGTCCTTTCCCGGGTCACCCGGCTGGCCCACCACTTGGAACGACAACGATCGGTGGTCTTCGCCCGGCACGATCTGGAGACCTGGACATTCGACGTGCTCTCGGCGCTCCGTCGGGCCGGACCGCCCTTTGACCTGTCGCCCGGGCAACTCCTGGCCCAGACGCTGGTCACCTCGGGAACCATGACCAACCGCCTCAACCATCTCGAGCAACGGGGCCTGGTTCGGCGCCGGGCCGATTCCCGAGATGCTCGGTCGATCCGGGTGCGGCTCACCACCGCCGGCAGACGTAAAGTGGACAGTGCCCTGAAGGATCTGGTGGTGAGAGAGGACGCCTTGCTGGGGAGCCTCGACGGCGACCAACGATCGGTCCTGGCGTCTCTGCTCAAGGTCGTGGTCGCCCCGCTCGACGCGCCCTGATGCCAGCACCGACATTCACGATCCAAGGAGCCCGATGACCGACAATCTGGAGACGCTGATCCTCGATCTTCTGGTTTGGTTGGGTCCCCATCCCCGTCCTTACGCAGAAGTGCTCGACGCCTGGCGGACATCGTGTCCCCGCTTCCCGGTATGGGAAGAAGCCAACGACCGAGGTTTGGTCGAGCGCCGTCATGTGCATGGAAAAGGTCAGTTCATTTCGGTGTCCGAGGCGCGACTCGACCACCTGGAGAGGGTGCGACCGGCGCCGGTGGGTGCAAGGCTGGCCTGATGCCAGTGCTGGAACGTCCGCCTCAGTGGACAGCCGAAGTGGATCGTCCCGGCCATCCGCGGCGGAAGAGGTGGGTCGGGGCCGGGGGAGTGGCAGCGCTGCTGGTGGCGCTGGTTCTTGGCCTCTTGTGGTGGCACGCCATCGATACCGCCAGAGCGGATTCGGCAACGTTGAAGGCAAACGAAACGGTTTGGTTGGCTGCCGCCACCGGGGCTCTCCAGTCGTCGGCGGGCTCGAACCTCTGTGGCAGTTCTGCCGCCGGTGACATCGCCACCACGACCTCCCTTCCGGGTTACGGACCGGTAAGCCGGATCTGTGTGATGCCGAACCCCAACCTCGGCCATCCTCAAGTCCAGTTCCTTCGGGACAAGCAGCACGGGTTTGGGGGGTTGGTCTACAACCCTGGCAACATCGGCCTGGGGATGCCGGACGAGTGTGTCGGACACCTCGACGGTCCGTGGTGGCAGTTCCAGCCCCTCCTCTCTTCGAATGCCTGCCCGAACGGGTTCCAGTTCGTCGGAGGCGGATAGATTCGACCCGGTGGCCCGTGCCCGTTCCGGATGAATGAGTTATGTGAGCAAGGCCCACCTCAGGGGGATGGCTCTGGCCCGATCAGGAGAGGCGGTAGTGATGACGATCCGAGTATTCAAGGCAAACCCTGAAGATCGTGATTCGCCGGTGGCCGAGCTTCGCGTTGCGCACGACGGGACGGTGGACGTCTCAGCCCAGGTGTTTCATGAGAATGGGACGCTCATGATCGCTATCTTCGCCCGAACTGGTGGGGTTGAATGGGAGTTCCCCGTGAGCGAGTTCGTCGAGGCCATCGAAGCGGGGAAGGCCTTTCTGGATTGATAAGGCGAACGAGCTGAGCCCCAGTTTTCGATGCCGTAACAGTTCTTGCCGGCTGCGACCGCGGGTCGCGTGGTTGGTGCGCGATGCTGGTCGAACCGTACAGCTCGAGGGCGGCCGATGAGGCCGTTCACGTCCATGAGGAGCTCCACATGCCCGACACCGTCATCCTGTCCGACCGAATTGAGGTGACTCGGCCAATCCCGGCACCGCCGGCCGCCATCTTCGACATTTTGCGTAGCCCGGCGGGTCATGTGGCGATCGACGCCTCTGGAATGTTGCAGGACTTCACCGGCGAGCCGGCCGAAAAGGTGGGCGACACGTTTGTCATCCACATGGACCGCGAATCGCTCAATGACCTCCCCCTCGGCAAATACGACGTGACCGTGCACATCATCATCTTTGAGCGCGACAAGGAAATCGCGTGGGACCTCGGGCCCGATATTCCGGTTCCGCACTTCTATGGTTATCGCCTGGATGCCGGTGAGGACGGGGTCACCAATGTGACGTCCTACTACGACTGGTCGAAGGTGAGCGGCGACCTCAAGGAACGCTTCCCGATCGTGCCCGAGTCGGCCCTCCGTGCCACGCTGGGAATCTTGGAGCGAACCGTGAGAGAGGGCCTATGAACGCGGATCCAATGCTCCAAGGCAGGATCCGCAAGGCCAATTGCTGCTGCTGAGCCGCCATTTGGGGCCTTGACCCAATCTTCCCGTCACCTAGGCTTTGCCAGTGGCGGGATCACTAAAGAGGCAGCGATTACTGATCGCCCTGGGCTTCATCGTTGTCGCCGTTGCATTCGGAAGTCAGATTGCGGTAGTCGACTACCAATCTGGAATCAGGTACTGGGACTACGAGGGCTTTTTCGGTGCCGCCTATACGGTTGGCTACGGATTCCTCGCTTGGGCCACTTGGGCCTGGTTCACGTGGCTTGAGAGGAATCCGATTTCGGGCACCAGCCTCGCCACAGTTCTCAAACTGTTTGCAATCGCCAATTTGGCGTTTGCTGTCGGCCTGGTGTCGGTGACCTACTACTGGGCTCACCAGGCAATAAGTCTTCCCTACGATGGCAGACTCAGCATTGCGATCCCCATCACCGATGGCCTGCAGCTCTTCGGATTCTGTCTCGTCTCCGCTGGCCTCTGGAGCGCGGCATGGTCGTTGCGAGCAGATGCACGCCTCGCCTCCGGCCATGGCGAGTCCATCCTCGAACCGGCTGACCTCGAAGCACCCGTCTAGCTGAGTCCGGCGGCGTGTTCCTCGCCCAGAAGTGGCGTACTGCCACACCTACCTGGCGGCAGGGGACAGCTGCAAACGGCTGGACCAATCGGAGTTGGCGTGACACGATGGAGGGGGCGAGGGCGGATCCCGAGAGGGGTTATGTGGCTTCCAGGCACACGTTGAAACCGTCGGCGACCGGCCCGAGACAGATCGACCTAACCGGAGCGCCTTCTGCCAGCACTGGCATCCGACTACACGCTCTAGCTCTCACGGTGGGATTGATCGTCGTCACCCTGGGGGTCGGATGGTTGATCTGGAGCCTCTTCGAATGGCGCCAGAGTTCTACGCCGAGCTATCGGCTTACCGGCCTCCGTCTCGTACGGCAATCTGATGGATCCTCGGCGGGTCCGATGCGAGTGTTCTTTCGCGAAATCTGCTGCCTGGTTCTGATTCTTCCAACCATCGTCGCGTGCTGCGCCGTCGGGATCACCTTCGTAATGGGAGCGTCACCGCCGGACGACTTGGTTCGCGCATCACGCCGTACTCCATGGGACGTTCTCTCCGGCACCGAGGTCGTGCGTGTCGCCCCTCGGCAACCTAGGTACTCCGAGTTGGGCGTGCCCTCGTACGAAGCCGCGCAACAGAACTGATCACGCTGCAGAGCCTTTGCCACTGATCGGCGGTATGGGAAACCCAGAACCCCTAAGTCGCGGGATGCACGCCGTCCTTGTTGGCTAGCGGCCGATGACTGACTCCGGCGCCTGAGGCGTCGTGATCGCATCCGCGTGCCGGTGCACAAGCCTCCAGATCCCATCTTCCTCTCGAAACACGCTGGTCGCTCGCAGGGCGATCGAGGCTGGACTGTCACTGCCGGCGAGCTTCGCTTGAAGATGCTCGACCTCGGCGACGCATGCCAGCCTGTCGGCGAGATGCGTCGTCACCCGTTCGAACCCCACAACCTGACCCTCTCGGTAACGCGAGGCGGCACGCTCGGCCTCCTCGCGAACAGCCTCCTTGCCACGGACGAAAGGCCCGAAGGGGTTCCCGAAAGTTATGTCGTCGCCATCGGAGTACAGAGCCATAAAGGGCCCAACGTCCTCACTGCCGGTCTCACCCAGGGCAGCGTGGCTTTCCTCAACAGCCTCTTCAAGACTCCGAGCAGTCGTTTGCCTCCCCTTCCAGTGTCTCTGGAGGATCGTAGCCATGCTCAAGGGTGGCCACCTGATCCACGAATCCGGCATTTAGGGCCAGGCCAGTTCGCCGCGGACACCGTGTTGATGTGTCGAGCATTCCTCCCTTGTTTATAGGGATACCTCGGAAGCAGGGGGGCGTTACTGTCAGGCCACCATTAACCCACCGCGAGAGATCGGCGGAACGGAATGACACTGAAGGTTGTCGGCGCTGGGGTCGGTCGGACCGGGACGAACTCATTGAAGCTTGCTCTCGAGCAACTATTGGGCGAACCCTGCCATCACATGTTCGAAATCATTGTCGACCCATCGCAGATCACTGGTTGGACGGATGCGATCGAGGGCCGGCCGGTTGACTGGTCCACGATGCCAAAGGGTTATGGGGCCCTAGTTGACTGGCCTGGAGCCTCCTTCTGGCCCGAGTTGACGGAGGCAAATCCCGAGGCACTGGTACTGCTATCAGTACGAGATCCTGAGAGCTGGTATCGGAGCGCCTCGAATACGATCTTCCAGGTTTTTGAACACATGCCGCCGGGCATGGAGCCGTGGTTTGAGAGCATGCACCAGCTCATGGGCGAACGGTTCAGCAACAAACTGGACGATCCAGTGGCGATGATGAAGGCGTTTGAGGACCACAACGACTCAGTCCGCAAAGCAATCCCGCCTGAGAGGCTATTGGAGTGGACACCGAGAGAGGGGTGGGGCCCAATCTGCGAGCGCCTCGGTCTCGAGATTCCAAGTGAGCCGTTTCCCAAGACAAACGAGACCAACCAATGGCGTGCCAACCTTGGGATGCCGCCCATTCCATAGATGCTCACCCAGGTGGGACGGAGAAGTCCCGTCTCACCGCCCCCGGCGAGGTGGCACCCTCGACGGCACGCGATGACGGGGAGCATCGAGGGGCGCCATAAGGAGTACCTTGAGAACGTTCGCCTCCGACAGTGAGGGTTCCGGGCGGACGCCCGCCCCGAAAGAGGCGCGTGAAGTCGCTGCCACCGCGCTCTTTGCCGACGTGCTCGGCTGCGGGCTCGTGGCTCTGAAGATCGACTCCCAGGCTCGCGGAATAACCCAAGGCGCAACGGGCAAGGAGGGCGAAGATGTCGGCAACTCTCAAACTGACCCATAAAGCGATCGGAGTGGAGGTCCGCCGTGGCACCTTCGATGTCGTGGTCGACGGTGAGCGCGTTGGATCGCTCGAAATGAACGACACGATCGAGATACCAATCCAACCTGGACATCACACCCTGCAAGTCCGAAATGGCCGAAACTTGAGCCGCACTCTGACCTTCGACGCGGCCGAGGACCAGGTCGTCGCCTTCCGAAGTACCGGAAAGAGGTTCTTGCCGGTCTTTCTCTTGTCGTTCGTCGTGCCGAGCCTCGCGCTCTCGCTCCATCCGGAGTAAGCAGGAGTTCTCAGAATCGGAAGGTTCCTCAGCCACTCGAACTCCGGCAGCGGTCCTACTTGGTAATGATCTTTTCGAGCCTCTCCAAGCTGGCCGTCATAGACTCGAGCATCGAATTGTTCCCGTTGATCCACGCCCCGCCATCGTGAAAGAGGGATTGGCGGATCTCCTCCGTCACGGTGCCAGAGTCGAATACCTCCGTGACGACGGTGGCGTCGTTACCGTCCGGAGTGAGGATGTAGCCCCAGCGGTAGCCCGCAGGAATGCCGACCTTGGATGGATCATCACCCTCAGCCCGAGAAGGGTCGCCTGGAGCCGGTTCCCAAAATATGTGCCGATCTGGCTCGAACTCCACCACATAGTTGAGCATGAGGTAATCGTCTCCGAGCCGATGCATCTTCATGGTGAAGGTGTCGCCCACGTCGGAGATGGGACGATCGAGGAGGGCCCCCCGGAGCATGTCGGACCCGTCGAAATCCATGTGACGTTGCGGATTCGCCAGGATTTCAAAGATGACGGACGCCGGTGCTTCGATCCTGCGTGATACTTCAACCGGCTTGCTTTCCTCTGACATGTTCTAGTCCTCTCTGTCGCTCTACGCCTGCACTACTGAGCGCAGCGGTTCATACAGTTGGACGTTATAGGTCCCGCGAATTCATTCATCGGTCGGAATTTCAATTCTGGGACCAATTCGAGGTCCCCCACGTCGAGAGTGTTGCAGCAAGGTGGAGAATGCCCCATGGGCCGGTATGGCACCTACTGCCAAGTCCGAAGTAGCTTCATCGAGTGGTCTCCACTTCAGCATCGGTGATCGACAGCGGTACACCGAATGCCCCGCAAAATCGTCGTCGCTGGCTTTTAGCAGCCGTCATCGTGATCGTTCTACTGGCAGCAGGCGGGTGGTGGTTGTCCAATCGGACTCAGCCACCAGGGCCGACTCAGACATCGGGCGACCCCGGAGGCAAGGTACTGAACCAGTTAGTTCCTGCTGCTTCGGCGCTTCCCGGCTACGGAACCTCCAGCCTGCCGTGGGTCAGCAACCCAAGCGTGTCACAGGCATATCTGATCAAAAGCGAGCCCAGGCAGGACAGTTGTGATGGGCGTCCGGGGACCCAGGGTTGGGGGCAGGCCGTCGTACAGGCAGGGTTTGCGTGGACGGGCACAACCGCCACACTCATCTCTCAGGTGGGCAGCCATCTCGTCGCTCTCGGGTGGAACAGAATCTCGACGGGCACAACTAGCTCCGGTGGGGTCTCCTGGGCGAAACAACTCACCAACGGTTCAATAGCAACCGTGAGCCTTTCTCCAGAGCAAGCCCCCAATTGGGAGTTCGTGGCATTGGCGCCTCCTGTCGGGAAAGCGGCTAGCGGCTGCTGAGTGCCTAATAATCCTCCCGGGATGGTTTCGATGGGCATCTGCAATGTGCCGAGCTGCATCACGGACCAGGCGTGAGGGCATGCACCCCTATCGGCTCGGCGTAAGGAGGGGCATCCAGCAACCCAGGTCGAGTGCCGGGTGTCTATACGACAGAACACTGCCGACTACCGAGCTTCGCCTTCGAGAGCTGAATGCATTTCCATGGTCCAGTCCTCGGTCCCCAACGCCCGAAGCTGGCGCTCCGCAATGCGCCACCCGTCGAGAAGGCGGACAACTGAGTCGTGGTAATAGCCCCACACCCGGGGCGTACTCCCGTCGGCCCGCAGGTGCCAGGCGTACACGGATGTGCGCACCGACGCATGATCCAGGTCCTCGAACGTTATGAAGACGTTGGCATTGTGGTGACTGGTTGCGACGAATCCTCCATCGGGATGCCCGAACATCTGTCGGAGATCGGCCCGGGATCGTAGCGGTGCGATTCCCGGTCCGTAGTCGACCAGACAGTCCTCGGTGAAGAGTTCGACGACCTCGTCGTAGAGCCGGTGATCGACGCAGTAGGAATAGCGATGGACGAGATCGATTATCTGGTCCTTGTCGATCAGCCGCCTCACCGCCTCGTCGTTACTGTTCATCGGTCCTCCCAAATCTGGCCTGGGCCCACTCGGGCGCAGGCGGGAACAACGGCAACGTACTCCCAGAGCGGACTGATACCTTCGCCTGGTGGACCAACCCGATATCCAGCTCGATGCCAATCGCCTGGTGACCTTCGATGGTCGGGTGCTGGAGGTGTTCGGTGGCGCCGTAAGGCGGTTCCACGTGGCGCTCCTCACTGTGACCGTGTCCGATCCCGACAAGATGGGGAACCGCAACCTCACACTGACCCAAGCTGGCAACGATTGGGCGCTGCCGGCCGACCAGTCCACATTCGAGCGGCTGGCGCCACTGCTGGAAGCGCTCAAGGATGCTGGCGTGACCGTCCGCCCGTAAGGACGTTGCGGGCTTCGACAGCCGTTCGGGTCACTACCCAGGGGGTCTGACGATCAGCGGGACCCTACCCGCCCACCCAGCCCTCAGGAAGTGCGGCTGAGCCACTCCGCTTCGGCTTCCCCCAACGGGGTGGTCGGCGGCCCGTCCACCATCGGCCACAGCTCCTCGGCGACGCCCCGCCAGTCGGCGGTGGCTCCCAACCGCGCCAGGAGGGCGTAGAGCCCGAGATTGATGCGCTGCACGATCACGAACATCGACGGCAGGCTGACCGCCTTGGCCACCGGGCTCTTGGAGTTGAACACCCGGCGGACGGTCTCCGAGGCGTACTCGTGCTCCACCGTCCGCCGGCCCCGGACCATCACCAGGTCGTAGAAGTGGCTGAAGTAGTCGGCCACCTCTGCGGTCGACAGCGACGGGTCGGGACGCAGGAGCCCGACCGACTCGAGGGTGCGCCGGTAGGCCTCCGGGTCGCCTTGCAGCACCAGGGTCTCGATCAACCGGTGGAAGACCGCCGTCTCTTCGGGAGCGAACGCCTTCACCAAACCGAAGTCGAGGAAGGTGATCTGGCCCCCCGGCCGGAACAGGTAGTTCCCCGGATGGGGATCGCCGTTGAACACCCCCAACCGGTTGATGCCCCGGAACACGAACCGGAACAGCGTCTCGCCAGCCAGATCCCGCTCGTGGGCCGACCACTGCTCGACCTCGGTGAACCGCGCCCCGGTGGCCAGCTCGGTGGTGAGCACCATCCCGGTGGACAGCTCGTCCACCACTTCGGGGATATGGATGAAGGGGTGACCCCGGTAGATGGCGCAGAACTGGCGCTGGTTGGCGGCTTCGTGGACGTAGTCCAGCTCTTCGGTCAGCCGGTCCCGCAGCTCGGTGGCCAACACCTTGGGATCGAGGGCCGGGAACATTATCGGGAGCAGGCGGGCCAGCATCTCGGTATTGGCCAGATCCGACTCGATGGCAGCGGCCACCCCGGGGTACTGGACTTTCACCGCCACCTCCCGGCCGTCGGCGGTCACCGCCCGGTGGACCTGGCCGATGGACGCCGCTGCCAGCGGCATCGGATCCCATTCCTTGAAGATGGCGGCCGGCGGCCGGCCCAACTCCGCTTCCACCACCCCGGCGGCCAGCTCCGGCGCCATCGGGGGGGCGTCCGATTGCAGTTGGGCGAGGGCCACCCGGTAGGGCTCGGGGAGGCCCTCGTCGAGGAAGCTGGCGATCTGGCCCAGCTTCATCAGGGCCCCCTTCATGTCCCCCAGGGACTCGGCCACCTGCTCGGCGGTCCGGAGTTCCATGGCCGCGGCGTGCTCCTCCCGGCGATCGGCGGGGGTGAGCCGGGTCCGGATCTTCCCGGTCAGCCGGGAGGCGCCCATCCGGCCGACCAGTTGGGCCGACGCCGCCGACCGGCCGAACCGTCCGGTGCGCTTGACCGGTGAGCTCTCCCTCCCGGGGGATCCGGGAGCCCCGGAGTCCGGCTCAGAGCTCAACGCCCACCCAGGCCGCCGACTCCTTCCGGATCCGCCCGTAGTCGACCTTGCCGGACGGGGACCGGCCGATGGTGCTCACGAACCGGACCCGGCGCGGAGCCTTGTAGCTGGCCAGGCGCGACTTCACGTGCTCGATGATGGCGTCCTCGGAGACCGACCCCTCCGGAGCGCCGGGGGCCAACTCCACCGCCGCCACGATCTCCTCGCCGAAGCGGTCGTTGGGGATCCCGACCGCCACCGCGTCGAGGACTCCGTCCACCGTCTTGATGGCCTCTTCCACCTCTTCGGGGTAGACCTTCTCTCCGCCGGTGTTGATGACCACCGAGCCCCGACCCAACAGGTGGATGCTGCCGTCCTCCCGCACCTCGGCGTAGTCGCCGGGTATCGAGTACCGCGCCCCCCCGATGGTCTTGAAGGTGGCGTCGGTCTTGGCCTGGTCCTTGTAGTAGCCGAGCGGGATGCGACCCCCGAGGGCCAGCACCCCCGGCTGGGCCGACCCGGGGGCGACATCATTGCCGTCCGGATCCAGCACCCGGACGAAGGGCCCGAGGGTGAACTGGGCGGTCTTGGACGCCGACGCCCCCGAGGAGATCGAGCTACCCATCCCCAGCGCCTCCGACGAGGAGAAGGCGTCTACCAACAGCATGGTCGGGTGGTGTCCGAGCAGGCCCTGCTTGGTCTCCTCGCTCCACATCACCCCGGAGGAGATGATCCCCACCAGGCTGGAAAGGTCCCAGCGACCCGGATTGGCGTTCAGCGCGGCCAGGATCGGCTTGCCGAAGGCGTCGCCGACGATGATCAGGCCGTTGACCTTCTCCCGCTCGACGGTGTCGAGCAGCTCGACGGCATCGAACTGGCGGGAGGCCAGCAGCACCACCCGGCCCCCCTCGCTCAGACACTCGATGGCGGTGAAGCCCCCGGTGCCGTGCATCAGCGGGCAGGCGGGCAGCAGGGTCATCCCCGGTCCCAGCTCGGAGAGGGATTGCCGCACCCCTTCCACCCCCGACTCCTCGTCGTACTTGCGGAAGCCGGAACCGTTCAACAGGGCGAACAGGTCGTCCTGGCGCCACATCACCCCCTTGGGCATCCCGGTGGTCCCGCCGGTGTAGAGCAGGTTGAGATCGTCGGGGCCCCGCCCCCAGGGCGCCCGCACCCGCTCGCCGCCGCCGTCACCGGCGGCATCGTCGGTCGCCACCGTCTCGTAGGGCACCGCCCAGGACGGGCAGGCGGCGGTGCCGTCGTCGACCCAGAGCCAGCTCCGGATGCCGGGGATCCGCTCCCGGATGCCCTCGATGCGCTCGGCGAACACCCCGTGGAAGACCACCGCCACCGCGTCGGCGTTCTCCCACAGATAGGCCAGCTCGTCGTCGGCGTAGCGGTAGTTGGTGTTGATGGGGACCAGGCCGACCTTGAAGATGGCGAAAGTGGCTTCCAGGTACTCGGGGCAGTTGTAGAGATAGAGGGCCACCTTGTCCTGCTTGGCCACGCCCGCCCCCAGGAGCCACCGGGCCAGGTTGTCGGCCCGGTGGTCGGTCTCCTTCCAGGACTGGGTGCGCGAGCCCTGGGTCAGCGCCGGCGCCTCCGGCAGCGTCTCCGCCACCGCCTCCCACACATCGGCGAAATTCCACTTGGTCATTGCTTTCGTCACCCCTTGTCACCTCTGGCCAATTATCTCGGCCGAACCGGAGCAGCCTACGCTCGCCATCATGGACTTTGCCCTTCCCCCTGATGACGACGCCCGTCGGGGCTCGGTGCGGTCGTGGTTGGCCGAACATCCCCAGCCCTCCGCCCGAGCCCTGGCCGAGGCCGGTTACGTGGCCCCCCACTGGCCGGAGCCCTGGGGGATGGGGGCGGATCCGGAGACCCAGCTGATCGTGGACGACGAGCTGAGGCGGGCCGGGGTGCGCCGGCCCACCAACACCATCGGGATCGGCTGGGCGGGGCCCACCCTCCTCCGGGCCGGTTCCGAGGAGCAGAAGGAGCGCTACCTGCTCCCGCTGCTGGCCGCCGACGAAATCTGGTGCCAGCTGTTCAGCGAGCCGGGGGCCGGCTCGGACCTGGCCTCGCTCACCACCCGGGCCGAACGGGATGGGGACGAGTGGGTGGTGAACGGCCAGAAGGTGTGGACCTCCTATGCCCACGTGGCCAAGTTCGGGATCCTCCTGGCCCGCACCGACCCCGAGGCGCCCATGCATCAGGGGATCTCCTATTTCATCTGCCCGATGGATGCTCCGGGCATCACCATCCGGCCCCTGGTCGACATGACCGGGACCCACACCTTCAACGAAGTGTTCTTCGACGACGTCCGGATCCCGGCGGCGAACCTGGTCGGCCGGGAAGGGGACGGCTGGAGGCTGGCCAAGGTGACGCTCGGGAACGAGCGGGTGTCGCTGTCGGGCGCCGGGTCGCTCTGGGGGATGGGCCCGACCGCCGAGGACCTGGTGGAACACGTCAAGCGGTCCGGCGGCTCGTCCGATCCGCGCTTCCGTCAGCGGCTGGCCGAGGTCTGGTCGGAAGGCGAGATCCTCCGACTCCTCCGCCTGCGGATGGTGTCGGCGGCGGTGTCCGGGGCCGATCCGGGACCGGAGGCGTCGGTGCGCAAGGCCCTGGCCGACGAGCACGGCCAGCATGTGATGGGGCTGGCCTGCGACCTCACCGGGGCGTCGGGGATGCTGACCGGGGTCGGGGCCGATGCCATCTACAGCTTCGGGCTCATGTTCGCCCCCGCCCTCACCATCGGCGGGGGCACCTCAGAGGTGCAGCGGAACATCATCGCCGAGCGGACCCTGGGGCTCCCGCACGATCCGGCCCCGCCGAAGCCGGCGTCCCCTCAGACCGAGCCGGCCCGATCGGCGGCGATGGGTCCGGCGTCCTCGTAGCCCTGGCGGACTCCCTGGCCGGCCCGTCGGGCCAGCTGCTCGGGCTCGTAGAGCATCCAGTAGGCGTTGCGGGCGTGGCTCCGGGCCCGGTTGACGCACACCTGGGCCAGCTTGACCGGGTCCTCTTCCTCGTTCTCGTGGACGAAGACCTCCAGGATGTGGGTGGAGGTCAGCAGCTGGGCCAACATGATCCCCTGGGCGGCCTCGTGGGCGCAGACCTGGTCGATGGCGGCCTTTCCGGGCATCCCCATGGCCACCACGATCCGGCAGTGCTCGTCCTCGATCAGGCGCTTGCACTCGACGCCCAGGTCCTTGAACCCCGGCACCGTCCGGCGCACCACCTCGAAGGTCTCGCCGTAGCCGGGACAGTCAGCCAGCTCGCTGAATGCCTCCGCCCCCATGTCAAAGCGGGCAAACATGGTGTCAACCAGGCCAATTCGATCCATGTGCCAAGCCTAATGGGCACCGGGGGCGGTGCTTCCGGGGTGTCGGCCGACCCGGTTCGACCTGCCCGCCGACCTGCATAAGACTCTCGCCGATGACTGCGCCGCCCACCTCCGCACCTCCCCCCTCCGACGCCGACCGGTGGGCGGCCCGAGATGCCGGGGTGGTCTGGCACGGCTTCACCCAGATGGCCGCCTACCAGGGGAATGCGCCCATCACCGTGGAGCGGGCGGAGGGGCGGGAGGTGATCGACGTCGACGGACGCCGTTACTTCGACGCCATCTCCTCGTTGTGGGTGATGACCCTCGGCCACCACGTCCCTGAGCTGGATGCCGCCCTGGTCGCCCAGCTCGACCGGGTGGCCCATTCCACCCTGTTGGGAAACGGGAACCGGACGGTGGTGGAGTTCGCCGAGGCGCTGGCCGAGGTGGTGCCGGTGGAGGACGCCCACGTGCTGTTCGCCTCGGATGGCGCAGTGGCGGTCGAGCAGGCCGCCAAGATCGCCTTCCAATTCTGGGTCAACCGGGGCCAACCCGGCCACACCCGGTTCCTGGCCCTCGGCGACGCCTACCACGGGGACACCGTCGGGGCGCTGTCGCTCGGAGACGGTGGCTTCGGCACCGCCTTGTTCGACCCGTTGCGGTTCCCGGTCATCCGGACCCCCGGCTACGCCTCGCCCGACTGGGTGGACAAGGCGGTGGCCTGCATCCAGACCCACGCCGACGAGTTGGCCGCCGTCATCATCGAGCCGCTGGTGCAAGGGGCCGCCGGCATGTTGGTGGCCGAGCCCGCCGAACTGGCCGCCTTGGGGGCGGCCTGCCGGGAGCACGGGGTGCTGTTGATCTGTGACGAGGTAGCGACCGGGTTCGGCCGGACCGGCAAGCTGTTCGCCTCGGAATGGGCGGGGACCGAGTTCCGTCCCGATCTCCTCTGTCTCGGCAAGGGGATCACCGGTGGCTACCTCCCGCTGTCGGCCACGGTGGCCTCCGGCGAAGTCTTCGCCGCCTTCGACGGCGCCGACCTCGGGGAGAAGACCTTCTACCACGGCCACTCCTATGGCGGGAACGCGTTGGCCTGCGCAGTGGCCCATCGCCATCTCCAACTCATCGGCGAGTGGGATGTCCTGGCCAACGTGGTGGCGGTGGCCGACCATCTGGCCACCCGGTTGGAGGACCAGGTGGTCGGGCTTCCCGGCGTCGCTGGGGTGCGCCAACGCGGCTTGATGGTGGGCATCGAGCTGGATCCGCCCGATGGCGCCGAGCGCTGGGGCCGACGGGTGTGCGCGGCGTCGACCCGCCAGGGGATCCTGCTGCGGCCCTTGGGGGACGTGGTGGTGCTGATGCCCCCCCTGACCACCACCATCGAGGAGATCGACCGGGTGGTGGACGTGCTGGCGGCGTCGATCGCCGCGGTGTGGCAGGACGATCAACCGTGACCGGGGCAAAGGCACCCGACGCCTCGCCGGGGGGACAGCCATCGGCATGGTCCGACTGGGTGGAGTCGTCCTGTCGGACCGTCGAAGCCGCCGGCCAGTGGCGCCACCCCCGGACCTTCGACGCCCGGGGCCCGGTCGGCCGGCTGACCGGCCAGGGCGGCGACGTCCGCCCGCCGGAGCCGGAGGGGGAGATCGTCTCGTTCGCCTCTAACGACTACCTCGGCCTCTCCTGCCACCCGACGGTGGTGGCCGCCGCTCACCAGGCCCTCGATCGCTGGGGAGCCGGTTCGGGGGCCTCGCGGCTGGTGACCGGGTCCCGCCCCATCCACGCCGATCTCGAAGCCGCCCTGGCCGACTGGAAGGGTTGCCAGCGGGCCATCGTCTTCCCTACCGGGTTTGCCGCCAACCTGTCGGTGCTGTCGGTGTTCGCCCCGGCCGGGGCGTCGGTGTTCTCCGACGAGTTGAATCATGCCTCGATCATCGATGGCTGTCGGGCGGCCCGGGCGGAGGTGGCCGTCTACCGCCACAACGACCTCGACCACCTTGCCCAGCTGATGAAGGCCTCGACCCGGCGCCCGATCATCGTGTCCGACACCATCTTCTCCATGGACGGCGACGCCGCCGATCTGGCCGGCCTGGTCGAGGTGGCCGGACGGTTCGGTGCGCTGCTGGTCCTCGACGAAGCCCATGCCGTCCTCGGCCCGGAGCTGCCGGTCATCCCCGGTGACCTGGGGGTCGAGGTGCTGCGGGTGGGGACCCTGTCGAAGACGCTCGGTTCGCTGGGCGGATTCGTGGCCGGCCCCAGCCGTTTCGTGGAGTTGCTGGTGAACCGGGCCCGGCCCTATATCTTCACCACCGCCCCGACCCCGGCCGACGCCGCCGCCGCGCTGGCGGCGCTGGGCATCGTCCGTTCATCGGAAGGCCAGGCCCTCCGCGCCCGGCTCTTCGAACTGGTGGGCCGGGTGTCGGCCGCCATCGGAGCCAGCGGGAGCCCGGGCAAGCACCCGTCGCCGATCGTCCCGGTCATCATCGGCGACGAGTCATGGGCGGTGGCGGCTTCCGAACGACTGCTGGCCCACGGGCTGTGGGTCCCGGCCATCCGGCCCCCCACCGTCCCGAAGGGGACGTCCCGGCTGCGAGTCACCCTGTCGTCGATCCACACCGACGAGCAGGTCGGCCGGCTGATCGCCGAGCTGGCCGCCCTCGAAATGGGCCCGGACCTCGCCGGCGACCCGAGCCCCGGTCTGATCAGGAACGTCGTTGCGTCCTGAACAGGTCGTCCTGGTCTGCGGTACCGGGACCGAGGTCGGCAAGACCTGGGTGGGCACCCAACTCCTCCACGAATTCCGGTCTCGAGGCCTCGACGTCGCCGCCCGCAAACCCGCCCAGTCCTTCGAGGTCGGCGCCGACGGCTCGCCGCTCGGTGGGGCCACCGACGCCGAGGTGCTGGGGGCCGCCTCCGGAGAGCCGGCCGGGGGAGTCTGCCCCTCCCACCGCTCCTATCATCGGGCGATGGCGCCGCCGATGGCGGCCGAGGCGCTCGGCCTTCCCGCGTTCACCATCGCCGACCTGGTCGACGAGGTGGTGTGGCCCGACCGGCCGGTCGATTTCGGGTTGGTGGAGACCGCTGGGGGGGTCCGGTCCCCCCAGGCCTGCGACGGAGACGCCATCGAGTTCGCCCGCGCCCTCCAGCCCGACCTGGTCATCCTGGTGGCCGACGCCGGGCTCGGGACCATCAACGGGGTGCGGCTTTCCATCGATGCCCTGCTGCCGGTCGTTGCCGACCTCCGGGACGGAACCCTTCTGGAGGTGATTCCCGTCGCGGTGGTACTCGACCGGTTCGAACCAGCGGACGAGATCCATCGACGCAATCTGGCCTGGCTCACCTCCGACCACACCCTCGAGATCTTCACCCTCCCGGGTCAGGAATCGTCACTCGGCGACTTCATCCTCCTCCACCGGTCCACCCCGTTCAGCCGTAAGCAGCCCTGACCGGGGCCAGATCGAAGTACTCGCGCCATGCCTTGATGCGTCCGCCCTCGATCTCGAACACCCCGCAGATCGGTAGGACGACCGGCGATCCATTCATGGTGATGCGATCAGTGCGCTCATTCATGACCAGATTCCCGGAGGCCACCTGGTGGTGGATCTCCAGCCGCCCCGGGGGCACGTCGGCAAAGCCGGAAACGAACTTCCGGATGGCCGGCTTCCCCACAATCGGCGTCAACGGGATGCTGTGGTAGACGCCGGCGTCGGTGAAGCTGTCAACGATGTGCTCGGTGTCCCGACGTTCCCAGGCGGCCAGGAACTCCCGGATCATCGCATCGTTGGCGAGTGCCAGCCCGTCCTCGGTCATGGTGGGAATGTAGCCGCCGACCAGCCGGTCGATCAGGACGAGGGAGGCGCCGGGTTGGTGGCGACCCCCAGCCCGGCCGCCGCCACCACCGTCCGGCTGAAGGGACGGGTCAGGGTGCGGAGCTCGGTACACCCGTCCTCGCCGATCGCCTCGTAGGGGTAGACGGCCAGCACGTCGGTCTCATCCTCCACCCGCTGGCGGATGGTCATCCCGGCTTGGCTCATCGCCAGGCCGCTCCCGTCTGACTCGTCGAGCCAACCCCGGGAGCGCAGCCGCTCCACTCCGGCGTCCCATTCGTCGTCCGACCATCCGCGGGAGGATTTGAGAAAGTGGATCGGAACCTCGCCGGAGGCCACGTGGAGGATGAGAGCTTCCACCGGTCCGATCTCGGCCAGCAGCAGGGCGGCGATGTGCCCGTCGCCCCGGAATTCCCGGAGGCAGGTCTGGGCGTGCCACAGCACCAGGTGGGGTGCCTCCGGCCAGGGAAGTCCGGCGTGCCCGGCGAACAGCGGGCGTCCGCCCACACACGCGGCGGCTCGGTCGGCGACGGTCCGGGCCAGCTCGGCGGCCCGGACCATGTCGGTCGATTCCACCGCCTCCCCCAGCATCCGACGGAGGGCGGCGTCGGCTGACCGCACCCGTGCCTCGAGGACCGCCTCGGGAGTGGCGAGGGTCCAGGCTGCCGGGATGGCCGGCCGCACCACCCGGGGATGGAAGTTGAAGAAGGTGGCGATCACCACGTCGGCACCGACCGGTCCCATCGGCGCGGACCGGGAGGCGAAGTAGCCGGAAGAAGTCGGGATGCCGAGGCCGGTGTACGACTCGGTTGCCTCCGGCGCGAAGTAGATCATCCCGTGGAGGGGTTCCGCGGTGCGCCAGGTCTTCCGAGCGGTAACCGGAGACACGGTTCCGGGTAAGAGTTGGATCGACGGGGAGGAGGCCATGGCTGAGAGTAATCCCAACTGAACGGTGACGACGATCCGCCGGGCATCATCGGCCCTCCCGTGCCATGCTTCCAGCATGAAGCTGGAGTTGCGTTACGACGTCCACGGATCGGCGGCGCAGTTCTGGGAGGCGTTCTTCGACCCCGAGGTGACCCGGCGGCTCCATCTCGAGGCGCTCCGGTCGACATCGGTCGAAATCGAAGAACAGAGCGGCGATGTGGCCACCGGATTCCAGCGGACCATCCGGTACGGTCAACGGCCCGACGCCCCCGGGCCGGTCAAGAAGCTGTTCGGATCCGAGGTCGTCACCACCGAGCACGGCACCTTCGATCCCGAGACTGGGATCTGGTCCTTCACGCTGACGCCGGCCACCCTGGGGGAGAAGACCGATATCCGCGGTTCCATCGAGCTGAAGGAGACCGAGCGGACCGACAGCCCGGAGGGGTCTGCGGAGACCACCCCGGCCACCCCAACCGTGCGTGTCATCAAGGAGAGCGATGACTCCGCGGAGGCGGACGGATCCGACCACGAAGACCCCGCGGTCGACGACCGCGCCGCCGACGAGGATGCTGACCAGGAGGATTCGGGCGGGAGCTCCTGCCAGGAGATCTTTCGGCTCGAGGCCAAGGTGAAGATCTTCGGAGCCGGCCCTGTGGTCGAGCGGTTCATCGAGAAGCAGGCCCGGGACACCCAGAACCGGGCGGCAGCGTTCTTCAACCGGGTTCTCGACGGCGAGGATTGAGCCTTTCGGGGAGCGGTGGAATGACTCCCAGGGGGAGGCCGTATAGTTCCAATCAGGGGACAGATGCTGATTGGCACCGTTGGACGGGGCCGACCGGGGCAAGCGGATCCGGCATCTGGCGCAGTCAGATTCGAAGTCGGAAATGGAGATGTCGATGTTGAACGGTGTCTCGGGGATGATCGGCGAGACGGCGGTGGTCACCAAGCCGGTCAGCGCCCGTCATCACCCTGGTGCGGTCAAAACCCGTGGTGAGGAGTGGTACGCGGTGTCGCTGTTCCCAGGTACCACCATCGACGTGGGGGCCACCGTGGTGGTGGCGGATGTCGACAGGGGAGTGCTGGTGGTGTACCCGACCGACGAGTGAAAGCCGGGTGATCCCCACGACCTCCGCTGAGGTGCAACAGTAGGTAAAGAGAGGTAGGCATCATGCTCATCGGTTCGGCTGGAGCAGACGCAGCGGTAGCCATCGGGGTAGTGGGTGGCATCGTCGTGATTTCGCTGGTCATCGGCTTCTTGAAGTCGTCCCTGAAGGTGGTACAGCAGGGAAGCGTCGGGGTGGTGAAGCGGTTCGGGGAGTTCCGGGCCATCCGGCAACCGGGCTTGCACCTCATGAGGCCGTTCTCCGACCGGATGGAGAAGGTCGACATCCGGGAGTTCCCCCATACCGGTGACCAGCAGTCGGTGATCACCCGGGACAACGTCTCGCTGCAGGTGAGCGCCACTATCTTCTGTCAGGTGACCGACGTCAAGCTGGCGTTGTTCGAAGTCAACGACTTCAACCTGGCCATCGACCAGATGTCCCGCACTGCGCTCCGGGCGGTGTTCGGCGAGCTCACCCTCGACGAGTCGCTGTCCCAGCGGGAGAACATCAACACCAAGATGCAAGAGCACATGGCCGAGGCGACCCTCAAGTGGGGAGTGCGCCTGAACCGCATCGAGATTCTCGACATCACCCCTCCGGTCAACGTGCTTCAGGCGATGTCCGAGCAGAAGGAAGCCGAGCAGCACAAGCGCGCCGCCATCCTCAAGTCGGAGGGTGAACAACAGGCAGCCATCAACAGCGCCCAGGGTCGGAAGCAGGCGGCGGTCCTGGAAGCCGAAGGTCAGAAGCAGGCGGCCATCCTGTCGGCGGAAGGCCAGAAGCAGGTGCTCGAACTGCGGGCCGACGGTGAGAAGCGGGCCACCCAGCTCCGGGGAGAAGGAGACGCCGCCGCCCTTACCGCCATCGACGGGGCCACCATCAAGGCGAACACCCTGGCGGTGATGCAACTGCGCGCCCTCCAGGGGGTGGCATCGTCCCCCAATTCCAAGATCGTGGTGCCCTATGAGGCCGCCGGCCTGGTCGGCGCCGCCCAGGTCCTGGTGGATGCCCTCAAGGACGCCGGCGACGCCAACGGCGCGGAACGGAGCAATGGGCACCGGGACGCGCTCGAGGGAAACCCGCCACCCCCGGGGTACCCTGGCAACTAGGCGCCGCCGACTGAAACAGTTGAACCGATCGCGGAACAGCCGGTAGCGGAGCCCGATGAACAAGCGATTTCGCGCCACCCTGCAGAAGAGTCCCGCCAAGGGCGGCTGGACCTACGTGGTCATGCCCGGCTCGGCCGCGTTCTTTGGCACCAAAGGGCTGGTCAAGGTCAGGGGCACCGTTGACGGGCAACCCTTCCAGAGCTCGTTCATGGCCCTCGGCGACGGGACCCACAAACTGCCGATCCGAGCCGAGCTCCGAAAGGCGATCGGCAAAGGTGAGGGCGACGAGGTGGATGTCCGCCTGAACGAGCGGGTCTCGGAATGACCTCCAAACCCCCGGGCATCGATCTGTTGATCCCCGCCTGGCACCTTCTCGATCTCTGTCCAGTTACCGGTATGACTGGTACGCCACGCCCCGCTACGACTACGAGGGCCGAGGGCTACAGCGACGCAGCCAGCGCCTCGGCCTGCTTTTGGTTGAAGCTGCCGGAGATCTGCATCTGACCGTCGAACGAGCTGAACGATGTCTGGGAGGGCTGCACGATCGGGGCGGAGACGACCTTGCCCCCGATGTCGATCCCGATGATGGCATGGAACTGGGACTGAGCCAGCGCGTCCCACTGAGTCGAACCCTCTCCGGTCAAGGTGATGTTGATCGTCCATTGGTTGTTCACCAGGTGGGCGCTGGCCGATTTGACTGCCGAGCGGGTGATAGCTGCTGGACCGAGGACAAATCGGATGTTGCCCTGCTGAGATGACTGGGCGGGTAGCAACACGGTGTCGTTCGGGTTGTCGTTGGCCAGCGGGGTCGACGGGTAGCCGGAGAACTGCGGGTCAGCGCGAACGACACTCGAGTTTGATGTGAAGCCGTTCGCGCTGCTCGGATCGGGTTTCACCCCGAGATTGGTTGCAGTCAGTTCTGATGAGGGTGCGCAAGTTGGCAACGGTCGGGTGGAGGAAGCCTGACCCGAGCCCGACGTGAGCGGCGGTGCGTAGCAAAGCACCGGACGGATGCTGAATGCATTGCTCGAGACGGTGGCGGGCTTGGCCGAGGACGAGTCGCCCACCGATGGCGACGGACCTCGACTCGACTGTCCCAAGGTGGCGCTCAAGGTGAAACCGAGGGCGGCCAGGAGGCTCGACGCCATGATGCCCGAGATCAGCCATCGACGCCGACGACGTCGTCTGGCCTCCTGAAACAGGAGCTGGTTCTCGTTGACGCCAGGTTTTTCGGTGGGAGCATCGATGAGCGTCATTTCGACTCTGGCAATCCCCGTTGCATAGAACTACTATGACTAGTACCATGTTCCCTGTCAAGGTCGATCGATCCGATCCGCTGGCCCTGCACGACCAAGTGGCAGGAGAGATTCGGAGGGCGATTGCCGAAGGGGAGGCGGTCCCGGGGGAGCGCCTCCCCTTGGCCAAGGACATCGCCGCGGTACTGGGAGTGAACAAGAACACCGTCTTGCGTGCCCTGCACATCCTCCGGGACGAAGGACTTCTCGACTTCCAACGAGGCCGGGGCATCACGGTCGCCGGGTCTCCTCAACAGGGAGTCGTCATCAAACGGGTGCGGGAGCTCGTCGAGTTCTGCCGTCTTCAGGGCTACCGACCCGAAGAGATCATCGAGATCATCGAAGCTCTTCCGTAGCGTTCGCCGGCGGCCTATCGGATCAGAGGCTTCGCATTCGGTTGTTGCGGGGATTGTGTTCGAGCTCCGCCAGGCCCAATGTCTCCATCAACGGCGGGATGTACATGCCGAAGCGGCCGCGGAGTCCTTTCTTCAGCCCGTACCACCCACCGATGGGGTTGGAGGGAGAGCGTCCCCAGGCCTCGACGGTGTCCATTTTCGGGGTCTTTTGCTCGTCGGCGGAGCCGAGCTCGACCCAGTCACCTTGCGCCTTCAGGAAGCCGAGAAGATCGTCGATACATCTGGCGTCGTAGTGGAGGACGGTCTTACCGACGGTGCACACCAGGATCGGCATCCCATCCTTCTCGCCCCGGTAGATGGTGTAGTCGGACGTGTTGGGCGGCGTCCTCAGCTGCCACGGGTCGTCGCTGGTACCGCTGCCCCCGCTCATGTCGTCCTCCCGAGATCCGACTGGCCGTATGCGCTGCACAGCCGCATCGCAATGGGCTTGTCCGTCCGCTGCGAACAAGGAAAGAGGAGCATTCACTCTTCGCCACCATCAATTTAGCCCGCAGCGGCCGCTTGCAGCAAGGGCCCGGTCGGTGTGCACAATCTCCGGTCCGAACCAGAACCAACGGGAAGAGGAGGGGATGCGTATGACTGATCACGCAGTGGTGATCGCCGGAGGCGGTCCGACAGGGATGATGCTGGCGGCAGAGCTGACACTGGCGGGGACCGAGGTAGTCATCGTCGAGCGACGCGCCAGCTTCAAGCTGGAAAGCTCCCGCTCCCGAGGCCTGCACTCCCGCACCATCGAGGTCCTCGATCAGCGCGGCATCGCCGATCGGTTCCTCGCGGAGGGGCAGGCGGTGCAGGTCCAGGCGTTCGCAGGGGTCCCGTTGGACATCAGTGACTTTCCCACTCGCCACAACTACGGGCTGGCACTGTTGCAGAGCCACTTCGAACGCATACTGGCCGGCTGGGTCAGCGAACTGGGAGTACGGATCGTTCGCGAACGTGAGGTGACCGGCTTGGCGCAGGACGATGCCGGCGTCGATATCGAGCTGTCCGACGGCCAGTCATTGCGGGCGGACTACCTCGTCGGTTGCGACGGGGGACGCAGCGTGATCCGAAAGGCAGCCGGTATCGAGTTCGCCGGGTGGGATCCGACGACCAGCTGGCTGATCGCCGAAGTCGAGATGGTGGAGGAGCCTGAGTTCGGCTTGCGCGGGGGTGGTGGCATCGGCCCGGCAGAGGATGGGCGAGTAGGGATCACACTGACCGAACCGACCCTCGAGCACACCAGCGAGCCCACCCTGCAGGATGTTCGCGAGGCACTCATCGCCGTCGACGGGACGGACTACGGGGTGCACAGCCCCACCTGGATCTCCCGTTTCACCGACATGACCCGACAGGCGGCGTCCTACCGCAAGGGACGGGTACTGCTCGCCGGCGACGCCGCACACGTGCATTCCCCCCAAGGCGGACAGGGTCTCAACATCGGTGTGCAGGACGCCGTGAACCTCGGATGGAAGCTGGCCCAGGTGATAAACGGGACATCACCAGACAGCCTCCTGGACACCTACCACGCTGAGCGGCACCCGGTCGCCGCCCGGGTGCTCCAAAACACCATGGCGCAAAGAGCGCTTGGCGGCACTGACGAGCGCACCAACGCCTTGCTGGGCACGGTGACCGAGCTGCTGAGCATGGACGAGCCTCGCAAGCGGTTCGCCGGGATGATGTCCGGTCTCGAGGTTCACTACGAGCTCGGCGAGGGTCACCCCCTGCTCGGGCGGCGCATGCCCGATCTGGACCTCATGACGGCGGATGGCCCGCTCCGTGTCTTCGACCTGCTGCACGGCGCCGTACCGGTATTGATCAACTTTGCTAAGCCCGGTGGACTTGATGTCACTCCCTGGGCTCACCGGGTGCAACTGATCAATGCTGACTTTGTCGGCCGGTGGGAGCTTCCGGTACTTGGCGAGGTCACCGCTCCCACTGCCGTGTTGATCCGCCCCGACGGATATGTCGCCTGGGTAGGGGACAACACCGATACCGGATTGGGTGATGCCCTGACGACCTGGTTCGGGACACCATGACGAGACGGGGTACCCAGCCGGCTCTATCTGCCGTTGCGCTCGCGGTGGGCGCACCCAGGCCAGCAGCAGGGCCGACGTTGGCCTTCCTCTAGTTCCTCCTGGGTCCGCCGAATTCGGCGTTCTCGGGTCTTCTCTTGCTTGGCATCCTCGACCCAGCAGATGAACTCGTTGCGGGCCAGTGGGGTGATGTCCTTCCAGGCATAGAGTGCCGTGGAGTTACCGATCAGTGCCTTGCGCAGGTCTGCTGGCAGTTTGTGGACCACTCCACCGGGGACTTGCGGGCTGCTCACAGGGCCACGGTAGCGGGTCAGGGCGAGCCCCATCACCACCCAAGCGGACCGATCGCACGATCAGATGTGGGCAAATACCTCACGGATCATCATGTCGAGTTGGGTGACGCCCGGCATCGGAGGCAGCGGATACTTGGCCGCCTCTTGGGCGTGCTCCTTGGTCTCGAAGATCAGAACCGACGTACCGATGCCCTCAATTGGCTCCAGCCAGTAGGCGTTCACGATGCCCGGTGTGCGAGAAACCAGCGTTTCTCTCCCCTCCGGGAGGAGCAACCGGGCTTCTTCGGGATCCTCAACATGGACGTTCGTCACGATTGCGTACATAACCCCCTCATCATGTCGATCGTCACTCGAGGAGGCTAGAGGTCGGATTTCGGGCAAGCCACCCTCCGGGCGATCCGGGGGCACCCGGCGTTCGACTTGCTTGGGTGGCGCATCCACTGAATTGAGCGTATAGTTTGAGCAGACGCTCAATTCGGGAGAACGATGGCTAAGGCGGGTGCTCCGAGCAAGGCAGTAGCGAGGGGATCGGATCGATCAGATCTGACCCGCCGGTCATTGGTGGTTGCGGCGATCGAATCGCTGAAGATAGACGGCTACACAGGTGCGAGTGCCCGCGTGATCGCCAAACGAGCCGGTGTGAATCAGGGTCTCGTCTTCTATCACTTTGGCTCCGTGGCCAACCTTCTCCTGGCCGCCCTCGATGCCGTGAGCGAAGAGCGTCTGAGCATCTACGGAACCGAAGTTGCTGAGGCAACGAGTCCGAGTCAGCTGGTGGATGCTGCCGAAGGGATCTTCAAGACCGACCTCGACGCTGGGTACATAACGGTGCTGGTCGAGATGATCGCCGGGTCGTCTTCCACCCCCGGTCTCGGACCGGAAGTGGCGTCACGGATCCAGCCGTGGCGGGAGTTTGCCCAGTCGAGCATCGAGTCCGCCCTCAGTGACTCTCCGTTGAGCAGCGTGCTACCCGCCCGAGATGTGGCCCACGCCATCGTGGCTCTCTACCTCGGCCTCGAAATGCTCAGCCACCTCGACGGCGACGCTGAACCCGCTCTCGCCTTGTTCGCCCACGCTAAGCAACTTGCCTCGCGGTTCGAGGCCATGACCACCCCCGCAACCACCAAGGAGTCCACATGACCTCGACCCTCGAAACCGCCGGCCCGCCAGCTGACCGAACCGATACCGGTTTGGATGTCGTCACGGGAGCCTTCAGCTATTCAGGCGCGGCGATTGCCGAGTCACTGATCGACAGTGGGCGCCGGGTCCGGACGGTAACCGGGCATCCCGAGCGCGGCGAGGGCCATCCCAACGTCGAAGTGTGCCCACTCGACTTCGATGATCAGCTCGGATTGGTCGAGTCGCTGCAGGGTGCAACCACGCTGTTCAACACCTACTGGGTTCGGTTCGCTCATCGGCAAATCGACCATGATCTGGCCGTAGCAAATTCTCGAACCCTGTTTCTCGCCGCCAAGCGAGCCGGGGTACAGCGGATCGTCCACATCAGCATCACCAACCCGAGCCTCCAGTCACCGTTCCCCTACTTCCGGGGGAAGGCCCTCGTGGAGCGAGCATTGGCCGAGTCCGAGGTCTCGTACGCGATCCTCCGCCCAGCCATCCTCTTCGGAGGTGACGGCGTATTGATCAACAACATTGCGTGGTTGCTCCGCCAGCTGCCGGTCTTTGGCATCGGAGGTGACGGCAATTACCGCATCCGTGGCATCCACATCGATGATCTGGCGCGACTCTGTCTCCAGAAGGCTTGCGAATCAGATGACAGCGTGACCGATGCCGTCGGACCTGAGAATCCCACGTTCAACGAGCTGGTGGCCCTGATCCGAGACGCAGTTGGCGCTCGGAGCCGCACTGTCCATGTCCCCGCCGCCATAGTTCCCGTGCTGTCGTCCGTCCTCGGACTGGCCCTTCACGACGTCCTACTGACAAAGGACGAGTTCCAGGCCATGGAGGCCGGACTGGCCGATTCGGAAGCACCATCAACAGGCTCGATCCGGCTATCGACCTGGCTGGCGGAGGCCAGCGACGGCCTTGGCGTCTACTACGCCAACGAACTGAGCCGCCACTTCACCTGATGGGGAGGCTTGAGGCCGGGAGACGCTGAGGATGGCATCCTTCCGGTATGGAACCACTGGTGCACTTCATCACCCTCGGGGTCACCGACCTGGAAGAAGCCCGCCGCTTCTATGTGGAAGGTCTGGGCTGGGAGCCCGTCTTCGAAGTCCCAGGGGCTATCACGTTCATCCAGATCGGCCACGGGCTGCTCCTCGGCCTCTTCGGGGACGACGCCCTCGATGCCGACGTCGGCCAACCGGTTGACCGGGTGGCCCAGCCGTCCCCGTTCAGCCTTGCCCAAGTCGTCGAGACCGAAGACCAAGTGACGGCAACGCTGGCGGCGGTGGAGGCGGCGGGAGGCACCATCCTGAAGGCCGGCCAGTGGGCGGACTTCGGTGGGTTTCACGGCTACTTTGCCGACCCGTCGGGCTTCCGCTGGGAGATAGCCACCAATCCGGGCTGGTCGGTGGGTCCGGACGGCGAGGTCGCCATCGGGCCTATCTGATCGGCGCAACCTGCCAGTGGCCTGCGTCGATGACTCCAACGGCTCAGGTGGTGCCGACCCCGTGACCGCCGACCTCGCCAGCTCCACCGTCGGCGTCTTCGGCCACCACGCCACCGACCGGGCCCTCCGCCGACGCATCGAGTGGTCCGGTCCTGTCCGTCCACAGTCGGGCCAGCCGGGTGGTGACGACCAGGAGGATCCACACGTATTTGGCGTCCTGCGGTGAGAAGAAGGCGACCACGATCGAGGCGGCAATGACCCCTGCCGAAGTCAGACCCCGTACCCGGATGCCCTGGAGGACCGATGGGGAAGCCTGGGGCACCAGCATGTGCATTTGCTTCGCCACCCCCAGCACCAGGGTGGTGGAGATGCTGGCCAACAACAGGTTGATCGAGAAGGCGATGACCGCCAGCGCGTTGTCGGAGTAGGCGCCCAGGAGCGCGCTGGTGAAGGGGAACAGGGTGATGGTGAAGAGAAAGCCGAAGTTCCACCAGGCCAGGCTCTCACTGTGACCGGAGATGTAGCGGAACACCCGATGGTGGGCCAGCCAGAACTGGCCGATGACGTAGAAGGACACCACGTAGCTGACCAGCGAACCGCTGAGGTGCAACGCCACATACAGCGCGTGTGGTGAGTTGGGATCCACTCCCTTGGCGAGGGTGGGGACCTTGAACTGCAGCACCAACAGCGTGAGGGCGATGGCCACCACCCCGTCCGTCAAGGTCAGTAGCCGTTCGGTCCCCGGGACCCCCAACGGGTCGGGGGCGGCAGCGGATTGACCGAACAGCCGTAGCCTCATCGGCTGATTATTTCATTTCGACCTGGTCGAGGTACCTGTCGTCCCAATGAGTGAACACCTCGCTGGGCAGCTTCAGGCAGTGGGTCGGCTCCAACGCGTTGACGAAGGCGCGATCGTGGCTCACCACCACGATGGTCCCCGCCCACTTGCTCAGCATGGTGCCGACCGCCTCGATGGACGACGGGTCGAGGTTGTTGGTGGGCTCGTCGAGGAGCAGGACATTGGCCTGCCCCGCCGCCAACATGGCCAGCCCCAACTTGGCCCGCTCGCCCCCGGAGAGGGTGCCCGGCATCTGGTAGGCGGCCTTCCCGGGGATCCCGAACGTCCCGAGCAGCGATCGGCGCTCGGTCTCCGATCGGAGGATGGTGTCGTCGATGTTGTCGAGGACAGAGACTTCCAAGTCGACCTGTTCGTGCTCCTGGGCGAAGTAGCCGAGCGAGACGTTGACCCCGATCTCCACCTTCCCCGTGGTCGGTTCCTGCACGCCGGCCAGGCAGCGGAGCAGGCTCGACTTCCCCGCCCCGTTCCGTCCGATGATGACGACGCGGTCGCCCCGACGGGTGTGGAAGCTCACGCCTTTGAGCACCGCGGACCGGCCGTAACTCACCCCTAGATCGATGGTCCGCAGCGGGACTTCGGCCGATCGCTTGGGGGTGGGAAGTCGGAACACCGACTTCTTGTCCCGGGCATGGACTTCGGTCCGGGACGATTCGAGCCGTTCGACCCGCTTGTCGATCGACTTGGCGATGCGGGCCCGACGGTTGGTGCTGCCTCGCATCGAGTCGGCCACCGTCGAGAGCCGCTTGATCTCCCGGCCTTCGAGTTGGGCGGACCGCTCCCGCTGGGTCTGGTCAGCTTCCAGTTGCACCATGTAGGAGGAGTAGGTCCCCTTGAACTCGTGGAGGCGGCCGCCGGAGAGGTGGAGCACCTTGTTGATCGAGCGGTCCAGCAACTTCAGGTCGTGGGACACCACCAGGATGGCTCCCGGGAAGCTCTCCAGCTCTTCCATCAGCCAACGTTTGGCCGGGAGGTCGAGGTGGTTGGTGGGCTCGTCGAGGATCATGGTGTCCGGACCCTGAAACAGGATGCGGATCAGGTCGACCCGGCGGCGCTGGCCTCCGGAGAGGCTGTCGATGTCCTCGAGTAGGAGGTCTTCCCGGAGACCGAGACCGTCGGCCAACCGGGCCATGATGGCTTCGGCTTCGTAGCCGCCGTTCTCCCGGAACTGCTCTTCCAGGTCGGAGAACAGCTCGATGTTCTCGGTGCTCGGATCCTTGGCCATCTGGTCGCGCGCCTTCTTGAGGGCGTCGTCGAGGACATCGAGGCCCCGGCCGGACAGCACGTGGGAGAAGCCGTTGGGTTCCAGTCCCAGACCCCCGACCACCGGCACCTGGGGCAAGAAGCTGTAGGTGCCCCGGATCCGGGCATTGCCGGTCGAGCGGACCGTCTGGCCGGGTTCGTTGACGATGACCGAGATGAGAGTGGACTTCCCGGTGCCGTTGCGGCCGACCAGGCCGACCTTCTCACCCGCCCCGACCACGAAGGAGGCGTCACGGAGCAGGGTGCGGTCACCGATTTCGATAGTGAGTGAGGAGCCAACGATCATGTGGGAGGTCGGGTGAGTGTGTCGACCGCAGATTCTCCGCGGCGGCCAGGCTTGAATGTGCCCGGCGTGGTCAACCCGGTTCCCATTGTCCCACACCCATTAGGCCGGCCCGGTAACCCCGGGGAGTCTCAGCCTCCCGAGACCAGTTCCTCAGCGCCTTCTGGGGGAGTCGGGTCGTCGACGGTCTCCAGCCAGCCGGTCGGGAGATGCACTGGCCTCGGGCCATTGGTGTGCCCGCGGGCCATCCGGGCCGCCCCCGGGGGGAACGGCACCGTACCGTCCAGGCGATCGAGAATCCCGTCCAGCTCCTCGGGGGTGGAAATGGTGGCCATCGATCGACGGACGTCGGGCCCGACCGGGAACCCGGTGAGATACCAGCTGGTGTGCTTGCGGAATTGGCGGATGCCGTATTCGTCGCCGAAGGTGTCGCAGAGGTAGGAGGCGTGGGTGTGCATGATCCGGGCCACTTCGCCCAAGCCCGGCGGTGCGGAGAGGGGCCGACCGGCGAAGGCATCGGCCAGATCCCGGAACAGCCACGGTCGGCCGAGGCATCCCCGACCAACCACCACGCCATCGCACCCGGTGGCCGCCACCATGGCCAGAGCGTCGGAAGCCTCCCAGATGTCGCCGTTGCCGAGGACCGGGATGGTGGTGACCGCCTCTTTCAACGCGGCGACGGCTTGCCAGTCGGCGCTCCCCGAGTAGAGCTGTTCGGCGGTGCGGGCATGGAGGGCCACCGCCACCGCCCCTTCCCCTTCGGCAATCCGACCGGTCTCCAGGTAGGTGGTGTGGTCATCGTCGACCCCGATCCGGAACTTGGTGGTCACCGGGACGGATCCGGCCCCTTCCACCGCGGCGGCGATGACGCGGCGGAGCAGGTGTCGATGCACCGGGAGGGCCGCCCCCCCGCCCCGCCGGGTGACTTTCGCCGCCGGGCAACCGAAGTTGAGGTCGATGTGGTCCACGCCGATCTCGTCCACCAGCCGTCGGACCGCCGACCCCATCACCGTCGGGTTGACCCCGTAGAGCTGCACGCTTCGCACCGGCTCGTCATCGCCGAAGGCGGCCATGCCCATCGTCTTCGGATTGCTCTCCACCAGGGCCCGGGCGGTCACCATCTCGCTCACGTAGAGCCCGGCTCCGTAAGTACGACACAACCGCCGGAAGGCCACGTTGGTCACCCCCGCCATCGGCGCCAGCACCACCGGCGGGTCGACGGCGATCGGGCCCAGCTTGAGGGGAGGGAGAACTTCGGTCACGTGACCCACAGGGCGGTCATGGGAATGCCGAGCCGGGTGAGCAGCGATCGGAACAAGGGGAGGGACAGCCCGATCACATTGCTGGGATCACCGTCGACCCCGTCGACGAAGGGCGCCGACCGGCCATCGAGGGTGAAGGCGCCGGCCACGGCCATGGCTTCACCGGTGGCCAGGTAGGCCCGGAGTTCGTCGTCGGTGGTGATGCCGAATCGCACGATGGTGGCGGCCACCTCTGACACCTGTTCGCCGGTGCGCTCGTCGATGACGCAGTGCCCGGTGTAGAGCGTCCCCTGGCGGCCGCGCATCGAACGGAGCCATCCCATCGCCTCGTCCTCCGAGGTGGGCTTGCCGAATCGCCGGCCGTCGAACTCGAGGATCGAGTCACATCCGATGACGATGGCGTCCCCCTGGGGATCCGCCACCGCCGACGCCTTGCGCTCAGCCAGGAGGAGAGTCAGTCCCGAAGTGTCATCGGCCACCACGTCATCCTCGGGGACGCCGCTCACCACCACTTTCGGATCGAAGCCGGCCTCTCGGAGCAACTGCAGCCGGGCGGGGGATCCCGAGGCGAGGATGAGGGTGCGATCCGGCATCCAAACAGCGTAGGGGCTGAGCGGGGCTGACCCCGATCAGCCGGGCGTCCAGGTTGGGGACTCGGTCAGCAGGTCAACTCGGCAGCCGAGATGGCCCAGGCGGCCAGGACGCCGCTCGGGAAGTACTGGTCGGCGTGGCACCAGGGCGGGAAACTTCCGTTTCGCGGCTTCCAGTTGCCGCCCGACTTCTGGCTGAACCAGCCGAATCCACCCGCGTCCTGCATGCTCACCTGCACCTGATACCCGGCCTCCTGGGAGGGGACGAACTCGGCCATGGCCCAGTAGGTACCGTTGGAGGGGTCGTAGGCGTAGTAGACGCTGTCGGGCGCCGTGCCGATGACGTCGGTGGCCTTGAAGCCGCGGAAGGCCACGTAGCTGGCGGTCAGCTGATTCTTGACCGTGTTGGAGACGGGGAGGTTCTGGATCCCGGGGCTGGCCGGCAGGGTGGTCGATGCCGTCGACCCGGTGGTCGTCGAGGAGCTGGCCACGGTTGTCGGCGACCCCGACGTGGTGGTCGGACTGGTCGAGCCCCCCGACGTGCAGGAGGCCATCACCAGGGCGAAGCCGCCCATCAGCGTCACCGCCACCTGCCGGCCGGCCTTCGTCACCCGGGACCCGTCGCCCGATCGGTTGTCGCCCATCGAGGGAAACCTACTCCCGGCACCGAGCCGGTGATGCGGCCGGGGAGCGGCCGGGGCCGGGCGGCGTGCCCGACCGCGCAGAATGCGCGATCCTGGGACCATGTCCGAATCCGCAACCACCCTCTCTCCCCGGTTGTCCGATCCTCAGCTCGACGGTGAACACGAGCGGATGTCTCACATCGTGCTGGAAGGGTTCAAGCCGGAGGAGGGCGACTTCGTGTCCGCCGGTCCCTCGGTGGTGGAGGGGATGGTCAACGGAACCGCGGTCCGGGCGCTGTGCGGGAAGATCTGGGTGCCGGGCCGCGACCCCAAGCGCTACGGGATCTGTCCCACCTGCAAGGAAATCGCCGAGGCCCAGGGCTGGAAGGTCCCGGCCGGCTGAATCAGGCCTTGGGCTTGGCACCCTCGTCGTCAACCGGCGAGTCTTCGACCGACGGTTGGCTCTCCGGCGAGGTCGATTCGGTGGCCAGCCCGTAGCGCGGATCGGTGGCGAGCAGCTCGGCACACAGGTCGGAGGAAGGCAGCCCGTCCTGCGCCACCCAGGCCAACATCACGGCAATGACCGGGTCGGCAAAGTCAGAGTCGAGGGTGTCGAGGGCGGCCAGCAGCTGTTCCCGGGTCGGGTTCTCCGAGTTGTCGCCGAGCACTTCGACCGTTCGAGTGAGGCACTCCTCCGACAGGGCGGCGGCCACGAAGGGCACGGTGGGTCGGTACTGGGGTCGAGTCAGGTACGGAACCGGGTCATGGTGGCGTCGCAATGCCAACATCGCGTTGTACACCGCCTTCGGCGGCCGAGTGCCGGCCTGGGTGGCCAGGTTTAAGGCTGCCTTCAGTTCGGTGGGGCTCACCTTCATCATCGCCTCTCGCAGCGTCGCGTCGCGATTCTGTCTGGTGGTTTCGACGTCCATGGGGTTCCTCGATCTCCGGACGACCTCCCCGGATGGGAACGGTCCTGGCCGACATTGTGCCAGGCGGATCAGAAGCCGGTCGATCGGGCGGCCGGGGCTCGGGGGGCGCCGGTCAGGTTGGAGAGGTGGGGCGAGGGCCCACCCACCGAGGAGAGGGGACTGGAGATGTCCTCCAGCGACCGGCCCTCGGCGTCGATGCCGAGGAAGACCTCCACCAACCCACCGAGCCCCATCACCCCGGCCCCGATCAGGTAGCCGATGAACAGCCGGAAGTGATCCTGGCCGTTGCCGATGAGGAAGCCGTAGAGCCAGGGGCCGATGGAGCCGAAGGTCTGGGCGATGGCGAAGAAGACGGCGATGGCTTTGGCCCGGATCTCGACCGGGAAGATCTCGCTGACGGTGAGGTAGGCGGCGCTGGCCCCGGCGGAGGCGAAGAAGAATACCGCCGACCAGCAGACCACCTGGGTCACCGCGTTGAGGTAGCCGGCATTGAAGAGGAAGGCGCTGATGGCCAACAGGGCACCGGCCAGGATGTAGGTGCTGGAGATCATCTTCCGCCGACCGATGGTGTCGAAGAGATGCCCGAGGGTGAGGGGACCGATCAGGTTTCCGAGACAGAAGAAGATGAAGTAGTAGGCGACGTCCTTTTCGCCGACGCCGTAGACCTTGGTCAACACCAGGGCATAAGTGAAGAAGATGGCGTTGTAGAGGAACGACTGGGTGATCATCAGGGAGGCGCCGAGGATCGATCGTTTCGGATAGGTGGCAAACAGGGTCCGGGCCAGTGCCAGGAAGCCGATGTTGGTCGCCGGGGTGATCTCGATGGCCTTGCTTTCGTCGACCTCGCCCAGCCGTCCGCCTGACTCATGGGTGGCATCCTCGATCCGTTTGACCGCCGCCTCTGCCTCGTCCACCCGGCCGTGCATCAGGAGCCAGCGCGGGCTCTCCGGGAGGTTCTTCCGTATGAAGAGGATGACGAAGCCGAGGGCCGGGCCGAACAGGAAGGCCACCCGCCAGGCGGTGCCGATCGGAAGGTGGTTGACCACCAAGATGGTGAGGAAGGTGGCGAGGAGGGCGCCGCCCCAGTAGGTGCCGTTGACGGCGATGTCGACCCGGCCTCGGTACTTGGCCGGGATCAGCTCGTCGATGGCCGAGTTGATGGCGGCGTACTCGCCGCCGATGCCGGCTCCGGCCACGAACCTGGAGGCGTACAACCAGTAGGTCCAGAACGTGCCGTGGCCGGCGGTGCAGGCGGTCAGGACTCCCCCGAAGAGGTAGACGCCCAAGGTGATCATGAAGAGGTTCTTGCGTCCCCACTTGTCCGACAGCCGACCGAAGAACAGAGCTCCGAACACTTCGCCCACCAGGTAGACGGTGCCGACGGCGAAGCTCACTCCCGCCGAAGAGAGGTTCAGCGCCTGTTTGGAGCTGATCAAGGGGCTGACGTTGCTGGCGATGGTGATCTCCAGCCCGTCCAGAATCCAAGCCACCCCCAGCGCGACGATCAAGCGGGTGTGGAACTTCGACCAACCCAGCCGGTCGAGCCGGGCCGGGATCAGGCTGCGGATGGTGTTCCCTCTCGGTCCGTCCGATCCGGTCGATGGGTCCAAAGTCGCTTGTGTCACCAACCACCCCCTGTCGTTCAAGCCCCGCCGTGTGTATTCCCCGCCGGGCCTGGAAGTAATCCAACCCAGGGGAGGTGGGAGGCCCAAATACGCGGGTCAACGCTCGGAACCAACCGACGGGCCGGCTCAGCCGGTGAAGGTGTTCATCGTCTTGGCAAAGGCGTACGGCGGCTGCAACACCCCACTACAGGTTTCGCTGGAGTCGGTCTGGACACCACCGGCGCACTCGACGTCACGGGTGGCCGCCCACATGGAGAGCCGGCCCAGGTGGACCTGCTGGGCAAAGGCGGTCACCTGCTGGGCATCGGAAAGCCCGAAGATCTCGTCGGTGAGGTCGTTGACCCCGAGTAGCGGGGTGACCCCGACCATCGACCAGACGGTGGTGGCAGAGAGGGCCGGATAGAGCGCCTGGAGCTGGGCATGGGTGGCCTGGGCGGCATCGACGGCGTAGGTGCCCATCTTTCCGGCTGGGCTCGGGGCGGCCCCGTCCCCGTAATCCATCGTCATCACATTCACCAGGTCGATCCGCACGCCGTCGGCGATGGCGGCTTTGACGATGTTCAGCCCGTCGGCCACCAGCCCGGTCGGGAGTACCGGAAGGGTCAACGACACCGACAGCGACGGGTTGGCCGCTTCCAATCCGGCCAGCGCCTGGAAGCGGAGGGCGATGGAGGCCTGGTTGCTCCCGTCGGCACCTTCGATATCGAAGTCGATGTGGGTGATGTTGTACTGGTTGATGACCGACTGGTACTGGGCCTGGAGGGCGGCGGCGGTGGTGCAGGAGTCGGCCAGGTCCACGCCGGCCGCCCCACCGAAGGAGGCGATGACGTCACCGCCGGCGGCCCGGATGGTCTGGATCTCCGGGGCGTAGTACCCCGAGCTCACCGGGTAGTACCCGCCCCAGCTGGCGGTGCAGCTCCCCTGGGTGACCACGAATCCCAACGAGTAGTCCTTGGTGCCGGTGGCGGCGATGTCGGCGGTCATGTCCGGTGCCGGGTAGAGGGTGGTGTCGATGTAGGGGGCGAAGGGAAGGTTGGTACTGCCGGGCAACGGGGGAAGCGGCGTCCCGCCTGAACCGCCGCCGCCTCCGCCACTACCGCCACCGCCACCGGTGCCCGGCTCCGACCCGCAGGCCTGACCGTTCACGTGGCAGTCAGTTGGGGGTGAGAACGTACCGCCGTAGCCGCCCTGGAAGCCGATCTGCACCGAGGTCCCGGCGGCGACCGTCCCGTTCCAGGCGGCATTGGTCACCGTGTAGGTCGTCCCGTTCTGGGTCAGGTTGCCATCCCAGAGCCCGGTGACCGACTCGTTGGACGGCAACGTGAAGGTGAGGGTCCATGCCATCACCGTCGGCCCGCTGGTGCCGAAGGTGTAGTTGGCGGTGTAGCCGGTGCCCCAGTCGTCGGTCTTGGCGAACGACGCCCACCAGGGCGACGAGGACCCGCCACCCGGGACCGTGGTGGTGGTGGTCGTCGTCGGCGGGACGGTGGTCGTGGTGGTGGTGGGTGGGACCCGGGTGGTGGTGGTCGTCGGGGGCGGAACGGTGGTCGTGGTGGTGGTCGGTGGCGTCGATCCGCCGCAGGGCGTCCCGTTGATGGTGCAGTTGGTCGGGGCCGAGAACGCCCCGGAGTAGGTGGTCTGGAATCCGGTCTGCGCGGTGGCTCCGGCAGCGACCGTCCCGTTCCAGGCGGCATTGGTGATGGTGTACTGGTTCCCGTTTTGGCTCAGGTTCCCGCTCCAGGCACTGGTGATGGCCGCGCCCGAGGGGAGGGTGAATCGGAGCGTCCAGGCCTGGATGGCGGCCCCGTGGTTGGCGACGGTGTAGTTGGCCACATAGCCGTTCCCCCAGTCCGACGTCTTGGTGAAGGTGGCCGAGAGCGACGCGGTGGCGGCGCCGGCGGTCTGTCCGGGGAGCCAGCCGGCTCCGACTGCCGACAGGGCCAAAATGACCACGATGCCGATGAGCCCAATGTGGATTCGACGATTGTGCACGTGAGTCCCCCGAAGCTGTCCCCGCGGTGGCCCCGTTTGGCCTCGTCGACGGCGCCCGGACTAGCGCAGAAAACCGCGAATCGTCACCGTACCCCCACTCAGAGCGAAATTTTGGTCAGGCTCATCGGTCGGCGGCGATCAGCGATAGCCCCCCACAACGGTTGCCCCCATGGCGTGGGGAGGCACGTCGCACCGGTCGGCGATGTCGGCCACGAAGGCTTGGAAGGCGGGCACGTCCTGGAGGGAGTCGGGATCATCCACCTCGTGCTCGATGACCACGTGGATGAAGCTAACCCCGTCCTCGAGGCGGAAGACCTGGTAGGTGAAGCCATCCGGTTGACGCTGGTCGAGCTCGGCGAACACCGCCTCGATCAGCCGCTGATTTTCGTCGGCCCGCTCCGGCTTGGCCTGATAGCGAACCACGGTCGATTTCATTGTGCGTCTCCACTTCTCACGACCCGGACGGCTCGCTCCACCCAGGTAGACGTCGGCCGGGCCGAAAACCCATCGGTGGGGGCCAAGGAGTTTGTTCGGTTCTAGCCGACCGACCCGGTGGTCACCTCGCCGTGGTCACGACACCGGGCCCGATAGCCGCCGGGCGAAACGTTGACGGTCAAGCGGCGACCGCAGACAACACAGAACCGGGGTGGGTCGAGCGCCCGGCCACATCCGGCGCAGTCGGCCTCCGGCCGACCACAGCCGGTGCAATGGCGGGTCGACGTCGCCACCGACCCGCTCACAGGACGCCGGTGAGGGCACCGACCGGCATCCGCAGGTCGGAGAGCATCTGGAGGTCCTCGTCGGCGGAGCGCCCGAGGGTGGTGAGGTAGTTGCCGACGATGAGGGCATTGATCCCCGAGGTCATGCCCATGGCCTGGAGCTCGCGCAGGGTGACTTCTCGGCCGCCGGCGTAGCGCAGGATGACCCCGGGAAGCCCCAATCGGAACATGGCGATCCAGCGGATCGCCTCCCACGCCGCCACCGGCTGGGCGTCGCCGAGGGGGGTGCCGGGGCGGGGATTGAGGAAGTTGAGCGGCACTTCGGTGGGATCGAGCTCCTGGAGCTGGCCGATCAACTCCACCCGCTGCTGGTCGGACTCGCCCATCCCGATGAGGGCGCCGCAGCACAACTCCATCCCGTGGGCCCGGACCATCTGGCAGGTGGCCTCCCGCTCCTCCCAGCTGTGGGAGGTGACCACGTGGGGGAAGAACGACCGGGAGGTCTCCAGGTTGTGGTTGTAGCGGTGGACGCCACCCTCGCCCAGCCGACGGGCCTGCTCGTCGGTGAGGAGCCCGGCGCTGACCGCCACATTGAGGCCGGTCCGGTCCCGCACCAGGGGCACCAGTTCGAGGATCCGCTGCAGGGTCTTCTCGTCGGGGCCCCGGATGGCCAGCACGATGCAGAACTCGGAGGCCCCGAGCGCCTTGGTCTCCTCGGCGGCGGCCAGCACCTCGTCGGCGTCGAGGAAGGGGGTGGCCTTCACCGGGGTATCGAAGCGGGAGGACTGGGAGCAGAAGTGGCAGTCCTCCGGGCAGCCGCCGGTCTTGGCCGACAGGATCCCCTCGACTTCGACCTCGGGACCGCACCAGGCCAGGCGGACCTGGTGGGCCAGAGCGGCCAGCGAGGTGACCCACTGATCGGGGAGCTCGGCCAGGCCGGCCAGCTCCTCGGTGGTGAGGAGGCGCCGCTCGTCGAGGAGGGCGGTTTCGGCCGCCGACAGGCGGGCCCGGGCGCCGGTCGACTCGATGGTGATCCGGTCCGGGACCGGCACGTCAGGGGCCCGGTTGGGCGCGGACAGCGTCACGGTGGTACGGATAGGGGTGGCAGTGGCTTCACCAGGCATGGGGCAACGGTACTTGGCCGGGTGGGACTTCCGAAAAACGACGGGCAGCCGAATGGCCGTCACGCGACCGATCGAAACGTTCTGGCCTGGCCAGACGGCAAGGAGACAGCTGTGGCATGGGATTTTTCCACCGAGCCGGAGTTCGAGGAGAAGTTGGCGTGGATGCGCGAGTTCGTGAGGGAGGAGATCTTCCCGCTGGAGACGCTCTCGCTGTCCCATGACACCCTGGTCGAGGCGATCAAGCCGCTCCAGGAGAAGGTCAAGGACCAGGGACTCTGGGCGTCCCATCTCCCTCCTGACCTGGGTGGGGGCGGGTTCGGTCAGCTCCGGTTGGGCCTGATGCACGAGATCCTCGGCCAGACCATCTACGGCCCGGTGGTGTTCGGCAACAACGCTCCCGACTCCGGCAACGCCGAGCTGCTGGCCGTCGGGATCGAGAACTCCGGCCGGGAGGCCCACCGCAAGCAGTGGCTGGAGCCGCTGCTGGACGGGACCCTGCGGAGCGCCTTTTCGATGACCGAGCCGGGGGCGGGGGCCGACCCGACCATGATCACCACCCGGGCGGTCCGGGACGGCGACGAATGGGTGATCGACGGGCACAAGTGGTTCACCTCCAACGGCTCGGTGGCCGACTTCCTCATCGTGATGGCGGTGACCAACCCCGACGTCCACCCCTATGCCGGCTGCTCGATGATCATCGTGCCGGCCGACGCCCCCGGGGTCGACATCGTGCGGGACATCGCCACCATGGAGGACCCGGTGGAGCACTTCGGGAAGTTCGGTGGTCATGCCGAGATCATCTACCGGGAGGTGCGGGTCCCCTACGACAACCTGATCGGCAACGAGGGGGAGGGGTTCCTCCTGGCCCAGAACCGGCTGGGGCCGGGACGGATCCACCACTGCATGCGGTGGCTGGGACAGTCGAAGCGGGCCTTCGACATGTTGTGCGAGCGGGCGGTGTCCCGCACCACCCACAAGTCGACCCTGGCCGAGAAGCAGACCATCCAGAACTGGGTGGCCGACTCGTTGGCGGAGATGACCGCCGCCCGGCTGATGACCCTCTACGCCGCCTGGAAGATGGATGAGGTGGGCGCCTCCGCCGCCCGGGTGGAGATCGCCATGATCAAGTACTACGGCGCCGGGGTGCTCTACAACGTGATCGACCGGGCCATCCAGGTCCACGGGTCACTGGGGTTCTCGACCGACCTGCCCCTGGAGTCGATGTACCGGGCGGCCCGGGCCGCCCGCATCTACGACGGGCCCGACGAGGTCCACAAGGTCACCGTCGCCCGCCACACCCTCAAGCTCTACACCCCGGTGGAGGTCCCCACCGAGCACGTGCCCACCCGGCGGCTGGCGGCCCAGGAGCGGTTCGCCCATCTGTTGGAGGCGGCCACCGCCGACGTCTAACGGCCGAGGGTGGACCGGCCGCCGAAGCCGGGCTCGGCGGCGGCGATGCACTTGACCTGGCCGAAACGGGTCAGCCCGGTGAGATAGATGAGGGGGCCGGTCCCCGGGCCGCGGGAGTGACCCGAGGCCTTGCGGTTGCCGAACCGGGCGGTCCCGGAGTCGACCACCCGGGCCCCCGGGGGCAGCAGGATCTTGACCTGGCCGGCGAAGGAGTCGGCGGTGATCAACAGCGGCGGGCTCTCCGGAGCCACCGAGCGGAGGTCGAGCACCACCTGGCCGAACCGGGCCACCGCGTGGACATGGGAGTCGGTCCCGGGGTCGACCTGGCGGACCACCTTGCCGAACCGACCGTCGACCCGGGCCACCGTCGTCTCGATGGGGAGGCCGAGCTGGTCGCGGGTGACGGGCAGGTCGTCGAGGAGCGGCTGCAGCTCACCGACGGTGGCGGCGATCAGGGCCCGGTCCACCCGACGGTCGTGCTCCTCGCCGGGCAGCCGTCCGGCCACCGCGGCGTCGTGGAGGGCGGCGACGGTGCGATCCCGGTCCTGATCGGAGGCCCGGAGCGGGGAGGGCGGGCCGGGCGAGGGATCGGGGAGCGGCTCCATCCGGCCAGTATGCCCGGCTCCTGCCGGGGGGTGGCCACAATGGCGGGGATGACTCTGCCCGACGCCGACGCCTGGGTTCCGCAGCTGGCCGCCGCCCTTCAGGTGGCGCCCGAGCCGCCCCGCCCGCTCGGCGTCGGCCTCTGGCGGGTGCGGGCCGGGGGCAGGGAGCTGGTGGCCAAGACCGGTCGAGGGGTGGTCGACGAAGCCGCCGGGTTGTCGGCCCTGGCCGAGGTAGCGGGGGCGCCGCCGGTGCCCGAGGTGGTGCTGGCCACCGACGACCTCCTGGTCACCACCTGGGTCGACCAGGGGCGGCGGACGGCCGCCCACGAAGTGGGGCTCGGCGGCCGACTGGCGGCGTTGCATGCCGGCCGGTGGTCAACCTGGGGTGGTGGTTCCCACTGGGTCGGTGGGTGTCCAGTCGACCCCGAGCCGGCCGACGACGCCGCCGCCTACTTCGGGAGGCGGCTGGTGGACCTGGCCTCGCGCTGTGGGCTGGAGGGGCCGGCCACCACCTTGGCCGGTCGGCTGGAGAGGCTCCTCCCTCCTGATGGGCCGGCGTTGGTGCACGGCGACCTGTGGTGGGGCAATGTCCTCTGGGGGGCCAACGGGCAGCCATGGCTCATCGACCCGTCGGTCCACGGCGGCTACCCGGAGGAGGACCTGGCCATGCTCGGACTGTTCGGCGCCGTCCCCCCGCCGACCGTCGAGGCCTATCTCGAGGTCCGGCCGCTCGCGGCCGGCTGGGAGGAGCGGGTGGAGCTCTTCCAGCTCCTCCCTCTCCTGGTCCATGCCGTCCTCTTCGGCGGGGGCTACCGGTCCCAGGCCGACGGCATCATCGGCCGCCTGATCTGACCTGACCGGCTGACCCGGCCTAGTAGCGGTAGGTGTCCGGCTTGTAGGGACCGCCCACCGGCACCCCGATGTAGTCGGCCTGCTCGTCGGTGAGGGTGGTGAGCCGGACTCCGAGGGCGTCGAGATGGAGGCGGGCCACCTTCTCGTCGAGGTGCTTGGGCAGCACGTAGACCTTGTTCTCGTACTCGCCGGCCTTGGTGAACAACTCCACCTGGGCCATGGTCTGGTTGGTGAAGGAGTTGGACATCACGAAGCTGGGATGGCCGGTGGCGTTGCCGAGGTTGAGGAGACGACCCTCCGACAGGACGATGATGGCGTGGCCGTCGGGGAACACCCACTTGTCGACCTGAGGCTTGATGTTCTCCCGCTGGATGCCGTCGGTCTTCATCAGGCCGGCCATGTCGATCTCGTTGTCGAAGTGGCCGATGTTCCCGACGATGGCCTGGTGCTTCATCTTGGCCATCTGGGCGGCGGTGATCACATCCTTGTTGCCGGTGGTGGTCACGAAGATGTCGGCGGTGTCGACGAAGTCCTCCAGGGTGGCGACCTGGTAGCCGTCCATCACCGCCTGGAGGGCACAGATCGGATCGACCTCGGTGATGATCACCCGTCCGCCCTGGCCGCGCAACGACTCGGCACAGCCCTTGCCGACGTCCCCGTAACCGCAGACCACCGCCACCTTGCCGCCGATGAGCACGTCGGTGGCCCGGTTGATCCCGTCGATCAGCGAATGGCGGCAGCCGTACTTGTTGTCGAACTTGGACTTGGTCACCGCATCGTTGACGTTGATGGCGGGGAAGAGGAGTTCGCCGCTCCGCTCCATCTCCAACAGCCGGTGCACCCCGGTGGTGGTCTCCTCGGAGACCCCCTTGATCCCGTTGGCGATGGTGGTCCAGCGCTGGCCGTCCTCGGCCAGGCTCCGGGTCAGCACACTCAACACCACCCCGAACTCTTCGGTGTCGGCGGTAGATGGGTCGGGGACGACGCCGGTCTTCTCGAATTCGACTCCCTTGTGGACCAGGAGGGTGGCGTCGCCGCCGTCGTCGAGGATCATGGTCGGACCGTCTCCCGGCCAATCCAGCGCCCGCTCGGTGCACCACCAGTATTCCTCCAGGCTCTCACCCTTCCAGGCGAAGACCGGGATCCCGTTGGGATCGGCCACCGTGCCGTCGGGCCCGACGGCCACCGCGGCGGCGGCGTGGTCCTGGGTGGAGAAGATGTTGCAGCTGGCCCACCGCACCTCGGCGCCGAGGGCGGTGAGGGTCTCGATGAGGACGGCGGTCTGGACGGTCATGTGCAGCGACCCGGTGATCCGGGCGCCGGCCAACGGCTTCTCGGTGGCATATTCGGCCCGCATGGCCATCAGCCCGGGCATCTCGTGCTCGGCGAGCACGATCTCCTTGCGGCCGAAGTCGGCGAGCGCCAGGTCCGCAACCTTGAAGTCGGGCTGCTGTTGGGTGGTGGTCATTCGGACTCCTTCAGATGCTCGGCCGGCGGTGGCCTGGTTGGGTGGGCAGGGGCTGGGGTCTCGCCGCCGCGGGTGCGGCCACGGGTACGGCTTCAGGCGATGGGGGGCGAATCGGGAGGTTGTCCGGGCTGGCAGCCATCCCTGGTCATCAGATCTTTCCCCTGGTTACGGGGGAGTTGCCCCGGACAGCAACCCCGCAACGCTACCGCACGAGGCCCCAGACCGTGATTTCGAGCCCGGAGTTTTGCCGGAACCGGCCCGGCTCCGCCCGGCCTCCGGGGGCCGGATCGGGAAACGGTGCCCGACGTGAACTGGCCCACACCAGTGACTAGATTGGGAGTAGGCATCGAGTCCATCCCGCCACGGATTCGGTGTCGAGCGCACCACCAATAGAGTCCCGCCACTCGTGCGTGGTGCGCCGCCGGCAGAACTTTGGTTCTTCCGGCGCGCCCGGACACCGATGGCTGGTGGTTCGGTCAATACCCTTGCATGATGTGCTCGATCCACCACCCCGGGGCGGCGTTCATCAAGGTTTGCAGGTCCCAGTAATCCCACCACCGGATGATGTGTCCGTCGCGGAACTCCTGGACGGAGACGAACGGGAGAGTGACCGACTCACCGGTGTGCCAGTGCCACGTCTCGGTGTGTTCGGTCACCACCACGTCGCCTTCGGCCACCATCAGACGAAGGTCGTGTTCGTAGCTGGAGATGGGCTCGAGCCCGAGGCGGAGTCGAGCCACGATCTGGTCCGGACCGACGGCGACGTCCTCGGCGGGCGACGGGACGTCGGTGTACTGGCTGTCGCCGGTGAAGAACCCCGCGATCCGGTCCCAGTCCCGCTGGTAGAGGGCGCTCCACAACCCGCTCGCCACTGCTTTGTTGTCGACAGCCGTCATCTCAACCCCCTCCAAGTGCGTGGTCCCCAGACCGTAGGCCGATCGCGGCCGGCGTGACGGGGTGGTTCTACAATCGTCTGTCGATCATGTCCGAGCCCACCTGGAAGCCCACTTCCGATCATCTGCCGTCGGTCCATCGCCACCGGCAGCGTCGGTTGCGGAGGGCCCAGATCCGCCGGCGACGATCGGTGGCGGTGCTGGTGGTGCTGGCGGCGATCATCGTGGGGATATGGGCACTGGCGTCCGGTGGGGGGGCGCCGGCGTCGACCGCCGCCGGCCACAATTCCCCCGGCGGGTCCTCGACCGCGAACACCCACCCGCCGGCCACTACGACCACCACCGCCCCGCCCCCGACCACCACGACGACCAGTCCCGGCAACTTGCCCCAGACCGGCACCTTCCCGACCACCACCAGTCCCATCTTCACCGCCAACATGGCCGCCCTCTGGAACGCGGTGGTCACCAACAGCCTGCCGACCGGGATGCCGGCCTTCTTTCCCGAGCCGGCCTATGTCCAGTTGAAGACGGTGGCCAGCGCCAGTGGCGACTTCACCAACCGGCTGGAGCGCGATTACGAACTGGACATCGCCGCCGCCCACGCACTCCTCGGACCCGACCCCGCCGCCGCCCAGTTTGTCGGCGTGAATGCTGACTCCTCCTACGGACACTGGATCAACTCGGGCGTCTGCGACAACGATGTCGGCTACTTCGAGCTCCCCAACACCCGGGTCATCTACACCGTCAACGGGCAGACCCACTCCTTCGGCATCGCCTCGATGATCTCGTGGCGGGGGGAGTGGTACGTGGTGCACCTCGGCGCCATCCTGCGCTCGGGTAGTGGCGGTGAGGTCGACGATCCGGAGTCCGGACCCGGCAGCCCGAGCTACTCCTCCACCTGCTGATCGGTCCGGGGGGCCGGTCGGGTTGGTCAGCCGGTGGACAGGACGGTGACGAAGTCCCGGGTCCAGCCGGATTGGTACTGGGTGGCCGGGCGGTTCTGTCCGGGGATGGCGGTGGCCAGCGCCAGCCCGGGCAGGGCGGCGTAGCTGAGCTGCACCCACTCGGGGTTGATGTCGAGCTCCATGGCGTTGACCGCGCCGCTGGCGATGAGGGCATTGGCCAGGTCGGAGGGAAGGACGCTCATCCCGGCGGCGTAGAGGATGTTGCCGCTGGCATCCTCACCGACCGAGCTGCGGGCCACCGCCGCCCCACCCCCGAGGGTGGCTCCCCAGGCGCCGATGGAGCTGATCGCCCCGCTGGGCTGGCCGCCACTGACCAGCAGGTCGAGATTCTGGCGGGCGCTCACCCACACCTCCCCGGGGGCCGGGACGCCCTGGGTCCAGGCCCCGACATGGGCGGCACCGGTGGCGTCGATCACCAGGGTCGCCCTCCCCGGGACCATGGGCAGCAGGGGCTGGCCGTTCAGCTCGAAGCCACCGGCCCCCGCCCCGGTCAGGAACCCGCCGTTGAAGGCGGCCAGCAACAGGGGGGTCTCGTCCGGGCCGATGGCCGGTCCGGCATCCGGCCCGACGGTGGCCCCGCCGGTGGGGGGATCAGTGCTCCCGACGTGCAAATCGAACTTCACCCGGCCGACCCGGAACCTGACCACGGTGACGGCGTCCCCGTTGGCTTGGGGAACCGAGATCTGGTCGACGGCGATGTGCCCGTTGACCGTGCTGACCGGAGTCCACCCCGGCTGCTCGGTGGTGGTGGTCGTGGTGGGGGGAACCGTCGAAGTGGTGGTGGTGGACGAGGAGGAGGTAGTGGTGGGCGTGGTGATCTTGGAAGCCGACGGGCCGTGGGTGCAGCCGGCCAGCGCGGCACCGATGAGGACGGCGACGACCGCCGACGATGCCGGCCAATGACGCCGGCGGCGACGGATCCAATTGCGTGCGGGCAGGGGACACCTCCGGAGTGGGCGCGGAGCGGGCATCGCCGGTCAGCATATGGGCGTTTCTTCCGGAGGTTCAGGCGTCCCTGGTCATCATCCGCCACGCCCCGAGCCCCGTCCAGACCACCAACCAGGCAATGATCACGCAGACGGCCACGGCGGTGGTCTCGGGTAGCAGCGCCGAGGCGGCGTTGGCGCCACCCGGTCCTCCTCCGCCCCCGCCTCCGAACACCAGCGGCATGCCGCCCGGCTCCAGGTGGGCGGTGGCCAAGCCGACCATCGCCCGCTCCAGGTTCAAGAAGTGGGGGATGACATGTCTCGAGAGGAGCGGGGTGAGGATGACTTCGAGGACGATCATCAGGATCACCGACACCGTCCGCTGCCCGAGGACCGAGGCCAGCCCCAGTCCGACGATGAACCCGATGCCGGCTTCGAGCTCGATCCACAACCCGGCCTTGATCATCAGGGAGTTGGACGGGTACAAGAAGATCTGTTTGTAGCCGCCGTAGTTCTGCTGGGCGATCTGGACGGCCTCCGCCCGGATCTGGGCCGGGGTGGCCGGGCCGGGAACCCCCACCCCCTGGGGCGTTTTGAAGACTCCGCCGGGTCCGGATCCGGGTCCGTTGCCGCAGGACACATTGGATGGGGGCGGTTGCGGGGAGGGGAAGTCGCAGATGACGGTGTCGGGATGGTTGCCGGCCCAGGTCTCGAACCCGGCGAGCGAGAGGCCAGGCGGAATGTTCGTACCCTGGTAGCTGATGGAGGTCGGGGCGGCCAAGACGCATACCGTGCAGACGATGGCGAAGCCCACCGCCACCATCGGCACGATGATGGCCAACCCGGCGGGGATCCGGGCCAGGTAGAGCGCCAGCCGGGAGCGACCGGTCACCACCAGGTGCCGGAACATCCCTTCGGTGAGGTCGACTGACCCGGCGGTGCAGCCCAAGGTGGCGGCCACGATGAAGCCGAACACGTACATCACCCCGGCCACCAGGTTGGTGAAGATGTCGTAGCCACCGGCCGGCCCGTAGGAATTGGGGGCGAAGGCATGGGCCAGCAGGCGGAAGATGAGGAAGATGCTGGGAATACCGATGTTGACCACCAGGAGGACGATCATCAGTCCCCGCCGCCGGCGCAGTTCCATGAACCGGGTGGCGATCATTCCAGCGGTGGGGATCCAGGATCCCCGGTGGTCCCCCGAGCTGTCTGGGGCGGCGACCAGGGTCGGGACCGGGATCGGGGCGTCGTGGACGGTCGTCATTCTGGGGCCCCCAATCGGCTGGTGACTTGGAGGAACCACGATTCCAGCGAGGCTTGGATCGGCTGGAGCCGGTAGACGGAAATCCCGCCCTCCACCAGGACCCGGTTGATCTCGGCGACGACGTCGGGTGGCGTCCCCGACGGCAAGGTGATCTCCAGTCCCTTCGGGCCGCCTTGGCTGCTGGCGCCCACGGTGGTGCCGTCGAGCAGCCCACGGGCTCGATCGGGATCCGAGCAGTCGATCTCGACCACGAGCGACGACCCCGCCAACAGCTCGGAGATCGGTCCCTGCCGGATGACGTTGCCCCGGTCGACGATGGCGACGGCATCACAGGTCCGCTCGACCTCGTCGAGGAGGTGGGAGGACAGCATCACCGTGCGTCCCTCCGCCACCAGGGAGAGGATCATCTCGCGCATGTCCTGCATGCCGGCCGGGTCGAGCCCGTTCATCGGCTCGTCCAGGATCAGCAGCTGGGGGTCTCCGAGCAGGCAGGCGGCGACTCCGAGACGCTGGCGCATGCCCATCGAGTACTTCGACACCCGGTCGTCGGCGCGGTGCAAGATGCCGACCCGCTCGAGCGATGGTTCGATGCGGTTCCGCGCCGCCGGTTCGCGGGCGGCGGCGAGAATCTGGAGATTCTGTCTGCCGCTCAGGTGGCCGTGGAACCGGGGCTCGTCGACGATGGCCCCCACTCGGGCCAACGCCTGGGCACGATGGGCGGGAACCGGGTAGCCGAGCAGAGACATGCTGCCGGCATCGGCATGGGTCAATCCGAGCAGCACCCGGATAAGGGTGGTCTTGCCCGCGCCGTTGGGGCCGAGGTAGCCGAACGCCGACCCCCGGGGCACCAGCAACTCCACGTCGTTGACGGCGGCGTGGCTCCCGAACCGTTTGGTCAGGCCATGGGTCTCCACCGCCCAGTCGCCCTGGGTGTCCAGGGCGCCGGGCAAGGTCGTCGTGCTCATCGGAGCCGGGAGCCTTGAGAGGGGATGGGCATGCGACCCAGTGTGACGCTCCCTCGGCCGGCGGTCATCACCCCCGGGGCTGATTCTCCGCCCCCCGGGACCGGGGATTCCCAGGTCCGGGGCAGGCGGCGTGGTACTCCAGGGTGACAAGAAGATCGCTGGTCGGGATGACGACGGCGGTGCCATCCTTGACTACCGTTTGGGTGTGCGACAGCGTTGGGGACCCGGGGCCTGGGTGCACCGCTACCCGACCTTGGTCGACGGGGTGTTCGCCTTCGGCCTGCTGATGGTGGAGCTGGTGGGTTTTCCGGCCTGGAGAGGATCGCCGGGCGCCTTGGTGGTGACGGTGATGAGCGTGGCCCCGATCACCTGGCGGAGGCAATATCCCCGGGCGGTGTTCATCATCTGCGGCGAGGCGGTCTTTGTCGCCATGAGAATCGGCGGTCCGTCGCTGCCCCTCGGCCTGCTGGTCGCCCTCTACACGGTGTCGTCGATGTGCGATCGCCGGTGGTCGATCGGAGCCGGCGTGGTGTCGTGGCTGGGGGTGGTTTCGGTCGCACTAGTCAGAGACCGAGGCGTCCCGGTGACCATCCAGTCGCTGGTGGCACCGTTGGCAGTGATCACCGCCACCTGGCTCGTCGGCGACAACCTGCGGGTTCGTCGCGCCTACGTGGCCCAGCTCGAGGAGCGGGCCGAGCGCCTGGAGGCCGAACGCGAGGAGGAGACCCGTCGGGCCACCGACGGCGAGCGGGCCCGGATCGCTCGCGAGCTCCACGATGTGGTGGCCCACCATGTCAGCGTCATCGCGGTGCAGGCCGGGGCGGCCCGGATGGTGGCCGAGAGCAGTCCGGCAGTACCGGGGGCGCCGCAGAGCACCTCCGACAACATGCTGGCTTCGATCGAGATAACTGCCCGTCAGGCTCTGGCCGAGCTCCGTCGCTTGCTCGGCGTGCTGCGGAAGGGGGAAGAGCGCTTGGATCACGCCCCTCAGCCCGGATTGGACCAGCTCGATTCCCTCATCGACCAGGTACGGGTGGCCGGCATGCCGGTCGAGGTGACGGTCAGTGGCTCGGCGCCGCAGTCGCTGTCGCCCGGAGTGAACCTGTCCGCCTACCGGATCGTCCAGGAAGCACTGACCAACGTATTGAAGCACGGGGGCGGTGCGCCGACCCGGGTGTCCATGTCCTTCGGTGACGAAGGCCTGGATCTCGCCGTCACCGACTCCGGGCCGGGCGTCGGGGCGTCGCTATCGGGCCCCGGAGCCGGTCAGCCACCGACCGGCGGTCAGGGGCTCATCGGGATGCGCGAGCGGGTGGCGATGTTCGGTGGCGACCTGCACGCCGGTCCTCTCCCCGGAGGCGGCTATGAGGTGCGGGCCCACATCCCCTGCGACCAAGGACCCAGGTGACCATCCGGGTATTGGTGGTGGACGACCAGGCGCTGGTGCGCGCCGGCTTTCGGATGATCCTGGAGACCCAGGCGGATATCGAAGTGGTGGGTGAATCGGCGGACGGAGCCGACGCCATCGAGTTGGCAACCCGTCTGGCCCCCGACGTCGTCCTCATGGACATCCGGATGCCGGAGATGGACGGCATCGAGGCGACCCGGGTGTTGACCAGCACCGGAGACTGCGACGCCGGCCGCGGGTCGGAGGGACCCCGGGTCATCATCCTCACCACCTACGACCTCGACGAGTACGTCTTCGAAGCCCTGGAGTCGGGTGCGTCGGGATTTCTGCTCAAAGACGTCCGTCCCGAGGATCTGGTGCAAGGGGTCCGGGTGGTCGCCGCCGGCGACGCCCTGCTGGCGCCGGCGATCACCCGCCGCCTCATCGCCGAGTTTGCCGGTCGGGCGCAGCGGCACCCGGTGTTGGTTCAAGATCCGCGCCTCGAGCGCCTCACCCCGCGGGAGCGCGAGATCCTGGGCCTGGTGGCGAAAGGGCTCTCCAACTCGGAGATCGCGTCGACCGCCTACGTCAGTGAGAACACCGTGAAGACCCATCTGGCCCGCATCTTCGACAAACTGGAACTCCGGGATCGGGCCCAGGCGGTGATCGTGGCTTACGAAGCCGGGCTGGTGGCTCCCGGTTCGCCGGCGGCCCGGGACTGAACCCGCCAGGTCGCTATGACGCCGACCCCAAGAAGGGAGCGTCGCCGAAGCTGTAGACGCCGCCACCGGAGCCGAGCATGTAGTAGCCGTTGCCGTCGACCGAGGGGGCCATGGCGATGATCGGGGTGTTCGGAGGGTTGCTCCCCAGG
>DATATM010000009.1:0-3542 GCA_036268775.1 Acidimicrobiales bacterium | reverse complement strand
TGCCGATGCGGACCACTGCTGGGCCGTGGGCGAGTCGGTCGGTGCGGGAACCAACGAAAGCCCGGCCGCCATCATCGCCACCACGAACGGCGGGAAGCGCTGGGCTCCACAGGCGGTCCCATCCGGAATCGGTGCCCTGGTTGACGTCTCGTGCGCCGATCGGCACTACTGCGTCACCGTGGGCCAGTCCGACCAGACACCGTTCGGAGGCAGCGCCGTACTCGTCACCACCAACGGGGGCACCACCTGGACCGCCGGTCCACCGCTGGCCGGTGTGTTCGACATGACGGCGGTGGCCTGCCGGGCGGACCAACACTGCTTGGCCATCGGCACCGTGGCCGCCGGCGGTGCCGTCTTTGCCTCGTCGCCAGGCCACTCGGGATGGACCAATATCGGAAACCTTCCACCCGGGGTGGGCGGGGCCAGCGCCATTTCGTGCGCTGACAATCGCCACTGCTGGGTGACCGGGTACACGAGCACCGACCCGTTCCACGTGAGCGGCGTGGTGGCGGCCTCAGCCAACGGCGGCACCACCTGGGCGGCGTTGCCTGTTCCGGCGGGGACGGGCTATCTCAACGGCATCGCCTGCACGCAGGGACCCGTAGGCCAGGGCGGATCCGCTTCGACTACGACCACCCACGTTCGCCGTCCGGCGGGATCGCCGTCGACCACGCTGCCCACAACGGCCACGCCATCGACGGCGCCGACACCCAATGTCGCCGGTGCCAGTTGCGTGGCGGTGGGAACCACGGCGGTGGCACAGGGCCAGACCAGGACGGGCCATGGCTTGATCCTGACCAGCGCCAACGGGGGCGCCTCGTGGACCTCCGAACCGGTCCCCGCAACCGTGGCCACGTTTTTCGACGTCTCGTGCCCCTCGATCGGCGCCTGCGCCGCGGTCGGGAGTACCCCGGCGGCATCGACGCAGGCCGGGGTCACCGTGCTGACCGGCGCCAGCCCAACGCCGTGGCAACGCCCGACGGTGGTCACCATGCCCCTGGCCGTTTCCGGAGTGTCGTGCCTGTCGACCTCCAGCTGCGCGGTGGTCGGGGGCGCGTACACCGCGCACCTGGGTTCGTAAGGGGTGAATCGCTGATCGTCCGGTCGGTCCATCCACACGCTGCGTGGCGTCTCGAACTGCAGTGGAGACTGCGCCGGGTGAACGGCAGGTAACATTTGGGGCGCGGCAAACGTTCTAGTGGAGCTGACGTGGCATTGAGGCGACGGTCCCGGCATAGGGAAGACGAGGCATTCCCCGGCTTCACCGACGTCGTGAGGATCGGGGCCGGAGGCTTTTCCACCGTCTTCCGGGCCCGCGAGATCGAGACCAACCGGTCCGTGGCGCTGAAGATCCTGAACGTGCACGACGTGTCGGAGCACGCCATCGGCTCATTTCAACGGGAGACGTTCGCCCTCGGGACGCTGAGCGCCCATCCCCACATCGTCACCCTCTACCGGACCCTGGCCACTGAGGACGATCGCCCGGTCCTCGTCCTCGAACTGTGCCACGGTTCGGTCTGGGAGCGGATGCGGGATCAGGGGCCGATGTCGCCCTGGGACTCGGTGGCCGTGGCCGTGAAGATCGCCGGCGCGCTCGAGACGGCGCACCGGGCGGGAATGCTGCACCGGGACGTCAAGCCGGAGAACGTGCTGATCACCCAGTACGGGGAGCCCGCACTGGCCGACTTCGGGGTGGCCCGCCTCCAGTCCACCTCGCAAGCCACCGCCGGCGTGTTCGGGTTCACGACGATCCACGCCGCTCCCGAGCTGCTGGAGGGACGGGACCTCTCGGCCGCCACCGACGTCTACGGCCTGGCGTCGACGCTCTATCAACTCATCGCCGGAAAGGCCGCCTTCCGCTCGTTCGAGGACGAGGGACCGGCTTCGGTCATCCTGCGAATCCTCCGCGACCCCGTGCAGCCTCTCGTGGCCGAGGGCGTTCCCGTGGCGCTGTCCGATCTGTTGGTCAGCTCCATGTCGAAGAACCCCTACGATCGCCCGGCTTCGGCGTTGGAACTGGCCGATGAGCTTCGGTCGATCGAGGCGGCCTCCAGCTGGCCCGACACTCCGTATGCCATCGAGGAGACGGTCGCCGTCGAGCAACGAGCATCATCTCGACCGGGCCGATTCCAAGTCCGGGGCGTCGACGCGCCGTGGCCGGCCTCGGTCGACATCCCGGCCGAGCGACCCGCTCCACCGCTGATCCTGACCGAACCTGCGGCCCGACCCGATGCGCCGGCCGCGCCTCCCGCAGCGGCCAGCCCGGCCCCGAGTAAGCACGAACCCGCAGCGGCCAGCCCAGCTCCGAGTGAGCGCGAACCCGCTCACGCCGTGGCTCACCAACCGGTCGACTCCCCCGCCAGTCAGCAGCAACCGGATCCCGCGTCTGAGACCGTCTTCATGCGGTCGGGCCCGGGACGAGTCGAGGTGCCGCGCCAGGAGCGCCGCGTCCTCACTCCTCAGGGTCACTCGGCACGGGCCGCTCCGGTGCCCATTCGGCCCGCCCCTCCTGCGCCTGCACCCCAACCAGTACGACCCCCGCCGCCTCCACCACCGCCACCGGCGCCCGCTGCTCCCGCGCCGCCGCCTCCACCACCGTTCATCCCTGACCCGGTGCGGGTAGAGGTCGTGTTCCCGCTCGCTCCGGACCCGGTTCCGATCCAAGCGGAGCAAGAGGTCAGCGAACCGGAGCCGATACCGGCTGTGTTCGACGCGGAGGCAGCACCCGAAGCCGAATGGAAGCCGGAGCTGGACCCAGAACCAAGACCAGCGCCCGAGCCGGAGGCTGCACTCGAAGCCGAGTCGGAGCCGGAACGGCAACTTGAGCCCGAACCAGAGCTCCTCCGCCAGCCCCTACCCCAACCCCTCGTCATCCAACCGGACCCGGCCGCCGCCGATACGGGCCCAATCCGGATCGAAACACCCCCCGTCGAACCCGTCTGGACCGAACCTGCCCCCAGCGAACCCGTCCGGATCGAACCTGCCCCCAGCGAGCCCGTCCGGATCGAGACACCCCCCATCAAGCCTGCGCCACCGGGGCCGGTACCAATTCAGCCGGAAACGTTCCCGGGCGGCCCGGCCGAAGTACCGGCAGCCAGGCTCCGGCCGTCCCCCCGATTCGATCACTTGTTCGACGAAGCGGAAGAGCGCGCCACCCCCACCATTCGCCCGCTGTCCCCTCCCATCGGAGCAGCTACAGCCCAGAACCCGACGACCTGGGCGCGCCCGCGCTTCTTATCCCAGTCCTTCACCATGGATCTGGACGACGATTCCAACGAGCGCCGGACCCGGCCCACCCCGGTGGTGAAGCGCAGCACTCAAGCACCGCCCATCCCGTTGCGAACGAGCTCGACACCAGTTGACGACTCAGGTAGAGACGAGGGCCATTGGACCGGCCCCCCGACCGCCCGCGGCGCCGACCGGGACATCACCGCCAACAGTGCTGACGGTGTCCGAGACAATGACCCACACCCAGACCCAGACGGCGACGACGACGGCTCACGAAAGAGCCGACGGAGGCAGAAACGGCGCTGACGGCGCTG
>DATATM010000008.1:0-25008 GCA_036268775.1 Acidimicrobiales bacterium | reverse complement strand
TACTCCGAGGGTGGGCTCACCATCCAGTCGAACGGCAGAGTGCTCTGCGGGTTCCACAATCGCTTGAGGAATCAACGACCACCTCCCCGGGAGTAGGGGCGCCCCTGCCGCCCGACAAAGGCCAGGGTTGTTGGACCTCAGGTTCCACCTCGATTCGATTTCGATTCGCCTGATTCACCTTCCACTTCCGGTTGTTCTTGCCGTGCGAGTCAACCTGCCGGCGACTCGGCCAATCGGTGATCACACTCCTGTTTTGCTGACAGATCTGCATTCGATCAAGCGACGGCGGCGATGGATGCAGTCATCACGAGGGGTGCACCACTTCCGCGTCGTGGGTTCGTAGAGTTCTTCGGAAGGCAACAGCCCCGATTAGTTCGAACTCGAACCTTCTCTTGATGTGAGGATCCGCAATGGTCGCCCTTGTAATTATCTTGACCGTCGTTGTTCTGCTCTTGACGGTGTTGGTGGCCGGCCTCCTGCGAAGTCACGCCGATATCTTGAAGGCGCTCCACGACTTGGGCGTCGGCGTCGGCGACCCGGCCCAAGACCTCAAGGAGGCTGGCGGCCATAACCACGTCCATAACCGTGCTGGGCCGACCTCCAGCCCGGTGCCCTTCACCATGGGCCCGCCGCTTCCTGGAGAGCGGAACTCCACCTCCGCGCCCACCATTGCCGGTGTCACACCTACCGGCGACGCCCTGGCCATAACGGTCTCCGGGAGCAACCAGCTCACCCTCATCGCCTTTCTCTCCTCGGGCTGTGCGACCTGTGCGGGATTTTGGGAGGCATTCCAAACGCCGGAGCAACTTGGCCTGCCGGAGGGGATCCGATTGGTGGTGGTGACCAAGGGTCCGGAGATGGAGATCGCCGGTGAAGTGCGGGCGAAAGCCCACAGCCAACTCCAGGTGGTGATGTCGACCGACGCGTGGGGGGATTACGAGGTCCCGGGCTCTCCCTTCTTCGTCCTGGTCGACGGATCGGCCGGTCGACGGATCGGCGAGGGCGTCGCCAATCACTTCTCGCAGGTGGCGGAGTTGGTGCGGCGCGCTCAAGTCGACATGCAGGCATTCTCAATGGGAAGCCGCAGCGAACGCAGTAACCGGAGCCGGGCCTTCGCCGGCGGCCTCGACGGTCCGGAGCGGGAGTCAGCCAACGATCAAGAGTTGCGGGCGGCCGGCATCCTTCCCGGCGACCCGAGCTTGTACCCGACCTCACTGGAGGATGTCTTTCCCACCCACATCGAGCAACCGGCTCCGGAACGCCGAGCCGGCTGAATCGTGGCCACCCTCCAAGCGCACGGCATCGAGGCCCGGCTTCCCAGCGGCTTCGAGGGGAAGATCTTCATCCGTCCCCGGGTCGCGGATGAGATCACCTATCCGGTGGCCCATTTCGCCAGCTTCCCGCTGCCGAACCAGGTTGGCGACTTCGGGGGTGGTGCGGTCACCATGATGGGACCCAACGACATCTTCGCGGTCCTCTTCGAGTACGGGCCGGAAAGCATCGGGACCCGGCTGTTCGCCCGCCAGGGGATGCCCCATTCACTCAGCATCGATGACTTCCGTCCGAATCTGTTGCGCCGGGGCATCGGGGGCCAGTCGGGCACCCAATGGTTCTTCACCGAGTCGCAGCGACCCTTCACCTTCTATGCCGTTCTCGGAAGCCACGTCCGGCGGAGTGCCTTGGTGCCCCAGGTGAACACCCTTCTCTCCAACCTGTTGGTCAGCCCCCAGCCTCTGGCCGTCGTTCCCGGGATGGTGCCATGGAACTGATCGGCCCCTACCTGGTCGCCTGTGCCCTGCTGATGATCGCCGGAGTGATGAAGGTGTTCCGACCAGACGACACCGCCCGAGCGTTGGCATCGGTGATCCCCGATCGCCTCCGGCGTCCGCTGCAGTTTCGCTCTCTCCGGGTGGTGATCCGGGTCGGCGCACTGGCGGAGGGAATCATCGGGGGAGTGGCAATGGTTCTGCCTCGCTCCCTACCCGCGGCACTGGTGGCGGCGTCCTACGCGTTCTTCGTCGGAGTGGTGGTCTTTGTCCGGGCGAGAGGTGGCGCGCTGGCCAGCTGTGGCTGCTTCGGCAGCCTGGATACCCCGGCCACCCGGCTCCACATCGTCGTCAACCTGGGCTTGGCTATCTCCGCAGTGGCAGTCGCGTTTGACGCTTCAGCTGGAGGGTCGACCGCCAGCATTCTCGCAGGTCAGCCGCTGTATGGCCTCCCATTTGTGGCGGTCGGTCTGCTCGGCGTCTGGCTGACCTTCCTGGTCCTTTCGTCGTTGTCGCAGCTCCAGGCCGCCCGTCGGCTGGCGGGGAGCACAACAGGAAAATGGCGGTGAGCAGATGAGTGCCACCCTCACCGAACGGGCGGCCGGATTCTTGGGCTCCCGTTTGTCCAGACGGAGTTTCATCAACCGCTCGGCCTTCGCCGGCAGCGCGGTGGCCATCGGGGCCGGCCTCGACCTGGCGCTACGGCCCGGGACCGCCTACGGCGCCATCTGCTCGTGCGGCAATGCCAACTGTGACTGCGGATCCACCTGCTGTTCGGGATTCAGCGAGTTCTGCTGTTCGGTGAACGGTGGCTACAACTACTGCCCGACCAATACGGTGATGGGGGGTTGGTGGAAGGCCGACAACTCCTCCTATTGCGGCGGCCCCCGCTATTACATGGACTGCAATGCCACCTGCGGTTGCACCACCGGTTGTGGCAACGGGTTCAATTTCTGCGACACCAACTGTGACGGGACCAGTTGTGGCTGTGGCCCGAGCGGTTGCAATTCTTATCTCACCGGCTGCCTGCAATTCCGATACGGCCAGTGCAATCAGAACGTCGCCTGCATGGGCAGGATCGTGTGTCGGGTGGTGGCCTGCGTTCCCCCCTGGCAAGTGGACGCCTCCTGCACCACCGCCAATGCCCAGGACGATGGCACCGCTGAGCAGAACGAGCCGTGTTGGACAACTGCGATACCGGCTCCGCCCTGCAATTCGCCCGCTACCAACTGCCAGACGATCGGGATGGCGGCGACCGGCGACGGAAATGGCTACGGGATCCTCACCTCGTTCGGCAAGGTGTTCACCTACGGCGACTTCCCCAACAACGGTGACGAGTCGGCGGTGACCCTGGCCCGGCCGATGGTGGGGATCGCCGCCAACCCGACCGGCGGGTACTTCTTCGTGGCCGCTGACGGAGGGATCTTCACGTTCGGGGGAGCCCAGTTCCATGGATCGATGGGCGGCCTCCCCCTCAATCAGCCCATCGTCGGCATGGCTCCCACCTTGACCGGCAAGGGCTACTGGTTGGTGGCCGCCGACGGGGGGATCTTCTCGTTCGGGGACGCCCAGTTCTACGGGTCGATGGGCGGCCAGCGCCTGAACCAGCCAATTGTCGGCATGGCGACCACCGTGACCGGCAAGGGCTACCGGATGGTGGCGTCGGACGGGGGGATCTTCTCGTTCGGGGACGCCCAGTTCTACGGCTCGATGGGCGGCCAACGCCTCAACCTGCCAATCGTCGGCATGGCGACGACTCCCTCCGGCAAGGGCTACTGGTTGGTGGCGTCCGACGGTGGGATCTTCTCCTTCGGGGACGCACCTTTCCACGGCTCGATGGGTGGGCTTCCGTTGGCGAAGCCCATCGTGGGCATGGCGCTGTCCCGGCTCCAGCCGGGCTACTGGTTGGTCGCTGCCGACGGCGGGATCTTTTCCTTCGCGGCACCCTTCCTGGGTTCTCCGGCCTGACCATGGCAGCTATGGCGACACGACCGACGAACCGAGGGGACCGATGACAATCTGGATCATTGCCGCCGCTGGCCTGGTGACCGCGACGTCGGCGGTGCGATCGACCTGGTCGCCGTGCGGGCTCTCGATGTTGGCCTCCATCACCCCTCTGGCCGAGACGGGTCGCGGGAATCGTTTCCGGACCACCGCCACCTGGTTCGTCATCGGCAGCACCGTCGGCGGCCTTTCACTGGGGACCGGGATGGCGGCACTGGCGGCCGGCGTGCACGCGCTGGCGCTGTCGCCCACCACCATCGGCATCGTTGCCCTGGCGGCGGCCGCCTTGGCGGTGGGGTCTGACACCGGCGTGACGGGGATCCGGCTTCCGGTTCACTACCGTCAGGTCAACGAACGGTGGCTCGACCAGTTCCGGCCATGGGTCTACGCCGCCGGCTTCGGATGGCAGATCGGGACCGGATTGGCCACCTACATCACCACCTCGGCCATCTACCTGATGGTCGTGCTGGCCGCATTGGCCGGCCACCCGGTGTGGGCGATTGCCCTCGGCGCCGGATTCGGCCTGGTACGGGGCCTCTCCGTCCTGCTGGGCCGCAACATCACCAACCCGGACGCCCTGCGAGCCTTCCACTTCAAGTTCTACGCCGCCGGCCCCAAAGTCGGCCGCATCACGGTGATCGCCGAGATGGTGGCGGCGGGGACGGTTGGGTGGGCCCTCTCCCCGGTGGTGGGAATCAGTACGCTCGCCGTGGTGGCCATCGCCGCCTTGTTGATGACACGACGACGGGGTCAGACGGAGACGCCAGCCGATGGGACCCGGAGCGGCGCCGGAGTTGCGTCGGGCGACTATCCGGTCAGTGAACGGGCGACTGCCCGTTAGTCAGCTGGAGTCGCCTGAGGCCAGAGTCTTGGAGCCGGTGGCCGAGACCGACGAGGATGCGGAGGCAGAGGCGGCGGGTTGGAGATTGGCCGTCGGTTTCGGATCGCCGAGGAACGGACCCCCCACCGTGGGTCCCTGCGTCCGCCACTTCTTGAGGGCGGGGTACTTGACGGCGAGGACGATCAGTCCGACGACCGCCAATGCGATTCCGGCCACCTGCACCAGGATGAAGGCCACATGACTCGGGTCGGTCAACCACAGCCGTTCGTCGAAGAAGCGCTCGATCCCCCACAACACCATTCCGGCTCCGATGATGATCCCCGCCGGCGGGAGTTGGCGACGCCGTTCCAGATCGGCCGCACTGTTCCCGTCGGAAACGCCGCTCGTCTTGGTGTCGGGCGACGTTGCGGTGTCGGCGGCGGCCGCAGAGTCGGTGGTCGTTGTGGTCTCGGAGTCAGCGTCACCACCGGCGGTGTGATCGAGCCCGACGTCGCGGTCGTTGCCGCTCATCGCGTGAGTGCTGCCACCGAGGCTGGCGGTGTCGAGATCGGCCGCGCCGTTGACTGTCGCGCTGGCCGTGCCGCCGACGTTGGCGATGGCGATGGCGAGGGCGGCCGCCGCCTCCTTGGCCGTGCTACCAACGCCGGATGTGGCGAGGGAGACCACCTTGGCGGGGTTCTGGCTTCGGAGCCAGCGTTCGATGAGGAGCAAAATACCGAAGATGGCGAAATCCATGGTTGCCTGGAAGATCGGTACCGGGAGCCGCTTGCCAACTTCACCGGCGTAGTACATGCCGAACCACTGCTGGGTGGCATGCCCGCCACCGTTGACCATCAACTGGGGTCCGAGGAGTCGGCCAATGCCCCAGGCGGCCATGAGAACCGGGGCGACCAGATCGAGCAGCCGGACGGTGGGTATGGACGGGCAGCGCCGCCGGGCACTGATGATCCCCACCGGCACTGCCAGGATCAAGCCACCGAACGATGAAAGGCCGCCTTGCCAGATGGCGAACACCTGAAGCGGATCCGAGGAGTACTGCGACCAGTTCGGGATGACGCTCATGATGCGGGCGCCGACAATGGCGGCGACGATGACCCAGAGGAACATCCCGGTGACCCATTCCGACGGGTAACCGGCGTTACGCACCCGGCGCTCGAAGTAGCGGAGCGCGAACCAGAAGGTGATGGCCAGTCCGATTCCGTAGGTGTGGACCTCGATGAACCAGATGTGGAAAGCGACGGGGATTGGTCTCATAGTTGGCTGCTGCAGGCGGGCACGATGGCTGGCAGGGGGCCTGGCAATGCTGGGGCTGCCCGCTGATGCCCTGCCAGTATGCCTCAGCCGCCCGCAGAGGTGATTTCAGGGCCGGGATCGGGTTCCGGGTGGGTTGGGGGGCAGATCGGGCATCGGGGGGCGAGATCACCCCCGACGAGGGAAAACCCGCAAAAACCTGAGATCAGGGTCCAGTTGGCCCGGCCCGAGGGGCGGGCGTCGGCAAGTGATTCAGGCTCAAAACCGGCGTGGTGCCGGCTTTGGGGTGGCTAGGCGACTCGCCCGACCCCGACGAATCCGCCGTCGGTGCGCATCGGGGTGTCCCACACGGAGGCGCCGGTATAGGGAGCCTCGACCATCATGCCGCCACCGATGTACATGGCCTCGTGGTCACTGCCACCGGGCCCGTAGAACAGGATGTCACCGGGGGCAATATCGCCCAGCGGGATGTGGGTGGTGTCGTCGTACTGCGCCCCCGAATAGTGAGGAAGGCTGATTCCAACCTGGCCGTAGGCCCACTCGACCAGACCCGAACAGTCAAACCCGGAAGGGCTCGACCCGCCCCAGACGTAGGGGACACCGATCTCGCCCTGGGCGGCCTGCACTGCACCGGCGGCGCCACTGGAAGTGGGAGGAGGTGGGCTGAGGTTGACGCTGACACTGCCGCCTCCACCACCCCCGCCGCCTCCGCCCCCGGAACCGCTGCCGCTCGACTGGGCCGAGGCCTGGGCGCTGGCTTGCGCCTGTTGGGCGGCGGCGACCTTGGCCTGGGCGGCTTGAGCGGCGGCGGCCGCGGCGGCGGCCTGCTGCTGGGCGACCAGAGTCTTGATGTTGGCGTTCACCCCGTCGAGTGCCGACGCGTCGGAGGCGGCCAGGCTGGTGGCCTGGCTCTTGGCGTTGGCTGCCGTGTTGGCTTGAGCGGTGGCTTGCGACTGCTGCTGCTGCAGTGCGTCCTGCTGCGCGTGCAACTGGGTCTGGGCGGTGTGGAGTTGATCGACGGTATTGGTCACGTTGCCCGAGGCGATGGCCGAGTACTCGTCGTGGATGCCGGCGGCGTTGTTGTCACCGGTGAACATCTGGGTGAACTGATTGCTGGTGCCGTTGCTGACGTAGTCAGCCAACGCCTGGTCCTTGAGCTGGCCCTGATCCTTGGCCACTTCGGCTTGATCCTTGGCCAACTGCGCTTGACTGGCGGCAATTTGGGTATTGAGTTGAGAGACCTTGTAACTGGCGGCGTCGTACTGCGAAGTCAACGCTTGGATCTGCTGCTGTTCAGCGGCGATCTTGGCGGTCAGCGCCGAGGCCTGGGCTTGGGCGTCGGAGATCTGGTCGGCCGAAGCGAGGCGCGGGGGCACCACTACCAGTGACGTGATTCCTGTAGTGACGGCCAGTGCAAGCAACGCACCGATCCGCCCGCGGGACCTCGTGCGTGCCTTTCGAGGGGCACCTGGCTCGGACGTCGAGTACTGCTCGGCGTGAGTCATAACGTCGTACGTTTTAGTCGATCCTTAACGTTCACACAAGGACACCCCACCCAAAAGGATGGCTGACCTGCGATATCAGAAATACCGATCGATAGCAGATGACGCCATTTCGTCATATCCGGACTCACCCCGCCAATTTCCCGCGCCTCTATGGTCATTCGACGCCAGGGCCTCGAAAACTTGAAGCATCAACTAGAAAAAAGTCGCGCAGTGAACGCCGCAATTCCGCGCAATTCCAACCGTCCTCGCGGTGTTGCTCGCAATGTCGCTGGATTCAGTTCGGGGGACGGGCGGAGTCAAGCGGCGGTGAACAGAAGCAGTCGGGAGGCGATGAACAAATGCAGCCGGGTAGGGTCGGGGGCATGGGTGAAATCATCGAGTTTGCCAGCAACGGAAAGAACGCCACCGGGTACCTGGCGGTGCCGTCGGCGGGCCCCGAATCCGGACCCGGAATCATCGTCATCCAAGAGTGGTGGGGGCTGGTCGATCAAATCAAGCGGACCTGCGACCGGTTCGCCGAGGTCGGCTTCACCGCCCTGGCCCCTGACCTCTATCACGGGACGGCGGTACCGCTCACCGAGCCGGATGAAGCCGGCAAGGAGATGATGGCGCTCAAGATGGATGTCACCGCCAGGGACCTGAGCGGCGCGGTGGACGAACTGGTCCGACGCACCGGTCGGGGGGAAGTCGGTGTCATCGGATTCTGCATGGGCGGAGGGCTGGCCCTGGTGCTCGCCACCCAGCGTCCCGACGCGGTGAAGGCGGTGGTGTCGGCCTACGGCCTCATCCCCTGGCCCGACGCCCAGCCCGACTATTCGAAGATGACCGCAGCGGTGCTCGGTCACATCGGAGCCGACGACGACTACTTCACCCCGGAAGCCACTCGCGAGTTGGAGAAGCAACTGCACGACCTCGGCAAGCAAGCCGAGTTCCACTTCTATGAGGGCTCCGGTCATGCCTTCTTCAACGAAGACCGACCCGAGGCCTACAACGCCGAAGCCGCGACTCTGCTCTGGGACCGCACGGTGGCGTTCTTCCGAGAGCAGCTGGGTTAACACCGCGATGGCGGAGCGGGGCGACCCGGGCCTGGTCGATCGGTACCTGACGCTCGGGCTGCGGCTCGGACGCCACATCGACGGGATGGTGGATGCCTATTACGGCCCGCCGGCCCGGGCCCAGGCGGCCGATCGGGAGCCCATGCAGCCCCCGGATCGACTGGTGGCGGAGGCGAGGAGGCTCCTGGCCGACATCGACGCCGGGGGAGCGCTGGATGGATCCTCCGAGGGGGTGGCCGGTGCCGCCGCCGACGGGTCGGCTCCGGCTCGACGCCGGTGGTTGCGGGCCCAGGTGATCGGGTTGATGACCACGGCCCGGAAGTTGGCCGGCGAGGACATCGGCTACGCCGACGAGGTGGAGGCGTGTTACGGGATCCGGCCATCCCGGGTCGACGAGAGCACGTTCGCGGCGGCCCATGCCCGGCTGGACGAGGTGCTCCCCGGGAATGGCCCGCTGGCCGAGCGCCTGGTCTCCTGGAGGGAATCCCACGCGGTGCCGACCGACAGCCTCCGGAGGGCCATCGATTCACTGGCCGAGGACTTCCGGGACCGGACCAAGACGCTGTTCGGGCTCCCGGAAGGGGAGGGGGTCGAGTTCGAGCTGGTCAACAATGAGCCGTGGTCGGGCTTCAACTATTACCTCGGCGACCTGCAGAGCCGGGTGGCGGTCAACACCGACCTGCCGGTGCTGTCGACCAGCTTGGCCCACCTGGTGGCCCACGAGTCGTATCCAGGCCACCACACCGAGCACACCCGCAAGGAAGTGGGGCTGGTGCGCCAGCGCAAGTGGTGGGAGGAGTCGATCTTTCTGGTCGGGACGCCCCAGTGCCTGTTGGCGGAGGGGCTGGCCGACCTCGGCCTCGAAGTGATCGTCGGTCGACGACCGGAGCCGGTGGTGGCCGAACACCTGCGGCCCCTCGGCCTCCGCTACGACCCCGAGGTGGTGGCGGCGGTGTCGGAAGCCGGCGAGGCGCTCGGGGCGGTGCGGCAGAACGCTGCCTTCCGGCTCCACGAAGACGGAGCCGACGTCGATACGGTGGTGGACGAAGTGGCGAGGTGGGGCCTGCTGTCGACCGACCGGGCCGCCAAAGCGGTCGAGTTCCTCACCCACCCGACCTGGCGGGCCTACCTCACCTGTTACGTGGAAGGGCTCCCGCTCTGCCGGTCGTTCGTCGGCGGGGATCCGGCCCGGTTCGATCGGCTGTTGTCCGAACAGCTGATCCCGGCGGACCTGCAAGCCGATCCGGCCCCGGTCGCCACGGCTTCGGCAGCGGGCGGCGCGACCGGCACCACCGGACCGTCGACTGCCGCCACCGCCACCGGCTGAAGCGGCCTGAGCTCCCGCCGGCTAGCGACCAATGGCTAGCGTTTCGGATCCGGGGATCCCTTGGGAGCCAGATCGTGGGGACCGCTGGGGGGATAGCCGCCGGCGGCCCGGATGGCGGCTCCCCATGGCTCCAACACCGCCAGGAGTTCGGGCAGATCGTCTCCGAGGGCATCCACCACCGGGCCACATTGGTCGTCGGTGGCAGCCTCGACCGCCTCTCGCCGGGCCCGGCCCTCGGCGGTCAACCCGTTGTCGTCGATGAGGCCGCCAGAGCGGAGCCGACCTTCCGCCGCCGACAGCTGATCGTCCGACCAGGCCCGGGTCCGGACGTAGCTGCGAGGGGGGAGGCCCCAGTAGAGCTCGGTGAGGACGCCGATCTCGGTAGCGTCGAACCCCGCCGACGTCCACGCCGCGGTGTGAGCGTCGCCCCGGAACTCCCGCAGGATGTCGCCCGACCTCCACATGTCTCCCATCGGGTCGCCGGGGAGCCCGAGGCTCAACAGCCCGGCGTACAGCGGGCGGCCTTCCGGCCGGAGGGGGGCGGCGCCCTGCTGCAGCAGCTCGGTCACCCGATCGACCCCGTCGGGGCGTTCGCCGAGGATCCGGGTGAGTTGGGCGGTGGCGCCCCGGGTCCGGGCGGCGGCGATGGTCGGCGCATCGCATCGGGTCCAGCCGAGTTGGACGGCGGGGATCACCGCCTCCGGGTTGAAGACGGCGAAGGCGGCGGCCACCATCTCGCCGGGCACCTGCCCCATGCACGAGCCCCGGCTGGTGAAGTAGGCCGGCCCGTCGGGGAGCTGGACGCCGGTGTCGAGGGTGAAGGGGCTGGGGGAGAAACCGAGCTGCTCGTATTCCTGGTGGCATTCGGCGGCGAAGTAGACCTGGCCCACCACCGGTTCGAGAGCCGAGGCCAGCCGGCGGGCTGCCCGGCCGAGGGGATCGGGGCTGCTCATGATCACACGATAGGGGGCAGATTCCTCCCGGTTTGGCTGTCCCCGGGGTTGGCCGTACCATTTGGGCCATGTCCGAACGCTCCCGCTACCTGCCCCGCCGATCGTGCTTCTCCACCCCCGGGTCGAACGAGAAGTTCCTGTCCAAGGCCCCGTCGGTGCCCGCCGACATGAGCTTCCTCGACCTCGAGGACTCGGTGGCGCCGCTGGAGAAGGAGAACGCCCGGGCCAAGGTGGCCGACGCCATCAAGAACCTGCCCTGGGACGACCGGGTGCTGTGCGTGCGGATCAATGCCTGGGACACCGAGTGGACCTACGGGGATGTGATCGAAGTGGTGGGCAATGCCGGCGAGCGCCTCGACGAGGTGATGCTCCCGAAGGTCCAGCGGGCCGCCGAGGTGGTCGCCCTCGACCTTCTCCTCTCCCAGGTGGAGAAGAAGAGCGGGCTCCCCGACGGCCATATCGGGATCGAGGCCCAGATCGAGACGACCACCGGCCTGATCAACGTGGAGGAGATCTGCGCGGCGTCCCCGCGGCTGGAGACGATCATCTTCGGCCCGGCCGACTTCGCCGCCTCGATGGAGATGCCGGTGCTGACCGGAGGGGTGGCCATCCCCGAGTACCCGGGCGACCACTTCAACTATGTGTTCTCCAAGATCCTGATGGCGGGACGGTCCAACGGCCTCCAGGTCATCGACGGGCCGTTCCTGAAGATCCGGGAGCTCGACTCGCTGCGGGAGTTCTCCCAGCGGACCCGGGTGCTGGGCTACGACGGCAAGTGGGCGCTGACCCCCGATCAGGTCGGAGTGTTGAACGAGGTTTACTCGCCGACCCAGGAGCAGTTCGACAAGGCGTGGGACATCCTGGATGCCTACCGCAAGGCCACCGAGGACGACCGCACCGGCGCGGTGATGTTCGGCGACGAGATGATCGACGAGGCGTCCCGGAAGATGGCCACCAAGTTCGTGGTCCGGGGCGAGCGCGCCGGCCTCAGCCGTTCCAAGGACTGAGCTTCCAGTCTGGACCGGGGCAGCCGGTCCCGGGAGCGGGCCCGGCACCGGTGATGGTCCCGCGGTTGGCGTAACATCCGACCCATGACGATGTGCACGATGGTCCGTCGTGTCCGCGCAATCGCGGACACGTTGGGGATGGCATCAGCTCGATAGCCAGTGGGCTGAACGGCTGGTCGTCGACGCCCAGGTCGGCGCCGGTGATCTGGTCCTGGACATCGGGGCGGGCACCGGGGCAATCACTTCTTCACTGGTGAGCCGGGGCGCCCGGGTGGTGGCGGTGGAGTTGCATCCGCACCGGGCAGCCGAGTTGAAGCAGCGGTTCGCCACCGACCCGGTCAAGGTGGTCGTCGCCGACGCCTCCGACCTCCGGCTGCCCCGTCACCCGTTCCGGGTGGTGGCCAACCCTCCGTTCGCCATCACCTCGGCGGTGTTGGGTCGGTTGGTGGCTCCCGGGAGCCGACTGATCCGCGCCGACGTGGTGGTTCCCTGGCATATGGCTCGCCGCTGGTCGTCGGGCCACGGTCCGGGAGCCGGTCGGTGGCTCCGCCAGTTCGAGGTGGGTACTGGGCTTCCGCTTCCCCGTTCCGCCTTCCGGCCTCCGCCCCCCAACGGGGTGGCGATCCTGGTTATCCGCCGACGCCGATGACGCCGATGACGCCGGTGACGCCGGTGACGCCGATGACGCCGGTGACGCCGGTGACCCGTGCCTCTGTCGGCTCAGTCGCGGGCGTCAGGCCCCGGGCGTTCGGGCGGCGGGTCGATGCCGGGAACGTCGCCGTCAGTGACGTGCTCGGTCCAGGCGGTGCCGGAAAAGTAGCGCTGCTCGTGCTTGAAGAAGGGATCCCGGAACCAACCGGCAGCCGTCCCGACCTGCCGGTTGCTGTCGACTGGGTGGGGGGGTGGAGCCACGGCCCCTCCGCCCGGACCCCGGCGGTCGGTGCTGGTGAAGGAACTCTTGGACATCGGGTTCCCGCCGTAGCGGCGCCCGCGCCGGCGCTGGGACGACAGCGCCCGCAACGCGAACATGCCACCGAAGACCACGATCGCGATCCACGAGCCATGGGCGTTATACATGGCCTTATTCTACGGCCGCCGTCCGGCGGCTGGTCGTCGTCCCCTGCCGCCAGGACCGCTCCATCTGCGGTCAGGCGTTTTGCCTCACGGTCAGGCGCTCAACGGGCGATCCTCATTGGGGGGAGCCGATGATGGCCCGGGTGGCGAGGATCACCTCGAGGATCCGCGGATTACCGGAGGTCTCGAGTCGGTCCACCTCCTTGGCCACCAGATTGTTGGTCAGCAGCCGCCAGGCCTGATCGGTGGTCATCGAGAGGCAGGCGACGACCCGGGCCCCCGGCTCGGATCGGAATTCCCACCGGCTCCCGCCGGCCACCAGGTTCCAGGTGACCGGGTCAGGGCCGGTAATGGCCACCACCACGGTGTCGCCGGCCTCGGCTCCGACATCTTGGAGCCGGAACGGGTACGCCCACCGCAGTCCGTCCAGGACCGGGCCGGCCAACTCCGGGCGCAGGTCGGCGGGCCGCCCGAGAGCTTCGAGCAGCTGCTGGCGGTGGATCCAATATTCGGAGAGCTCGCGCCGCTGATCGAGCCAGGCGGGGAGGGGGTCGGGACCGGCCCAGGAGACGTGGGCGGTCAGCGCGCTCGGGTCCTCCTCCTCGAGCATGGCGACCAGCTGGGGAGCGGCCCAGGCCAACAGATCGACCACCACCGGTGGGCTCAGCCTCCTGGCCGCCCGCACCCATTCCATCTGGAGCTCATCGATCCACTCGATGAAGCCCGCTTCGCTCAAGCCGCCAGGGGCGGGGGTGCCGAGATAGTGGTCCCGGTGCCGGGACAGCGAAGACAGATCGACCCCGACCAGATGACAGCCGAGAGCCAACACGTCCCATTCCGGACAGGGTGTCGGCTGGTGCCAGTCGCCGTCGTCCAGGCCGGCGAGCAACTCGAGGAGTCGGGCGCGCTCGATGCCGATGAGCGACGGAATGTCAGCCGGCGGGGTCTCACCTGGGGCCATGACCCCTCATGCTTGCAGAGGGCGGGAGGCCTCGGGCCCACGGCTCCACCGGGTTGTTGAGAATGATGATGAGGCTGACGATCTTGTCGTTCCGGACGGTGAAGTAATGGGTCAGCACGATCACCTTCGGCAGCTTCGACTTGTCGAAGTTCCCGTCCACCACCGCGTCGATGACGAAGTCGCCGTAGTGCTCTCTTACCGATCGGACGTCCACGGTCACCTTGTCGCCGATGATCTCCCGGTCGGACCAGCGCTTGATGGCCTCGACGCCCCAGAACTCCCGGCGGGCGTCGTTGACCATGGCGTCGTCGGCGAAGGCGGCGATGAGGCGGTCACCGTCGAAGGCGTTCGACGCCTCGATGTACTCGGTGATCGGCTGGGGCAGGGACTGGATCATGGTGGCCTCCGGGTGGATTGCGGGTGAGTTCCTGATGCGCTGCTCACCCCCACTGTGGAGGCTCCCCTGAGGGGAAAGTCAAGCGGTTACGAGGGAGCGAAGCCCCCGCCGCAGGGTCAGGTCCCCGGTACCGCCTGCTGGGTGTCGAGCATCTGGGCCATCACCATCTTGATGAACTCGTCAGCCTCGTCGGTCATCCCTCCGGCCACCCCGCCGTAGATGGCACCGGACTTGGGTGCCTCGTCGGCATGCTCCTTGGCGTAGACCACCGCATCGCCCAGGTCGGTGGCGAAGCTGTCGGCCAGCCCGTTCTGGGTCTGGGGCCGGGTGACGGCCATGTGCAGCGCGTTCGGGTACTGCTGGCCGTTGAAACGCCACCCTCGTCCCCGCATGAAATCGTTCACGTGATAGACGTCGAACTCGTCGGAGGTGAAGCTGAACAGGAAGGTGGGACTGCCGAGAATCCGCAACTCGGGGTGGGAGAGCACCGCCTGTTTCATGCGGTCGGCCGTCTCGAAGATCTGCTTGGCGTAGCCCCGGTAGCCCGCCCGTCCCAGTTGCACCAGCGACGCCCAGGTGGCGGCCAGGAGGCCGGCGGAACGGGACCCGTCCATGCCCGGCGAGGTGTACTTGCCCCCGCTCCAGTCGGTGAGGAAGAAGTACTGGGCGTTGCGGATGGCCTTGTCCCGGAACAGGAGGGTCGAGGTGCCCTTCAGGGCGTAGCCGTACTTGTGGGTGTCGGCCGAGATGCTGGTCACCCCCGGCACCCGAAAGTCGAAGTCAGGGATGTCGTAGCCCAGCTCCTGTCCGAAGGGCAGGATGAACCCCCCCAAACACCCGTCGACGTGGAGGCCGACCCCCTTCTCCAGGGCCAGCTGCCCGAGTTCGGCGATGGGGTCGACGGTGCCGTACCCGTAGTTGCACGCCGATCCGACGATGGCGATGGTCTGGTCGTCGATGAGGCGGGCGACGGAGCCGACGTCCACCTTGGTCGTCTCCGGGTCGATGTCGGCTCGGCGGAGCTCGACCCCGAAGAGGTGGCAGGCCTTGTCGAAGGCCGGATGGGCGGTCTCCGGTTTGATCAGGTTCGGGCGGGTCACGCCCCGTTGCTGGCGGGCGTGCTCCCGGTAGGCGAGCACCGCATGGCAGATGCTCCCGGTGCCGCCGCTGGTCAGCATCCCCACCGGCTCGCCGTCGGTCACCGCCTCGGCGTGGAAGAGATCCAGGACCATGGCGATGATCTCACCCTCGAACCGGGTCGAGCTCGGGCACATGTCCCGTTGCAGCGCGTTGACGTGGGCGTAGAGACCGAAGGCCTCGGTCAGGAAGGCGTAGTGGTCGTGGTCTCCGCAGTACATGGTGCCCGAGCACTTGCCGGTCTCCCAGAAGGCGTCTTCCTCCTTGGCCATGGTGGCCAGCTCGGTCAGCACATCGTCCCGGGGACGCCCGGACTCGGGGAGCACCCGATTCACATCGAACCGGCCCGCATAGGGGTAGTCGTTACTCATGGGGTCTCCTCATTGGTGGGGGAAGGGCGTAGGAAGGGTGGGGTGACCGAGGTCAGGCCTTGGCCCGCGCCAACAGACCTCGGGCGATGACTTTGAGAGCCAGGGTCTCATCGGCCCCCTCGAAGATGGACAACACCCGGGCGTCGACGAAATAGCGGCTCACCGCGTACTCCTCGGCGTAGCCCATGCCGCCGTGGATCTGGAGAGCCTCGCGGGTCACCCACTCGGCCGCCCGGCAGACGTAGGCCTTGACCATCGATGCCTCCAGGGCGCCCTCGCCCTTGGACATCAACCGGGCGACTTCGAAGGAGAACTGCCGGGCGGACTGGATCAGCACCGCCATCCGGGCCAACTTCACCTGGGTCAGCTGGTAGTCGACGATGGGGGATCCGAACACCCGGCGGTCCTCGGCATAGTCCAGCGCCGCCTCGTAAGCGGCCTGCATCACCCCGAGCGCCCGGGCCGCCGTCTGCAGCCGGCCGTTCTCGAAGCCCTGCATCTGGAGGTAGAAGCCCTTGCCCAGGCCTTCCTCCCCGCCGACCAGGTCGGCGTCAGGCACGAACCAATCCTCGAAGGCGACTTCGTAGGAGTGCATGCCCCGGTAGCCGATGGTGTCGATGGCCCGGCCCTCCATCCGGCCCGACGAGTCCGAAGGGCGGCCGTCGGCCCCCGCCTCCTGGGTGAAGAGGAATCCGTGTCCCTCGGCCTGTGGCTTCTCCACCAGGAACAAGGACAGACCGCGATGGCCCTTGGACTTGTCCGGATCGGTGCGGGCCAACAGCATCAGCACGTCGGCCCGGGCGGCGAAGGTGCACCAGGTCTTGACCCCGTTGATCAGCCAGCCTCCGTCGGTGCGGCCGGCCATGGTCATCACCCCGGCGACGTCCGAGCCGAAGTCGGGCTCGGTGACCGCCACCGCTCCCATCACCTCGGCGGTGGCCAGGCGGGGCAGCCAACGCTGCTTCTGTTCCTCGGTCCCGCCGTAGACGAGGGCACGGGTGAGGATCTCCGGGCGGGTGATGAGCGAACCGCCGGCCCCCAGGGATGCCCAGGACAGCTCCTCGGTGGCGACGACCATCCCCATGTAGTCGCTCTCCCCCCCGGTGGCGAAGCCGCCGTACTCCTCGGGGACGGACATGCCGAAGCCGCCCATCTCGGCCATGCCGGAGATGATCTCCTCGGGGATGTCGGTGTTGGCCCGGTGGATGTGTTCGGCCCGCGGCCGGATCTGCTCCTCGGCGAACCGATGGAAGGTGTCCCGCACCAGTTCGAAGTCGGCGTCGAGGTGGCGGGGTCCCGGTTCCCGGGCCAGGGAGGCCAGAAACGCCGGGTCCCGGAAGGTGGCGACAAAGTCGGCGGCCGGGGTCATCCAGTCGAGGGCGACTCCCCAGGCGGCTTCCCGACCCACCGTCCGGGAGGCCAGATCGGCGATGGCGTCGGCGGCGAAGGCGCAGGCGATCCGGGCCTCGACATCGCCCTGGGCCCCGTAGCCGAGCACGGCTTCCGCCGTCCGCACCGACGACGCGGCGTGAGCGAGGTCATAGGCGAGGACCTGGGCGACATCGGGTCCACCGGCCGCCCCCAAGGCGGCGGTCCCGGAGGCAACCACCGAGGCGGCGACAGCGACCGCGTTGGCTGCGGCGTCCAGGTCGGGCGGGGGCAGGGATTCGGTTGGCACGCTGGCAAGGTTACCGATCCGTAGGTGACCCCCCGGCCCGAGCGGACCCAGCGCTGACTCGCAGCCGAATCGACACCCGCGGGACCGGCCGGCGGCCTCAGCCGGGTGGGACTTGGGCGACCACGGTGACCAACGGCGGCAACACCACCGGGTCGTCTCCCGGGTCCACCTCGGTCAGCAGGGTGAGGTAGTCGGCCACCGGCCCGGGTCCGGCCCCGGCGGGGGCCTCGGCCCAGGTATCGATGGTCACCAGGCCGGCTTGACGGGTGAGGGCCGGCAAGAGGGCGCCGATGTCGGGGTGGCGGGCGTCGGGCATCGAGAACGGTTGGCCGTTGATCCGTCCGGCCGAGGTGATCGGCTCCTGGGCCACCACCCAACCACCCGGACGGACCGCCGCCGCCATCCGGGCCAGCACCACGGCGGGATCGACCACATGGAGCAGCAAGAAGCGGCAGAAGGCGAGGTCGACCGGTTCCGGAAGCCGCAGATCCTCGCCGGCCTGGGTGATGGCCAGCACCTGGCTGTGGGCGGCGGCGGCCTTGGCCACCTCGTCGCGGGCTTCGGGGTCGCTGTCCACCGCGTAGACCCGCCCATCCCGGCCGACGATCTCGGCCAGGGCCACCGAGACGTCACCGCCGCCGGCACCGACATCCACACAGGTCCAGCCGGCACCGATGCCCAACCGTTCGAGAGCGGTGGCCAGCGGTCGCCGGTAGACGTCGTCGCGAAGCCCCCGCATCTCCATCCACCCACGCTATCCGCCGCCGGCTCCCCGGCCGCCCCGTATCCGGATGGCCGACCCGGAGACCCGATCCGGACTGGAAACGAGCCCGGCCAGGAAGCCGATAGCCTCAACTCCCGTGAAAGTAACCATGATGTTGTGCGATTCGGCTCAGGTCGCCGACGGAAAGCTGTACATCCTCGGGGGGGGATGGAGCATGACCGGTCCCGACCCGGTCCCGTCCGCCATTGCGCTCAAGATCGACGTCGCCTGGAACGAGGCCGAGACCTCCCACCACTGGGAGTTGTTCCTCGAGGATGCCGACGGCCGGCCGGTACTGGTGCAGACCCCGGAGGGAGAGCACCCGGTCGAAGTGCGGGGCGAGTTCACGGTGGGAAGGCCGCCAGGGATTCCCGAGGGCTCACCCATCGATGTGGCTCTGGCCGTCAACCTCGGGCCTCTGCCCCTGGTTCCGGGCACCCGTTACACCTGGCGGATGGCCATCGACGGCGACTCGCAGTCGGATTGGCTGCTGGGCTTCACCACCCGCCCGGCGCCCGACGCGGCGTGACGACGGCGGTCGGTACACTCCTGTTCCCATGACCCTCTATGACCGGCCCTTCGGACGCTATTTCGAGGACTTCGAGCCGGGTGACATCTACCGCCATTGGCCGGGCAAGACGATCACCGAAGCCGATGACCACCTGTTCTGCATGATCACCATGAACCATCACCCCCTCCACACCAACGCCTGGTTCGCCGAGAACGAAACCGTGCAGGGCAAGAACGTGGTGGTGGGCAACCTTGTCTACTCGCTCGCCCTCGGCATGAGCGTCCCCGATGTCAGTGGCCAAGCCATTGCCAATCTCGAGGTCGAGTCACTGATCCACCGGTCACCCACCTTTCACGGCGACACCATCTACGCCGAGACCAAGGTGATCGAGAAGGTCGCGTCGAAATCCCGCGACGACCGGGGCATCGTCACCGTGGAGACCAAGGCCTTCAACCAGCATGGCGAGGAAGTCTGCTTCTTCCGGCGCAAGGTGATGGTCTGGAAGAAGGACGCCGCCCCACCCCGGCGCTTCCCCTACGCCGAAGGGGCTTGGGACTGAGCATGGGGTCCGATCACCTCGACCACGTCGATCACCTCGGCAGGAGGATCGTCGGACCGGCCAGGTGAACGGGAAGGCCACCGGGCGCCGACCCGAGCAGCTCCGGGCCCTGGGGAGGGCGATCGCCGATTGGGGCACCGCCGACCCGACCGGCGGCGGCGGCCGGTCAGCTTCCAGGCGGCCGGAACTGCCCTGGCGCTCGACCCGAGACCCGTGGGCGGTGCTGGTCAGCGAAGTCATGTTGCAGCAGACCCAGGTGTCCCGGGTGGTGCCCGCCTACCGCACCTTCCTCGGTTCGTTTCCCACCCCCACCGCCTGCGCCGACGCCTCGCTGGGCGATGTGCTCCGGGCCTGGCAGGGACTCGGCTACAACCGGCGGGCCCGCAGCCTCCACCACGCCGCCCGGGTCATGGTGGAGGACCACGGCGGCCAGGTCCCGGGTGCGTTGGTCGACCTGCTGGCCCTGCCCGGGGTCGGGGACTATACGGCCCGGGCGGTGTCAGCCTTCTCGTTCGAAATCGACGTCGGGGTGGTCGATACCAATGCCGGTCGGATCCTGTCGAGGGCAGTGGCCGGAGAGCGGCTGGCCCGTCGGGACGCCCAGGCCCTGGTCGATGCCATGGTCCCGACCGGCCAGGCCTGGGAGTTCAACCAGGCGTTGCTCGACCTGGGGGCGACGGTCTGCGCCTCGACGGATCCGGAGTGCCCCAGTTGTCCGATCCGGAGGCGGTGCCGCTGGCAGGTGAGCGGGTGCCCGCTTCCCGACCCGGCCCGGGGATCGGCCGGGGTGTCGACCCCCCAGAGCCCCTTCCCCGGCTCCGACCGCCAAGGGCGTGGACGACTGGTGGACGCCCTCCGACTCGGTCCGGTCGAGGCCGGCGATGTCCCCGCGGTGATGGGATGGTCCGATCAACCCGAGCGGGCGGAGCGGGTGGTGGCCGGGCTGGTGCTCGAGGGCATGGTTGTCCGTCCCGGCTCCGGCCGACTCCAGCTGCCCTAGGGAGGGCTCGACCGGCTCGACCGGCTCAACCGGCACAGCCCCGACCTCAGCCGGCCAGGAACCTCATGATGTGGTCGTTGACCTCGTCGGGCTTTTCGACCTGGAGGAAGTGACCGGCGCCGGGGACCACCACCAGCTCCGACCCGGGGGCCAAAAAGTCGAGCACCGGACCGATGGTGTCGATGCCCATGCAGCCGTCGTCGGCGCCATGGAGGTAGAGGGTGGGCTGGGGCCCGGGCCGGCCCGACGCCGTCTGGGCCTCGGCGGCATCGGCGTCAGCCGGGGCACCGGCGAACATCGACCGGTAGTAGGAGATGGCGGCGGTGAGGTTCTCGGGGGTACCCAGCGCCTGTTTCACCCGCGCGGCATCCTTCGCCCCGTCGTAGCCGGGGGACCAGTCGGCCCACAGCCGATCGATGAACGCGTAGTCGTCGAGGCCGACCGCGTACTCGGCCAGGGCCGTCTGGAAGAAGAAGACGTACCAGCTGCGCTTGAGTTGGTCGAAGGTGAAGAAGGCGGCGGCCATGGAGGCCTGGGGGGCGACGGCGGCGGTCACCACCCGCCGCCACCGCTCGGGTTGGTAGGCGGCGGCACCGTAGGTGGCAAACGCCCCCCAGTCGTGGCCGACGATCACCGCGTCCTGGTTGCCCCCCAAGGCTTCGTGCAGCCGGCAGGCGTCCAGGGCCAGGGTGCCGGTGTCGAACCGCCCGTCTTCCGGCACTGCGGTAGGGGCGTAGCCCCGCATGAACGGGGCCACCGCCCGGTACCCGGCCTCCGCCAGCCGGGGCAGGAGATGCCTCCAGGAGTGGGGGGTGTCGGGGAACCCGTGGAGGCAGAGGGCCAACGGCCCGTCGGCCGGGCCGTCAACCAAATAGGCAAACTCGACGCCATTGGCGGTGATCGTCTGTTGGTCCATGACCCGGAGGGTAGTCCGGTGCCCGATGCCGGTGGGGCTCCGAGAACCCGGGCAACTGCGCCGCGAGTAGCGTGCTTTCTCGGTGAAAGTTACCTACTTCGGCACCCGGGGCTCCTGCCCGTGCTCGTCCGACCAACATCGCCGCTACGGGGGGAACACTTCGTGCGTCCTGGTGGAGGTCGACGACGAGCCACCGCTCATCCTCGACTTGGGGACGGGACTCCGCGCCCTGGGGGAGACCCTGGAGCGGCCCCTCCACATCTCCGGGCTTCCTCTGGTGGCCACCGCCCTCCTCACCCACCTCCACTACGACCACATCCTCGGCCTGCCCTTCTTCTCGCCGCTGCGGGTCCCCGGCGCGGTCCTCGACGTCTACGGCCCGGCCCAGGACGGCGGCACCCTCAAGGATGTGCTGTCCCGCGCCGTGCAGCCCCCCTTCTTCCCGATCCACATGGGGGAGTTCCGTGGGGAGCTGCGATTTCACGACGTCCAGGGCTCCGACGACCTGTCCTTCGGCGGCATCAAGGTCAAGGCCCGCACCGTCCCCCACCGCGGCCATACCCTCGGGTACCGCATCGAGGCCGACGGCCGGTCGGTGGCCTACCTCCCCGACCACCAGGCTCCGCTGGATCGCCGGAGCGTGCCCGACGAGGTGCTCGAGCTGTGCGAGGGTGCCGACCTGTTGATCCACGACGCCCAGTACACCGACGACGAGTTCATGCTGATGTCCGACTGGGGCCACTCCACGGTCGCCTACGCGGTGCAGGTGGCGGCCGAGGCCGGCGCCCACCGGCTCAGCCTCTTCCATCACGATCCGTCCCACCACGACCGGGACATCGACCGGATGCTGGCCCGGGCCCGAAAGCTGGGGGCCCCGAGGCACCTGGGCGATATCACCGCCGCCTCCGAGCGGACACCGATCGACTTGGGGAAGGCATGACCGATACCACGGGAACCTCGGGCACCAAGGGGGCGACGGCGGCGGTGACATTCGATACCGCCCTGTTCAAGGAGGCTTTGGGTCGCTTTGTGACCGGGGTCACCGTGGTGACCGCCCTGGAGGAAGGCCGGCCGGTCGGCTTCACCTGTCAGAGCTTCGTCTCGCTGTCGCTGGACCCGCCCCTGGTGGCGTTGGCGCCGGCCAAGTCCTCCACCAGTTGGCCCCGGATCGCCAAGGCCGGCAGCCTCTGTGTCAACGTGCTGGGCGACCACCAGCAGGAGGTGTGCCGGAAGTTCGCGGTGTCCGGCGGCGACAAGTTCGCCGGTATTTCCTGGCACCGGGCGGAGATCGGCGGAGCCCCGATCATCGATGGATCGCTGGCCTGGGTCAACTGCTCGGTGGAGTTGATCCATGACGCCGGCGATCACGAACTGGTGATCGGCAGGGTGCTCGACATCGGGTTGGGCGAGGGCTCGCCGTTGCTGTATTACCGGAGCGCCTTCAACCTGATCGCCGAAACCCGCGGCGACGCCACCGACACGCCGGCCCGACCCGGCGCCTGATTCGCCCCCCAACTGAGAAGGACGGAACCTAGACAGTGCCGAGCATCGAGGAGTCCAAGGTCATTGCCGATGTCATCGTGGTCGAGCCTGACCTCCACGGTGATGAGCGGGGCCGGTTCGTGGAGACCTACCGCCGGAGTTGGTTTCCGCTCGGGCGGGAGATGACCCAGGGCAACCGGTCGGAGAAGCAGGCCGGGTCCATCGTCGGCCTGCACTATCACCTTCACCAGGCTGACTACTGGTACGTCCTCCGGGGCACCGCCCGGGTGGTGCTCCACGACCTCCGCCAGGGCTCGCCCACCGATGGCGCCACCCTGACTCTCGATCTCGACGGGGACCACGACCGCGGCCTGTTCATCCCTCCCGGGGTGGCCCACGGGTTCGCGTCACTGACCGACCTGACCCTCTGGTACCTGGTCGACGGCTACTACAACCCCGCTGACGAGCTGGGGGTGGCCTGGGACGACCCTGCCATCGGCGCCGATTGGGGCCTGACCGATCCGGTGGTGTCGGAGCGGGACCGGTCCAACCCGAGGCGGGCCGATCTGGATCCCGGACTCCGCCCCCGGGCCGGATTGCGCACCTGACTCGAGGTTCAGCGGGATCCCGGCGGGACTTGCGGCGGCATCACTCTCGACGGGTTCGCCGCCGATGTGGACCGACTGATCCACGCCTCGACCCCGGAAGAATTATTCGCCAATCCCCGGGTTGAATCGGTGGCCGGACCGGCGGTTTCCTGCCCGGTGACACAAGGTGCCCCGCAGTCGGGTTGAATAGTCGGGATGTGGATCGCCGTAATCGCGGTAGTGCTGGTGGCTGTGGGCGCGGTGGTGGCCAAGCTGACCTGGCGGCCAAATCCGGACGAAGCCCATTCGGTTCGGAAGTACCGGACCGCGCTCGGCACCATGGAGCACATCTCCGGTCGGACCGTCCAGACGCCCGATCAGTTGGGGGGACCGGCCGGCAACCCGGAAGGCTCGGCCGGCTGGTCAGGTTCGCCGTCGGTCCATATCACCGGAAGGGAAAGCTCCCGCCCGGTGAGCCCGGGCCCGGTACCGGTACCGGAGCGGGTCGCCGACGAGATCGTGGGCCCCGGCGGCGAACTCGTCTTCGACGACGCCCGCCCGTCCGACCGGGTCCGCCGTTCCGGGGCGCGGCCGGTCGCCCCCGAGTTCCGATCGGAACGGGCCCGCAAGCAGGCCTTCCATGCCATGGAGCACCGACAGTGGCACTGGAGAGGCCCGATCGTGGTGATTGTCGTCCTGGTGGTGTTCGGGGCACTGGCCTTCATCGGGAGTCGCCGCTCCAACAATCACTCGAGCACCAAGACCAGCATCACCACCGTGGCCGGTCATCAGACGACACCCACCCATCAAGCCTCGACGGTGCCGCCCACCACCAAGCCGCCCCACCCGACCACCACCACGACCACCAAGCCGCCGACCCAACTGATCGCCACCTCCACCTCCGCCGGCGGCGCCACCTACTCAGTGGGTGTCAGTACCTACAACATCGTCATTACTGCCAGTGGGCTCTGTTGGGTGGATGCGGTTGACGCCTCGTCGGGGAACGCCATCTTCAGCGGCACTGTGCAACCCGGTGCCACTCAGGTCATCCACGCCACCGGAGCGACCAACGTCACCATGGGCGCGTCGTTCACTTCGATGACCGCCAACAACATCCCGGTGGTGCTGCCGACTCCGTTCCAGGTCCCGTTCACCGCCAGCTTCCAGCCGCCCGCCTCGGCGGCGTCGACCACCACCACTACCGCGACGACTTCACCTTGACCCTGAGCCCCCAGACCTTCTAGCCCGACCCGCCGTCCGCCGCGTCAAACTGGCCTCCGAGCGTTGCCGAAGATTCGGATCGATCCAAGGTACGCTTCATCCGGGCCGATGACGGGGGGCAAATGTCCAGCTTGAGCAGCAGATTCGGGCCGAACCGTGCCGTCCGCCACCGGGTGGGACTGTTGGCCCTGGCCAGCCTCAGCGAGATGGCCACCATCGGGGTCGTCGGTCTGAATACCGGCCCCGCCGCCGCAGTAACCAACCCCCACATCACCACGGCCGTCGCCCCAGCGATCACCACTCAGCCAATGAACCAGTCGGCCATCGTCGGAGACAGCGCCACCTTCACCGCGGCCGCCAGCGGGACCCCGAACCCGACCGTGCAGTGGCTGGTCTCGACCGACGGCGGACACATGTTCAACGCCATCCCCGATGCCACCACCGACACCCTGATCATTGCCGGCACCACCTTCGCTCAGGGCCACAACCAGTACCAAGCGCTATTCACCAACATCCAGGGAACCGCGCTCACCTTCCCGGCGACCTTGACGGTGACGACCGCGCCCAAAGGCCACGGCTACTGGTTGGTGGCGTCCGACGGGGGCATCTTCTCCTTCGGTGACGCCGGGTTCTATGGCTCCG
>DATATM010000007.1:0-61344 GCA_036268775.1 Acidimicrobiales bacterium | reverse complement strand
CCGGATGTCGAAGCGGGCATGGGGCGTCGGTGCCCAGGGATCGGTGACCTCCCGAGCCGCCACCAACGTCACCGGGGGAGGCGGGGGACTCGAGGATCGGAAGGGTCGTTTCTTCATGTTCGGATCGGTCGAGCGACGCTCCGCGAGGGTTGTATGAGTGATCGCAACGGTCGTGGCGACGCTATCACTCTGCGTCGTTTTTCTGGCTCCACTAGGGGATTCAGGCGTCCCTGGCTGTCCCGAACCTGGTCGGAGTGCCGATCTGAGCCCCCATGCCGGGGAGGGACTGCGGCGCTTCCCCTCAGGGTCTGAGCCTCAGGCGGCTTTGACCGCCGCCACCAACTTGGCCAGCGAGTCCTTGGCGTCGCCGAACAACATGGTGGTCTTCGGGTCGAACAGCAGCTCATTGTCGATGCCGGCGAAGCCCGGCCGCATCGAACGCTTGAGGAAGACGATGTTCTGGGCCAGATCCGCGTGGATGATGGGCATGCCGAAGATGGGACTCCCCGGGGTGTTCTGGGCCGCCGGGTTGACGGTGTCGTTGGCCCCGACCACCAGGGCGACGTCGGCGGTGGACATCTCGGGGTTGGCCTCGTCCATCTCCTTCAGCTCGTCATAGGGGACGTTGGCTTCGGCCAGCAGCACGTTCATGTGACCGGGCATCCTCCCCGCCACCGGGTGGATGGCATAGAAAACGTCGACCCCCCGAGCCATCAACAAGTCGGCGAGTTCCTTGACAACGTGCTGGGCCTGGGCGACGGCCAGCCCGTAGCCGGGGATGATGACGACCTTGCTCGAATACGCCATCAACACCCCGAGGTCCTCGGCGGTGCCGGTCTTGACCGGTCGCGAATCACCGGTCCCGTCGGCGCCACCGGTGGCAGTGATGACCGAGCCGAACGCGCTGAAGAGGATGTTGATCAGCGAACGACCCATGGCCTTGCTCATCATCCGGGTGAGCAGAGTGCCCGAGGCTCCCACCAGGGTGCCGGCGATGATCAGCAGGTTGTTGTGGAGGGTGAACCCCGACGCGGCGACGGCCAGGCCGGTGAACGAGTTCAACAGCGAGATGAGCACCGGAACATCGGCGCCGCCGATGGGCAGCACGAAGATCACTCCGAGCACCAGCGCCAGCACGGCCAGGACCACCAGCACCGCTACGTTCGCCGTCACTGCGACGGTGACCACCAAGCCCAGGATCGCCAACCCGACGATCCCGTTGATCACCTGTTGGCCCGGGTAGGTGACCGGACGCCCGGGCATCAGCTCCTGCAACTTGGCGAAGGCGATGGCGCTTCCGGACAGCGAAACGGAGCCGATCAGCACCCCGAGGACAACTTCGATGATCTCGTAGACCGCCGGCTTCCCGGCGGCCTCACCACTGGTCGAGGTGAACACCAGAAATGCCGTCATCGATACCAGCGCCGCCGCGCCGCCGCCCACCCCGTTGAAGATGGCGACCATCTGGGGCATCGCCGTCATCTTCACCTTGCGGGCCGCCGGAATCGCCACTGCGGTGCCGATGACCATGGCCACCACCATGAGGATGAGGTGGCTGCCGGCGTGCCGCACCGACGGGACCGCGAACGTCATGCCGATGGCCAGCACCGCCGCTCCCGCTCCCACCAAGTTGCCCCGCCGGGCGTGCTTCGGCGAGCTCAACCCCTTCAGGGCGAGGATGAAGCCGATCGCCGCCAGGAGGTACACCAGGTCAATCCAGGTGAACAGGGTCATGGTTTGGATCCGTCCTCGTCCGAACCCTCGACCGGCGCCTTGGGCTTGTCAGCCGGCTTGGCCTTGAACATCTCCAGCATCCGGTCGGTCACCACGAAGCCACCCACCACGTTGAGGGTGGCGAGCAGCACCGCCAGGAATCCGAGCACCACCTGAGCGGTGCCCTGGGCCTCACCGAGGATGACCATGGTCCCCACCAGGACGATCCCGTGGATGGCGTTGGACCCCGACATCAGCGGGGTGTGGAGGATGCTCGGGACCTTGGACACCACCTCGTTGCCGACGAATATCGCCAACACGAAGATGGTCAGAAGTTCGATGATGCCGACGGTCATGACGTCTCCTCCTCCTTATCGTCAGTCGTGCCTTCCGGAGCTCCCTCGGCCGGGGCTCCCTCCGCCGGGGCCGGCGGCGGTGGGGTCGGTGCGCTTGCCGGTGCCGGTAGGCCCAATGCCTCGGCGGTTGGGCCGTGCACGACGGCTCCGGCCTTCACCACGCAGGTGCCGACCACGATCTCGTCGTCGAAGTCGGGGGCCAGCTCGCCGTCTTTGACCACCAAGGCCAGGAAGTTGGCGATGTTCCGGGAGTAGAGGAAGCTGGCATGGGTCGGCATCGACGCCGGGGGGTTGGACATCCCGACCACCGTGACCCCATGGACCCGCACGTCCTCACCGGCGACCGACAGCTCGCAGTTGCCGCCGGAGTCGGCGGCCATGTCGATGATGACCGCTCCCTCGGACATCCCCTCCACCATGGATTCCGTCACCAGCACCGGGGCCTTGCGCCCCGGGATCTGCGCGGTGGTGATCACCACGTCGGCGGCGGCCACCTCGGCGGCCAGCAACTCCTGCTGCTTGGCCAGATATTCGGCCGACTGTTCCTTGGCGTACCCGCCGGACCCTTCCTGGGTCTCCAGATCGAGCTCGACGAACTGGGCGCCCAGGCTCTTCACCTCATCCTTGGCGGCCGCCCGGACGTCGTAGGCCCGCACCACAGCGCCCAACCGTCGGGCGGTGGCGATGGCCTGGAGCCCGGCCACCCCGGCCCCCATCACCAGCACCTTGGCCGGAGGCACGGTGCCGGCGGCGGTCATGAACATCGGAAAGAACTTGGCCAGATGCTCGGCGGCGGACAACCCGGCCCGGTAGCCGCCGACGGTGGCCTGGGAGGAGAGGGCGTCCATGGACTGGGCCCGGCTGATCCGGGGCAGCAGGTCGAGGCTGTAGACAGTGGCGCCTTTGGCGGCCAGGGCCTTGACCACCTCGGCGGAGGCGACCGGCTGGAGCATGCTGATCACCGACACCCCGTCGGGAAGTTGGGCCACCTCGTCGGCGGTCGGCGGCTGCACCCTCGCCACCAGGTCGGCGCCGGCCAGGGCGGAGGCGGTATCCGCCACCACCGTGGCCCCGGCCTGTCGGTAGGCGTCATCGGTGAATCGGGCGGCCTGGCCGGCACCGGACTGGACGACGACATCGATACCCGTGCCGGCCAGCCGGGCCGCCACCTCGGGAACCACCGCCACCCGCGTCTCACCCGGCAGGGATTCTTGAACAACGGCGAGTTTCACGGCCCGTTGTCTACAGGCAAATTGCCCCTCCGGACCACTCCACCGCTCGGGACCTGGATTCGGAACCGCCGGCGGCACCAACTTCGGCGGGCCGGGTGGGCACGGAACCGCTCCTCAACGCCGCCAGGCGGTACCCCTAGCCGTCAATGACCTGGGCAGCCGTCAAGAAGGCCGGCCGCTCCCCTCCCCCATGGGCGACCAGATTGGCCCCCGACACGTAGCCGGCCAGGGAAGGGGAGGAGAGAAAGAGGCACAGGTCGGCGACATCCCCGGGGGTGGCGAAGCGCCCCAGCGGGACGGTGGCGGCCACCTTGGCCATCCCCACCTCCCCGCCGTAGTGGTCGCGGGCCGCCTCGGTGGCCACCATGCCGGCGCTCACGCAGTTGACCCGCACCTTCGGTGCCCACTCGACGGCCAGCGACTGGGTCAGGTTGATCAGCCCCGCCTTGGCCGCCCCATAGGCGGCCGTCCCCGGAGACGGCCGGGTGCCACTCACCGAACCGACGTTGACGATCGAGCCCCCCTCTGCCTGCCCCTGCATGACGGCGTTGGCCGCCTGCCCGCAGTAGAAGGGGGCCAACAGATTGAGGGTGACGACCGAGGCGAAAAAACGCGGGGACACCGTGGCCGCGTCCGCCTCCGGCGACCCGCCGGCGTTGTTGACCAGCGCGTCCACCCGCCCGAACCGCTCCTGCGCCGCCCGAAGGAGTGCGACTCCCTGCTCCGGATCGCGGACATCGGCAACCACGTACATCGCCCGCCGGAGCTGGCCTCCTGGGTCGAGGGCAGCCGGCAGCGCTTCCTCGGCCGTTTCCGACCGGCCGCACACCACTACGTCAGCCCCGGCCGCCAGAAATCCTTCGGCAATGCCGCGGCCGATCCCCCCCGCCCCTCCGGTGACCACCGCCACTTTCCCGGCGAAGTCGAAGGGCGTCGCCCGGCCGGCGTTTCCAGATGTCACCACTGCTGCCTCCTGGCCTACGACTGGTACTGTCCTAGTCTGACGGTGTATCAGATCACGCGGCGGGCCAGCTGGTGGCCCGAACCTCAGATGGCCGCACCCGGCGCCGGCTTCTGACCCGACAACCGACCGACTCGGAGTTTTCCATGCCCATCGAGACCTACCAGAAACAGCCCGGCATCGCCGAGGTGGTGATCGACCACCCACCGGTAAATGCCCTCGATGTGGCCGGTTGGTTCGGCCTGGCCGAGGCGGTGATAGCAGCGGGACGGGTGCCCGACAATCGGGTGGTAATCGTCCGAGCCGAGGGCCGCGGGTTCTGTGCCGGGGTCGACATCAAGGAGATCCAGGCCAAGGGGGACGAGGCGTTGATCGGGGCCAATCGGGGTTGCTTCGCCGCCTTCGCCGCCATGTACGACTGTGAGATCCCGGTCATCGCCGCCGTCCACGGGTTCTGCCTGGGTGGAGGGGTCGGCATCGCCGGCAACGCCGACATCATCGTGGCGTCGGACGACGCCACCTTCGGGCTCCCCGAGGTCGACCGCGGCGCCCTCGGTGCCGCCACCCATCTGTCCCGGTTGGTGCCCCAACACCGGATGCGGTCGATGGTCTACACCGCCCAGGTCGCCACCGCCGATGAACTCCATCACTACGGCTCGGTCCTCCGGGTGGTGCCGCGCACCGAGTTGCAGGACGCCGCCTACGAAGTTGCCACCGATATCGCCGCTAAGAGCCCGACCATCCTGCGCCGAGCGAAGGAATCGCTGAACGGCATCGACCCGGTGGACGTCAAACGTAGCTACCGGTTCGAGCAGGGCTTCACCTACGAGCTCCACGTCGCCGGCGTGGCCGACGAGCAACGCGCCGCCTTCGTGGAGAAGCGCGATGCCGACACCTCGAAATAGCCGGCGAACAGACGGGGACCAGGACAATGGCTGACAAACGCCTCTCGCTCGACGAGCTGATCGGCGAGCTTCACAGTGGCATGACCGTCGGGATCGGCGGGTGGGGCTCACGACGCAAGCCGATGGCGGCGATTCGGGCCATCCTTCGCTCGGACCTCGCCGACTTGACCGTTGTCTCCTATGGGGGACCCGACGTCGGCCTCCTCTGCGCGGCGGGCAAGGTCAAAAAAGCGGTGTTCCCGTTCGTCACCCTCGACTCGATTCCCACCGACCCCCACTTTCGGGCCGCCCGCCAGGCCGGGGCGGTCGAGACCATGGAGATCGACGAGGGCATGTTCTACCTGGGGCTGCTGGCCGCCTCCCAGCGGGTCCCCTTTCTTCCCACCCGGGCCGGGCTCGGCTCCGACGTCCTCGCCCACAATCCGTCCCTCCGCACCGTCATCTCCCCCTACGAGGACGGCGAGGAGTTGGTGGCCATGCCGGCGCTGGCCCTCGACGCCGCGGTGGTCCATGTGAACCGGGCCGACGCCGGCGGGTCGGGTCAGATCCTCGGCCCGGACCCCTTCTTCGACGAACTGTTCCTCGGGGCCGCCCAGCGTCGCTACCTCACCACCGAACGGCTGGTCCCGACCGAGCAGTTCGCGGCGGAAGGCCCCATCCAGACCATGTCCATCAGCCGGCTGCTGACCGATGGTGTGGTCGAGACCCCGGGCGGCGCCCACTTCACCGCCTGTGTCCCCGACTACTCCCGGGACGAGGCCTTCCAGAAGGCGTATGCGGCGGCGGCCGGCGACGCCGACAGCTGGACAGCCTTCCGCCGCCAGTACCTCGAGCTCGATGAAGCCGGCTACCAGGAGGCGCGGCGGGAGCCGGTCGCCGCCCCGACCGGAGGGCCCCGATGAGCCAGGGCAGCGACGTGAGCCGAGCCGAGTTCTGCGCCATCGCCTGTGCCGAGGTGTTCCGGGGAGACGGCGAAGTGATGGCCAGCGCTTTCGGGACCGCCCCCGCCCTCGGGGCCCGACTGGCCAAATTGACCTTCGCCCCCGACCTGGTCCTCACCGACGGCGATGCCGCCCTGATGGTCGGCGCCCCGGCCCTCGGGACCCCCCTCTCGGCGCTGACCCTCGAGTCCCACATGCCGTACCGGAAAGTGTTCGACGTGGTCTGGTCAGGGCGTCGCAACCTGATCATGATGGCCTCCCAAATCGACCGGGACGGCAACCAGAACATCAGCGCCATCGGCAACTGGGCCCGACCCAAGGCCCAGTTGATCGGGGTACGGGGGGCTCCGGGAAACACCATCAACCACCCAACCAGCTACTGGGTGCCGAACCACTCCACCCGGTCCTTCGTGGAACACGTCGACGTGGTATCGGGAGTCGGCTACGCCCGGGCGGCCTCGGCGGGTCCGCCGGCCACCCGTTTCCACGAGATCCGCCGTGTGGTGTCCAACCTCGGCGTCTTCGACTTCGAGACGCCCGACCATGTCATGCGACTGCGATCGGTCCATCCCGGTGTCACCGTCGAGGAGATCGTCGAGGCCACCGGCTTCAGCCTGGTGATCCCCGCCGAGGTGCCCGACACCCGGTTGCCGACTCCCGAGGAGCTGACCTTGCTCCGCGACGTGCTCGATCCGAAGGGCCTCCGGGATCGAGAGGTGAAACCGTGACCGCTACCGGCAACCGAAGCCACCCGGCGCTGCACACCCGGTTCTGCGACATGGTCGGGGTCGAGTACCCGATTGTCCAGACCGGCATGGGTTGGGTGGCCGGCCCCAGGTTGGTGGCCGCCACCGCCGAAGCCGGCGGCCTCGGCATCCTCGCCTCCGCCACCATGACCATCGAGGAACTGGTCACCGCCCTCGCCGACGTGCGGGCCCGCACCGACCGTCCGTTCGGCGTCAACCTGCGTACCGACGTGGCCGACGTGGCCGACCGGGTGGCGCTGATGATCGAGCACGGGGTAAAGGTGGCCAGCTTCGCCCAGGCGCCGAATCCGGAACTGGTGGCCCGGTGCCGGGAGGCAGGACTGGTGGTGATGCCCACCATCGGGGCCCGGCGGCACGCCGAGAAGGTGGCGGGATGGGGGGTCGACGCGGTCATCGCCCAGGGCGGCGAGGGTGGCGGCCACACCGGCACCATCCCCACCTCCTTGTTGACGCCATCGGTGGTGGATGCAGTGGGTGACAAGGTGGCGGTCATCGCCGCCGGCGGGTTCTTCGACGGTCGCGGGCTGGTGGCCGCCCTCGCCTATGGAGCCTCCGGCATCGCCATGGGCACCCGTTTCCTCTTGACCCAGGAGAGCCGGGTTCCCGAGGCGGTGAAGCAGGTCTATCTGGGCACCCCGGTCACCGGCACGGTGGTGTCGACCGCGGTGGACGGCGCCCCCCAACGGGTCATCCGCACCGAGTTCGTCGACCATCTGGAAAAGGCGAGCTGGCTCCGGAACCTGCCCCGGGCCATGCTCAGCGCCCATGCCTTCCAGCGCGAGACCCACACCTCCCTGGGGGCGCTCTTGAAAGAGGGTCGGGCCATGAAGCACGGCAATGAGCTGTCCTGGCCTCAGGTGGTGATGGCGGCCAACGCTCCGGTCATGACCAAGGCGGCGCTAGTCGACGGGCGCACCGACGTCGGGGTGTTGCCGACCGGCCAGGTGGTGGGTGAGATCACCGAGCTGCCGACGGTGGCCGCGTTGATCAACCGGGTGATGACCGAAGCCACCGCGGTGCTGGACCGCCTGGGCTCGGTTGCCGGCAAGTCCGTCTGAGCTACGACTGGCGGGTCAGCCCAGGCGCTCGATGATAGTGGCGTTAGCTTGGCCGCCCCCCTCGCACATCGTCTGCAGCCCGTAGCGGGCGCCGGTGCGCTCCATCTCGTTGAGCAGGGTGGCCAGCAGCCGGGCACCGGAGGCGCCGGTCGGATGCCCGATGGCGATGGCACCACCGTTCACGTTGACCTTGGTCATGTTCGGGTGATGCTCCCTCTCCCAGGCCAGCACCACCGAGGCGAACGCCTCGTTGATCTCGATGAGGTCGATGTCATCCAGGGACATCTTCGCCTTCTTGAGGACCAGGGTGGTGGCCGGGATCGGCGCAGTAAGCATGATGACCGGATCGTTGGCCGCCACCGCGAAGGTGTGGAACCTCGCCCGCGGCCGTAGCCCCAACTGGCCGGCCCGCTCCTCGGTCGTGATCAGCACCGCGGCGGCCCCGTCGGAGATCTGCGAGGACGATGCCGCGGTCACCAATCCGTTCTCGACGAACGCCGGCGGCAGCGAAGCCAGCTTCTCGTAGGTGGACCCGGCCCTCACCCCTTCGTCGAAGGTCAGCGGGCCCTCATCGGCCGGATCCCCTTCGTCGGTCCCGGCTTGGGCGATCTTGTCCTCGATCCGGGCCCGGCGGGTGGCCAGCGGGACGATCTCATTCTCGAAGCGACCCTCGGCAATGGCCCGGTCGGCGCGGTCGTGGGACTCGAGAGCCAACCGGTCCATCGCCTCCCGGGAGATTCCCCACCGGTGGGCGATCTCCTCGGCGGCCAGGCCCTGATGGATGAAGTCGAACCGGTCGTGCACCCTCGGCCCGTAGGCCTCTCCGGGTCCGTGATCGGTGGTCGACCCGATCGGGACCCGGCTCATCGCCTCGACCCCTCCCCCGATGGCGATGTCCATGGCTCCGGACATCACCGCCTGGGCGGCGAAGTGCACCGCCTGTTGCGCCGATCCGCACTGGCGATCGACGGTGGTGCCGGGAACCGTATCGGGAAACCCGGCGGCCAGGGCAGCATTGCGGCCGATGTTCATGGCCTGCTCGCCGACCGTCATGGTGCAGCCGAAGATCACGTCCTCGACCAGAGCCGGATCGAGGTCATTGCGCTCCAGCAGCGCCCGGAGCGGCTGGGCGGCCAGATCGACCGCGTGCCAGCCGGACAGCCGGCCGTTCTTCTTACCCACCGGGGTGCGGACGGCATCGACGATCACGGCGTTGGGCATGCGATCATTGTGCCCGATCAACCCAATTGCCGAAAGTCTGAGGGTGTGTCAGATTTCCCCCCTCCACCGCGCGTGCCACCCGACCGACCCCGAATCCGACCGATCGACCGAGCAATGGACAACCTGTGCACAGCCTGACCGAGGGTCCGATGGACCTGCGATTCACCCCTGACCAGGACGCCTTCCGCGCCCAGGCCCGCCGATGGCTGGCATCCCATGCACCGGCACCGGGGTCGCTCCCCTCTCTCGACACCCCGGACGGCTTCGAGGCCCACCGGGCCTGGGAACAGACCATGTTTGCCGACCGGTGGTCGGTGGTGTCCTGGCCCGAGGAGTACGGAGGTCGAGGGGTGGGCATCCTCGAATGGCTGATCTTCGAAGAGGAGTACTGGCGGGTCCAGGCCCCGACCCGGGTGAGCCAGAACGGCGTGTTCCTCCTGGCTCCGACCCTGTTCGAGTTCGGTACCGACCAGCAGAAGGCGCGGTTCCTCCCGCCCATGGCCTCCGGAGAGGAGATCTGGTGCCAGGGGTGGTCCGAGCCGGACGCCGGCAGCGACCTGGCCGGAATCCGCAGCCGGGCCGAACGGGCGCCGGGCGATGATGGCTGGCTACTCACCGGGCAGAAGACCTGGGCGTCCCGGGGGGCCTACGCGGAATGGTGCTTCGGGCTGTTCCGGACCGATCCCGCCGCCGAGCGCCACCGGGGCCTCACCTACTTCCTGCTGGCCACCGACTCGCCCGGGGTGACGGTTCGCCCCATCCCCCAGATCGACGGTGAGCCGGGGTTTGCCGAGATCTTCTTCGAGAGTGTCTTCGTTCCCGATTCCCAGGTGCTCGGAGACGTCGGCCAGGGCTGGAGCGTGGCCATGGCCACCGCCGGGTCCGAGCGGGGTTTGAGCCTCCGCAGCCCGGCCCGCTACACCGAGGCGGTCTCCCGGTTGGTCTCCCTCTACGCCCATCAACTGGAGCGGGATCCCGGGCGGGCGGCCCAGGGGGCCGACGCGGTGGCCCAAGCCTGGATGGATGCCGAGGCCTACCGGCTCAACACCTACTGGACGGCGTGCCGGGTGCTGGCCGGCGGAACCGTCGGCCCCGAGGCCAGTGCCAACAAGATCCACTGGTCGGAGACCGATCTGGCCATCTACCGGGCGGCGCTCGGGTTGCTCGGACCCGAAGCCGAATTCACCGGCGGGGGCGGAACCGCCGGCAACCCGTGGCTCGACGGCTTCCTGTTCGCCCTGGCCGGACCGATCTATGCCGGCACCAACGAGATCCAGCGCAATGTGGTGGCCGAGCGCCTGCTCGGGCTGCCACGGGGCTGACGGGCCGGGAGCTTCGACCGTGCGATTCGCCTTCACCGAACAGCAGACCCAGTTCCGGGACGCGGTGCGCCAGGTGCTGGACAAGGAGTGCACCCCCGACCACCTGCGGGCGGCGTTCGAAAACCCGGCGGCCCGGAGTGCCCGATGGGCCACCCTGGCCGAGATGGGTGTGGTGGGACTGACCGTGCCGGAGGCTTACGGCGGCCTCGGCCTCCACCTGCTCGACCTGGTGCCGCTGTTGGAGGAGGGCGGGCGGGCGGCCCTCCCCGAGCCGTTGATCGAGACGACCGCGCTGGCCGCCCCGCTGCTGTCGGGGTTCCCGTCCGGGCCCGTCGCCGGCTGGCTGGAGGACATGGCCGGTGGCCGGATCACCGCGGCGGTGGCTCCGGTCGACGGGACCGGCTCGAGCCCCGCCGCGGGGATCCGTGCTCCGACGGTGGCCGCCGCCGCCGGCGCCGACCTCTTCATCCTTTCGGCCGCCCCCGACCCCGCTGGCCGGGCCTCCGAGCTCCACGCCGTCCCTGGCGCCGACGTCACCGTCACTCCGGTGGCTTCCCTCGATCCCACCCGCCGGCTCGGCACCGTGGAGTGGGAACCGTCGCCGGCCACCCTCATCGCCTCCGGCCCACCGGCCCACGCCGCCCTCGGGGATCTGGCCAACCGGGCGTCGGTGGCCACCGGCGCCGAACTCCTGGGTCTGGCCGACCGGATGATCACCCTGGCCGCCAACTACGCCAAGGAGCGCAACCAGTTCGGGAAGCCGATCGGCAGCTTCCAGGCGGTCAAGCATCTGTTGGCGGGAGCCCAGGTCAAGCTCGAATTCGCCCGCCCCGCGGTGTACGCCGCCGCCTGGTCCCTCGACGACGACGCGCTCGGCCGGTCCCCTGACAGCTGGCGTCGCGCCTCCCTGGCCAAGGCCTACGCATCGGACGCCGCCACCGAAGCGGCTCGGGTGTCACTCCAGGTGCACGGGGCAATCGGCTACACCTGGGAGTGCGACCTCCACCTGTACCTGAAGCGGGCCTGGGCCCTGGCCGAGTCGTGGGGATCGGCCGCCGACCACCGGCGCCGCATTCTCTCCTCTCTGGTCGAAGAAGTCGGCGGGACCGAGAGCTAGGCGCCATCCTCGGGGAATCCCGATTCCGCCAGCCGCGACAGGTTGGAGAAGTCGGAGTCCACTTCGCGCTGGATGAACCGGCGGAGAAGCCCGGTACCGGGCAGGGGGATCGCCTCCAGGTGCAAGAACCGGGTGCGAGCCCCTCCATCCTCGGGAACCGCGGCCATCACCACCAGGTACAACCGGGCCGTGCCTCTCATCAGGCAGAAGCCGTCTTCGATGCGAACCCGGAAGGGGAGGCTGACCCCGTGACTGGTGGCGGACATCCGCAGGTGGGTGATCTCGCCGTGCTCCTCCCGATGGTGGATGACCACCCGATCGACCTGCGAGTCGAAGCGGGGGGTGAAGTTCTCCAGGTCGATGACCCGGGGCCAGACCGCCGCGTAGGGCGCATCGATCACTCCGTGGTGGTAGGCGGCACTGGGAATGGTGGCGGCCAGCACCCTGGCCCGACCGATCGGATCGAGGGCGGCCGCCGGCCAACCGCTCTCCGGGGCGCCGATGCCTGACTGGCTCATGGCTGCCACCTTCCCCGGAACGCCGCCCGGGCCCGGTGGGCCCGGGACTTGACCGTCCCCACCGGGACCCTCAGCGCGAGAGCCACCTCGGCCTCGCTCAGACCGTCCACATCCCGGAGGACCAGGATCGCCCGCTGCTCGGGGGCGAGGGCGGCCAGCGTGGCCCGGATGTCGAGAGAGGTGGCGATGTCGGCGAGCGCCACCTCCGGGAGCGGCAGGGTGGCCGGGTCCATGGCCACCGTGCGACCCCCGGCCGTCCGGATCGACTCCCGGACGGCGATCCGGCGCACCCAACCCTTCAGGGCCGCCGGTTCGCGCAGGGAGCCGAGACTCTTGAGCACCGCGATGAATGTCTCTTGCACAGCATCGTCTCCCCGGTCGAGGGCGATGGCGCCGCACACCCGACCGACATAGGGCATCAGTTCGCGGACCAGCGCGTCCATCGCCTCGGGGTCACCTCGTTGAGCGGCCCGAACCAGGTGCTCCATTGGTAGATTCCTAGCGCTTTCCCACCCTTACAAGAGACCAAACTCCAGTCCCATCACCGTCGTCGGCGGAGGGCTTGCCGGCCTGGTCGCCGCCATCAGTGCCGCCGAGTCGGGCGCCTCGGTCGATCTCCACGAGGCCCACAGCCAGCTCGGCGGGCGGGCTCGCAGCTCACCGGGGCCGTACGTGGCCAACTTCGGTCCTCACGTCATCTACGCCGACGGTCCGCTCTGGAGCTGGCTCGACGACCGGCAGCTGGTGGCGGGGGCCACCCGCCCTCCGCTTCGGCGCCTCTTCCTCCGCCACCACGGGTCACTCCACCGGATCCCGCCTCCGGCCCTCCTCCGGGGCATCCAGCTGGTACGCAGCCGTGACATCCCCGGCGACATCTCCTTCTCTCAGTGGGCGGAAGGAAAAGCCGGGCCCAAGGTGGCCGAGGCGCTCAGCCGGTTCACCGCGGTGGGCACCTTCACCCACGACCCGGGGGCGCTGTCGGCGTCGTTCGCGGCAGGAGTGGCCCGGCGGGCCACCAAGGTCCCGCCCGCCGCCCGCTACGTACCCGGGGGATGGACGACCCTGGCCGACCGACTGGGCCACCGGGCGGTCGAGGTCGGGGTCCGGATCCACACCGGATCGGTGGTCACCGAGCTGCCCCGGACCGGGCCGGTGATCGTGGCCACCGAACTGCCGGCGGCCCGGCGGCTGCTGGGCGACGAGAAACTGACCTGGCCCAGCGGCCGGGTGGCGTCGCTGGACCTCGGGCTGGGGGCCCGCCGCGGGGATGCCTTCGTGGTCTCCGATCTCGACGGGACCGGCTGGGTCGAGTGCTTCAGCTATCCGGATCCCTCTTTGGCGCCCCCTGACCACCGTTTGGTCCAGGTCCAGGTGGGGCTGCACCCGGACGAATCCCTGGCCGACGGGGTGACCCGGGCCGAGGCCCTCTGTGACCTCGGGTACCCGGGTTGGCGGGATCGGGAGACCTGGCGCCGTCGCTCCCTCCTCGACGGCCGTTCCGGTGCCCTCGACTATCCCGGCACCTCGTGGCGAGACCGCCCCGCCATCGAGCGGGGTGACGACGTCTACCTCTGCGGGGACTCGGTGGCCGCCCCCGGCCTGCTGAGCGAGGTGTCGTGGTCGAGCGCCATCACCGCGGCGGAGGGCGCCCTCCGGTCGGTGGGGAAAGAGGCAATCAGCCGGTAGCCGTTCATCCCGGCCTCGGGCCGCTCTTCCGACGGTGCCGGTGCCGGTGGCGGTGCCCCAGCCCGATTGTTCCGGGCCCGACAGCAGGGTTACGTTCAGGGACGCCAACCTCAACCCCAACCCACTCAGTCGGAGAGGCCCCACCTTCCATGGACGCAACCACCCTCATCAACTCGTTCCGGGTCGACGGCAAGGTCGCCGTCATCACCGGAGCCGGCAGCGGCATCGGGAAGGCCAGCGCGCTGGCCCTGGCCGGGGCCGGAGCCGTGGTGGTGTGCGCCGACATCTTCCCGGAGACCGCTGCCACCACCGCCGAGGAGATCACCGCCGCCGGCGGGATCGCCGAGGGGGTCGGGCTCGATGTCTCCGATCGACACCAGGTCGACGAGTTGGCCACCCGGGTGGCCGCCGAACGGGGCGGCATCCACATCTGGGCCAACATCGCCGGGATCATGGTGGAGGGCCCGTTCCTCGACGCCCCCGAGGCCGACCTCGATCGCATCCTGGCTGTCAACCTGAAGGGAGTGTTCTTCGGGTGCCAGGCGGCCGGCCGGGTGATGGTGGCCCAGCCGGAAGGGGGCAGCATCATCAATGCGTCGTCGGCGGCGGCCGACGCGCCGAGCCCGAACATCGTCAGCTACGCCATCTGCAAGGCCGGGGTGGTGCAGATGACCAAGTCGCTGGCCATCGAGATCGGCAAGAAGGGGGTGCGGGTCAACGCGGTGGCTCCCGGGTTCGTGCTCACCGGAATGACCGGCCGCTACTTCGTTCGTCCCGACGGGACCATCGACGAGGAGATGCAAGAGGCGGTGGTCGGTCCCATGCGGAAACACACGCCGTTGCGTTCCATCGGCGAGCCCGAGGACATTGCCGCCGCCGTCCTCTACCTCGCCTCCGACGCCGCCCGCTTCATGACCGGCCAGGTGGTGCGGCCCAACGGCGGGGTGGCGATGGTGTGACGCCCGAACCGGATGCGACCAGCCCGGCCGGATCGCGCACCGGCCTCACCATCTCCGGGCATCACTCGCCGATGAACTGGATCCTCGTCTTCACCAAGCTGACGGTGGAGATCGACGGCGAGCCGGTGATCGGCTCCTGGCGGAAGCACTTCATCCCCACCGAACCCGGGGATCACCACATCGCGGTGTACTTCAAGTACATCGGGCAGCCCCGCTGCGCGGAAGCGTCGGTGGACATCCAAGTCGGGAAAGGCGAGACGGTGGCCCTCGCCTTCCGGGCCCCCAACCTGATGACCGCTCCGGGTCGCCTGGAGGTCAGGGCCTGAAATTGGGGGGGATCCCCGGCGGGAAGATGGCGTCGGAGGGGCCGACTTTGTAGATTTGGGCGAGGGAGCACCGACGGAAGGCTGGGGATGACGCGCTGGGGGTGGCGGATCTGCGGGACGGCTCTGATCGGGGCGGCGGTGCTGGTCTGGCCGGGAACCGCCACGGCGACCACCCCGGCGGCGAAGATCACCGGCGGCAATTCGGTCCATGCCCAATCACCGTTCCCGGTCCTCTTCAGCACGCTGGCCGCCGGTCCCGAGGTCATCACCGATCCCACCGGAGCTCCGGCCGGCGCCAACAACTTCTCCTGCAAGCCCTCGGCCCTCCATCCGGATCCGGTGGTGCTGGTCCATGGTCTGGGGGCCAGCATGGCGGAGAACTGGGCCACCATCTCACCGCTGCTGGCCGACAACGGGTATTGCGTGTTCGCCCTCACCTATGGCCTCGATCCCGGCGAGGTCTACGTCGGAGGCCTTCAGGCGATGGAGACGTCCAGCCGGCAGCTGGCGGCTCTGGTCGACAAGGTGCTCAGCCATACCGGCGCCTCCAAGGTCGACCTGGTCGGCCACTCGGAGGGCACGGTGATGCCGCAGTACTACCTCAAGTTCCTGGGCGGCGCCGCCAAGGTCAACCGGTATGTCGCCATCACCCCGCTCTATCAAGGCACCACCTTGGACGGCGTCGGGGCACTGCTCACTGCCTTCGAGACCTACTTCCCGAGCCAGACGGCTCCGGTGGAGGCGGCGGTGGCCAGTGGCTGTGGGTCCTGCCAGGAATTCCTGAACGGCTCGCCGTTCCTTCAACACCTCTACGCCGACGGCAAGTATGCCGTCCCGGGGGTCGTCTACACGACGATCATGACCCGCTACGACGAGCTGGTCTCCCCGTACACCTCGGGGGAGCTGCATGCTCCCAACGCCACCAACATCGTGGTGCAGAACCAGTGCCGGCTCGATTTCTCCGAGCACGCCACCATGGCTTTCGACCCGGTGGTGGCCCAGGACGTCCTGAATGCCCTCGATCCCCACCTGGCCGGGCCGGTCCCCTGCACGCTGGTCCTGCCGGGGATCGGCGCTCCCAGCTTTCGCTGACCGCCGGCGGCTCATCGCAAACTGACGCACCGTCAGAACGGGGATACACTCGGCCCATGGCCGACCTGCCCATGATCATTTCCGTCGACGACCACGTGGTGGAGCCCGCCAACTTGTGGACGGACCGCCTCCCGAAGAAGTACCACGACGTCGGTCCGAGGGTGGAACGCGCCCCGATGGGAGAGATCACCTTCATCGGCGGGAAGCTCACCGTGAAGCCCGGCTCCAAGGGCCTGCCCACCGACTGGTGGTACTACGAGGACCTGAAGCGGCCGCTGCTGCGGGTCGACTCCGCGGTCGGTGTCCCCCGGGAAGAGGTCACCATGCGGGGCATCACCTACGAGGACATGCGCCCCGGCTCCTACCAGGTGGCACCCCGTCTGGAGGACATGGACGTCAACCATCTCGAGGCGTCGATCTGCTTTCCCACCTTCCCTCGCTTCTGCGGCCAGACCTTCACCGAGGCAAAGGACAAGGAGCTGGGCCTGCTCTGTGTCAAGGCCTACAACGACTGGATGGTGGAGGAATGGTGCGGGCCCGAAGCCAAGGGCCGTCTCATCCCCCTCACCCTGATTCCCCTCTGGGACGCGCAGTTGGCCGCCGAGGAGGTGCGCCGCAACGCCGCCCGCGGGGTGCGGGCGGTCTGCTTCAGCGAGATCCCGCCGTTCCTCGGCCTCCCCTCCGTCCACGATCCCGATCACTACTGGGACCCGTTCTTCCAGGCCTGTGCCGAGACCGGCACCATCGTGAACATGCACATCGGCTCTTCGTCGAAGATGCCGTCGACCTCGGCGGACGCCCCGCCGGCGGTCGGCTCCACCCTCACCCACTCGAACGCCACCTACTCGATGGTCGACTTCATGTTCTCGGGCGTGCTGGTCCGGTTCCCCGATCTGAAACTGGCCTACGCCGAGGGCCAGATCGGCTGGATCCCCTACATCCTGGAGCGGGCCGACAACGTCTGGGAGGAGAACCGGGGCTGGGGTGGGGTGGCCGACATCGTCCCCGAACCGCCGTCCACCTACTTCCACCGCCAGATCTACGGCTGCTTCTTCGACGATGCCTTCGGGCTCAAGAACGTCGAATCGATCGGCGTCGACAACATCACCTACGAGTCGGACTACCCCCATTCCGACTCCACCTGGCCGAACACCCGCCAGATCGCCGAGAAGCAGATGAAGGACCTCACCGACGGGCAGCGGTACAAGATCGTCCGCGGCAACGCCATCAAGCTGTACAACCTCGACTTCAAGTAAGCGCCGGTGGACCTTCGCTACACCGAGGCCGAGCAGAAGTTCCGGTCCGGCCTCCGGGATTGGCTCGCCGAGACCCTCCCCACCCTGCCGCTGAAGCCGTCTCCCAACGACTGGCCGGCCCGCCGCGCCTATGACACCCACTGGCAGCGCCGGCTCTTCGACGCCGGTTACGCCGGGGTGGACTGGCCGATGGAAGGCGGGGGCCGCGGGTCGTCCCCGGTCGAGCAGCTGATCTTCAAAGAGGAGCTGGAGCGAGCCCACGCCCCCTATGTCGGGGTGAATTTCGTCGGCCTCCTTCACGCCGGGCCCACCGTCATCGCCGAAGGGACCCCGGAGCAGCGCCAGCGCTACCTGCCCCCCATCCTCAAGGGGGACGAGGTGTGGTGCCAGGGCTTCTCCGAGCCTGACGCCGGCAGCGACCTCGCCTCCATGCGCACCCGGGCCGTCCGGGACGGAGACGAGTACGTGGTTACCGGCTCGAAGATCTGGACCTCGCACGCCGAGGTCGCCGACTACTGCGAGCTGTTGGTCCGTACCGGCGGCGACGACACCCGGCACCGGGGCATCACCTGGCTGATCCTCCCGATGGACTCGCCGGGGGTGGAGATCCGCCCGCTCACCACCATCGCCGGCTCCGCCGAATTCGCCGAGCTGTTCTTGGACGAGGTGCGGATCCCGGTCTCCAACCGGGTGGGCGACGAGAACGACGGCTGGCGGGTGACCATGGTGACCCTGAGCTTCGAGCGGGGCACCGCCTTCGTGGGCGACCTTCTGGAGGCGGTCGAGCTGCTGTCGGCGACGGTGGCCCTGGCCCGGCGCACGGGGGCGTGGACCGATCCCGGCGTCCGCCGGCAGGCCGGTCACCTCCGGGCCGAGCTCGACGCCCTCTGGGCACTGACCAAGCGCAACGTCTCGCAAGCCGCCCGGACCGGGGTCCCCGGGATCGGCGGCACCGTGTTCAAACTGGCCTACACCGAGGCTCGCCAAAAACTGGGGGAGTTCTCATTGTCGCTGTTGGGGAGGGCGGGACTGGCCGCCCAGGACACCGACGGGCTGGACGGCCTTGGCGGGCTGCCGGCCGAGGAGATGGTGGAGGACTGGCTGCGGGGGATTTCGCTGACCATCGCCGCCGGCACCTCCCAGATCCAGCGGAACATCGTGGGCGAACGCATCCTCGGACTGCCGAAGGAGCCGACTAGTGGACTTTGAGCTGACCGAGTTCCAGACCGACCTCGCCGCCGGGGTCCGGCGGCTCTGCCAGGGGCGTTTCGCCCTCGAGGGGTTGCGACGGGCCGAAGGGGCCGAGCGGGTGGTCGACACCGCCGGCTGGCGGGAGCTGGGCGAGGCCGGGGTCTTCAATCTCTGCCTGGCCGAGGAGGACGGCGGCCTCGGGCTGGGGTTGGCCGACGCCACGCTGGTGTTCGAGGAGCTGGGCCGGGCGTTGGTGCCGGGACCGCTGGTCGCCTCCCATCTGGCCGCCGGGCTGATCGATGGAGCCGACGACGGCTCGGTGGTGGTGGGGGTGGTGGAGCGGATGCCCGCCGCCGCCGGATCTCCGGGCTCCTCGGCCTCGGCGCCGGTGATCCCCTGGGTGATCGAGGACCTCGCCGATCTCGACCTCCTCCTGGTCCTCGCCGACGACGGCCTGTCCTCGGTCGAGCCGTCCAGCCTCGACGCCCGTCGCCTGGATCGCCCAATGGACCCGCTCACCCCGCTGTGGACGGTGCGGGCCCTACCGCCGGGCGCCCCCGTGGGGGGTCCGGACCTGGCCGCCCGCTGGCGGCGCGACGGTGCGGTGCTCACCGCCGCCTTGCAGATCGGCGCGGCGGCGTGGACGACCGACCTGGCCGTGGACTACGCCAAGCAGCGGAAGCAGTTCGGGCGCCCGATCGGCGGATTTCAGTCCATCAAACACCTGTGCGCCGACATGGTGGTCCGCACCGAAGTGGCCCGAGCCGCGGTCCAGGCGGCGGCGGTGGCCGCCGATCAGCCCGACGTCGGTGACCCTCGGGTGGCGGCGGCCGGAGCCAAGCTGCTCGCCGATGAGGCGGCCCTGGCCAACGGCAGGTCGTGCATCCAGGTCCACGGCGGCATGGGCTTCACCTGGGAGGTCCCCGCTCACCTGGCCTACAAGCGGTCCCGGGTGTTGGCCACCCAATTCGGCACCGGCGACCAATGGGCCGAGGCGCTGGCCGAATCCATGGAACCGGCTCCGGCTCCGGCGAACTAGTCCTGGCGCCCCCCACGGTCCCGGCCCCAGACTTCGGCCATGGACATCGCCCTGTCGTCGCCCTCTGACGCCGACGCCGACGAGTTCCTGGCCGCCGTCGCCGCCAGCCGGGCGTTCCACCGGCCCTGGATCGAGCCACCCGACACCCCGGATCGATTCGCCGACTACCTCGAGCGTGCCGCCGGGGTTGACCGGGCATCGTTTCTGGTTCGGGACGCGGAAGTCGGGACCCTGGTCGGCTAGGTCAACGTCAACAACATCGTGCGAGGGGCCTTTCAATCCGCCTACCTCGGCTACGCCGCCTTCGGGGCCGACGCCGGGGGGGGCTGATGACCCAGGGCTTGCGGGCGGTGCTCGACGTGGCGTTCGCCGACCTCGGCCTCCATCGGGTGGAGACGAACATCCAACCGGCCAACCGGCGCTCCCTGGCCCTCGTCCAGCGGCTCGGGTTCGAGAAGGAAGGCACCTCGCCCCGCTATCTGATGGTGGAGGGGGACTGGCGGGACCATGAGCGGTGGGCAATGCGCTCGGAGAACTGGACGCGGCCGTCCTGATTGCCGCCGGGTCATGCCGGTAGGCCATACTGTCCACCTCGTACGCAACGGGAAGGGACCCGATGGGTTCGGGGAAGCACTCAATTAAGTCTGGGCCCGAGTGGGCGCGCCGGGTCTCAGTGGCCACGGCCATCCTCCTCTTGCTGGCGGGGATCGGGGCAACGGTGCACGCCGCCTTGGACCGGACGGCGGCCAACGCGGTGATGCCGGCAACCAACGTCACCGCCGTCCCCTATCAATACGTGACCAAGGCGTATTCCGAGATGCTGGGAAGGGCCCCGTCCCCCGCTGAATGGTCGGCCGCCGTCCAGTCCTTCCAGCATGGGGGGTGCACCACCACTGCGCTCATCCAGTTGGGAGACGCCATTGCCGCTTCGGCGGAGTACTCCCGCGACTATCCCGATACCGATCCCGGCTCGAGGGCCCTCACCCTCTACCGCTTCGTGCTCAATCGGGAGCCGGATGCCGCCGAGTTCGTGGCCATGAGGGACCGACTGGCCGGCACTGTCACCACCCCGGCACTCACCCCGGAGGAGGCGGCCAACTTCCTCTACCAGAGCCCCGAATTCACCGACCTCACCCAGCCGGCCATCTGCAACCCCTCCAATCCGAGCTACTACTTCGGAAGGCCCGGCCAACTGACCGGGTACCCGGCGATCCCCACCCCGGCCTCGGGTGCCCCGGGGGCCGACCAACCCGAGGCGCCGCTCCAGTTGAAGCTGGACGCCGTCGGGCTGCTCGGCGGCGGGGTGGTGACCCTCCCGGCCCGGGAGGTGGTGGGGTTGACCACCACCCTCACCATCCCCGCCAACGTGACCCTCGCCACCACCGGCAATCCCGATCCCACCCGGTACGCGGACATGGCCCGGCTGGTGCGGCTTCCCGGCTTCGCCGCCCTGCCCGGGAACGCCAGTCCCGACCTGGTGCAGCTGGACCCAGGGGCGAAACTCGAGCACCTGTGGGTGGACGGGCAGCGCGATGCCCCGGATCCGAACTCGCTGGCCATCTTCAATGTCCGCATGCTGGGCGGCATCGGGACCACCGTGGCGTCCGATCGGATCGGCAACGCCTATGGCGCCAGCAATCTCGAAGCCGACGTCCAACCCTCCACCCTCGCCGATCCCACCGGCTGCACCGGGAACGTGATCGCCGGCAACCTGGTGGAGGGCTACGCCACCGCCCACGGCGGGGTGGTGCCGGGCGAGACCGCCACCGATCATCCCGAGGCGGACGGCTTCGGCATCTACTGCGGGTCCACCGACATCCGGGACAACTCGATCATCGATGTCTCCGATGCGGCCATCGTCCTGTTCAATGGGAGCCCGACCGCCCCCCTCGCCCCGCCCCAGCTGTCGGTGGTGTCCGACAACACCATTATCTCCGCCGGCAACTCCCTCTACTGGGGCATCGTCACCGACCCGTTCTGGTCGTTGCACGTCGGGCCGATTCCCGGCGGCGACCCGCCCGGGACGGTGACCCGCTCGTTCACCTCCGGACCGGTCCACGCCGCCACCATCATCGACAACCGGCTCTGGTCGGGCAGCCGAACCCATTTCGATGTGATCCTGTCGTCGGGCACCCACGAGCTCTTCGGCTCGACGGTCCATCAGAACTGCCTGTTGCCCAACTCCGGCGGTGTGGCCACCTGCGGGGGAGGCCGGAATGCGGTCGGCGCCGACTGGATCGGGAACTCGAGTGGCGGGCAGCCCTCCTGGGCGGAGATGGGCATCTACGTGGGCGGAACCCAGGGCACCGTCGTCCACGGCAACAACTTCCCCAACCTGGGCCACGTCACCGGCGGGGCCTGTCCGAAAGGGGCGGTCATCGTCGCCTACGGCAACGGCACCACCACCAACTTCGCCCTCGGGCTGCAGATCGACGTCCCCTTCACCCGGGATGTGGCGTTGCACAGCGACCTCTGCATCACGCCGTCGTTCTGAGCCGACAGCCCGGCGCTAACCTGCGCCGGTGACTCCCGACCCGACCCCTCCCCCGCCCGCCTCGTCGCCTATCGCCCTCCCCGATGACGTCGTCACCGTGCTGCCCGCCGGTCGCACCGTCTACGGGATGCAACTCCCCATCCAGTCCCAGTCGAGCATCTACGTCCAACCCTGGGAGCTCACCGCCGGGCCCGACGAGTTGGCCCGGGTGGCCCTGGCCTGCGAGTCGGCCGGCTTCTTCTATGTCGGGGTCTGCGACCACACCTTCATCCCCGAGCGGTTGGCCTCCGCCATGAGCACCACCTGGTACGACACCGTGGCCACCCTCGGGTGGCTGGCCGGGGTCACCTCCACCATCCGGTTGCTGTCCCACATCTACGTGATCGCCCTGCGCCACCCGTTGCGCTCGGCCAAGGAGTTCGCCACCCTCGACGTCCTGTCGGGGGGCCGGATCATCTGCGGGGTGGGGGCCGGTCACGTGGCCGAAGAGTTCGAGCAGCTGGGCCCCGATTTCGACCACCGGGGAGCGGCCACCGATGAGGCCATCGCCGGGCTGGCCCTCGGTCTGGTCCACGAGTATCCCGTCCTCACCGGCCCGCGCTGGACGGCGTCAGGGCTGGGCTTGCGCCCCCGCCCGCTCCAGTCGCCCCGGCCGCCGATCTGGGCCGGGGGCTCCTCCCCCGCCGCCCTCCGCCGCACCGCCAGGTTCGCCGATGGCTGGCTTCCCCAATCGCTCGGGCCCGACGCCGCCTTGCTGTCCGAGCTCCGGAGGCTGCGGGAGGAGTACCGGGACGGGGCGCCCCTCGACATCGGCGGGATCGCCGACTTCATCTACGTGGGCGCTCCGGCGGCCGGCCTCGAGCTCCCGAAGGGAACCGTGTCCGGGCCTCCCGAGAAGATCGCCGACTACCTGCGGACCTTCACCGATGCCGGCGTCGGTCAGGTACAGGTCCGCTTCCCGTCCCGATCGGTGGAGGAACTCTGCGAGCAGATCGCCGCCTTCGGCGCCGACGTCACCCCGTTGGTGGATTCCTGACCGAAGCCGGTGCGTCGCTCCTCGGTCGGCGGCGCCATCAGCGCAGCCGGCGGCGACGTCAGCGGTAGCTGGCCTGGCCGGCGTCGATGACAATGCCGGCCGGGGTGGCGGTGCGGAAGTAGGCGTTGCCGTCGCCCAGCTCCCAGATGCTCACCGTCAGCTCGTCGCCGGGCATCACCGGCTTGGAGAACCGGGCCGACATGGAGACGAACCGATCAGGGTCCGAGCCGCAGAGCGAATGCAGCAGGGCCCGGCCGGTGAAGCCGAACGAGCACAGGCCGTGGAGGATGGGCCGGTCGAAGCCGGCCATGGCCGCGAACTTCGGGTCGGAATGGAGCGGGTTGCGATCGCCGGACAGGCGGTAGAGCAACGCCTGGTCGGTCCGGGTCGGGTACACCACCACATGGTCGGGTGCGCGCTCGGGAGACGTCGCGCTGCCGGATGGGCCTCGATCGCCACCCCAGCCGCCTTCTCCCCGGATGAACGCCGACGATGACGTCGTCCACAGGCTGTCGTTGGTCGCCGCGTCGGTGGCGATGGTCTCGGTGACGACCACTGCACCCGAGCCCTTGTCGTAGATGCCGATGATGGTAGTGACCGAGTTGGCCGCGCCCTCCACCGGGAGCGATCGATGCAGTTGCACCGATTGCTCGCCGTGCACCAGCATCGCCGGGTTGAACTCCCCGATGGCGCGGTAGGCACTTCCCCCTCGAGCCAGGACCACCGGGAAGGTGGACAACACCCGTTGGTCGATGCCGGAGGAATTCTCGGTGGTGAACTCCAGCTCGGATCCGGTCGGATCCAGCGCACCGGCTCCGACTCCCAGGGCGTAGATGAGGGCATCTTTCGAGTCCCACGCCACCCGCTCCGGGTCGGACGTGGTTCCCACAGCATCAGCATTGATCGGCATAGCGCCCGATAGTACGGCTCGGTCGCTCCCCGGTCGACTCTCCCGCCCTATCCGGCCGGTCGAGAGGTCAGGACGGGAAGGTGGACGTCGTGGTGGTGGTTCCCCCCAGGCCTGGAAGAAGGGTGGTGGTGGTCGAACTGGTTGCCCCACCGACCCCGGTGGTGGTCGTGGTGGTCGACCCGGAGCCCACTTTGAGGGTCGAAGTGGTGCTCGACGCCTTCGGTGCCAGGGTGGTGGTTGTGGTGGTGGTCACCGGCAGTGTGGTGGTCGGGGGGGTCGTCGTGGTGGTGGTCGTCGTCACCGCCGGGATGAAGGCGGGGACGTAGCCGGCAGGAGCCGAGGGGGCCTTGGGCGCCGAGGGGTATTGGATATGGAGGAACTCGAAGCCGGCAGCCAGCAGGACCAACAGCAGCGTGGAGCGCCGGATCGGGAACCGGCGGTGCACCGGGCGGGACATCCACCCGGGATGGCCGGTGCCCTTGGTGACCCGGAGGGGGGCGGCGGGGCTGGCCGTCTTCGGGAGTTCGGTCGTCTCGTCGTCCGCGCCCGGATCGTCGGTCGGCCCCAGATCGTCGGGCACGTCGGTGTCGGTCATGGCACCGCCCGGGTGGCGCTGTCGCCGATCGACGGCGAGCTGATGCCGGCCGCCCGCAGCACGGTGGCGGCCCGGAGGCGGATCTCGCGTCCGACCTCGAACTGCCGACCCGGAAGGGTTCGGGCGATCAGCCGGAGCTGCACGTAGCCGACCTCGATGGACTCCACCCCCGCCACCACCGGCTCCCCCAGGATCAGGCTCCGCCAGTGGGGGTCCTTGGTCATGGCGTCGATGGCGTCCCGGAGCAGACGGGTGACCCGTTCGAGGTCCTGGTCCACCGGGATGGGGATGTCGATGACCGCCCGCGCCCAGTCCTTGGACAAGTTGGTCACTTGCCGGAGGGCGCTGTTGGGCACGATCACCAACTCACCCTGGGCGGTACGCAGTTTGGTCACCCGCAAGGTGACCTCCTCCACCGTCCCGGTCACCCCGGTGCTCTGGCCGGGCATCGAGAGCCGGATGACATCGCCGAAGGCGAATTGATGCTCGGCGAACAGGAAGAAGCCAGCCAGCAGGTCGCCCACCACCTGCTGAGCCCCGAAGCCGAGACCGATGCCGATCACCGTGGCCGGCGCCACCAGCGTGGTCAGCGGCAGTCCCAGACGCTCGAGGGCCAGGATCCCGCCCAGGAAGCAGGCCAGCGCCACCACCACCCACTCGACGGCTTCGCTCAGCGCCCGGGACCGTTTGACCCCTTCGGAGGCCACCAACCCCGATTCGATGGCCTCCCGGATCCGGTTGTCGATGTCCCGCCGCCGAATCGCCCCAGCCCAATGGGCAAAACGGACGATCAGCCAGGCTCCGAGAACGATAACCATGGCCGGGAAAAGAGAGTCGTCGAGCCAGCTGTTGTGGAGCCAGTGCACGGTGCGGGTGAAATTACCATCGCCTTCGGATCGGCCTGCGCACCGGACCCCTCAGTGCCGTAAACTGACGGTCAGTCAGATTTGGACGGCGCCCACCCCGCAGGGGGCGCCATTGCCTACCGTACGAGGCCGATGCCGACGAAGGGGAACATCACCATGCTCGATTACGCCATTCGCAACGGCCTGGTGGTCGACGGCACCGGCGCCCCCGGTCGACGGGTCGATGTAGGGATCCGCGACGGGAAGATCGTGGCCGTCGGTGAGGTCACCGAGGAGGCCACCACCGAGTTCGACGCCGAAGGGCTGATGGTGGTGCCGGGGATCATCGACCCCCACACCCACTACGACGCCCAGCTGTTCTGGGATGCCACCGCCTCCCCGTCCAATCTCCACGGGGTGACCACCGTCATCGGGGGGAACTGCGGCTTCACCCTGGCCCCCATCAAGGCCGAGGACCACGACTACATCCGTCGGATGATGGCCAAGGTGGAAGGCATGCCCCTGGTCGCCCTGGAGGGCGGGCTTCCCTGGGACTGGACGACGTTCGCCGATTACCTCAGCCGGTTGGAGGGCAACCTCGGGGTCAACGCCGGGTTCTTGGTCGGGCACTGTGCGCTGCGACGGTGGGTGATGGGCGAGGAGCGGTCCGCGGAGGTGGCCAACGACGAGGAGCTGGCGGCGATGACGGCGCTGTTGGCCGAATCCCTGGAGGCCGGGGGGCTCGGGTTCTCGTCATCCCAGTCGCGCACCCACTCCGACGGCGACGGCAATCCCATCTCGTCCCGTTACGCCGACCGGCGGGAGATGCTGGCCTTCTCCTCGGTGGTTGCCGACCACCCGGGCACCACCCTCGAGTACATCACCAGCGGTTGTCTCGACATGTTCTCCGATGAGGAGATGGATCTGATGGTGGACATGACCACCACCGCCAAGCGCCCGCTCAACTGGAACCTCTTGAGCATCGACTCCCGTGCCCCGGAGAAACTCGCCCGCCAGTTGGAAGTGTCGGCCAAGGCGGCAAAGGCCGGCGGGAAGGTGGTGGCCCTCACCATGCCCACCCTGGTGCCCATGAACATGAGCTTCCGGACCCACTGCGCCCTCTTCCTGATCCCCGGCTGGGGTGACGTGATGGGCCTGCCCACTGAGGAGCGCATCACCAAGTTGTCCGACCCGGCGGTGCGGGCCCAACTCGACGAAGTCGCCCATTCCAAGGAGGCGGGGGTGTTCCGGCGCCTGTCGCACTGGGCCAACTACATCATCGGTGACACCTACGCCGCCGCCAACGAGGGGCTGAGTTGGCGGGACGTGGGCTCCATCGCCGAGGAGCAGGGCAAGGAGCCGTTCGACACCCTCCTCGACATCGTCATCGCCGACGACCTCCGGACGGTGCTGTGGCCCAAGGCGTCCGACGGCGACGACGCGTCGTGGCAAGCCCGGGTGGAAGCCTGGGATGACCCCGGGGTCATGATCGGCGGCTCGGATGCCGGCGCCCACCTCGACCGGATGTGCGGTTCGAACTACCCGACGGCCTTTTTGGGTGACTGCCTCCGGAAGCGGAAGCTGGTGCCGGTGGAACGGGCCGTCCAGATGATGACCGAGGCGCCGGCCAACCTGTTCGGCATCGAGGACCGGGGTCGGGTGGCGGTCGGGCAGCAAGCGGACCTGTTCATCTTCGACCCCGAGACGGTCGGCTCCGAGCTGGCCACCCTGGTCAATGATCTCCCGGGAGGAAGCCCCCGGTTGATCGCCGACGCCATCGGTGTGGTCCGGGTGCTGGTCAACGGGGTCGAGACCATTGTCGATGGCAAGCCCACCGGCAACCTCCCGGGCACCCTGCTCAAGTCGGGGCGCGACACCGTTACCGTCGATCCGTCGCTGACCAGCGTCTGAGCCTTCCGGGCGCCAAACCCGGCCCGGCCCGCATGGCCGGGCCGGTTGGCGCCGACCTACACTGCTGACACATCGTCAGAAACGCGAGAGGGGATCCGCCCATGGCCGACCAGGTCACCAAAGATGAGACCCGGCTGCTGATCGGGGGCAACTGGATCGACGCCGGCAACGGGACCTACGACATCATCAACCCCGCCACCGAACAGGTGGTCGGACAGGCGCCCAATGCCTCGGTGGATGACGCCAACCAGGCGGCCTCGGCCGCCGCCGGCGCCTTCCCGGCGTGGTCGAACACCCCGGTGGAAGAGCGACTGGCCCTCCTGAAGAAGGCCGCCGCCGCCATCCGGGCCAAGAACGACGAACTGGTCCCCCTGGTCATCGCCGAGACCGGCGCCACCGCCTCGGTGGGGTCGCGTATGCAGGTGCCGATCAGTGCCGACCGGTTCGAGCGGTACTCCCGGGACATCCGCCACGTCCAGGAATCCATGCTCCCGCCGGTGGCCACCGCCGCCACTCCCCTGGCCCCCGGCGGTCTGGTCAGCGCCCTCGCCTACCGGCAGCCGGTCGGGGTGGTGGCCGCCATCGCCAGCTACAACTTCCCGTTGACCAACATGGCCGGCAAGATCGCCCCCGCCCTGGCCATGGGCAACACGGTGGTGATCAAGCCGGCCCCGCAGGATCCGCTGGCCGTCGTCGAGCTGGCCCGGGTCCTCGACGAGGTCGGCTTCCCGCCGGGGGTCATCAACCTGGTCAGCGGCCAGGGACCCGACGCCGCCGCCGCCCTCACCACCTCCCCCGATGTCGACATGGTGTCGTTCACCGGCTCCACCGCGGTGGGCCAGCGGATCGCCGCCGCCGGCGCTCCCACCATGAAGCGCCTGTTGATGGAGCTCGGCGGCAAGGGCGCGGCGGTGGTGTTCGAGGACGCCGACATCAAGTCGGCGGTGACCGCCATCGGCTCCACCTGGGCGTTCCACTCCGGCCAGATCTGCACCGCCCCCACCCGGGCGGTGATCCACCGGAGCATCTTCGACCAGGTCGTCGAGGGGCTGTCGAAGTTCGCCGGGTACCTCACCGTCGGCGACCCCACCGAGGCCAAGACGGTGGTGGGCCCGCTCATCTCCGCCTCCCAGCAGCAACGGGTGCTCGACTACATCGAGACCGGACGGAAGGAGGGCGAGGTGGTGATGGGCGGCAACCGACCCGAGCACCTCCCCACCGGCTACTACGTGGAGCCCACCCTCATCTGCGGGACCAACGACATCACGGTGGCCAGAGAGGAGATCTTCGGCCCGGTGGTAGTGGCCATCCCCTTCGACGAGGACGAGGAAGGGATTGCCATCGCCAACGACTCCGAATTCGGCCTCTACGACTACGTCTTCTCCGGCGACACCTCCCGGGCGTTCCGGGTGGCCAAGCAACTCCGGTGCGGCCACGTCGGCATCAACACCGCCCAGCGGAACATGGACGCTCCGTTCGGAGGGTTCAAGATGAGCGGGATCGGCCGGGATGGCGGCGATTACGGGCTGGAGGCCTACTCGGAGATGCAGTCGATCATCTGGGCCAGCTGAGTCACCGGTCGGTCGGCCCCAGTCCCGTGCCCGTCCCGGTTTCGCCATCGATTCCCTCCTCGTTCACCGACCTGGCTCGTCGGGTGTCCAACTGGGGGAGGTGGGGTGTCGACGATCAACTCGGCACCCTCAACCTCATCGACCCGGCCGCCCGGCTTCGGGGAGCCGCCGCCGTCAAAGACGGGAAGGCGTTCCCCCTCGGGCTGCCCATGTCGGAGGCGGAGGGGATCCAGGCTGGGTTCATCAAGGGGAGGGTCAACCCCGCCCGCACGATGATCTACATCAACAACCCGCTCTCCGAAGATCCGGCTTGGATCGCCTCCTCGGAGGACGTGGTGAGCTTCGCCACCCAGTGCGCCACCCACTGGGACGCCCTCGCCCACGTCTCCTACGGGAGCGGCCCGGACGGGGCGAAGCTCTACAACGGGTTCCCGGCGTCGTCGGTGACCGAGGCCGGCACCGCCAAGCTCGGCATCCACCTCCTCGGCTCGCTGGTGTCGCGGGGCCTGCTGCTCGACGTGGCCCGGGCCAAAGGGTTGGAGATCCTCGAGCCCGGGTACCCCATCACCCCCGACGACCTGGACGCCGCCTGCGCCCTCGGCCGCCTGGAGGTGGAGGCCGGCGACGTGGTGCTGGTCCGCACCGGCCAGACCGCCCATCTGGCCCTCCCCGGACGGCCGGGGCTGGGCGGAGCCGCCCCCCATCGGGACCTGGTCGCCTATACCTGGCCGACCCCGGGCCTGACCCTGGCCACCACCGAATGGTTCCATGACCGCGACGTGGCCGCCGTCGCCACCGACACCATGGTGCTCGAGGTCTACCCCTGCGAGGACAAGGACCTCTACCTTCCCGTCCATCTCATCCACCTGGTGGAGATGGGGATGACCCAGGGCCAGAACTGGTTCCTCGACGAGCTGGCCGATGCCTGCGCGGTCGACGGGCGCTACGAGTTCCTGCTCGACGCCACCCCCCTGGCCTTCACCCACGCCCTGGGCTCCCCCGTCAACCCGGTGGCCCTTCGATGAGTCCGTCCCGCACCCGTCGCCGGCTCGGGATCGGAGCCCTGGTCCTCGGGGCCGGGGCGGTGGCCGGCTACGCCGCCCAGCGCCGGTTGTCCGCCCGGTGGCGGACCGACCAGGCGGCGATGGAAGCCGCCGGCCTGGTGCTCGACGACCAGTTGGTGCACCACCAGATCCCGGTGAGTGACGGGGGCACCATCCACGCCGTCGAAGCCGGAAGCGGCCCTCCCATCGTCCTCGTTCACGGGGTGACCCTGTCGGTGATCACCTGGGCCCGGCAGCTGGCCGGGCTGGCTGCCGGCCACCGGGTGATCGCCATCGACCAGCGGGGCCACGGTCCGTCCACCGCCGGAACCGACGGCTACACCCTCGACCGGTTGGCCGAGGACGTCGTCGAGGTGCTCTACGAACTCGACGTGGAAGGGGCGGTGCTGGTCGGCCATTCCCTGGGAGGCATGGTGGCGATGACCGCCGCCATCAACTCCCCGGATCGCCTGGCCAACCATGTGGCCGGGCTCGCCCTGGTGGCCACCTCGTCGCACCCGCTCGCCAATGTGCCGGTGCCCCCGACGGTCATCGACCGGCTGGGCGCCTGGAACGAACGCAGCCTGGCCCGAGCCGGAGAGCGGGGTCGACCGGTCATCCCCGGCGACTCCCGGCTGACCTGGTCGATGCGGCTGGCCTACGGGGCCCGACCCGACCCCGCCGCCATCGAGCTGGGCCGCACCATGATGACGGCAATGGCCCCCGCCTCCCTCGGCCCACTGGTGCGGAGCATCGGCTCGCTCAAGATCCGGGAGCACCTCTCCGCCATCGACCTTCCGACCCTGGTGGTGGTCGGCTCCCGCGATCTGCTGACTCCCCCGAGACACGCCCGGGCCATCGCCGCCGGCATCCCGGAAGCCGAGCTGGTGGAGTTGCCCGGGACCGGACACATGGTGATGCTCGAGTCTCCCGACGAGTTGAACTCGCTGCTCGACACGTTCTCCGCCGACGTCACCTCCGACCGGCCGGCCTGAGCTGTCGGATCGGGTCGGTCCCGGCGGGTGGAACCGGCGGCGGTACTCTCCGGACATGACCACCGACGAAGCCTTGCCCATCACCAGCCGTGAGGCTGACTCCGATCCGATCACCATCTTCCACAATCCCCGGTGCTCCAAATCCCGCGGAGCCCTCGAGCTGGTGGATGCCCAGGGAACCAAATACAAGGTGGTCGAGTACCTGAAGGCCCCGCCGGATCGGGCCACCCTCGACCGGATCGCCCGCCTCTACCCGGGACCGGTCGCCGATCTGGTGAGGACGAGCGATGCCGCCTTCATCGATCTCGACATCGACCCGGCCACGCTGACCAGCGTCGACTCGGTGGTCGACTTGCTGGTGCGCCATCCCGAGGTGATGCAGCGTCCCATCCTGGTCCGCGGCGACGGGGTGGTCATCGCCCGACCGCCCGAGCTGGTGGCCGAACTCCTCGACTGACCCGGGCACCGACCGGCTCGAGCGCGGTTACGGCTTCGAGCGCCCCGGAGTGGGCTTTGCCGTCGCCTTCTTTACCTGAGCCGAGCGGGCGGCCCCCGCCCCGCCGCCGATCACCGGCCCGGTCCTCGGCCGCGGGCTCTCGGCTCCCGGCACCGACGCCCCTTCGGGGGCGGGTCGACCGGTGACCGCCCAATGGAGCAGCCGGGCCTGGCTGTCGACCAGCGAAGCGGTGCGGATCCCCCAGAACTCGAATCCGTAGCGGTGGCCGGACACCTGGGCCAGCATGGCGATCAGGGTCCCGGCGGCGGCCATCGGGTCGGCCCCGGTCGGGGATCCGGATCCTCCCCCGGCGGTGGCGATGACCCGGGCGAGGGTGACGGTCACCGCGTTGAGGGCCCGTACCCGGAGCCCCTGGAACCGGAGGTCGCCCTCCACCGTGGTCAGCTCCACCACCCGGAACACCGCCCGGTTGGTCTCCCAGTAGTCCATGAACCCCTCGACCACCGCCACTGCGGTGCTCCAGCCGGCCCCCTCCGACCAGTCGCCGTCGACCAGGCCGGCCAGCACCCCGACCCCCTCCACCAGTTCCTCGGCCAGCACGGTGATGGCCGCTTCCACGTTCTCGAAGTACTGGTAGAAGGCGGCGGGCGACGTCCCGGCCTGGCGGGCGATGTCGATCACTTTGATCGACCTCCAGGGGGTGGCGACCAGCAGTTCCGCGGTGCATTCCAGCAGCCGCTGGCGGGTGGCCATACCCCGCCGGCCCGGGACCCGGCCGTCGGTGGTGGCTACCAGCTCCGGATCGTCGGGAAGGGCCATGACCACCCCATGGTACCGAGGACCGCCAAGAGATGACGGACCGTCAGATCCGGGGCGGTAAAGGCCGCCAGACTAGTGTTTGATGATGGCGATCCGACCGGTGCCCCGCACCCTGACCCGCACCCAGCAGGCGCGGCGCCAGCGCGTCATCGACGCGGCGATGTCGCTGGGTCTGGACGGCGGGTACGACGCCGTCCAGATGCGGGACGTGGCCGCCCGGGCCGACGTGGCCATGGGCACCGTCTACCGGTATTTCACCAGCAAGGACCACCTCCTGGCCGCCACCCTGGTCCACTGGGTGGAACAGCTGGACACCCGGTTGGCCCAGCTTCCTGCCCAGGGCGATTCCGTCGCCATCCGGGTCATCGACGTCCTCGACCGGGCCTTGAGGGCCATGGGGCGTCAGCCCCAACTGGTCGGGGCGGTCTTCACCGCCCTCGCCTCCCCCGACCCGGCGGCGGTCGAGTGCCAGCAGCAGGTTTCGGTCTTGATGGAAGGCATCATCACCCGGGCCATCGGTGAACCCCAGCCGCCCGACATCGGCGACCGCGCCCGGATGATCGGTCACGTCTGGTATTCCGCCCTGGTCGGCTGGGTCAACGGGTGGTCCAACATGGGACGGGTGCACGACGAGTTGGTGGTGGCGGTCGAACTGCTGCTGCCGGCCGACATCTACGCCACCGCCTGATCCGGGGGTGCCGGTGGGCCAGGTCGGCGTTGGCGCCAGTCAGGCGGCCCAGGGCCCCACCCCGCCGATCCGCTCCACCTCGATGTGGGTGATGTACCCGGGCGGCGGCTCGTCCATCGGCGGGAACTTCACGTCGGGGCCCAGGTAGACGCGGGCCAGGCGCTGCAGGAGCTCGGGGGCGCCGCCTTCGGTGATCCGAGCCCGGCCGTGGATGACGACGTACTCGTCGAGGCCGATGCTGTTGCGGGTGCCGGCTTCGATGGACAGCGCCACGCTCGGTTCCCTCCGCATGTTCCGGATCTTGCGGTGCTCGGGGAGGTGGGCCGCCACCACCTCATCCCCGTCGAGCCCGACCCAGACCAGCGACACCTGGGGTCGGCCGTCGGGCTCCAGGGTGACCAGGTGGGCGAGGGCCGGTGACTCCAGCACCGAACGGACGGATTCCGGAATGGCGACCATCAGCGAACGGTAGCCGCGCCGCCGCGCGGCGCCACGGGCCGGCTTCAGTGCCGGGCCCGAGCGACGGTGGGGTAGCCTGCCAGGCTCGGCAAGCGACGAGAGGACGGATGGTGGACGAGGCCATCGCGGGAGGGATCCAACCCCGGAGTCTGGGCGATGCGCCACTGGCGCGCCCGGTGACAGGGACCGCGTCGCCGCCAAGGCCGGCCGCGGTCGTCGTCGACTCGCTGGTCAAGACGTTCAAAGGCGAGGTGCGGGCACTCGACGGGGTGAGCTTCGAGATCCCCACCGGGACGGTGCTCGGATTGCTCGGGCCCAACGGGGCGGGCAAGACCACCGCGGTCCACGTCCTCACCACCTTGCTCCGCCCGGATTCGGGTAGCGCCCACGTCGCCGGCATCGACGTCTTGGCCAACCCGGAAGAGGCCCGGAAGCACATGGGACTGGCGGGCCAGTTCGCGGCGGTGGACGAGGGGCTGACCGGGATGGAGAACCTGGTGTTGGTGGGTCGGCTCAACCACCTGCCCCGGGCCGAGCGGCGGGCGCGGGCTCTCGAGCTCCTCGAGCAGTTCGACCTGGCCGATGCCGCCGGTCGCCTCCTCAAGACCTACTCGGGCGGCATGCGCCGTCGCCTCGACCTGGCCGCTGCCCTGGTGGCCCGGCCGCCGGTGCTGTTCCTCGACGAGCCCACCACCGGCCTGGATCCCCGCAGCCGGATCGACCTGTGGGCGGTGATCGCCGGCCTGGTGGCGGACGGCACCACCCTGTTGCTGACCACCCAGTACCTCGAAGAGGCGGACCGGTTGGCCAACACCATCTGCGTCATCGACCACGGCCGGGTCATCGCCGAGGGGACCGCCGCCGAGCTCAAGAGCCGGCTGGGCGGCACCACGGTGGAAGTCGTTCTGCCCGACGTCGACACCGCCGCCCGGGCCCTGGCGGCGCTGGTGGGAGTCGGCGACGGGGAGCCGGTCGTCGACGGGCTCACCGTGCGGCTGGCCACCACCACCGGACTGGCCACCACCTCCGAGCTGGTGCGCCGCCTGGAGGGGGCCGGCCTCGACGTGAGCTCCCTCCAGCTCCGCCAGCCCAGCCTCGACGACGTGTTCCTGTCCCTCACCGGCCAGGATCCCCACGCCGACGAGGATGAGGACGAGACCCGGCCGGCCGGGCGCCGAGGGGTCAAGACCGGTCGGGGGTCACGATGAGCGTGGTTGCCATCCCGCGGAGATCTCGGGCGGAACTGGGGATCGCCGACACCTTTGCCATGGCCGGGCGCAACATCCATCGGCTGCTGCGAGCACCTGACCAGGTGGTGTTCACCCTGGTGTCGCCCATCTTGTTCACCTTGTTGTTCCGGTACGTCTTCGGGGGCGCCATCCGGGGTCTCGGCTCCATCAACTACGTGAACTACCTGATCCCGGGGATCGCGGTACAGACCGCCATCTTCACCTCCAGCAACAGCGGTTTCGCCCTGGCCGACGATCGGGGCAACGGTTTTCTGGACCGGCTCCGCTCGCTGCCGATGGCCCGCAGCGCGGTACTGATCGGCCGGGTGCTGACCGACACCGTGAGCAACGCCACCGGACTGGTCATCATCGTCATCGTCGGCCTGGCCGTCGGCTTCCGGCCCCACAGCCTGCCCGGACTGGTCCTTGGCTTCCTGGTGCTGTTGGCCTTCGTGCTCGCCACCTCGTTCCTCTTCGCCCTCGTCGGGCTGTACGCCAGCAGCTCCCAGGCGGTCAACGCCGCCACCTTCCCGGTCATCTTCCCGCTGACCTTCGCGTCCAGCGCGTTCGTACCCACCTCCACCATGCCGAGCTGGTTGCGGGCGTTCGCCAACCACCAACCGGTCACCACCGTCATCAATACGGTGCGGGACCTCACCCTCGGCAATGTCTCGGTGGCCCAGCGACACCAGCTGTTCGCCGGGCAGTCCACCACCGCGCTGGTGGTGCAGTCGCTGCTGTGGACGGCTGGTATCGGGCTGGTCTTCGGCTACCTCGCCCTGCGGCGCTACAACTCCACCAACCTCTAGGTTCCGGGGATTCGGCCGCCGGACGAATCCGGCTCCCCGGCCACGGTAGGGTCGCGGAATGCCTTCGGCCATCGAAGTCCAGAGCCTGACCAAGCACTTCGGCAACGTCCACGCCGTCGAGGACCTCAGCTTCTCGGTCGAGACCGGTCGGGTGACCGGGTTCCTCGGTCCCAACGGGTCGGGCAAGACCACCACCTTGCGGATGCTCCTCGGGCTGGTGAAGATCACCAGCGGTACCGCCACCTTCGGGGGACGGCGCTACCAGGAGTTGGACCAGCCCGACCATCACGTCGGCGCGGTGCTGGAGGCCACCAGTTTCCATCCCTCCCGCCGGGCGGAGGACCACCTGAAGATGGTGGCCATCGCCTCCGGCATCCCCCTCTCCCGGGTCGACGCCACCCTCGAGCTGGTGGGGCTGGCCGACGTCGCCCGGCGGCGGGTGGGCAAGTTCTCCCTCGGCATGCGCCAACGACTTCAGCTGGCCACCGCCCTGCTGGGCGATCCCGAGATCCTCATCCTCGACGAGCCGGCCAACGGCCTCGATCCGCAGGGCATCCAGTGGCTCCGCACCTTCATCCGCTACCAGGCGTCCATCGGCCGATCCGTCCTGGTTTCCTCCCACCTCCTCTCGGAGATGGAGGAGACGGTCGACGACGTGGTCATCGTGTCGGAGGGGCGCCTGGTGCTCCAGACCACGCTGGCCGACCTGGCTGGTCGAGCCGGCACCTCCAGTGGCATGCGGGTCCGTTCCCCGGAGATCGGTCGGCTGATCGCCATTCTGGAGACGATCCCCGTCGGCTACCGCCCGCTCAGCCCGGACACCATCGCCATCGACGGTGCCTCGCCGGAGTGGCTCGGCCCGGTGTTGGCCCAGAACCAGATCGTGGTCTACGAGCTGATCCACGAACGAGGGAGTCTCGAGGACGTGTTCCTGCAACTCACCCAGGGCTTCGCCGCCGGCCTTCCCGGCGCACCGGCGGGGGCCGGGGGGGAACCGGGGGCGGCGTCACCCGGGCTCACCCCGATGCCGGGAGGTGGACTGTGATCAAGGTCATCCGGGCGGAGTGGCTGAAGCTCCGCACCACCGCGGTGCCCTGGGTGCTGGGCGGCATCGCCATGGTCATCAACGGCCTACTGATCCTGGTCATCTTCTTGAACCATGGCTCCAACGGAGGAGGTCCGTTCGGCGGAGGCGGTGACAACGGCCAGACCATCACCATCGGTCCCAGTTATCCCCACACGGTCCAACAGCTCCGGAACCTGGTGGGATCGGGTTTCGCCGGCTACCTGTTGGCCCTGCTGCTCGGCGTCCTCATCGTCACCACCGAGTTCCGTCACAAGACGGTGACCACCGCCTTCCTCATCACCCCGATTCGGCCGGTGATGGTGGGCGGGAAGCTCCTCATGGCCGCCATCGCCGGGGCCGGCCTGGCCATCATCATGTTCATCACCAGCATGGTTGGCGGGGGACTCACCCTCGTCGGGGTCGGGGGTTCGTATTCCTCCCTGCTCCACCAGGTTCCGGCGGTGCTGCCGGGGATGGTGCTGGTCTTCATCCTGTTCGGGATGCTGGGGGTGGGGATCGGGTCGGTCCTCACCAATCAGGTGGCCGCCATCGTGGTGACGCTCGGCTGGTTCATCATCCTGGAAGGGATCCTGGTCAGCCTGGTCCACGGGGCGGCCCGGTGGGTCCCGACCGGGGCGGCCGAGGCCGCCGCCAACATCAACCGGTCGAGAACCGGGGTGTCGTCGCTGTTGTTCAACTGGTGGGAGGGATCGCTGCTGATCATCGCCTACGGGCTGGTGTTTGCCGCCGTCGGGTCCTACATCCTCACCCGCCGCGACATCACCTGACCGGCGGCCATGGCTGACGGCTTCCCCGACAACCGGCTCCCGGCTCACGGCACCGATGCCGACGCGGTGCTGGCCCGGATGGGCGAACTGCGGGCTGACGATCGCGACTGGAAGGGTGGGCGGGTCTTCAGCCTGGTCTACTCCGCCGGTGATGCCGTCCAGGACCTCTTGCGGCGGGCGTCCAATCTGTACTCGGCGGAGAACGCCCTCAACACCATGGTGTTCCCGAGCCTCGGGTGGATGCAGCACGACATCGTCACCATCACCGCCGGCCTGCTCGGCGCCGACCGGATGACCGGTGGCGGGGCCGCCGAGGGCACCTCGGAGGTTCGGGGCTATCTGACCTCGGGCGGGACCGAGTCGCTGCTGCAGGCGACCAAGACGGCCCGGGACTGGGGGCGGGGGCAGGAACGGCCGGTCGAACGCCCGAACATGGTGCTGGCGACCAGCGCCCACGCCGCCTTCGAAAAAGCCGCCCACTACTTCGACGTCGAGTCGCGCCGGATCGCGGTGGGGACCGACTTCCGGGCCGACCCCGACACCATGGCCGATGCCATCGACGACGACACGGTGATGGTGGTGGGATCGGCGCCTTCCTATCCCCAGGGGGTCATCGACCCGATTCCGACACTGGCCGGGCTGGCCGCAGAACGGGGGATCCTCTGCCACGTGGACGCCTGCCTGGGAGGCTTCATCCTGCCCTTCTTGGGGCAGCTGGGCCAGGTGACCAAGCCGTGGGACCTGTCGGTTCCGGGCGTCACCTCCATCTCCGCCGACCTCCACAAGTACGGCTACGCCTCCAAGGGGGTGTCAGTGGTGCTGTACAGCTCCCGGGACCTGGCCCGGCTACAGCCGTTCATCACCAGCAACTGGCTGGGCGGTCTCTACGGCTCCCCGTCGATGGCCGGCACCCGGCCGGCGGGTCCGATCGCCGCCGGGTGGGCGGTGCTCCAGTACCTCGGGAACGACGGCTACCTGCGGCTGGCCGAGGACACCTGGCGGGCGGCCGCCACCATCCGGGGCGCCATCGATCGGGCACCGGGCCTGGCCGTCCGGGGCGATCCCGACGCCACTGTCTTCGCCTTCGGCGGTTCCGGGCCGTTCGAGGGAGCCACTGACGCCAAGGCAGCCGTGCTGTCCGGCGGCATCGACACCTTCGCGTTGGGGGATCACCTCGCCGACCGGGGTGGGTGGTACTTCGACCGGCAGTCGCCGCCGGACAGTCTCCACGCCACCGTGCACGCAGGTCACGCGGCGGTGGCCGACGAGTTGGCCGCCGATATCACCGCGGTGGCTGCCGAACTGGCGGGATCCGGCGCTCAGGCATCCAACCGGGACACCACCTACGGGACCACCTAAGCAGACTTCCGGCCGACGGCCGTGCCGGTTTCCCCATTTTTCACCCGGGGATCGGGCCCAACCCCAAAACGGTTTAGTAGAAGCCGAAGCGGATGGCGGAGGCGAGGCCGAAGGCGAGCGAATAGATCGCGAAGGGCATCAGCGTCCGGGTCTTGAAGTAGCGGGCCAGGAAGAAAACGGCAAACAGCGAGCTCACCACCGCGGCCAGGCTTCCGGCGATGATCTCGGGTCGGATGCCGGCGCCCAGCGGGCCGACCAGGTCGGGGATCTTCAAGGCGCCGGCGGCGAGGATGACCGGGGTCGACAGCAGGAACGAGAACCGCATGGCGTTCTGGTTGCTGAGGCCGCGAAACAGACCGCCGACCATGGCCACCCCCTCCCGGCTGATGCCGGCCAGAAGCGCCAGAGCCTGGGACGCCCCGATGATCGCGGCGCTGACCAGGCCGATGCGCGACAACTGTCGCTCGGCTTCGGCATCGATGGTCACGATGTGGTCGTCGCGGAATCGGGCCGGAGCAGTGGGCGAAGGGTCCGGGTCCGTCTCGGCGGAGCCATCGGCAATGGCTCTTTGATGGCGGCGGCGGTGAATCTCACCGGAGAACAGGATGACCCCGTTGACCATTAGGAACAGCGCCGCGGCGAGGGGCTTGGCGAACAGCACCCGGAACTGATGCTCAAAGATGAGGCCGAGTGCGCCGACCGGGATGGTGGCGACGATGATGAGCCAGGCCAGCCGCTCCTCGTCAGTGACGACCTTGCGGTGGGTCAAGGAGCGGAAGAAGCCGACGACCAGGCGCACCCACTCCCGGAAGTAAAAGCCGAGCAGAACCACCGCGGTCGCCAGGTGCAACCCGACGACGAAGGCCAGATACGGGCTCTCGGCCGAGGCCTCCTCCCGTACCAGCGTGGCCCAGGTTCCCCCGATCCAGGAGGGAACCAGCACCGTGTGGCCCAGGCTCGAGATCGGGAAGAGCTCGCTCACCCCCTGGAGCAGGCCGATCACGATCGCCTGCAACAGGTTCATGTGGTAGACGGCGGGAATCACATTGGTCCTCTCGTCGATGGCCATCCAAAAGGGTGGCCGGGTGGGCTTGGCGGCCGATCAGCACCCAACACCAGCGAGCAGCCTAAGCGATCCTCCGCGGCGCCTTCCAAACCCGTTCACCGTTCTTGGCGGAGCACCGACGATGATTGACCCGATGGTCGTTGCTATGTAAACATTCTGGGGTGAGCCGCCGCCGAACCGTTCCGAACCGCGCCGGTGCCGGTGTCCGGGCGGAACGGACGGGACAGGCCGACACAGAAGTCTGCGGGGCGGACGAGGGCGGTGCTGCTGCCGGCGACATCCCCTTCTACCAGCTCTTCGACCAGGATCCCGCCGCTCCCGACACGCGGGACCACGTCGCCGGTTTCCTCAATCTCTGCTTCGCCCGATCGCTGCTGGAGGAGAATCTCGATCGGCACCTCCGGGCATCAGCCGGGATCACCCTGGCCCAGCACGAAGTCCTCTATCGCCTCAGCCTCGCCCCCGGCGGGCGCCTCCGCATGGCCGGCTTGGCGGAGATGCTGCTGACCTCCAAGAGCGGGTGCTCGAGGCTGGTAGACAGGATGACAGTGGTCGGCCTGGTCGAGCGCGAACCGTCCACCACCGATCGCCGGTTGGTGTTCGCGGTGTTGACCCCGACCGGCCGATCGGCGCTGGTGCGATCGGCGCCCGTCTTCCTGGCCGGGGTCTCCTCCGCGTTCGGGGATCACCTCGACCCGGACGACCATCAGGCGCTGGGGCGTATCCTGCAAAAGTTGCTGGCCGCCCACGACGCCTGGGATGTACGGAGGTGCGAGCCGCCGGCAACCAATTTTCGATAGGGCTGGATGAGGCCTCGATGAGACAAGGAAAATTCTGATGGACAAGAAATGGTGGACCCTCATCGCCGTGTGCACCGGCGTGTTCATGCTATTGCTGGACATCACCGTGGTGAATGTGGCGCTGCCCGACATCCAACAGTCGCTGCATTCGAGTTTCGCTGACCTTCAGTGGGTGATCGATGCCTACTCCTTGACCCTGGCCGCCTTCCTGCTCACCGCCGGGGTGATCGGGGACATGTTCGGCCGCCGGGAAGTGTTCGCCATCGGGCTGGGCGTCTTCTCCCTCTCCTCCTTGCTGTGCGGACTGTCGACTTCGTCGCTGATGCTCAATCTCTCCCGCGGCGCCCAGGGAATCGGCGGCGCCATCATGTTCGCCACCTCCCTGGCTCTGATCGCCCAGGCCTTCCAAGGCCGGGATCGGGGGACCGCCTTCGGCATCTATGGCGCCGTCATCGGGGGAGCCGTCGCCATCGGCCCGTTGATCGGCGGCGTCATCACCAGTGGGATCGGATGGCGATGGATCTTCTTCGTCAATCTCCCGATCGGCGCGGTGGCCATCTTCACCACCCTGACCCGTATCCAGGAGTCGAAGGATCCCAACAGCCGCCGAGTCGATTGGATCGGCTTCGTCTCGTTCTCGGGCGCGCTGTTCCTGCTGGTCTTCGCCCTGGTCCGGGGCAACAGCGAAGGGTGGTCGAGCACCACCATCCTGGCCATGCTGATCAGTTCCGGCGTGCTGATGGCCATCTTTCTGGTCGCCGAGTCACGTCAGCAGGACCCGATGCTCGACCTCAGCCTGTTCCGCCGCCCGGCGATGACCGGCGTGTCGATCGCCTCCTTCGCCATCGCCGCCTCGATCTTCGCCATGTTTCTCTACCAGACCCTCTACCTCCAGGACGTCCTCGGCTTCGGACCACTGGCCGCCGGCGTCCGGTTCCTTCCCATCACCGTGCTGGCCTTCGTCGCCGCACCCATCGCCGGAAAGCTGACCGTCAGGTTCCACTCCCGTTACCTGATGGGGCTCGGCCTGCTGCTGGTGGCGATCGGGTGCTACCTGATGTCCCATACCGCCGCCGACTCGACCTGGACGGTTCTCCTCCCCGGATTCATCGTGGCCGGGCTCGGGATCGGCATCGCCAATCCGGTCATGGCGTCGGCGTCGGTAGCCGTGGTCCCGCCCCCGCGCAGCGGGATGGCATCCGGGTCGGCCAACACCTTCCGGCAAGTCGGGATCGCCACCGGCATCGCCGGGCTCGGCGCCGTCTACCAGAGTCAGATCCTGCAGAAGACGCTTTCCACCTTGAGCCAGACCACCGCCGGACGGCAAGTGGTCACCCAGGGTGGGAGCCAGCTTCATCAGGCCATCACCGAAGGTGGGGTCCGGGATGCGGCGGGCGCCATTCCCGCTCCTGGGGTGCGCCAGACCCTGCTCCACGCCTATCAGGTGGGGTTCACCTCCACCTTCAACCATCTGATGATCATCTCGACGGTGGTCGCCCTGGTCGGTTCGGCGGCGGCGTTCGGTCTGGTGCGCCAACGTGACTTCGTCCTCAACCAGTCCCCCGGCCGCGCCGGAGCCGGGCCGGGACCGGAGACCGAGCCGACTGCCCCGGCGGTGGTGTCGGCCGGCTAGCCGTCACTCGGCAAGCAGGTTCCCGCCGCCACTCGCGCCCGCCGCCACTACTCGCCGGCGGCCGGGCCCATCCACCGTAGGTTCTACTGTCACGCTTCAACATCGAGGAGCCATTGATGCAGACACGCCTGACCGAAATGCTCGGTATCGAACACCCGGTGATGCTGGCCGGGATGGGGGGAGTCGCCTACGCCCCGTTGGTGGCCGCGGTGTCGGAGGCCGGCGGGTTCGGTTGCCTGGGTGCCTCCACCATGGGTCCGGATCGGATGGTGGCGGAGATGAAACAGGTGCGGGAGGCGACGGCCAAGCCGTTCGGGGTCGACCTGCTCACGGCCATGCCCGGTGGCATGGATGCCCAGGTCCACCAGATCATCGAGGGCGGGGCCACCGTCTTCGTGGCTGGGCTCGGGGTCCCGAGCGACGTGGTCGATCTCTGCCACCGGAACGGGCTGCTGGTCATCAACATGTGCGGGAAGGTGGACCATGCCCGGCGGGCGGTGGAGGCCGGATGCGACATCGTGGTGGCCCAGGGCACCGAAGCGGGGGGCCACACCGGCACCGTCGCCACCTTTCCCCTGGTTCCGCAAGTGGTCGACGCGGTGGGTGACCGGGTCCCGGTGGTGGCCGCCGGCGGCATCTTCGATGGGCGAGGGCTGGCGGCGGCATTGGCGCTCGGCGCCGACGGGGTCTGGATCGGCACCCGCTTCATCGCCACCCCCGAAGCCCACGGCGTTACCGGCTACAAGGATGCCCTGATCAACACCGCCGAGGACGGCACCGTCGTCAGCCGGGCCTACTCGGGCAAGACGATGCGGGTGATCCGCAACGAGTACACCGGGTTCTTCGAGGAACACCCCGAGGAGCTCCGCGCCTTCCCCGAACAGCTGGGACGGTCGATGACCGACGGGACCTTCCATCTGGGTGGGGGCGAGGACACCGCCGGCGTCGATCCGGACCGCGAGTGCTATCCGACCGGGCAAGGGGTGGGTGCCATCCGCACCCTCATCCCCGCCGCCTCCCTGGTGGCACAAATCGTGGACGATGCCACCCAGATCCTCGGCGCCGTGGGCCAATATCTCGGCGACCCGGCCCAGGCCTGATCACCCGAAAACCCGGTTTCGGCGGGTAGAGTCCTGGTCACCATGGGTGCCCGCTCCGCCACTCCGTCCTCCACCGTCACCCACCTGAAGCGCCCTCATCGGCCCCACCCCGAGCGGATTCCGGCCACCAGCTTTCCGAAAGCCGTGCGTCGATCGGTCAAATGCGAGGTTCGGATGGTCCCCGGCGTCATCAAGGTGGACGGGCGTTACCTGCGCTTCGCGGTGTCGGACAACCAGGAGGCGGTCGGGCCGGGCGGCGCCGGCAGCCCGCCGGTCTGGGCCATCAACATCCACGGCTACTTTGCCGGCGGCGGGATGTACTGGCGGGAGAGCTCACGGTTGGCCGACGCCCTCGGCTGGAGGGTCATCACCCCGAGCCTGCCCGGATTCGGCGGCAGCGATTCGCTCCCCTGGGGGCAGGTGACCATGGCGGCTCTGGCCGAACAGATCACCGCCATCGCCGACCACCTCGGAGCCGGGCCGGCGGTGGTCCTCGGGCATTCGATGGGCGGCGCGGTGGCCATCCAATACGCCGCCACCCACCCCGAGCGCACGCTGGGCCTCATCTACCGTGACGGCGTCGCCACCCCGGCCTGGCGAGATCGGCACGGCCTGTTCCCTACCCTGCTGGCGCCGGTGGCACCCGACGCCGCCGCCTTCGGCGACCTGCTGTTCTCGCTGATGATCGATGGTCCCGACCTCCTGGTCGGGAGGATGACCTCCACCCTCCGCTCGGTACTGCCGGACGCCCGCCGGAATATCCGCACCCTCGGCCGCACGCTGCCGGTGGCCAGCATGCTGATGGACATCGACCTGCGGGCCGAAGTGACCGCCATCGCCGAGCGGGGAGACATCCCGATCCTGCCGATCTGGGGGGTGTTCGACCGGGTGGTGAACTACGCCACCGCCGCCGAGTTCGAGAGGCTGTCGGGGGCCAAGGTCCAGTGGGTTCCGGGCGGCCACAGCTGGATGCTCGGCCGGCCCCAAGGGCAGTCCGAGGTCCTCCGCCATCTCGATGCCGGACTCAGCTTTCTCGATCAGGTTGAATCCCGATGGCAGCGGCTCAACCGACGCCGGGCGACTGGCTCCCGCAGCCTGGCTTGAACATCGCCCCCTGCACCGGCGGTGGGGGCGCTACGCCTCGATCCGCGGCGGCAACCCGAACTCGGCAAACAGGTCGGGGTACAAGAAGTTGTGGTGCCCGACGATCCTGCCTTGGCTGACCTCGATCACCTGGATGGCAAACGGCTCCCACAGCCCCGGCCGGACCTGGTGATAGTTCCCGAACCCGGGGGTGCCGTTCACCGCTACCGGCAGCAACCGGCCGTCTTTGCAGACGATCCCCTCGCCGAGGAACCAGCCGGCCAGGTTCTCCGGACCCCGCATCCAGAGGTCGAAGGGAGGCATCGACAAGATGACGTCGTCGCGCAGCAGTTCCAACAGCGCGGGGATGTCGTAACGCTCGAAGGCATCGACGTACCGGCCCAACAGCGCCTCTTGGTCGGCATCAATGGTCGGATCGAGGGCATCCTCCGGGAGCGCGGCCATCGTCGCTCGGGCCCGCTGCAGCGCGCTATTGACCGACGCCACACTCATATCCATGAGCTCGGCGACCTCGGAGGCTTGCCACCGCAGCACCTGGCAGAGGATCAGCACTGATCGCTGACGGGCCGGCAACTGCTGCAGCGCGGTCACGAAGGCGAGCCGGATCGTCTCCCGGGCCACCGCCACCTCGGCGGGATCGCCATCGAGGTCAATGACCCGTTCGTCGGAGATAGGTTGCACGAAGACGTTTTCGGGGTGCGGATTGCCGAGGGCGGCATCGGCAATCGCCACCGACGGTCCCATCTCCATGGGCCGGGCTCGGCGTTGCGGGCTCTTGCTCATGTCGACGCAGACATTCTTGGCGATGCGGTACAACCACGACCGGAACGACGAGCGTCCCTCGAAGCCGTCGATGTAGCGCCACGCCCGCAAGAACGTCTCCTGGACCGCATCCTCGGCCTCGGAACCCGAGCCCAGCATCCGGTAGCAGAATCCGGTCAACTCCCGGCGGTAGGACTGGAGGACATCTTCAAGGTCGGCGCCGGTGAGCGATCCGGGGCCGCTGGACGTCACGGATGGAGGTACCATGCCCTCCCCACCCTAGGCCAGCCTTTCCATGAGGCGAAAAGGCCCGCTCTCCCCCTTCCGCGATTCTGGCGGGGGTCGGTGATCACCCGGGATCGCATGAGGTCGGCGATGGCTCGACGATCCCGTTCGCTCCCCCGAGGGGTCAGGTGGGGGCGAGCTCCGGGTCCGGTTGGGCGACGTAGATGCTGGACTTGGGAGACGCCATGATCTGGCGCATCAGCAGCTCGTAATGCTCCAGCGGGAACGACTGATAGGCCGGATCGAACGCCGGCTGGTCGTACTCGGCACAGAACTCGGCGGTGTAGTCGAACCACTGGTGGCCACGGAACTGCTCACGGATGTCCCGGTCGAGACCGAGATGGTGGAAGAAGTAGTACCCCTGGAACATCCCGTGCTTCTCCATCATCCAGTGGTTCTGCTCGCTGATGAACGGCTTCGCCACCGCGGCACCGATATCGGCGTGATTGAAGGATGCGAGGGTGTCCCCGATGTCGTGAACCAGCGCGCAGAACACATACTCATCATCGCGTCCGGCCCGTTCGGCGCGGGTGGCGGTCTGCAGGCTGTGCTCCAGTCGGTCGACGGCGAAACCGCCGTAGTCGCCGCCCAATAGCCGGAGGTGGGTCATCACCCGGTCAGGCAGGTCGGCGGCGGCATAAATGGACTCGGTGGCGATGATGTCCCAGTCGGCTTTGGTGCCCTCGGTCATGGCGTGAAACTGGGCGCGGGGCTTGGTGAGTGAATCGCTCATGGGTTCCTCCTCAAGGGACCGGGTGACCTGCCACCAGGCTATCGCTTCGCCGCCAGCCCCACCTCACGGTGGCTCCGGGCCCGGATCCTGTCCGCCCGCCCCTCCGGCGTTGGTCTTGGGGAGCCGATCGGCGCGGAGGGCGGGTCGACGCACCTTGCCGGCGTCGTCACGAAGGGGTCCGTCCACCCGTTCGAACGTTCGGGGCACTTTGTAGGACACCAGCCGGGCCCGGAGATAGGCATCCAGCTCATCGTCGTCGACCGGCGATGAAAGCGCCAGGATGGCATGGGGGACGTTGCCGAGGTCGTCATCGGGGAGTCCGACCACGCAGGCATCGGCCACCGACGGGTGCTCGGTGAGCACCGCCTCGATCTCGGCCGGATACACATTGGACCCACCCACCAGGATCATGTCGGTGTCGCGGTCGGTGAGATAGAGGTAGCCGTCCTCATCCATCCAGCCCACGTCGCCCAGGGTCTCCCACCCGTCACCTCCCTCCCGTGCCTCGGCGCCGATGTAGGTGTAGGTCTTCTGGGTACCGGCCTGCCGCCGGATCCACACGGTGCCGGTCTCGCCGCGGGCCGACGGTTGGCCGCCGGGGTCGCGGATCTGTATCTCGCCGGACAGCGGCCGCCCGACCGAGCCGCGGTGGGCGAGCCACTCCGTCCCGTCGATGAAGGTGGCCACCTGCCCCTCGGTGCCTCCGTAGAGCTCGAGGATCGTCGACGGCCCCAGCCAGTCGATCCAGGCTTGCTTGAGCCATTGGGGGCACGGGGCAGCCACGTGGAAGACCCCCTCGAGCGAGGAGAGATCGTGGCCCAGTCGGGCGGGCTCCGGGAGGCGCCAGATCCGCTGCATCATGGTGGGGACCAGATACATCCAGTCCACCCGGTGGCGCTCGACCAGCGCCAGGGCTTCCTCGGCGTCGAACCGGGACATGACCACCACCTGGCTACCGGTGAACAGGGCGGCGAGGGCGTAGATGAACGGCCCGTTGTGGTGCATGGGCCCGGTCGCCAGATGGACACCGTCTGGTGGCATGCGGGTATAGATCGAGTGGATGGTGACGTTGGCCGACGTCGCCCGGTGCCCGGAGACGATCAGCTTGGGCCGCCCGGTGCTGCCACCCGAGGTCGGGGCTTTGACCGAAGCCGCGATCCTCGGCTCGAGCGGGCCATCCGAATACGACGGCGTCGGCTCGAAGCCGGCCGGAATCGACGGCCGGCCGCCGGTCTCCGCGGTGTCGATGCCCACCACCAACGACGGATCGGCGAGGTCGATAATGGCCCGCCGCTCGGCGGTCGGCAGTCGATCCGAGACCGGCTGGGGGGTGGCTCCGGCCTTCCAGACCGCGACGGTCGCCTCGATGAACTCGATGCCGTTGGGAAGCCCGATGGTCACGAAGCTGTCGGGGCTGACACCGAGGTCGAGGTACGCCCGGGCCAGTCGATTGGTCCGGGCCTCGAGCTCCGCCCGGGTGACCGTTCGTTCCCCGCAGGTCACCGCCGGGCGGTCGGGATCGGCGGCGGCCAATGCCGCCAGCGCCTCGGTAATCGACACGCCCTCCTCGGCCACGCTCATCCGGTCGGCCTGATCAGAAGGGGGTCAGCGGTCGGGCAGGGCATCGCCCGATCATAGAAACCCCCCGACCCTCGGTGACAGGTCGATGACCGCTCGCACCGTTTCTCCCGAGCCGGACCCGGTCACGTGCGGAGATAACGGCGCAGGGCAACCCCCGACCAGATGAACTCGACCACCCCGAACGGCCAGGCGCCGGACAGGAACCCGTAGGCGCTGGACAACAGGCACCCGACCGCGAAGCCGAGGATGAATCCCTTCCCCCGTCGCTCCAGCGCATACATCGCCATCATGAATGAGACCGCGCCTACCCCGTAGATGGTGACGGCCAGGCTGGACATCGGACCAGTTAACCGGTCGGGCAACGGCCGGCAATCACCGCCGCCAACGATCGCAGTTTCAGGTTGCGGGTGACTTCGCGCCCCTCGTCCAGGCTGACGCCGTTCACCGCCCGGTAGTCCTTAGCCGGCCGGATGGCCAGCGGGGGCGATGCCGCTGAAGCGAGGCCTGTGACTCACTTGGTGTCGAGCACCGACCAGTCCCCGGCGCGGAGGCCGGCGATGATCCGACGGTAGGTTTCGCCGGAGTCGTCCCCCAATGAGTCGGTCTCCAGCCAGCGGAACCCGCGGGCGCCCCGGTGCCGGTCCACCCCGTAGAGCCCGAATCTCGGCTGATACGAACCCCACTCGTAGTTGTCGACCAGCGACCAGTGCCAGTACCCCGCCACCGGCACCCCCCGGTCGATGGCGGCGATGACCGCCCGGATGTTCTCCTGGAGATAGCGGGAACGGCTCCAGCCATCCAGCCGGGGGAAGGATCGCCCGTTCCGGACCCGGTTGCAGAGGCCGTTCTCCACCACCCACACCGGCGTGTCGGGGGTGGCGGCGTGCTGGACGCCGAGCCACCGGGTGAGTCCGGCCGGATCGGGAACGTCGTCCCACAGGTTGCGGGTCGGCAGCCATCCCCGACCACCGGCGGTCCGATGGCCGGGGGCGCGGAAGTGACGAGCGACGAAGGGGTCGTAGTAGTCGAGGCCCACCACGTCGAGGGTCCGTTCGAAGGAGCTGGCATAGACCGCGTCCATCGCCCGGTGCGGTCGCCCCGCTGTCGCCGGGGCCAGCGGCGATGTCGCCGCGGTCAATCGGCGGAAGCCCCGCTCACCGCCACCGGGCGCCGGAATCCGGGCGTTGTGCTCAGCCCGCCGCTCATCGATCCAGCTACCGAACTCGGGCCGGGCGATGCCCAAGCTGCGGGCCATCAACGTGTCGGTGAGCCGCCGATCGAGGTCGTAGACGCTTACGCAGGCGTTGTTGGTGGTGACCACCGCATCGGGGCGGGCCCGGTGGATGGCTTCATAGGCAAGGACGTGGGCGGCGAGGAGGTGGTCGGTGGCCACCGCCGAATCGCGGAAGGACATGAAACGGCCGGGTGGGAACGTGCCCAGCAACCAGGATTCGATCGACAGCACGTTGATCTCGTTGATCGTCACCCACAGGCGCACCTTGCCGGCCAGCCTCGCCACCGCCAACTCCACCCAGCCCAGGAATCGCTCCGGCGCATCCGGGCGAAGCCAGAAGTCCTCGCCGAGCCACGACGGGTGGGTGAAGTGGTGCAGGGTGACCAGCGGCTCGAGCCCTCGCTCGAGGCAGCCGTCGATGATCGCCGCGTAGCCGGCCAACGCCCCTTCATCGACTTCTCCCGGCCTCGGTTCCACCCGGGCCCACTCGAAACCGAGCCGGAAGCTGTCGCACCCGAGGGCGGTGGCCCGATCGAGGGCCTCCTCTGGTCGCTCCCAGAACCCGACCGCGTTGCCCGACGGTTCGACCCGACCCACTTGTTCCCACCGGAGCCAGTTGTTGCCCGGCTCGTCCGGGCCGTTGAACCCGCCCTCGACCTGGAAGCCGGCCGTGGCCACCCCGAAATGGAAATCATCGGGCAGGATCCCCCCGCTCCCCCTGCGGCCAACCGGTTTGCCGGCGACGGCCGGGGAGGAAGATGCGGGGTCCGGCGTCATCGTCCCAGCCTGGCAGCTTCCGGTGACGGTGCGCACAACCCGGCGTGGCCGCAAGTAACCCCCAAGGCGCAGATGTCAACATCCCGGCCGCAGTGGTAGCTTCCGCGTCCGACCATGACATCCATCCACGGCGCATCCCCGAGCGGTAGCGAGTCGAGCCGATGAGCATCTCCGACCAGGATGCCGAACGGATCCCGGTGGTCGTCGCCTCCGGGGAGTCCATCGAGCACGGTGACCCGGTGACCCCCATCGACCTGATGGCTCGGGCCTGCGTCGCCGCGTTCGCCGACGCCCCTGGATTGCGCCACCGGATCGACAAGCTGTCGGTAGTCAGCATCATGACCCACGCCGGTCCGGCGCCGGCCACCGAGCTGGCCCGGGCCCTGGGGACGAAGCCGGCGGTCTGCGAGACGACCACCATCGGCGGAAACTCTCCCCAATGGCTGGTGAACCGGGCGGCGGCGGAGATCACCGCCGGCACCCTGTCGGTGACGGTGATCGCCGGCGCCGAGGCCATCCGGTCGTCGCGGTTGCGGCACACGCTCGGACAACCCCGGGACCACGGGGACACCAGCTTGGCTCCCGACCCGGCGGTCGGGGACGACCTGCCCGGCGTCGGGCCGGCGGAATCCGCCATCGGGCTGATGGCCCCGGTGCACGTCTATCCGCTGTTCGAGAGTGTGGTGGCGGCCCGGGCCGGTCACACCGCCGACCAACATCGCCAGACCATCGGCGAGTTGTTCGCCCCCTTCACCCGGGTGGCGGCCAAGAATCCGTTCGCCTGGTTCCCGGTCGAGTACACCGCCGCGGAGATCGCCACGCCGTCGCCGGACAACCGCATCGTCTGCGAGCCCTACACGAAGCGAATGACCGCCTTCCTGGGTTCCGATCAGGGCGCCGCGGTGGTGGTGTGCTCGTTGGCCGAGGCACGGCGGGCCGGGGTGGCTGACCGGTCGGTGTTCATCTGGTCGGGGGCCGGCGCCGTCGATGTCCGGTTTCCGGTCGCCCGGCCCGATCCCGGCCGATCCCCCGCCATCGCCGCCGCCGGGCGGGCGATGTTCGAGGCGGTCAACCTGGGGATCGACGACGTGGAGATCCTCGACCTCTACTCCTGCTTCCCTTCCGCCGTCGAACTGGCCTGTGACGCCCTCGGGCTGGCGCCTGACGACACCCGGGGCCTCACCTCCACCGGGGGGCTCCCCTACTTCGGGGGTCCCGGGAACAACTACACCACCCACGGGATCGCCTCGGTGACCAGCCGCCTGCGCCAGGAGGGCAACGTGACCACCACCGGCCGGCCCCGGCTGGGCCTGGCCACCGGACTGGGTTGGTTCATCACCAAGCATGCGCTCGGGCTCTACGGCTCTGCACCGCCCCCGGGCGGGTTCCAACCCGGCGACACCGCCGACGATCAGGCGCGCATCGATGCCAGCGCGGTGGAAACCGCTCTCCAGGTGCCGGGCCCGACCTCCGCCACGGTGATGGCCATCACCGTCATCCGTGACCACCAGGGAACCTCCACCGGCGCACCGGTCATCGCCCGGCTCCCCGACGGCCGCCAGGTGGCGGCCTCCCCGGCCGACGACGAGGTCACCTCCGAGATGGGCCGGCGCGACAGCCCGGGGATGGTGGGCAGCGCAATTGTCGTGGAGGGCGACCCACCGCGCTACCGTCTGCCCGAACACTGAGATCCGACGAAGGGACAACCAGGTGTCTGACGAACTGCTGCGGGAGCGACAAGGCCATATCGAGATCCTCACCATCAACCGGCCCGAGGCCCGGAACGCCATCAACGGTGCGGTGTCCAAGGGATTCGCCGCCGCCTTCGACGAATTGGAGGCGGACGACGACTGCTGGGTGGTCATCGTCACCGGCAGCGGCGACAAGGCCTTCAGCGCCGGTATGGACCTCAAGGCGTTCACCGCCGGCGAGGCGGGCGACATCATGGGGGCCAAGGGAGGGTTCGGCGGCATCGCCCAGCGGGAGTTCGCCAAGCCCCTCATCGCCGCCGTCAATGGTTCGGCGCTGGCCGGTGGCTGCGAGATCATGCTCTCCTGCGATCTGGTAGTGGCGGTCGAGGAGGCGAAATTCGGCATCCCCGAGGTGAAGCGGGGCCTGATGGCGGCCGCCGGTGGGCTCATCCGCCTGCCCAAGCGGATCCCGCCGGCCATCGCCCTCGAGTTGGCCATGACCGGCGACCCCATCGACGCCCGGCGGGCGTTGGAATTGGGTTTGATCAACCGGGTGGTCCCGAGGGAGAAGTTGATGGAGGCCACCTTGGAGCTGGCCAACACCATCGCCGAGAACGCGCCGTTGGCGGTGAGGACCTCCAAGCGCGTGATGAGGCAGGCCGGTGAGCTCCCGGACGCCCAGGGTTGGGAGATCAACAACAAGGCCGTCCCCGAGGTGTTCGGCTCCGCCGATGCCATGGAGGGGCCGATCGCCTTTGCCGAGAAGCGCAAGCCCAACTGGACCGGCAAGTAGCCACGTAGCCAAGTAGAGATCAGCAGCCGCCCCGTGCTATCCCCGACCATCGCCGCCGCGCCGGCCCTCAGCCCGACCGTCGACGGCATCCGGCTGACCCTCCACGTCCTCGCCGCCACCATCTGGGTGGGTGGCCAATTCACGGTGGCCGGGCTGATGCCGACCGTGCGCGGGCTCGGCGAGGATGCCTCCAAGAAGGTGGGCCAGGTGCTGGCCGCGCTGTTGTGGCCGGCGTATGTGGGGCTGGTGGGCACCGGGCTCTGGAACATCTCGACGATCACCTTCAAGGATGCGCCCTCCGCCTGGAAGGCCGTGCTGATGGTCAAGATCGCGGTGGTGGTCATCGCCGGAGTCGGCGTCTTCCTCCACCAGCGATCCACTTCCAAGCGAGGCTTGGCCCTGTGGGGGTCAGTGGGGGCCACCGCCTCGGTTGCCGCCCTGGTCATGGGGGTGTTCCTGGCGGGTTGACTCCTTCGGCCATCCTGCCTGGCCGTCGGCTACGAAGTACCAGTCGTACACAGACGGGTCTAACCTGGTGGCAAGGCCGACGTAGGAGGCGTAGTTATGCAGTTTGCTCCATCCGCAGAGATCTTTGGCGTCGACGGCATCATCGTGCTGATCGTTGTCGTGCTGGTCCTCTTCGGGAGTACCCAGATTCCCAAGCTGGCCCGATCGCTGGGCTCCGCGCAGAAGGAATTCAAGAAGGGTCTCGATGAGGGTGGCCAACCCGACGACAAAGGGGTGAAGGCGGCCGCCGCCATCCCGGCACCGACGGTTGCCCCGACCCCCCCGCCGGTAGCGGTTCCCCAGCCCGCGGTGACCCCGGTGGCAACGCCGCCAGACCCCGCCGCCGGCTCGGCCCCGTCGTAGTCCTGGCCTCCGCGCCACCCGGATGAGTGCCCGCGGGGCCGGCGGCACCCGCGGTCCGGCCGGCGCCGAGTCCGCGGCTGCGTACTCCCGGCGGATCACTCCGTTCTGGATCCTCCAGACGGCCGAGGTCCTCTCGGTGGTGGCGCTGGCCGATCTTTCCCTTCACGTCGACCGCGGCGGCGTGCTGGCAGTGGCCGGTGGCATCTTCGCCGCCCTCGCCCTGACCGCCGACGGTCCGCTCGGCATCGTCCGCATCTTCAGTCGGAAACTCCACGTGGTGCTGGTGGTGGTGACCGCCGCCCTGGTGGCCCTCTCGCCGGTCGTCTCCGGCATCCGCCCCGATATCGAGGGGATCCTCATCCTGGAAATCGCCGCCGTCGGCATCATCCGATTGGCGACGTTGGTGAACACCGATCCCCATCCGGTCGGCCCGAGAGGTCTCCGAGGTTCGAGACGGGTGGTCGATGCCTCCGCCACCGTGACCGTCACTCCGTCGCCCGCCCGCGCCTCGGCCCCCGTCTCCGACCCCGCTTCCACCCCGCCGGCACCGGAGCCCGAACCGTCGGCGCCCCCCTCCGCCGCCCGAAGCCTGTTCCCCAGCGAGGAACAGGTCGGCGGCGCCGCCCGGTGGGCCGGGAGAGCGGCGGGAGCCGCCTCCTCGGCGGCTTCCCGGACCACCGCCAAACACGCCCCCGCCGCCAAGGCCCAGGCCAAGCGCAGCATCCGCTCGGCCGGCTGGCTGGTCGGCCGGGCCACCTCCCGTCCGGAAGAACCCCCCGCTCCTCCCGCCCCGTCGGGCTGAATCCGAGGGGCCTCGCCGGGCCCGGCGTCGGCCGATACATTGCAGCCGAAGTGAAAGAGGGGGATCACCGTGGCTGAACAACCGGACGTGCTCGACATCGCCGAGCGGCTGTGGACAGGGGCGTTGTCGACATCGGAGGCGCACCCGTTGCAGACCTGGGGCGGCCTGGCCGAAGTCGGCGACGGGGTGGCCTTCACCCCGTCGTTCGCCAACGTGTCGGCGCTGGACACCGACGACGGCCTGTTCCTGGTCGACACCGGTAGCTCGCTGATGGCCGGGGAGATCCACCGGACCCTCCGGGAATGGTCGGCCAGCCGCCTCCACACCGCGGTGTACTCCCACGGCCACATCGACCATGTCTTCGGGGTGCCGGTGTGGGAGGCCGAGTCGGAGGCCCAAGGATGGGATCCACCCACCGTGGTCGCCCACGATGCCCTGCCCCCCCGGTTCGACCGGTACATCCTGACCGCCGGCTACAACGGGATCATCAACCGGCGGCAGTTCAACATCAAGAACCTGCAGTGGCCGACCGAGTACCGCTACCCCGACCGCACCTACCGAGACCACCTGAGCCTGGAGGTCGGGGGGCTGCGGGCCGAGCTCCATCACGCCAAGGGCGAGACCGACGACCACACCTGGACCTGGTTCCCCGATCGCAAGGTCCTCTGCTGCGGCGACCTGTTCATCTGGGCCTCCCCCAATGCCGGAAACCCCCAGAAGGTGCAGCGCTACCCCCGGGAGTGGGCCGATGCCCTCCGGGAGATGCTCGCCCTCTACGACGGACCGGATGGGGGTCCGGAAGTACTGCTTCCCGGTCACGGTTTCCCGGTGGTGGGGGCGGACCGGATCCGCCAGGCGCTCGGCGACACCGCTGACCTGCTCGACTCGCTGGTCGACCAGACCCTGGTCCTCATGAACGCCGGGGCCCGGCTCGACGAGATCATCCACACCGTGACCCCTCCCGCCGCGCTGATGGAGCGCCCCTACCTCCAGCCGGTCTACGACGAGCCGGAGTTCATCGTCCGGACGGTGTGGAGGCTGTACGGGGGCTGGTGGGACGGCAATCCCGCCACCTTGAAGCCGGCGCCGGAGCAGGCTCTGGCCACCGAGCTGGCCGGCTTGGCCGGAGGCGCCTCCGTCTTGGCCGACCGGGCGCTGGACCTGCTGGAGTCGTCGGCCGGCACCGGGGATGGTCCCGTCGATGCCGCCCTCCGGCTGGCCGGCCACCTGGCCGAACTGGCCTGGCTGGTGGATTCGTCCGACCCCGGCATCAGCCGAATCCGCCAACGGGTGTTCGAGGCCCGGGCCGAAGCCGCCACCTCGACAATGGCCCACGGGGTGTTCTCGTGGGCGGCCCGGGAGTCCGACCCCCATCACCACGGGTAAGCCTCGGAATGGCGGTCGAACCCCAGGCTTGGGCACCCCCCTGACCTGGAGGGATGCTGTCTCGGAACTTCGGCGGTTCTCAACTTCTAATTTCGCCCCAACCCCCGCTAGTGTCATCGCTGTGACCGACCCCTCTACCGGCCCGACCGGCACGAGCGACCCGTCCCCAAGCCGGGTCCGCGGGGTGCGCCGCCGCTGGATGACCGCGCTGATCGTCGGGGCTCCCCTGCTCCTGGCCGGGTGCAACTGGTACCCCAGCTATGGCGCCGACCCGGGGGCCACCGTCCAGGGGCACAACACCTTCAAGCTCTACTCGGGGATGATGACCGTCGGGATCATCGTCGGCGGGTTCGTCGCCATCCTGATCATCTGGACGGTGTTCCGCTACCGCCGGCGGTCCGACGAGATGCCCAAGCAGTTCCACGAGAACGGGCCTATCGAGTTCCTCTACACCGTGGTCCCGATCATCATCGTGGGATTCCTGTTCTTCTTCACGGTGGTCACCGAGAACGGCGTCGATGCCACCCAGCCGGTCAATGCCACCGTCGCTTCCGATGGCGCCGCCGCCGGTGCCCCGGTGGTGAACATCACCGTGACCGCCTTCCAGTGGGGGTGGCGTTTCGACTACACCGGCCTGAACGTCGGGGTGGTCGGGGAGACCACCAACGGCCCCAACAACCACGGGCCCCAGATGGTGGTGCCGGTGGGGGAGACGCTGCAGATCACCCTGGTCTCCAATGACACCATCCACGGCTTCTACCTCCGGGACTTCAACTTCAGCCGCTACGCCCAGCCCGGGGTGACCAACATCTTCGACCTCAACATGATCCGCACCGGCACCTTCGACGGCCAGTGCACCCAGTTCTGCGGGCTCTACCACTCGGAGATGCTGTTCAGCGTCCGCTCGGTGTCGCCCGCCGACTTCGAGACCTGGGCCAGCTCCGAGGTGGCCGCCGGTCACACCCTGCAGAACTCGGGATCCGGGGCCCAGAACAACCCGCCCCCCAACACCCGGATCACCGTGACCAATCCGCCTAATTCGACCAAGACCACCACACCCTCCTCGGCTTCCGCGACTCCCACGGCAAAGGCATCGGCATGACGACAACCATTGAACGCCCGGAAGTCATCACTCCCGAGGAGTTGGGTGGCCCCGACGGACACGGCCCCGATGCCGGCCACGGTGAGGGGGACAACGGCCACCACGAAGGCCCGAGCGGGATCCTCAACTGGCTGACCTCGACCGACCACAAGGTCATCGGCATGTCCTACATGATCACCTCGCTGATCACCTTCTTCATCGCCGGGATCATGGCCATGGTCATCCGGTCGCAGTTGCTCGACCCCCACACCTCGTTGGTCTCCTACCAGACCTACAACGAGCTCTTCACCATGCACGGCAGCCTGATGATGTACCTGTTCGCCGGGCCGTTCGCCTTCGGAGGCCTGGCCAACTACATCGTCCCCCTCCAGGTGGGGGCGCCGGACATGGCGTTTCCCCGGCTCAACGCCCTCTCCTACTGGCTGTACCTCAGCGGTGTGATCACCATGCTGTCGGGCTTCCTGGTGGCCGGAGGGGCGGCCAGCTTCGGTTGGGTCTCCTACGCCCCCCTCTCCAACGCCACCAACTCCCCCGGCGCCGGCAGCGACCTCTGGTTGATGGCCCTGGCCCTCACCGGGTTCTCCGCCATCTTCACCGGCGTCAACCTGGTGGCCACCATCTTCTATCTCCGCGCCCCGGGGATGACCATGTTCCGGATCCCGATCTTCTCCTGGAACATGTTGGTCACCGCCATCCTCATCCTCATCGCCTTCCCGGTGCTGTTCGCGGCGGTGGTGATGCTGTTCTGCGACCGGCACTTCGGCACCCACATCTTCTCGGTGGAGGGAGGTGGCTCACCCATCCTCTGGCAACACCTCTTCTGGTTCTTCGGGCACCCGGAGGTGTACATCCTTGCCTTGCCCTACTTCGGGATGGTCACCGACATCTTCCCGGTGTTCTCGCGCAAGCCGATATTCGGCTACAAGGGCATGGTCTTCGCCACCATGTCCATCGCCGGCCTCTCCACCGGGGTGTGGGCCCACCACATGTTCACCACCGGGGTGGTACTGCTGCCGTTCTTCTCGCTGCTGTCGTATTTGATCGCGGTGCCGACCGGCATCAAGTTCTTCAACTGGATCGGCACCATGTGGCGGGGCCAGCTGAGCTTCCAGACCCCCATGCTGTTCTCGATCGGATTCCTGTTGGTCTTCCTGGTCGGCGGGGTGACCGGGGTGTTGCTCGCCTCGCCCCCGGTCGACTTCATGACCCACGACACCTACTTCGTGGTCGCCCACTTCCACAACGTCCTCATCGGCACCGCGGTGTTCGCCGGGTTCGCCGGGTTCTACTTCTGGTATCCGAAAATGTTCGGGCGCATGCTCCGGGAGAGCCTGGGCAAGCTCCACTTCTGGTTCCTGTTCATCGGCTTCTGGGTGGCGTTCATGCCCCAGTACCTGGTGGGACTCCACGGGATGCCCCGACGGGTGGCCAGCTACTCCCCCGACACCGGCTGGACGACCCTCAACGTCATCTCGACGCTCGGCGCCTACGTGATCGGGTTCTCCTTCTTCTTCTTCCTCATCAACCTCTGGGTCTCCTGGCGGAAGCCGGTGCCGTCCGGTTCCAACCCCTGGGACGGCCACGGGCTGGAGTGGTTCACCACCTCCCCGCCGCCGCACCACAACTACACCCACCTGCCGCCTATCCGGTCGGAACGGCCGACTTGGGACTACAACCATCCTGAGCACCGCACCATCGTCCACAAACCCAAGGACAAGAAGGGTGGTCCAGGTGGTCCCGGTGGTCCGGGTGGCTCCGGGGATACCAAGCAACCGGTCGGAGCCCCGTCATGAAGACCGAGTCGATTGTGCTCCTGGTGGTGGGCGTCTTCTTCGCCGTCGTCGGTGCCGTGTACTGGTTCACCAGCTATGAGGACGCCGGCTTCCTGATGCTGATCGGGGCCACCGGGCTCGGCCTGCTCCCCGGGAGCTACTACCTCTGGTGGAGTTATCACATGAAACTCCGGCCGGAGGAGAACCCCGATGCCACCATGGAGGACAGTGCCGGCGTGGTCGACTCGTTTCCCGGGTCGAGCATCTGGCCCTTCATCTTGGGCATGGGCGCCTTCTTCACCGCGCTGACCTTCGTGTTCGGCCTCTGGTTGGCGCCGATCGCCGCTGCCCTCATTCTCTCCGCCCTGATCGGCGTGACCGTCGAGAGCCGCCGCGGAGGCACCGTCTAGTCCGTGGTCGTGGGCGTGGACCCTGGAAGCCGGCCTGAGCCCGCCTCCGGGTTGTCCCCGCACCAACCTCGGTTCTGAGTGGCCGCTGCTGGTTGGCGCCTAGACCGGGAGTTGCATCAGGTGGAAGACGGTGCCCTGGTCGTCGGCGCAGTTGTCCGACGCCAGCCCATAGGGGCGCTCTTCAATGGGGCTGGGGGTCCCGCCCAGCTCGGTCACCATCTCCATGGCGGTTCGAATGTCGTCCACCCGAAAGGCCAGCACCGCCTGCGGGGTATCCGTCTGCCAGAGGCCTGACATCGGGGTCACCCCTTGAATCTGGCGACCCTGGGGATGCGAACCGGGGGTGAACGTCCATCCCAGCACCTGGCCGTAGAACTCCTCGGCCTGAGCCAAGACCGGAACCCCCAAGGACACGTAGGCGATATCGCCGTGCTGGCGGCCATTGCTGAGGTCCCCGTCGTCATCGGTGGGAGAGTCCAACAGCTGATGGAGATAGAACGGCACGCCCTGATTATCGAGGCAGGACGATTCGAGCCCATAGGGGCGCTCCTCAGGATCATTGGCGGTTCCCCCCGCATCCCTCACCCGGGCGACCACCGCGGCCACATCATCGACCCGGTAGCCCAGGACGGCTCCGAAAGCGACAGACCCATAGGCTCGGGTGCCGTTGAACATGCCGACCTGGGGGGTGACCTCGTCGACCTGTCCCTCACCCGACTGGCCCGGCGACGACGACCAGCCCAGCAGCGCCCCGTAAAAGGCTGCGCCCCGGGCAGGATCGGGGATGCCGAGCGAAATGTAGGAGATGTCGCCGGGGCGATGTCCGTTCCGGAATTGCACTGCGGTGGTAGTCATGGCTCCTCCTTTGGCGGTGGCCGGGGATTCGGGAGGTGTCTCCAGCGCCTCGATGAGGCGGTCCCTCAGCTCGGCGGCGAAGCCGGGGGACGGGCGGGCCGGGCGGTCAGGGGTGTGAAGGATCTCGAGAGGGTCAGTCATCGCCTTGGCTCCTCTCGTAGGCGTGTCGGTAGGCACGCTTGGCTCGTACCAGGAGGGCCTCGGTGGCATGAACAGTCCGGTTCAGCGCCGCCGCGGTGTCGGGGACGCTGAGCCCGTCGAGGTACCGCAGGGTGAGTGCCGACTGGTGGTGGGGTCCCAACTCGGCCAACACCTCCTGGGCCCGGATGGCATCAAGGGTGGCGTCCCAGGGGTCGTCAACCTCCGTCCCGGTCGAGATCAACACCAGATTTCGCTGCTGCCGCTCCTGCCGGCGCCAGTGGTCCACCAACTTGTGGCGGGCCACCCCGATCAGCCAGGCAACATTCAGATCGGTCTCCCCGCCCTTGCGAACCACCGCGGCCGCCGCCAGGAATGTCTCGGCGGTGAGATCCTCGGCCGTAGGCGAATCGTTGCACCGGCGGAGCAGGTAGCCGTAGACCTCGGGCAAGGCATGGTCATAGAGGGCCAACAACTGCGAGCCCCGATTGGGCACGACCGCTGGTGAGCTGCTCATACCCTTATCATCGCCCCGGGCGCCCGAACTCCGACGGGTGCATGTCGTTTATCTTTCCCCTGCCCTCCCCGGTCCGGCTCCCCACCGGACCCCCCCGAGATCCTCTGATACACCCCCCTGTCAGGCTGTGGTCATGGCGTTGGCGACCCAACCCTCCAGTTCAGCATCCACTACATCCCTCACCGAGGCCTTCGACACCATTGCCGCCTTCCTGGAGGGATTCGAGCCCGGGCGCTATGCCGGTTCCGACGCCGCTTCTCTGGTTGACATCTTTGCCCGGGGAGAGCGGCTGTGTGCGGCCGGGAAGACCCTGGCGGCCAAGCGGGCGGCGGAGGCCAACCAGCACAAAGCCGGGGGTCATCGCTCGGCGGCCCACTGGCTGGCCGAGGTCACCGGGGAGAGCCTCGGGGAGGCGACCGACGTCCTGTCGCTCGGGGACTCTCTCGCTACCCACCCGGGGATGGACTCCGCCTACCGGGGAGGGAAGCTCTCCCGCAGTAAGGCCAAGGCCATCGCCTCGGCGGTCAAGATCAACCCCGACAGCGAAGACGAGCTGGTCGAAACCGCGGAGGGAGACACCGTCCGCCAGACCCGGGACCGCTGCCAACGGGCCAAGGCCCAGGGCCGGTCGAGACAGGACGCCCAGGCCCTCTACGACGCCATCCACCGGGACCGGTCCTGTCGGATGTGGACCGACGTGGAGACCGGGGCCTTCTGCTTGGATGCCCGGCTCACCCCCGATGTCGGAGCGTCCCTGAAGGCAGCCCTGAAACTGGAGTCCGACCAGGTCTTCCACCGGGCCCGGAGAGCCGGGATCAAAGAGTCCCCCGACGCCTATGCCGCCGATGCCCTGGTGAACCTGGTCACCGGGGGGAAGGGCTCTCCTGGTCCGACCAGCGAAGCCGAGAGCGCCACTGACCAAGGCTCTGCTGGCCAAGGCTCACACCACCAGCGCTCTGCTGACCAGACCTCGAAGGACAAGACCTCCAAGCCGTCCAAGCCCACCCGGGCCGTCGTCCACGTCCGGGTCGACCTCGACGCCCTGCGCTCGGGGGTGGTGGGCCCGAACGGGATCTGTGAGATCCCCGGCGTCGGCCCCATCCCCATCGACACCGCCAAAGAGCTGATGGGGGACGCCCTCTGCCACCTGGTCATCACCAACGGCATCGACGTCACCACCATCACCAAGCTCGGACGGA
>DATATM010000006.1:0-16806 GCA_036268775.1 Acidimicrobiales bacterium | reverse complement strand
GCCCTCGGCGTCAGCCGTCTTGGTGGTGGTCATCGACTGGACGGTGACCGGGGCGCCACCACCCACCGCCACGCCGCCGACCTGAATCTGCCGGGTCGGTCGCCGTTCGGTGGTAGTCCAAGCCGTTCGTCCCATACCCCCCATGCTAGGGGTGCCGATGACGGTTTAGGTAGGCGCAAAGGCAAACATTGGGCAAACAACGCGACATCCGAGGGGTCAGCGCTCCATCCCGGTGGTCAAACTCGGGGCGGGGGTCAAACGCTCAGTTGAACGGATTGGCGATGGGGTGGAGCAGGTCGCTCAACAGGGTGGTGGCGAAGAGGACGCCCAGGAAGGCCAACATCAACCAGGTGAACGGCATCAACTTGGCCACATCGGCGTGGTAGAGCACCCGGCGGCCTCGGGACCGGACCTTCTCGTAGACGGCGATGACCACGTGGCCCCCGTCGAGGGGCAGCATCGGGAACATGTTGAAGATCCCGAGGAACAGGTTGATGGAGAACAGGAAGATCAGAGTGTCCCCGATCCCCGCCTGCACCGCCTGGCCCCCGATGCCGACCGCACCGACGATCGACGACACCCGGGTGCCGTTGGCCGCCGCCTGGTCGGCCGCCTTGGCGCTGGTCACCTGATGGAAGCGGGAGGAGAAGGAGGAGGGGGAGAACAAGCTGCCGATGAGGGTGACCGTCGAGGCGGTGAAGTGGCCGATGTCGACGGTCGTCGTCCCCAGCGCATGAATCGGATTGGCTTTCACGGTGGGCGCATCGAGACCGACCCCGATCACCCCGTAGGGAGCCGTTCCTGCCGGGGCGGACGCCCCCTTCTCGTGGACGGCCCGGCCGTTGGCCGGGGTCACCGACAGGGTCAACGAGCGGCCGCCCCGATCCACCACCACGCTGATCGGCTGGCCGGGATGGCTCTGGATGGCGTGGGTCAGGGTGTCGGCGTTGCCGTTGACCGCCTTGCCGTCGATGGAGACCACGATGTCGCCGGGCTTGATTCCGGCGGCCGCCGCCGGGCTGGTCTGGCCGGCGATGGACGACACATCCTGGATCTGGATCTGGCTCGAACTCGGCACTCCCACGAAGGTGAGGGCCGACCACAGCAGGAGGAAGGCCATCACGAAGTGCATGAAGGAACCAGCCACCGCCACCAACAGCCGGGCGTGGAACGGCTGCTGTCGGTAGGTGCGGGCCTCGTCCTCGGGGTCCACCTCTTCGAGGTTGGTCATCCCCGGGATCTTCACGTAGCCCCCGAGGGGGATCGCCTTGATGCCGTACTCGGTCTCCCCCCGCCGGAAGGACCAGAGCCGGGGACCGAAGCCGAGGAAGTACTCGGTCACCTTCATGCCGCCGTGCTTGGCCGCCAACAGATGTCCGAATTCGTGGATCATCACGATGACGATGATGCAGGCGACGATGATGGCGATGTCCGTCGTCCCGGTGAGCACCGTCAGCCCCACGATGGCGATCACGATGGCGATGAGTTCGAGGGCCGACTGCCGCGGGGACTTGACCTTTTCGGGGAACAGCAGCGGGGCTCCCGGAGGCGGGAGGGAGGGCACTGCGGCCGAGCCCCCAGTCCCGGTGGAGCGCTCCCGCTCCGCCCGCTCGGTGGTGCTCATGCCGGTCCCCGGGCGATGACCACTCGCTCGGCGGCGCGGCGGGCGGCGGCATCGATCTCCAGCACGTCGTCGACGGTGCGGGTCGGGTTCCCGTTCCCGTCCCGCTCCACCCCTTCGCCGGTCGGCGGGTCGTAGCCGTCGAGGGTCTCCTCCACCACCTCGGCGATGGCGGACCACCCGATCCGGCCGGCCAGGAAGGCAGCCACCGCCACCTCGTTGGCGGCATTCAACCAGGCGGGAGCCAGGTCACCCTCCCGTCCCGCCCGGTAGGCGAGATCGAGACAGGTGAACACCGATCGATCCGGCTCCTCGAAATCGAGCCGGGCCAGCGTCGTCCAGTCGATGGGCCCGAACGGCACCGGCAGGCGGTCGGGGTACATCAGGGCGTAGCCGATGGGGAGGCGCATGTCGGGCATGGACAGTTGGGCGACCACCGCGCCATCGCTGAACTCCACCATCGAATGGATGACCGACTGGGGGTGGACCACCACGTCGATGGCGTCGAAGGGGATCCCGAACAGCTCGTGGGCCTCGATCACCTCGAGCCCCTTGTTCATCAGGGTCGACGAGTCCACCGTGATCTTCGGGCCCATCGACCAGGTGGGATGACTGAGGGCCTCGGCCAATTCCACGTTGGCCAGCTCTTCACGGCTGCGGCCCCGGAAGGGACCGCCGGAGGCGGTGATCAGCAGTCGGGAGACCTCCCCGGCCGACCCGGTCCGGAGGCACTGGTGGATGGCACAGTGCTCGGAGTCCACCGGGACGATCTCCGCCCCCGGGGTGTGCCGGGCCCGCTGCACCACCGGCGCCCCGGCGATGATCGACTCCTTGTTGGCCAGACACAGACGGCGGCCGGCTTCGAGAGCGGCGAGAGTGACGGTCAACCCGGCGAACCCGACCACCCCGTTGACGGCCACGTCGGCCAGGGTGGCGATATGGGCCAGCCCGTCCCGGCCGGTCACCACCTCGACGCCGGAGGGGAGGAGGGCGGCGAGATCGGCGGCCAGCGTCTCGTCCCCGATGGCCACCACCCGGGGGTGGAACCGCCGGGCCTGGTCGGCCAGCACCTTGATCGAGGATTGGGCCCCGATGGCCACCACGTCGAAACGCTCGGGGCAGGCCTCGATCACCTCGACCGCCTGGGTCCCGATGGAGCCGGTCGAACCGATGAGGCTGACGGTGGTGGCTGTCACCCCCCTAGCCTGCCCGAAGTTCATCCGATGTTGAGGGCGCGCACCAGGTAGTAGGTGGCAGGCAGGACAAACAGCAGCGCATCGATGCGGTCGAGTACCCCTCCATGGCCGGGGAGGATCGAGCCCATGTCCTTGATCCGGAAGTCCCGCTTCAGCAACGACTCGCACAGATCGCCGATCGGGGCCACCACTGCCACCACCACCCCGAGGAGGGCGGCGTGGGCCGGCGTCCAGGGGTGGATGTCCCCCACCAGTGCCGCGGAGATGACCACCGAGAAGACCGCGCCGCCCAGGAAACCCTCCCAGGTCTTGTGGGGGCTGACGTTGGGGGCGAGGGCGTGGCGGCCGATCCACCCGCCGATGACCAGCGCCCCGATGTCGTTGGCCACCGTGGCGATGACCGCCCCCAGCAGGAAGGCGATGCCGGTGCGATGGGGGAACTGGGACGGCGACAGCAGCAGCGCCGAGTAAGAGCCGAGCAGGGCGATCCAGGCCATGGTGAACAGGGTGGAGGCGCTGCCGGCGACGGGTGATCCCCGCTCGATGCCGAACAGGTACCAGAGCATGGTGAAGACGGCGATCAGCACCAGCACCAGCGGGATGGCCGCCGGTCCCTTGGTGTAGGCGGCGATCATCAAAGAGACGGTGCCGACCAGGCCGAGCAGGGTGGCCGGGTGGTAGCCGGCCCGGCGCATCACCCCGAAGCACTCCCCGGCGGCAAAGGTGACGACCACCACGCACAGCACCAGCGCCGGCGCCGGTCCCAGCTTGAACACCAGTAGCCCGACGGCGGCGGCGATAATGCCGGTGATCACCCGGGTCTGGATGCTCGCCCCGCCCTCGGCATCGTCCCGACCCCGCCGGGACGGCATGTGCATCCGCCGGACCGGAGGGCCGCCGCCCAGGGGCCCGTCGCCGTCGCTCGGCTCATAAGCCGGCTGGTCGAGATCGTCCCCGTAGGTGGCGGTGTCGCCCCCGCCGCGCCGGCTGGTTGTCTCGGTGTCCGCTGGGCTGGAGAGGTCCGGCTGGCCGTAGGGGTCGACCGCCGGGGTGACGGTGGTGGCGGCGCCGGCCGCCGTGTCGGGGTAGGGATGGCTCCGGGCATAGGCCTCGGCGGTGAGGTCCGGTTCTCCGTCGAACTCGGGGTCCTGATGGGCGCCGTCCTCTCCCCGGAGGCGGCGACCGAGCCGGCCGGAGCGTTGGGTGGCGCTGTCGGCGGCGGCCAAGCCGGCCAGACCTCCCCGTCGGCGCCCGGCGCCCGGTACCGCGGTCACGCTGGCCCCCGGCGGCTCGGCCGCCAGCGGAGGATCGATGAGGGCGTCCATCTCCTCGGGTCGTTTGGCTTTCACCGGATCCGACCGCATCCCGCCCCGGCGCATCCGGCCGACCCGGGCGCTCCCGGTGGGACGGGTCCGCTGGATACCCGGGAGATCGTCGATGACTTCTTCGGGCTCGTCCGGCCCGATCGGAGACTCCAGCCCCCCGGTGGTCCGGCTGGAGGGCAACCGTCCCCCTCGCTCCCCACCGGCGGTGCCGGGACTGCGGCTGCCGTCTCCATCCTGGGAGCTGCCGGAGTCGGCGGGATCCGATCGGGGAACCGCCGGCACCTGGGTGGTCAGCTGGTTCTCGATGGCGGCTTCCGGCGTCACTCCGGCGGCGGGAACCGCCCCGCTGCCGGTCCCCCGGGCCTTGTCCCGGGTTGACCCGCTGGCTCGTCGGGCCCGGCCGCCCGCCGGGGTCTCCGAGGAGGGGAGATCGAACTCCCAGGGTCGACGATCGACGTCGGTGCTGTTGGTCTCGTCCAGTGACCCGAGCGCCGCTTCGTCGTCTCCGAACATCGACGGTTCGAATTCCTCGTCGTGGGCCAGCCAGTCGCTGTCGTCCTCCCGCCAGGAAGGGGCGGCGATCCCCGAGTGCGAGCCGCTGCCCGCGCCGGTATCCCGGTTGAGCACCGCCGGGACCTGCCCGGTGGGCGCCTCGGTCCAGTGCGGGAGTTTGGTGGCCGAACCGGCCGGGGTCCCCATCGGCACCGCCGTCTCCCCTGGTTGTACCGGCTTCACCGTGTGGCCGAGGGTCGACGGGTCGATCGGCTCATTGGTCAGGTGCACGGCGGTCTCCGCCGCCTCCGGCGGCTCGGTGACCTCGGCGAACTTCGGCGGCTCGGAGGTCTCGAGTGACTCCCCGAAGAGATCGTCACGGGACACCACCGGCACCACCGCGGTGGCTTCGCCGGCCACCTCGGCCCCCACGATCCTCACCTGGTCGGTTGACGGCCCGCTTCGCTCCGCGATCCGCCTCCGGATCTCCTCAACCTCGTCATCCTCATCTTCTCGCCGGTCGTCACCGTCGGTCACGTCGATATTCCCTTCCATGGGCAGGGCCATCCGGACGGCCCCGCCATGTCTCAGATTTCGAGGAGCTCTTGCTCTTTGTGGGCCAGCAATCGGTCGATGGCGGCCACTTGAACCTGGGTGATCTTGTCGAGTTCTTCTTCTACCCGCTTCAACTCGTCACTAGACAGCTCGCCGTCCTTCTCCAGGGCTTCCAGCTCGTGGCGGGCCGACCGGCGGACATTGCGGATGGTGACCCGACCGTCCTCCGACTTCTGCCTGACCACCTTGACCAGCTCTTTCCGCCGTTCCTCGGTGGGCACTGGAAAGGACAGCCGGATGACCGTCCCGTCGTTGGAGGGGTTGATCCCCAGGTCGGAGTTCTGGAGCGCCTTCTCGATGGCGTTCACCGAGCTCTTGTCGTAGGGAGAGATCACCAGGAGGCGGGCCTCGGGCACGCTGAAGCCGGCCATCGCCCGCAACTCCGTCTCGGTGCCGTAGTAGTCGATCTTCAGATGCTCGACCAGGGCGGGCGTGGCCCGGCCGGTGCGGATGGCGCTGAATTCGGCCTGGGCGTGTTCGACAGCCTTTTCCATACGCTCCTGCGCATCCTGGACAACTAAATCGGTCAGTTCGTTGTCCATCAGCCCACCAGCGTAGCGAGCGAGGTTGCACCCCATCGGGTGAAGGGCGTGACCTGGACGTTTGCCCTGGTCATCGGGCCATTTCCCCTCATCGGACCAACGTCCCGATCCGCTCCCCGCTCAGGGCCTTTCGGATGTTGCCCTCGCCCATCAGGTCGAAGACCCGGATCGGGAGCCCGTTGTCCCGGCAGAAGGTGATGGCGGTGAGGTCCATCACCCGGAGATCCTTGTTCACCACCTCCATGAACGACACTTCGTCATATTTGGTGGCGGTGGGATCGAGCCGAGGGTCAGCGGAGTAGACCCCGTCGACCCCCCCGTGGGTGCCCTTGCAGAGGAGCTCGGCCTCGATCTCCGCCGCCCGGAGGGCGGCCGAGGTGTCGGTGGTGAAGAACGGGTTGCCCATCCCGGCGGCGAACACCACCACCCGGCCCTTTTCGAGGTGGCGGATGGCCCGACGGCGGATGTAGGGCTCGGCGACTTCGGCCATCTGGACGGCGGAGAGGACCCGGGTGACCTGCCCATGGTGCTCGAGGGCATCCTGGAGGGCCAGGGCGTTGATCACGGTGCCCAACATGCCCATGGTGTCGGAGGTGGCCCGGTCCATCCCGGCGCCGGCGCCGGTGGTCCCCCGCCAGATATTGCCGCCGCCGACCATCACCGCCAGCTCGAGGTCGAGCTCTTCACGGGCTCCGGCGATGTCGACGGCGATCTGCTCCACCATGGAAGCGTCGATGGTCTCGTCGGACGCCGACGAGGCCAACGCCTCGCCCGACATCTTGAGGACGATCCGCCTCCGGTTGGCCACGCTGCCTCAGTCGCCGATGACGACCTGGGCGAACTGCGTCACCGACGCCGAGCCCAGGAACTTCGCCACCGTCTGCTTCTCGTCCTTGATGTAGGACTGGTCGAGGAGCACCCGCTCCTTGTACCAGCCGTTGAGCCGGCCTTCGATGATCTTCGGGAGCGCGGCAGCGGGCTTGCCCTCATTGCGGGCGATCTTCTCCACCGTCTCCCGCTCGGCGGCCACATCCGCCTCCGGAACCTCGTCCCGGGTGATGTAGGTCGGGCGGGCGAAGGCGATGTGGGCGGCGACGTCGTGGGCCAGCTCGGCGGACCCGCCGGCCACCGCCACCACCACGGCGTTCACGCCCCGTCCGGCCTGCAAGTGGAGGTAGCTGTCGACGGCACCGTCGGCAGGAGCCTCGATGCGCACGACCTTGCCGATCGAGATGTTCTCGCCCAGCCGGGTCCTCATGTCCTCAATGTCGGCGGCGCGGGCATCCAGCGCCGACTCCCCGTCGGCGGCCACCAGATCGGCCAGCTCGGTGACGACTCTCTTGAACTCATCGGACTTGGCCACGAAGTCGGTCTCCGACCGAAGCTGCACGATCGACGCCACGTTGCCGGCGCGCCCGATGGCGACGGCCCCCTCGGTCGCCTCCCGATCAGCTCGCTTGGCTTGGCTGGCCAGACCGTGCTCGCGGAGGTAGGCAACTGCCTTGTCGAAGTCTCCTTCGGTGGCTTCCAGTGCCTTCTTGGCATCGGACATGCCGACGCCAGTGGACTGGCGCAATGTCTGTACGTCCTTGGCGGTGAATGCGGGCATAATCAGGTTTCCTCTGTTGCAGTAACGGTTGCGGGTTCGGGAGCCGGTGCGGGGGCGGCGTCTGTGGTTGTCGCTTCCGCAGGAGCGGTGGCTTCGGCTTCAGCCGGAGCCGGTGTCTCCGCCGGGGCGGGAGTCTCGGCGGGTGCCGGGGCTTCGACCTTGGCTTCGGCCGGAGCCGGTGCCTCCGCCGGAGCGGCCGGGGTGGCCGGAGCCGCGGCTGCCGGGGATGGCGCCGGTGGTGGCGGGATGGGAGCGCCGGTGGCCGGTGCCGGGGCAGCTGATGCCGCCGGGGCCGGGGCCGGTGCCTCGGTGGCGGCGGGAGCCGGAGCGGCGGCCGCCGGAGCCGGAGGGGTCGGGGGCTTGGGCGCCGGGCGCTGCTCGGCGATGAACCGGCCTTCGACGACCGCATCGGCGATCACCCGGCAGAGCAGGGCACCCGAGCGGATGGCATCGTCGTTGCCCGGGATGACGTACTGGATCACGTCGGGGTCGCAGTTGGTGTCCACTACCGCCACGATCGGGAGGCCCAGCTTGTTGGCCTCGGTGACGGCGATGTGCTCCTTGTTGGTATCGATGACGAAGATCGCATCGGGAAGCTTGGAGAGTCCGCGGATGCCGCCCAGGTTCCGCTGGAGCTTCTCGAGCTCACGGGTGTGGCGGAGTGCCTCTTTCTTGGGCATGGCCTCGAAGTCGCCGGCCTTCTCCATGGCCTCGAATTCCTTCATGCGCTTCACCCGGGTCGAGACGGTCTGGAAGTTGGTCAACATCCCACCCAACCAGCGCTCATTCACATAGGGCATGCCGCAGGCATCGGCGTAGGCGGCGATGGGGCCCTGGGTCTGCTTCTTGGTGCCCACGAAGAGAATGCTTCCGCCTCCGGCGACCAGATCGCGGGTGTAGGAGTAGGCCTCTTCGATCCCCTTCATGGTCTGCTGGAGATCGACCAGGTAGATCCCGTTGCGCTCGCCGAGAATGAACCGGCGCATCTTGGGGTTCCAACGGCGGGTCTGGTGGCCAAAGTGAACGCCCGCGCTCAACAATTGTTTCATTGTGACGACAGCCATGATCTTGCTCCTCTGACGGTTGGTCTTCCCCGACGACAACACCCCCGAGGGGGCGACCGTAGACGCGGTCGGGTGCGTGATGGTTTCTCGCGAATGCCTACCGGACGGTAAGGCAGCAGTAATCATAGTGGCCGGAAGGGGAGTTCCTCCACTCGGGGACCGGAGTTCCGCCCGAATTCCCCGATCCGACCCGCCCGAACCCGCCTTGCCCTCAGCTGGCGACGTTGACGGTGGGCGGGATCGTCCGGCCGCCCTTCCGCTTGCCCCCGGTCTGGCCACCGCCCCGGTTGGGCCCATCCCCGTCCGGCCGGTCGGCCAGCTTGGCCCGCAGCTGGAGCACCGACTTGGTGTGGATCTGGCTGACCCGGCTCTCGGTCACCCCGAGGATCTCGCCGATCTCGGCCAGGGTCAGGCCCTCGTAGTAGTAGAGGGTAATGACCATCTTCTCCCGGTCGCCCATCTCGTTGATGGCGTGGATCAGGCCTTCCTTGGTCTCCTGGACCTCGAACATCGCCATGGGCCCCGCACCGGCGTCGGGCAGCGATTCGCCGAGGGTGGGCCGATCCGACCGGTCGCCGTCCCGGAACACCTGGTCGAGGGCCGCCACCCCGGTGACCGAGACCTGCCGCAGCACCTTTTGGAACTGGGCGGGGGTCATCTCCATGTCCGCCGCCACCTCGGCGTCGGTGGGGGTCCGGTGGAGGGTGGCCTGGAGGGAGGCGTAGGACTGCTCGACCGCCCGGGCTTTGGTCCGCACCGACCGGGGCACCCAGTCGATCGACCGGAGCTCGTCGATGATCGCCCCCCGGATGCGAGGGATGGCGTAGGTCTCGAACTTGACGTTGAGGCCCGGGTCGAACCGCTCGATGGCGTCGATCAGGCCGATGATCCCGTAGCTGGCCAGGTCGGCCTCGTCAACGTGCCGGGGCAGTCCGGCGGAGATCCGCCCGGCCACGAACTTCACCAACGGCGCATAGTGGACGATCAGATGGTCGCGGAGCTCCCGGGTGCCCGACTTCTTGTAGGCCGACCACTGACTCGCGACCCCATGACTCTGTCCATCCTGGTCGGTCGTCTCTGTAGTCGAGGCCAAAACTCCCCCTAGGCACGCGGATGCGTTCCTCCGTACACCGCAAGCAAACGATCCTTGCTGACATGAGTGTAGACCTGTGTTGTTTGGAGATTGGCATGACCCAGCAGTTCCTGGACAACTCGAAGGTCCGCCCCGCCGTCGAGCAGATGGGTGGCGAAGGTGTGCCGGAGGGCGTGGGGGTGGGTGGGAACCGGCGATCGCCGGTCGAGCAGGCGCCGGACGTCACGAGTGCCCAGCCGGTTGCCCCGGGCATTGAAGAAGAGGGCCGCCGCCGGGCTGGTCTCCCTCATCATCGCTCCCCGACCGACATGGATCCATCGCTCCACCGCCGAGGCGCACAATTCGTGCATCAGGACCTGGCGCTGCTTCGAGGCCTTGCCGACCACTGTGATCACCCGCCGGCGGAGATCGACGTCGTCGAGGTCGAGACCGCACAGCTCCGCCACTCGCAGCCCGCTGCCGTAGAGGAGCTCGAGCACCGCGTCGTCCCGACGGTCGATCTCGGCGGGCATGGCGCGGGTGGGCTCGGGGCTCGATGATCCGGCGCCGGACCGGCTGCCGTCGTGGTCGAGCAGCCGCCCGATCTCGGACTCTCCGAGGATGCGGGGCAGCCGGGAGTCGGGGGTGGGGGACGACAGCCGGGCGGAGGGATCGGCGGTGATCAGCCCCCGGCGGAGGCACCACTGGAAGTAGGAGCGGAGCGACGCCGCCTTCCGGGCAATGGAGGCCTTGGCGTAGCGACGGGTGGCCAGGTAGGCGAGATAGCGCCGGAGGAGCAACCGGCTCACCTCGCCCGGGCCGTCGGTGCCTCCCCGGGTCGCCCATTCGACGAACCCTTCCAGGTCGGTGCGGTAGGCCTTGACGGTGGCGGGGGACATCCCATCCAACGAAAGCCGGAACGCTTCGAGTTCCCACGGCATGGTCCAACAGTACTTGGCCCCTCCGGCCGGACGCCGCTCATCCGGAAACCCGTACTTGCCGATGACGGGACGTGTATCGTCACATCACCGTCACGTTGTTGTCATACCGTCGTCACCACGATCTCTAGGGGGGAACATGGCTGAGCGCATCGACCGACGTTCATTTTTGGTCAAGGGGGCTGTCGCCGGAGCCGGGGTCGTCGCCATCGGAGCCTCTGGCGGGTTGCTGGAAGCCTGCGGCTCGGGGTCCAGCTCCCCGACCACCACCGGCTCGGGAACCGGGACCCACCCGAACGGCGTCTCCACCGCCACGCCGAAGAAGGGCGGGAAGCTCATCTTCGGGGTGGAAGCCGAAGAGAAGGGGTTCGACCCCACCACCGCCACCTACGACACCACCGGCATCCTCTACGCCCGCACCGTCTTCGACCCGCTGGCCGCCATTGCCGCCGACGGGAGCGTGCAGCCCTACCTGGCCCAGTCGATCACCCCCAACGCCGACTACACGGTGTGGACCATCGTCATGCGCCCCGGTGTCGTCTTCCATGACGGCACCCCCTGCGACGGCGCGGCGGTGGCCTACAACTTCAACGCCCAGAAGGCATCGGTGCTGACCGGCCCGGCGGTGACCAACATCGCCAGCATCACCGTCACCGATCCGATGACGGTCAAGGTGACCATGCACACCCCCTGGGTCCCGTTCAACTACTACCTGGCCGGCGGCATCGGTGGCCAGATCGCCTTCATCGCCGCCCCCTCCATGTTGAAGGACACCAAGAACGGCACCATGAACCCGGTCGGCACCGGACCCTTCGTCAACGGGGGCTGGGTCCCCAACGACCACTTCACCGGCAACAAGAACCCCCATTACTGGAGGGCCGGCTATCCCTATCTCGACACCATCCAGTACAAGCCGATTCCCGACAGCGACCAGCTGCTGAACAGCCTGATGTCCAACAGTGTCGACATCATCCACACCTCGGCCTCGACGGTGACCAAGAGCCTCCGGTCCAATTCGACCCTCGCCTACATCGACGACTCCAGCCATGTGGCCGGCGAGCCCGACATGAACTGCCTGCTCCTCAACCTGTCCAAGCCGCCGTTCAACAACGCCCAGGTACGCCAGGCGGCGGCCATGGCCGTCAGCTCGGCGCAGTATGCCGCGGTGATCGACTCCGGCGTCAACCCCACCTCCAACGGCCCCTTCGTTTCCGGATCTCCGTTCTTCGCCGCCGACGGGTATCCGGCCCCCAACGTGACCAAGGCCAAACAACTGGTCCAGCAGGCGGCGGCCGCCACCGGGGGGCCAATCGCCCTGACCCTCAATCACGTGCCGGATCCGTTCACCACCAAGATCGCCGAGTACCTCCAGCAGCAACTCCAGAATGTCGGCATGGTGGTCACCCTGGCACCGATCCAGCAAGCCCAGATCATCAACACCGCCCTCCTCGGTTCGTTCCAGGCTCAGGTCTGGCGGCAGTTCGGTGCGGTCGACCCCGACCTCAACTACATCTTCTGGAGCCCCACCCAGATCAACTCCGCCTTCTCCATCAACATGGCCCGGAACACCGACTCGGCCATGGAGACGGCGCTGCAAAAGGGGCGGCAGACCCCCGACCCCACCGCCCGGGCGGCGGCCTATCAGCAGGTGGCTTCGCTGATGGGGAAGGACGTCCCCTACATCTGGACCGACCGCACCGTCTGGGCCATCGGCGCCCAGCCCAAGGTGCAGAATTTCGACAACCCCACCTTGCCAGGAGGCGGAAACGCCTTCGGGATGATCACCGGGGCGGTCTGGCCCACCCAGATGTGGGTCAACACCTGACCTCTACCTTCCCGGGTCCTCCCCCGGCCGGTCCCCTCGACCAGATCCGTCGTGCCATGATCGTCGGATGAGCCGCATCCTGGTCGTCGAGGACGACGAACGGATCCGCCTGTCCATGCGCCTGGCCCTCGAAGACGAGGGATACACCGTCGATGACGTGGCCAGCGGTGAGGAGGCCGTCGCCCACTTCACCGAGGAACCTCCGGAGCTGGTCCTCATCGACCTGATGCTGCCGGGGATGGACGGGTTCGAGACCTGTCGGGCCCTCCGGAAGCAGAGCACCGTACCGGTGATCATGGTCACCGCCCGGTCGGACACCCACGACGTGGTGGCCGGTCTCGAAGCCGGGGCCGACGACTACGTCACCAAGCCGTTCGTGGCCAAGGAGCTGGCCGCCCGGATCCGGGCCCTCCTCCGGCGCAGCCGGCCGACCGAGACGGACGCTTCCGTCCTCACCTTCGGCGACGTCGAGCTCGAGCCGGACGCCGGGGTGGTGCGACGGGGCGGCGAAGAGGTGCACTGCACCCGGACCGAGTTCCGGCTGCTCTGCGAACTCGCCTTCAACGCCGGCAAAGTGCTCAGCCGGGAGCAACTGCTCGAGCGGGTCTGGGGCTACGACTACTTCGGCGACGGGCGGCTGGTCGACGTCCACGTGCGGCGCCTCCGCATCAAGGTGGAGCCCGACCCGGGCAACCCCCAGTTCATCCTCACGGTCCGGGGCATGGGCTACAAACTGGCGGTCTGATAGTTGGGGGCGCCGAGCCGTACCCGGATGCTGAGCCGTCTCGGGCTGCGGGCTCGGGTCACCGCCGCTTTCGCGGTCGGGGCCTTCGTCCTGTCCGCCGCCCTGGCCGGGATCACCTACTTCACCGCCCGGCAGAGCTTCCTCAATGAACGCCAGACCGCCATCCAACGCCAGGCCTTCGTCAACGCGCTGTTGGTCCGGAACACCCTGCAGGCATCGGGGACCCAGGTGAACCAGCTGGTCAATCTCATCGACACCCTGCCGGGCTCGGTGGTGAACTGGAAGGGCCAGTGGTACGCCACCTCCATCTCGGTGGGCCAGAGCGCCATCCCGGTGGAGGAACAGAACCTGGTCTTGGCCGGCACCCCGGCGACCCAACGGTTCTCGCTCGACGGCTCGGTCCAGGTGGTGGTGGGGGTGCCGCTCCCCGGTGTCCACTCCGCCTACTTCGACGTCGTCTCCCTCCAGGAGTTGGAAGGGACCCTGCGGGCGCTGGCCTTTGCCCTGGGGGCGGCGGCCCTGGTGACCACGGTGGCCGGGGCCGCGGTCGGACGCTGGGCCAGTGGCCGGGCGCTGCGACCACTGGTCGGCATCACCGACGCCGCCGTCGCCATCGCCGGCGGCCAACTCGACACCCGGGTAGAAGCCGGGGAGGACGCCGATCTCCAGAAACTGGCCTCGGCCTTCAACCGGATGGCCGGCAACCTGCAGGCCCGGATTGAACGGGAAGCCCGCTTCACCTCCGATGTCAGCCACGAGCTCCGCTCCCCGCTCACCACCCTCTCCGCCTCCCTCGGCGTCCTCGAAGGACACCGGGGGGAGCTGGACCCGCGGGCTCAGCGGGCGCTCTCGCTGTTGGACGGAGACCTCCAGCGCTTCAAGCGGATGGTGGACGATCTCTTGGAGATCTCCCGGTTCGACGCCGGATCGGCCGAGCTGTCCCTCGATGACGTCGATCCCGGCGAGCTGGTCCGCCAGGCCGTGCTGACCACCTCCCCGATCGGTGAAGACGGGAACCGGATCGAGCCGGTGTTCCCGGTGGAGGTGGCGCCCGGGGTCGACGGCCTGCGGTTGCGGGTCGACAAGCGGCGGTTCGAACGGGTGATGGCCAACCTGGTCGACAACGCCTCGCTCTATGCCGGCGGGGTGACCCGGGTGGTGGTGGACCGGCAACCCCCGGGCATCAGCCTGAGCGCCCGCAGCATCCGGGTGATCGTGGAGGATCACGGTCCCGGGGTGCAGCCGTCGGACCGGGCCCATCTCTTCGAGCGTTTCTATCGAGGTACCCGGTCGGGTCAGCGGGCATCGGGCGAGGGCACTGGATTGGGTCTGTCGCTGGTGACCGAGCACGTCCGCCTCCATGGGGGGACTGTCCACATCGAGGACGCCAAAGACGGTGGGGCCCGGTTCGTCATCGAGCTGCCCCTCACCCAGCCGGAGCCCGACGGTTCCGAGGTGCTGTTGTGAGTCGCACCGCCGGGCGGGTCATGGGTCGCCGAGTGGGTCGCCTTCGCCGGGCCGGACTGCTTCTGATCCTCGCCGCCGGAATCGTCATCGCCGCCTGTGGGATCCCGACCCAGAATGCCCCCTCAACGATCTCCAAGGACGCGGTTCCCTTCAACCTGCTCAGTCCCAGTTCGCCGACCACCACCGCTGCCACCACCCCACCGGTGGCGTCGGTTTCCGAGCCGATCTACCTGGTTGCCCCCACCCAGCACGTCTCCCCGGTGTTCCGAAACATTGCCCCGCCGGCCAACCTGACCCAGATCATCGGCGCGCTGCTGGAAGGCCCGACCTCGGCGGAGTCCTCCATCGGCCTCCAGACTTTCCTGGCCGGGAAAGCCAGCGACGTGGTGGTGACGGTGGCCAATGGGATCGCCACCGTGAACTTCGCCGCTAACCCGGTGCAAGGGGTTGGCCCCAGTCAGATCCTCGCCATCTCGCAAGTGGTGTTCACCGCCATGGCCCAGCCGAACATCGCCGGGGTCACGTTCCAGATCGCCGGCACCGCGGTCGAGGTCCCGACCGCCGGGGGTGCGCAGGTACCCGGACCGGTCAACGACAACACCTATGCGCCCCAGGCTCCGCTGGTTCCCGGGGCGACGACGACGCTGGCCAAATGAGGGACGGCTGAGTTCGCCTCAGGTCGGTGGAACGCCTCCGAGCGACCGCTGGATGTCCCACTGGTGGTGACGGGCATCGTGGGCGTTGGATCGGACGACGTCAACCAGACTCTGCTCACCTCGGTCTGGGTGGACGAGCCCGACTCCGGCGGCACCCGCATCGGCCACCGCCAACTGCCACTGCCCGACGGCCTGTTCGAGCGACCACAGAGCCGCCTGGAGAGCCACCCCTTCGTAGTCCCGGGCCACCGCCAGCAGGCTCTCGTCGTACGGCGCCACCACTGGAGAGGCGCCCCGACAGACTCCTTCCAATCGCTCCGCCCAAATCCGCAGGTTGTCACCCACATGGCATACATAGGCACCTGCCGACCATTGCAGTTCGGGACTCCGCTCGGTTCCATCGGCGTTGGCGTCGGCCAGGATCGTTGTGTACGTCCGAGGTATCGCCGCCACCAAGGCGATGGCGTCGCCGCCGGGGATGGCCCAGTCAAAGCCGCACCCGCGGCAGGGATTTCCGTACAGAGCTGGGCCCCAGTCACTCACCGCCGGAAGTATCGCGCCACCCCCAGATCCTCCGTCACACCCCCCTGTCAGGCTGTGGTCATGGCGTTGGCGACCCAACCCTCCAGTTCAGCATCCACTACATCCCTCACCGAGGCCTTCGACACCATTGCCGCCTTCCTGGAGGGATTCGAGCCCGGCCGCTATGCCGGTGCGGACGCCGCCTCTCTGGTCGACATCTTTGCCCGGGGAGAGCGCCTCTGTGCGGCCGGGAAGACCCTGGCGGCCAAGCGGGCGGCGGAGGCCAACCAGCACAAGGCCGGGGGCCACCGCTCGGCGGCCCACTGGCTGGCCGAGGTCACCGGGGAGAGCCTCGGGGAGGCGACCGATGTCCTGTCGCTCGGGGACTCCCTGGCTACCCACCCGGGGATGGACTCCGCCTACCGGGGAGGGAAGCTCTCCCGCACCAAGGCCAAGGCCATCGCCTCGGCGGTCAAGATCAACCCCGACAGCGAAGACGAGCTGGTCGAAACCGCGGAGGGAGACACCGTCCGCCAGACCCGGGACCGCTGCCAGCGGGCCAAGGCCCAGGGCCGGTCGAGACAGGACGCCAAGGCCCTCTACGACGCCATCCACCGGGACCGGTCCTGTCGGATGTGGACCGACTTCGAGACCGGGGCCTTCTGCTTGGATGCCCGGCTCACCCCCGATGTCGGGGCGTCCCTGAAGGCAGCCCTGAAGCTGGAGTCCGACCAGGTCTTCCACCGGGCCCGGAGAGCCGGGATCAAAGAGTCCCCCGACGCCTATGCCGCCGATGCCCTGGTGAATCTCGTCACCGGGGGGAAGGGCTCTCCTGACCTGGCCAGGGAAGCCGAGAGCTCTGACGATTCAGACTCAGGAGACAAGAACTCCAAGGACAAGACCACCAAGCCGTCCAAGCCCACCCGGGCCGTCGTCCACGTCCGGGTCGACCTCGACGCCCTGCGGTCGGGGGTGCTGGGCCCGAACGGGATCTGTGAGATCCCCGGCGTCGGCCCCATCCCCATCGACACCGCCAAAGAGCTGATGGGGGACGCCCTCTGCCACCTGGTCATCACCAACGGCATCGACGTCACCACCATCACCAAGCTCGGACGGA
>DATATM010000005.1:0-137566 GCA_036268775.1 Acidimicrobiales bacterium | reverse complement strand
TGGTGGCGGGGGCAGGATTTGAACCTGCGACCTTCGGGTTATGAGCCCGACGAGCTACCAGACTGCTCCACCCCGCGTCGCAAGGAAGAAGATACCACCTGGGAGGCGGCTATCGACCACGACGGGGCGTCCGCCCGTTTCATCCGCACCGAACCGGCCTTCGGCCAGCCCGGGATCAGGCCGGAGCTGGGCTGATGGTCAGTTTGGGGGAGGAAGACGACGGGGAAGCGGTGGTGGAGGCGGCCGCCGCCGTGGTTGGGGTGGTTGCCGCCGGAGCGGTGGTCGTCGTCGGGGCCGGGGTGGGCGGGGTCGCCCCGGTCAGCGTCTGCACCTGCTGGAGATCCTGCTCCATCGAAGTGATGTCGTTCTGGTAGGCGCCGAGATTTCCCGCCTTCAGGTCGATCTGGGACTGGTTGTAGAACGCCTGGGCGTCGGACAGAAGCTGGCGAACCTGGGGTGACAGGCCGCTGGAGGCGCCCCCCGGGGTCACCGTCGTTGAAACCGGTGATGCGAAGACCTGGGTCAGGGCGTCGCCGAGGGTGGTTCCGATAGCCGCGGTGGTCCCATAGACGGCGATGATGTTCTGAAGCTCCGGGATGGCGTTGCGGGTCGACGCCACGTAGAGCGGCTGGATATACAGCAGCGCGTCAGCCACCGGGATCATCAGCACATTCCCCAACAGCACACTCGACCCGTTTTGGTTGAGCAGGCTGATGTCCTTGGAGATGGTGGTGTTCTGGTCGATGTCGGCGGCCACGATCGAGGGGCCCTGGACCGGCTGGTTGCGGGGTGCGACGAACATGCTCAGCTTGCCGTACTGGCCAGGATCGGATCCGGCGATCATGAAGCCGGACAGGGTCTGGATCTGGCTCTGACTCGATACCGGTACAAACGCGTCCAGCAGGGTGAACGACTGCTGGGTCTGACCCGGCACCTTGAGCTCCTGGTAGACGGGAGCCATCCGCACCAGTTGTCCCGTGGACACTATCTGGCCCTGGGCATTGGTCGTCTGGGTAGTCTGCAACGCCTGGGAAGGCGACCCCGACCCCGGGGAGGGGGACAGCGTCCAGGCGTCTGCGGCACTGTAGAAGTTGGCGGCGCTGGTGATGTGGTACTTGCCGTACATCGATGCCTGGACGGTGAAGACATCCTCGGGATACCGGATGTGGTCGGTGAGCGCCTTGGACATCTTGGAGGCGGGGGTGAACATCCCCGGGAACGCCTTCTCGTAGGTCTGGATGATCGGGTCCTTCGGGTCCATGACGTAGAAGGTCATCGACCCGGTATAGGAGTCGATCACCACCTTCACCGAGTTGCGCACATAGTTGAACTGCTTCTGGAGCCCGCTGCCGGGGGACAGCGCGCTGGTGTCGGCGTCCTGGGCATAGGGGTAATTATCGGTGGTGGTATAGGCGTCCTGGATCCAGTCGACGTGACCGTTGATCAGGGCCGGATAGGGGTCGGCATCCAGGCTGAGGAAGGGTGCCGCCTTGGACACCCGGGCCTGCACCCCGCGGTCGAAGATCAATCGTGACTGGCCGGTGAGCTGGCTGGAGATCAACAGGTTGTAGTCACCGAAGCGGAGGGCGAACATCAGCCGGTCGAAGAACGACGACAGCTGCACGCCACCGTTCCCGGTGTAGTGGGTCTGCACGTTGGTCCCGTTGGCCAGCTGGTAGTCGAGCTCGGGCTGCTTGGTATCGGCCACCACGTACCCGTTGTTGTCCAGGCCGAAGTAGACGGAAGGCTGGGTGATCGACGGGAACCCGTTGTTGGACACCGGGGGGACGCCCTGGACGGCAAAGGTGGGGTCCCCGTTGGCGGTCTGGGCGTTGGCCGGTGAGACCACCATCCCGTACCCGTGGGTGAACACCAGATGGGTGTTGACCCACGACGGTGAGGGGATGTCCTGATCGTTGACTTCCCGCACCCCCACGATCGCCGGTGTCACCGTGGTTCCGGTCGGGGCGGCGATCGGATACCGGTCGACGGCCAGGGTGTTGAACTGGTAGTAGGAGCGGAAGTCCTGCAGTTTGTCGTAGGTCGGCTGGGTCAACAGCGGGTCCCATAGCCGGACGTTGGCCAGGGTGTCGGCGTTGGCGGTCAGCTGGGCGGCGGTCAGGGTCGAGGTGGCCGGGTAGTTGGTGTTGGTCACCGCGTTGAGCCCGAACGCCGACCGGGTGGCGTTGATGTTCCGCTGGATGTACGGGCGCTCCAGGGTGTTCTGGGCCGGGTTCACCTTCAGCGCCTGGACGATGGCCGGGTAGATGGTCCCGGCGGTGAGGGCGACCACGAACCACAGGCCCACCCCGATGACCGGCAGGGCCCACCCCTGGCGCCGGATGTTGTAGATCAGCAGCAGGAAGGCGGCCAGCGAAACCAGCAGCAACAACTCGATAGCCGGGACCCGGGCGTGGACGTCGGCATAGTCGGCGCCCTTGTTGTAGCCGTTCGACGACAGGTCGAGGGAGAAGCGGGCCAGGTAGTACCCCGCCGCCTTCACCAGGGCGATCAGGCCGAGGATGACCGAGATGTGCGCCTTCACCGCCGGCCGGACCCGGGGCCGCGCCCCCTGCAGGCGGATTCCGCCGTTGAGGTAGTGGAAGAGCACGGTGACCAGCAAGATGACGATCAACGCCACCAGGGCCCAATGGACGAGGAACAGCTCGAAGGGGAGCTTGAAGACGTAATAACCCACGTCGCGCCCGAACTGGGGATCTTTGATCCCGAACGGCACCCCGTTCCGGAACAGGATCCAGTTGTTCCACTGCCCGAGGGCCTGGGACCCGACGATCAGGGCCAGCACCACCACCAGCCCGAGCCTCAGCCAGCGGACGTAGGGCCCGATGACTTCCTGGTAGCGCTTGACGAATTCATCCTCGGCATCGAGCGACGGCCCCTTCGGCGCCAGCCGCTCGGCCACCATCAGGCTGGCGAACAACAACACCCCGAAGATGACCGCGAAGGTCAGCATCAGGCCGGCCTTGATGTCGAACAGGCTGCGCCAGACCGAGTGGAGGTGCACCGACGAGAACCACAATGCATCGGTGTAGATGTGGGCGAAGGCGTTCAAGGAAAGGAGGATGGCCACCAGCAGGATGATGGCGATGACGATCCCCCGGCGCCGGGCGTGGGACGCGGAGCGAGTGGGCTTGGGAATCTCGGTGGGGGGCCGCACGGGAGCAGCCTACGTGGCGGAAGGTGCCAGCAAGCATCGACAGCCCGGATGGGCCGGCGGATGTACGTGGCCGGTGGGAAACTCACCACCTGGGCTTTGTGGCCCGTTGAGCATGTTGTCCTCGCAGTCCGGACACGGTGCTTCCCCGCTGGCGGTGGCTGCGATCCACTCGATCTGGAGGTTCTTCTTGCGCTGGGTCCCGGCCAACGACCCGAGCGAGAAGGCCGCCACCACGTAGTCCCCCGCCAGTCGCTCGATGCGCTCGCCCTTCCATTCCCGGAAGGCGGATCCGACGTGTTCGGTGACCACCGACTCGTCAGCGCCCTGCAGATCCTCGTCCTCGCCTTCGGTGAGGCGTCGCCGGAGCGGACCGACAACCGCGTCGGCCAGTTGGTCGGCGATCTTGACGATGTCGTCGGTCAAGGGGCGGTGGCTCCCCTCCGACCCGGCGAAGGAGGCGCCGACCTGGCCGGCCTGCACCAGGTGGGGCAGCGCGGCGGTCGCATAGGAGTCGAGGTGCTCGGGGTCGGCGGGAAGTACGGCGGTCGACCACCGGAAATGCTCGGACCGCAGCCGGTCGAGCAGATCGTTCTGGTCGTCTTGCAGGGTGCGCTTCAACCTCCTGGCCAAAGCCTTCACCAGGGGGGCGGTCATCTCGTCCCGCCGGATGACGAACGGATTCTGGTTTTCCGGCGGCGCCTCCGCCGATTCTTCTTCTTCGGCTTCGGCTGCTACCGAGTCGATCACCGAGGCGTCCACCACCGCATTCGGCGCGGTGGGCTCGCTCATCTCGATGGCGTCCTCCGCGGCCGGAAGTTGGGGGTCCTCCCCGGTGGCGGCGCCGGCGCCCCCCCGCTGGGCCCGGATCTTGGCGAACAGGGCATCGACCGACGGAAGGGGATCGGGTCGGTCGTCCTCCGCCGGGACCAGGACGTCGATCTCCTCGATGTCGGCGACCACCTCGATCAGGTCGGGGGCGGCCAGGGTGAGATCCTCCAGCTCCGGGACGACTTCCTCCGGTGGCTGATACTCGGCCTCGACGGCGGCCTCAGCCTGGGCCGCCTCCTCGGCCAGCAGCGCGGTGGCCAACTCCTCGGGGGTGCCCTCGTCGGGTCTGGCCACCGCCGCCCGGCCGGCGGCCTCCGCCGCCAATCGGGCTTCGTCCTCCGCCCGGAAGAGATCGTCGGCGATGGTGTCGATCGAACGCCGCACCCCGCGCACGGTGTCGGCCAGATGCTCGCGCCCGGCCCGCAGCTGCTCGATCTGGGCGTGGAGCACTTTGCGTCGCTTGGAAAGGTCCGCCAGCACCCGGGCCCGGAGGGCCTGCGCCTCGTCGATCATGTCCCGGCAGTCGGACCGAGCTTGGGCGATCATCGCCTCCACCTCGGTGCGGGCCGCCGCGGTGGTGGCCGCGGCTTCCTCCTGGGCCCGTTGCCGGAAGTCGGCCGCCACCGCCTCCGCCTCCTGGGTCCGATCCGACAGCTGGGCCGACACCCGGGCCTCGGTGGCGGCGATTTCCTCGCGGGCGTCGTTCAGCAACCGGTCGGATTCGGCCTCGGCCTTGGCCAGCATCTCGTTCGATGCTTCGTGGGCGCTGTGCAGCACCCGGGCCGTCTCCTGCCCGAGGGCCGACGTCAGCGTCTCCTCGTCGATGACCGGATTGGCCGCCCGGCGCTCGGCCTCCTCCAGCTCCCGGCGGAACTCCTGCTCCCGTTCGGCCAGTTCCCGCAGTCCCTTGGCCAGGCTCTCGAGGTACGCCCGCACCTCCTCGGGGTCGAACCCCCGACGGGCGGAGGCGAAGGTGTGGCGCGCCACCTCGTCGGGAGCCAGGTGGGATGAGGATGAGATGGTCATCCAGTGGTCCTCAGGCATAAAAGAGAGCCTACGACCAGCGGTTGGCCAAACGGGTCACCCTCCGGCCGGCGCGGTGGTCGGGGTGGAAGGGGTCGGGGTCGGCGGCACCGAGCCTCCGTGGGCGGCCAGCACCGCCAGGGCCTGGTCGAGGGTGGAGACCGCGTAGATCTGCAGCCCCTTGGCCTGTTTCGACTTCGCCGCCTGCAACTCCTGGGGCGGGACCATGAAGATGGTGGCACCGGCATTCTCGACCGCGACGGTCTTCTGGGGGACACCGCCGACATCGCCGACATTGCCCTGGGCATCGATGGTCCCGGTGGCCGCCACCGTCTTCCCGCCGGTGAGCTTGCCGCCGGTCAGCTCGTCGATCACCCCGAGGGTCATGGCCAACCCGGCCGACGGGCCCCCGATGTTGGCCACGTTGATGTTGACCGGGAAGGGAAAGGTGAAGTTGACCTGGTTGCCCACTTGGATGCCGAGATCCTCGGTCTGCTTGACCCCACCCCCGAGGTCAACCACGGTGTCCTTCAAGGTGATCGGCACCGACTTGGCGGTGGCGCTCCCCTGGCTCATGACCGAGAGGACGATCTTCTGGCCCGAGTGGTACTGGTGGAGGGTGTTGACCAGGTCGGTGGCGGTGGGGGTCGCGGTGCCGTTGACCCCGGCGATGACGTCCCCCACCATCAGCACCCCGAAGGCGGGGGTCTTCGGGTAGGTGGCGGAGACCACCGCGCCGGCGTTCTGGGAGGTGACCGGATAGCCCAACCGGGTGAGGGCGGCCGCCTTGGCCGCCGACTCCGCCTGGGCCATCTCCAGGTTGCCCTGGGCGGTGTACTCCGACGGGGGCGAGCCGCCGGTCACCGCCTCCAGTGGGAGGAGGTCGGTGTTGGACGACAACTGGAAATAGAGATAGGAGAGGGCGGTGACCTGACCGATCTCCACGTCGGTCAGCAGGATGGAGTGACTGACCGGATGCCCCTTGCCGGCGGGCACGGTGATGAACTGCTGCACCGGCTGGGCCACCCCCGGTTGCACCGCGTAGTAGTTCAGGTTGATCCTCGACGCCACCGCGATGACGATGGCCACCGCCACCAACAGAAGCCAGGGCCACCGACGCCGCCGGCGGCGGGGTGGGGCTTCCTCGGCCGGGCTCGGCTCGAGCCCCGGGGTGGGCGTGGAGATGGTGTCTTCAGTCATAGTGGTGCGGTGGTTACGCCAAAGAGCGGTCGCTCATCGGGGACTCCGGCCTCACAGCCTGCCATGGAACCATCGGATCCGACCGTCACCGAGCGTCGTCGGCGGGTGGCGGTGGATGGGCACGTCGGCCCCGGAGAGGTGGCCCGGGCCGGGCTCGGTGACCCCGCCCCCATCGTGCGGATCACCGCCCTCGGGGCCCTCGACCGGTTGGGACAACTGCAGCTGGCCGACCTGGCCGCCGGGTTGGCCGACCCCGAGCCCTCGGTCCGCCGCCGGGCCTGCGAACTCGCCGCCGGCCGCCCGGGCCCGGACCTCATCCCCTTCCTCGACGACCGCGATCCCTTCGTCGCGGAGATGGCGGCCTGGGCCATCGGCGAGCGGGGTTCGGCGGCGGCGGTGCCGGCGTTGGTCACCATGGCCGCCCAGGACTCGGGTCACCCGGACCCGCTCGGCCGGGAGGCGGCGGTGGCGGCGCTCGGGGCCATCGGCGATCCGGCCGGGCTCCCGGCGGTGCTGGCCGCCCTGGAGGACAAACCGGCCATCCGGCGGCGGGCGGCGGTGGCCCTGGCCGCCTTCGACGGGCCGGAGGTGGAGGCCGCCCTCCGACGGTGTCTGGAGGATCGGGACTGGCAGGTGCGCCAAGTCGCCGAGGACCTGCTGGCGGTGGACTGAGCTCGGTGGCGGCTCAGGAATCGGCGTCGGCGAAGATGTGCCGCATCCGGTCGAACGAGTCGAGACACATCCCGGCTCCTTGCACCACGCACTCCAGCGGGGTGGGGACCAGGTGCACCGGCACCTCGGTCTCGTCGGCCAGCCGGTTGGCCAGACCCCGGAGCATCGCTCCCCCGCCCACCAGATAGATGCCCTGGAAGATGATGTCCTGGGCCAACTCCGGCGGGGCCTCGCCCAGACACTCGACCACCGTGGCCAGGATGAGGTCGATCTGTTCCCGGATGGCGAACCGGATCTCCTCCGGTGACAGCACCACGATCTTGGGCAGCCCGGTGGCCACCTCCCGCCCGCGGACCTCGGCCTTCACCTCGTTGTTGTAGGGGAGGGCCGAGCCGATGGCCAGCTTGAGCTCCTCGGCGGTCCGCTCGCCGATGGCCACGTCGTACTCCCGCCGGACGTAACTCTGGATGGCGGCGTCGAGGTCAAAGCCCCCGCAGCGGATGGCCCGGGAGGTGACCAGTCCCCCGAGGGAGATGACCGCCGTCTCCGAGGTCCCGCCACCCACGTCGACCACCATGTTCCCCATCGGCTCGTGGGTGGCCAGCCCGGCGCCGATGGCCGCCGCCATCGGCTGCTCGATGAGGTAGGCCGAGGATGCCCCGGCGTGGCGGGCCGCCATCTTCACCGCCCGCCGCTCCACCGAGGTGATGGCGGACGGAACGCATATCAGCACCCGGGGCCGGCTCAGCTTGGTCACCCCCGCCCGGCGCAGCAACAACCGGATCATCCGCTCGGTGATGTCGAAGTCGGTGATGGCCCCTTCCCGCAGGGGGCGGACGGCGACGATGTAGCCCGGGGTGCGCCCGATCATGTGCCAGGCTTCGTTCCCGACCGCCAGCACATCCCGGGTCCGGGTGTTGAGGGCGATGACCGTCGGCTGGTTGAGGACAATGCCCCGGCCCTTGGCGTAGACGAGGGTATTGGCCGTGCCGAGGTCGATAGCAAGGTCACGGGCCACCGGGCCATCGTAGGGCCAGCGGTTCCGCCCGACGGTTGCGTCGACCTGGTCGACCGGGTTTCGAGGGGCGGGTGACCTTACTTCTGCCGGGTTCGTCGGTAGTCTCGGGTCGGTGAGTGGAGACACACCGGAGGACGCGGGAATCGGCGCGGACGGGCCCGACCCCGGTGATGGGTCCCCGGATCACATTCGTGGATGGATCTCTCCCGACGACCGCCTCTGGCGTCATCCGTCGGAGGTGGCGGCGGCCAAAGGGGTGGCGGCCCGGGCCGCCGCCGACCCCACCCGCACCCGCCCGAGCCCCTGGATCGTGGGTGGCGCCGCCGTCTGTGTCGCCGGCGCCCTGCTCGCCTCCGGCCTGGTGCTGGCCACCTCCGGAGCATCCTCCGATGCCTCCCGCCCCTCCCGGGCCACCACCGAATCCAGCCTGGTGGTGCTGACGACGCCTCCCACCACCGAGCCGGGTACCGCCAACATGGCCGGGCTCAGCCAGATGAACCGGATGGCGGTGGCGGCCCGTCCCTCCCTGGCGGCGCTGACCGTCACCCGGGCCTCGGGCGCCTCCATGGCCACCGGGGTGATTGCCGAGGCGGGGGGGATCATCGCCACCACCATCGCCGCCATCGCCGGCGCCAAGGCCATCGCCTTCGATCAGCCCGACGGCAGCCGGACCCCGGCGGAGTTGGTGGGCAGCGACCCCACCTCGGGGATCGCGGTGCTCCGGGTCGCACCCGACCTGCCGGTGGCCAGCTTCGACAACAGTGACCCGACCCCGGGATCCACCATGGTGGCCGTGGCACTCCACTCCGGCGGCGGCAGCACCGCCGCCCCCCGGTCGTCCGTCTACGCCGGGGCCGTCCGCTCGTCGGGCACCGCGGTCGGCACCGGGACCCCGGAGTCTGCCTTCGCGGTCACCACCGCCAACCTCCCGCTGTCGGCCCAGGACAACGGGTGCGCCTTACTCACCGCCGAAGGGCAGGTGTCGGGAATCCTCGACTCCACCCAGACCCAGGGCGACGCCACCGTCGGCGTCTTCCTGCCCGCCGAACTGATCCTCGGCGTCACCCGCCAGTTGGTGGCGGCCGGCTCGGTCCAACAGGGGTGGCTGGGGGTGGAGGCGAGCGACATCGGCAGCGCCACCGGTCCCACCGTCACTGCCGACAGCGACGTTCCCGATGGCGCCACCCTCGATGCGGTCGACGCCCAGGGGGCGGCGGCCCAGGCCGGTCTCCAAGCCGGCGACGTCATCGTGGCGGTGGACGGGGAGCCGGTGCACTCCACCGCCGAACTCCGGACCCGGCTCTACGCCGACCTCCCGGGCACCACCGTGGCCGTCGGCGTCGAGCGTTCCGGGGCGCTGGAGACTGCCAATGTGGTTCTGGCTGCCTACGGAAGCGACGCATCGGAGGCCTACTCGTCGCCGTAGCATGCAGGGATGGCACCAACTGAATCGGGGGATGCCGGGAACCCGTTCCAATCCCTGCTCGGCGACCTGATGAACATGATGGGCACCAATGCTCCCGATCAATGGGAGATGACCCGGACGTTCGGGGTGAACGTGGCCACCGGCGGCACCCCCGAGCCGAACGTCGAGCCCATCGAGCGCATTCAGCTCGAGGAGTTGGCCCGGGTGGCGGAGATGCACGTGATCGAGGCCACCGGCATGCCCGTCTCCCACGATGGCCGGCGGTTGAACTATCTCCCGGTCGGGCGGGGCGACTGGACCATCCGGGCCCTCGATGCCTGGAAGCCGGTGTTGTCGGCCATGGCCCCCTCCGCCACCCCCCCGCCGCCGGCCGGGACCGTCGATCCCGACGGGCCCGCCGAGGAGGACCCCTTCGGCGGCCTCGGGGATCTGCTGGGCAAGTGGGCGGTGGTGATCGGCCCGATGTTCTTCGGTCTCCAACTCGGGTCGGTGGTGGGCCATTTGTCCCACCGAGCCCTCGGCCAGTACGCGCTGGCGTTGCCGTGGGCCCCGTCGGACGACCTGTTGATCGTGACCCGGAACGTCACCTCCTTCGCGGAGGACTGGAGCATTCCCAACGACGAGGCCCTGCTGTGGGTGTGCGCCCGGGAGGTGGCCTCCCATGCGGTGCTGTCCAGGCCGGAAGTCCGGGGCCGGATGGAGGAGCTGCTCCAGGCCCTGGCCGTCTCGGCCAGCACCAGCCAGCAGGGGCTGGCCGACCGGCTGGGGGGAATGGGCGATCCGTCGGGGGGAACGGGAATGGATCTCGAGTCCGTCCAGAACATGTTCGGCGACCCCGAGGCCCTCCTCGGGGACCTGCTCACCCCCGAGTTCCGCCGGTCATCCGACCAGCTCACCGCGCTGGCGGTGGTGATCGATGCCTACGCCGACCACATCGCCGATCTGGTCGGCCAGAAGCTGGTCGGGTCCCATGCCCAGCTGGCCGAGGCCTGGTACCGGCGCCGGATCGAGCGGGGCAAGGGCGAAGAGGCCGCCGGCGCGCTGTTCGGGTTGGACCTCGAACAGGCCCAGGTCGACCGGGGCCGCGCCTTCATCGCCGGAGTGGTGGAGCGGGCGGGCGAGGAGGCACTCGGCCGGTTGTGGTCGTCCCCCCGCAACCTTCCCACCCCACCCGAGGTCGATGCCCCCGGGTTGTGGCTCGAACGGATCAGCCTGCCGGAGCTCGACCTGCCCGACCCACCGGCCGAACCGTAGGTCTGCTCAGGCCTCGGCCGGGGTGGAGGCGGCGGCCTCTTCGACGGGTTCGGGGGGGACCACCACTTCTTCGGGGACACCCAGGTCCCACTCGAGAGTGATGTTCTCCCGCTCGGCGTCGCGGATGACCCGCTCCCGGTTGCGCCGGTACTGGGGGTCGTGGGGAGGGAGAAGGACCAGCCTGGCCATGGTCCGGTGGCGGAACGCCTCGATCAACTCGGGATCCCCGAAGTCGGACTGGACTTCCCAGTGGGGGGCCACCGGTCCGAGGTACACCACCCGCACGTGGCCGACCGGCGGCTGGGGCTCTTCGCCCTCTTCCGGGACGGTCGGTTCGTCAGTGACCGGGGTCATGGTTAGTGGTTCCTCCTCGAGATGGCGACGGCCAGCCTACCCGCCGCTCGGGTTGGCCCCGAGCGTGACACTGACCGTCATCTTGGCGGCCCCCCGGTAGAACCCCACGTTGACGTGGTCGCCGGGCTTCAGCGGATGGATGGCGGCGGTGAGATTGTCGGCGGTCTGAATGGCGGTCCCGTTGAAGGAGATGATCACGTCGTTGTTCTTGAGACCGGCCTTGTCCGCCGGGCTCCCCGACTGCACTGATTCCACCAGGGCACCCGACGATGGGGTCAGATGGTCCATCTGCTGGAGGGCCGGCGTCACCGAGAAGACCGACACCCCCATGAAGGCCGAGTTGGCCACCGGGGTCGGTTGGGGGCTGGCGTTCCCGGCTCCGCCCGGGCCGCCTTGGCGCAATTCGGCCAGCCGGGGCTTGATCAGGTCGATGGGGATGGCGAACCCGATGTTCTGGGCCGGGGCGTTGCCCGAGCTGCTGGAGGCCACCGCGGTGTTCATGGCGATGACCTGGGCCTGGGCGTTGACCAGCGGACCACCGGAGTTCCCCGGGTTGATGGCGGCGTCGGTCTGGAGCAACCCGGAGAGGTTCTCCGTCTGGCCGCTGTCGTTCTGGGCCGACAGCGAGCGGTTGACCGCCGAGACGATCCCCTCGGTGACCGTCGGTCCCCCGGCCAGGGCCAGCGCATTCCCGATGGCCAGGACCGAGTCGCCCACCTGGCTCTGGGCCGAGTCGCCGAGGGTGACGGTCGGCAGGTTGGAGGCGCTGTCGATCTGGACCAGGGCCAGGTCATTGCCCGGATCGGTGCCGACCACATGGGCGGTGAGCTGCTTGGTCTGCCCGAAGAGGGTGACGGTGACCGTGGTGGCGCCGGTGACCACGTGGTCGTTGGTCAACACCTCGCCTTGAGGGGTGAGGATCATGCCGGTCCCCGCCGCCTGCACGAAGTCGCCGGAGGAGCCGCCGCTCTGGATGGACTGGCTGTCGATGGACACCACCGCCGGCTCGACGGTCGCCAGGATGGCCTGGACGTCCTTGGCCTGGGGCAGCACGCTCCGGTTGGGGAAGTACTGCTTCACGATGGTCTGCTGGCTGCCGATCCCGACGGTGGCCCCGATCACCGCCCCGACCGCGGCGGCCAGCACCGCGGTGACCATGACCACCAGCAGCCAGTTGCGATGGGTGAGGGTGTGCCGGACCACCCGGGGGGCGGGGAGGGGCTGCGGGTAGCCGTAGGGGTAGGCGCCGCCGGGCGGCCCGTAGCCGCCGTAGCCGGGGTAGCCGAGGGCGCCCGGAGGCGGCCCGTAGGTCGGGTAGCTGCCCGGGTAGACCGGCACCGCGTTCCCAAAGGGAGCCGGGCTGGCGGGATACTCCGGGGCGGGGGCCGGAGGCGGCGGAGGGGGAGGCGGAGACGGGGCGGAGAGTGGTGCCGATGGTACGCTCTGTGGCGAATCCTCGGCCCCCTCGGAACCCGGTTCCGGAGCCGGTTGGGGGGCCTCAACCTGCCCTCGTTCCGATCCTTCATAAGAATGACCAGGTCCCCGATAAGAAAATTGTGAGGATTCCATCAACAATTACCCATTTCGTACCGTAGACCAAGTAGGGATGGGACAATAGTCGTGCAACTGATGGCGGCAGGCGGTGAGCGGACTCGAATTGGCACACCGCCGGCGGCCACCCTGGATCGGAGACCAAACACATGGATACGACGTGGATGAGCGAGGGCAAGTGTCGGGAACTCTCCCCCACCGTCTTCTTTCCCAGTGACGGCATCGGGGTTCAGGCCGCCCAGCGCATCTGTGCCGAATGCGCGGTCGCCGAAGCCTGCCTCCAGTACGCCCTCGACGAGCGGGTCGACCACGGAGTGTGGGGGGGCAAGTCCGAGCGCGAACGTCGTCGGATCCTCCGGCGTCGCCGGCTGGGCCATACCGCAGTCCGGGTCTGACCGGACCCGGCGCCCGGCTGGGCCGCGGTACCCCCGGTGCTGATCGAGTGCGTCGCCAACATCAGCGAGGGCCGCGATGTCGACCTCATCGGGGAGCTGGCCGACCGGGCCGGGCCCACCTTGCTGGACATCCACTCCGATCCTGAGCATCACCGCTCGGTCCTCACCCTCGGCGGGGAAGCCGACCCCGTCGAAGCCGCGGTCCGATCGGTGGCGGAGATGGCGGTCGCCCGCATCGACCTCCGCCACCACCAGGGCGTCCACCCCCGGCTGGGGGCTGTCGACGTGGTCCCGTTCGTCCCCCTCGGGCCCACCGGACACCTCGACGTCGCCGTCGAGGCCCGCAACCGGTTCGCCGCCTGGGCCGGTGCCGACCTCCAGCTGCCCTGCTTCCTCTACGGGCCTGAACGGTCGTTACCCGAGGTGCGGCGGGAGGCGTTCCTCACCCTCGATCCCGACACCGGCCCTCCCACCCCGCACCCGACCGCCGGTGCCGCCGCGGTGGGGGCCCGGCCCCTCTTGATTGCCTACAACATCTGGATCACGGTGACCGAGGGATCCGAGATCGACGCTCCGGCGGCGGTGGGCCTGGCCCGGGCCATCGCGTCGTCCATCCGGACTCCGACGCTGCGCAGCCTGGGCCTGGCCGTCGGAACCGGTGCCCAGGTCAGTTGCAACCTCGTCGATCCCCACGCCAACAGCCTGGCGGTGCTCTACGACGCCGTCGCCCATCTGGCCGCCGAGGCCGGCGGGACCGTCGAACGGGCGGAGCTGGTCGGCCTGGTGCCCGCCGAACTGCTGGCCGGTATCCCCGACCGCCGGTGGGCGGAGCTCGACCTCAGCCAGGACCGGACCATCGAGTCCCGGCTCGAATCGGTGGGTGTCGCCGTCAGCTGGTGAGGGGCACGCTACGAGGCGCTGGCGACCGCCCGGCGCTGCATGGCCCGCTGGCGGCGGAGCCGGCGGCGCTCCCGCTCCGACAGCCCTCCCCAGATCCCGAACTTCTCGCCGTTGGCCAGGGCGTACTCCAGGCAGTCCTCCCGGACCACGCACCCCCGGCAGACTTCTTTGGCCTCCCGGGTGGAGGCTCCCCGTTCGGGAAAGAACAGGTCAGGATCAACCCCCATGCAGTTGGCCCTGGTCTGCCAGCTGCGCTCCTGACGTCCGTACATCAAGGACACCACGTCCATGGGTGCGCCTCCCTCACCACTTTTGCGCCCGGTTCAGCGACGAACCGCATAGCACGTATGTAACTACATTGGTGTCATCTTCCTCCATGCCGAGAGGAAACGCAAGGCGCAACTTGGATTCGGGACGCGGATTGCCCTTGGTGGCCTGGGAATTCGACGCCAGGGGGACGTCAGCCGGCCCGGCGGCCCCGGCTTCGAACGGTGGTCTTCTGCCGGAGGAAGTCGACCAGCACGTAGTCCCCCAGCTCGTCGGGGGAGGTCGAGAACGTCCGGCCCCGGTTGATCCGGGTCAGCTGCTCGATGAACCCCCGCAGGGCCCGGTCGGGGTCGAGGAGGAAGGTGTTGATGGTGATGTTCGCCTTGGTGCAGTGCATCACCTCGGAGAGCGTCACCTCCAGCGTCTCGGGAATCGGCGGGTAGTTGAAGAACACGTCGTAGCCGACCCCGCGGTCGTAGGGGACGATGTGGGCGGTCGGCTCCCCGTCGGTGACCAGGATGATCTGCTTGGTCCCCGGCTGGTGGGCCAGCATCTTCCGGGCCAGGATCAGGCCGTGCTGCAGGTTGGTCCCGTAGACGTAGTCCCAACTGACCGTCGGGAGGTCCTCCGGCTCGATCACCCGGGCGACTTCGGAGAAGCCGACCAGTCCGAGGTAGTCGCGGGGGAACCGGGTGGTGATCAGGGTGTGGAGGGCGAGAGCCATCTTCTTGGCCGGGACGAAGTTGTCCCGCATCGGCATCGACAGTGACAGGTCGAGCAGCAATACGGTGGCGGTTCGGGAGAGGGCCTCGGTCTCGATCACCTCGAAGTCATCGGGAATCAGCCGGACCGGCAGGCCGGTCCCCGATCGACGGACCGCGTTGTGGACGGTGCGGGACAGATCGAGGTTGAACGGGTCCCCGAACTCGTAGGGCTTGGTCGTCTCCTCCCGGTCGTGCCCGGTCCCGGTGAAGGTGGTGCGGTGGTTGCCGATCCGGTCCTTGTTCAGCTGATCGAACAGGTCGGCCAGCGCCTGGTGGCCGATCCGGCGCATCCCGGCCGGGGTCAGCTCGAACCGGCCCTCCCGCTGGTCGATGAGACCGGCGTCGGCCAGCTGTTTGGCCAGCTTGGCCAGCCGGTCCATGGAGCGGGCGGCGTCCTCCCCCAGGTGCTCGGCCACCTTGTCGAGGTCCACCTCCGACAGCGAGGCCGGGGAGTTGGCCGACCGGAGGAAGGCTTCCAGCTCGGCCAGATCCTTCAGCCGGGAGGCGGCGTCGGTGGCGTCCCCCATCCCGAGGGGCTGGTCCCCGCTGAACTTGTAGCGCTGCTCCCAGCCGGCGTCGGGGAACGCCTTCTGGAGGTTGCCGGCCAGCCGGTCCACCTGCCAGCGGAGGTCCATGTCCTCCAGCAGCGATTCGGCCAGCCCCTGTAGCTGGGCCCGCTGGGCCGGCGACATCGAGTTCCACATCGCCTGGGCCGCCGCCATCCGGGCGGCCAGCTGCTCCAGCAGCTCATCGAGATCGGCCGGGTCCCCCGGGAACAGGTCGCCGTAGTTCTCCATGAACGACTGGAAGGACGGGTCGATGGGCTCGCCCGCCTCCCGCTGCTCGAGCATCCGGTTGAGGGCGTCGAAGGCGTCCCGCATCCGGGCCAGCTGCTCGGGGTCGGGATTGGCCAACGCTTCCGACATCTGGTCGAAGTAGGTGCGGGCCACCTCCTCCCGGAGCCGCTCCATCAACTCCTCGAAATGCTGGCGCGCCTCGGAGGAGACGAATTCGTACTCCTGGAGCCCGCGCACCATCCCGGCCAGGTCCGGCGGCAGCAGGTCGAGGGCCATCCGCCGTTCGGTGGCCACCTCGTCGGTGACCTCCTGGCGCCGCTGGTCCCCCGATTCCCGGGCGTCGGTCTCCAGCTGGTCGATCCCGGCCCGTTCCTCCGCCAGCACCTCTTCCAGCTCGGCCGCCACCTCGCTGTAGGCGCCGCCGAGGTCCCCTTGGTCGAGCTGGTCCTCCCGCTCCATCCGCAGCTGGTCCAACAGGTCCCGGAGCCCCTGGACCTCCTCGCCGTCCGGGGTCCGCCACCCCCGGTTGAGCATCCGCTGCAGAGCCTCGTGAAGGTCGCCGTTGGCCAGCAGGTCGTCGGTCAGCTGGGCCAGGATCGCGTCGGTGTCATCGATCTCCGAGTTCTGGGTGCCATCCCAGCGCCGGTAGTCGAAGCGCCAGGTCACCCCCGGCCCCGATACGTGGCCCGGGTCCCGGCCGCCTCCTTGTTCAGGCGTTTGGTGAGGTGCAGACCCTCCAGGATGAACTCGACGGCACTGGCCACCACCCCGGGATCCTCGGAGCCCCCGGCCAGGGCCAACACCGGCCCGGACAGCACCGGCAGCTGGTTGAGGGTCTCGGCGTAGGCCGACGCCGGGAGATCGTCCCCGGCATGGACCACCGTCTCCTCGGTGAAGGCGGCGACCACCGCGTGGGGGTCGTCAAGGATCACCCGGCGGCGGAACACCACCAGCACCGCGGCGGACACCAGCTGGGAGAGCAGGACTTCCTCCCGCCCCTCCTCCAGCGTCTCCACCTCCACCTTCCCCTGGGTGGAGGACACCAGCGACTGCAGGTCGGAGATCCGGGGCACCGCCCCCGACTCGCCGTTGCGGAGGGCCCGGCGAGTGGCGTTGGCCGCCAATGTCTCGTAGTTGGCGATGGTCAGCCGGACCGACACCCCGGACCGCTGGTTGAGGTGGGGGCTCTCCCGGGCCAGCTGGCTCAGCGCCGCCACGATCTCGGCCATGAAGTCGGGCATCTCCAGCCGGGGCAGGGCCGGATGGGCGTCGCCGTCAGCGGTCTCCTCCCCCGATCCCGGCAGGTCGGCCTCCAACTCGGCGATGCGGAGCTCGGTGCCGGCGTCCAAGGGGTAGTGGGTGCGGATCTGGGCCCCGAACCGGTCCTTCAGCGGGGTGATGATCCTCCCCCGGTTGGTGTAGTCCTCCGGGTTGGCCGTGGCCAACAGGACGATGTCGAGCGGGAGGCGGACCCGGTGGCCACGGATCTGGACGTCGCGCTCCTCCAACACATTGAGCAGGCCGACCTGGATCCGCTCGGCCAGGTCGGGCAGCTCGTTGACCGCGAAGATGCCCCGGTTGAGCCGGGGCACCAGCCCGTAGTGGATGGTCAACTCGTCCGACAGGTAGCGGCCCTCGGCCACCCGGATCGGGTCGACCTCGCCGATGAGGTCGGCGATGGAGGTATCCGGGGTGGCCAGCTTCTCCCCGTACCGCTCGCTCCGGTGCACCCAGGAGACCGGGGTGTCGTCGCCGGCTTCGGCCACCAGGTCCTTGGCGAACCGGGAGATCGGCCGGTAGGGATCGTCGTTGATTTCGGAATGGGCGACGATCGGCACCCATTCGTCGAGGAGGGCGATCAGCGACCGGATCAGCCGGGTCTTGGCCTGGCCCCGCTCCCCGAGCAGGATCACGTCGTGCCCGGCCATCACCGCGTTCTCCAGTTGGGGCAGCACGGTGTCGTCGAACCCCAGCACCCCGGTCACCAGCGGATGGCCGGCGGCGATGCGGGCGGCGGCGTTGCGGCGCATCTCCTCGGCCACCGGGATCGACCGCCATCCCACCTCCCGCAACCGGCCGAGGGTGGTGACATCGGGGGCGGGTGTGGTCCGGTCCTCCGGATTGGTGGCCATCTCGTGGGTTTCGGGCGTGGCCTCAGGCTTCGACTTGCTCATGGTTTGAGCCTACGCGAGCCCGTTCGCCGATGGTTCATCGGCCGGGAGGATTTGCTGACCGATCCCGACCCTTCTGGGCGATCCCCGGCAAAATGGCGCTCAGCTCCCCCGCGGTTTCACGAGTGGTCGCAATAGTGGAAAGATGATCCCCCGTCAGCATCCGGGGCCTTGGGGCCCGTACCATTTCTAGCCCGCGGGCCGATACCAGGAGGAACGACTTGACCACGTTGGAGGACGCCAAAGTCACCCCCGTCGTGCTCGGAGGGGTTCGGGGCGGCCCACCGGTGCCGACCCTGCGCCGGGACCGGTGGTGGGTCCAGCCGGTGGTCACCGTCACTGTGCTGGCGGCGTTCGTGGCTTACGCCACCTGGGCCGCCTTCGTGAACAAGGACTACTACGTCGGCGCCTCCCAGGGCCGGGACCTGATCTCGCCGTTCTACTCGCCCTGTCTGACCGCCTCCTGCGTGCCCGGGAGCCATCCCGGCACCATCATCACCTGGTGGGCCATCTCCCCCGCCCTGTTGATCCTGATCTTCCCGCTCGGCTTCCGGCTGACCTGTTACTACTACCGCAAGGCCTACTACCGGGCGTTCTGGTGGGCCCCGCCGGCCTGTGCCGTCTCCGACGCCCATGGCGCCTATACCGGTGAGTCGAGGTTCCCCCTCTTCTTCCAGAACATCCACCGCTACTTCTTCTACGCCGGTCTGGTGTTCAACACCATCCTCACCATCGACGCGGTGGTGGCGTTCCGCCAGCCCGGCCACGGGCTCGGCTTCAGCGTCGGCACCGCGGTGCTGCTCATCAACGCCGCCCTGCTGTGGCTGTACTCCCTCAGCTGCCATGCCTGCCGCCACCTCTGCGGGGGAGGGGTCAAGCAGTTCTCCGCCGCCCCCTTCCGCCACCGCCTCTGGAAGATGCTCACCCCGCTGAACGCCCGGCACATGGTGTTCGCCTGGATGAGCCTGGCCTTCGTCGCCCTCACCGACGTCTATGTCCGTCTGGTGGCCAGCGGGACCATCCACGACTACGGCTTCCACTTCTAAAGGGATCGCGAACACATGCCTGAGTACGAAACCCATGACTTCGACGTCATCGTCATCGGTGCCGGTGGCGCCGGTCTCCGAGCCGCCATCGAAGCCCGCTCCCGGGGCCTCCGCACCGCGTTGATCTGCAAGTCGCTGTTGGGGAAGGCCCACACGGTGATGGCCGAGGGCGGGATCGCCGCCGCCCTTGGCAACGTCTATCCCGACGACAACTGGAAGGTCCACTTCCGGGACACCATGCGCGGCGGCAAGATGCTGAACAACTGGCGGATGGCCGAGCTCCATGCCAAGGAGGCCCCCGACCGGGTCCGGGAGCTGGAGGAGTGGGGGGCGCTCTTCGACCGCACCAAGGACGGGCTGATCACCCAGCGCGACTTCGGCGGCCACCGGTTCGCCCGGCTCGCCCACGTCGGCGACCGCACCGGCCTGGAGATGATCCGGACCCTGCAGCAGAAGGCGGTGGCCGACGGCATCGAGGTGTTCATGGAGGTCAAGGTCATCCGGGTGCTGAAGGGCGCCGACGGGGCCGTCTCCGGGGTGGTCGGGTACTGGCGCCCCTCCGGGCAATTCGTGACCTTCACCGCCAAGGCGGTGATCCTGGCCACCGGGGGCCTGGGCAAGAGCTGGATGTACACCTCCAACTCCTGGGAGTCGACCGGTGACGGGGTGGCCCTCGCCCTCTGGGCCGGCGCCGATGTCATCGACATGGAGGCGGTCCAGTTCCATCCGACCGGCATGGTGTGGCCGCTGTCGGTGCGGGGCATCCTGGTTACCGAGGGGGTCCGGGGCGACGGCGGGGTCCTCCGGAACTCGGAGGGCGAGCGGTTCATGTTCAACTACATCCCGCCGATGTTCGCCGCCGAGACCGCCGACAACGAGGAGGAGGGGGACCGCTGGTACGACGATCATGCCGACAACCGCCGCCCCCCCGAACTGCTTCCCCGGGACGAGGTGGCCCGCTCCATCAACAGTGAGGTGAAGGCGGGGCGGGGCAGCCCCCACGGCGGGGTGTTCCTCGACATCGCCACCCGCCGCAGCGCCGAGTACATCCGCCGCCGGCTCCCCTCCATGTACCACCAGTTCATGGAGCTGGCCGGGGTGGACATCACCGCCGAAGCCATGGAGGTCGGGCCGACCTGCCACTACGCCATGGGCGGGGTCCGGGTCGATGCCGATTCGCAGGAAACCACCGTCCCCGGCCTGTTCGCGGTGGGCGAAGTGGCCGGCGGGATGCACGGGGCCAACCGCCTGGGTGGCAACTCCCTTTCCGACCTGCTGGTCTTCGGCCGCCGGGCCGGCATCGGCGCCGCCAAGGTGGTGGACGAACGGACCCGCAACCATCGCACCGTCGCCATCGATCCCGGCGAGGTCAAAGAGGCGATCAACGCCGCCACCGCGCCGTTCGCCCGCGACGAGGGCGAGAATCCCTACGAGCTCCAGGCCGACCTGCAACAAACCATGCAGAATCTGGTCGGCATCATCCGCACCCAGTCGGAGCTCGAAGAGGCGATGGGGGAGCTGGAGAAGCTGGAGGCGCGGGCCGCCAATGTCTCCATCAGCGGTGGGGTGGCCTACAACCCCGGCTGGAACCTGGCCACCGACCTCCCGTCGATGCTCTCGGTGTCGCGGTGCGTCACCCAGGGGGCCATCAACCGGAAGGAGAGCCGGGGCGGCCACACCCGCGACGACTTTCCGAAGCCCGATCCCGAGATGGGTTCGGTGAACTTCGTGCAACGGATCGCCGACGGCACCGGGGGGTCCGACGGACCGCTCGGCACTCCGTCGATCCGCACCATCACCATTTCACCCGAGCCCCTGCCGGTGATGCCCGACGAGCTCAAAGCCCTGCTGGAGGATGAATCATGACCGTCGAGCCGGTTGAAGACGAAGCCGCCGAAGCCGAGCCCCCCGCTGAGCCGGAGGCGCCGGAGCCGCAGCCGGAGCCGCAACCGGAGCCGGCCGACGATGCCACCATCACCATGGTGCTGTGGCGGGGCGACGAGAGCGGCGGCGAGTTCGTCGACTACGTGATGCCGGCCGTCGAAGGCGAAGTGGTCCTCGACGTCATCCACCGGGTGCAGGCCACTGCCGCCCCCGACCTCGCCTGCCGCTGGAACTGCAAGGCGGGCAAGTGCGGGTCGTGCTCGGCGGAGATCAACGGGATCCCCTCCCTCATGTGCATGACCCGGGTGGACACCCTGCCGGTCGGGGCCGACGTGGTGGTGGCCCCGCTGAAGACGTTCCCGATCCTCCGGGACCTGGTGACCGACGTCTCGTTCAACTACGAGGTGGCCAAGCGGATACCGCCGTTCAATCCCCGCCCCAAGACCGTCGACGAATCCAAGGCCGGCGGCTACCGGATGGCCCAGATCGACGTCGAGCGCAGCCAGGAATTCCGAAAGTGCATCGAGTGCTTCCTCTGCCAGGACGTCTGCCACGTGATCCGCGATCACGAGGAGAACAAGACCTCCTACGCCGGGCCCCGCTTCTTCATCCGGTCAGCGGAGTTGGAGATGCACCCACTGGATGTCTCCGACCGGCGCGAGGTCCTGCGCAAGGAAGACGGTCTCGGGATGTGCAACATCACCAAGTGCTGCACCGAGGTCTGCCCCGAGCACATCAAGATCACCGACAACGCCATCATCCCCCTCAAGGAGCGAGTGGTCGACGCCTCCTACGACCCGGTGGCGTGGCTGGGACGGAAGATCCTCCGTCGCACCAAGGCGTCGGTGACCGAAGCGTCGGCCACCTCGCCGGCCACCGGACCGGCGGCGATCCAGCCCGACCCGGGCGTCCACGGAATACCCACCGCCGTCGGCGAGTGATCACCGGACCCGAACTTCTGACGGGCCGCCCGTGCCGCAGTTCCTGAGCCCCGAGTGGGTGGCGGCCTTCGACGCCGCCCTGGCCGGGGTGACGGTGCCGGGACCCGGAGAAGAGGCAGGGCTGGCCGCCCTCGACGGTCGGTTCACCGTCTTCCAGGAGGTCCACGGCGGGCCGACCGGTGACCTCACCGTCGCCCTGACCGTCAACGAAGGATCCCTCCACCTGTCCCTCCCCGACCCAGACCAACCCGGGGCCGAAGCCGCCGACGTCGCCATCTCCCTCTCCTATGAGGACGCGGTGGCGCTCTCCAAGGGCGAGCTGGTGGCGGCCGAGGCCCTCACCGAAGGGCGGGTCCGGGTGCGTGGCGACCTGTCGGTGCTGGTGGCCAGCCAGCAGATGCTGGCCTCCGCCCAGCCCTACGTGCAGGCGCTGGCCGCCGACACCACCTACTAGAGTCACTCCGGCCGGACGGCGTTGGCCGGGTTCCGGCTGCTAGAAACTGGCCGGGTGGGCGCTACCCCGTCGAATGTCTCCTACCGGTGGCTCACCGGATCGTCGCAGGTCGATGAAGAGCTGGCGAACCAGCTGACCACCTGTTGGCGGGAGGTCTCCAATGCCGGGGGCGCGGTGGGCTTCCCGTTCCTCCCTGTAGAGCGAGCCGAAGTTGCCGTGGCGGTCCAGCGGCTCGTCGAGTCGCTTGATCCGACGGTCCGGACAGTGCTGGTGGCGGTCAGCGACGAGGTACTCCTCGGTTGGGGATTGCTCGAGCGAAATCGAAACAAGGTGACCGCCCATTGGGCGCGAGTACTCCGATTGCAAACCGCCCTTGCCGCTCGGGGCTTGGGCATTGGGCGGGCCCTGCTGTCGGAGATCGCGCGCGCCGCCCGGGATGACCTCGGTTTGGAACAGCTGCACATCGAGGTGCGGGGCGGTCAAGGTCTTGAGGCCTTCTATGAGTCATGCGGGTGGCGGGAGATCGGGCGGTGGCCTGGAGCCCTGCGGTTGGGTCCGGATGACGATCGTGATGAAGTCCTCTTGGTCCTTCCCCTGCAAGATGGCAACCAGCGGGTGGGGGACTAAGCCGACGTCATGTTGATCGGCGCAGGGGGCGGTGGAGCGTACGATCTCCCCGGCGGTGAGCAAGCATGACCGAGCCACCGAATTAGTCACTCGAGGGGGACACCGTGGAAATCCTGAGCGGGCGGACGATGATCCACCCCACCGATCTCGAGCGCACCCTGGCGTTCTACCAGGACGGATTCGGCCTGGCCGTGGCCCGGGAGTTCAGCGCCGGGGCGACCCGGGGGGTGGTGTTCTTCCTGGGTGGGGGCCTGCTGGAGGTGGTGGGCCACCACGGGAGCACCGTCCACGACGGGCCGGGGGCCGGGGAGGTGGTGGCCCTCTGGTGGCAGGTGCGCGACGTCGCCGCCGCCGTCGAGGAGCTGGAGGACCGGGGGGTGGCCGTCGCCCGCCCCCCCGTGCTGGAGCCCTGGGGGCTGATCGAAGCCTGGGTGGATGATCCCGACGGGATCCGCATCCACATCGTCGAAGTGCCGGAGGGGCACCCGCTGCGGCGGGACCTCCGCCCGCTGCAGAAGGACTAGGGCAGCAGGGAGGCGACCTCGGCCCGCTCCGACTCGAGTTCCTCGGTGGTGAGGCGGATCCGCTCCTTGGCGAAGTCGTCGTGGTGGAGTCCCTCGACCACGCTCCAGGCCCCGTTGGCGTCCACCCTCACCGGGAACCCGAACTGGAGGCCGGCGGGGATCCCGTACTCGCCGTTGGACACCACCGCCAACGACGTCACGTCCTTGGTGGGGGTCGGCGTCCGGATGCTCACCACCGAGTCGATGGCGGCACTGGCAGCGGAGGCGGCCGACGACAGGCCGCGGGCCTCGATAATGGCGGCGCCCCGCTTCTGCACGGTGGTGATGAAGTCGCCCTGCAGCCACTCGAGGTCTTTGATGACGTCGGGCACCGGCTTGGCGTCAATGCAGGCGTTGGCGAAGTCGGGGAACTGGGTGGCCGAATGGTTGCCCCAGATGGCCATGGAAGTCACCGATGTCACCGGCACCCCGGCCCGCTTGGCCAGCTGGCTCTTGGCCCGGTTCTCGTCGAGCCGGGTCATGGCGAACCAGCGGTCGGACGGCACTTCGGGGGCGTTGGCCCGAGCGATCAGGCAGTTGGTGTTGCAGGGGTTGCCCACCACCAGCACCCGGACGTCGGAGGCGGCGTTGGCGGCGATGGCCTGGCCCTGCGGGCCGAAGATCCCCCCGTTGATGGTGAGAAGATCGCCCCGCTCCATGCCGGCTTTGCGGGGGACCGAACCGACCAGCAGCGCCCAGGAGGTGCCGTCGAAGGCGGTCTTCAGGTCGGTGGTGGCAACAACGTCGCTGACCAGGGAGAACGCCCCGTCATCGATCTCCATGACCACCCCTTCCAGGGCCTTCATCCCCGGCTCGATCTCGAGGAGTCGGAGCACCACCGGCTGGTCGGGCCCGAGCAGCTGGCCCGAGGCGATCCGGAAGAGGAGGGAGTAGCCGATCTGGCCGGCCGCCCCGGTGACGGTGACGTGGACTGGAGTCTTGGCTGCCATCTGGTGAGGCTACCGTGCGACCCTCGACAGGAGCGAACCAGGGCCGGTCGGGACCGGCCTTACAAGTGGTCGACGATGGCGGCGGCGAACTCCGAGGTCTTGACCTCGGTGGCCCCCTCCATCAGCCGGGCGAAGTCGTAGGTGACCACCTTGTCGGCGATGGTCGCCTCCAGGGCCCGGACGATGTCGGCGGCGGCTTCCGTCCAGCCCAGATGCTCGAACATCATCACGCCCGACAGCAGCAGCGATCCGGGGTTGACCTTGTCCTGACCGGCGTACTTGGGGGCGGTGCCGTGGGTGGCCTCGAAGATGCCGTGACCGGTCACGTAGTTGATGTTGCCCCCCGGGGCGATGCCGATCCCACCGACCTGGGCAGCCAGGGCGTCGGAGAGGTAGTCGCCGTTGAGGTTGGTGGTGGCGATGACATCGAAGTCGGTCGGGCGGGTGAGGACCTGCTGCAGGGTGATGTCGGCGATGTTGTCCTTCACCAGCAGCTTGCCGTCGGGCTTGCCGCCGCAGTCGTCCCAGCTCACCGCCACGTCGGCGAATTCTTCCTTGACCAGGTCGTAGCCCCAGTTCCGGAAGGCGCCCTCGGTGAACTTCTGGATGTTCCCCTTGTGGACCATGGTCACGCTCTCCCGGTGGTGGTCCAGGGCGTACTTGATGGCCGCCCGGATCAGCCGCTTGGAGCCCAGCTCCGAGATTGGCTTGATGCCGATGCCCGATCCCTCCCGGATGGTCCAGCCCATCTCGTCCTTCAGGAAGGCGGACAGCTTGGCCGCCTCCGGGGTGTAGGCCTCCGCCTCCAGGCCGGCGTAGATGTCCTCGGTGTTCTCGCGGAAGATGACCATGTCCACCTGCTCGGGGTGGAGCACCGGGGAGGGCACCCCCTGGAACCAGCGCACCGGGCGGAGGCAGACATAGAGGTCGAGGATCTGGCGGAGGGCGACGTTAAGGGAGCGGATGCCGCCGCCGACCGGGGTGGTCAACGGGCCCTTGATGCCGATCAGGTGGGAGCGGAAGGTCTCCACCGTCTCGTCGGGCAGCCAGTTCCCGGTCTGGTCGAACGCCTTCTGGCCGGCCAGCACTTCCTTCCAGGCCACCTTGGTGCCGTGCTTGGCGGCGGCGGCGTCGAGCACCAGCTGGGCCGCCGGCCAGATGTCGACGCCGGTGCCGTCGCCTTCGATGAAGGGGATGATGGGCTCATCGGGAACGTGGAGGACGCCATCGGCGCCGAGGGAGACGAGTTCAGCCATGAGGCGACTATATCGGTGCGGCCATTGCCTCTCGCCAGCCCGGCGGCGGGTTGGTCACCGGTGACCCCGGGGGGTGGGCTACGACGGACCGAGCCCCAGGGCGCGGTAGATCTCCCGGGTGGCACTCGACCGGTTCAACGTATAGAAGTGGAGGCCGGGCACCCCGGCCTCCAACAGCTTCCGGCAGAGTTCGGTGGCGATGGCGACGCCCTCGTCCCGGACCCCGTCGGCCCCCCCGGTCTGGTCGGCCCGTTCCAGCCTCTCCACCATCCAGCCGGGCACCGCCGCCCCCATGGTGGCCATCCGGGGGACCGACTTGAGGTTGGTCACCGGCATGATGCCGGGCAGCACCGGGGTGTGGACTCCCCGGTCGGCCAGGTCGGCCACCAGGCCGGTGTACTCCTCGGCCTCGAAGAAGAACTGGGTGACCCCGAAGTCGGCGATGCGCAGCTTCTCGGCCAGCCGGTCCCGGTCGAAGGCCAGGTCGGGCGAGAGGGGATGGCCGGCCGGCTGGGCCGCCACCCCGATGGAGAAGCCGCCGATGGCGTGGGCCAGCTCCACCAGTTCGGAGGCGTGGGGCAGCTCGCCGACCCCGTCGGCCGGGTCGGCGGGCGGGTCCCCGCCCAGGGCCATCAGGTTCTCCACCCCCGCCTTGCGGTAGGCGACCAGGATCTCCGCCAGCTCCAATCGGGTGTGGGCCACGCAGATGAGGTGGGCCATCGGCACCAGGGTGGTGGTGCGGAGCATCCCGGTCACCAGGTCGTAGGTCCGCTGCCGTGACTCCGCGCCCCCCCGGTAGGTGACCGACACGAAGGAGGGGCCGAGCGGCTCGAGATCGCGCAGGGTCTTCACCAGGGTGGCCTGCTCGGCGTCGTTCTTGGGCGGGAAGAACTCGAACGAGTAGGTCGGCCCCTTCGACAACAGGTCGGCGATCCGGGTCATAACCCAGGCATCCTACTGCGGGCGGTCGAACCGGAGCTCTTGGGCCACCGGCTCCGGTGCCCGTCGACCTCCAGGCGCCGATGCCGAGCTAACGCCTCGACGACGGAGCGCCGAGTTGGGACGAGAGGCGGGACAGCGAGCTGTCGAGCTCGGCCAGTCGGGAGCGGCGGGCATCATCGGCCTCGGCCAACTGCACCCCGGTCGGAGCCCCGGCACCGTGACGGAGGAGACGATCGGCCTCCACCGCGAAGGCCAGGCCCCGGAGGGAGCGGGCCACCGAATTGGCGGCGTTCTGGCCGACCTCGTCAGGGGCGTTGAGGGCGGCCTGCTCGAGGGCCCGGGCGGACCGGTCCACCTGCACCGCCACCGAACCCCGGAGCTCGGGGTCGTCGGACATCGCGTTGGCCGACAGCAGGGCGTCGCGGGCCAGGTGGGCGTCGCTGACCGCCGGCAGCACCGAGCGGCGCCAGGCGCCGGCCGCCTGCAGCCGCTTGCGGCGGCTGAGGAGGATCAGCAGCAGGATCACCGCCAGCCCCACCACCACGGCCACGATGATCAGGGCCACCGCAGTGCCACTCAGCCCACTGCTGCTGGTCTTCTTCGGGGTGGTGGTGCTGGTGGTGGTGGTCGAGCGCGGCACCGTGGTGGTGGTCCGGGGCACGGTGGTGGTCGTGGTGGGGTGGGGCACCGTGGTGGTGGTGACCGGGACGGTGGTGGTGGTGGTCACCGGCAGGGTGGTGGTGGTGACCGGGACGGTGGTGGTAGTAGTGGCCGCCACTGCCGGGACCCTGGAGGAGAACACCAAGGCGCCCGTCGCCAGCACCAGGCCCGCCACCGCCATGCCGACCCGAGCGGTGGGACGACGGCCGATCCGACCCGCGGGCGAATCCGACGGCGAAACCCTGTGTGCAGCCACGACCGACACCTCCCCCGCGCACCCGGTCTCAGGTGGGCGGCCTCAATCTAACCGGGGGCGAAGGTCGGAGGGGGGACGATCGCCGCTACCCGCCGGCCTCCGACTCAGCTGCCGACCCGGCCGTAGTCGTCTTCCAGCCGGACGATGTCGTCCTCCCCGAAGTAGTCGCCGTGTTGGACTTCCACGAAGACCACCTCGGTGTCGGTGGCGTTCTCGATCCGGTGGGCGGTGCCCACCGGGATGTCGATCGACTGGCCGGCGCGGAGCTCGTGGCGGGTGCCGTCGAGGGTGACCAGCGCGGTGCCGGTGACCATGAACCAGTGCTCTGAGCGCCGGGCGTGCCGCTGGTAGCTCAGGCGCTTCCCCGGGAGCACCGTGATCCGCTTGACCTTGTGGGTGGTTCCGTCGTCGAGGACGGTGTAGCTCCCCCAGGGCCGGTGATCGGTCTCCTGAACCCCCGACGGGCGGGACGGACTCACGACGCCCGCTCCGCCGCCCGCACCGTGTTGCGCAACAGCATCGCCCGGGTCATCGGGCCCACTCCCCCGATGCGGGGGGTGATCCACCCCGCCACCTCGGCCACTGACTCGTCTACGTCGGACAACAATTTCTTCCCTTCCCATGAGGTACCGGCGCCCACCACCGCGGCGCCGGGCTTGATCATCTCCTTGGTGACCAACCCGGCCCGCCCGGCCGCCGCCACCACCACGTCGCCTTGCCGGACCAGCCCGGTCAGGTCGTCGACGCCGGTGTGGACGACGGTGACCGCCGCGTTGCACCCCGGGCGCTTCATGGCCAGCAACAACGACAGCGGTCGCCCGATGGTCAGGCCCCGGCCGATCACCACCACGTGCTTGCCCTCCACCGGCACGTCGTTGGCGTGGAGCAGCTCGACGATCCCGGCCGGGGTGCAGGGCAACGGGCCGGCCGCCCCCATCACCAGCCGGCCGAGGTTCACCGGGTGGAGCCCGTCGACATCCTTCTCCGGGTCCACCGCCAACAGCACCCGCTCCTCGTCGAGCCCGGCCGGCAGCGGCAGCTGGACCAGATAGGCGTGGATCCGGGGATCGGCGTTGAACCGGGCCACCACCGCCTCGAGGTCGGTCTGGGTCACGTCGGCAGGCAGGTGCTCGTGGGCGGAGAAGATGCCGACCTCGGCGCAGTCGGCATGCTTCATGGCCACGTAGCGCGAGCTCGGGCCGTCGTCCCCGACCAGGATGGTCCCGAGGCCCACCGTCACCCCGGCGGCGGCCAGCCGGGCGACCCGGTCGGTCACCTCGGCCCGGATCCGGGCGGCCAGCAGCTCACCGTCGAGCCGGGTTGCGGTCACCGTTCCCCCCTCAGTGCCGGAAGTGGCGCTCGCCACCCGCCATCACCAGGGCCACCCCGGCAGCATCGGCGGCCGCGGTCACTTCGCCGTCGCGGATCGATCCGCCCGGCTGGACCACCACCGCCACCCCGGCGGCGGCCAGCACCTCGAGGCCGTCGGGGAAGGGGAAGAAGGCATCGCTGGCCGCCGCTCCCCCCCGGGCCCGGTCGCCGGCCTTGGACACCGCGATCTCCGCCGCCACCACCCGGGAGGACTGGCCGGCCCCCACCCCGACCGCCTGGCCGTCACGGACGATGGCGATGGCGTTGGAGGTGGTGCGGGCACAGACCTTCCAGGCCAATGCGAGGTCCCGCCACTGGGCGTCGGTCGGCTGGGTGGTGGTGGCCACCTCCCACTGCGACGGGTCCACCAGGAAGCGGTCGGCATCCTGGACGAGGAGGCTCGATCCCATCCCCCGGTACTGGCGGCGGATCGGCTCCGGGGAGGGAGCCGACAGCAAGCGGGTGGCCTTCCGCTTGGAGGAGAGCAGGGCCAGCGCGGCTTCGTCGTAGGCGGGGGCGATGATCACGTCTGCCTGGGGCCCGGCGCCGATGGCTTCGGCCACCTCCACGGTGACCGGACCGCCGAGGGCGACGATGCCCCCGAAGGCCGACAGCGGGTCGCCGTCCAGGGCCCGCTGGTAGGCGGTGGCCAGGGTGTCGGCCAGCGACACCCCGCAGGGGTTGGCGTGCTTGATGATGGCGGCGGCCACCTCGGGGCTACCGGGGGCGGCCAGCTCGTGGACCAGGCGCCAGGCAGCATCGGCGTCGAACAGGTTGAGGTACGACAGTTCCTTGCCGCCGTACTGGACGACGTCGTCCCACCAGGAGTGCTCACCGGCGATCCGGTAGCGGGCGCCGTGCTGGTGGGGGTTCTCCCCGTAGCGGAGGGAGCCGGCCCGCTCCAGGGTCAGGTGGATGGTGGGCGGGAGGATGGCGGTTTCCGACTCCGCCTCCGGGCTGGCCTCGGTGGGGGTATCCCGTTGATCGAACCACCCGACGATGGCGGCGTCATAGGCGGCGGTGTGGGCGAAGGCGTCCCGGGCCAGCCGGAACCGGGTGGCGTCCGACAGGGTCCCGTGCTCTTTCAACTCGGACAGCACGCCGCCGTACTCGGAGGGGTCGACCACCACGCCGACGTGGGCATGGTTCTTGGCCGCCGCCCTCACCATGGTGGGGCCGCCGACGTCGATCAGCTCGATGGAGGGGTCGCTCCGGAACGGATAGAGGTTGCAGACCACCAGGTCGATGAGATCGATGTCCTGGTCCTCCAAGTCGGCGAGGTGCCCGGGTTGGGAGCGGTCGGCCAGGATCCCGCCGTGGATGGTGGGATGGAGGGTCTTGACCCTCCCGCCGAGCATCTCCGGCGCCCCGGTCAGATCGGCCACCTCCAGATGGGGGAGGCCGGCGTCGGCCAGCACCGACGAGGTGCCGCCGCTGGAGACCAGTTCCCAGCCGAGGTCGGCGAGCCCGCGGGCCAGCTCCACCAGTCCCGTCTTGTCGTATACAGACAGCAGCGCCTTCATGGCCTTGACCTCCAGTGGTGATCCTCGCTCATCCCCGGCCAGGACCGCCAGCCTGTCGATGAACGAGCGAATGGTGGCCGGGTAGAGCACCCGCTCCACCGCTTTGATCCGCTCGTGCAACGTCGCCTCGGTGTCGTCCGGATACACCGTGACGGCCTCCTGGGCCAGGACCGGCCCGGCGTCCATGGCCAAGGTGGCGATGTGGACGGTGGTGCCCGTCTCGGCCACCCCCTCGGCCAGGGCGTCCCTCACCGCGTGCCACCCCGGGAAGGCGGGGAGCAGCGCCGGGTGCGTGTTCAGGATACGGCCCGGGTAAGCCGTGTGGATCGGCTGATCGAGGACCGTCCCGAACCCGGCCATCACCACCACCTCGACATGGTGTTCGGCCAGCGCCTCCACCACCGCCACGGTGTAGGCCGGGCGGTCGAACCCGGGCCCGAACCCGCCGAAGGCGGCCCGGTCGACCAGGGCGGCAGGCACCCCGGCGTCCGCCGCCACCTGCAGGGCCCGGCAGGGGCGGTCGGCCACCACCAGGGAGACCGGGAGTCCGGCGTCGAGGATGGCTTCGAGGATGGTGCCGCTGCCCGAGACCAGCACCCCGATGGCGACCGGCGAGGGACTGCCGGGAGAGGGGGCCGCGACCACGGCCGCAGGCTACCAGTGGGGTATCGGCTTCCCGCCCGGAACCGCGTTCAGCGGCAGGGGGCGCCGGGCGAGGCTGTCACTCGGCGGCGGGGGCGGCTCCGACTCCGACCGGCTGACCGCTGAAGGTGCTGCGGGGGGCGTTGCCCTCCGCCATTTCGTCCATGCCGATCGGCCCTTCGAGGTCGGCGTTGAGGAACTGGTGGATCACCGGGTCGGGCGAGTTGAACATCTCGTCCTTCGGGGCGAAGCGGACCAACTTGGACTGGTAGAGCATCCCGAGGTAGTCGGCCGTCCGCATCACCGACGGGATGTTGTGGGTGATGATGAAAATGGTGGCCCCGGTCTCCCGCTGGACGTCGAGCACCAGCTCGTCGAGGAACGCCACCCGCACCGGGTCGAGGCCGGAGTCGGGCTCGTCGAACAGCACGATCTCGGGGTCGAGCACCAGGGCTCGGGCCAACCCGGCCCGCTTCTTCATGCCGCCGGAGACCTCCCCCGGAAGTTTGCGAAGGTGGTCCATCAGCCCGACCAACTCGGCGTTCTTGTGGACGATCTTGCGGATGTCGCCTTCGTTCTTCTTGGTGTGCTCCCGGAGCGGGAAGGCGATGTTCTCGAACAGGTTCATGGAGCCGAACAGCGCGCCGTCCTGGAACAGCACCCCGAACTTGCGCCGGACCCGGAACAGGTTCTTCTGGTTGAGCTCACTGATCAGCTCCCCGTCGATGTAGACCCCGCCGTTGTTCGGCTTCAGCAGCCCGATGACCACCTTGAGCAGTACCGACTTCCCGGTACCAGAAGGCCCGAGCACCGCGGTGATCTTCCCCCGGGGGACGTCGAAGGTGATGTCCTGGAGCACGGTGTGGGAGCCGAACGACTTGGTCACGTTCTGGATGGAGATGGCGGCATCGGAGGATGTCGTCGTCGATCCGGCCGTTCCATTCCCACTCGTCGGGACCACCGGAGTCGGCAGACCCGGGACCGCCGACGGAGCTCCATTCGGATCAGCCATGCCGTTCATCCTCGCATTTTCTGATTGGCCTCGCACACCGCTGGGTACAAAGTATCTACCTCCCACTACATAACCATCTACCCACAGTACGGAACGCAAACCCGGGGGAAACCTTGCGACCCGCCAGCTGTGGGAATCCTGAGATCCCCTGACTACCGCAAGTTCTGACTATCCGGTAAGTTCCTCAATCGCAGTGTTGCAGCACGGCCGGACGATCGTCTGAGCGGGGGTTGCCAGGGCTACATTTTTCGTACATCAGCTGGGGCATCGGAGACTGTGTGACGGAAGAAACAGGGCACGACGGGGGCGTGACCGGGGACGGGGAGGATACCGCCCAGATCGCGGTGATTTCTCCTGTCACCGAACAGATCCCGAAGGTCCAGGTTTCGCCCTCCTCGGTCCTCCCCCGCCACCGGGTTTCCCGCCCCCCACTGTTCCCGAAGGTCTCCTGGTTCCTCGGTGAGGTCGGGGCGATGTTCGCCTCCGGCTTCGAGGCGCTCCGGCTCGGCATCAAGCAGGGGGTCCCGGTCGGCGAGTTCCTCGACCAGTGCTGGTTCCTGGCCAAGGTCACCACCCTTCCCCTCATCCTCATCTCGGTGCCGTTCGGGGCGGTCATCGCCCTCGAGGTCGGGGGCCTGCTCCAACAGATCGGTGCCCAGTCCCAACTCGGAGCCGCCATGGTGCTGGCGGTGGTGCGGGAGCAGGCACCGCTGGCCACCGCCCTGCTGATCGCCGGCGCCGGCGGGTCGGCCATGTGTGCCGACATCGGCTCCCGCAAGATCCGGGACGAGATCTCCGCCATGGAGGTGATGGGGGTCAATCCGTTGCAGCGCCTGGTCCTCCCCCGGTTGTTGGCGGCCATGGTGGTGGCCTTCCTCCTCGACGCCATCGTCTCGGTGGCCGGCATCGCCGGCGGCCTCTACTTCGGCACCCACAACATCCACATCACCGCCAGTAGCTTCTTCTCCACTTTCGGCGAGCTCAGCCAGCTGGCCGACCTGGCCATGGCCCTGTTCAAGTCGGTGGTCTTCGGGTTCATCGCCGCCATGGTCGCCTGCTACAAGGGCATGACCGCCAAAGGCGGTCCGAAGGGCGTGGGCGACGCGGTGAACCAGGCGGTGGTCATCACCTTCATGGTGTCGTTCTTCATCAACTTCGTCCTGACCGTCATCTACTTCAACTTCATCCCCCAGCGAGGCATCTAGATGGCCGCCACCACCGCCATCGGCAACGGCCCCGTCGGGTACATCTACAAGCAGACCCGGTTCTGGCTGCGGACCATCCGCTCCCTGCCGGCCGCCCTCCAGTACCGCCGGGAGATCACCCTGCTGGTCTCCGACATCACCGTCGGCGCCGGCGCGGTGGTGATCGGCGGCGGCATGTTCTTCGTGGTCATCGGGATCGCCTTCTTCACCGGAACCGAGGTGGGGTTGGAGGGCTTCACCGGGCTCTCCCAGATCGGGGCCCAGGCCTTCACCGGGGTGATCTCCGCCCTCGCCAACGTCCGGGAGATCACTCCCTTGGTGGCCGGACTCGCCTTCGCCGCCCAGGTCGGCGCCGGGTTCACCGCCCAACTCGGGTCCATGCGGGTCTCCGAGGAGATCGACGCCCTCGAGGTCATCGGGGTGGACAGCGTCACCTACCTGGTCGGCACCCGGGTGTGGGCGGCGCTGATCACCATGATCCCCATCTACCTCGCCGCCCTCTTCGCCAGCTTCATCGCCTCCCAGCTGATGGTCACCGACCTCTTCCACTTGTCGGTCGGCACCTATCACCACTTCTTCCAGCTGTTCCTCCCGCCAGTGGATGTCCTCTACTCCTTCGTGAAGGCGATGGTCTTCGTGGTGGCGGTGACCTTCATCCACTGTTATTACGGCTACACGGCCGAAGGCGGTCCGGCCGGGGTGGGGGTGGCCGCCGGTCGGGCCATCCGGATGTCCCTCATCGTGGTGGTGGTGCTTAACTTCTTCCTGTCGACAGTCCTCTTCAGTGGCGCCTCGGCCGGGGCCAGGCTGGTGGGATGAGGCATCTCAGCGCCCTAGGTCGAACCGCGGTCGTGCTGGTGGCCCTGGCGGTGGTGGTGGCCGCGGTGATCGTGATCGAGAAGGGGGTGAACGGCGCCTACAGCGGGAACCACCAGGTGGTCGGTCGCTTCGCCTCGGCCGGGCAGGGCATCCAACCCGGCGCCGAGGTCGACTTCGCCGGGGTCCAGGTCGGCCGGGTCGCCTCCATCGCCCTCGTCCACCGGCAGGCCCAGCTCACCTTGAGCCTCTACCCCAGCTTCCACTTCCCGGCCGACGGGACCGCCACCATCCAACCCCAGAACCTGTTCGGGGCCGACGTGGTCTCCATCACCTCCCCCACCGGTCAGCACGGCCCCACCCTGAAGCCGGGAGCACCCATCCCCCACACCAAGGTGGCCAGCGAGCTCACCGATCTACTGGCGGTGGCCGACCCGCTGCTCCAGCAGATCAACACCACCGACCTGTCGCAGTCCATCTCCGAGCTCGACCAGGCCACCAACGGCGCCGGGGCGGAGATCGCCACCGGGATCACCGAAGCCTCCAAGCTGGGGACGTTGCTGAGCACCACCCTCGGGGCCCAGCTCACCGCCCTCGACTCGCTGTCCGCCCTCAACGGCGCCCTCATCCCCGCCGCCGCCCAGCTGAACGGCGTCTCCCAGGACGCCAACACCGCCCTCCCGGCCATCAACCAGGCCCAGGACAACTTCCAGCGTCTGTTGGAGTCGCTCAACCCGTTGGCCGAGAACCTCGCCCAGTTCCTCAGCCTCTACCACCCCGATATCGCCACCCTGTTGACCACCGGCGACAACGTCACCCGGGTGCTGGTGTCCCATGAGACCAACATCCAGCAGACCCTCAAAGGGCTCTATCAATACGTCTATAAGTTCGCCAACGCCCCGGCCGACACCCTCCCCGACGGCTCGAGGATCGGCTACTTCCAGGTGTTCATCGACTTCTCCCAGGTCAACGACCTGGTCTGCAGCCTGATCGCCCCGGCCAGCACCGGGCTGGCCGCCCTCGCCCCCCTCCAGGCCGCCCTGGGGGCCGCCGGCAGCGGCTTCGACTGCTCGGCCCAGACTGCCACCTTCAATCAACTGAACCCGGCCGGGACCACCACTACCGCCGCCACCACCTCGACGGCCCCGTCCACCGCCCAGCAGGGCAACAACGTGGCCCAGCAGGTGTACCAGGCCATCGGCGCCCCGGCCACCCCGGCTCCCCAGTCCCTCAGCGGCTATCTCAACATGCTCCTCGGAGGCCTCTGATGGCCCGTTGGCCCTGGCGCCGCTCCAGCTCCGGCCGGAAGAGCCATCTCCCCACCCTGTTGAAATTCGGGGTGTTCGTGGTGGTCAGCCTGGTGCTGTTGGTGGCGCTGGCCGTTCGGGTCGGGAACATCTCGCTGTTCACCCACCGGACCAGCTACCAGGCCCAGCTGGCCGACGTCACCGGGCTCCAGCCCAACGACGCGGTGAAGATCGCCGGTGTCACGGTGGGCCAGGTCACCGGCATCGCCGTCCAACGGGGCCATGCCATCGTCACCTTCTCGGTCAACAACGATGTCCACCTCCGTTCGAGCACCAAGTCCGGCCTCCAGCAGAACAACGTGCTCGGCCAGCAGTTCCTCTATCTCTATCCGGGGGCGACCGGGAAGGACATCCAGTCCGGGGCGGTCATCCCCCTCTCCCAGTCGATCGCCGATCCGGGGGTGGGGGCGTTCCTCAACGCCCTCGGCCCCTTCCTGTCGGCGGTGAACCCGGCCCAGGCCAACACCTTCGTCCAGAGCGTGCTCGCCGCCCTCCAGGGGAACCAGGACAAGGTCGACCAGCTGATCAACGACTCCGCCACCGTCTCCCAGACGGTCGGCTCGCTCGACACCCAGGTCGGTCAAGTCATCGATGCCCTCGACCAGGTCCTCAGCGCCCTGGCCCAGAAGAGCACCGACGTCGGCAGCCTGCTCGACAACCTCCAGTCGGTGTCCCAGACCCTGGCCGCCCACAACGACCTGCTGGACACGGTGGTGACCAACCTGTCCAAATTCACTGGGCAGATCGCCGCGGTGGTCCAGTCCAACCAGGGCAACCTGGCCAGCACCATCAGTGACCTCCAGTCGGTGACCTCGGTGGTGCAGGACCACGAGAAGAGCCTGAGCGCCGGGCTGTCCTCGCTCGGGGCGGGCTTCAACCCCTACACCCTCATCTCCAACTACGGCCAGTGGTTCCAGGTCAAGTCGGTCTACACCTGCCTGGCCGGCGAGACCACCTGCTTCTACAACAACGGCGGCAACCCGCCGGCCGGGTCGGGTCCCCTCGGGAATGCCCCGCCGTCGTTGAGCGGACCCACCACCGGGCTGCCGTCGGGGGCGGCGGCCAGCACCTCGCCACAGTCGATGCTGCAGATGGTGGCCGGAAGTGGCGGCCAGTCATGAAGGCGTTCACCGACCGCAACCCGCGCCGGATCGGGATCGTCGTGGTGGTGGTGACGGTGGTGGCGGTGCTGTCCGTCTTCACCTTCAACGGGGCCACCTTCTCCTCCGGCTACACGGTGAAGGCCCGGTTCGCCACCGCCGCCGGGATGGGGCCGAACGCCAACGTGCTGCTGGCCGGGGTGGCGGTCGGCAAGGTCAAGTCGGTGAACCTCAGCGGCAACCACGTGATGGTGGACATGACCCTCAACCAAGGGGTGGTGCTGCCCCACAACACCACCGCCTCGATCAGCGTCGAGACCCTGCTCGGCCAGCTGGTCGTCGACCTCAAGCCGGTGAGCGGATGGAACAATCCCCTCGGGGACGGAGCCGTGCTGACCAAGACCTCGGTGCCGGTCGAGTTCCAGAACATCCAGAACGAAGCGGGCGGGCTGCTGACCAAGACCGATGCCACCGCCATCAACCAGCTCATCTCGTCGTTGGCCACCATCACCCAGGGCAAGCAGCAACAGGTGGCCCAGATCATCAGCGGGCTGAACGGGTTCACCGGCGTGATCAACCAGCGCCAGACCCAGGTGACCCAGCTGATCGCCGCCGCCAACACCCTCTCGTCGACCGTCGCCACCCATGACAGCCAACTGGGGGCGGCCATCGACAACCTCACCACCGTGATCTCCGCCCTGGCCCAGAAGGGGACCGACCTCGGCAACCTCATCGACAACACCCAGTCAGCCGCCGGTCAGATCAACACGCTGGTCACCAACAACCGGCCGCAACTCCAAGCGGTGGTGACCCAGCTCCAGTCGGTCCTCGCCGTCCTCTCCCAGCACCAGTTGGACCTGGCCCAAGGGGTGTCGAGCGCGGCGGCGGCGGTCACCGGCTTTGCCTCCATCGGCTCTTCGGGTACCACCCCGGTGAGCTGGGGGAACATCTTCTTCAACGTGCTCGGGTCCACCCCGCTGGAAGGGGTCCTCGGGAGCTGTGGCACCCTGGACATGGTTCTCACCCAAGCCCTGGGGCCCGATCCCCTCGCCTGTAGCCAGCAGAACGGGCCGCTGGTCGGCACCACCCCGGCGGCCCCGGCCACCGCCGCCCCGGCCACCGCTGGGGCCAACGCCAGCTCGACCACTTCCACCACCGCCCCGTCGACGGCGGCCACCTCGACAACCATCACCAACCCGTCGCTCGGCAACGGCATCGCCGGCATCCTCGGCCTCGGGAACGGATCATGAGCCGCCGGCTGCTCGCCCTCGGCACCATCGTGGTGGTGGTGGCACTGGTCATCGGTCTGCTGTCGCTCACGTTGCTCAAGTCGACCGCCACCTACCCGATCAAGGCGGTGTTCGCCAGCGCCAACGGGCTGTTCCCCGGCAACTCGGTGGAGATGCTCGGCGCCCCGGTGGGCACGGTGACCGATGTGGTCAACACCGGCAACACCGTGCTGGTCTCCATGGACGTCCAGACCAAATACTCGTTGCCGGCCGGGGTGCAGGCGGCGCTGGTGTCGCCCCAGGTGCTCGGCGAGCCGTCCATCGACCTCTCCCCCGGCTACACCGGCGGGCCGCAGATGCCGGCGGGCAAGACCATCCCGTTGGGGCGGACCTCGGTGCCGGTGTCGACCGACCAGCTGCTGAAGGACGTCCAGAGCTTCCTGTCCCAGGTCAATCCCCAGGCCACCGGCGATCTGATCACCAACCTGTCCCAGGACCTGGCCGGCCAGGGTCAGTCCCTCAACCAGCTGCTGGGCAACGCCGCCGGCACTATCCAGCTGCTGGCCCAACAGGGGAACAACCTCGGCCAGCTGACCACCTCGCTGGCCCAGATCACCGCCACCCTCCAGACCCGGACCAGCACGTTGTCCACCCTCATCACCGACTACAACACCGTCTCCGCGGTGGTGGCGTCGCACCAGGCCCAGCTGGGCACGGCCATCAGCGACCTGGCCGGGGCCACCAACCAGCTCTCCCAGTTCCTCGGCCCCAACCTGGTCCCGCTGGAGAGCGACGTGGCCGGGGTCACCCAGGTGGGCCGCACGGTGTCGGCCAACCTCGGCAATCTCGACACCCTGCTCAACTCCACCAACCTGCTGTTCGCCGCCGCCGGGCGGGCCTACGACCCGACCCAGAACTGGCTCAACCTGAACCTGGCCCTGCCCCCCGGCACCAGCGCCTCGGTGGTCTCCGGCTACATCCGCGACCGGCTGGCTGGCATCTGCCGCCGGTTGCTGGCTAACCATGCCGCCGGGCTCCCCGCCGCCACCCTCTCGACCCTCGGCGTCTGCGGCGACCCCAACTCCAGCTTCTTCGACCCGCTGCTGTCGGTCATCCCTTCCATCCTCGACCAGCTGACCAGTGGACCGGGCGGGGGACCGTCGGCCACTGCCCTCGCCGCCCTCATCGCCAAGGGGATGACCATGATCCCGGGGGCGGCCGACATCCAGGCCCCCACCGCCACCACCCCGGCGCCGACCCCGGCCGTCCCGGCGGCGCCGTCGCTGACCACCCCGGGCACCTCCCAGCTCCCGGCCCTGCCCACCGTGCCCTCCTCCCCCCCGTCGTCTTCCGGCGGCGGGCTGGGTGGGCTGCTCAAGAGTCTGCTCGGGGCCCTTTGAGATGACCCACTCCCGTCGCCTGCGTGTCGCTCTCCTCCTGCTGGTGGTCGGGGCGCTGACCGTCACCGGCTGCAACCTCCCCTTCCAGTCCCCCGCCACCCTCACCGCCTCGGCGAAATTCGCCGACGTCGGCGACCTGTCCAACGGGGCGTCGGTGCAGATGGCCTCCATCCCGGTCGGCCACGTCACCGCCATCTCCCTGGTCGGCAACGTCGCCAAGGTGACCATGGTGCTCAACCAGTCCGCCGACGTGCCCAAGAACCTCTCCGCCCAGCTACGGCGGACCTCGCTGCTCGGCGAGCAGTACGTCGACCTCATCCCCGACAACGCCAACCCCGGGGGGGCGATGCTCACCGGCGAGGTCATCGGGGCGACATCGGTGCAACCCGGCATCGCCCAGCTGTTGTCGGCGGGAGCCACCGTCATCGGCGGGATCAACAGCACCCAGCTGGCCGACCTGGTGGCCAACTCCGCCCAGGGCTTCGGCGGTCAGGCGTCCAACCTCCGCAGCCTGCTGGACAGCCTGAGCACCGTCATCCACGGCTACGCCGGGCGCACCGCCACCATCCAGTCCCTCATCACCAACGCCGACCAGCTGACCGCCACCCTGGCCCCGGAAGCGGTTCAGAACGCTCAGGCCATCTCCACCCTGTCCCAGACCACCGGGGTGTTGGCCAACCAGTCCAACCGGCTGGTCACCCTCCTCCAGTCGCTCAATGACCTCTCGGTGCAGAGCAGCAGCATCCTGTCGAACTACACCCCCCAGATCGATGATCAGTTGAGCGGCTTGGCCGCCACCGCCAACGCCCTGCAGGCGAGCGAGAGCGACATCGGGAACTTCCTGGAGTTCCTGCCCGGCCACAACACCGCCCTCCAGGAAGTCACCCGCGACAACCAGGTGCAGATCCTCACCGACCTGATCATCTGCGGCCTCCCCGGCGGTGGGTCCAACTCGTCGGAGCCGGCCTTCACCTGTGGGTCGTCCAAGTGATCACCCGCCGGATCATCACCAACCTCATCGTCTTCTTCGCCATCGCCGCGGTGCTGATCGTGTTCGGTCTGATCAACCTGCTCGGCAACCCGTTCCAGTCGACCACCCCGGTCACCTCCGTCCTCCCCAACGCCTATGGGATCTACTCGAACTTCTCGGTGACCCTCAACGGCGTCCAGGTCGGGACGGTGCGCTCGGTGTCGTTGACGCCGGCCGGCGCCAAGGTGAACATGGCCATCGACCACGGGGTGAAGGTGCCCGGTGACGTGGCGGTGGAGATCGAGATCGCCAACACCCTGGGGGAGCAGCAGATCGACCTGGTGCCGCAACACGGCGGCACCGCCCCGCCGCTGCAGGCGGGGGCCCGCATCCCCGTCGCCCCCGGCGGCGCCCCAGCCGACATCGGCCAGGTCATCGCCACCGCCACCCAGTTTCTGGCCGCCATCCCCGTCGACAATCTCAACGCCCTGCTCCACGAGACGGCCGTCGCCCTCAACGGGAACGCCGCCAACATCCACACCATCATCACCTCGGGGACCCAGTTCGCCCAGGAGTTCCTGGCCTTTCAACAGGCGTTCAAATCCCTGCTGGCCAGCGCCCCGCCCGTCCTCGACACCGTCACCGCCTCGTCGCCCCAGCTGACCTCGGCCCTGGCCAACACCGCCGCCCTCCTCAATGTCCTGACCGCCCAGCAGTCCAACTTCTTGAGCCTGCTCGACACCGGGGCCGGCTCCAGCCAACTGCTCAACCAGCTGGTGGTGGCCGAGCGGCCCAACCTGGCCTGCCTGGTCCACGACCTCGGGGCCGCCACCACCAACCTGTCGCAACCGGCCAACCTCAACAACCTGGCCACCGACCTGGCCAACAACCAGGAATTCTTCGGAGCCGTCGAGGGGCTGGCGGTCAATGGCCCGGCCCGGCAGCTGACCGCCAGTGAGCCGGCCCGCAATGACGCCGAGTACCTGCGCACCCGGCTCATCCTCCCGCCGGTCCTCACCCCCGCCGCCCAGACCTATTCGACCCCGAAGGCGGTTCCCCCCATCAGCACCGCAGCGGGATGCTCCACCGAGTTCGGCAATGGGGTGGGGGCCGCCTCCCAGCCCGGGTTCACCCCGGCGGCGCCGGTCGCCATCAACACCGCTTCGGCGGCGGATTCCCAGGTCCGGGGGGGCGGGTCGGCCATCGCCGGCGCCCCGTTGACCACCGCCACCTCCAATTCGGTCAATGCCCCGACGACCTACCCCCCGGCGCCGGTGACGGTGCTGCCGCTGATGGGTGCGGCAGTATTGTTGCGGAATCCGGTCAGGCGGCGGCTCCGGAATCGGCGTCATCGACAGGAGACGACGGATTGACCGACCAGCCAGAATCGAAGCGCTACAAGGTGTCGGTGGTCGACCGCGAAACCGGGAGTGTCCGGCCCAGCCCGACACCGGCCACCGAGGACACCACTCCGGAGCCGGATCCCGCGGATGGCAGGGAGACCGAGGAGGAGGCGGAGGTCCCAGCCTCGACCCCCGGGACCGGGACGAAGACGGTCACCCCCGAGCCGACCGTCGCCGGGGCGGCCAAGCCGTCAGCGTCGGGGCGCCGCCGCTGGCCTCCCCGGGCGCTCGGGGGGAAGGGACAGGTGGTGCTGGTGTGCATTGCGGTCCTCGGGATTGTCGGGACCGCGGTGTTCGGCCACGCCTGGGCGTCGCTCAACGGCCAGCAGAGCCAGGCGGCCCAGGTGCGCAGCGTCACCAACGACTTCCTCCTGGCCCTGACCAACTTCGACGCCAAGAACGTCGACGCCGACTTCAACAAGATCCAGCAGTACGCCACCGGGTCATTCGCCAGTCAGTCGAACCAGTTCTTCGGCTCCACCATCCGCAGCCAGTTGGAAGCCGCCCTCGCCTCCTCCCGCGGCCAGATCCGCAGCCAGTTCGTGCAGTCGATCAGCGGGAACAAGGCCAGCGTCTACTCGGTGGTCGACCAGACCTACATCAACAACAAGATGACCTCCCCGTCCGCCGACGAGCTCCAGATCCAAACCGACCTCACCATGACGGGATCGGGCTGGAAGGTCTCCAACGTGACGGTGCTCAACAACAGCGGCGCCTCCGGGACTGGATCGACGTCTTCCTCGACTCCTTCCACCACTGCGCCGCCGACGGCCACCACCCCCTCCAGCACCGCGGCGCCGTAGACCGGTCGGAGGGATTCGTCGGGCCGTCGTCCGAGGGCGGACGGCCGGATCATCCCGGCGGTGATGCGGACCGCGTCCGACCCCGCGGGGTGATGCGGGGAGGGTCGAGACCGGTGAGGAGTGGGCGCCCCCGCCCGACGTGGACCGAATCGGGCGTCGTTGGCCGACTGGTCCATGCCGGAGCGGGAAGCGTCGCTGTTTCCCCTCGACCCGGTCCCACCATCCGGGTTCCCCGTGTCACTTATCTCTATCGGCAGGTCGGCCCGGTTTCCTGAGCGCGGGGGCGGAGAATTCTCGGTCCGACCGCCCCGTTCAGTCCTCCAACGAGCGAAGCAACCCCTGGTCGAAGCCGTGGAGGGAGTCGAGGACGGCCTCGCAGAACCCCCAGCGGGCCGACCCGGCCGCCGACTTCTCGGGGACGACCACCACCCGCATCCGGGCGGCCTTGGCCGAGATGGCCCCGTTGAAAGAGTCCTCCACCGCCAGGCAAAGGGTCGGATCCACCCCGAGCTTGGCCGCCGTCGACAGGTAGGAGCCGGGATGAGGCTTGCCCAGGGGCTCCCATTCCGCCGAGTGCCAGACGGTGATCGCCGATTCGATCCCCAGCCGGCGGAGGGCGGCCACGATGACCACCGCGTACGACCCCGAGCAGACCGCCACCGGGAGACCGAGTCGGACGCAGAGGTCGACGGCCTCCAGGGCGCCGGGCATCGCTTCGCCCTCCGCGGTGATCAGCTCCGCCACCCGCTGGGTGACCGCCCGCTCGACCTCCACCGGGGTCATCCCCGGCCAGGGATGCCGATCCCACCAATGGCGGATGGCGTCATCGATCCGGAGGCCCATGGTCTGGCGGGTGTCCGTCTCCGACAGCTGGAGCCCCACCGAGCCGAACACCTCGATCTCCGCCTGGCGCCAGAACGGCTCCGAGTCGATGAGGAGGCCGTCCAGGTCGAAGATCACCGCGGCGATGGGCAGGCCGGCGTGGGCTTCCGCCGAGGGGACCTCGGCGCTCAGTCGAGCTTCTTCACGACGTCGACCATTGCCTCACCGGCTTCGGTCGGGTTGAGGGCCACCGTCACCCCGGCGGCGGCCAGGGCGTCCATCTTGGCCTGGGCGGTGCCCTTGGAGCCGGAGATGATGGCCCCGGCGTGGCCCATCTTCCGTCCCGGCGGGGCGGTGACCCCGGCGACGTAGGAGACGACCGGCTTGGAGACCGAGGTGCTGATGAACTCGGCCGCCTCCTCTTCCGCCGAGCCGCCGATCTCCCCGATCATCATGATGGCCCGGGTGTCGCGATCGGCCTCGAAGGCCCGGAGGCAGTCGATGAAGCTGGTGCCGGGGACCGGGTCCCCGCCGATGCCCACACAGGTTGTCTGGCCGACGCCTTGCTGGGAGAGCTCGTGGAGTGCCTGGTAGGTGAGGGTGCCGGAGCGGGAGACGATCCCGACCGGGCCGCCGGCCATGGCGATGTCCCCGGAGGTGATCCCGATGTTGCACTTCCCCGGGGAGATGATCCCCGGACAGTTGGGCCCGAGCAGCCGGGTGGCGGGGAACTCCCGGAGCAGCCGGTTGAAAGCTAGGGCCTCGTCCTGGGCGGGGATGCCCTCGGTGATGCAGACCACGAAGGGGACGCCGGCGGCGGCCGCCTCGATGATGGCGTCGGCGGCGAATTTCGGCGGCACCGAGATGAACGAGGCGTTGGCCCCGGTCGCCTCCACCGCTTCGGCCACGGTGGCAAAGACCGGGATGCCCTCGATCTCCTCGCCGCCCCGCTTCGGATTGGTGCCGGCCACCACCTGGGTGCCGTAGGCCCGGTTGCGAAGCCCGTGGTACAGGCCCTGGCTGGTCGGGCTGATGCCCTGGACCACGACTTTGGTGTTCTCGTCAACGAAGATGCTCACGACTGGCCTCCAGCCAATGCGACCGCACGGCGTGCGGCCTCGATCATGGTCGGCTCCGCCACCAGGCGGTCCGACAGATGGTCGGCCAGGATCCCCCGGCCGGCGACGGCGTTGGTGCCGTCCAACCGCAACACGATGGGCGAGTTGATCTCCACCCGGTCCAGGGCTTCGAGCACCCCCTTGGCCACCTCGTCCACCCGGGTGATGCCCCCGAAGATGTTGACGAAGATGGACCGCACCGCCGGGTCGGAGTTGATGACCTCCAGGGCGGCGGCCATCACGTCGGCGTTGGCTCCCCCGCCGATGTCCAGGAAGTTGGCCGCCGAGCCCCCGCACTGGTTGACCACGTCGAGGGTGCTCATGGCCAGGCCGGCGCCGTTGGCGATGATCCCCACCGAGCCGTCCAGCCCGATGTAGTTGAGTCCCCGGGCCTTGGCCCGGGCCTCCCGCTCGTCCTCGACATCGCTGCCGGCGAACTCCTCCCACTCCGGATGCCGGAAGGCGGCGTTGTCATCGAGGGTGACCTTGGCGTCGAGGGCGTGGACCTTGCCCTCCGGGGTGAGGATCAGCGGGTTGATCTCGGCCAGGTCGCAGTCGCCTTCCGTGTAACAGGCATACAGCTTCACCAACAGGTCGGCGGCTTGGACCCGGGCCACCTCGTCGAGGTTGGCCCGGTCCACCCACGCCTGGGCGGCCTCGAGGCTGAGGCCGTCGACCGGGTCGACGTGCAACAGCGCGATGGCGTCGGGATTGGTGACCGCCACCTCTTCGATCTCCACCCCGCCTTCGGCCGACAGCATGCCGAGGTGCTTCTTGGCCGCCCGGTCGAGGGTGAAGCTGGCGTAGTACTCGCGCTCGATGTCGGAGGCGTGCTCGATCCAGAGCCGCTTGACCACGTGGCCCTTGATGTCGAGGCCGAGGATGTTCCCGGCATGGGTCCGGACCTCATCGGCGTCGTTGGCCAGTTTTACCCCACCGGCCTTCCCCCGGCCGCCCACTTTCACCTGGGCCTTGACCACCACCGGGTACCCGGCCTGGTCGGCCTGGGCCACCGCGTCGTCGACGGTATCGGCCACCCCGCCTTTGGAAATCGGGATGCCGAATCGGGCGAAGTACTGCTTGCCCTGGTATTCGAAGAGATCCACCGGATCTATTCCTCTCTGTTGGTACTCACGGTTCTGAACTCGGACATTGCTGGGTCTGACCCGAGGGGGAATCTCCAACCTCCATCGGGGTTCGGCGATGGGTCGGGTCAGCCACCTTCTCGGGCATCCAGGGCGTCGGCCAGCCAGGCGCCGATGGCCGGCAACGGGGCTCCAGGGGTGAAGACCTCGGCGACCCCCTGGGCCTTCAACACCGGTATGTCGGCTTCGGGAATGATGCCACCCACCAGGACCAGCACGTCGTCGCGGCCCTGTTCCTTCAGGCTCTCCATCACCCGGGGAATCAGGGTGAGGTGGGCCCCCGACAGCAGGGACAGCCCCACCGCGTCGGCATCTTCTTGGATGACCGCCTGCACCACCTGTTCCGGCGTCTGGTGGAGCCCGGTGTAGATGACCTCGAACCCGGCGTCTCGCAACGCCCGGGCGATCACCTTGGCGCCGCGGTCGTGCCCGTCCAGCCCGGGTTTGGCCACGACCACTCGATAGGGTCGTTTCACGGAGGCCGATACTAAACGACGTGCCCCTATCCAGCGCCAAACGGCCCTCGGGTCCCAGGCCGCGACCGGCCTCCGCACCGGGGCGATCCCGGCCCGAATTGGCGGCTCGGGCCGGAAATGCCGTGGTACCGTCGCCTGACGCCCTCGTACGACCCCCCGATTCGGAGGACGCCGTGCCCACGCCGGCCGAAGCCGTGGATCCACCCGACCCATACGCTGCACCCTCGACACGGTCCTCGTCGCGGCTGACCGGCCTGGTCAGGGTGGCCCGGCCCCGGCAATGGCTGAAGAATCTCCTGGTCTTCGTGGCTCCGGCGGTGGCCGGGGTGCTCTTCCATCCCCACGCCCTGCTGCGGACCCTGGGGGCCTTCGGGATCTTCTGCCTGGCCGCCAGCGGGGCCTACTTCCTCAACGACTCCTTCGACGCCGAGGCCGACCGGGCCCATCCGGTGAAACGCAACCGGCCGATCGCCGCCGGGGTGGTGCCGGTGGCGATGGGGCTGGAGATCGGGTCCGCCCTCCTGGCCGTCTCCATCGCCCTCGGCCTCCTCCTGGCCGGCTGGCACATGGCGGTGGTGATGGTCGCCTACGGGGCGATCAACGTCGTCTACTCGCTGGGGCTGAAGAACGAGCCCATCCTCGACCTGGCCGCGGTGAGCTCGGGGTTCGTGCTCCGGGCGGTGGCCGGCGGGGTGGCGGTCGGGGTGCCCCTTTCCAACTGGTTCCTCATCGTCGCCTCCTTCGGATCGCTGCTCATCGTCACCGGCAAGCGGTCGGGGGAGAAGCGGCTGCTCTCCGACCACCTCACCGACCAGGCCGAGGTCCGGCAGACCCTCGGCCTCTACAGCGTGTCGTTCCTCCAGACGGTGCGCACCCTGTCGGCGGCGGTGTCGGTGACCGCCTACTGCCTGTGGGCCTTCGAACGGGCGTCCCAGGTCCATCCCGGACACGACCCGGTGTGGTTCCAGCTGACCATCGTGCCGTTCGTGATCGGCCTTCTCCACGTGGTGCGCCTGCTCGACGCCGGGGAGGGGGCCGCCCCCGAGGAGCTGGCCATCCACGACCACCGCCTGCAGATCTACGGTCTGGTCTGGATCGCCCTGTTCGCCATCGGGATCTACGGCTGATGGCCGGCCCCCGGACCCGTCGGGAGTTGCTCACCGGCTGGGGCCGCACCGCCCCCAGCGCCGCCGACGTGGTCCATGCCGTCCACCCCGACGACGTCCCCCGGGCGTTTACCGCCGACGCCTCCGACCCCGCCCTGGAGCGGGGGCTGATCGCCCGGGGGCTCGGCCGCAGCTACGGGGACGCCGCCCAGAATGCGGGGGGCCTGGTGGTGGACGCCACCTGGCTCGACGCCGTCCACCAGGTCGACCTCACCCATGGCTTGGTCACGGTGGGGGCGGGGGCCAGCCTCGAGACCCTGATGGAGCGGTTCGTCCCGATGGGCTGGTTCGTGCCGGTGACCCCCGGCACCCGGATGGTGACCGTCGGCGGGGCGATCGCCGCCGACATCCACGGCAAGAACCACCACCGGGACGGGAGCTTCTGCTCCCATGTGACCCGGATGACCCTGGTGACCCCCACCGGTACCCTCGAGGTCTCCCCCCGTTCCGATCCCGACCTCTTCTGGGCGACGGCCGGCGGCATGGGACTCACCGGGGTGATCACCGACGCCACCCTCCAGATGATCCCGGTGGAGACCAGCTACCTGCTGGTGGACACCGAGCGGGCCGCCGACCTCGAAGAGGTGATGGCCAAGATGGTCAGCGGCGACGACGGCTACCGGTACTCGGTGGCCTGGATCGACTGCCAGGCGTCGGGGAGCAAGCTCGGGCGGTCGGTGCTGACCCGGGGGGACCACGCCCGACTGGAGGAGCTGCCGGACCGGCTCCGACGGGATCCCGACCGGGCCCGGGCCTTCCATCCCCGGACCCTGTTGACGGTGCCGGTCACCCCCCCGAGCGGCCTGCTCAACCCGTTGACCGTCGGCGCCTTCAACGAGTTCTGGTTCCGCAAGGCACCCAAGCACCAGGTGGCCAAGCCCCATCACATGACCGGGTTCTTCCATCCGCTCGACGGGGTCGGGGCCTGGAACCGCCTCTACGGCCCCCGCGGCTTCGTCCAGTACCAGTTCGTGGTGGCCGACAAGGAGGGCGAGACCGTCCGCCGGGTCATCGAGCGGCTCAGCGCCCTCAAGCTGGCGTCGTTCCTGGCCGTCCTCAAACGCTTCGGGCCCGGCGACCCCGGGCCCCTCTCGTTCCCGATGGCCGGGTGGACCCTGGCCCTCGACCTGCCGGTCGGATTCCATGGCCTCGACTCGTTGCTCGACGAGTTGGACCGGTTGGTGCTGGCCGCCGGTGGACGGGTCTACCTGGCCAAGGACTCCCGGGTGTCACCGGAGGGCTTCGCGGCGATGTACCCGAGGCTCGACGAGTGGCTGGCCGTCCGCCGGCGGATCGACCCCGACGGACGGCTCCGCTCCGACCTCGGACGGCGCCTCGGCCTCTGCCAGGATGGGCGGCCGGAGCCGGCCCCGGCCCCCAAGAAGAAACGGGCTCCGGCCAAGAAGGCGGCCCGGTCCAAAGCCAAACCCTCGACAGAACGGATCACCCCATGATCGACGCCATCGGCCGCCCCCAGTCCGTGCTGGTCCTCGGGGGGTCGTCGGAGATCGCCCAGGCCATCGTGGCCAGGTTGGTACCCGCCCGCTGCCGCACGGTGATCCTGGCCGGCCGGGACAGCCCGAGGCTGCTGGCAGCGGCAGAGAGCGCGGCGGCCGCCGGGGCCGACACCATCGAGACGGTCGACTTCGAGGTCACCGACGTCGAGCACCACGCCTCGGTGATCGGTGGCATCTTCGAGCAGTTCGGCGACATCGACCTGGTGGTGGTGGCCGCCGGGGTCCTCGGCGATCAGGAGGTCGACGAGCACGATCCCGCCGCCGCCGCCGGGGTCCTCACCACCAACTTCGCCGGGCTCGCCTCCGCCATGCTGGCGGTGGCCGACCGGTTGCGGCACCAGGGCTACGGACGGCTGGTGGTGCTGTCGTCGGTGGCCGGGCTCCGGGCCCGGAAGGCCAACTTCATCTACGGCGCCTCCAAGGCCGGCCTCGACGCCTTCTCCCAGGGACTGGCCGACTCGCTGCACGGCAGCGGGGTCAGCGTGATGATCGTGCGGCCGGGATTCGTGGTGGGGAGGATGACCGAGGGGATGTCCCCGGCTCCGCTGCCGACCACCCCCGAGGCGGTGGCCGAGGCGGTGGTGCGGGGGATCGAGTCAGGGGCGTCGGTGGTCTACGTGCCCCCGCTGCTCCGGTGGGCGTTCGCGGTGATGCGCACCCTGCCGAGCGGCATCTGGCGCCGCCTCCCGGGGTGAGCCGGGGGCGGTCGCCAGAGCCGGTCGGTTAGAAGCCGACGCCGCTGTCGATCGGCGAGTTGAGGGGCAGGGCGCCGAGCGAGCCGAGGAACGGCGCGTCACCGAAGTTGAACACCCCGCCGTCGGCGGCGAACAGCCAGTAGCCGTTCCCGGTGGTGGTGGATACCCCGAAGGTGATCGGCTTGTTCAGGTGCACCCCGCCCATCGACCCGAACAGCCGGGCGTCCCCGAAGTTGAAGACCCCGCCGTCGGCGCCGAAGATCCAGTAGCCGGCCGAGGTGGGGGTGGCCGACATGGACACGATGCCGGCGTTCAGCGGCTGTCCGCCCTCGGAGCCGAAGAAGCCGGCCGAGCCGAAGTTGAAGACCCCGCCGTCGCCGGCCACCAGCCAGTAGCCCTGACCGAGCGGAGCCGAGGTGGCGGCCACGATCGGGTGGTTGGGGACGATGTTGAGCCCGGGCAGCGACCCGACGTAGGCGGCGTCGCCGAAGTCGAAGACTCCGCCGTCAGCGGCGAACATCCGGTAACCGTGCCCGGTCGGGGAAGACTCGGCGGCCACGATGGGGGCGTTGAGGGTCTTCCCGAAGGGTCCGAGCACGCCCGGGACCGAGCCGTAGAACTGGGCGTCACCGAAGGCGAACACCCCGCCGTCGGCGGCGAACAGCCAGTAGCCCTGGTGGTCGGGGGTGTCGGTCATCGACACGATCGGCTGGTTGAGGGGACGACCTCCCATCGATCCGAAGAACTGGGCCCCACCGAAGGCGAACACCCCACCGTCACCGGCCGACATCCAATAGCCGGGCTGGATGTAGGTGTAGCCCACCGGACCGGTGGACACCCCGTTGGGGGTGAACACGGTGACCGGCACGGTGCCATGCCCGGGGGGCACGGTGACCGTCAGGATGGTGCAAGAAGCGTTGACGGTGAAGGCCGGGCTGGCGGTGGTGCCGAAGAACAGCGCGGTGGCGCCGCACAGGTTGGTCCCCACCACCTCGATGGTGTTACCCCCACCCGGAGCCCCACTGGTCGGGGTGATCCCGGTGATGACCGGCGGCGGGCCGGTGGGGGGCACAAAGGTGAAGGTGCCGGCCGGCGAGGTGCCGCTGGTTCCCCCGGCGTTGGTGACGGTGACGAACACCGCCCCGGCCGCATGGGCCGGCGACACCGCGGTGAGGCCGGTGGCACTGTTGAAGGTCACGCTGGTGGCGGCGGTGGAACCGAAACTCACCGTGGAGCCGTTGGTGAAGTTGGTCCCGGTGATGGTCACCGAGGTGCCTCCGGTGGTCGGACCCGAAGTGGGGGTCAGACCGGTGACGGTCGGGGCGGTCCCGGCCACGTAGGTGAAGGTGCCGGCCGTCGAGGTCGGGCTGGTGCCCCCGGTGTCGGTGACGGTGACGAACACCGGTCCGGCCGCCTGGGCCGGCGACACCGCGGTGAGGCTGGTGGCGCTGGTGAAGGTGACGCTGGTGGCGGCCACCGTCCCGAACTTCACCGTCGAGGCGTTGGTGAAGCCGGTTCCGGTGATCACCACCGAGGTCCCACCGGCGATCGGGCCGGAGGTCGGAGCCAGACCGGTGACCGTCGGGGTGGTGGCGGTGGTGTAGGTGAAGATGTCCGCGGGGGTGGCCGGACTGGTCAGGCCGCCGGTGGTGACGGTCACATCCACCGGGCCCACCGCATGGGCGGGGGACACCGCGGTCAGGCTGATGCTGCTGGTGAAGGTGACGCCGGTGGCGGCGGTCCCCCCGAAGCTGACGGTGGAGGCATTGGTGAACCCGGTCCCGGTGATGGTCACGGTGGTGCCGCCGGCGATCGGGCCGGAGGTCGGACTCAGTTCGGTGACGGTGGGGGCGGTCCCGGCCACGTAGGTGAAGGTGCCGGCCGCCGAGGTCGGGCTGGTCCCGCCGGCATTGGTGACGGTCACGAACACCGGTCCGGCCGCCTGGGGCGGGGAGACGGCGGTGAGGCTGGTGGCACTGTTGAAGGTGACAGTGGTGGCGGGCAACGCCCCGAAGGCCACCGCCGACCCGGCGGTGAAGCCGGTGCCGGTGATGGTCACACTGGTGCCGCCGGCGATCGGGCCGGAGGTCGGACTCAGGCCGGTGACGGTCGGGGTGCTACCGGAGGTATAGGTGAAGGTGCCGGCGGCCGTCACCGCGCTGGTCAATGCCCCGACGGTCACCGTCACCGGCACCGGGCCGACGGCGTGGGCCGGGGACACCGCGGTGAGGGTGGTGACGGTGGAGGGCGGGAAGGTCGGCGGCGGGGTGGTGATGGTGACCCCGGTGGCCGGGGTGGAACCGAAATCAACCGTCGGGGTGCCGGTGAAGCCGGTCCCGGTGATGGTGACGGTGGTGCCACCGGCGATCGGGCCGGAGGTGGGGGTGAGGGAGGTGATGGTCGGGCCCACGTTGATATCGGGTCCACTGGCGGCGCACTGGGAGCGACCGACGATGACCACCACGCCGGTGGTGAGGATGTGGACTTCCAGGGCGTCGACCGCGATGCTGGTGGAGCCGACCGCGTTGGTCACCGATTGGGCGTTGACCACCACGTTCAACAGCGCGTTGAGCGGGGCGGGCAGCGACAGCGTCTGGTTGGACCCGGTCGGGACGGGGATCGGAGTGCCGGCCGCGGTGATGCTCAGGATCTGGGTGGCTCCGGCCGAACCGCCGGCGTTGGACACGCAGGCGGAGTTGACCGCGCCGATGTCGAGGCCGGCCGCCCCCAACAGGTTGATGCCGGCGGCTCCGGCGGTGCCGGTGATGTTCTCGGCGGCGGTTCCGAAGTTGGTCGACGCGCTGGTGGCATTGAGCACGTCAGTGGTCAAGACGCCGGGGAGGCTGACCGGGACAGAGGTGAGGGAGTGAGTCTCACCGAGGGGGCCGAGCGCCACGCTCGGAGTCGGGGCGATGAGGTTGGCCCCGAGGAGCTGCGCTTGAATGCCAAAGGCGCTCCCCGATCCGGAATCAGGCCCGGCGGCGGCGGCCGGGGTGGTGAAGCTGACCATCAGCGCGGCGATGGTGGCGAGCACCATGACAAAGATGGCGCCCCGTCGAGCTCGCGTTCGTCCCTCGGTCTGGAATTGCATGCTCGTGAGGCTCCCTGTGCTCTTGGTCCATCGGGATCTGCTGGCTTTCCAACAGTGCTCGATCGCGGCCAGTGTACTCACAAGAAACTGCTGAATACCTGCAATCTTGTGGTGGGCTTGCGAGCTCTTTTTGGAGCCGGAGAATCCCGGCCGGTTTCATCTCACCCCTTTTGAACGGCTTCCGTGTCTCAGCCAGTGGGAGCCGGCACGAAGGTGATGGTGGTGGGCACGTCGCCGAGCGAATACGTCTGGGAAAGGGCGGTGGCGGGAGCCGATGTCCCGGTCCCGTCAGTGAGCACCACTTGGGCCTGGGGGGCGGAACCGGCCACGTACCGGGGGGTGAACATGAACCCCCAGGTGGGCGTCACCGTCGGGTGGTAGCCGTCGTTGGAGAGCTGCAGGACCAGGCCGCTCGCCTCCGGCCACCGGTCGGCATTGCCCATCACCACCAAGACGTCTCGAGCCGAGGACAGCTTCAAGTGGGCGGTGGTGAACCCGGTGAGTTGGGCGATCTCCGGGTTCCCGGTGGAATCGACCAATGCCGAGCCTCGGCCCAGCTGCCCGGCCACCCCGACCATCGGCAGCACCAGGACGACGGCCAGTGCCCAGCCGATCCCGACCCGCCACCACACCGGAGACACGGTCGGCGAATCGGTTGGCGAGTCGGCCGGCGCCGGGCGGGGCTGCCGCGCCTCCACCGTCAGCACCCCGATCGCCACCACTGCCGGCACCGGCACCAGTTGCATCCAGAACCCCAGGTAGTTCCCGATCGGTCCCACGATGCGCTCCACCGCGATGACCGACACCGCCAGGCCGACCAAGGTGGTGAAGCCGAGTCCGAAGGCGAACCACCGACGTCGCCAGACGGCCCAGACCAGGCCGATCACCGCCAGACCCGCCCAGACGACCACCGTCCACTGCCGCCCGGCGGAGGCGGTGGTCATCACCGCCGTGTTCGAGACGTTGCCGAAGGGGACCGCGGTGGTCGAGTTGGCCACCACCGCCCAGGCCGCCGACAGGCTGTGGGTCGACCCGAACTTGGCCGCCGTGGCCGTCGGGTTGGTGAAGAAGTCATAGAGGGCGGTCAGATTCCCGGGATGGCCCCGGAACTGCTGGGCCAGCGGGGGGATCCAGGCGACGGCCAGCACCGCCACCCCGGCCGCCGCCGCCACCAGCGGGAACAGCCGGACGGTCCGGCGTTCCGCCCGACGCCGGTTCCGGCGCCGACGGCGGTGGCGGCGCCGCACCACCAGCTGGACGAAGTAACCGATGACCGAGGCCACCGCCATCACCCCGATGATGGGCACGGTGCCGACATCGGTCTGCACCACGTAGGAGCCGACCACCGCCAGCCCGAGGACCGAGAGGCCGGAGCCGGCGATCGCCCCGGCGGTGAGCACCATCACCAGCAGCACCCCGGCGGCTTCGAGGTCGGGATTCCAGAACGTCTCGATGGCGTTGGCCCCGAGAGCCAGGAGGGTCACCCCCACCACTGCCGCTGCCCACAGCGCCGACCATTCGCCGGCGAACCGGCGGACCACCGCCAGGGCGGCGACGATACAGATCCCGTTGATAAGCAACGAGCCGACGAACAGCGAACGGGGGTTGGTGTTCGACAGGCTGTAGATGGGGGCCTGCAGATAGAAGAGGGCGGGGCCGGGATGGCTCCAGCCGAACCGCGAGTACGGGCCCAGTTCGACATGGAATCGCATCGCGTCGCCCACCCGCGACGCCAGGACGGCCTGATCGCCGTAGTGGTAGTACGGCTTCCCGAAGTCGGTCACCAGCTTGACCACACCGACCCCGAAGGCCACCACGGTGACGGCCAGGCTGACCGGCCAGAACGAGGCCGACCACGCCGGGCGCGCCGGCCGGGATGGACGGCTGGCCGGTGCCCCGCTCATCGGAAGACTGGCTACGCCCGCTTGAGCGGCGCCATGCGGAGGAGAAGTTTCTTGCGGCCGACGCTGTCGAAGACCACCTCGGCCTCGGCGTCCTCGCCGGCTCCGCCGACGACCACCACCTTCCCTTCCCCCCAGACTCCGTGGACCACCTTGTCCCCGACGGCCAGCTCCAACAGCTCGGCCCCGGTGGACTCGCCGGCCCGCCGAGCTCCGGGTCCCGAACGGGCAACCCCCCGTCCGAACACGCTGCGCCCCGGGGTGCCGGCGTCGTCGCGATCGCCGCGCTCCCGGTACCGGCCATCCAGGTTCAACTGGTAGTCCTCCCGGCTGCCGCCGACGTCCCGGATCAGCTCGGCGGGAATCTCGTTCAGGAAGCGGCTGGGGATGTTGCTGCCGCTGCTGCCGAACAGCATCCGGCTCCAGGCATGGGAGACGAACAGGAACCGTTCGGCCCGGGTGATGCCGACGTAACAGAGCCGGCGCTCCTCCTCCAGCTCCACCGGGTCCCCGAGGGAACGGAAGTGGGGGAAGATGCCGTCCTCCATGCCGGCCATGAACACCGCCGGGAACTCGAGGCCTTTGGCGATGTGCATGGTCATCAGCGACACCAGCCCGCCATCGTCCCGCAACTCGTCGGCGCCGGCGATCAACGCGGTCGCCTCCAGGAACTCGGCGAGGGTCGGGTACTGGGAGGCGTTGCCGGCCAGCTCGTCGACGTTCTCCACCCGTCCGAGGGCCTCGATGCTCCCGTCGGCCAGCAACTCGTTGCGGTAACCGGTCCGCTCCAGAATGGCCACCACCAGCTCGCCGGGGCCGAGCGTCCCGCCCCCGGCGGCCGGGCTGGCCGCCGGGGCCGCCTCGGTCCCGGGGGCGGCATCGGTGGGGGCCAGCACCAGCGCCCCGGGAGGGATGGCGTCACCGTTGTCGTCGGCCAGCTCGCCCACCCGCATCTCGGTGCGCAGCCGCTCCAGGAGGTCGGAGAGGCTGGTGAGTCCCTTGGCCGCCTTGGCCCCGACCCCGGCGTCGGCGGCGTGGGCCACCGCCTCCCCGAACGACGCCTCGTGCCGGTTGGCCCAGATGGCCAACCGGGCGATCGAACTGTCGCCCACCCCCCGTTTCGGGACATTGACGATCCGGCGCCAGCTGACCTCGTCGTCGGGGTTGACCAACACCCGCAGGAAGGCGAGGACGTCCTTCACCTCCCGCCGGTCGTAGAACTTGGTCCCCCCCACCACCTGGTAGGGCACCTCCGAGCGGACCATCGCCTCTTCCAGGGCCCGGCTCTGGGCGTTGGTCCGGTAGAAGACGGCCATGTCCCCCCACGACAGGTCCTGGCCCCGGTGAAGCCGGCCGAGCTCGTGGGCCACCCAGGCGGCCTCGTCGTACTCGTCCTCCGCCCGGTAGCGGGTGATCGGCTCGCCGACCCCGCGATCGGTCCACAGCGTCTTGGGCTTGCGGGAGACGTTGTTGGCGATAACGGCGTTGGCGGCGTCGAGGATGGTCTGGGTGGAGCGGAAGTTCTGATCCAGGGTCACCACCGTCGCATCCGGGAACGCCTCCTCGAAGGCGAGGATGTTGGTGATGTCGGCCCCCCGGAACCGGTAGACCGACTGGTCGCTGTCCCCCACCACCACGATGTTGCGGTGGCTGTCGGCCAACAGCACCGCCAGCGCGTTCTGCACCGAGTTGGTGTCCTGGAACTCGTCGATGAGCACGTGGCGGAACCGGGTCCGGTAGTGCTCGAGCACGTCGGGATGGAGACGGAAGAGACGGACGGTGTTCAACAGCAGGTCATCGAAGTCCATGGCGTTGGCCGCCACCATCCGCTGCTGGTAGATCTCGAAGACGTCGGCGATGCGACGGTCGAAGATGGTGCTGGTGGTGCCCCGGTACTCGGACGGCCCCATCTGCTTCGACTTGGCTTGGCTGATCTGGCCGAGGATGGAGCGGGCCGACAGCTTCTTGGTGTCGATGTTCAGCTCCCGGCAGACGATCTCCACCAGTCGCCGGGAGTCGGCGTCGTCGTAGATGGTGAACGAGCCCTTGTAGCCGAGGCGGTCGCCATGGGCCCGGAGGATGCGGACCCCGGCGGAGTGGAAGGTCGACACCCACATCCGCTTCCCGCGGGGGCCGACCAGCTCGACCACCCGGCGGCGCATCTCGTCGGCCGCCTTGTTGGTGAAGGTGATGGCCAGGATCTGCCAGGGGGCGGCGTCCCGGGTGGCGATGAGGTGGGCGATCCGCCGGGTGAGCACCCGGGTCTTCCCGGATCCGGCGCCGGCGATGATCAGCAGCGGGCCGCCACGATGGATGACCGACGCCCGCTGGGGCACGGTGAGCCCCGCCAGCAGTTCCTCCGGATCGATCTGCTCGTCGGCCCGATAACCGGGGGGAGGCCCCGGGTAGGGCATGTCCTCCTCGTCGAAGCGCACCTCGGCGCTCCCGTCGGCCATCGTCACTCCCATTCGATGGTGCCGGGCGGCTTGGACGTGATGTCCAGTGCCACCCGGTTGACGCCCTCGACCTCGTTGATGATGCGGGAAGAGAGGCGTTCCAACACGTCGTAGGGCAGGCGGGCCCAGTCGGCTGTCATGGCGTCGTCACTGGTGACGGCGCGAATCACGATGGGATAGGCATAGGTGCGGCCGTCCCCCATCACCCCGACGGTGCGGACCACCGGCATCACCGCGAAGCTCTGCCACAGCTCCCGGTAGAGACCGGCCCGGCGGATCTCCTCGACGACGATGGAGTCGGCGGCCCGGAGGATCTCGGCGCGCTCGGGGGTGACCTCGCCGACGATCCGGACGGCCAGGCCGGGGCCCGGGAACGGTTGGCGCCAGACGATGTCGTGGGGAAGCCCGAGCTCCTCGCCGACCGCCCGAACCTCGTCTTTGAACAGGAGGCGAAGCGGCTCCACCAGTTCGAAGGCCAGGTCCTCGGGCAGACCCCCGACGTTGTGGTGGGACTTGATCTTGGCGGCGCTGTCCGAGCCCGATTCGATGACGTCGGGATAGAGGGTGCCCTGGACCAGGAAGCCGACCGGCTCGGTCTCCGACTGGTCGCCGGGGTCGCGGCGGTCGTCCTTCAGATCGCGGGCCACCTCCTCGAAGACCCGGATGAACAACTCGCCGATGATCTTGCGCTTCGCCTCCGGGTCGGTGACCCCGGCCAGCGATCCGAAGAACCGGTCGGCGGCCTTGGCGTGGACCAGGTTCACGTGGAACTGCCGGCGGAAGGTGTCCTCGACCTGTTCCCCCTCGCCCGAACGCATCAGCCCGGTGTCGACGAATACACAGGTCAGTTGGTCCCCGATCGCTTTGTGGACCAGCGCCGCCGCCACCGCCGAGTCCACCCCCCCGGAGAGGGCGCAGAGCACCCGGGCCGAGCCGACCTGCGCCCGGATCTTCTCCACCTGGGCCTCGATGATCGAGGTATGGGTCCAGGACGGCGGGCAGCCGCAGACGTCGTAGAGAAACCGCTCGAGCAGGTCGCGCCCCCGCTCGGTGTGGACCACCTCGGGGTGGAACTGCACCCCGTAGATCCGGCGGTCGGGATCGTGGAGGGCGGCCACCTGGGCGTCGGGGCTCTTGGCGGTGGAGATGAAACCGTCGGGCACCACGCTGATGGCGTCGGCATGGCTCATCCACACTTCGGCCTCCGCCGGCCAGTCGACGAAGAGGGGGGAACGCTCGGTGAGGGTCATCGAGGTCCGTCCGTACTCACCCCGACCGGTGCGGGCGACTTCCCCGCCGAGTTGGAGGGCCAGCAGCTGGGCGCCGTAACAGATGCCGAGGATGGGGATGCCGGTGTCGTAGATGGCCGGGTCGATCTGGGGAGCCGGCTGTTCGTTGACCGATTTCGGGCCGCCCGACAGGATGATGCCCTGGGGTCTCCGGGCCACCATCGCCGCCGCCTTCATGGTGTGGGGGACGATCTCCGAATAGACGTGGGCTTCCCGCACCCGCCGAGCGATGAGTTGCGCGTACTGGGCTCCGAAGTCGACGACCAGGATGGGGCCGTCGACCAGTTCCTCCGGGACGCTCGGCGAGGCAGGGCTCAATGGCCCATGCCGACACCCTGCGAACGCTGCAGGTCCTTGCCCTCCGTCTGCAGGGCCGGCGCCACCATCACCTCCGCCTTCTGGAACTCCTTGACCGTCTCGTAGCCACAGGTGGCCATCGCGGTGCTCAGCGCCCCGAACAGGTTCATCCGCCCGTCGTTCTCGTGGGCGGGGCCGAGGAGGATCTCCTGGAGGGTGCCCCGGGTGGTCGTCTTCACCCGGGCCCCGCGGGGGAGGGTCGGATGGAAGGTGGCCATGCCCCAGTGGTAGCCGCGGGCCGGCGCTTCCACCGCGGAGGAGAGGGGGGATCCGAGCATCACCGCGTCCGCCCCGCAGGCGATGGCCTTGGCGATGTCGCCGCCCTTGGACATGCCGCCGTCGGCGATGACGTGGCAGTAGACCCCGGTCTCATCGAGGTGGCGCATCCGGGCCCCGGCCACATCGGCGATGGCGGTGGCCTGGGGGACACCGATGCCGAGGACGCCCCGGGTGGTGCAGGCGTTGCCGGGACCCACCCCGACCAGGACGCCGACTGCGCCGGTGCGCATGAGGTGGAGGCCGGCTTGATAGGAGGCGCACCCCCCGACGATCACCGGGATCTCGAACTCCCGGATGAAGCGCTTGAGGTTGAGGGGCTCGACCGTCTTGGAGACGTGCTCGGCGGAGACCACCGTGCCCTGGATGACCAGCAGGTCCAACTCGGCGGCCAGCAGCGCCGGCGCGAACAGCGCCGTCTTCTGGGGGGTGACCGAGGCGGCGGTGGTGACCCCGGCCGCCCCCATCTCCTTGATCCGCTCGGTGACCAGTTCCATCTTCACCGGCTCCGCGTACATCTGTTGCATCCGGGCCGTCGCCTTCTCGGTCGGCAACTCCCGGATCTCATCGAAGAGCGGAGTGGGATCCTCGTAGCGGGTCCAGAGGCCCTCGAGGTTCAAGACCCCGAGCCCGCCGAGGCGGCCGATCTCGATGGCGGTGGCCGGGCTGGTCACCCCGTCCATGGCCGAGGCCAGCAGCGGGAGCTCGAACCGGTAGGCGTCGATCTCCCAGCTGATATCCACATCTTCCGGGTCCCGGGTCCTCCGGCTCGGAACGATGGCGATGTCATCGAATCCGTACGCCCTCCGTCCCGATTTGAAGATGCCGATCTCTAGTTCAGCCACGTCTGTCTCCTCCGGCCCATGGGTGCGAATTACGAACGTTCCGGTCGGCAATCCTCCGTGAACCTTGCCGATCAGCTTCCCCCCACGATACCGCTTGGCGCCCCCGGCCCCGGCGAGGGTGAACGGCCAATTCCCAGTCAGTGGCTGTAGGGGACCGGCAAGCCCAGCGTCAGGCAGAGCAACTCGACCAGAACCCTGGCCGTGGCCCCCCAGATGGTCTCCCCGCCGGCGTGGAAGAACCAGACCGGGAAGCCGCCGCCCTCGGCCCCGTCCATCCCCGGACGGCCCGGGACCGTCCACCATTCCTCCGCGAAGACATCGTCGGCCAGCAATTCGGACAGGGCGACATCGAAGATCCGGGCCACCTCGTCGGGCTCGGCGATCAGGGTGGGCCGGCCCGGGAGGACGCCGACCACCGGTGTCATCAAGGTGTTGGAAGACACGGTGGGCAGGGTGTTCAACGGGCCGACGATCTCGACGGAGGACCGATCCAGGCCGATCTCCTCGTAGGCCTCCCGCCGGGCGCCGTCTTCGACCGATTCACCCGGATCGAGCCGACCGCCGGGGAACGCCACCTCGCCGGTGTGGGAGCGGAGCTGGCTGGAGCGCACGGTGAGGATCACCCGGGTCTCGCCGTCCTCCTCGAAGAGGGGAACCAGCACCGCCGCCGGCCGGCCGGTGACCACCACCCCGGAAATCGAGAGGATGGACTCGGCCGTGCCCCCGTCGCCCGTGTCGGCCAGTTCGACCCGGCCTTTCTCGACGGCCGAGAGCACCCGCTCGAGGCGGAGTTGGCGCCGGGCGGAGGCCGGGAGCCCGGCCCAGGGGGCGGCCCCTCCGGGGCGGGAGACGAGGGGTCGGGGAATCACCCGGGGACCGGTGGGCGGGGTGGGTGGAGGTGGCGAGGACATGTCCGTCCAAGGTTACGGGCGCACCCGGCGGAGCCGCCCGCCGACCGGTAGCGTTGCCCGCACCGACACCCACCGGGGCGCCGAGACAGTCGATGCGGGAGGCAACAACCATGGCCGACGAGGAAGCACCCCAGTACGGGCAGCCGGGGGTCGCGCAGTTTCCGATCACCACCGCGCTCGAGTTTCCCGAGTGGCCGGTGCAACGGAGCCTGGGGATGGTCTTCGGGGTGGTGGTCCGGTCGATGGGGATCGGCAAGGGCATCACCGCCGGGTTCAAGGCCATGGCCGGCGGCGAGGTGAAGCAGTACACCCGCCTGGTGGAGGACAGCCGCCGTCACGCCATGGATCGCATGATCGAGAACGCCCGCCTGGTCGGCGCCAACGGCATCGTCTCCATGCGCTTCGACTCCTCGGAAGTCGGCCAGTCGTTGACCGAGATCGTCGCCTACGGCACCGCGGTCATCGTCGGCGCCAACTAGGGAGGGCCGGGGTGGCCGTCGTTATCCCGGTGATCATCGGGCTGGTGATCGTCGGGGTGCTGATCTACAGCATCTTCCTCCGCCGCCACGGGGAGTCCGACCGTCCCCAACCCGACTGGCGACCCACCGACGAGGTCTTCAACGACCCCTCCACCAACCGGGTGATGCGGGTGTGGCTGGACGGGTCCGGGGAGCGCCGCTACGTGCCGGAGGCCGACCGGCCGGCGGTCTGATCCGCCGGTCTGATCCGCCGGCCGGGCACGACGATGGCCGAGCCCACGAAGGACCCGGCCATCGACCAGACACTGGGTGCCAGAGGCACCCGCGTCCCTGGTTACATCATGCCGCCCATGCCACCCATACCGCCCATGCCGCCGCCCATGGCCGCGGCGGCGGCCGCCGCCGCTCCCGGGTCGGCCTTTTCGGGCTTGTCGGCCACCAGGGCCTCGGTGGTCAGCAGCAATCCGGCGATGGAGGCGGCGTTCTGCAGGGCTGAACGGGTGACCTTGGCCGGGTCGATGACCCCCGCCTTCACCAGGTCGACCAGTTCGCCGGTGGCGGCATTGAGACCGATCGAGCCGGTCTCGGCTTCCACCTGGCGGACGTAGACCGACCCCTCGAGGCCGGCGTTGTTGGCGATGGCCGCCAACGGCGCCGCCAGGGCCTTGGCCACGATCGACGCTCCGGTCGCCTCGTCGCCCTCCAGCGAGTCGATGACGGCCTGGACCGCGGAGCGGGAACGGACCAGGGCGGTGCCGCCCCCGGCCACGATGCCCTCTTCGACCGCGGCCCGAGTGGCGGAGAGCGCATCTTCGATGCGGTGCTTCTTCTCCTTCAACTCGACCTCGGTGGCGGCGCCGACCTTGACGACGGCCACGCCGCCGGCCAGCTTGGCCAGACGCTCCTGGAGCTTCTCCCGATCCCAGTCGGAGTCGGTGTCGTCGATCTCCCGCTTGATCTGGGCGATGCGACCCTTGACGTCGTCCTCGCTGCCGCCGCCCTCCACGATGGTGGTGTCGTCCTTGGTGACGATCACCCGCCGGGCCTTGCCCAGCAGGTCGACGGTGGTGGTGTCCAGCTTCAAGCCGATCTCCTCGGAGATCACCTGGCCGCCGGAGAGGACGGCCATGTCCTGGAGCATCGACTTGCGGCGCTCACCGAAGCCGGGGGCCTTGACGGCCACCGAGGTGAACGTGCCCCGGATCTTGTTGACCACCAGGGTGGCCAGCGCTTCGCCTTCCACATCCTCGGCCACGATCAGCAGCGGCTTGCCCGCCTGCATTACCTTCTCGAGGACCGGGACCAGGTCGTGAACCGAGCTGATCTTCTGGTTGACGAAGAGGATGAGCGGATCGTCGAGGACGGCTTCCTGGCGCTCGGCGTCGGTCACGAAGTAGGGGGAGAGGTAGCCCTTGTCGAACTGCATCCCCTCGGTGAACTCGAGGTCGATGCCGAAGGTGTTGGATTCCTCGACGGTCACGGTGCCGTCCTTGCCCACCCGGTCGATGGCGTCGGCCAGCACCTCGCCGATGGCGGCGTCGGCGGCGGAGATGGCGGCCACTTGGGCGATCTCCGTCTTGGAGTCGATCTCCTTCGACTGATCCTTGATGGACTTGACCGCGGCGTCGACCGCCTTGTCGATGCCCTTGCGCAGACCCAGGGGGTTGGCGCCGGCGGCGACGTTGCGGAGACCCTCACGGATGAGGGCCTGGGCCAGCACGGTGGCGGTGGTGGTGCCGTCCCCGGCGACGTCGTTGGTCTTGGTCGCCACTTCCTTCACCAGCTGGGCGCCCATGTTCTCGAACACGTCGTCGAGCTCGACCTCGCGGGCGATGGAGACGCCGTCGTTGGTGATCGTCGGGGCACCGAACTTCTTCTCGATGACCACGTTGCGGCCTTTCGGCCCGAGGGTCACCTTGACGGTGTCGGCCAGCTTGTTGACCCCGGCTTCGAGGCTGCGACGGGCAGCGTCGTCAAACTTGAGGATCTTCGGCATTACTTGACCACCTTGGCCAGCACATCCCGGCTCGAGAGGATCAACAGGTCCTCACCGTCGGAGCTGATCTCGGTGCCGCCGTACTTGGAATAGACGACGGTGTCCCCGACGGCCAGATCCAAGGGGATCAGCTCGCCGGACGCCTCGGCACGGCGACCGGGGCCGACGGCCAGGACTTCGCCCTGCTGGGGCTTCTCTTTGGCGGTATCGGGGATGACCAGGCCTGACGCCGTGGTCTCTTCGGACTCATTGGGACGGACGACGATGCGGTCGTCGAGGGGTTGCAGACTCATCTGATCGGGCCTCCTGTGGCACGTATTAGCACTCTAGGGTTGCGAGTGCCAACATAGCGACCCGGCCGCCCGGAGGCAACATCGTCGCTGGATTCGACGCCTACCAGGGCGGACGCGCGGCGGGATTCAGGCGGTGGGGACCAGCCGGAGGTTGGGGTCGGCGCCCAGGGTCATCGCGGAGGGGCCGACATGGCCCAATCGCCACCAGCCGGCCGCCGCCACCATGGCGGCGTTGTCGGTGCAGAGGGCCCGGGTGGGGAGAAACGCCCCGATGCCGTCCTCCGCGCAGGCCTCGACCACCCGCTGGCGGAGGAGGGAGTTGGCCGCCACTCCCCCGGCCAGGCACAACGCCTTGGCCCCGACCTCGGCGGCGGCCCGCCGGGCCTTGGCCACCAGGACGTCGACCACCGCCTGGCGGAAGGAGGCGGCCACGTCGGCGGTGTCGGCCTCGGGGCGCTTGCGGACCATGTTCACCACCGAGGTCTTCAACCCGCTGAAGGAGAAGTCGTAGCCGTCGTCCAGGAACGCCCGGGGGAAGGCGAAGGCGGCCGGGTCCCCCTGGTCGGCGATGGCATCGATGGCCGGCCCCCCCGGGTAGCCGAGACCGAGGAACCGGGCCACCTTGTCGAAGGCCTCCCCGGCGGCGTCGTCGACGGTGCCCCCCAGCAATCGGTAGCGGCCGGGGGCGGACACCTCCACCAACAGGGTGTGGCCGCCGGAGACCAGCAGCACCACCAGCGGCCAGCCCAGATCCGGCTGTTCGAGCAGGGAGGCGAACAGGTGGGCTTCGAGGTGGTTGACGCCGACGAAGGGGACGTCCCAGGCCAGGGCCAGCCCCTTGGCTTCGGCCACCCCCACCAGCAGGGAGCCGATCAGTCCGGGGCCGTAGGTGACGGCGATGGCATCGATGCCGGAGCCGGACTCGTCGCTCCCGGCGGCGGCCAGGGCGTCGGCCAGCACCGGAGTCAGCAATTCCACGTGGGCCCGGCCGGCCAGTTCGGGGACCACCCCGCCGTAGCGGGCGTGGAGGTCGATCTGGCTGCTCACCACCGACGACACGATGACCGACCCCCCGTCGACCACCGCGGCGGCGGTCTCGTCACAGGAGGTCTCGATGCCCAGCACCCGGTGCACCCCGGGGATCGGGAGGATGGCCATGGACGGGAAGGCTACCGGCGGGCGGCCCCGGCTCAGCGCCGGGAGGTCAGGGCCAGATCGTCGGGGAGCGATGCCTCGATGGCGGCCAGCCGCTGGTCGTAGGTCGCCGAGTCGATGTCGCGCACCCACATGACCAGAGCGTCCTCCCCGGTCTCGGGGTAGTAGTTGGGGCGGACCCCCACCGGGGCCATGCCGAACCGGCGGTAGAGGGCGATGGCCGGCTGGTTCCCCACCCTCACCTCCAGCGTCAGGTGGCGGGAGCCGAGCTCCAGGGCCACCCGGGTCATGTCCAAGAGGATGAGCCGGCCGAGCCCCCGGCCCTGCCAGGTGGGGTCCACCGCGATGTTGTTCACGTGGGCCTCGTCGTCGATCAGCATCAGCCCGGCGAAGCCGACGATCTCCCCCCCGATCCAGGCGGCCCGGTAGGCCCGGGACTTCCGCTGGGCCAACTCCTCCACGAACAAGCGGTGGGACCAGGGGTGAGGGAACACCTGGGATTCGATCCGCAGGACGCCGCGGAGGTCCTTGTTCCGCATCGGCGCCATCACCACCTGGTGCCGGGCCGGGGGTTCGTCGACGGTCACGACCGGGGCCGGACCGCCGGATCGACGATCCGCTGCTCCCAGTTGATCCGGGCGTCGGCCTGGCGGCGGTAGTCGGGGACCACCTCGGAGGGGGGCAGCGGCTGGGCGCCGGCCCGGAGGCGAAGGCGCGCCAGCCGGGCCAGGGTCAGGGGGGACGGCGACGACACCCGCTCGGCCAGGTCGAGATCGCCACCCGGCACCTCGGCCAACAGATGGACGTAGCGCACCGCACCGTCGCCCACCATCACCAGCGGCTCGGTCGGACCCGCCCCGAGATCGATGAGCGTCTGGGTCAGGACTTCGGGGGTGACCAGTGCCGGCGGCGAGACACAGGCCGGGGCCGGATCGAGGACCGGGTCGGGGCCCGCGGCCGCGGCGTCGAAGCGGTAGCGGGCGGTGAAGACCTCCCCCCGGCGGCCGTCGACCACCACCACCACGGTGCCGGCCCCGTGGGCGCCGGCCATCGCCGCGGCCCCGGCGGCCAGGATGTCGAGGCTGCTGGCGACCACGACCCCGATCCCCAGCCCCTGGGCCAGGGCCTTGGCGGTGGAGACACCGACCCGGAGCCCGGTGAACAGCCCGGGCCCGACATCGACGGCGATGACCCCGATGTCGTCGACGCGGAGCCCGGAGAGGCCGCAGACCTCCTCGATGGTGGGGGCGAGCAGCTCGGCGTGCTGACGGCCACCCTGGTGGCTGCGCTCGGCCGCCGCCCCCGCCTCGGTCAACACCGCGGCTCCGACCAGGTTGGTGGCCGACTCGATGGCGAGGAGGTTCACCCGCCGACCGCCCAGGGGGCGAGGACGTCGGACAGTCGCTCCCAACGATCGGCCCACCGCCGGCCCGACCTGCCGATGGTCACCGTGCGGCGATCGTCCCCCTCCTCGGGGCCGGCCTCCAACCGGAGGGACAGCGCTCCCTCGCCGAGCACCGGCTCGGCCACGTCCCCCCACTCGACCAGCGCCACCGCCCCGTCCTCCACCAACTCCCCCAGGCCCAGCTCGGCGATCTCCCCGAGCTGTTCGAGCCGGTAGACATCGGCGTGCAGGAGGGTGGTGAGCCCCGGCCCCGATTCGCCGGCCCCGTCGTGGAGCCGGTACTCCCGGACCAGCGCGAAGGTGGGGCTGGTGATGGGCTCGGTGATCCCCAGCCCCCGGCCGAAGCCCTGGGCGAAGGTGGTCTTGCCGCTGCCCAGATCCCCGGCGAGCAACAGCACGTCGCCGGCCCGGCAGAGCGGGGCGATCGCCGCCGCCAGGGCCTGGGTCTCCTCGGGGCCGGCGGAGGCCACCACGATGGCCGCCCCCGGCGCGGTCATGACGACCACCCGAGCAGCTGTTTGGCCCGGATCAGGTCCGACCGCATCTGGGCCAACACCGCGCCGCCGGATCGGAGGGCGGCGGCCGGATGGTAGGTGGGGACCAGATGGGACTGGCCGAACCGGTAACTCTTCCCCCGCATCTGGGTGATCCCGGTGTCCGTCTCCAGCAGCAACTTGGTGGCGAAGTTGCCGAGGGTCACCACCACCACCGGCTGGATGAGCTCGAGCTGGGCGACCAGGTAGGGGCGGCAGGCGGCGATCTCGTCGGGTTTGGGGTCGCGGTTGTCGGGTGGTCGGCACTTGACCACATTGGCGATGTAGCAGCGGGAGCGGTCGATGCCCAGCTCCTCGGCCATCAGCCGGTCGAGGAGCTTGCCCGATCGCCCTACGAAGGGCTCGCCCTGGAGATCCTCGTCCCGCCCGGGGGCTTCGCCGACGAAGAGGAGGTCGGCGTCGGGGTCGCCCACCCCGAACACCACCTGGGTCCGATGGGCCGACAGCGCACACTTTGTGCACCCGGCCGCCTCGGCAGCGAGGTGGGCCAACTCGGTCATCTCCGGCACCGTCGAATGGTATCGCCCGTCGACCAGGGGCCGAATGCGCTCGTTAGCGGTTCCCCGACGCCACCAACTGGCATTCGAGACCGATGGGATCGAGCCCGGTCAACTGGTCGGCGGTGCGATCCTCACCGAGGTCGGGTGGGGGGTGGGCGGTACCACCGCGGCCGGCGGGGAGGGGAAATCCGCCCAACTGCCGAGATAGGGACCGGTGGTCCCGAAACCCAGCCGGACCATCGCCACTGGCCGCGGCTTGGCGTCGAAGTTGGGGGAGTCCGAGTGCCAGGGGGTGTAGAGCAGCCAGATCCCGGTCGGGCCGGAGTAGACCGACTCTTCCCCCGGTCCGGCTCCCTGGGCGTTGGATCCCACTAGCGGGGCCGACGACGTCTCCGCGCAGGGGCCGCTGGGTCCGGCGCAACGGGCCGCCCCGATGCCGTAGCTGGAGGTGTTGAACCAGTTGCCGGAGTAGAACAGCCAGTAGGTCCCCTGTACCTTCACCAGGTCCGGCGACTCGACGATCGAGCCCTGCCAGGACTGGGTGGGCTGGAGGATGGCGGTGGGCGGGGCGGTGAAGGCCAGGCCGTCGGCGGTCAGCGGTGCCGACCAGATCTTGGTTGGGGTGGTGGACCCTCCGATGTTCTGGTCCGACTTCCACACCATCCAGTTGGTCCCCTCGGTGTCGGTGAACACCCGGGGATCGATGGAGCCGCCTTGGCTGACCTGGCAGATGTAGGGCTTGGTGGAGGGGGTGAACGGGCCCTGGGGCGACGATCCGGTGGCGACCCCGATACATTCCATCGCCGGGGAGGTCGACCTCACCAGCGCGGTGAAGTAGAGCACGAAGGTGGATCCGAACCGATGGAGGTCAGGCGCCCAGGTGAAGCCGGCCGCCGCCCAGGCGGGCAGCGACGGCATCGCATCCACCACCGGGCCCCACCGGCCGATCGTGGTCCCGGAGAACACCGGGACGTTCATGATCGTCCCCGGTCCCCCCTCGCTGGCGATCAGGTAGTAGCGACCGTTCCACACGGTGAGGAAGGGGTCGGACACGTCGTGGCCGACGTCGTAGATCTGGGCCGGCGAGGACGGGGTGGTGGTGACCGGTGGGTCGATGACCGCCGCCACCACCGGGGCGGTGGAGGAGGACGCCGACGTTCCCGGCGACGACCCCGTCGCCGAGGAGCAGGCGACGAGGATGAGTGCCGCCAGCACCACCATCGAGAGGGCGGCACGACGTCCGCGGAGTGATGTCATCAACAACGAGCCGACCTTCCGGGCAGGGACTTCGAGACGCCGGTGGGCCCAATGCCCCCCGAACGGGCGGGCGTCAGGTTACCGCCTGCCACCGGCCGCGGGTGGGCAACCGCCGCCTCCGGCCCCGCTCGGCGCCGTCGTAGGCTGCCAACGCCCGGCCGGCGGGCGGGCCCGGCTCATCGACCAGGGGGGATTCCAGTGGCACCTGCGGCGCAACCCAGGGTGAGAATGGACCCGGAGGCCCGGGTGGCCATCCTCAAAGGCTTCGCCCGCCAGGTCTTCGCCGAGCGGGGGTACTCGACCAGCGGTCTGGCCGAGATCGCCGAGCGGGCCAAGGTGTCGAAGACCCTCCTCTACCACTACTTCCCCGACGGACGCCCGGAGATCATGGCGGCGGTGATGGACGGGCTGCTGGCCGATCTCATGGCCGCCACCACCGAAGCCATAGGCGGCCCGGCCGGCGCGAAGGACCGCATCCGGGGGTGGGTGGAGGCGTTCGTCGGCTTCTTCGTCGCCCAGCCCGATGGGTTCCGGCTGTTGTTCCGGGAACCCTGGGGCTCGGGAGACCCGTTGGTGACCATCCGCTCCTTCCGGGCCATGGTCGACCTCTCCCGGCAGCTGGCCGATCCACTGGGTCTCCCGGCGGTGGCGCCGGCCGCCCTGGTCACCGCCGCCACCGGCGCGGTGGGATTCGTGGTGGCGGTCACCGAGCAGGTGCTGGCCGGCCAAGTGGAGTCGGCGGCGGCGGCGGCCACCGCTTCCGACTTCATCATCGGCGGGCTCAGCCGTCTCCGCCCACCGGCACCCGGGGCACCCGCGGACCGATCCCGCACACCACCTCGTAGTTGATGGTGCCGAGCCGATCGGCCCATTCGGTGGCGGTGATCTCCTCGTCGCCCTGGCGACCGATGAGCACCACCTCGTCGCCCACCGCCACCGCCGGGTGGCCGTCCGGCCCGCAGTCGACCACGATCTGGTCCATGGTCACCACCCCGGCCAGCGGGCGACGCACCCCGCCGATCAGCACCTCGCCCCCGGTGTCGAACAGGCGGCGGGGCACCCCGTCGGCGTAGCCGATGGGGACGGTTGCCACCAACGACCGCTCGGCCAGCGGGCGACGGCGCCCGTAGGAGGGCCGCTCCCCCCGGTCGAGCCAGCGGACCAACGACACCTCCGCCCGCAGGGACATGACCGGTTGGAGGGATCCCCCTCCGGTCGCCTCCGACAGGTGGGAGGCCAACTCCGGGGTGGGGCACAACCCGTAGAGGGCGATGCCGCACCTGACCATGTCCAGGCGGGCCTCGGGGAAGGCGATGGCGCCGGCCGAGTTGGCGGCGTGGGTCATCGGGGGCCGCAGGCCGGCCGACTGCAGTTCGGCGTGGGCGGAGCCGAACCGGTCGAGCTGGGTACGGGTGAACTCCCGGTCGGCCTTCGTCACCCCGTCGGCCACCGCCAGGTGGGTCCACAGGGCGGCGAGGCGAAGCTGGGGGTGGGCGCCGATGGCGGTGGCCAGGGCCACCACTTTGTCCGGGTCGGTACCCACCCGGTGCATGCCGGTGTCCACCTTCAGGTGGATGTCGACCGGGCCGGAGTCGGCGCCGGCCGCCACCCGGCTCACCGCCCGGGCACCCGCCTCCGAGTCGATGGTCGGTACCAGGCGAGAGGCCACCGCGTCCTTCATCGCCTCCACCGGGGGCTCGGACAGCAAAAGGATCGGCACCTCGATCCCCGCCTCCCGGAGGGCCACCCCTTCCTCCACCAGGGCCACCGCCAGCCAGGTGGCCCCGCCGGCCAGCGCCGCGGTGGCCAGAGAAACCGCCCCGTGCCCGTAGCCGTCGGCCTTCACCACCGCGCAGAGCTCGGCCGGACCCACCAGTCCGGTCAGCAGGGAGGCATTGTGCCGGGCGGCATCCAGGTCGATCTCCGCCCAGGCCCGCCGGAGTCGATCAGCCATGGTCCCTCGGCGGCTTCGGATGGTCGGGAACCAGATCGGAGAGAACCAGCGAGATCAGCGGCGGGAGATCGCCGGCGATCAATCCCTGGGCCGGGCCCCGATCGGCCGCCCGGCCGTGGAGATGGGCGCCGAGGGCGGCTGCCTCCAGCGGGGGCACCCCCCGGGCCAACAGCGCCCCGATCACCCCGGAGAGCACGTCGCCGGTCCCGGCGGTGGCCAGGCGGGGCGATCCCGACATCGACACCCGGGCCCGGCCGGAGGGCTCGGCCACCGCGGTGGTGGACCCCTTCACCAGCGCCACCCCTCCCGCCGCCCGGGCCAGCCGGCGGGCCGCCTCCAAACGATCGCCGCCCGGAACCGCTCCCATCAGCTGCCGGTACTCGCCGTCGTGGGGGGTCAGCACCACCGGTGCCCGGGTCTCGATGGGCTTGACGTCGTCGAGGAGGCCGAGGGCGAACAGCCCGTCGGCGTCCACCACCACCGGGATGCCGGTCTCCCGCAGCAGCCGTCGCACCTCCTCGCCGGTCTCGGGATCACGCCCGAGCCCGGGGCCGACCACGATGGCCGCACACCGGCGGGAGGCCTCGAGGGCTGCCTCCGACCAGCCGCGGCGGGGCAGCGCCACGCTCACCGCTTCCGGCGCCGGTGAGTCGGCCACCTCCCCACCCGGCACCCCGAGCCGGATCATCCCCGCCCCCGTCCGCATCGCTCCCCGGGCACAGAGGCCGGCGGCCCCGGTCATTCCCGGCGAGCCGGCCACGATCAGCACCGCCGAGCTCCACTTGTGGTCGTTCCGCCGGCGGGACGGCAACAACGCCAACACGTCGGCGTCCTCCATGAGCTGGAGCTCGGGGGTCCCGACCGGCAGGCCGATGTCGGCCACGGTGACCCGGCCGGCCAGCTCCACCCCGTCCCCTTGCAGCAGGCCCGGCTTGAGGGCGGCGAAGGTGATCGTCCGATCGGCACGCAGCGGCCGGCCGGACGCCTCCCCGGTGTCCCCGAGCACCCCGGAGGGGATGTCGACCGCCAGCACCGGGGTGCCGGTCGGCACCGCCGGGGCCTGGTATTCACCCCGGAACCCGGTTCCGTAGGCGGCGTCGATGACCAGGTCCCACTCCCCGGCCACTTCGGTCCCCGGCTCGCCCACCGTGACCCGGGCCCCCCGGCGAGACAGGGTGGCCGCCGCCACCCGGCCGTCGGCCCCGTTGTTCCCCTTGCCCGCCACCACCCACACCCGGCGCCCGTAGGCACCCCCCAGCATCTCGAGAGCGACGCCGGCCACCGCCTGGCCGGCCCGTCCGACCAGTGCCTCCAGCGGGGTGGTGGCCTGGGCCTCGCGGTCGACGGCCTGCATCTCGGCCACGGTGAGGACCGGTTGCACGGTCCTAGGTCGCCGCCCCGGCCGGGGCCGGTCCCTCGGCCACCACGAAGGCCATGGCCATCTCCTCGGTGTGGGTCAGCGACAGGTGCCAGCCGGACACCCCCGAGCGGGCGGCCAGGTCGGCGGCGGCATGGTGGAGGAGGAGGCTCGGCGGGCCGAGCCCGACCCGGACCACCTCCACCTCCGAGAAGCGGAAGGCCCCGAGACCCACCCCGAGCGCCTTCATGGTGGCCTCCTTGGCTGCGAACCGGGTGGCGAAGCGCGGGTAGGGGTCGGTGGCCCGGTTGCAATAGGCCAGCTCCCCTTCGGTGAACAGCCGGGCGGCCATGGAGGGGCGACGGGCCAGCAACGCTCGCAGCCGGGTCACCTCCACCGCATCCACCCCGATGCCGATCAAGCCGGTGCCGACGATCGGCTGGATCCCGGTGTCCCGCGCCCGACGGCCCTCACTCGACGGTGACGACTTTGGCCAGGTTGCGCGGACGGTCGACGTCGAGACCGTGAAGCCGGGCCATCGAGTAGGCGAACAGCTGCAGCGGCACCACGTCGACGATCGGAGCGAACAGCTGGTGGGTCTCCGGCACCCAGAGGACGGCGTCCGCCTGCCGGGCCGTCTCCTGGTCGCCGTCGTTGCCGACCAGGATCACCGTGGCTCCCCGGCTCTTCACTTCGGCGACATTGGCCATCATCTTCTCCCACAACCGGGTGCGGGTGGCCACCCCGATGACCACCGTGCCCGGCTCCACCAGGGCGATGGGGCCGTGCTTGAGTTCCCCGGCCGGGAACCCCTCGGCCCGGAGGTAGGAGATCTCCTTCAGCTTCAGGGCGCCTTCCAGCGCCACCGGATAGCCGACGTGGCGGCCGAGGAAGATGAAGCTGGGCGAGTCGCGGTAGGTGGTGGCCACCGCCTCCACGTCGGCGGCCCGGGTGAGGGCCGTCTCCACCTTCCCGGGGAGGGCGCCCATGGCGTCGAGGAACTCCCGGGCTTCGTGGGGATAGAGGGTCCCTCGGGTCTGGGCCAGGTAGAGGGCCAGGATCTCCAGCGCGGCGATCTGGGCCAGGTGGGTCTTGGTCGACGCCACCCCGATCTCCGGCCCCGCCCGGGTGTAGAGCACCGCGTCGGCCTCCCGGGTCATGGACGAGTCGACCACGTTGGAGATCACCAGGATCTTGGCGTTCCACCTCCGGGCCTCCCGCAGGGCCTGGAGGGTGTCGACGGTCTCCCCCGACTGGCTCACCCCGATGACCAGGGTCCGGGAGTCGAGTACCGGGTCGCGGTAGCGGAACTCGCTGGAGATGTCGATCTCCACCGGCAGCCGGGCCCAGTGCTCGATGGCGTACTTGGCCATCAGCCCGGCGTGGTAGCTGCTGCCGCAGGCCACGATGAAGATCTTGTCGACGGAGCGGAGCTCGTCGTCGGAGATGCGGACCTCGTCGAGGGCCAGGGTGCCGTCGGGGAGCACCCGGTCGAGGAGGGTGTTGGCCACCGCCATCGGCTGCTCGTGCATCTCCTTGCTCATGTAGTCGGGATAGCCGTCCTTCCGGGCGGCGTCGAGGTCGTAGTCGACGACGCGCTGGGGCGGGTCGACCTCGACCCCTTCCAGGGTGGTCACCCGGATCGACCCCGGGCGGAGCTCGGCGATCTGGTCGTCTTCCAGCAGGAGGAAGGAGCGGGTGTGGCCGAGGAGGGCGGGGATGTCCGAGGCCAGCAGCGCCTCCGTCTCGGTCAGCCCCATGACCAGCGGGGAGACCCGCCGGGCGGCCACGATCAGTTCGGGCTCGCTGGCATGGACGACGGCGATGGCGAAGTAGCCCCGGACCCGCTGGAGGGTCTCCTGCACCGCGCTGACCAGTCCCGCCTCCGGGTGGGCGGCGAGACCGGCTTCGATCAGGTGGGCCAGCACCTCGGTGTCGGTCTCCGATTCGAGGTGGTGGCCGGCCAAGGAGAGCTCGTCGCTCAGCTCGAGATGGTTCTCGATGATCCCGTTGTGGACGAGGGCGAGCTGCCCGGTGCAGTCCATGTGGGGGTGGGCGTTCTCCTCCGACGGACGGCCGTGGGTGGCCCAGCGGGTATGGCCGATCCCGGTCGAGGCTCCCGGGGGGGCGTCCTCCGCCCGCTTCTTCAGGTCCTCGAGGGACCGGGTGCCGTTGGCCGCCCGGGCCCGCCAGGGGTCGCCGCCGGGGGTGGGGGCGAGCACCGCCAGCCCGGCGGAGTCGTAGCCCCGGTACTCCAGCCGGCTCAGGCCTTCCAGGAGGACATCAAGGGTCTTGCCGCTTCCGGTGATCCCGATGATGCCGCACATGAGGTCCGAGGTTACTTGCCAGGTTGGCCGTCAGTGGCGGCTGCGGCGTGCAACTCGTGCCTGACCAGGGTGCTCAACCGCTGGGCGATGGCCTCGGCCACCCCGTCGCCGGAGGCCTCCACCATGACCCGGACCAGGGGCTCGGTCCCGCTGGGCCGGAGCAGCACCCGGCCGTGGACGCCGAGCTGCGCCTCTTCTTCGGCCACCGCCGACCACACCGCGTTGGCAGTCGACAACAGCTGGGGGTTGGGGACGGCCACGTTCAACAGCACCTGGGGAACCCGGTCGACCAGGCCGTCCAGCAACTCGGCCAGTGGCTTCCCCGACCGCACCATCAGGTCGGCCAGCATCAGGCCGGTGAGGAGCCCGTCGCCGGTGGTGGCCAGCCGCCGGAAGATGATGTGCCCGGACTGCTCGCCCCCCAGTGCCAGCCCGTCGGTGTCCAGGGCGGCCAGCACGTTGCGGTCGCCCACCGGGGTCTCTTTGACCGCGATCCCCCGCTTCTCCATGGCCAGCTTGAATCCGAGGTTGGTCATCACCGTCACCACCACGGTGTTGCCGGCCAGCTGGCCCCGGTCGGCCAGGTCGATGGCGAACAGGGCCAGGAGCTCGTCCCCCCCGACGGTCGTCCCCGCCGCATCCACCGCCAGCAGCCGGTCGGCGTCCCCGTCGAGGGCCAGCCCGAGGTCGGCGTTGTGGTCGACCACCGCCCCGGCCAGGGTGTCGGTGTGGGTGGACCCGCAGCCGGCGTTGATGTTGGCGCCGTCCGGCTCGCAGCCGATGGCCAGCACCTCGGCCCCCACCGCCCCGTAGAGACGGGCGGCGATCTCCGACGCCGCCCCGTTGGCCCCGTCGACCACCAGCTTGAGCCCCTCCAGGCGGCGGCCCTCCAGGAGGGAGACCAGGTGGGCGAGGTAGGCGTCGGCGGCGTCGGGCTCCTCGATCAGCCGGCCCACCCCGAACCCCTCCGGGCTCCGGGGACCCTTGACCGCCGCATCCAGCACCTGGTCGAGCTCGTCCTCGATGGCCGCCTCCGACTCCACCGACAGCTTGGTCCCGCCCTGGGCGAACAGCTTGATGCCGTTGTCGGCGAACAGATTGTGGGAGGCGGAGATCACCACCCCGGGCACGTCGCGGACCGCCGCCAGCCAGGCCACCGCCGGGGTGGGAAGCACCCCGACGTCGATGACGTCCGCCCCCTCCCCGGCCAGGCCGGCCGACAGGGCGGCCTGGAGCATGGGCGAGGATCGCCGGGTGTCCCGGCCGACCACGAACGAGGTGGCCAGGAGCTTCCGGGCGGTGGCCCGCCCGAGGGCGAGGACCAGCTCGGGGGTCAGCTCGGCGTTGGCCACTCCCCGTACACCGTCGGTGCCGAATCGTGCGCGGCCCACCGGCCTACCGCTTGGAGTACTGAGGTGCCTTGCGGGCCTTCTTCAGGCCGTACTTCTTCGATTCCTTCTCCCGGGAGTCGCGGGTGAGGAAGCCGGCCTTCTTGAGGGCGCCCCGAAGCTCGGGGTCCATCTCGATGAGGGCCCGGGCGATGCCCATCCGGAAGGCGCCGGCCTGGCCGGACACCCCGCCGCCGTCGATGGTGACGTCGATGTCCCACGACTCGGCCGTCTCGGTCAACCGCAGCGGCTCGGTCACCAGCATCCGGTGGGTGGCGGAGGTGAAGTAGTCCTCGAACTTGAGCTTGTTGACGGTGATGACACCCTGGCCCGGGCGGAAGCGCACGCGGGCCACCGCTCGTTTGCGGCGTCCGGTGGTCTGGCAGAGGGGGGCGGCGTTGGCCACGAAGTGCTCCTAGTGTCGTTTCGGTCTATCGGCCCGCGGAATCGGCGATCAATCGCCTCCCCGGACGGACGCAGTGCGGCGCGCGCCGGGGATTTCCAGGGGTTGGGGGGACTGGGCGGCATGGGGATGCTCGGGGCCGTTGTAGACCTTGAGCTTGTCGATCATCTGGCGGCCCAGCCGGTTCCTCGGGAGCATGCCCCGCACCGCGTTGCGGACCACTTCATCGGCCCGCTCCACCATCAGGTCGGCGTAGAGGGTCGATCGGAGGCCGCCGGGGTAGCCACTGTGGCGGTAGGACAGCTTGGAGTCGGCCTTGCCGGCGGTCAGCACCACCTTGTCGGCATTGATGACGATGACGTGATCGCCGGTGTCCACGTGGGGGGCGAAGATGGGCTTGTGTTTGCCCCGGAGGATGGCCGCCACCTGGGTGGACAGCCGCCCGAGGACGAGCCCGTCGGCATCCACCACGTGCCAGGCACGGGTGATGTCACTGGGTTTCGGGGAGAACGTGCGCACAAAAGATCCTTGGTTCGGTAAGACCGGGATGAGATTCCCGCAGATGCGCGGGGTGGCCACAGGGAGGTGTCCGCATTACGGCCAGGCCCAGCGGCTCACCAGGATACGACGAAATCACCCTGGTGGGCAAGCCGGATCCCCAGCGTAGTGCACCGCCATCAGGGTCAGTCCGGCGGCCGGGGCCGGCTGGGAGGCCTGCTGGCGGTCGGCGGAGCGCAGGATCCAGGTGATGTCGGAAGCCCGCTTCCGGCCCCGGCCCACGTCGACCAGGGTCCCCACCAGGGAACGGACCATCTGGTGGCAGAAGGCATTGGCCTCGATCTCGAAGGCCAGCAGCTGCCCGACCGCCGGCAGCAGGGTGTTGCCCTTGGAACCGTCGATCAACACCCACCGGGCGTCGAGCACCCGCCGGGGGATCGGATCGTCGGCCGTCGTCCCCGGGGCCCGCCGGCAGAAGGCCCGGAAGTCGTGCTCGCCGACCAGGGCGTCAGCGGCGGCGGCCATGGTGCGGAGATCGAGCGGGTCGGCGACGTGCCAGGCCACCTTGGCCAGCAGCGGGTCGGGCACCGGGCCGTTGACCACCAGGTAGCGGTACTTCCGGCCGGTGGCCGAGCGGCGGGCGCTGAAGGTCAGCGGCACCTCGCCGGCCTCCCGGATGACGATGGCCGGGGCCAGCTGGCGGTTGACCGAGCGCATCACCGCCGCCGGGTCCAGCTTGGACGCCACCGGGGCGGGGAGGTCGAAGTGGACCACCTGGTCGAGGGCGTGGACGCCGGCGTCGGTCCGGCCGGCACAGGTGAGGGACACCTCCACCCGGGTGGCCCGGCTGAGGGCCTCGGAGAGGGCACCCCCCACCGTCGGCTGGCCGTTCTGGGCGGCGAACCCCCGGAACCCCGACCCGTCGTAGGCGACCCGGAGGCGCCAGCGGACGACCTCGGGGTGGGCTCCCCCCGCCGGGGAAGCCACTTCGTCGGTCAAACCAGTTCGATACGGGCCATCGGGGCGTTGTCGCCCGAACGGTTGCCCAGCTTGAGGATGCGGGTGTAGCCACCGGGCCGCTCGACATAGCGGGGACCGATCTCCTCGAACAGCTTGTGGGCCATGTCCTTGTCCCGGATGAAGGCGACCACATGGCGATGGCGGGCGATCCCGCCCTTGGCGGCGGCGGTGATGACTTTCTCCACCTGGGGGCGGAGGGCCTTGGCCTTGGCCTCGGTGGTCACCAGGTACTCGGCGGCGATCAGCGACGCCACCATGTTGCCCATCATCGCCTTCTGGTGGGCGGAGCTACCGCCGAACCGGCGGCCCTTCTTCGGAGTCCCGAGCATGGCCGATCAGTCCTTGACTCGCAGGGCCAGGCCCCGCTCGTCGAGCTTCTGGAGGACCTCGTCCAGTGACTTCTGGCCGAAGTTGGTGATGTTCAACAGGTCGTCGAGAGTGCGCTCGACCAGCTCGCCGATGGTGTTGATCTGGGCCCGCTTGAGGCAGTTGCGGGGCCGCTCGGTGAGGTCGAGATCCTCGATCCGGAGGTCGAGGTCGGGGGACCCGGCGCCCACCGAGCCGACTTCCCCGAGTTCGAGGCCCTGGGGCTCGTCCTCGAGGTCGGCCACCAGGCCGACCAGGGTGCGGAGGGTGTCACCGGCCGAGGCCAGTGCCTCCCGGGGGGTCAGCGAGCCGTCGGTCTCGATGTCGAGGACCAGGCGGTCGAAGTCGGTGGACTGCTCCACCCGGACCGGCTCGACGGTGAAGGCCACCCGGCGGACCGGCGAGAAGATGGCGTCGATGGGGATGACCCCGATGGTGGAGGACCGCTTGTTCTTGTCGACCGAGGCGTAGCCCCGCCCGCGCTCCACGGTGAGATCCACCGCCAGCCGGCCCTTGGCGTTCAAGGAGGCGATGTGCTGGGTGGGGCTGAGAACCTCCACGTCGGCGCTCAACTGGAGGTCGCCGGCGGTGGCGTCGCCCGGCCCCCGCTTGTCGAGGCGGACGGTGACCGGCTCGTCGCTGTGGACCCGGATGAGGATGTCCTTCAGGTTGAGGATGAGGTCGGTGATGTCCTCTTTCACCCCCGGCAGGGTGGTGAACTCGTGGAGGGCCTCGTCAAACCGGACCTGGGTGATGGCCGCCCCCGGGATCGACGACAACAGCGTCCGGCGCAGGGAGTTGCCGAGCGTGTGGCCGAAGCCGGGGTCGAGCGGGCCGACGGCGAACCGCTGGCGGTTGTCTTCTTCTTCACCGATGGCTTCGACGGTGGGGCGCTGGATGATGAGCATGCAGATCGTGGCTCCTCGGCAGTGGGGTGCGTGGGGATGGGGGTTCGGATGGGCGGGTTAGTGGGTGAGGCGAAACGAGATGCCTACTTGGAGTACAGCTCGACGATGAGCTGCTCCTGGACCGGCTCGTCGATGTGCTCGCGGAGGGGCAGCGAGAACACCTTGACCTGAAAGCGGTCGCCTTCGGCCTCCAGCCAGGGCGGCAGCTGACGATCGAGGGTATCCATGTTCCTTCGGACATGGAACATCTCCCGGGACGACTGTTTCAGGGAGACCACGTCGTGCTGGCGGACCCGGTAGCTGGGGATGGTGACCCGCTTGCCGTTGACCAGGACGTGGCCGTGGCGGACGAACTGGCGGGACTGGGAGCGGCTGGCCCCCCATCCGGCCCGGAAGGCGACGTTGTCGAGGCGTTGCTCGAGCATCCGGAGGAGGTTCTCGCCGGTGATGCCCGGGGCCCGGGACGCCTCCACGTAGAGATTGTGGAACTGGCGCTCGAGCAGGCCGTAGATACGGCGGGCCTTCTGCTTCTCCCGCAGCTGGGCCAAGTACTCCGAGCCCTGGCGCATCCGGTCGCGGCCGTGCTCCCCCGGAGGGTAGGCGCGGCTGTGACGATCGGTCACCGCCTCGGAAACCGGGCACTTCATCGAATAGCAGCGCTCGCCCTTCAAAAAGAGCTTGGTGCGCTCCCGCCGGCAGAGCCGGCAGACAGGTCCTGTGTAACGAGCCATGTGTAGTCCTTACGTCCCTTGGTTCCCCGGTTAGACCCGACGCCGCTTCTTGGGGCGGCAGCCATTGTGCGGAATCGGGGTCACGTCCTTGATGCCGGCCACTTCGATGCCGGCGGCGGCCAGCGACCGGATGGCGGTCTCCCGGCCCGAGCCCGGCCCACGGACCAGCACGTCGACCCGGCGCACCCCGTGCTCCATGGCCCGCTTGGCGCACTGCTCGGCGGCCAGCTGGGCGGCGAAGGGGGTGGACTTCCGTGAGCCCTTGAACCCGACGTTGCCGGCCGACGCCCAGGCCAACACGTTGCCCTCCGGGTCGGCGATGGAAACGATGGTGTTGTTGAAGGAGCTCTTGATGTGAGCGATCCCGTAGGTGATGTTCTTCCGCTCGCGGCGACGGGGCCGACGGGCGGCACCCGGCTTGGTGGTCTTGGCCATTACTTGCGGACCTTCTTCTTTCCGGCGACCGTCTTCTTCGGTCCCTTGCGGGTGCGGGCGTTGGTATGGGTGCGCTGCCCGTGGACGGGCAGGCCCTTGCGGTGGCGGATGCCCTGGTAGCAGCCGATCTCCATCTTGCGCTTGATGTCCTGGGACACGTCGCGGCGGAGGTCACCCTCGACCTGGAGGTTGGCGTCGATGTAGGTGCGGAGGTGGGTCACCTCTTCGTCGGTCAGGTCCCGGACCCGGGTGTCCCGATTGGTCCCGGTGGCGTCACAGATGCGCTGTGACGTCGTCAGTCCGATGCCGTAGATATAGGTGAGCGAGATCTCCAACCGCTTCTCGCGGGGGATGTCGACGCCTGAGATGCGGGCCACTGATGCCTTCCTTCTGTCCTTGCCTGGTCCGCGAGACCTAACCCTGCCGCTGCTTGTGGCGGGGGTTCTCGCAGATGACGACGACCCGCCGGTGACGGCGGATCACTTTGCACTTGTCACACATCGGCTTGACGCTGGGTCGAACCTTCACGTTTCCATCCTTGTCTCGTACTGCTTCTTCGCCTGTAAGCCGGCCTGGCCGGCTCGTGCCCGGGCGGCCTGTCGGCCGGACCCGTCACTTGTAGCGGTAGGTGATCCGTCCTCGGGCCAGGTCGTAGGGAGTGATCTCCACTTGGACCTTGTCGCCGGGGAGAATCCGGATGCGGTGCATCCGCATCTTCCCAGAACTGTGCGCCAGCACTTTGTGGCCATTTTCCAGTTCGACCCGGAACATGGCATTGGGGAGCGGCTCTACAACCGTTCCCTCTAACACGATGGCGTCTTCCTTGGGTTTGGGCAGGTGAATCTCCTCGATACTCTTTCGTTCTTGTACGCTGGGCCAAAAGGCCAGCGTGCGGCACAGATCGCTACCTTGTGGTCTGCCCGCACCGCCATCGGAAGCACACCAGCTGGGGCACGACCGGAAGCGGGGTCGGCCCGCCATCACACACCGGTAGCGAGCCGAACAACCATTCTAGCTGCTCGGCGGCAAATTGCCAGTTCGATCGGTCCGGGGGCCGATCCGGACCCCTTTTCCGGCTGCTCAGAGCACGGTGAACACTTCCGGCCCGTTCTCGGTCACCGCGATGGTGTGCTCGAAATGGGCCGACAGCCGCCCGTCGGCGGTCACCACGCTCCAGCCGTCCTCCAGCTGCTCGGTCCCCGGTCCCCCGGCGTTGACCATCGGCTCCACTGCGAAGACCATCCCCGTCTTCAGCATCGGGCCCGGGGTCCCGGGCCAGTAGTTGGGGACCTGGGGATCCTCGTGCATGGCGGTCCCGATCCCGTGGCCGACGTACTCCCGGACCACCGAGAAGCCGGCCGCCTCGGCGACCTGCTGGACGGCCCGGCCCACCTCGTGGAGCCGGTTCCCGTCGGTGAGCTGCTCGATCCCCGCGAACAGGCTGGCCTGGGTGACCTCCATCAACCGGGTGGCCTCGGCGGAGACCTCCCCCACCCCGGCGGTGTAGGCGGCGTCGCCGTGGTAGCCCTCGATGATGGCCCCGCAGTCGACCGAGATGATGTCACCCTCCTCCAGCACCACTTTGGGGGAGGGGATGCCGTGGACGATCATGGAATTGGGCGAGGTGCAGACCACCGCCGGAAAGCCGTGGTAGTTGAGGAAGTTCGACTTGGCGTCCCGCTTCTCCAGGACCTCCCGGGCCACCCGGTCGATGTCCTCGGTGCTCACCCCCGGACGGAGGATCGCCCGGGTGGCCTCATGGATCTCGGCCACCACCCGGCCGGCCCGGCGCATCTTGTCCAGCTCGTCGTGATTCCGTCTCATCGGGACCAGTGTCTCACGGGTGCCGCCGGCCCCTCCGGTCGCGCCGCTCCTCGATGGCCTTGATCAACCGGGTGGTGACGGCATCGGGCGATCCGGTGCCGCTGATGGAGGCCAGCTGGCTGCGGGACTGGTACCAGTCGATGAGGGGGGTGGTCTGTCGCTCGTAGAGCTCGAGGCGGCGGGTGATGGCCTCTTCCCGGTCGTCCTCCCGCTGGACCACCTCACCGCCGCAGACGTCACACGTCCAGTTGATCAGTGGCGGGGTGGTGGTCGAGTAGTTGGCCCCGCAGTCGATGCAGACCCGTCGGGCGGCCAGCCGCCGGAGCACCTGGGCGGTGGGGACCTCGATGTCGACGGCGGCGTCGAGGTCCATCGGCGTGAGGATGCTGGCCAGCTCCTCGGCCTGGGCCACCGTCCGGGGGCAGCCGTCGAGGACGAAACCCCGGGCCCGGACGTCGCTCTCGTTTAGCCGGGTGGCCACCATCTCCATGATCAGGTCGTCGCCCAGCAGCTCCCCCCGGTCCATCTGGTCCTTGGCCTTGATGCCGAGCGGGGTGCCCTGTTTAACCGCGGCCCGCAGCATGTCCCCGGTAGAGACGTGCGGCACCACATAGTGGTGGGAAAGGCGCACACACTGTGTCCCCTTGCCCGCCCCCTGTTTGCCGAGGACTATGAGCCTGGCGCCGGGTACCACTTACTTGAGGAAGCCCTCGTAGTTTCGCATCATGAGCTGGCTGTCGATCTGCTTCATCGTCTCCAATGCCACGCCCACGGCGATCAAGAGTGTGACTCCAAAGAAAGGATAACTGTTGATGTTCCAGGCGGCCATCAGCAGCGAGGGCACCACCGCCACCCCGCCGAGGAAAATAGCCCCCGGCCAGGTGATCCGGTTGAGGATATGGGCCAGGTACTTCTCGGTCTGCTGGCCGGGCCGGATCCCGGGGATGAACCCGCCCTGCTTCCGGATGATGTCGGCCTGCTGGTGCGGGTCGAAGGCCACATAGACGTAGAAGAAGGTGAACAACAGGATGAAGATGAAGTAGCTGAGGATGTAGAAGAGGCTGGTCGGGGTCACGTTGTGGTTGACCCAGTTCCGGAAGTAGGCGGACGGGACGATGTTCGACAGCAGCACCGGGATGTAGAGGACGGAGCTGGCGAAGATGATGGGGATGACCCCGGCCTGGTTCACCTTCAGGGGTATATAGGTGCTCGACCCGCCGTACATCTTGCGGCCGACCACCCGTTTGGCGAAGGTCACCGGAATCCGGCGTTGGCCCTGGTCAACGAAGACGATCACCACCAGCAGGATCAACGAAACCAGGATGATGACGCCGAACTTGATCCTCCCGCCCTCCTGGAGGACGGAGTTCATGCCGGTGGGGATGCCGGCCACCACATTGGCGAAGATGAGGATGGACATCCCCTGGCCGATGCCCCGCTGGGTGATCAGCTCGCCCAGCCACATGACGAAGGCGGTGCCGGCGGTGAGGGTGAGGACGATGAAGCCGGCCCTCCAGATCGAGTAGTGGAGGATGAGGTCGATGCTCGAGGACGAGCCGAACAGCCCGCCCCCGCCCTTGTGGAACAGGTAGACCAGCCCGGTCGACTGCATCAGGGCCAGGGCGACGGTCAGGTAGCGGGTGGTCTGGGTCAGCTTCTTCTGGCCGATGGCGCCCTGGTCCCGCCACTGCTCCAATTTCGGGATCACGGTGGCCAGCAGCTGGATGATGATGCTGGAGGTGATGTAGGGCATGATGCCGAGCCCGAACACCGCCATCCGGGTGAGCGCCCCGCCGGAGAACAGGTTGAGGAAGCCCAACACCCCCGAGGATTTAGAGGCGGCGGTCAGCTGCTGGATCTTGGAAAAGTCGACGTAGGGCGAGGGGATGTTGGCGCCGAATTGGTAAATGGCGATCACGATCAACGTGAAGAGGACCTTCTTACGAAGGTCGGGAATTCGAAAGATGTTTGCCAAACTGGCGAGCATGGGGCTCCTCGGCGCCGGACGGTCGGCCGATGCTACCGGTTGGTGAGGGCGTTGCCCTGCGCGGGCGGTCGTCCATTGCCGAACGGCAACGGAATCACGGTGATCGAGCCACCGGAAGCGGTAATGGCGGCCTCGGCCGTCTTCGAGAAGGCGTGGGCCTCGACCCGGATGGCCCGGGTCAGCTCCCCGCCACCCAGGATCTTCACCAGGGCGCTCTTGCGGGCCAGTCCGCCGGCGACGATGGCGGCCAGGTCGATGTGGTCACCCTCCAGAGCTTGGAGCGCGCTGAGGTTGACCGGGGTGTAGTCGATCCGGAACGGGTTCTTGAAACCCCGTAGTTTCGGGATCCGCTGCATCAAGGGCAGCTGGCCACCCTCGAAGCCCATGGGGATGGTGTCGCGGGCGCCCTGGCCCTTGGTGCCGCGTCCGGCGGTCTTGCCGCCCTTGCCGGCGATGCCGCGACCTACCCGGCGGCGGGGTCGGGTCGAACCGGCCGGCGGCCGGAGCTCGTGGACCTTCATCGTGTACCTCTTTCGTCCTCAGCGGCGGGGGTGACCTCGATCAGGTGGGGCACCCGGGCGATCATCCCGCGGATCTCGGGGCGGTCGGGCAGCACGTTGGTCCGCCCGATCCCGCGCAGGCCCAGGGCCCGGAGGGTTCCCCGGTGCTTGGGCTTGGTGCCGATGCCGGAGCGGATCTGGGTCACCCGCAGCCATCCGGTGGTTGTCGACTTGTCAGCTGCGGCGGCGGCCATCTCAGTTCACCTCCGTGAACAGGTCACCCTGGCGCTGCCGCTCGCGGTAGGCACGGAGGACGCCGCCGGGGATGATCTCCTCGGCCGGCTTGCCCCGGAGGATGGCGATCTCGTCAGGGCGCTTCAGCGACTTGAGCCCGGCGATGGTGGCGTGGGCGACGTTGATCCCGTTGGAGGAGCCGAGCGACTTGGACAGCACGTCGCGGATCCCGGCCATCTCCAGGATGGCCCGGGCGGCCCCGCCGGCGATGACCCCGGTACCGGGGGCGGCCGGCTTCAACAGCACCCGGCCGGCACCGCTCTCCCCGAGGACGGGATGGGTGATGGTGTTGCCGGCCAGCGGCACGTCGAAGATGTTCTTGCGAGCTTCCTCGATGCCCTTCTGGACGGCCAGCCCGGCTTCTTTGGCCTTGCCGTAGCCGAGGCCGACCTTGCCATTGCCGTCACCGACGACCATCAGGGCGGCGAAGCTGAACCGGCGGCCACCCTTGACCACCTTGGACACCCGGTTGACCCGGATGGTGCGCTCTTCATACTGCAGCTCGGTCATATCCTCAGAACTCCAAACCCTCGGCCCGGGCAGCATCGGCGAGTGCCGCCACCCGTCCGTGATAGGTGAACCCCCCGCGGTCGAAGACCACGGTGGTGATGCCGGCGGCCTTGGCCCGGGTGGCCACCAGCTTGCCGACCGCCTGGGCGGCGTCGGTGGTGCTCCCGGGCTTGCCCCGGAGGTCCGGCTCCACCGTGGAGGCGAAGGCCAGTGTGTGGCCGGCATCGTCGTCGACGATCTGGGCGGTGATGTGCTTGCTCGAGCGGAAGACGGCCAGACGCGGACGTGCCGCGCTGCCCGCCACCTTGCGGCGGACCCGCTTGTGGCGGCGGAGCCGGAGCTCGAGTTTGTGATCGGTTGCGGTTCCCATTACTTCGCTGCCTTCCCGGCCTTGCGGAGGACCCGCTCGCCGGCGTATCGGACACCCTTGCCCTTGTAGGGCTCGGGCTTTCGTAACTTGCGGATGTCGGCGGCCGTCTGGCCGACCTTTTCCTTGTCGATTCCCTTGATGATGATCCGGGTGGGGGTCGGCACCTCGAAGGTGACCCCTTCGGGGGCGGTGACGTTGACCGGGTGGGAGAACCCGAGGGCCAGCTCCAGGGCACCGGGGCCCTTCGGGAGGGCCCGGTAGCCGACGCCGACGATCTCGAGCTCCTTGGAGAAGCCCTGGGTCACCCCGTCGACCATGTTGGCCACCAGGGTGCGGGTGAGGCCGTGGAGGGCGCGGTTCTGCCGCTGGTCGTCCGGGCGCTCCACCACCACCACATCGCCTTCGGAGCGGATGGTCATGGCGGCGGGCACCGAACGAGAGAGCTCGCCCTGGGGTCCCTTGACCACCACGAAGTTGTTGTCGTCCACCGCCACCGACACCCCGGAGGGCACGGTGATGGGCGAACGTCCGATGCGGGACATCAGCGGCCACCTTCCGGTCGGCACGGGGTGGAGGCAATCAGCCTGTGGTCACCAGACATAACAGAGCACCTCTCCTCCCATGCGACGCTTCCGGGCCTCGCGGTCGGTCATCAGTCCCTTGGACGTCGACACCACCGCCACCCCCATGCCGCCGAGGACCCGGGGGATCTTGTCGGCGCGGGCGTAGATCCGGAGACCCGGCTTGGACACCCGCTTGATCCCGGAAATGGTCCGGGCCCGGTCGGGCGCATATTTCATTTCGATCTCCAGGGTGTTCCCCGGAGAGGTGACGCTGTTGTCCACCTTGAAGCCGGAGATGTAGCCCTCGTCCACCAGGATGGCGGCCAGGGACTCCTTCAGCTTCGAACCCGGCATCTTGACGGTGTCGAAGTGGGCGGTATTGGCATTCCGGATGCGGGTGAGCATGTCGGCAATCGGATCGGTCATGGTCATCGGTTGTCGTCTCCCCTCACCAGCTGGCCTTGGTCACGCCCGGGATTTCCCCGGCGTGGACCATGACGCGCAGACAGATACGGCAGAGCCCGAACTTCTTGTAGACGGCTTTCGGCCGGCCGCAGCGACGGCATCGGGTGTAGCCGCGCACCTTGAATTTGGGGGTGCGCTGTTGCTTTTCGATCAAGGCCTTCTTCGCCATGGGGTTACTGGTTCTCCTTGCGGAACGGGAAACCGAACGCGGCCAGGAATCCCCGGCCTTCGTCGTCGGTGCTTGCGGTGGTGACGATGGTGATGTCCATCCCCCGGGTGGTGTCGATCCGGTCGTAGTCGATCTCGGGGAAGATGAGCTGCTCAGTCACCCCGAAGGTGTAGTTGCCGTGGCCGTCGAACGAGCGGGGGGACAACCCCCGGAAGTCGCGGATACGGGGGATGGCCATGGCCACCAACCGGTCGAGGAATTCCCAGGCCCGGTCGCCCCGGAGGGTGACCTTGGCCCCGATCTCCTGGCCTTCCCGCAGCTTGAAGCCGGCGATCGACTGCTTGGCCCGGGTCACGATCGGCTTCTGCCCACTGATGATCTCGAGATCGCGCATGGCCCCCTCGATGAGGGATTTCTGCTGGGTGGCCCGGCCGACCCCCATGTTGATGACGACCTTGGTGAGCCGGGGGACCTGCATGATGTTGTCGAGCCCCAGGGAGGTCTTCAGCTCGTTGCGGACCTCGTCGTCGTAGCGCTTCTTCAGGCGCGGCCGGGTACGGGTATCGGCGACCATTACAGATCACCCCCACACTTGCGGCAGACCCGGATCTTGCGGCCTTGCTCGTCGATCCGGACGCCGATGCGGGTGGGCCCACAGGAGCCGCAGACGATGGCGACCGAGGAGACCGACACCGGCATGAACTTGTCGATGACGCCGCCCTGCATGGTGGCGCGGGTCGGCTTGGCGTGGCGCTTGGCCACGTGGACGCCCTCGACGATGACCCGGCCCTCCGAGGGGATGGCCCGGATGACCTCGGACTGCTTGCCCTTGTCCTTGCCGCTCATCACCTGGACTTTGTCGCCCTTGCGAATACGCATTACAACACCTCCGGTGCCAGCGAGACGATCCGCATGAAGCGCTTGTCGCGCAGCTCCCGGCCGACCGGGCCGAAGATGCGGGTCCCACGTGGTTGTTGCTGGTCATTGATCAAAACGGCGGCATTCTCGTCGAAGCGGATGTAGCTGCCATCCGGGCGCCGCTTTTCCTTCTTGGTGCGGACGACGACGCATTTGACGACCTCGCCCTTCTTCACTGCCGCCCCGGGGATGGCGTCCTTGACCGTCGCCACGAAGATGTCCCCGATGGAGGCGTAGCGGCGGCGGGAGCCGCCGAGCACCTTGATGCAGAGGACTTCTTTGGCGCCGGAGTTGTCGGCCACCCGGAGTCGAGACTCTTGCTGGATCACCGTGCACGCTCCAGGATCTCCATCAGCCGCCAGCGCTTCAGCTTCGACAACGGCCGGGTCTCGATCACCCGGATCCGATCGCCGATCTTGGCTTCGTTCTGTTCATCATGGACGTAGAGGCGCTTGGTCCGCTGGACCGTCTTGCCGTAACGGGGATGGCGGACGCGCTCGACCACCGCGACGATGACCGTCGCCTGCATCTGGTCGGACACCACGGTGCCCTCCCGGACCTTACGGCGGTTGGGCCGCACCTCGGTCCCGGTTTCGGTGGTCGGTTCCTCAGCCATCACGCCTTCTTCTTCGGGTCGGAAGCCGCGCCGTCGGCGTCGGCCTCCTCGGAAACGTCATCGTCGCTGGTCAGGTCGGACTCCTCGACCCGGGCCAAAGCCTGGTCATCGTCGGAATCCAGCCGCTCTTCCTCCAGCTCCAGCTCGTCGTCATCGATGGCGTCGGCTTCGGCATCGATTGCCTCCACCTCGTCGTCGACGTCGTCCTCCAGCTGCTCGGCTTCAGCTGCCTCTGCCTCCGCCTCGGCGGCGGCCCGGCGCTCGGCGGCGGTGGTCCGGGTCCGGCCCAGGGCGGCGTCCTCGGAGCGGAGCCGGGCGGCGGCCTGGTGGGCGGGGATCTCCTCTTCGGCCAGTCCCTCCGCCTCGGCGATCTCCCGGGCCCGAAGCTCGGTCATCATCCGGGCGACGTCCTTGCGGACGTGGTTCAGGCGGGAGAAGTTGTCCAGCCGGCCGGTGGCCAGCTGGAAGCGGAGGTTGAACAGCTCGCGACGGGTCTCGGAGAGCTGGGTCTCCAGCTCTTCGATGTCGTACTCGGCAATCTCGAGGGCGGTGACCATCAGACCTGCACCTCCGGGGTCCCGTGGGTACCGGGACGGATGACGAAACGGGCCTTGAAAGGCAGCTTCTGGATAGCCCGATCCATGGCTTCCTTGGCCAGCTGGGGCTCGACCCCGGCCAGCTCGAAGAGGATCCGGCCGGGCTTGACGACGGCCACCCAGTGCTCGGGGTTGCCCTTGCCTGAACCCATGCGGGTCTCGGCCGGCTTCTGGGTGACCGGGCGGTCCGGGAACACCCGGATCCACACCTTTCCACCCCGCTTCACGTGACGGGTCATGGCAATACGGGCGGCTTCGATCTGCCGGGCGGTCAACCAGGCCGGCTCCAGCGCCTGGATCCCGAAGTCGCCGAAGGTGACCGAGCTGCCACCCTTGGCCTTGCCGCTCATCCGGCCGCGCTGCTGCTTGCGGTGCTTGACCTTGCGGGGCATCAACATCAGTCGACCTCCTTGCGGAAGTGCGGGGTCTCGTGATGCTCGCGGGTCCGGCGCTCGATCTCTTCGTCCTCGGTGAGGATGCGCTCGAGCTCGTCGGGGACCGCCGGGGTGGCGACAATGTCCGCCGGGGTCTCGTCGACCAGATCGTCGGCGCCATCAGCACCATCGGCGTCATCGGCATCGACGGTGACCACGCTGCCCGGAGCCCCCTGCTCGGCTCGGCGGCGGCCGCCACCGGCGGTGATCAGCCGGCGAGGAGCCTCCCCACCCTGGCCGGAGGTCTCCCCAACCGCCATGGCGGCTTCGCGGTTGATCTTGTCGTCGGTGGAGATCTTGTAGGGGAGGACGTCACCCTTGTAGATCCACACCTTCACCCCGATGCGGCCGAAGGTGGTCTTGGCCTCCCGGAATCCGTAGTCGATGTCCGCCCGCAGCGTGTGCAACGGGACCCGGCCTTCGCGGTAGGACTCCCGGCGGGCCATTTCGGAACCGCCCAGCCGTCCCGAACACTGCACCCGGACCCCGAGGGCGCCGGCCTTCTGCACGGTCTGGATGGCCCGCTTCATCGCCCGGCGGAACGCCACCCGGCGAGCCAGCTGGTCGCAGATGCCCTGGGCGATGAGGGCGGCGTCCAGCTCCGGCTGCTTGATCTCTTGGATGTTCAGCTGGATCCGGTTGTTCAAACCGGTGATCTCCTCGATCTTCTTCTTGAGGCGGTCGGCTTCGGAACCACGGCGACCGATGACGATGCCGGGGCGGGCAGTATGGATATCCACTCGCAGGCGGTCACGGGTGCGCTCAACTTCGATGCGGCTGACGGCGGCCGACTCCAGTTGCGACATGAGGTAATCGCGGATCTTCCAATCCTCGATCACGCAGTTCTGATAGTTCTTCTCTTCGAACCATCGCGATTTCCAGTCGGTGGTGATGCCCAGCCGGAACCCGTAGGGATTGACCTTCTGGCCCATCTACTTGCCCTTCTCTTGGTCGGAACTGGCCTTGGTCTCATCGGCGGTGTCGGCATCGACGTCTTCGTCACCGACTGCGTCGACCTCGACGTCAGTTCCTTCAGTGTCTTCTTCCGGGTCGGCGCCGGACTCGGCGTCGTCGGCATCGGAGTCGATGTCCTCGACCTCGACGGCTTCCGCCTCGATCGGCTCGAGCTCGTCCTCGTCGATCGGGGTCTCTTCGACCTCGGTCGTCGTGGCCTTCGACTCTACGGGCGCGGTCTCCGACCTCCGGTTGCGCCTGGATCCCGCCACCCGGCGAGACCGCTGGGTGCCGGCCACCGTCTGCTTGGCCCGCCGGCGGGCGATCCGCTCGTCGGGCAGACGGCTGACGATGATGGTCACGTGGCAGGTCCGCTTCCGGATCCGGGTGGCCCGTCCCCGGGCCCGGGGGCGCCAGCGCTTGAGGGTGGCACCCTCGTCGGCGTAACAGGCGGAGACGAAGAGCTCGTCGGCGTCCAGGCCGTCGTTGTGGACGGCGTTGGCCACCGCCGAGGCCAGGACCTTGCCGATGACCTCGGCCGCCTCCCGGTCGCCGAGGGCCAGGGTCTCCCGGGCGCGGTCGGCGTCGAGGCCGCGGATCTGGTCGAGGACCTGGCGGGCCTTGTAGGCCGACATCCGGCTGTGGCGGAGGACGGCTCGGGTCCCTTCCCGCTCATTGGTCTTGACTCCGGGCATCTCAGCGCCTCCCCGCCCGCTCTTGGCCGGCGTGGAACTTGAAGGTCCGGGTGGGGGCGAACTCCCCCAGCTTGTGGCCGACCATCGACTCGGTGACATAGACCGGGATGTGCTTGCGGCCGTCGTGGACGGCAATGGTGTGGCCGACCATGTCGGGGATGATGGTGGAACGGCGGGACCACGTCTTGATGACCTTCTTGTCCCCGGCCGCGTTGAGTACATCCACCTTCTTGATGAGGTGGTCGTCTACGAACGGACCTTTTTTCAGGCTGCGAGGCATGGTGTGGCGTTCCCTCTGTTTCCCTACCGGCGGGCACCGCGGGTGCGGCGTCTGCGAACGATGAGCTTGTCGGATTCCTTGCCGTGCGACCGGGTGCGGCCCTCGGGCTTGCCCCAGGGGGACACCGGATGGCGGCCACCGGAAGACTTGCCCTCGCCGCCGCCCAACGGGTGGTCGACCGGGTTCATGGCCACGCCTCGGGTCTGGGGGCGCTTGCCCTTCCAGCGGTTGCGGCCGGCCTTGCCGATCTTGATCAGCTCGGCTTCGGAGTTGCCCACCACGCCGAGGGTGCCCCGGCAGTCGATGGAGACCCGGCGCATCTCGGTGGAGGGCAGCCGGAGGGTGGCGAAAGCACCTTCCTTGGCCACCAGCTGGATGCTCATGCCCGCCCCTCGGCCCATCTTTCCGCCGCCGCCGGGGCGGAGCTCCACGTTATGGACCACCGAACCGACCGGGATGTAGCGGAGGGGCAGGGCGTTGCCGGGCCGGATATCCGCACCCTGACCGGACTGCAACATGTCCCCCACCTTGACCTGGGCGGGAGCCAGGATGTAGCGCTTCTCGCCGTCGACATAGTGGAGCAGGGCGATGCGGGCGTTGCGGTTGGGGTCGTACTCGATGGTGGCGACCCGGGCCGGGATCCCGTCCTTGTCCCGTTTGAAGTCGATCATCCGGTACTGCTGTTTGTGGCCGCCACCGCGGTGGCGGGCGGTCTTGCGGCCGTGGCTGTTCCGCCCACCGGTGGAGGGCTTGGGGGCCAGCAGCGACTTCTCCGGACGGTCGGTGGTGATCTCGGCGAAGTCCGAGACGGTCTGGAACCGGCGACCGGGGCTGGTGGGTTTGCGTGAACGGAGCGGCATGATCCTCGGTCTCTCAGTTCTCGAACAGGTCGATGGAGTCACCCTCGTGGAGGGTGACGATGGCCCGCTTGGTGTCGGACCGGTGGCCGATGGTGTTGCTCTTCCGGTTGCGCTTGGTCTTGCCCTTCCGGTTGAGGGTGTTGACGTTGGTGACCCGGACCCCGAACGCCTGCTCCACCGCGTGGCGCACGTCGATCTTGGTGGCGGACGGATCGACCACGAACACATAGACGTTCTCGTCCATCAGGGCGTAGGACTTCTCGGATACCACCGGTCGGATGAGCACGTTGTGGGCATCCCTCACGATGGGCTCCCTTCGTCTTCAGTGTCGGTTTCGGTTTCGGTGTCGGTCTCGACCTCAGGCTCGGCGGCGGTCTCGGTCTCGGTCTTGGCGGCGGCCTTGGCCTTGGTCGCCGGCTTGGCGGCGGCTTCGGGGTTGGTCTCCGGCTCGTCATCCGCCGGTTCGGCGGTGGCCCCGGCTCCGCCGGGGAGGGTGGCGTCGGTGAACACCACCCAGTCGTTGACCAGGATGTCGTAGGCGTTCAGTTCGCCCACCACCATCGTCTGGATCTCGGGAAGGTTGCTGAACGACCGGTCGGCGTAGCCATCCTCCTCGCCGAGCACCACCAGCACCCGGCCGGACAGCTTCAGGGCGGCCAGGGCGGCGAGGGCGTCCTTGGTCCTCGGCACCTCGAAGGTCCAGGCGTCGATGACCGCCACCCGGCCCTGGGAGGCCCGGTCGGAGAGGGCGGACCGGAGGGCCAACTGGATCATCTTCTTGGGGGTCTTCTGGGCGTAGGAGCGGGGCTTCGGGCCGAGGGCCACCCCTCCACCGATCCACTGGGGCGACCGGGTCGAACCCTGACGGGCCCGTCCGGTGCCCTTCTGGCGGAACGGCTTGGCGCCGCCTCCCCGCACCTCGGACCGGGTCTTGGTCGACTGGGTCCCGGCACGGGCGGCCGCCAGCTGGGCGGTCACCACCTGGTGGAGCACGGCCAGGTTGGGCTTGATCCCGAACCAGGCGGGGTCGAGGTCGATCTGGCCGAGCACCTCGCCGTCGGCCGACCGGCGGTCGACGGTGCGCTGGGCCGGCTCCGGGCGGAGGAACCGCCGGGCTTCGGCCGGAGAGGCGGACTCGAGGTCGAATGCGGCGGTCGAGCTCATCGTCACTTCCCTCCCTTGACCAGCGGGGCCTTGACCGCGTCCCGCAGGACGACCATGCCGCCCCGGGGGCCGGGGACCGCCCCCTTGACCAGTACCAACTCCCGCTCCGGGTCGGCCTGGACAATCTCGAGGTTCAAGGTGGTCACCTGCTGGCCACCCATCCGTCCGGCCATCCGGGTCCCCTTGAAGACCCGGGAGGGGGTGGCGCAGGCGCCGATGGAGCCGGGGGCACGGTGCTTCTTGTGGGTACCGTGGGAGGCACCCTGGCCCTTGAAGTTGTGGCGCTTCATCCCGCCGGCGAAGCCCTTGCCCTTGGACACCGCGATGGCGTCCACCAGCTCCCCGGGCTGCAACAGGTCGGCGGTCAGCTGCTGGCCGACCTGGTAGTCGCCGACATCGTCGATCCGGAGCTCCACCAGGCGTCGCCCGGGATCCACCCCCGCCTTGTCGAAGTGCCCCCGCTCGGGCTTGGTCAGGGTGGAGTTGCGGCGAAAGCCCCAGGTCACCTGCAGGGCGGCATACCCCTCGGTTTCCGCCGTCTTCACCTGCACGATCCGGACCGGCGCGACGCGCACGACCGTCACCGGTATGGCCCGGTGTTGGTCGTCCCAGATCTGGGTCATGCCAACCTTTTCGCCCACGATCGCCTTGGTGGCCACTGCGGATTCTCCGTCTCGGTTCTTCGTCTGCTCGACACCGACCGGTGCCGATTGGTCCTGCTGGTGCTGCCGGCCAGGCGCTCTTCGCCCCTGGAGCCGACGGCTGTCGTTTCACATGCAGACGCTCCGCTCGGTAGAACCGAGCAGAGCGCTCGCCTGGTTTGGCCCAAGGTCCCCACCGTTCAACTCGGCGGGCGCTCGGACACGTCCTCGTCACCTACTCGGCCCCATTTCGGACCGACTGGCTACGTTACACGAATCAACCCCCCGCCGCCAGAGGCGGAGGCCCTGACGGGCTCAGACCGTCTGGATCTTGATCTCGATGTCCACCCCGGCCGGAAGGTCGAGCCGCTGGAGCGAGTCGACCGTCTTCGGGGTGTGCTCGACGATGTCCACCAACCGCTTGTGGACCCGCATCTCGAAGTGCTCCCGGCTGTCCTTGTACTTGTGGGGAGAGCGGATCACCGTATAGCGGTGCTTCTCGGTCGGGAGCGGCACCGGGCCCAGCACCTTCGCCTGGGTCCGGAGCACCGTCTGGACGATCTTCTCGGTCGACTGGTCGAGAATCTCGTGATCGTAGGCCTTCAGGCGGATCCGGATCTTCTGGCGGGGGCCTTCAGCGGCCATGGGTGCAGCGTCCTCTCGGGAAGGTGTTCACAACGGCCGATCTAGGCCAGGATCTTCGTGACCCGGCCGGAAGCCACGGTGCGCCCACCCTCACGGATGGCGAACCGGAGACCCTCGACCATGGCGATCGGCTTGCCCAACTCCACCGTCATCTCGGTGTTGTCGCCCGGCATCACCATCTCCGTCCCCTCGGGAAGGCTGATGGTGCCGGTGACGTCGGTGGTGCGGAAGTAGAACTGCGGGCGGTAGTTGGTGAAGAACGGCTTGTGCCGGCCACCCTCGTCCTTGTTCAGCACGTAGACCGTCGCCTCGAACTTGGTGTGGGGAGTGATGGAACCCGGCTTGCACAGCACCTGGCCGCGCTCGACGTCTTCCTTCTTGGTGCCTCGCAGCAGCACGCCGACGTTGTCGCCGGCCTGGCCCTGGTCGAGGAGCTTGCGGAACATCTCCACGCCGGTGACGGTCGTCTTCTGGGTGTCCCGAAGTCCGACGATCTCGACTTCCTCACCCACCTTGACGATGCCCTGCTCGATCTTTCCGGTGACCACGGTGCCTCGCCCGGTGATCGACATGACGTCCTCGATCGACATCAGGAAGGGCTTGGCCACGTCCCGCTCGGGCTCGGGGATGAACGAGTCCACCGCCGCCATCAGCTCGGTGACCTTCTCGCTCCACTCGGCGTCGCCCTCCAGCGCCTTCAGGGCGCTGACCCGGACGATGGGGGTGTCGTCGCCGGGGAACTCGTACTCGTTGAGCAGCTCCCGTACCTCCAGCTCCACCAAGTCGAGCAGCTCCTCGTCATCCACCGAGTCGGCCTTGTTCAGGGCCACCACGATGTAGGGGACTCCGACCTGACGGGCGAGCAGGACGTGCTCACGGGTCTGGGGCATGGGGCCGTCGGCGGCGGAGACCACCAGGATGGCGCCATCGACCTGGGCGGCGCCGGTGATCATGTTCTTGATGTAGTCGGCGTGACCGGGCATGTCGACGTGGGCGTAGTGACGATTGGGCGTCTCGTACTCCACGTGGGCGATCGAGATGGTGATGCCCCGCTGCCGCTCTTCGGGCGCCTTGTCGATCTGGTCGAAGGGCGTGAAGTTGGTGGTGGGGTCGTTGTCGTGCAGCACCTTGGTGATGGCCGCGGTCAACGTGGTCTTGCCGTGGTCGATATGACCCATCGTTCCCACATTGACGTGGGGCTTCGTGCGCTCAAACTTCTGCTTGGCCATGCTGGGGTAATGCTCCCTAGTCTCGGGCGGCACCCCCTCGGGCCCGCCAGGACGGAGGCGGATGCCTTCCGTCGTTCCTCATATATCAGTTGCTAAATGGATGAAAACGGTTACTGCGGTGCGGTACTCACTCTCCGCGCGCCTTGGCGATGATCTCCCTGGCGATTGATTCGGGGACTTCGGTGTAGGCGTGAAACTGCATTGAGTACGTCGCACGCCCCTGGGTACGCGACCGCAGATCGGTAGCGTAGCCGAACATGTCGCTCAACGGTACCTGTGCCCGAACGATGTGGCTGTTTCCCCGCTGCTCCATCCCTTCCACCTTGCCCCGGCGGGAGGACAGGTCGCCGATCACGTCGCCCATGTAGTCCTCCGGGGTGGTGACCTCGACGGCCATTACCGGCTCCAGGAGCACGGGGCTGGCCAGGTTGGCGGCCTTCTTGATGGCCATCGACCCGGCGATCTTGAACGCCATCTCCGAGGAGTCGACGTCGTGATAGGAGCCGTAGGTCAGGATGACCCGGATGTCCACCGTCGGGTAGCCAGCCAGGACCCCGGAGGTGATCGACTCCCGGATGCCCTGGTCGATGCTGGGGATGTACTCCTTGGGAATGGCGCCACCGGTGATCTTGTCCACGAACTCGTAGCCTCCACCGGGGCCGGTCGGCTCCACGGTGATGACCACGTGGCCGTACTGGCCCTTGCCGCCGGTCTGGCGGATGTAGCGCACCTCGACCTTTTCCGCCGACTTGCGGATGGTCTCCCGGTAGGCCACCTGGGGCTTGCCCACGTTGGCGTCGACGTTGAACTCGCGGAGCATCCGGTCCACCAGGACCTCGAGGTGGAGCTCGCCCATCCCGGAGATGACCGTCTGACCGGTCTCCTCGTCGGAGTGGACCCGGAAGGTGGGGTCTTCCTCCGACAGCGCGAACAGCGCCTTGGACAGCTTGTCCTGGTCCGCCTTGGTCTTCGGCTCCACCGCCACGTGGATGACCGGCTCCGGGAAGGTCAGCGATTCCAGCACCACCTGCTGATCCGGGTCACAGAGGGTGTCGCCGGTGGTGGTCTGCTTCAGCCCGACGGCCGCGACGATGTCGCCCGCGAAGCAGGCGTCGAGGTCGACCCGGGTGTTGGCGTGCATCTGCAGCAGCCGCCCGATGCGCTCTTTGCGGTCCTTGGTCGAGTTCAGCACGCCCGAACCCTTGGCCAGGGATCCCGAGTACACCCGGAGATAGGTCAGCTTGCCGACATAGGGGTCGGTCATGATCTTGAAGGCCAGCGCCGAGAAGGGGGCGTCGTCCTTGGCCGGACGCTCGACCAACTGGTCCTCGTGGCGGGGGACGATCCCCACCGCCGGCGGGATGTCGAGGGGGCTGGGCAGGTAGGCCACCACCGCGTCGAGCATCGGCTGGACGCCCTTGTTCTTGAAGGCGGAGCCGCAGAGGATGGGCACCGCCTGGTTCTTCAGGGTGACCGCCCGGAGGGCCTTCTCGAAGTCGAGGACGGTGATCTCCTCTTCGGCCAGGTACTTCTCCATCACGGTGTCGTCATGGTTGGAGAGGACGTCGACCAGCTGGTGCTGGGCCTCTTCCGCTTCCGCCTTCATGTCGGCCGGGATCTCCTCGTCGGACCACTCTTCGCCCTTGCCACTGTCGTCCCAGACCAGAGCCCGCATGCGGAGCAGGTCGATGACGCCCCGGAAGTTGCCTTCCGAGCCGATGGGGAGTTGCACCACCGCCGGGACGGCGTCGAGGCGGTCCCTGATCATCTGGACGCACTGGTCGAAGTTGGCGCCGGTCCGGTCCATCTTGTTGATGAAGCAGATGCGGGGGACCTCGTACTTGTCCGCCTGGCGCCAGACCGTCTCGGTCTGGGGCTCCACCCCGGCGACCGCATCGAACACCGCCACCGCCCCGTCGAGCACCCGCAAGGAGCGCTCGACCTCGACGGTGAAGTCGACGTGTCCCGGGGTGTCGATGATGTTGATGATGGTGTCGTGCCACATGGTGGTGGTGGCGGCGGAGGTGATGGTGATGCCGCGCTCTTGCTCCTGGACCATCCAGTCCATGGTGGCCGCGCCCTCGTGGACTTCACCGATCTTGTAGTTCTTGCCGGTGTAGTAGAGGATCCGCTCGGTGGTGGTGGTTTTGCCCGCGTCGATATGGGCCATGATCCCGATGTTTCGGGTGTGGGCCAGGGAATGGGTACGGGTGGGCGTTTCAGCCATAATTAATCAGCTCTCGGGTAGTGCTCGTAGGTCGTGCCGGCGAGAGAGGTGCGGGGATTCCGCACTCCCTTACCAGCGGTAGTGGGCGAATGCCTTGTTGGACTCAGCCATCTTATGGAGGTCCTCACGGCGCTTGGCCGCTGCGCCGATGCCATTGGCAGCGTCGCGAATTTCGTTGGACAGCCGTTCGGCCATGGTCTTCTCCCGGCGCTGCTGGGAGTAGCCCACCAGCCACCGGATGGCCAGGGTGGTGGCCCGGCGGGGCCGGACCTCCACAGGAACCTGGTAGGTGGCGCCACCGACTCGGCGGCTGCGGACCTCGAGTTCGGGCCGGGTGTTCTCGACCGCCTTCTTCAGGACCGCCACCGGATCGTTCCCGGACTTCTCGGCGACGTCGGACAGTGCGTCGTAGACGATCCGCTCGGCCAGGGTGCGCTTGCCGCGGCTCAGCACCCGGTTGACTACCTGGGTGACCAGCACCGAGTGGTAGACGGGGTCGGGGATCAGTTCTCGTCGAGGGGCGGGACCACTGCGGGGCACGTCAGGACTCCTTCTTGGCGCCGTAGCGGCTGCGGGCTTGGTTGCGTTCACGGACACCGGAGGCGTCGAGGGTGCCGCGGATGACCTTGTAGCGGACCCCGGGGAGGTCCTTCACCCGGCCACCCCGGACCAGGACGATCGAGTGCTCCTGGAGGTTGTGACCCTCGCCGGGGATGTAGGCGGTGATCTCCAGCCCGCTGGTCAGCCGGACCCGGGCCACCTTGCGGAGGGCCGAATTCGGCTTCTTCGGGGTGTGGGTGTACACCCGCGTGCAGACGCCCCGGCGCTGGGGAGCACCTTTGAGGGCGGGAGTCTTGCTCTTGGTCGGCTTGGTGGCTCGGCCCTTGCGGACGAGCTGGGAAATCGTGGGCACGCGTTACCTCTAGGTCTGGACTGCGGGGGTGGACGACAGCCTGAACTCCAAGCTGTCAGAAATGCACTGCGAAATCTTGTTTCGGCGGGCACGAGACATCCACTGTCGCGTGGCCGTGCGAACAGTCAATGCTACGGCATCGGCCCTGGCTGGGCAAACGCCGGGGTGGGAGGGTGCCAGGCAGGAACCGGAAGCGACCCCGCAGGCCTCTTCCGGCTCCCACCAGTATACGGTTTTAGGCGCCAGCCTCAGCCGAGCTCGGAGGCTCCGGGGTGACCGGGGCATCCTCCCCACCGAAGGCGGGGGACCCGTCAGCCAGGTCCTCGGCGCTCGGCAGCGTGCCCAGCCAGCTGGCGTCGATGTCCGAGTTGAAGGTGCCCAACGAGGCATCACCTCCGGTGTCCCGCAGCCAGGCGGCCAGGTCCTCGGTGCCGGCATCGCCGTCGGAGCCGAGGGCCCACAGCGGCATGGCCTCGGCCCCGGGCATCTCCAACTTGATGTCCCGGTAGCGCTCCATGCCCGAACCGGCCGGGATCAGCTTGCCGATGATGATGTTCTCCTTGAGCCCGAACAGCTGGTCGGACTTGCCCTCGATGGCCGCCTCGGTGAGCACCCGGGTGGTCTCCTGGAAGGAGGCCGCCGACAGCCAGCTCTCGGTGGCCAACGACGCCTTGGTGATCCCCATCAGCTCCGGCCGGCCCTCGGCCGGGCGCTGCCCGTCCTGGACCAGCTGGCGGTTGACCTCGGCGTAGGACCGGTTGTCGACCCGCTCGCCCGGCAGGAACGGGGCGTCGCCGGGGTCGGCCACCAGTACCCGGCGGAGCATCTGGCGCACGATGAGCTCGATGTGCTTGTCGTGGATGGACACCCCCTGGTCGCGGTACACCTTCTGCACCTCTTCGACCAGGTACTGCTGGGTCTCCCGGATTCCCTTGACCTCCAAGAGCTCCTTGGGGTCCTTGGGCCCTTCCACCAGGGCATCGCCGGCGCCGACCTCTTGGCCGTCGACCACTTCGAGGTGGGCGCGCTGGGCGACCAGGACGGTCTCCTCTTCGCCGCCTTCGGCCACCACGGTGATCTGGCGACCACTCTCCTCCTCTTCGATGCGCACCACCCCGGACTGCCGGGACAACACCGCGGCACCCTTCGGGGTACGGGCCTCGAACAGCTCGACCACCCGGGGGAGGCCGTGGGTGATGTCCTCACCGACGATGCCGCCGGTGTGGAAGGTCCGCATGGTCAGCTGGGTCCCGGGCTCGCCGATGGACTGGGCGGCAATGACGCCGACCGCTTCGCCGAGCTCGATCATCTGGCCGGTGGCCAGCGACTGCCCGTAACAGGCGACGCAGATGCCGTGCTCGGCTTCGCAGGTCAGCACCGAACGGGTGCGGACCCGGTCGATGTTCGGGTCGTCCCGCAGCCTGGCCACGATCTCGTCGGTGAGCAGGGTCCCGGCGTCGATCTTGGTCTTGTCGGTCAGGGTGACCGCCTCGACGGTGATCCGGCCGTGGACCCGGGTCTCCAGATAGGACCGCTTCCCGGCCTCGTCGGGGACGATGTTCTCGATCCAGATGCCGCGGGTGGAACCGCAGTCGTCCTCCCGGACGATCAGCTCCTGAGCCACGTCCACCAGCCGCCGGGTCAGGTAACCCGAGTCGGCGGTCCGGAGGGCGGTGTCGGCCAGTCCCTTCCGGGCGCCGTGGGTGGAGATGAAGTACTCCAGCACCGACAGGCCCTCCCGGAAGGAGGACTTGATCGGCCGGGGGATCATCTCGCCGCGGGGGTTGGAGACCAGGCCCTTCATGCCGGCGATCTGCCGGATCTGCTGCGAGTTCCCTCGGGCCCCGGAGTCGACCATCATGTTCAACGGGTTGAAGGCCAGTTCGGAGAGCGACTTCTCCATGGCCCGGCCAACCTCCGAGTTGGCCGACGTCCAGATCTCGATCTCCTTCTGGCGCCGCTCGTCGTCGGTGATGATGCCGCGCTTGAACTGGGCTTCGGCCTTCTCCGCCTCTTTTTCGTAGCGGTCGAGGATGGTCTGCTTGTCCGGCGGGGTCCGCACGTCGTTGATGGAGATGGTCAGACCCGACTGGGCGGCGTACCGGAACCCCAACGCCTTGATGCGGTCGAGGCTCTCGGCCACGATGTACTTGGGGAAGCCCTCGGCGATCTCCTCGACGATGGTGGCGATGGCGGTGTTGCGCTTGCCGACCAGGTCGTTGATGAAGCGGTAGCCGTCGGGAAGGGCGGTGTTGAAGAACAGCCGACCAGCGGTGGTCACCATCTCCAACGACCCCTCGTCACCCACCAGGTTCCCGTCGGCGTCGAACTCGGCCCCGTTGGTCAGGGCGATCGACTGGGCCATATGGGTGCCGGGCACCGGGCGGAGGGTGATCTTGGCATGGAGGTCGATGTCCCCGGCGTCGAAGGCGGTCTCCACCTCGTAGGCGTGCCGAAAGACCCGGCCCTCCCCCTTGACGCCGTCGGCGATGAGGGTCACGTAGTAGATCCCGAACACCATGTCCTGGGTCGGCACCGTGATGGGGCGACCGGTGGCCGGCGACAGGATGTTGTTGGCCGACAGCATCAGCACCCGGGCCTCGGCCTGGGCCTCGGCGGACAGGGGCAGGTGGACGGCCATCTGATCACCGTCGAAGTCGGCGTTGAAGGCGGTGCAGACCAAGGGGTGGACCTGGATGGCCTTGCCCTCCACCAGCACCGGCTCGAAGGCCTGGATCCCGAGGCGGTGAAGGGTGGGGGCCCGGTTCAACAGCACCGGATGCTCCTTGATCACCCCTTCCAGCACGTCCCAGACCTGCGGGCGGCGGCGTTCCACCATCCGCTTGGCCGACTTGATGTTCTGGGCGAACTCGGCGTCCACCAGCCGCTTCATCACGAAGGGCTTGAACAGCTCGAGTGCCATCAGCTTGGGCAGGCCGCACTGATGGAGCTGGAGGGTCGGGCCGATCACGATGACCGAACGGCCGGAGTAGTCGACCCGCTTGCCCAGCAGGTTCTGGCGGAACCGACCCTGCTTGCCCTTCAACATGTCGGACAGGCTCTTCAGCGGCCGGTTCCCCGGTCCGGTGACCGGCCGGCCGCGCCGCCCATTGTCGAAGAGGGCGTCGACGGCCTCTTGGAGCATCCGCTTCTCGTTGTTGATGATGATCTCGGGGGCGCCGAGGTCGAGCAGTCGCTTCAACCGGTTGTTCCGGTTGATGACCCGGCGGTAGAGGTCGTTGAGGTCAGAGGTGGCGAACCGGCCACCGTCGAGCTGGACCATCGGGCGGAGGTCGGGCGGGATCACCGGCACCGACTCCAGGATCATCGAGCGCGGGCCGTTGACCCGCTTGCCGTTCTCGTCGCGCCGGTTGAAGGCGGTGACGATCTTCAGCCGCTTGATGACCTTCTGGCGGCGCTGGGCCGACAGCGGCTTGCGGCCGTCGGCGGCGTCGATCATGGCCCGGAGCTTGATCTCCTCCTCGTCGAGGTCGATCCGGTCGAGGAGGCGCTGGATGGACTCGGCCCCCATGCCCCCCTCGAAGTAGTCCTCGTAGCGGACCCGCAGCTCGCGCCACAGCATCTCGTCCTCGAGGATCTTGCGGGAGTGGAGGCTCTTGAACTCGTCGAAGGAGCGCTGGGCCAGCTCGATCTCGCTCTGGAAGCGCTCGCGGACGCTCCCGATCTCCTTCTCGACGTTGCGCTGCCTGGCCTTGATCTCGGCGTCCTTGGCCCCCGACTTCTCCAGGTCGGCCAGCTCGCCTTCCAGGACCTTGAAGCGACGGTCGATGTCGAGGTCGCGCTTCTTCTCGAGATCGGCGATCTCGTCACGGAGTTCGGCTTCCAGGGACGGCAGATCCTCGTGGCGCTTGTCCTCGTCCACCCAGGTCACCAGGTTGGCAGCGAAGTAGATGACCTTCTCCAGCTGCTTGGCCTTGAGCTCCTCGCGGGGCTCGGTGCCCATCAGCAGGTAGGCCAACCAGCTCCGGGTGCCCCGGAGGTACCAGATGTGGACGACGGGGGCGGCCAGTTCGATGTGACCCATCCGCTCGCGGCGGACCTTGGACCGGGTGACTTCCACCCCGCACCGCTCGCAGATGATCCCCTTGAAGCGGACCCTCTTGTACTTGCCGCAGTAGCACTCCCAGTCCTTGGTCGGACCGAAGATCTTCTCGCAGAAGAGGCCGTCCTTCTCCGGACGGAGAGTCCGGTAGTTGATGGTCTCGGGCTTCTTTACCTCACCGTTGGACCATCCGCGAATCGAGTCGGCCGTGGCCAATCCGATCCGAAGCTGGTCGAAGTCATTGACGTCCAACATCAGAAGCCCCTTTCCGCGGCGCGACGGGCATCTTCCTCATCCGATCCCCGTTCGGGCCGGCTGATGTCGATGCCCAGCTCCTCGGCCGTGCGGAACACGTCCTCGTCCAGCTCGCGCATTTCGATCTCTTCTCCGCTCGGCGCCAGCACTTCGACGTCGAGACACAGCGATTGCATTTCCTTGATAAGTACCTTGAAGCTCTCAGGGATCCCCGGCTCGGGGATGTTCTCCCCCTTGACGATGGCCTCGTAGACCTTCACCCGTCCGAGCACGTCGTCGGACTTGATGGTGAGGAGCTCCTGGAGGGCATAGGCGGCGCCGAAGGCCTCGAGGGCCCAGACCTCCATCTCGCCGAAGCGTTGGCCACCGAACTGCGCCTTCCCACCCAGCGGCTGCTGGGTGATCATCGAGTAGGGGCCAGTGGAACGGGCGTGGATCTTGTCGTCCACCAGGTGGTGGAGCTTCAAGATGTAGACGTAGCCGACCGACACCGGGTTGTCGTAGGCCTCCCCGGTCCGGCCGTTCCACAGCTGCGACTTGCCATCGTCGTTCACCTGGACCTCGCCGTCGACTCCGTCGGCGTTGAGGTTCCGGAAGATCTTCTGGATGGTCGGGTGCTTCCCGGCGTCGTCCTCTTCATCCCAGTGGGCGCCGTCGAAGACGGGGGTGGAGACCCACACCGCCGGCTCGGTCCGGGGACGGGTCTTGGTCTCGGTACCCCGGAGGGGGGTCCGGGCGACCTCGCCGGCATCCTTCCAGCCCCAGCGGGCGGCGTAGCCGAGGTGCGACTCGAGCACCTGGCCGACGTTCATCCGGCTGGGGACGCCGAGGGGATTCAAGATGATGTCCACCGGGGTGCCGTCGGCCTGGAACGGCATGTCCTCGATCGGGAGGATCTTGGAGATGACGCCCTTGTTGCCGTGGCGGCCGGCCAGCTTGTCGCCCTCGGAGATCTTCCGCTTCTGGGCCACGTACACCCGGACCAGCTGGTTGACCCCGGGCGGCAGCTCGTGGGAGTCCTCGCGGGCGAAGACCCGGACGTCGATGACCTTGCCCTCTTCACCGTGGGGAACCTTCAGCGAGGTGTCCCGGACTTCCCGGGCCTTCTCGCCGAAGATGGCGCGGAGCAGCCGCTCTTCGGGAGTCTGCTCGGTCTCGCCCTTCGGGGTGACCTTGCCGACCAGGATGTCGCCGGGACCGACCTCGGCCCCGATCCGGATGATCCCCCGCTCGTCGAGATCCGCCAAGATCTCCTCCGAGAGGTTGGGGATGTCCCGGGTGATCTCCTCGGCTCCGAGCTTGGTGTCCCGGGCGTCGACCTCGTGCTCCTCGATGTGGATGGAGGTGAGGACGTCGTCCTTGACCAGGCGCTCGGAGAGGATGATGGCGTCCTCGTAGTTGTAGCCCTCCCAAGGCATGAACGCCACCAGCAGGTTCTTGCCCAGGGCCAGCTCACCGTTGTGGGTAGAGGGGCCGTCGGCCAGCACATCGCCGGCGTTGACCTTCTGACCCTCCTCGACGATGACCTTCTGGTTGATGGAGGTGTTCTGGTTGGAGCGGCGGAACTTGGCCAGCCGGTAGACCTTCCGGCCCAGCACGGTGCCGTTCCGGTCCTTCAGTCCGGCCTTGTACTCGACGGTGACCTGCTCGCCGGAGACGTCAACCACGGTGCCTTCACCCTCGGCCTGGACCACGTCACCCGCATCCCGGGCGGCGCGGGCCTCGACCCCGGTGCCGATGTAGGGGGCCTCGGGAACCACCAGGGGCACCGCCTGCTTCTGCATGTTGGCGCCCATCAGGGCCCGGTTGGCGTCGTCGTGCTCGACGAAGGGGATCAGAGCGGTGGAGATCGAGACGATCTGCTTCGGCGAGACGTCCATCAGGTCGACCTCGGCCGGAGGCACGAAGTCGATCTCCGAAGTGGTGCCGTAGGAGGTCGTCGTCGCTCCCACCCGGACGCCGGTGCCCTGGGGGCCACGACGGACCAGGATCCGCTCCTCGGTGAACCGGCCGTTGTCGTCCAGGACCGCGGAGGCCTGGGCGATGACGTGCTCTTCCTCTTCGTCGGCGGCCAGGTAGTTGATCTCGTTGGTCACCTGGCCGTTGACGACCTTGCGGTACGGGGTCTCGATGAAGCCGTACTCGTTGACCCGGGCGTAGGTGGCCAGCGAGCCGATCAGGCCGATGTTCGGGCCTTCCGGGGTCTCGATCGGGCACATCCGGCCGTAGTGAGAGGTGTGGACGTCACGGACCTCGAAACCGGCCCGCTCCCGGGAGAGGCCACCGGGGCCGAGGGCGGACAGCCGACGCTTGTGGGCCAGCCCCGAGAGGGGGTTGTTCTGGTCCATGAACTGGCTCAGCTGGGAGGTGCCGAAGAACTCCTTGACCGCCGCCACCACCGGGCGGATGTTGATCAGGGTCTGCGGTGTGATCGCCTCGACGTCCTGGGTGGTCATCCGTTCCCGGACGACCCGCTCCATACGGGAGAGGCCCACCCGGACCTGGTTCTGGATCAGCTCGCCGACCGACCGGATCCGGCGGTTGGCGAAGTGGTCCTGGTCGTCGATTCGGTAGCCCGACTCGCCATCGGCCATGTGCTTGGCCAGATGGAGCATGTAGGTGGAGGAGGCCAGGATCTCGGCCGGGCTCAGGACGCCCTGGGTCGGCGACGGCTTCTCCAGCTTGATCTTGAAGATGTCCTCGATGCGGTCGAGCTCGGGGCCCAGCTTCCGGTTCAGCTTGTAGCGACCCACCCGGGTGAGGTCGTAGCGCTTGGGGTTGAAGAAGGCGTTCTCGAAGTACTGGCGGGCGGCCTCGACCGACAGGGGCTCACCCGGACGGGCGCGCTTGTAGATCTCCAGGAGGGCTTCCTCCCGGGTGGGGGCCAGATTCTGCTCTTTCTCCCATTGGCCTTCGAGGAAGTCGAAGTGGCGGACAAACCGCTCGAGGAAGGCCTGATCCTCGTAGCCGAGGGCCCGGAGGAGGACGAAGAGGGAGAGCCGGCGCTTGCGGGCGACCCGACAGCCGGCGGTGACGTCCTTGGACGGCTTGGCCTCCACGTCGAACTCGATCCACTCGCCGCGATAGGGGTGGATGGTCCCGGTGAAGACGGTCTTGGCGTCGCGGCCCGGCTGGAAGATGACCCCTGGGGACCGGACCAGCTGGCTAACCACCACCCGCTCGGTGCCGTTGACGATGAAGGTGCCCTTGTCGGTCATCACGGGGAAGTCACCCATGAAAACCGTCTGCTCCTTGATCTCGCCGGTGCTGGCGTTCATGAAGCGCGCCCGGACAAAGACCGGGGCGGCATAGGTCATGTCCTTTTCCTTGCACTCCTCCACCGAGAACTTCGGCGGTGGGCGCAGGTCAGGATCGGTGGGGTCGAACTCCAGCTCCAGGCTCAGCTGACCGGTGAAGTCCTCGATCGGGCTGATGTCGTTGAAGGTTTCGGCCAGGCCCTTGTCCAGGAACCACTGGAACGAATCGCGCTGAATGGCGACCAGGTCGGGCAGAGGCAGGGCCTCATCAATGTTGGCAAAGGAAAAACGTTCCGGGCTGTTGGACCGTGCAGGCAAGTGCCTACTCCTCCCAGGTTTGGGGTGTGCGGGGCGACGACGGGTTACTGCGGTACTTCTGAAGGCGGGTTACTGCGGTACTTTTGAAGCTGAAAGCGATATCTCTCGGGGGTCGACAACGACAGTTCGAGTAGTTGGAGGGGCGCCGACGCGCGCGTCATTCAGCCAAAATACTGAGGAAGGCGTCAGGAGCAGGCACGGCAACAGGTAATCATACCGTGGCGCGCACAATTCCACAACCCCCGGAGATCCAGATCCCCGGAGCAGGTCTGCACAGGGTAGGAGGTCCGCCGCCCGGAGTCAAGGTTTTAGCGGGATCCGAACACCCCCGACCCCCCGTATCCAGGGAAAATCGTTCGGTCCGGGCTGCCGGCCAAACCCCCGACCCGGTTCCCGGCCGCCACTGACGGCGACCGGGAACCAGCCCGAGCTACTTCAGTTCGACGGTGGCGCCGACTTCTTCGAGCTGCGCCTTCGCCTTCTCGGCGTCTTCCTTCTTGACCTTCTCCAACACCGGCTTGGGGGCGCCGTCCACCAGGTCCTTGGCTTCCTTCAGCCCGAGGCTGGTCAGGGTCCGGACTTCCTTGATCACCTTGATCTTGGTGTCGCCGGCAGCCACCAGGATGACGTCGAACTCATCCTGCTCGTCCTCGGTGTCTCCGGCATCGCCACCACCGGCGGGGGCGGCAGCGGCCACGGCCACCGGGGCGGCGGCGGTCACGCCGAAACGCTCTTCGAACTCCTTGAGCAGCTCGCTCAGCTGGAGGACGGACAGCTCGGAGATCCCGTCCAGGATCTGGTCTTTGGTCAGGGTTCCTGCCATTGTCATTGCTCCTTGTTTTACTTTTTTGTACTTGATCGATGGGTGGGGGTTGAGAAATCTGGGATCTGGCTGCTACTCGGCCGGGGGTTCGGTTGCCTCGGCCGCCGGCTCCTCGGCCGGGGCGGAAGCCTCGGCGGGTACCTCGGTTGCGGCCGGAGCTTCGGCGGGAGCCTCGGCTTCGGCTGGAGCTTCAGTGGCTACTGCCACCTCGGCTGGAGCCTCAGCTGGTGCCGGAGCTTCGGCGGGAGCCTCGGCCCCCGGCGTGGCGGCCGCTTCTGGCTCGGCGCCGCCCTCGGCGCGCTTCTGCTCCAGCAAGGCGGAGAGCCCGTAGGCCAGGTTCCGGGGGAGTGCCTCGATGAGGCCGGCCAGTTGCTGCAGGGGAGCTGACAGGGCCCCGGCGAACTGGGCCAGCAGGGTCTGGCGGGAAGGCAGGTCGGCCAGGACCGTCATCTCCGAGGCGGAGAGGAGCCCGTCTTGGATGATGCCGCCCTTGATGACCAAGTTCGGGTTGGTCCTGGAGAAATCCCGGAGGGCCTTGGCCACCGCGCTGACGTCCCCCTGGACGAAGGCAATCGCAGTCGGACCCACCAGCAGGTCGGTCACCGATTCCTGCGGGCCACCGGCAACGGCCAACCGGACAAGGGTGTTCTTGTAGATCTTGTAGTCGCCACCGGCGGCCGCCAACTCGCGGCGCAGGTCGGCGAGCTCAGAGACGGTCAGCCCCCGGTACTCGGTCAGGACGGCACCATCGGCGGCGGCCAGCTTCCCGCGTACCTCGTCGACTACGGCGACCTTGTCAGCCCTCGGATTGTCCATGTTCCCTCCGCCGAGCATTCCCTCGGGGGTTGGGCCGCAGACACCATCGAGTGGTGACGTCGGAGCCTGGGCTCCGAACGGAACGCCTCATCAGGCGGACCCGGACAGGGTCCCTTCGGTACTGGTTTCCCGGTACACCGGAGGTCTACGGCAGTTCGAACTTGTAAGGGCGTGACGCTAGCGCGTGGCTACCCGGTACTGCAATGCTACCGCCTGATCAGGCAGTGGCGGCCAACTCCTCGTCCACCTTGCGGGCCTGGAGCGGGTCGATATGGACCCCGGGTCCCATCGTCGAGGAAATCGTCACTCCCCGGACATAGCGCCCCTTGGCCGAGGCCGGCTTGGCCCGATGGATCTCGTCCATCACCGCGTGGAGGTTCTCCAGCAGCTTGGCCTTGTCAAAGGAGGCCTTGCCGATCCGGATATGGACATTGCCCACCTTGTCGGTGCGGTATTCGACCCGCCCACCCTTGAACTCGATGACCGCCTTCTCGACGTCGTCGGTGACGGTGCCGGTCTTGGGGTTGGGCATCAGGCCGCGGGGCCCGAGCACCCGGCCCAGCGTCCCCACCTTGCCCATCAGATCGGGGGTGGCGATGGCGATGTCGAAGTCGAGGAAGCCCTCGTTGGCCACCCGGGCCACCAGGTCGTCGGCTCCGACTTCGTCGGCTCCGGCGGCACGGGCCTCGGCCGCCTTCTCGCCGCCGGCGAACACGATGACCCGGGCGGTGCGCCCGGTCCCGGCCGGAAGGGACAGGGTCCCCCGGACGATCTGGTCGGCTTTGCGGGGGTCGACGCCCAGGCGGACCGCCAGTTCCACCGTCTCGTCGAACGAGGCCTTGGCGGTGGCCTTCACCAGGTCCACCGCATCACCGGCGGAGTAGAGCTCCTGCCGGTCGAACTGGGCCAGGCTCGACCTGTACTTCTTCCCTCTGGACATGCTGTGTGTCTCCGTTTTCTCGAAAGTCTCGGTGGCGCGGGGGTCAGCCGGCGACGGCGATGCCCATGGAGCGGGCGGTGCCGGCCACTTGGCGCTTGGCCGCCTCGACGTCCTTGGTGTTGAGGTCGGGCAGCTTGATGGCGGCGATGTCCGCCACCTGGGCGTCGGTGACGGTGCCGACCCGCTCACGGCCGGCAGCGGCCGCACCCTTGTCCAGGCCCGCCGCCGCCCGCAGCAGCGCCGGGGTCGGAGGGGTCTTCAGGACGAAGGAGAAGGAGCGGTCCTCATAGATGGTGATGTCCACCGGGACGATGGAGCCCCGCTGGCTCTCGGTGGCGGCGTTGTACTGCTTGCAGAACTCCATGGTCTGGACGCCGTGTGGCCCGAGGGCGGTGCCCACCGGGGGCGCGGGAGTAGCTCCCCCGGCCGGGAGTTGAATCTTTACCTTCGCGAGGATCTTCTTCTTGGGTGCCATCGGTACTGCTCCTTAACCTTTTACCTGTGTCCGCCGGGCCTACAGCTTTGCGACCTGGCTGAATTCGAGTTCGACCGGGGTCTCCCGACCGAAGATGTTGACCAGCACCTTGAGTTTCAGCTGGTCCTCGTTGATCTCGGCGATCTGGCCGGAGAAGTCCGCGAACGGACCTTCCTTGACCCGGACCGTCTCGCCCACCTCGTGCTCGAGCCGGGGCCGGCTGCGCTTGGAGGGTGCCTCGCCGCCTTCCACCTTCACCTGGAGGATACCTTCCACCTCCCGGCGGGAAAGCGGGGTCGGCTTGGTGCCCGGGCCCACGAACCCGGTGACCCCGGGGGTGTTCCGGATGACCGACCAGCTGTCGTCGTCGAGCTCGCAGCGGCACAGCAGGTAGCCGGGGAACACCTTCTTCTGGACGACGACCTTCTTGCCGTTCTTGAACTCCACGACGTCCTCCATGGGGATGACGACCTCGTAGATCCGGTCTTCCATGTTCATCGAGGCGGTCCGGCTGTGGAGGTTCGACTTCACCTTGTTCTCGTAGCCGGCGTAGGTATGGACCACGAACCAGCGCCCGGGCTGGTCATAGGGGCTGATGGTGACCGGCTCGTCCTCGTCGTCCCACTCCTCCGCGGTGTCGGCATCGTCCCCGGTCAGGCCGGTTTCCGCCGCCGCCTCGGTGGCCTCGCCCAGGCCCACCTCTGCCTCCTCCGCCTCCAACTCCAGGGCTTCGGCCACATCGGTGGTCGAGTCCTGGGCGCCCGCGTCGGGGCCTCCGGTGGTATCAGCAGCCTCAGTGGGCTCGGCACCCTCGTCGTCGCCGAGGGGTGCGGTGGTCTCGTCTTGGGTCACAGTCACACCGATCACGTATTGAACAGCCAAAAGACGCCCTTGGAGAAGGCGTAGTTGAGTAGGAAGATCAGGACGATCAACGCCACCAGGGTCGCAGCCGTCACTGTCGTGTAGTTGATCACCTCGGAGCGGTTGGGCCACGCCACTTGGTGAAGCTCAGAGCGTACCTCGCGGAGGAACTGTCCCGGACGGAACGGGTCGCGCTTGGGTGGGCGGCGGGCCGGAGTGGCCTTTCGCGCCGGGGCCGACTCGCCGTCGGGATCCTGTCCCTGACGCTGCATCAATCGCTTTTGTTCTCGGTTCACGTGCTGTTCTTTCTTAGACCGGTCAAACGGGGTGGAGGGCAGGGCAGGAGGGACTCGAACCCCCAACCGCCGGTTTTGGAGACCGGTGCTCTACCAGTTGAGCTACTGCCCTCTGTCGATCGCCATGCCGCGAACGGCCAATCGATCGCAGGGGCGGTGGGAAAGATTACCACCGGAAACGGTCAAATTCCCAAGCGGCCGGTTCGGCCACTCCGGCTGATGGCCATGGCCACCGTCACCCCGATGGCCAGAACCCCCAGGGCCGCCCCCCCGCCGTAGACCAGACGGCGCCCACCCAGGGCGGTACGCACCGTCCGCCGGGTCACCGAGGCGTCCAGGGCGTCGAGGACGTCGCCGATCAGCCCGGCGGGCAGATCCGGCCGGTAGGAGCGGAGCTCGTGCAACCGCCGGAGGAGGCCGTGGTACCGGGCCAGCTCGGCCTGGCACTGGAGACAGGTGGTGACGTGGCGCACCGTCCGGCGGTCGACCGACCGGGAGCCGTCCACCGCCCCGGGAAGCAGTTCAGCGACGTCCTCACACCGCACGGGCGTCGTCTCCCCTCGGCTCGATGCTCCGCACCGGGATCACCTCGGCGTCGCCCTCGGCCCGGGCGGGGCTGCCCCCCGCTGTCTCGGGGACCACCGAAGCGCGGAGTTGGCGGCGGGCCCGGTGGAGCCTCACCCGGGTGGCGGCGCCGGAGATCCCCAGCTCGGTGGCGATCTCCTCGTGGGTGAGGCCGTAGACGTCCCGCAGGACGATCACCGTCCGCTGGGCCAGCGGAAGGGCTCGCAACGCCCGGACCAGGCGGTCCCGTTCGACGGTGGCCGAGGCCAGCGCATCGGGATCGGGATCGGCGGGAAGGTCTGCCCACCGGGGGTCGCTGTCGATCGACACCTGGCGCAGCCGGCGCCGACGGCCACGGGCGGTCGAGGCGCAGTTGGCGGTGATCCGGTAGAGCCAGGTGGAGAAGGAGGCCTCCCCCCGGAACTTCCGGATCGAGCGGTAGGCCCGGAGGTAGGTCTCCTGGACGATGTCCCGGGCGTCCTGCTCATCCCCGCTCAGCCGGAAGGCCAACGCGTAGATGTCGCCGGAAGTGACTCTGACCAGCTCTTCGAACGCGCTCCGGTCCCCACCCCGGGCGAGGTCGACCAGCTCGATGTGGGCGAACTCGGTCGGGGAGCCGACCCGGGGGTCGGCAGTCTCCGAATCGACCCTCAGCGGGTCTCCTTGTGCAGCGTGTGCTCGCGGTCCCATCGGCAGAACTTCTTCATCTCGATCCGCTCACGGTCGTTGATCTTGTTCTTGGTGGTGATGTAGTTACGCCGCTTGCAGACCTCACAGGCCAAGGTGACCTGGATCCGCTTCTCGTTCTTTGCCACAGTGGCTCCTCTAATCGTTCTGCCCTGGATCCGGCCTGCAGGCCCAGTCCATTCGCTGTCCAACACCCAAAATGGTAGCGGCGGCCGGACTCGAACCGGCGACCTCACGATTATGAGCCGTGCGCTCTAACCAGCTGAGCTACGCCGCCATGGGCGAGCCTCCTGTCAGAATCGAACTGACGACAACCGCCTTACCATGGCGGTGCTCTACCGACTGAGCTAAGGAGGCAGCGCGGCCGGTTGAGCCGCAGCGAGTCATCATAGTCAACAACCGCACCCCACCCGCACTGCCGGTTGGCGACTCGCTACCATCGCCGGATGCAACTCCGCCTGGCGACCCTGGCCGATGCCGAAGCCATCCGGACCATCTACAACGCGGAGGTGACCGGGTCGACCGCCACCTTCGATCTCGTTCCCCGCAACCCGGAAGAACAGCTGACCTGGCTGGCCGAACACGGCGGGGCCTATCCCGCCATCGTGGCCGAGGATGAGGACGGCCTGGTCATCGGTTTCGGGTCTCTCTCCCTCTACCGGGACCGCCCCGCCTATGCCACCAGCGTGGAGAACTCCGTCTACGTGGGGGCCGGCCACAGGGGATCGGGCATCGGGCGGGCCCTGATGGACGAGTTGATCCGGCTGGCCACCCAACACGGGTTCCACACCATGGTCGCCCGCATCGGGGACGACAACGCCGCCTCCATCGCCCTCCATTTCGCCTGCGGGTTCGAGCTGGTCGGCGTCGAGCGCCAGATCGGCAGGAAGTTCGGCCGCTGGCTCGACATCTCGGTGATGCAGCGGATGCTGTAGGGCGGCCGGAAGGCGGTCAGGCGGTGGTGGCGGTGGCCAGCACCGGCACCGAGGGCGGGGTGGGGACCGGGTCCCGCCGCTCCCAGGTGGCAAGCGGCACGGTGAGGACGAACAGTACCCACAACAGGGTCAGGGCAATCTGCAGCGGGTCGCTGTGGATGAGGCTGTTCAGCAGCTGGGTGGCCCCGGGCAGCTCGATGAAGGCGGTGACCATGGAGATGCCGATGATCAGGGACCGGAGCCGGCCGAGCGCCACCGGGGCAAGCAGCAGCAGGCCCCACGACAGGTACCAGGGCTGATCGACGGGTCCGAGCACCACGAACAACAACATGGTGAGGCCCAGGGCCTTGAGGGTGCCGACCCGGTCGCTGTTGAACAGCAGCCAGATCCCGACGATCAACGCGGTCAGCAGGCCGAGGAACCGGGTGACCGACAGCACCCCACCGAGGTGGAGCCCGATCCCGAGGAAATGACCGATCCAGTTGATCACCAACGCCAATGAGGTGGTCGGGGCCATCCACGATCGCACCACCCCGGGGGTGCCGAGGTTCCCGATCCATCCCCAGCCGAGGCCGCTGATGTAGGAGAAGAACCCGAGCACCCCGATCCCCATCAGGCCGGCGGTGACCACCGGCCGTATTCGGTCGCGCACCGGTACCCCGGTCCCCAGCCAGGTCCAGCCGACGTAGAGGATGCCCAACGCCGCCGGCGCCTTGATGGCGGCGGCCAAGGAGCAGAGCAGGATGCCGATGATCGGGCGCTTCTCCTTGGCGGCGGTGATCCCGGCGATGAGGAGCCCCAACATCAATGCGTCGTTGTGGGCACCCCCCACGAAGTGGAGGATGGTCACCGGGTTCAATACCGCCAGGGTGAAGATCTCCGCCTTGTCGCGGTGGTAGAGGCCGGCGAGCCGAGGGACGCAGAAGGCGATCAGCAGCACCCCGGCGAAGGCCAGCAAGCGGAGGAGGACGACGGTGGCCAATTCGTTGTGGAAGGTGATCTTGGCGAAGAACCCGTCGATCTGGAGGAACAGCGGCCCGTAGGGGGCGGGGGCGTTCCCCCACAGCGGGTCGACCGGGGCGGTGAACGAGTTGTTCCCCATCTCGAACGGCCCGTAGAGATACGGGTTCATGTGGTGGCTGACCATCTCGCCCTGGGCAGCGTAGGAATAGACGTCGCGGCTGAAGATGGGGGCGATGATCAGCATCGGGGTCGACCAGAGGGCGAACACCCACTTCAACCGGCGGACCTCCACCCCCGGGCAGCGGGAGTAGAGGCGGGTCATGCCCCACCAGACCCGCAGCAGCAGGATGAGCCCGCCGTAGACGGCGGCCAGGACGAAGTAGACCCCCCAGTGGCTGCCCCCGGTGGTCTTCGGCACCCCGAAGAACCACGCCCCCGGCATCTCCAGTTTGAAGGGCGAGCTCGGCAGGGAGGCACCGATGCAGACGGCCAGGATGGCCACGAACCCCAGCAGGGCCGGCCGCAGCACCAGGCCCCTCGGATTCCCGCCGTCGCCATTGGTGGCCGGCTGGTCGATGGGGATCCCGGCGGTCTTGGCCAACCGGCTGCGGACCATGCCGGCGAACGCCATCGAAGCGCGGGCCCCCCGGATCACCGACGCCGAGACCCCCGTCCAACGGTCGTCGCGGGCCGTGCCCGCATCGGCAATGCCCTCATCCTGGTGCGTCGCCGCTGCCCGAGGCTCTGGGGACATGGTCTGGGGAATGCTCCTCGATGAACGTGTCTCGAATGGGGGGGACCGACTGGGTGCGGGCACGGGAGCGGTCCAGGAGTCCAATGCCAGCCCGGCCGCAATCAATCCGTAACGGTATTGTAACTAAATTCGGGGCCCCAACAAGTGTCATCCCGCCAGCGACTCCGGTGCTGGTAGCGTACCCCGCCCGCCGATCCCGAAACTGTCGGCGGTCCGGCGGGAACGGGCCTCGGCCACCAGCCACACCACCAGCACCGCGGCTCCGGCCAGCACCAGGGCGTTCCCGGCCAGATAGGACAACGGGCCGTGCTGGAGCCACCAATAGGGGGCGATCACCGCCAACCCCACCAGGACCAGCAACAAGATGGCCACCACCCGGTGCACCCGCCAGAGGGTGACCGCGGCGATCGGGGCCAGGGTGAGCCACGACCAGTGGTGGGTCCACGACACCGGGCTGACCAACAGTTCGGTGAGGGCGAGCACCACCACCGCTTCGGCGATGCGGCCTCCCTCCATCACCCACCGGGTGAGGAGCACCCCGGCGGCCAGGGTGGCCAGCGCCAGTACGAACCACACCGCGGTGCCGAGGTGTCCCCCGTCGAACGGCGGCCGGTGGACCAGGCCGTTCCACGACTGGTTGCTGACGTTGCCCAGCTGACCGGTGCGGCCGGCGTCGGTCACCTGGTGGAACCAGTACCGGGCCGAATCGGACGGCAACACCGCCCAGCTGATGGCGGTGACCCCGACGACGACCCCGACCCCCCGGGCCAACGACCGCCAGTCCCGGGTGACGACGAAGGAGAAGAGGAAGACCAGCGGGGTCAGCTTGATGGCCGACGCCAACCCGATCAGCACCCCGCGCCAGGGGGCCCGGACCCGGGTCATGTCGGCGACGATCATCACCATCAGGATCAGATTGATCTGGGCGTAGTCCATGTTGGAGCGGACCGGCTCGAGGGCGAGGGTGGCGACGCCGGCCAGGAGGCCGGCGACGGCCAGCGCCCGGCGGGCCGGAAGGCTGGGGAAGGAGGCGGTGATGACCAGATAGACGGCGCCGACCAAACAGACGGCGGAGAGCAGCCACCACACCGTCTCCACCAGACCGAGGGATCCGAAGGCCAGGGGGCTGAGCACCAGGAGGGCGAACGGCGTGTAGGTGAAGGGCAGCTGATGGACGGTGAAGTTGGCGGTGAAGGGCGACCCGCCGTGGAAGAGGGCGTGGCCGGCGTCCCGGTAGACCCGGAGATCGAGGTGCCATTGCGGCCCGTAGTGGAGCATGTAGGCACCCGACACCACCCAGGCCACCACCGCTCCGCAGGCGATCACCCGAGTTGGTGTGTGCCGGATGCGTTGGACCAACAACGGAGACATCTCCTGAGCTCGTGGAACCGGTGCACTGATCGGGGGCCGGATTTGGGTCATTCGTCCGGGTGAGGCCCCGGAGGCGGGAGCGGACCCGGTGTCCGCCGCCGCCTCCGGTCATGTGGTGGGCCGGGAAGGATTCGAACCTTCGAAGGCAGAACCGGCAGATTTACAGTCTGCTCCCTTTGGCCACTTGGGTACCGACCCGCAGACGGGGAAGGATACGCCAAGCTCGGCGCTACTGTTTTCCCATGCCAACCTTCGACATTGTCTCCGAAGTCGATATGCAGGAGGTCCGCAATGCAGTCGACCAGGCCAATCGGGAAGCCGCCACCCGGTTCGACTTCAAGGGAACCGACTCCTCCATCGAGCTGACCGAAAAGGAACTGTTGCTGGCCTCCTCCACCGAGGACCGTCTGCGCGCTCTCTACCAGGTCCTTCAAGAGAGGATGGTCAAGCGGGAGGTGTCACTCAAGTCCTTCGAGGTCGGAAAGATCGAAGAGGCCACCCGGGGTTCGGCCCGCCAGAAGCTGACCATCCAGGCCGGCATCTCCTCCGACCACGCCAAGAAGCTGAACAAGTTCATCAAGGAGCTCGGCCTCAAAGGGGTCAGTTCCCAGACCCAGGGCGACCAACTCCGGGTGTCGGGCAAGAAGCGGGACGACCTTCAGGCGGTGATCGCCGCGGCCAAGGCGGAGGATTTCGGTATCCCCCTCCAGTTCATCAACTTCCGCGACTAGAACCGACCGGTCCGCTTGGCCCGCCACACCGAGGTGGTGAGGAGCCCGAGCACCAGCACCGGGAGGAGGGCGGCGGCCCAGGTCCGGGCGGCGTGATCCAGACACACCAGCGCCACCAGCCCGACCACGGCCACCGCGCCGACGAACAACTCCGGGGTGTCCCCGATCAGGAACTCCCACCAGAACCGGCCGAAGGCGGCCAACAATCGGGACACCGGGTTCCCCGGGTCCGCCGACGACACCGGGTCAGCCATGGGCCCCACCCCCCTCGGTGCCCGAAAGCAACGCGGTGGTCTTGACCCGGGATCCGGAGCGGAGGGACACCACCATGGCCCAGGTCCCCAGCCCGTAGACAGCCACCAGCACGGGAATGGCCAGGTCGGATCCCGGCCAGTGCACCCCGACCCCCTCCCCCGACCAGAAGCTGCCGAAGCTGACCAACATCAGCCCGACCCCCATCTTCATGGCGTTCTCCGGGACCGCCGACAACTGCCGGGCCACCGCCACCCCGACGCCACCCACCACCACGATGGCGGCGGCGGCGGCCGTCGCCGCCAGTCCGAGATTGTGGGAGGTCGACCCGAGGGTGATCACCACCACCACCACTTCGAGGCCCTCGAGGAACACCCCCTTGAACGCCACCACGAAGGCGGTGGCGTCACGGCCGCGGCCGGCCGGGGCCTCCGAGAGCTCCTCCACCTGCCGGGCGAAGATGGCGCCCTCGTCGTGTTTGGCTTTCAACCCCGCCGCCCGCAGCACCGCCTTGCGGAGCCACTGCAACCCGAACACCAACAGCAGTCCGCCCACCACCAACCGCAAGGTGGACAACGGGACGTAGTGGACGATGGCGGGGCCGAGGGCGGCCACCAGCGCCCCGAGGACCAAGAGGGCCACCAGGGTTCCCTCCAGGGCGGACCGCCATCCCCGGGTGGTGCCCACCGCCACCACGATGGTGAGGGCTTCGACCATCTCCACCGCGCAGGCCAGAAAGACGGCCACCGCCAACACGACGCTGCCGCTGTGCACCGTGGTGGTGGCAATCACCGCGAATCAGGCCGCTTCGACAAGTTCGTCCAGCTCTTCGAGCGGGTGCACCTTGAACAACCGGTTGAACAACAGGAACTTGAGCACCCAGAAGAGGGCAAAGGACATCACGTTGGCGAACAGCACCAGCAGTGTCTGCTCGAAGTGGTGGAGCTGGTGCTCGGTCCCGAGATGCCTGGCGATCGCCGCGCCACCGATGGACACCACGATGCCGATCGCCGACAGCGCCCAGAACGGCACGATCTCCTTCATCAGGTGGGAGCGTCCGCGCTTCTGCCACACCCAGCTGCGATTGAGGTAGTACGACGGCACCGTGGCCACCGCGTTGGCGAAGACGGTGCTGCCGATCTCCCCCCAGAAGTGAAAGACACCGAAGACGAGCGCCAGGGTGCCGAAGGACACCGCGGTGGAGACCACCGACACCATGGTGTAGCGGAAGAGGTGCTTGGCTTCGGGAGTGTCCCGCTTCTCCCAGAGGTGTTCGGCCCGCGTGAGGACAGAAGTCATTGACTCAACCTTAGTCGTAACCAATCCGTAATATTAGGCGCCGGGATCGCTCCTGAAGCTGGTTCCTGCACTCACAGCCCGTTCCGGGTGGCGACTCCACCCAACCACGCGGCGCTGGGTTTGGGGCGGCGGACGAAGGTCTCCCGGTCCACCGCCACCATCCCGAAGGTCGGGCGGTAGCCGAGCACCCACTCGAAGTTGTCGAGCAGGCTCCAATAGGTATACCCCCGCACGTCGATCCCGTCGTCGAGGCAACGCCGCACCCCGGCCAGGGCCCTCGAGACGTAGTCAATGCGGGCCTCGTCATCATCGGTGCCGATACCGTTCTCGGTGACCAGCACGGGAAGACCCCCCGTCTTCAGCCAAGCCCGGCGGATGGTTCCCTCCAGTGCCTCGGGGTAGAACTCGTAGCCCATCTGGGTGGTGGGGACCCCCTCCTCGGGCCCGAGGCCCCCGTCGGGTCCGAAGCGGGCCCGGGTATAGGTCTGCACCCCGATGAAGTCGTCGCCTTCGGTGGCCTCGAGGTAGACGTCCTCGGAGGGTCGGCGGACCCGCTCCACCCACTCCTCGCCGCCCGGTTCTGCCTGGAAATCGGTCATCGACAGGGTCAGGCCGACCGGGAAGTCGCCGGGTCCGGACCGGATGGCCTCCACCCCGGCGCGATGGGCCGACACCAGCGCGTCGTTGACCTTGGCCCGTCGGTCCCGGTCCCGCACCCGGGGCGGGAAGATGCCGTGGCGCCACCCCATAGTGGCCACCACGTTGGGCTCGTTGATGGTGCCGGCCATGCCGATGAGGTCACCGAGGTGGGCGGTGACCTTCTCGCAGTAGCGGGCGAACCGATCGACGGCGTGGGGCGCTTCCCAGGTCCCGGCGGCGGCCAGCCAACGGGGGTGGGTGAAGTGGTGGTAGGTGATCATCGGGACCAGGCCCTGCTCCCGGCAGCCGGCCAGCATCCGCCGGTAGTGATCGAGGGAGGCTCGGGAGAACTCGCCCTCCTCCGGCTCGATCCGGCACCACTCCACCGAGAACCGGTAGAAGGAAAGTCCGAGGCCGGCCACCAGGGCGATGTCCTCGGGGTAGCGGTGATAGGAGTCGCAGGCGTCGCCGCTCCGGTCGAGGCACCCCGAGGTCGGGTCGTGTTCGAACTCCCACCAGTCGTTGTTGACGTTGCCCCCTTCGATCTGGTGGGCGGAGGTGGCGGTTCCCCACTGGAACCCGTCGGGAAAGGAGATGGTGGCCATGGGTCGCCACCGTAGCGGGACCATCACCCGGGCACCTGGCAGGATGTGCCGGTGAGCGACGCCCTCGATTTCCTCGTCAACCTCCTCGATCTCGAGCCCATCGAAGTCAACATCTTCCGGGGGACCAGCCCCAACGAAGACCGGCAGCGGGTGTTCGGCGGCCAGGTCGCCGCCCAGGCGCTGATGGCCGCCGGCCGCACCGTCGACGCCGGCCGGGTCCACTCTCTCCACGCCTACTTCCTCCGCCCCGGCGATCCGACGGTGCCGATCCTCTACGAGGTGGACCGGATCCGCGACGGTCGCTCCTTCACCACCCGCCGGGTGGTGGCCATCCAGCACGGCCGGGCCATCTTCAACATGTCGGCGTCGTTCCATGTCGACGAGCCGGGGCTCTCCCACCAATTCCCCATGCCCGAGGTTCCGCCGCCGGAGGATCTGGAGTCCCTGGACGTGCGGCTGGAGCCCTACCGGGACATCATGGGCGACTGGTTCTCCCGGCCCCACCCCATCGAGCAGCGCCATATCGGCCCCCTGCCCTTCATCCACAAAGAGGGGAGCGAGCCGGTCCAGCGGCTCTGGATCAAAGCCGACGGGACCATCCCCAACGATCCCCATCTCCACACCGCCATCGCCGCCTACGCCTCGGACATGTCGTTGTTCGACACCATGCTCGCCCCCCACGACGTCCGCTGGGACAGCCCCCATTTCATGGGGGTCAGCCTCGACCACTGCATGTGGTTCCACCGGCCGTTTCGGGCCGACGAGTGGCTGCTCTACGACATGGACTCCCCCACCGCCTACGGGGCCCGGGGGCTGGCCCGCGGCTTCATGTTCACCCGCGACGGGCGGCTGGTCGTCTCCATGTGCCAGGAAGGCCTCATGCGGGTGACCGAGCCGCCGCCGAGTTCCTGAGCGGTCAGAGCCCTATCGAACCCGGATTCGTGAGTGCCGTAAAACGCTAGCGATCAGCGGTCGTCCATCGCCACGTAGTCGCGGACATCGGTGCCGATGTACAGCTGGCGGGGACGGGCGATCTTGGAGTCCTGATCCAGCATCTCCTGCCAGTGGGCGAGCCATCCGGCGGTGCGGGGAATCGCGAACAGCACCGGGAACATCTCCAGCGGGAAGCCCATCGCCTGGTAGATGAGGCCCGAGTAGAAGTCGACGTTCGGGTACAGCTTGCGGGAGATGAAGTACTCGTCGGAGAGGGCGATCTCCTCCAGCTTGAGGGCGATGTCCAGCAGCGGGTTCTTCCCGGTGATCTCGAACACCTCATCGGCAGTCTTCTTGATGATGGTGGCCCGGGGGTCGTAGCTCTTGTAGACCCGGTGTCCGAAGCCCTGCAGCCGACCGTGGCCGGCCTTGACCGATGCCACGAACGGCTCCACGTTCTCGATGGAGCCGATCTCGGTGAGCATCTTGATGACTGCCTCGTTGGCCCCACCGTGGCGCGGCCCGTAGAGAGCGGCGGCGGCGGCGGCGGTGGCCGAATAGGGATCGGCGTGCGACGAGCCCACCACCCGCATGGCGGTGGTGGAGCAATTCTGCTCGTGATCGGCATGGAGGATGAAGAGGATGTCGAGCGCCCGGGCCAGGGCCGGATTGGCGTCGAAGCGAGGCTCGGCCGTCTTCCACATCATCGACAGGAAGTTGGAGGCGAACTCCAGCGAGTTGTCGGGATAGACGAACGGCATCCCCACGCTGAACCGGTGGGCGGCGGCGGCCAGGGTCGGCATCTTGGCGATGAGCCGGACGATCTGCTTGTTCCGGGACTCGATGTCGAAGATGTCCTTGGCGTCGAGATAGAAGGTGGAGAGGGCGGCGACCGCGGAGACCAGCATCCCCATCGGATGGGCGTCGTAATGGAACCCGTCGAGGAACCGCTTCCGTACGTTCTCGTGGATGAAGGTGTGATGGGTGATGTCGTGGCGCCAGACCTCGTACTGCTCGGGGGTCGGCAGCTCGCTGTTCAACAGCAGGTAGGCGACGTCCAAAAAGGTGGACTTCTCTGCCAACTGCTCGATCGGGTAGCCGCGGTACCGGAGAATCCCGGCTTCGCCGTCGAGGTAGGTGATGGCGCTTTCACAGGCGGCGGTGGAGACGAATCCGGGATCGTAGAACCAGACGCCGGGCAGGAGTTTGGACCAGTCCGATGCCGCAATGCCACCGTTTTGGAACGGGATCTCGAGCGACTCGCCGGTGCGGTTATCGGTGATGGTGATGCTTTCGGCCACTAATCCAAGCCCTTCTGCCCTGCTGCTCCTGTATCGGTCAATTGCCGATCCTAGATGGTCGCCTGCCGGCTTCCACCACCCGGGCGTTCCGGGCGCTGACCGGGCCGGATCAGCCCACAATTGTCAGCAGAAACTGCTGGGAAGTCCCGGCCAGGTTCTGTTGGCCGGCCGGCGGGGCCAGGGTGATGGTGAGGGTGTAGTTGTGACCGCCGGCGACCTGGAGGGCCGGGAACGACAGCGCCCTCGACTGGCCCGACAAGGCCGAGAGGGTGGTCCGGGCCGAGGATCCCGCCGCCCCGGGCGGTGGAGCACTGGCTCCCGGTCCGTCGGCCAGGGCCAGTGTCTCGGTCACTGTCACATTGTCCTCGGAGACCGTTCCGCAGTTGGTCACCGTCACCAGCGGGGTGACCGACCCGGTGGGGGGCAGGACCGTCGGGGTGGGACCGGCAACAGTGGAGGTCGGATTCGGGGGGTTGCAGGAGGTGGCGATGGTGCCCGACCCGGCGGGGTTGTTGGGGGTGGCCGAGGGGACGGCCGGGGGGGCCAGCCCGACCGCGGTGATCACCATCTGGTGGAACGGCAGCAGCGCCACCGCGTTGGTGAGCAGGCCCGCGGTGTTGCCGAGTTGGGCGGAGGCGAGGGCTCCCCCCGCCGGCGCCCACACCGAGACCGGCATCCGGATCCGACCGGCATCGGGCACTTTCCCTTGTCGAAGTCTGGTCCGCCAGTCGGCGTAGGCGCGGTCGGCTTGCTGGATCTGGGTGCCGGCCGCCGCCAGCTGTTGGGAGGCCTGGGTCTCAGAGATGAGCGCCGACGGGTGGGCCGACGTGGTGGTGGTGGTGCTCGGCCCCCCGGCCACCGGCAGCGGCGCCATCCCCAGCAGCTGGTCGATGGTGGCCACCACGCTGGCGACCGCCGCCGCCCGGGCCTCGATGATGGCGGTGAACTGGCTGGCGACATCGTCGGTCGGGGTGGGTGGGGTCAGTTGCCGGGCCTGATGGGCCTCATCGGCGGTAGCCGCCATGGCGGCGTCGAGCCCCTGTTGGACTTCCCCCCGGGCGGTATTCGGCAGCGGCTGGTTGGGAATGGTCGGGGCGGCGCTGATGACCGCGGCCAGCCGGGCGCCCGACTGGTTGGAGGCGTCGACGACCCGGGTGGCCAGCTGCGCGTAACCCTGGTCGGTCATCCGCCGATAGGGACCTGACTGGGCCCCGATCTCGACAATCGATCCGATCACCAGCACCCCCAGCAGGGCCACAATGACCGAGATGGTGATGATCGCGCCGACCGATCGACGCCGGGGGCGGTGGCCCCGTCTGCGTCGTCGGGCTCTTGGCATCCCGACGACGATAGTGCCGCTCTACTGGGGCCGACCCTGCGGTTCGCCGGCCAGCGCTCTCGCCAGTGCTTCCACCTCCTGCATCGCCACCGGTAAATCCGGCACGTCGACGGGGATGGCGGTGGATTCCCGCAGGAACAGGAAGACGCAGCGGGTCACCGGGCGTCCGAGGGTCCGTTCCACCGCCAACGAGTAGGTGGCCCCCTGCAGCCGGTAGCCATCGGCGACCTGCTCGAGTTGCTGGTCGTTGCGGACGGCGTCGGTCTTGTAGTCGACCACCGTGAATCCATCCGGGGTCTCGATCAGGAGGTCGATGATCCCTTCGATCACCGGACCTCCCGGTTCGTCGGTGGCCGGTACCCCGATGTACATCTCCCGCCAATACCGGCCGCCCCCCACCGCCTGGCCGACGACCTCTGACCCGAGAGCGGCCCGCACCAGCCGGGCGACCTCTCTCCCCCGCCCGGCGACGCCTTCGGCGACCGCCTGGGTCTCCGACAACCGGTCGACGTCCGACCCGCTGGCCAGGTCCACCGTCTGGAGGACGGCGTGCACCGCCCGGCCGATGGAGGTACCGGCCCGGCCCCGTCGCCAGGGGGGCGGGTCGACGTCCGGGTCGTCCTTGTTGGCGCCGGCCGCGCCCGCCGGATCGGCGGAAATGGCGTCGCCCCGCCAATCGTCCTGGCTGCCGCGGTTGGCCAGCCCGGCGATGGCGGTGGCGGACAGGGTGCGCGACCGGGACTCGGTGGTCACCAGCCGTTGATGGCCGGCATTCCATTCGGTGCGGTGCTCCTCGGTGTCGACGGTGGTAACGGAGATGAGCCGGTCCTCGCCCCGACCTCTGGCCTCCGGGTCGACGTTGTTGAGGGCATCGGCGGTGTCCGTCGCCGGCTCCAGCCGGGAGCTCAGCTCCGGTCGGGCGGTGCACCGAGCCAACAGCTGGGCGGCATGGCAGGGGCTTCCCGCTTTGTGATGGAGGGAGAGGATGAGATAGTCACGGGCCCGGGTGGCCGCCACATACAACAGGCGCAGATCTTCGGCGTCTTCCATCACCTTCTCCCTCGCCTCCAACTCCGCAAACCCGCGGGTCCCGATGCCGCTCTTGATCTTCAACTCCGGGCCGTCGTCCCCCCACAGGACCCTCACCCCGGGGCGGTTCGACGGGCAGCGGTTGAGGCCGGCGAGGAAGACGACCGGGAACTCGAGGCCCTTGGCCCCGTGGATCGTCATCACCCGCACCGCGTCGTCATCCGACTCGGGGAGCACCACTTCCCGGGCCCGCACGTCCTGGCGGCGCTGGACGTCCACCCAGGCCAGGTAGCGACGGAGATCGCCGCCGTGGACGTCGGTGAACTGCCGCGCCTGGTCGGCCACGAACCGCAGCCGCCGCCACACGTCCCGGGATCGGCGCTGGTCGAGGGCCAACGCCAGCAGGCGGCGTTCGTCGATGACCCGATCGACCAGGGCGCTGACGCTGCTCCACCATCGCTGTTGGTGCAACGCCCGCAAGGCGGTCATCCCCCGGATCACCGGGCCTTCACCATCCGGGACCGAGGATGGAAGTCTCCGGTAGTCCCACCGCCCTCCGGCTTGGTGGTAGGCCAGCAGGTCGTCGTCGCCACAGCCGAACGCCCCCGAGCGGAGGGCCGCCACCATCGCCACCTGGTCGGTGGGATCGTCGACGGCCCGGAGGATGGTGAGAAGTTCGTCGACCTCGGGCGCCTCGTAGACCAGTGAGCTCGATTCGAGCCGGTAGGGAATGGCTTCGGCGTCGAAGGCCTGCTGCAAGAGCGGCAGTCCGGTCCGGGTGGGGATCAGCACGGTGATGTCCGACAGCCGGGCCGGGAGCCCCCGGTCCCCGATCGGCCACTTCTCGTCGCGGATCCGCCGGATAGTGGCGGCGAGCTCGGCCGACTCCTCGGCCCGGACGTCGTCGATGCTGCGGTCGTCGATCGGGCCACCGAGGAGGACCACCGGCGGCACCCCCTGGGGGGTTCCGAACGGCTCGGCCCGTTCGGCCACCAGTGGTTCGTAAGCGGGCTGGACTCCGTCGGCGCCGGCCCCGAACAGATCGCCGAAGACGGCGTTGGTCCAGTCGATGATGCCGGGAACCGAACGGAAGTTGGCGGTGAGGGCCACCCGGTCGGGGAGGCGGTGGTTCCGCACCTCCAGGAAGAGCCCGATGTCGGCGCGTCGGAAACGGTAGATGGCCTGCTTTGGGTCGCCGACGAAGAAGAGCCGGCCCGGCTCGACCGACAGCTGGCTCCACGGCACCGTCCCCGGGCCGGGCTCCGGGCTCCCATTGGCGATCCGAAAGGCCATCTCCGCCTGGATGGGGTCGGTGTCCTGGAACTCGTCGATCAGCAACCGTTGGAACTGGTGGTGGAGGGCGGCTCGGACTCCGGCGTCGTTCCGGACCAGGTCGACGGCCCATACCAGCAGATCGTGGAACTCCAGCCTGCCCTCCCGGCGACGGTCGTTGGCGCTGGCGACGGTGAAGGTCCTGATGGCCGGGACCAGGCCGACCAGCGCGTCGGAGATCACCCCGGCTACCAGCGCCTGTCTGGCCTGCTCGGCGTCGGCCAGGAGACCCCGCACCCGGTTCACCGGTCCGGGCCAGTTGCCCTTCTGGCCCCGGGTGCAGGTGAGCTTGGGGGGGTCGGCCAACAGCTCGAGGATCTCGAGGTCGGAAACCGCTCCGCGCACCGCGGCTCGGAACTCGGCCAGGCCCTCGATGTGGAGGAGCAACTTGTCGTCGGCGGCGGTACAGGTGGCCGCCTCGGCGTGGGCGGCGTCGAGGGAGTCGATCACCGGTGCCGGATCGATGGGGCCGAGGGTGGGGGCGTGCGGCCCGCCATCGGCCAGCAGATCCCAGTTCTGGTTGCAGAGTTCCGCCACCGTCCGGAGGTGGTCGATCCGCACCCCGCTCACCAGCAGCCGGCGCAGGACGTCCTGGAGGGCGGCATCCTCCAGGATCCGGTCGACGAAGCCGTCCCACCGCTCGTCGAAGGCCGCCGCCGATCTCCCCTCGTCGAGCACCTCGAACCCGGGGGGGAGGCCGACCCCGAACGGGTTGGCGGCCAGGATCCGCTGGGCAAACCCGTGGAGGGTGCAGATGGCGGCGCCGTCGATCTCGTCGAGCGCCGCCCGGGCTCGGGCCCGGCGCTCCGGCCCGTCGGCGGGAAGCGATCCCTCCGTGGGTCCGGTGCCGCCGGACTGGTGGTCGCCGGTACTCGCCCGTTCCATCGCTTCGTAGACCCGGTCACGGAGCTCGGCGGCGGCGGCATCGGTGAAGGTGATGGCGGCGATGCGGTCGATGGTTGCCTCCCCCGACATCACCAATTCGAGGATCCGGCTCACCAATGCCGTGGTCTTCCCGGTGCCGGCCCCGGCTTCGACGAACTGGCTGGCCCCGAGCCGGGTGCGGATCTCGGTGCGAGCGGCTTGGTCCTGGGGTGGACGGATCGGGGTCACCGACCCGTCCCCTCGGTCAAGGCCACATAGTCCTCCAGCCCGGGAGCCGACCGTACCCGGTCCCACCCCGCCTGACGGCTGCCCGGGCACATCGCCTGGAAGCTGCAATAGGTGCAGTTCGAGTCGTTCTTGCCCGGTCGGGCGGGGAACTGGCCGGCATCGATCCCGTCCACCAGGACGGTGACCACTTCCCCGACCCGGCCGAGGACCTCCTCGTCGAGTTGGTAGGTCACCCGGGTGAACTTCCCCTTCTCGCTCACGAACCAATACCCGACCTGGACGGGGCCGTCCCCGATCCGGCTCTGGGCCGCCAACCCGTAGAGCGGCAGCTGGAGCCTCCGGCCGCTGAGGACCCGGTCGTCGGCCAGCCCATCGACATCCCTGGCGTACCCGGTCTTGTAGTCGGTGACCGAGAGGGAGCCGTTGGCCGTCCTGTCCACCCGGTCGACATAGCCCTTGAAGCTGACGGTGCGGCCGTCGGGGAGCCCGAGGCCGACCGGCTGTCCATGGCTGGGTCCGAACTCGAGTTCCACCCTCTCGGGTATCCATCCGCCCTCCGCCCGGTACCGGTCGTCCAGCTTCAGGAAGCGGTGGAGCTCCCGCTGGATGGTGGTCCGGGCCAGATCCCAGAGCAGCTGCCGGCCGACCAGCCCGCGGTCTTCGAACGTCTGGAACACCTGTTGGGCGATCTCCTCCATGCGGGCATGGTCATCCACCGACCACGGCTGGCCGGGGCGAATGCGCTGGTCCCGGGGGAGGGCCAACTGACTTCCGATGAACCGCTCGAGGATCTCGTGGATCATCAGGCCCCGATGGGACGGATCGATGGTGATCACGTCCTCGGGGCTGTCGCGCTCCTCCACCCGGAGCACCTGCTGCATCAGGTAGCGCCGTGGGCAGGTGGAGTAGGACTCGAGACTGGTGGGCGACACCGCGGCCACCGATGTCGGGGACGGGATGTGGACGTCGGCGATGTTCCCGTCGAACCGGGTGAACCGGCGGGCCCGGCGGCTTCGATGCGCCTCCAGTCCGGTGCCGAAGGTGACGTCGGTGCCGGCCAGGAAGTGAGCGCCGAGATCTTCCCCGTCGTCGCTCCATCGCAACAGCGACCGAAGGTCCCGGTCCGACTCCGACATCGGCTCGCTCATGTTCCGCACTGCGGCGGTAAAGGAGGGGACGATGAGGAAGCCGTCGATCGGATCGAGCTCGGAGACGTCGCGGCTGTAGAGCCGGCGACCGGCCCCCTCCAGAGCACCGAGGGTGTCGAGTAGCCACCGGGCCGGCCGCAGTTCCCCACCTCGGCGTTGATCGCCACGGGGGAACGAGAGCACCCGCTCCGGGGCGGCGGCGAGGCCGGCCAGGTAGTCGCGATGGGCGTCGTAACGCCGGCCGCCCCGGAGGGGGATGTCCTCGCCGGCCGAGACCCGCTCGGCGTCGGGGAGCAGGGTGTCGTCACCGTCACGGGTGGGAAACCGGCCGTCGACCATGCCGACGACGAACACGGTGTCGAAATCGAGGCCAGCCAGCAGGTCGATGGGCCCGACCAGGACTCCGGTGCCGAAGCGCGAAGTCTGGGGGGCGTTCGCCTCAAACTCGGAGACGAGGGCCGAGCGGAACCGGGACCGGTCGGGCCCCTCGCCCAGCCGGTCGAGGATCCGGAGCCCGGCCAGGGCAGCCCGGACCGCGGTGAGGGCCTCTTCTTCCTCTGCTGGCCACTCCTCCGGACGCTCGGCCGGTCGGCCGAGGTAGCGATCCAGCAGGTCGTCGGCCCATTCCACCCACCCGGCCCAGGTCCGAGGGACGACGTCGAACCGCTGGGCGAGATCCTCCACAAAGCTGCCCAATTCGGCCGCCCGGCGGGCCTCCAGCCGGAGACGGGGGGCGGTACCCGGCGCCGCCTCGGAGCCCCCGGCACCATCGAGCGCCTCCAGGCGGGCGGCCCGGCCGTCGACATAGGCGGCCAGGTGGTGCTTCCAACTGTCCAGTCCGCTGATGACGCCGGCCTCCCGGGAGATGAGATCCCAGGCGGTGACCGCCACCGGCTTGCCGTCGTGGCCCCGCAGCGGGCCGCCGGCCCCCCAGGCCATCACCTCCGGGCGGCGCCAACCCCGCTCGTGGAGTTCGAATGCGCCGAGCAGGGTACGCCCGGCGAAGGTGGTCGCCAGGGTACGGGCGCTGACCCCGTGGCAGGGAACGCCGGCGCCGTCCAACACCTCTCGCACCAGCCGCTCGTAGGGACCCGACCCACCATGGACGATGGCCATCCGTTCGAACCGGGTGCCGGACCGGCGCCGGACCATCACTTCGCGGGCCACCACCCGGACCTCGGTGTCGGCGGTCGGGGCGCTGATCACCGAGGTGCCGATCAACACCGGTCCGTGGGCCCCCAACCTCAGATCCGTCGGGCGATGACCCGGGCCTTCGAGACGATCGGCCATCTCCCGGACGGTGGCGTCAGCGGCGGGGTCCCCCGTGACGCCGAGCATGACCACCACCCGGCCGACGGATGCCAACGCGGTGACCAGGCGTTCATCATGAAACGAAAGGCGGGTGGGGAGGTAGATGACCACCGGCGCCGCCGGCCCGGCGCCGGGCCTGCCCCCCTCAATCCCGGCGGAGATGGACTCGATGGCATCGTCGACCCGGCGGCCGTCGTCGAGCCAACCGTCCCGAAGCCGGCGTTCCATCGATTCCACCAGGGACACCACCTCGGCCGCCCGGCCGCCCCCGGCCATCAGCCGCCGTCGGGTGTCTCCCGACACCCCGATCAGGTCCCGGTACACCCTCACCAGGGCCCGAGCCGTGCCCGGATGATCCCGCACCGGGACCAGCACTCCGGTGTGGACGGCGCCCAAGGTCATCCGCGCCACCGCCCGCACGACGGTGTCGGTGGCAGGGAGGGCGTCGTCGGTCGGCTGCCTCGACCCGGCCAGGTCGGCAACCAGATGGGGAAGGGTGCAGAACCGGAGGTTGGCCACGCCGAGCCGCGGGCGGGAGGGCGCTGGCCCGAGGTCGCCGGAGGCCAGCAACCGCCGGACTCCCAGCCCGGTGATGCCCCGGGGCACCACCACCGTGACCGGGGCCAGCGGATCGTCCCCTTGGGCCAGGGCTATCTCATCGCGCAGGGCACAGCTCGCCTCACGACCGAACGGGACAAACCGGATCTTCAAGCCCATGCCGGCAGCGTAAAGAGGGGGTGTGACGGCCCCCGGGAGGCCGACCGGTGAGGCTCAGTTGGCCGCCCGGTCGGCCGAGTACAACTCGTCATCCGGCCCATCGGGCCCGTCGGCGTTGGCGACCCGGAGGCCGTGGACGAAGGGAATCTCGAGGGCGGGCGGCACCAGCTCCGGCGCCTGCAGGGCCCGGGTGACGGCGTCGACCGAGGCTGGCTGCGGGAGGTCCTTGTCGCCGCCCCCCACCCCCATCTCGACGAAGCGACGGGCGGTGACCAGGACCCGGGTCTCCAGCGAGCCGACCGCCTTGTTGTAGGCCACCACCGCACTGTTGAGGCCCTTGCCCACCCCGGCCACGTGATCACCCAACACCGACAGGCGTTGGTAGAGCTCGGTGCCCAGCTGCTGGACCTCCCGGGCGTTCTCGGCCAGGGTGTCCTGTTGCCAGCCGTAGGCGACGGTGCGGAGGAGGGCGATCAGCGAGGTGGGGGTAGCCAGCAGCACGTTGTTGGCCGACGCGTGCTCCATGAGGCCCGGCTCGCTCTCGAGGGCGGCGGTCAACAACGGGTCGCCGGGGATGAAGGCCACTACGAACTCGGGGGACGGGTCCACCCGCTTCCAGTACTCCTTTTTGGCCAGTTGATCGATGTGGGCCTTCAGCTGCCGGCCATGACTGGCCAGGTGGGCGCGGCGAACCGTCTCGTCATCGGCGTCGTTGGCATCCAGGAACGCCTGCATCGGAACCTTGGCGTCCACCGCCACATTCATCCCGCCGGGGATATGGACCACCATGTCCGGTCGCATCCGGCCGCCATCGGCGTCCGAGGTGACCTGCTCGTCGAAGTCGCAGTGCTCCAACATCCCGGCCATCTCGACCACCCGGCGCAGCTGCAACTCACCCCACTGACCGCGGGACTGCGGGGCGCGCAGCGCTTTGACCAGGTTGCCTGTCTCCTTCTGGAGGAGTGCGTGCGAAGTCGACAGGTGCTTCATCTGCTCGGTCAGGGTGGAGTAAGCCCCCTGGCGCTCGACCTCGAGCCGTTGCATGCCTTCGTCGTATTTGCCCAGCTGCTCCCCGATCGGCTTCAGCAGCTGCTCGATCGCCACCTGCCGTTTGGCCAGCTCGCCTTCGGCGGCTTCGCGGGTCTCCTTCAGCTTGGTATCGGCCAACTGGAGGAATTGCTCGTTGTTCTTCTGCAGGGCGGCGGTGGAGAGGCGGGCGAATTCGCCGGTCAACTGTTGGCGGGTCTCGTCGAAGCTGGCCGCCCGCTCGGTGGCGGCGCGGCGCTCGTGGTCGAGTTCGGTGGCCAGTCGGACCGATTCGGCCTGGCCGGTGGCCAGTTGGAGTTGGAGGCCGGCGACCTCGGCGGTGAGCCGGGAGACGGCCCCGCTGGCGTCCTCGAGCCGGGCTTCGGTGGCACGGGCGGAGGCCAGCTGGCCTGACCGCATCAGCAGCCCGACGACTACCCCGAGGGCGGCTCCGGCTAGGAGCCCGATGATCAAACCACCGATCATGAGAGGTCCTCCGCCGGCGCCGACAAGCTAGTCATTTGAGCGGTTTTGTCCATGATTTCCAGGGTAACGGGGGGGTGTGACACCGTTGTGGATGGCTCCTCACCTCCGCCGATCCCACCGTGGGAACATGGATCCATGCACCGGGTAGTCATCGTCGGCGCCGGATTCGGCGGTCTCTCCGCCGCCCGGGCGCTGGCCAAGAAGCCCGTCGAGGTCACAGTGGTCGACCAGCGGAACTTCCACACCTTCCAGCCCCTCCTCTACGAGGTGTCCACCGCCGGCCTCGACCCCGGCGACGTGGCCTATCCCATCCGGGCCATTTTCGGGCGCACCCCCAACGTCACCTTCCGGTACGGGACGGTGGACGGGGTGGACTGGGACAACCGGGTGGTGAGCCTCGAAGGGGGTGACACCCTGCCCTTCGACTCGATCATCCTGGCCAGCGGGGTGGTGGCCAAGTACTTCGGGATCCCCGGGGCCCACGAGTTCACCTTCCCCCTCTACACGCTGGGTGATGCCCGTATCCTCCGGGACCACCTCCTCCGCCGGTTGGAGGAGATCGACGCCCGGCCGGAGCGAGTCGACGACGGCACCCTCACCTTCGTGGTGGTGGGGGGCGGACCCACCGGGGTGGAAGTGGCGGGGGCGCTGGCGGAGCTGCTGGATGTCTCGGTGCGCCACGACGGATTCCGATTCGACCGTTCCCGGGCGAAGATCATCGTGGTCGACGGGCTCAACCGACTCCTCACCCCGTTCAAGCCGTCCGCCTCGAGCTACGCCGCCGACACCCTCCGACGTCGGACGGTGGAGTTGAGGTTCGGCCGGATGGTCCGGCGGGTCACCCCGACCTGTGTCGAGCTCGACGACGGGACCGAAATCTCGACCCGGACGGTGGTGTGGGCCGGCGGGGTCACCGTCGACGGCACCCTGGCTTCCCGCGTGGGGGTGCCGGCTGACCGGAGCGGTCGCCTGGTGGTCCGGGCCGACCTCGCCCTCCCCGACTACCACTTCGCCTACGCCATCGGCGACGCCGCCGCGGTTCCCTGGGGGAAGGACCGACCGGGTACCACCTGCCCCCAACTCGCCCAGGTCGCCATCCAATCGGGCCGGCACGCCGCCCATCAGATCCTCAAACGGGTGGCCGGGAAGCCGACCCTCCCGTTCCGCTACCACGACAAGGGGACGATGGCCACCATCGGGCGACGGGCCGCCATCGCCCAGTTCCCGAGCGGGGTGGTGATCCGCGGCACCCTCGGGTGGTTGTCCTGGCTCGGCCTCCACCTCGTCTACCTCATCGGCTTTCGCAACCGGCTCACCGTCCTGGTGAACTGGTCGTGGCGCTACCTGTCGTGGACCTCCGGGCCCCGGATCATCGTCGGCGAGGACCTGCCGGCCAACCTCGATGTCGATGACGACGAAGACGCCGCACCGGTCGAAACCCAGGAGCGTCAACCCGAGACGGTGGACAGTTCCACCTGACGAATCCTGTGTCATCACATGACTTCATCACGTGACGTTCACCGTTTAATTACTTTCTGCCCGTAGAAGGCCGGATCGGGCGGGAGTACGGTTGACTTATGGAGGAGGCACTGGCACAGATCGACCGCCAAGTGCTGCAGCTGTTCGCCATGGTGGGCGAATGTGTGGCCGGAGCCACCCACGCCCTGCTGTCCGGTGACCGGGAGGCGGCCAAGGTGCTGGCCGATCGGGACGAGGTGGTCGACACCCTCTATCGGGAGATCGAACGCCAGGCCATGGACCAACTGACCGTCGGTCGGATCGACTCGCCCGACGACCTCTACTTTCTGGTCACCGTCATCCGGATGCTCCCCGACCTCGAACGGAACGGCGACCTGGCCGAGCACGTGGCACGCCGAGCCGCCCGCGGGCTCGGCACCGAGCTGTCGGCCCGCAGCCGGGGCCTGGTCGAACGGATGGGAGAGGTGGCCATCCACATGTGGCGGGCGACGACCGACGCCTACGCCGACCGACTGACCACCGCGGCGTCAGTGGTGGACACCCTCGACGACGAGATGGATGATCTCCACGTCAGCCTCACCGTGGAGGTGGTGGCGGGGACGATGCCCCTCCCGGTGGCGGTGGAGCTGGCCATGGTCGCCCGCTTCTACGAGCGGTTCGGGGACCATGCGGTGAACCTGGCCAGGCGGGTGGCCGGCCTGGCCGTCGCCGCGCCGTTCAGCCAGGTGAACTGAGGAGCTCCCGCCTCAGCCGACGACGCCGAGCGAAATGAGCGATTCGGCGATCTGGACGGCGTTGAGGGCGGCCCCCTTGCGGAGGTTGTCGCCGCTGAGGAACAGGGCCAGCGCGTTGGCTCCATTGTCGGTCTTCCGGATGCGCCCGACCAGCGAAGGGTCGGTGCCCGCCGCCCGGAGGGGGGTGGGCATCTCCGACAGCTCCACTCCCGGCGCGTTGGCCAGGAGCTCGGTGGCCCGCTCCGGGCTGAGAGCCCGATCGAACTCCGCCACGATGGCCATGGAGTGGCCGGTGAACACTGGCACCCGCACGCAGGTGCAAATCACCCGCAATCCCGGGATCCCGAGGATCTTCCGACTCTCGTCCCGGAACTTCTGTTCCTCGTTGGTCTCCCCCGAACCGTCGTCGACCATCGAACCGGCGATGGACAGCACGTTGTGGGCGATCGTCCCGGGGAACTTCGAGGCGGCCGGGAACTCGATGGCCGATCCGTCGAAGGTGAGACCGGACGCCAATCCGGCCGACTTGTCGAGTTGCTCGGCCAGCTCGGCCACCCCGGCCAGCCCCGCCCCCGACACCGCCTGGTAGGTGGAGACGACCATCCCGGTCAGCCCCGACTCGTCGTGGAGTGGCTTGAGCACCGGCATCGCCACCATGGTGGTGCAGTTGGGATTGGCCACGATCCCCTTGGCGATGGTGGTCAAGGCGGCGGCATTGACTTCGGGGACCACCAGCGGGACGTCGGGGTCCATTCTCCAGGCGGAGGAATTGTCGATGACGATGGCCCCGGCCGCCGCGAACGTGGGGGCCAAGTCCCGGGAGGCGGTGGCCCCGCTGGAGAACAGGGCGATGTCGATGCCGGCCGGGTCGGCAGTGGCGGCGTCCTCGACCACCACCTGGTCCCCCCGGAAGGGCAGGCGTCGACCGGCCGAGCGGGCGGAGGCGAAGAGCCGCAGCTCGTCGATGGGAAAGCCGCGCTCCTCCAGGATCGACCGCATCACCGTGCCCACCTGCCCGGTGGCTCCCACAACGGCTACTCGCATCGGCTCAGTCTACGACGGGCCGGCCAGCTCGAAGGCGGCGTGGAGGACCCGGACGGCGGTCTCGGCGGCATCGGCCCGCACCACGCAGGAGATCCGGATGGTCGACGTCGAGATCATCTCGATGTTGATGTCTTCCTTGGCCAGGGTCTCGAAGGTGAGGGCAGTGACCCCTGGATGGGTCTTCATCCCCGCGCCGACCAGCGACACCCGGGCGACGTTCGAATCGGTGGTGACCCCGGTCGCCCCCAGTTCGGGGATGAGCGACTCCGCCACCTCGGTGCTGATGGCTAGGTCGAACCCGGGCACGGTGAAGGAGATATCCGTGGTCCCGTCCAGGGAGGCGTTCTGGACGATCATGTCCACCGAGACGTTCCGGTCGGCCAGCGCCCGGAACAACCGGGCGGCCACCCCGGGGCGGTCCGGCAGCCCGGCCACGGTCACTTTGGCCTCCGACGCGTCGTGGGTGATGGCGGTGACAACTGCCTGTTCCATGGATGCATCCTCCTCCTCGACCCAGGTGCCCGGCTCCCAGGTGAAACTGGATCGGACGTGGAGCGGCACGCGGTGGTTGCGGGCGAACTCCACCGAGCGCAGGGAGAGTACCCGGCCACCGTTGGCGGCGATCTCCAACATTTCCTCGTAGCTGATCCGGGCCAGCTTCCGGGCTTCCGGCACGATCCGGGGATCGGCACTGTAGATCCCCGACACATCGGTATAGATCTCGCAGGCGTCGGCCCCCAGCGCCGCGGCCAGGGCCACCGCGGTGGTGTCGGAGCCCCCCCGCCCGAGGGTGGTGATGTTCCGATCGGTGGACATCCCCTGGAACCCGGCCACCACCGGCACCGCCCCCGCGGCCAGCGCCGCCAGCAGCCGGTCCGCCCGGATCTCGATGATCTTGGCCCGGGTGTGCACGTTGTCGGTGATGATGCCGGCCTGGCTCCCGGTGAAGGACTGGGCGGTGACTTCGAGGTCGGCCAGGGCCATGACCAGCAGCGCCATGGAGATGCGCTCCCCGGCACTGAGCAGCATGTCCACTTCCCGGTTGGGCTGGGTCAGACTCACCTCGGCGGCCAGCCGGACCAGATCGTCGGTGGTCTTCCCCATGGCGCTGACCACCACCACCACGTCCTGACGGTCGCGGCGGCAACGGGCCACGTGATCGGCTACCGCCCGGATCCGATCAGAGTCGGCTACCGAGGTGCCTCCGAATTTCTGCACCACAAGGGACATGGCCGCTCAGGCTACCGCCCGAGAAGCGGCTACCCTCATGGACCGTGTCCACCGAGAAGCGCCAACGCCAGAAAGCCGGCCGCAACGCCCGGCTCGAAGCCCAGAAGAAGACCCTCAAGCGCAAGCAGACAACCCGGCGGGTCATCTCCCTGGTGGTGGTGGCCGCGGTCATCGGGGGTATCGCCTACTGGATCTCCAAGCCCTCGAGCACCCCGGCCAAGGCGGCCAAGTCCACCACCACCACGACCAAGCCGGCCCCGAAGGGCGGGTCCGGGGACACCACCCCGAGCGCCATCACCACCTCGGCGGACTGCCCGGCCAGCTTCACCGCCACCCTGAACAAGCCGTCCTACTCCGCGGCGCCCCCGATGACGGTCAGTGCCTCGAAGACCTATACGGCCACCGTGACCACCGACGTCGGCCCCTTCACCATCCAGTTGGATCCGAAGGCCGCCCCCAAGGCCGTCAACAGCTTCGTCTACCTCGCCAATCAGCACTTCTTCGACTGCATCACCTTCCACCGGGTGATTCCCGGCTTCATGGACCAGACCGGTGACCCGACCGGGAGCGGGTCCGGTGGCCCCGGCTACACCTTCGCCGACGAGCTGCCGAAGACCGCCTCCCCCCAGTACCCCAACTACTCGGTGGCCATGGCCAACTCCGGGGCCAACACCAACGGCAGCCAGTTCTTCATCGTCGACGGCACCCAGGGCGAGAGCCTGGCCCCCAGCTACACGCTGTTCGGGAAGGTGACCTCGGGTATGAGTGTGGTCGACCAGATCAATGCCGACGGCAACGCCACTGCCTCCGCTAACGGGGTGCCGCCGGCGGTACTCCACCGCATCGTCTCGGTGACGGTGGCGGTGACCTAGCCCTCCTGGGCACCCCTGACCCCGAGCTCACCGACCATCTCGACCGCAACCAAGGAGTGACCATGTCCCCCGAGATCCCCTCCCCCGACGGCTCCAGCCCGAAGACCCAACGATTCGACGCCCAACCGCCGATGATCATCGATCCGGCCAAGCGCTACACCGCGGAGATGGTGACCAACAAGGGGACCATGACCATCGCCCTCGACCCGGTGGCCGCCCCGAAGACGGTCAACAACTTCGTGTTCCTGGCCCGCTGGCACTACTTCGACGGCATCGTCTTCCACCGGATCATCCCCGGCTTCATGCTTCAGGGCGGCGACCCGGAGGGGTCCGGGCGGGGCGGTCCGGGCTACCAGTTCGAAGATGAGCTCCCGGCCCGGGGCCGGTACGAGATCGGGTCGGTGGCCATGGCCAACGCCGGGCCGAACACCAACGGCAGCCAGTTCTTCATCATCAGCGGCCGGGACGGGGTGGCGTTGCCCCCCAGCTACTCGCTGTTCGGGAAAGTCATCGGCGGCACCGAGACCATCGGCGCCATCGAATCGACCGGCAGCCGGTCGGGGGCGCCGTCGGAGACCGTCACCATCGAGTCGGTGACCATCACCGAAGCCGACTGAGCCGGCTGGTCAGGCCGGCAGCGCGCCGAGCCCGGCTTCGGCCGGGGCACCGTTCACGAAGATCGCCACGTTTCCCTCCCCGGCGGAACGCCAGGTTCCGTCGGACTCCCGGATAAGCGCGGTGTGCTCCGGTACCCCTGCCACCGGGGTGTCCCGGGGAGCCAGCAGCACCGAGCGGTGGAGCTTCTGGCCGTGGGCGTCCTCGTGGGTGTCGCCGAAGTGGGGGACCACCGCGATACCGGTGACCAGCCCCAGCCCGAGGGTCAACCCGCCGCCCCGGGCATCGACCATCGGGTCGGTGAGGGCCATGGCCGCCCCGGAGGACCCGGCGATGACAGCGCCGTCCTCCCAGGCCTCGACCATCGCCGTCCACACCTTCGAGCTTTTCAACACGCTGCGGAGGTGCATCGGCGAGGATCCGGACAGGTAGATGAACCGGGCCCGGCGCATGACTGCCGCCGCCCCCGGATCCTCCGCGTCGGCCCGGGCCAGCACCATCAGGCCCTCGACCTTGGCGCCCAGCGGGTCGAACCATTCGGCGGCCTGGACCACCGCCCGCTCGGGGTGCTCGTAAGCGCCAGCGGTGGGCAGCACCAGCACCTCGTCGGATCCCGACGCCGCCAGCAACTCGGCATCGAAACTGCAGCCCGGCTGCCATTCGCCCCCGCCGACCAGTGCGACGACCCCGGGCGATCGAGAGGTTCCATTCATTGGTAGTCAGGGGCGCAGTACTCGCAGTGCGAGCCTGGTTCCCCATCCCCCTTTCGATCTGTACGTGCGGTTTTCCCGCATACAGCTCACCGACGATCGTCTGGACATGGTTACGCTGCCTTCGGGTATCGGATAGT
>DATATM010000004.1:0-139274 GCA_036268775.1 Acidimicrobiales bacterium | reverse complement strand
GATCATCACCCGGTCGTGGCGGTCGGCCGTCACCTGCTGGAACTCCGCCAGCAGCTCGTTCCACATCGTCCCGTTGGCGGCGTTCTTGCGGGCCGGGCGGTTCATGGTGACGGTGACCACCCCGTCGTTCCGCTCCACCATGATGGTTTCGTGCTCAGTTGCCATGGGATGAACCTACGAGATGGCCCGCCGATCCCGCCAGCCCGACTTCAGGACCGGAGCCCCGAAACCGCGGCCCTCAGAAGGCGTCTTCGATCACCTCGATCTGCCCACCGACGATGGAGACCACGTCGAACCGCACCTCCACCAGTGCCCGGCCGGTGGCGGGGGTGAGCTCGGAGAGCCATCGGGAGGCCAGCCGCCGGATCCGACGCTGCTTCGGGACCAGCACCGCCTCCGCCCCGGTGCCGAACCGGTCAGAGCTTCGGGTCTTGACCTCGCAGAACGCCACCGTGCGGCCCCGCCGGACGATGAGGTCGACTTCCCCCTCCCGTCGTCGCCAGTTGCGCTCCAGCACCTCGTAGCCCTCCGCCTCGTACCAGGCCGCCGCCCGGGACTCCCCCTCCGGCCCCAGCCCCTGCCGCCGATCGGCACCGGCCGGCAATCAGAGCTCGGTTTCGGGGAGCCGCTCGATGTTGACGTCCCGGAAGGTGAGGATCCGTACCGAGGGCACGAAGCGGGCCGGGCGGTACATGTCCCACACCCAGGCGTCGGTGAGGGTCACCTCCACACAGGCCGGCGACGACCCGTCCCGGACCGCCACCTCGACGTTGTTGGCCAGGTAGAACCGGCGCTCGGTCTCCACCACATAGGAGAAAAGCGGCAGCACCGCCCGGTACTCCTGGACGAGGGCCAGCTCGATCTCCGACTCGTACCGCTCGAGATCCTCTTCGCTCATGGTGCGAGGTGCCCGGCGGGGGTCACGACGCTCGGCGGCCCGGCCCGATCAGGGACGGGTGGTCCGCCGCTCCTTGATCTTGGCGGCCTTCCCATGGAGGTCGCGGAGGTAGTAGAGCTTGGCCCGGCGGACGTCGCCGAGGGAGACCACCTCGGTCTTGGCGATGACCGGGGAATGGACCGGAAAGGTGCGCTCCACCCCCACCCCGAAGCTCACCTTGCGGACGGTGAAGGTCTCCCGGGCCCCGGTGCCCTGGCGGCGGATGACCGCACCCTGGAACACCTGGATCCGCTGCCGGGTGCCCTCGACCACCCGGACGTGGACCTTGACGGTGTCTCCGGGCCGGAATTCGGGGATGTCGTCCCTCAGGCTGTCGCGGTCAATAATGTCGGTCGGGTTCATGGGACGCGTCTTTCCACGGATCGTTCAGGCTCTCCACTCGCCGGGTACCCGACGCCAGCGGCCCCAATGGCCACCTTCTGACGCAGGCCTCCGCTGCGAAGACCGGGAGAACCGGCCCCAACGAGGCTCACCAATCGTAGCCGTGATCGCGGAGGAGGCGCACCTCTCCCATCTCCACCAGCAGGGACACCTCGTCGGCCGACAGTCCCCCCCGGGCCGCCATCAGGTCGGGGCGCTGCCGAAGGGTGCGGATCAGTGCCTGGCCCTGCCTCCACCTGGATACCCGGCCGTGATCCCCGGACCGCAGCAGGGGGGGCACCTCCCACCCCCGGAACTCCGCCGGCCGGGTGTAGTGGGGGTACTCCAGCAGCCCTTGGGCAAAGCTCTCGTCTCCGGAGGAATCCTCGTTGCCCAGCACCCCGGGGAGCAGGCGGGCGACGGCTTCGACCACCACCAGGGCGGCCAGCTCGCCGCCGGCCAGCACGAAGTCGCCCACCGACAGCTCTCCGTCGACCAGGTGGTCGGCGACCCGTTGGTCGACCCCTTCGTAGCGCCCGCAGACCAGCGAGAACCCGACCGGGAGGGAGGCCAGCTCGGCGGCCACCGCCTGGTCGAACCGCCGGCCCGAGGGGGTGAGGAGGTAGAGGGGCCGGGGCAGGCCGTCGACGGCTTCCACCGCGTCGAACAGCGGTTGGGGGGCCAGTACCATCCCCGGTCCGCCCCCGAAGGGGGCGTCGTCCACCGAATGGTGGGGGTCGGTGGACGACTCCCGGATGTCGTGGGTTCGGAGGTCGAGGCGGCCGAGCTGGCGGGCCCGGCCGAGGATGGAGGCGTCGGCATAGTGGTCGATCACCTCGGGGAAGATGGTGAAGACGTCGATGCGCATGGACCCGGCCGCTCAGGCCAGGTCGAGCAGGCCGTCGGGGACCTCGACGGTCACCTCGACCCCGGGCTCCAGGCCGACCACGAACCGCAGGGGGATGAGCACCCCGTTGTCCAGCACCAGCAGATCGCTGGCCGGGTTGGCCTGGACCTCCTCCACCCGCCCGAGCTGGCTCCCGGCGGTGTCGACGGCCCGGGCCCCCACCAACTGGTGGACCCATAGCTCACTGGGGTCGTCGATGGGGGCGGCGAACAATTCGGTGTCCCGGAGGCGGTCGGCTGCCTCGATGCCGTTGACCCCTTCCAGGGTCACGATGAACCGGCCCTGGTGGGGCGACGAGCGCAGCACCACCAGCTCGGTCCCCTCACCGTCGAAGAGGGTCGACCCGGAGGCCACCCGCTCCTCCCGGTTGGTGGTGAGGGAGATGATGACGTCCCCCCGGAGACCGTGGGGCTTGACGATCCGACCGACGGCCAGCATCGGAGCGGAATCGCCCGGTGCGCTCAACTCCGGAGCCACACCGGTTCAGTCGTCGGCGATGTCGACGTTGGTCTGCACCCCGTCGCGCGCCCCGGCGGCGGCCACCACCGTGCGGATGGCCTGCACTACCCGGCCCCGGCGGCCGATGATCCGGCCCATGTCGTCGGGGGCCACGTGGATGCGGAACCGGATCGACCCGCTCCGCTCCTCGGTGTTGATCACCACGGAGTCGGGCTCCCCGGCGATGGCGTTGACCAGGTAGGTCACCACCGCCAGCGGGGTGCCGCCGGCGATCCGGTTGCCGGCGTCGTCGTCGTCGTGGCTGCCCACGTCGTCGATGGTGTTGACGTCCTCGGCGGAGTCGACCGCCAGGTCGTCGTTCACTTGGCTGCCTTGGCGGTGGCGAACTCGTCGAGGGCGCCGGACTTCTGGAGGAGCTTTTCGACCCGCTCGGTGGGCTGGGCCCCCTGGGAGAGCCACTTGACCGCCTTGGCGTTGTCGATCTCGATCACCGCGTCGGGTTCCGCCAACGACTTGCCGCGGGGTGCGTAGGTGCCCACGATCTCGATGAACCGGCCGTTACGGGGCGAACGACTGTCCGCCGCCACCAGCCGGTAGGTCGGCTGCTTCTTCTTCCCGATCCGCACCAGGCGGAGCTTGACTGCCACGATTGACTCCTTGATTGTGTTGATAGCGCCCGACAGTCTCCCACCAACTACGGGGTCGGCGTGCAATCGGACTTCCAGGGCCTCATTCAGCGGACTTTGGGGGTGACCCGACCTCCACCTTTGCCCTTTTTGCCGCCCTTGGATCCCTTCGATTTCCCTGACCTCCGGGCCGATCCTCCGGCTCCGGCTCCGGCGAACGGGTTGCCGGCCCCCAGTGCCTCGGGGCCGCCGTCCAGGTCGCCCAACCCCCCGGCGCCGTCGGGACCCGCCATCCCGGCCAGGTCGGCCATCGCCTTCGGGGACATCCCCTGGCCCCGCCCGAACAGTCCGCCCAGGCCCCCCATGGCCCCGGCCATCCCGCCCTTGCCGAAGCCCTTCATCATCTTCCGCATCTCCTTGAACTGCTTGAGGAGGGCGTTGACGTCGGCGGTGGCGGTGCCGCTGCCGTTGGCGATGCGGACCCGCCGGGAGCCGTCGATGACCGACGGGTCGTTGCGCTCCGCCGGGGTCATCGACCGGATGATGGCCTCCACCTGCCCGATCTGGCGGTCGTCGATCATCGACGACGCCTGCTTCAGGTCCTTGGAGACCCCCGGGAGCATGGAGAGCATCCCCGAGACCGAGCCCATCTTCTTCACCTGCTGGAGCTGCTCGAGGAAGTCCTCCAGGGAGAAGCGCCCCTCCATGATGGCGGCGGCGCCCTTGGTGGCCACCCCGTCGTCGAAGGTGCGCTCCGCCTGCTCGATGAGGGAGAGGACGTCGCCCATCCCGAGGATGCGGTCGGACATCCGGTCGGGGTGGAAGAGGTCGAAGTCGTCGAGTTTCTCCCCGGTGGAGGCGAAGGCGATGGGCTTTCCCACCACCTCTTTCACCGACAGGGCGGCACCGCCCCGGGCGTCACCGTCCAGCTTGGTGAGAATGACCCCGTCGAGGTCGAGGGTCTGGTGGAAGGCGACCGCCGTCGACACCGCGTCCTGGCCGGTCATGGCATCGATGACCAGGAAGGTGTAGTCCGGGGTCACCGCGCCGGCGATGTTCCGGACCTCGTCCATCAACTCCTCGTCGATGGAGAGCCGACCGGCGGTGTCCACGATCAGCACGTCCCGGCCCAGCCGGCGGGCTTCGGCCAGCCCGGCGGTGGCGACGGCCACCGGGTCGGTCGCCTCGCTGAACACCGAGATGCCGACCTGGCCGCCGAGGACCCGGAGCTGCTCCACCGCCGCGGGGCGCTGGAGGTCGGCCCCGACCAGCAACGGGTTGCGACCCTGTTGTTTGAACCACCGGGCCAGCTTGGCGGCGGTGGTCGTCTTGCCCGAGCCCTGGAGCCCGGCCAGCAGCACCACGGTCGGCGGCTTGCTGGCGTAGGAGATCTTCAGGGCCTCGCCCCCGAGGATGGCGGTGAGCTCCTCGTTGACGATCTTGATGACCTGTTGGCCGGGGCTGAGGCTCTGGGAGAGCTCGAGGCCCACCGTCCGGGCCCGGACCGCCTCGGTGAAGCCTCGGACCACCCCGAGCTCGACATCGGCCTCGAGGAGGGCGGTGCGGATCTCCCGCAACACCTCGTCGACGTCGTCCGGGCTCAATCGCCCGCGGCTCCGCAGGCGGCTGAGAATTCCTTCGAATCGATCGGTCAGGCTGTCGAACATGGGTGCCTCAGGCTACCGGACGCTCGGCGCCCGCGGACCGCAACGGGGCTCCGGCGGCCCCTTTGCGGGCTCCTCACGTTGCTTTCCGGTAGCCGCTCGGCGGAGACGGTCGTACCCGCAGTTTGCGGGCGATCGCTTCGACGTCGACTGCTTCACCGGCCACCTGCCAAACCAGTTCGAAGGCTGCATCATCGGTGAGCTCGGGCTGATGCCCATTGAGGTCGAGGAACACCACCGCGGCCAACCATGCCAACCGCTTGTTTCCATCGACCAGGGCGTGGTTCTTGGCTACCGAGTGCAGCAGGGCTGCCGCTTTGAGGTCCAGGGTGGGATAGAGATCCTGACCGAAGGCGCTGGACCTCGGACGGGCGGCTGATGAATCGAGCAATCCGACGTCCCGAACCAGCCCGACAGCCAGATGCACGACCAGGCTCAGCAAATCCTCCAGGTCGAGGTACTCGAACTGGCTCACGCGGTGCCGAGGCGCTCCAACACATCGGCCCACCGGTCAGCCAGACGACTTGTACTCTCGGCGACGCGGGCGACATGGCCGGAGCGCTCGTAGCGTTCCAGCACCGCGCGGCGAATGATCTCCTGACGGGACGCGCCTTCGGCGGCGGCGAGGGTGGTGAGCGCTTTCTCCATCTCCTCGTCAGTGCGGACGGTAAGAGCCATACCCAAATGGTATCAGATTGATACCATTTGGCCACGGCACGATTCGGCCGTTTCGAGCTCCATCCCGGATCAGAACAGGGCGTCCACGAACGCCGCAGGGTCGAAGTCGATCAGGTCTCCGACGCCTTCGCCCAGGCCGACCAGCTTCACCGGCAGGCCGAGGTCGCGTTGGATGGCCACCACGATCCCCCCTTTGGCGGTGCCATCCAGCTTGGTCAACACCACCCCGGTCACGTCGACCGCCTCGGTGAATACCTTGGCCTGGGCCAGACCGTTCTGCCCGGTGGTGGCATCGAGGACCAGCAATACCTCGACCACCTGGCCCGGGGGTCGGTCCGCCACCCGCCGGATCTTCTTGAGCTCCTCCACCAGGTTCACCTTGTTGTGGAGGCGCCCGGCGGTGTCGGCCAATACCACCGCATGGCCCTTGGACGCCGCCCGTTGCACCGCGTCGAAGACCACCGAAGACGGGTCACCGCCCTCCGAGCCCCTCACGATGTCGGCATCCGAACGGGTCGCCCAGGTCTCCAGCTGCTCGGCGGCCGCCGCCCGGAAGGTGTCGCCGGCCGCCAGCAGCACCCGGGTGCCCTGGGCCGACAGCCGGCTCGCCACCTTGCCGACGGTGGTCGTCTTGCCCACCCCGTTGACCCCGACGAACAGCCAGACATCGACCGACCGCGGGTTGCCGGCGTCGTCGGTGTCCGGCGTCTCCGGGGACTCCCCGGGTGTGGCCAAGCTGGCATTGGCGGTCGACAGGGTGGCCACCAGATCGGCCTTCAACGCGTCGATGAGGGCGTCGGCCCCCGAGATCTCGCCCGTCTTCACCCGGGCCCGCAGGTCGTCGAGCAGGGCGTCGGTCGCCCCCACCCCGACGTCGGCGCGGATCAGCGCCTCTTCGAGGTCATCCCAGGTCGATGCATCGATCTTGGACTTGGCTCGCACCGAGCCGAGGTAGCCGGACAGGAGGCCCCGGGCTTTCCCCATCCGGCTGCGGTAGGTGGCCGGCTCGGCCACCTCCTCCGGCTCCACCGCCACCTCGACGGACTCAACGGCGATCTCGACCGGCTCGGCCTCGACCGGGGCGACGACGACATCGACATCGACATCGACGTCCTCGACCGTCGGAGTCGCCTTGGTCTTGGGTGCCGGCTTCGCTTTCGGCGTCGCCGGGGTGGGCAGAGGACGGCTCCCCCGCCGGCGCAGCCGCACCGCCAACGTCACCCCACCGGCCACCACCAGCACCGGGATGCCGACGGCCAGCCCGATGACGGCGTCCGATGCGGCGTTGATCATCCCCGGATCGATCACGGCTCACTCCCTCCCACGACTTCGGTCCCGGCCACGCCACCGCCATCGGCACCGACCGCCTCCGGCCCGGCATCCAGACCCGGAAACCCGGAGTCGCCTTCCCGTCGGGGTACTTTCTGGCTCACCACTTTGGACGACCCGCCCGGGGCCATGGTCACCCCGTAGAGGGCGTCGCCGGCCTCCATGGTTCGCTTCTGGTGGCTCACGATGATCAGCTGGGCTTCCTCTCGGAACTCGTGGACGAGGCCCAGGAACCGATGGAGGTTGACGTCATCCAACGCCGCCTCCACTTCGTCCATCAGGTAGAAGGGCGACGGGCGGCTGCGGAAGACGGCGAACAGGAAGGCCAGGGCGACCAACGAGCGTTCGCCGCCGGACAGCAGCGACAGTCGGCGGACGTTCCGGCCGGCCGGACGCACTTCGACTTCGACGCCGGTGTCGAGCAGGTTCTCCGGATCGGTGAGCGATAGCCGGCCGGTCCCTCCCGGGAACAGGGTGGTGACCAGATTGGAGAAGTGCTCGTTGACATCAGCGAACGCCGAGGCGAAGACGTGCATGATCTCGTCGTCAAGGGTCCGGATCACATGGTGGAGCTCGCGGCGCGCGGTCCGGACGTCTTCGACCTGGGCTTCCAGGAATTGGTGGCGTTCGCCGAGCTCGGAGAGCTCTTCGAGGGCCAGCGGGTTGACCGGTCCGAGTTTGGCCAGTTCGAGCTCGAGCTGATCGACCCGGGCGGCGGCATCCACCCCGGTGGGCAGCTCCGGGGCCGGGGCCGCCAGCGCCTCGTCGGGCTTGCACCCGAGCTCCCGGCGGAGCATGTCCACTACCGCCTCTCGTCGGATGCTGGATTCGGCCAGTTCCAGTTCGATCTTCTGGATCCGGCTCCGGACCGCCGCCAGTTCGTGCTCGGCGGCCGAGCGTTGTCCGCGCAGGGTCTCCAATCGGGCCCCACCCGCCCTCACCGCTTCCCGTTGCCGGCGGTGGCGCTCTCGCAATTCGGCCAGCGCGCCGTCCAGAGTCCCCTGGGCCGAGCTGACCACGGCCAGCAGCCGCTCCACCGCGGTGGCGTCGGCCTCCAGACGCCTCCGGCGATCGGCCGCCTGCTGGCGCTCGTCGGAGTGGCCGGTCAGCCGCCGCTCCACTTCCATCTGAAGTTCGGCCAACACCCGACGCCGCTCCTCCAGGCCGGCCCACCGGACCTCCCACTCCGTCCGCTTGGCCGCCAACTCGGCGATCCGGTCGTCGATCCGTTGCCGTTCCTCCCGGGCGGCGTCCAACCGCTCGGCGGCGGCGAATCGCACCGCTTCGAGACGGGGCAGCTCCTCGTCGAGCTCGGCCCCGCGGGCGACATCCCGGCCGATCCGCTCTTCCAGCTCGGTGTAGCTCTGGTCGATCTCCTCGATCTCCGAGGACAGGGTGGTCAGGTCGTTGGCGATCCGGCCTCGGGCCACCCGGGCGGTCTGGTGGGCGGCTTCGTTCCGGTCGTCCGACCGGACCGCGTCGGCCGCCGTCGCTCGGGTCGACTCCACCGCTGTCCGGGCCTGGCGGCGCTCCTCGGCCGCCTGGCCGGCTTCCCGCTGGGCGACATCGGCCCGGGCCTGCGCCTCTTCCACCACCGCGGCGGTCACCACCCCGCCACCGGCCCGCACCCTCCAACCGGTGGACGAGAACCGATCGCCTTCCCGGGTCACCACCACCAGGTCGGGTCGGGCCAGGGCCAGATCGATGGCGTCGGTCCATCCGCCGTTGGGGCAGACAGCATCGGCCAGGAGGGTGTCGAGCACCGCGGCCAGTCCGGCCACGTCGGGTCGACCGCGACGGGGCCGCACGTGCCGACGGACCGACTCGGTGGCCGGCACTTCCCCGTCGGCCGGACGCTGTCCGTCGGCGCGCTCGACGGCACCGGTGAGGGCCAGCACCGCCCCGGTCGCCTCTCCCTGCCGCAGCCGGGCCAGGGCGGCCCGAGCCGGGCCGCTCCCGGAAACCACCACCGCGGCTAACGACGCCCCGGCGGCGGCTTCGAAAGCCTCTTCCCATCCTGGGTCGACCTCCACCAGGTCGAGCAGGAGCCCGACCACGCCATCGACCCCGGTGAGCAACTCGGCCCCGGCGGCGCCGCGGACTTCGTCCAGGGCCCGGGCCAGGGCGTCAGCCCGGGCGGCGGAACGGTGGTGTTCCTGCTCGGCTTGGCGGAGCGTCTCCTCGGCCGTCTCCAGGCGTTCGGTGGCCGAGGCGTGGGCCGCCTCGGTTTCGGCCACCGCGGTCTGGAGTCGGTGGCGGCCCTGCTCCAGCTCGGCCAACCGTTCGGCCAGCTCGTGGTCCTCGCCTTCCAGCACCCCGTACCGGCGACGGGCCGAGGCCAACCGACCGGTGATCTGTTCGAGGGCCCGGCGGTCACGATCGAGACCCCGCTCCAACCCGGCCCGCTGCCCGCGGGCAACGGTGACCGCCTCGTCGGCTTCCCGCAGGGCGGCATCGTCGCCCCACCGCGCCAGGTGGGCCTCGAGCTCGGCGGTCAACCCCGACTCGATGGCGGCCATTTCGGCTTGCTCGGGGGCCATCGCCTCGGCCTCGGCATCGGCGGAGGCCAGCTCACTGCCCAACCGGGCTCCTTCGGCCTCGAGGGTGGAGACGACGTCGGCGTCGGCGGCGGCGTCCAATGCCTGGGCCAGCGACCGCTGCCGCTCCCGGAGGACGCCGGTCAGTCCCCTCGCCCGTTGCACCAATCCCTCCACCCGGCCGAGGGACGAGGCCAGGTCGGCCTCCCGCTGGGCAGAGAGCTCGTCGGCGGTCCGGGTGGCAGCGGTGTCGAGCTCCTCCAGCGATCCCCGCAAGCGTCCTTCGGTGGTGGACAACTCCACCCGAAGACGGTCCCCCTCCAGATGCCGCCCGTCGAGGGCGCCGAGCTCGGTGCCGGCCACGAATAGCCGGACTGCCCGCAACTCGTCGGCCAGTTCGGTGTGGGAACGGGCGGCGGCCGCCTGTCGTTCGAGGGGCCGGATCTGCCGCTTGACTTCCCGCACCAGGTCGCCGAGACGTTCAAGGTTCTCCTCGGTAGCGGCCAGGCGGCGCTCGGCCCGTTCCCGGCGGCGGCGGAACTTCAGCACCCCGGCCGCCTCTTCGATGACCCCCCGCCGGTCTTCGGGCCGGGCATTGAGAATGGCGTCGAGCTGGCCCTGGCTCACGATGACGTGCTGCTGGCGTCCGACCCCGGTGTCGGAGAGGAGCTCTTGGACGTCGAGCAGGCGGCAGGGGGCGCCGTTGATGGCGTACTCGCTGTCCCCGGAGCGGAACAGGGTCCGGGTGATGGTGATCTCGGCCAGGTCGGAGGCCAGCTTCCCCGAGCTGTTGTCGATGGTGAGGGCCACCTCGGCCCGACCCAGGGCCGGACGGTTGGCCGTCCCCATGAAGATGACGTCCTCCATCTTCGACGACCGCACCGTGCGGGGCCCCTGGGCCCCGAGGACCCAGGCCACCGCGTCGACCACGTTCGACTTCCCGCTGCCGTTCGGCCCCACCACCACGGTGATGCCGGGCTCGAACTCGAGCACGGCCGGATCGGCAAAGGACTTGAATCCCTTGAGGGAGAGCGACTTCAGGAACACTGGGCGCTCACGCTAGTGATCCTCGCGCATGTCAGCGCACCGGTTTTCAAACCTGGCAGTGTTCGCACAAATACGTGGCCCGACCACCGGATTTCACCTTGGTGATGGTGGCTCGGCACCGGCGGCAGGCCTGGCCTTCGCGGTCATAGGCCTGGTGCTGGCCCTGGTAGTCGCCGACCTCACCGAACAGGTCGCGGTACTGCTCGTCGGCCAGCGACGACCCGCGGTGCTTGACCGCCTCGGACAGGGTCTCCATCATCGAGCGGTAGAGGCGCCGGACCTCCTGGGATGAGAGTGAGTTCGACATCCGGTCGTAGCGGAGGCCGGCGGCGAAGAGGATCTCGTCGGCGTACATGTTGCCGATCCCGGCCACGAACTCCTGGTCCATCAGGAGGGCCTTGAGCCCGGCCTTGTGGGAGCTCAGCAGGACCCAGAACTTCTCCCAGCTCATCACCTCCTCGAGCGGGTCGAAGCCGAGGTGGGCGAGTTCGGGGACCGCCGGCCCCCCCTCGACGGCGGCGGACACGAACAGCTCCCCGAAGGTGCGGGGGTCGACGAAGCGGAGTTGACCGCCCTGGCTGAAGGTGATGATGGCGTGGGTATGGGGGGCCTTCGGCTCTTTCAGGCTCTTGGCCCGCTGGAGTTGGCCGCTCATCCCCAGGTGGACGACCAGCGTCTCCCCGTCGTCCAGGCCCAGGAGCAGGTACTTTCCCGACCGGCCGATCGACTTGATGGTGTGGCCCTCGAGCCGGGCGCGGAAGTGCTTGGCGCTCGGATGGCGTCGGACGGTGCGGCCGTTGCGGACTTCCACCGCCTTGATCTTCCGGCCGACGACTTCCCCTTGAAGGTCGCGCCGAATGGTTTCCACTTCGGGAAGTTCAGGCATCCTTTCCTTCCCTTTCATCCCCCAACACTCCACAGGCAACCCGGGCGGCTTCCTGTTCGGCGTCCTTCTTCGATCGCCCCTCCCCCGTACCGAGGGGCTGGTCAGCAACGTACACCGTGGCGTGATACCTCCGGTCATGATCTGGCCCCTGACCCGCCACTTCATACCTGGGGATCCCCCGTCCGAGGCTCACGGTCACCTCCTGGAGCCGGCTCTTGTGGTCGGCCTCACCGGGATCGGCAATGGCGATCTCGATCCGGTCGGACAGCAGGCCGAGGATGACCCGCTGGGCCTCCTCGAAGCCCCCGTCGAGGTAGACGGCACCGAAGATGGCCTCGACGGCATCGGACAGGATGGAGTCCTTCTCACGGCCGCCGGACTGATCCTCGCCCTTGCCCAGTCGCAGGTAGGGGCCGACTTTGAGCTCCCGGCCGACGTCGGCCAGCACCCGGGCGTTGACCACCGCCGCCCGCGTTTTGGAGTGGACGCCTTCGGCCAGCTCGGGGTGGTTGCGATAGGTGTGGTCGGCCACCACCAGGCCCAGCACCGCATCGCCCAGGAACTCGAGCCGTTCGTTGGAGGGCAGGCCACCCTGCTCGGCACACCAAGACCGGTGGGAGAGGGCCTGGTCGATCAAGCCGGGATCAGAGAAGCTGTAACCGATCAGGTCGAACGTCTCAGGCTCCCTCGAGCTTGGTGTGGACGTAGTCCACCGCGTCTCGGACCGTGCGCAGGTCCTCGAGGTCTTCATCGTCGATCCGGAAGCCCACCGACCGCTCGCCGAGCTCTTCCTCCAGGGCTTCGACCAGCTCGATCAGGGCCAGGGAGTCGGCATTGAGGTCCTCGGCGAACGATGACGACTCGGTGATGGTGGTCGGCTCGATCTCCAAGATGTCCGCGAGGAGGTCGCGGGTGAGCTCAAAGACCTGCTGACGATCGAGGGGACCCTTTTCCACATGGGCCTCTGGGGGCACGGCGACTCCTGGGTTGGACGAATTGGACCTTCCGGCCGGGCTTCCCTTGGGCAATATGGGCTGCCACCAGGGAATTTCCCGGCAGCCAGCGCCCGAAGTCAGACCGGGCCGACGGCTGGTACGGCGCTGACATGCTACCGGAATCCCATAAGTGTCATGCGGATAGGCAGCGAGTAACCAGGGAAAACGCCGCCGCGAGCCCCGCCGAGGGTCGTTCCCGCCTCAGACCGGGGCCAGGACCGGCTCGCTGGCCTCCGCCTGGCGGGTCCGGCCGGGAAGGAGGCGGAAGGAGCCCAGCGCCCCGAGCACCGCCACCCCGGCACCGGCCACGCAGGCCACCTTGAGGCCGCTGCCGAAGGCGGAGAAGGCGACCGATTGGAGCAGCGAGCGGTCCACCTTCGGCGCCCGCCCCACCACCGCCAGCGCGGCGGCCATGGATTGGTGGGCGGCGATCTTCGGGCCGGCCGGGATGGGGAGGGGGCCGAAGGCACTGATGATCTTCGGACCGTAGGCGGACACGAACACCGACCCGAACACCGCCACCCCGAGGGTGCCGCCCAGCTCCCGGGTGGTGTTGTTCACCGCCGCCCCGGCCCCGAACTGGTCGGCGGCCAGCGATCCCATCACCGCTTCGGTGGCCGGCGCGGTGATGGCCGAGAGCCCGAGGGCGAGCAGCACCATCGAGACGATGATGGGACCGAAGTAGGGGGTGGTGGGGGTGGAGGTGAAGCCGGCCACCAGCAGGCCGGCCGCCATCAGCAGGAGGCCGCCGCCCACCACCACCCGGGATCCCACCCGGAGGGCGAGGATGGCGGCCAGCGGGGTGAAGATGGCGGCGACGATGGCAAAGGGAAGGGTGTGGACCCCGGCCGACAGTGTCGAGTAGCCCTTCACGAACTGGAAGTACTGGGTGATCAGGAAGATGAACCCGAAGAGGCAGAAGAAGGCCACCGCGATCGACAGGGCTCCTCCACTGAAGCGGGGGATGGTGAAGACCCGGACATCGAGGAGGGGCTCGGCGGTCCGCAGCTCGACGAGGGCAAAGGCCGCCAACAGCACCGCGGCGGCACCGAAGCAGGCCAGGGTGCCGGTCGACGCCCACCCCCACTGCGGGCCCTCGATGATGGCCAGCACCAGCAAGCTCACCCCGGCGGTGGAGATCACCACCCCCCGGGTGTCGAACCGCCGCCGGCGTTCGGCAGCCAGCTTGGGGATGAGCAGCTGCCCGCTGATCAACGTCACGATCACGATGGGGACGTTGATGAGGAAGATCGATCCGTACCAGAAGTGCTCCAGGAGGGCGCCGCCGGTGATCGGCCCGAAGGCCACTGCGATCCCCGAGGTGGCCCCCCAGATGCCGAGGGCCTTCTGCCGCTCCGCAGGGTCGCTGAAGACGCTGGTGAGGATGGCGAGGGTGGCCGGGAACACGAAGGCGGCGGCCACCCCCATCAGCGCCCGGGAGGCGATGAGGGTTCCGGTGGCATGGCTGGCGGCGGCGGCCACCGAGAAGATCCCGAAGAAGACCAGCCCGACCTGCATGGTGCCCTTTCGCCCGAGCCGGTCACCGATCCCGCCGCCGGCCAGCAACAGCCCGGCAAAGGCCAGGCTGTAGGCGTCGACGATCCACTGCAGCGAGGTGATGGAGGCGCCGAGGTGGCGGCTCAGGGTGGGGAGGGCCACGTTGACGATGGTGTTGTCCACCACCACCAGAAACACCGAGAGGCAGAGAACCGGGAGGATCATCCAGCGGCGGTCGTGACCAGCGGTGACAGGCATCGGGACTCCCTCACTGTAGAACGCTGTGCTATTGTTATAGCACGACGTTATTCAGTACGCTAGGCCGGTGAGCGAAGCACGCCGGAGCCGGACTCCCAGCGCGGAGATGGGGGACGCCCTCCTCGACGCCGCCGACGATGTCCTGGAAAAAGAAGGGCCCGATGCCCTCTCGGTGCGGCGGATCGCCACTGTGGCCGGGGTCGCCCCTATGGGGGTCTACAACCACTTCGATTCCAAGTTCGGGATCGTCGACGCGCTGTTCATCCGGGGCTTCCAACGGCTCGAAGCCGCCATGGGCAACCTCGAAGGGATAGCCGACCCCCTCGAGGCACTCCGGGAAGGGGGGCGCCGCTACCGGGCGTTGGCCCTCGCCCATCCGATGATGTACCAGGTCATGTTCCTCCGGGCGGTGGCCGGCTTCGAACCCAGCGACCGGGCCATGGAGGTGGCCACCCAGGCCTTCGAACGACTGGTCTCGACGGTCCGCCGGGCGGCGGGGGCCGGCCTCATCGAGGCGGCATCGCCCACCCTCACCGCCCAAGTGATCTGGTCCAGCCTCCATGGCTGGATGTCCCTCGAGATCAGCGAGGTCGGATTCGTGGAGGACCAGAGCGCCGGATTCACCCTCCTCTGCTCCACCATCCTCCGGGGTCTGCGGCCCTAGTTCCGACCGGAGGCCGTCCGGGTCCCCGACCTCTGTCCTACGCTCCGTTCCATGCGGATCCTGATCACCGGCGCGGCCCGGGCCATTGGGGCGGCCACCGCCTCCGAACTGACCCGAGCCGGCCATGAGGTGGTCGCCACCGCCCGGGATGTCACCCTCCTCGACCGGCTGGAGGTGAGCCAGCGGCTGACCCTCGACGTCACCGACCCCGGGTCGATCCGGGCCGCCCTCGACCAGGCCGGAGACCTGGACGTCATCGTCAACAACGCGGCGATCTCGGGCAAAGGGCCATTGGAGGGCTTCCCCCTCGACCGGTTCAAGCTGATGCTGGAGACCAACACTCTCGGACCCCTGCGCCTGGTCCAAGAGGTTCTCCCCGCCTGGAGGTCCCGGGGCAGCGGGGTGGTGGTGAATGTCAGCTCGATCCAGGGCCGGGTGTCCACCCCGCTGGAGGGCCCGTACTCCGCCTGCAAGTACGCCCTCGAGTCGCTATCGGAAACGCTGCACTACGAAGTCGGCCACTTCGGGATCCGCATCGTCATCATCGAGCCCGGCTACATCGGGACCGGGATGAAGCCGGTGGCCCCCCACACCGGTGACCCGATCTATGCCGGGCTCTGGGAGCAGTGGGACGGCACCGATGCCAAAGTCACCGGGCCGGAGGGCCGGCCGGGGCCGGAGATCGTGGCGGTGGCCATCCGGCGCGCCATCGAGGATCCGACCACCCCGTTACGGGTACCGGTCGGAGCTGACGCCGACCTGGTGCTCGGGGCGCGCTCCCAGCTGGACGATCCGGCCTTCGAGAAGGCGATGCGCGACGTCACCGGGATCACCTGGTGATCAGGTGCGGGCGTTGATGAGGCTCTTGGCCGCCATCTGCATGTAGTCGAGCAACTGTTCCTCGTCGCCGGGTTCCAGCCCCGCCGTCCGGATGGCCTCGGTCATGTGCCTCAGCCAGGCGTTGGCCTCGGCGGTCCCGATGGCAAACGGGGCGTGCCGCATGCGGAGGCGAGGCTGCCCGCGCTGTTCATTGAAGGCGGGAGGGCCGCCCCAGTACTGGGCGAGGAATAGGGCCAGGTGGGCCTTCGGCTCGGTGAGGTCGTCGGGGTAGAGCGGACGGAGGAGCGGATCCACCTCCACCCCGGCATAGAAACGGTCGACCAGCTCTACGAAGAACGGCTCCCCGCCCCAGCGGCGAAAGGGGGTGTCCTCGGGGTTGGCTGGTCGTCGAACCGGTCGCACCCTCCGAGCGTACGCCGACCTCGGATATCCTCATCCCGGCTAGCCGTCGGCCACCGACGGCTCCTCAGGAGGTCCACCGTGTACGAATGGTCGGAAGAGCAGTTGATGGTCAGGGACACCATCCGCCGGTTCATTGAGGCGGAAGTGGTGCCCCACATCGATGACCTGGAGCACGGCGACATGCCGCCGTACGACATCATCCGGAAGCTGTACGCCACTTTCGGCATGGACCAGATGGCCCGCGAGCGGTTCAAGGGCCAACTCGACCGGAAGCGGAACGGCACCGAGTCGAAGCCGTCGGGAACCCCGGAGGAAGGTAGGGGCGACGGCGGGGCGGCGGCCATGGCCCTCATCCCGATCGTGGAGCTGTGCCACTACTGCCCGGGGATCGTGACGGCGATGGGCGTCAGCGTCGGCCTGGCGGCCGGCACCATCATGAAACAGGGCACCCCGGCCCAGATGGAACGGTGGGGTCTCGACCTCCTCACCCTGGAGAAGGTGGGGGCCTGGGCCATCACCGAGCCGGATTCGGGATCGGACGCCCTCGGTGGGATGAAGTCGTCGGCCCGGAGAGACGGCGACGAGTACATCCTCAACGGCAACAAGACGTTCATCACCAACGGCCCCTACGCCGACACCATCGTGTTCTACGCCAAGCTCGACGACGGCTCCGACACCCCGATCCGGGACCGGAAGGTCCTGACCTTCGTCCTCGACCGCGGCACCCCGGGTCTCGAACAGTCCAAGCCGTTCCGGAAGATGGGTCTCCATTCCTCCCCCACCGGCGAGCTCTTCCTCTCCGACGTGCGGGTGGGGAAGGACCACCTGCTGGGGGAAACCGAAGACGAGCGGGAGGGAAGCGGACGGGACTCGGCCAAGGGCAATTTCGTGACCGAGCGGGCGGGGGTGGCCGCCATGTCCCTGGGCCTCATCGAGGAGTGCCTGAAGCTGTCGGTGGCCTACGCCCAGGACCGCAAACTCTGGGGCCAGCGCATCGGCGACCGCCAGCTCATCCAACTGAAGTTGGCCAAGATGGAGATCGCCCGGCTCAACGTCCAGAACCTGGTGTTCCGCCACATCGAGATGTCCGCCGCCGGGAAGAGCCTGACCCTGGCCGAAGCCTCGGCCATGAAGCTGTACTCGGCCCAGGCCGCCTCCGAGGTGGCCATGGAGGCGGTGCAGCTGTTCGGGGGCAACGGCTACATGTCGGAGTTCCGGGTGGAGCAACTGGCCCGCGACGCCAAGGTGTTCCAGATCTACGCCGGCACCGACGAAATCCAGGTCACCCACATCGCCAAGGACCTTCTCAACCGCTGAACCGGCCCCGGCCACCGAATCCGAAGCAGTCAAGGAGATCCCCATGGACGGCAAGGTGGTGGTGGTGACCGGTTCCAACTCCGGAATCGGCAGGGAGACGGCCGCGGCGATGGCCACCCTGGGGGCCACCACGGTGATGGCCTGCCGGAACCGGCAAAAGGCCGAGGAGGCTGCCGCCTACGTGCGGGCGGCGTCCGGTTCGGACGACGTCCACGTCGTCCCCCTCGATCTCGCCGATCTCGCTTCCGTCGAGACCGCGGCGGCGGAACTGACCTCCCGGTGGGATCGCCTCGACGTGCTGGTCAACAACGCCGGTGGCATCTGGTCCGGCCGCCAGGACACCGCCCAGGGGCTCGAGTTCACCTTCGGCGTCAATCACGTGGGCCCCTTCTTTCTCACCGCCCTCCTGCTCGAGCGGCTGAAGAAGGCCGACTCCGCCCGCATCGTCAACGTCTCGTCGTTCGGCCACCACCTCGCCTTCACCGGCATGAACTGGAACGACCTGCAGGGCGAGAAGCGATACAACGGGTTCGGCGCCTACGCCCAGTCGAAGCTGGCCAATGTGCTGTTCACCCGCGGGCTGGCCAAGCGACTGGCCGACACCAGGATCACTGCCAATGCCGTCCATCCGGGGCCGGTGAGCACCGGCTTCGGGATGGACGGTGACATGACCGGGATCATGGATTGGGGAAACCGGCAGCTTCGGAGGTTCGAGATCTCCGCGGCGTCGGGGGCGGCCACCTCCATCTATCTGGCCGCCTCCCCCGACGTGGAGGGGAAGACCGGCGGGTACTACGTGCGTTCCAAGCCCGGGCATCTGTCCGTCCGTGCCCGTTCCGACGGCGACGCCGATCGGCTCTGGGGGGTCACCGAGAACTTGATCACCGAACGCGGCTTCGCTCTCCCCTGACCGGCCCGAGGTCGATGGTCAGACGCCGGGTTGTCGATAGGGAGCTGCCACCGCCTGGCGGTGCTCCTTCCCGATGGCCGTGACCACCCGGTAGGCGCCGAAGCCCACCAAGGCCTCCATTACCCCGAGGACCACCAACACGGCTACCCCCAGCGGACGGTCATAGCCACTGCCGAAGTCGAGCCAGGGAATGGTGGCGGTGGCCACGATCACCAGGATCCAGACCGGCAACACGGTCTTCCGGGTGGGATGGCCCGGAGGCAGGCAGTCCCTCACCGCCTGGTACGGCATCCAGAACTGGACGACGGGAATGAACCAGAATGCCACTCCCCACCCCGGCGAATGGCGAGCCGGATACCCGAGTTGACGGGCGACACGGGCCGCCCGGTACTGCCAGATCAGGAAGACGATCTGGGCCGCGATCGAAAACGGGAGGAACAGCAGGCTCCAGCTGGGGATCCCGGGAGCGGGCGGGTTGAAGAAGGTGTTGCCGTTCTGGGCATGGTCGATGGCCAGCCGGAGGGAATGAAAATAGGCGGCATACCGGGGGGCATTGAACCAGCCGCCCACTCCGTTGGCGAAGGCGATCACCGGATAGACCACCACCGCCAACCGCGCCCAGGGCCCCATGACCTCCTCGGCCGCCAGCAGGTCGGCCGGCGACCGGGCGAACGGCGAAGCCATCGGCGCCACGTGGGCGGTCCAGGTGCTCCCGTCCCACCATCGCCAGTAGAGCGGATGCCCGGGATCCGGGTGCCAGCCGGGGCCGGGCAGCGGACTGGCGGTCACCTCGTCTCCGCCTGGAGACGGTGAGACCCACGAGAACCACGAGAACCACGACCATCCCTTAGCCTGCGATCGTGGCTCATTCCTCGAATCGTGTCACACGCCGGGCCGCCGACCAGGCCATGCGGGCGATTGCCGGGCTTCTCATCCGCTCGTTCTTCCGGTCCGTCGAGGTGGAGAACCGCGATGGCCTCCCGATTCGCACGCCGGCCATGGTGGTGGCCAGCCACCGGAACGGCCTGGTTGACGGCCTGCTGTTGATGGTCGCCATTCGCCGCTATCCGAGGTTCTTGGGCAAGTCCACCTTGTTCAAGATCCCGCCACTGTGGCCGCTGCTCAAACTGGCCGGAGTGGTTCCCGTCTTCCGGGCCGCCGACGGTCCCTCCACCCAGAAGAACACCGCGACCTTCGCGGCCAGCCGCCGGATTCTGGGCGACGGCGGCTTGATCGCCGTCTTCCCCGAGGGGATCAGCCACGATGCCCTGCGTTTGCAGACCTTGAGGACCGGCGCCGCCCGCATCGCCTTGGGTGCCACCGTGGAGGACAACGTCAAAGACTGGCGGTCGTACCGGTCGGCATCTCCTACGACGCCAAGGCTCGGTTCCGGTCGCGGGCCCTGGTACGGGTGGGCGAGCTGGTGCCGGTCAACACCTGGGCACCCCTCTATCGGGAGGACGAACACAAGGCCGTCCGGGCCATGACCGACGACATCGCCGTCCGCCTACGGACCGTCGGACCTGACTACCGTTCGTGGACCGAGGCGGCCGACCTGTCGATGGTGGCCGATATCGTCGGGCGCCCCCTCGGAACCCTCCAGCCCGAACCGGTCGGGCTCGGACGTCGGGAGGAATTGTCCCGGATGATGGGGGCGGCGACTGAGTCGGCCGGAGAGGGGGCTCTCGATCCGGCGCGGCAGGCCTCGCCCGGTACCAGCAAGAGCTCTGGTTGCTCGGCCTCGATGACGGCCAGGTGGCGTCGAGCGCGGGAAGGCAGCGCCACGGTGTCGCGTTGGGGTGGGCGATCGTGAAAGCCACCGCCGCCGTACCCGTCGCGATGGTGGGCACCGCCATCCACATCATCCCCTACGAGGTGATCAAGCGATTGGCCCGGATACCCGGCAACGAAGGAATGCGGGCCACCGTCAAACTCGCCGGCTGCCTGGTGTCGTTCAGCGTCATCTACGGGGTCATCGGGTGGATCGTCGGAACCCGCTTCGGGATACCTGCCGGCCTGGCAGCGTCAGCGGCCGGTCCCCTTAGTGGGTACGTCACCGTCCTGTTCTTCGAACGGCTTCGGCGAATCGGCGGTCTGGTGGAGATGCTGCACCTGGCTCGTGGCCGCCGCACCACCCTGACCTCACTGCTGGCCAGCCGGGAAGCGGTGGTGGCCGCCGCCGACCCACTGATTTCCTCGTCGGCATCAAGAGGCCTGAGCTAAATCTCTCCCTCGCCCTTGACGTGGGCGCCTTTTTCGACCATCTCTTTGTAGTGCTCCGCCACTTGCTCTTCGTCGCCCTTGAACTGCTCGCGGGCTTTGTCGGCGGCGGCGTCATCCTCGGGAACCGGCCGCGAAGTGTTGCCATGGGCGAACTGCTCGTCCACCCGCTCCGCCTCATCGGTGGCCTGGTTCGGAACCGTACGATCGTCGTCCATCGGATCTCCTCCTGGGGCATCAGATTTCGCGGCGTCCCCACTCCGTGACGAGGTGATACCCGCTCCCCGATCCGGACAAACTCGCTGCCGGGGGGCGGGGCGCCGGAGGGGCGACCGGCGTCGTCCTTGTGAAGCCCTGGGCTGACAGGCAGGATGGGCGCCCGATGCCCCTTCCCGATTTCGCCGCCGCCCTCTCGGCCATGCCGACCTCGTCGGCCGCCGACATCCTTCCGGTGTTGGGGCACGCCGCCTCTCCGTTGGGGACCGACATCCATCTGTACCTGTTGGATTTCGAGGGGCTCGTCTTGCAGCCGGTGCTGGTCGGACCCGAGCTCGACGACGTGTCCGTCCCCGACCTCCCGGTGTCGGGGACCCCGGCCGGGGAGGCGTTTCGCACCGGCCGGCCCATTGCCGAGCCGGGAACCGGAGGAGTGCGGGTGTGGGCGCCGATCGTCGAGCGGTCGGAGCCGACCGGAGTGGTGGCGATCACGGTCCCTCAAGCCGACCCGACGACGCTCGACGCCTGTGCCGCCCTGGGGCTGTTCGCCGGGCTGCTGATCCAGAGCACCTCCCGCTCCAGTGACGTGCTTCACCTGTCCCGCCGCCGGCGCCCGATGACCTTGGGGGCGAGCATGCAATGGGACATGCTGCCGCCGCTCCTGATCGACTCCCCCGGCGGCATGGCCTGCGGGGCATTGGAACCCGCCTACGAGATCGCCGGCGACGTCTTCGACTACGCCATCAACGGCAACGAGCTCCACGCCGTCTTGTTCGACGGCATGGGCCATGGCGTGGAGTCCACCTTGATGACCGTCTTGGCCACCGGTGCCTACCGCCATGCCCGCCGACAGGGCGAAGGGCCGGCTGAGATGTACGGGGCGGTGGACGAGGCGTTGCGCCGGCACTACGGCGGCGAGGGATTCGCCACCGGTGCGGTCGTCCGGCTCCAGCTCGATTCCGGAACCCTCGACTGGGTCAACGGGGGCCATCCCCGCCCTCTCCTCCTCCGCAATCGCCGGGTCGTCCGCCAGCTGGAGTGTTCCCCCTCGCTTCCGTTCGGCCTCGGCGGTGGCTGCCGGGAGGAGGCGACCGAGCAACTCGAGCCGGGGGACAGCATTCTGTTCTTCACCGACGGGGTCACCGAGGGGCGCCCGGTCGGCGGGGACGAATTCGGTCTGGACCGCCTGGTCGAGGTGGTGGAGTCGGATCCGGAAATGTCGGATCCGGAGCCCGGAGGGGAGCTCCTCCACCGGTTGCGGAAGGCGGTGGTCGAGTACCAGTCGGGCAAGCTGCGGGACGACGCCACCTTGCTGCTGCTCCACTGGGAGGGCCCGGGCGCTTCTTAGGTCCCAGCTGGCGACGGGGCCGTCGATTAGCTGGCTACGGGAGCGGCGATCTCGGTGACGGCGTCGGCGACGGCGGCCACCAGACCACCGACGGCCAGATCGTGGGCCACGGTGATGGCGCTGACCATCGCCTTGGCGGACGAGGACCCGTGGCTGATGACACAGACCCCGTCCACCCCCAGCAACATCGCCCCACCGGTCCCTTCCGGCTCGAGCTCGGTGGCCAGCGGCGCGATGGCAGGGAGGAGCAACTCTGCCGCCACCTCCAGACCCGGACGGGCCAGGATCTCGGTGAGGGAGCCGACCAGGAACTTCAGCGAACCCTCCATCGTCTTGAGGGCGACATTCCCGGTGAACCCGTCGGTCACGATGACGTCGGCGGCGGCATGGAGAAAATCCCGGCCTTCGACGTTGCCGATGAACTCGAACCCCTCGCCTCCGGCCCCGGCGTCCAGGAGGGAGTGGGCTTCCTTCTCGAGAGGGGTGCCCTTGGACTTCTCCTCCCCGATGGACAGCAGCGCCACGGTGGGACGGGCCACCCCGTAGCGCTGACGGGCGAAAGCCGCCCCCATCTGGGCGAACTGCACCAGCATCTGGGCGGTGCACTCGGCATTGGCACCGGAGTCGAGGAGCACGGTGGGCGGCTTGCCCGACCCCGGGTTGGGAATGGGGGTGGCGATGGCCGGCCGGATCACCCCGGGCAGCCGTCCCATTCGGAGGAGGGCGGAGGCCATGGCGGCGCCGGTGTTGCCGGCCGAGACCATGGCCATGGCGTTTCCGTCCCGCACCGCTTCGGCCGCCCGCACCAGCGAGGAGTCCTTCTTCCGCCGCACCCCTTGGGCCGGGTCGTCGTCCATGCCGATGACCTCGCTGGCATGGAGCTCGGGAAGGCCGCCGGTGTCGCCCATCTCCCCGGGTCGACCGACCAGGAGGACACCGATCCCCGATTGCTCGGCTACCTGGCGGGCGCCGGCAACGATCTCGGAGGGAGCCCGATCACCACCCATGGCGTCGACCGCCACCGGAAGGCTCGTAAACGCCTCACCCGTCGGGCGGACGCCACCTCGGGCCACTACTCGACTTCGATCGCCTGGCGACCCTTGTACCAACCGCAGTTCGGGCACACGACATGGGGCAGCTTGGCGTTGGTGCACTGCGGGCACACCGAACGGGCCGGCGCCTTCAGCACCCAGTTGGATGCCCGGCGGCTGCGGCTCTTCGCCTTGGAGGTCTTCTTCTTGGGGACGGCCATAGGGAGGGCATTCTAGGACAAGTCGTCGGCCTCGCCGACACGCAGGACATCCAGGGCCGACCAACGCGGGTCGGCCGGCGGTGCGCAGCTGCAGGTGTCGAGGTTCAAGTTCGCCCCGCACTGCGGGCACAGGCCCATGCAGTCCTCTTTGCAGAGGGGGGCCAACGGGAGCTCGAGGAGCACCGCGTCCCTGGCCAACGGCTCGAGGTCGAGAATGTCGTCGGCCAGCACATAGGCATCGTCATCGTCGGCGGCGCTCACCCCGGGCTCGCTCCCCGCCCCTTCGATCACGTAGCGCTCCCGCACTTCGGCCTCCACCGCGCCGGTCACCACTCCCCCACAGCGCCGGCACTCCCCCTGCCAGGGAGCCGAGACCCGCCCGGTCGCCATCACCCCTCCGGGGTAGGAGGAGAGGGTCACCCGGGCATCGACCTCCGCCCCTTCGGGCACCTCCACGCTGACGGTGGCGAGATCGTCGATCACCCCCCGGCGCTCCTCGTGGCGAACGGTGCCGGCCACCTTCCGGAGCGCGGCGGCATGGACCTTGAACGGGGTCGAGGTACTCACAGTGGCCGTCCTTTCAGGTGAGGTCCTGATCGAAGAAGCCCTCGGGATCATCAGGACCCAGACCCGCGAGGTCGAGTTCGGCCGGTGAGGCCAGCGAGGTGTCGCCGCCCTCGCCGATCTCCACCGGCGGAAGCGGGGTCACCCGGAGCTTTTCGCGGCCGGCCTGCACCGTCTTCATGGTCCGGTCGAGGACGATTTCGAAGCTGGCCAGCTTCTGGTCGGCATAGTCCTCGGCCTCGTGACGGAGCCGGCGCGCCTCCTCGTTGGCGTCATCGAGCACCCGCTGGGCGACGTGGTTGGCCTGGCGGACGATCTCGGTGCGCTGCACCATCCGCTCCGCCTGGACCCGCACCTCTTCCAGCAGGGCGTCGGCCTCCCGGTTCTTCTCGGCGATGAACTCCTCGCGCTCCTTCAGCAACCAGCGGGCCTGGCGGATCTCGTCGGGCATCCGGTCCAGGGCCGACTGGAGCACGTCGGCGACTTCTTCCCGGGAGATCAGCACCGAGGCCGACAGCGGCATCGCCTTGGCCGTCAGCACCAGGTCCAGGGCTTCCCGGACCAGGGTCTCAGCGTCCTGCTCCTCACCGGCTGCCCGTTGCGCTTCTAGATCCTCGAACAGATCACTCATTGGCGAACTTCTCCTGGAGCCGTACGGCCACCACTTTGGGAACGAATGCCGTCACGTCGCCGCCAAACCGGGCCACCTCCCGGAGGAGGCGCGAAGCAATGAAGGAGTGCTCCGAGCTGCTGGCGATGAACAGTGTCTCCACCCCGGAGAGCTTCCGGTTCATCTGGGCCATCTGCAGCTCGTTGTCGAAGTCGGATACCGCCCGGAGGCCCTTCACGATGGCGCTGGCCCCGACGTCCTCGGCCACATTGACCAACAGGGTGGACACCGAGACGATGCGGACGTTGACCATGTGGGCCAACGCCTCCTCCAACATCTCCTTGCGCTCCGACAGGTCGAAGAGCGGCTGGCTCTTCTGGGGGTTGCGCAGCGCCGCCACGATGACCTCGTCGAAGAGCCGGGAGGCGCGCTCGATGACCTCCAGGTGTCCATTGTGGACGGGATCGAATGATCCGGGAATCAGCGCAATGGTCACGAGGCACCTTTCTGAGAGACCGGGTCCGGTCGGACCACTGTGACGATGGTACCGCCATAGCGCTTGAATTTGAGGACTCCCCAGCCGTCGACCGCCGGCAATTCGGCGCCCGACTCCAGGACGACGAGGTCGCCGGGGATCCGGCGGATGAGGTTGTCCCATTCGTCGTAGGCGTAGGGGGGATCGCAGAGGACGAGGTCGTACCGGGAGACGGTGGCACTCACCCAGCTGTCGACGTCGGCGCGGATGAGGGTGGCGTAGCCCTCCCGCTCGGCGTCGGGGAGTCCCACCGACGCCAGATTCTCCCGGATGAGATCGAGGCTGGCCGGGTCCCGGTCCACGAAGGTGACCGAGGCGGCTCCCCGGGACAGGGCTTCGATTCCGAGGGCGCCGGTCCCGGCAAACAGATCGGCGACCTGGAGGCCGTCCACCCCGCCGAGGCTGAACAACATGTCGAAGATCGCCTCGCGGGCCCGATCCGAGGTAGGCCGAACCGAGGGGGTGGCGGGGGCCAACAGGCGGCGGCCCCGGAACTCTCCTCCGATCACTCGCACTCTTCCAGTCTACAGGCGGGGCCGTCCGGCCCACTGTCAACTCTTGAACAGAAAGGCGGCTTCTTCGTCGTCGATGAAGATGCGGAGTTCGTCGATCAGCAGCGGGTGGCCGGTCAGCGCCGGGTCGGTCCCCACCAGCTGCTCGGCCACCTCGCGGGCCTTGACCACCAGATCCCGGTCGGAGATCAGCCGGGCGAGTTTCAGGTCCGACCGTCCCTTCTGGCGGGCTCCGAGAATGGTGCCCTCCCCCCGGAGATCGAGGTCGACATCGGCCAACTCGAAACCGTCGGTGGTGCGCTCCAGGGCGGAGAGCCGGGTGGCGGCCTCGGGGGTGTCGCTCTCGGACAGCAGGTAGCACCAGGATTGGTCGCTTTCCCGCCCCACCCGCCCGCGCAACTGGTGGAGTTGGGCGATCCCGAACCGGTCGGCATCCTCGATGACCATCACCGTCGCCTCCGGGACGTCGACTCCGACTTCGATCACCGTGGTGGCCACCAGGACCTCGAGGCGACCGGCCCGGAAGTCGGCCATCACCGACTCCTTGTCCGCCGGTCGCATCTGGCCGTGGAGCACCCCGATGCGGAGACCGGCCAGCTCGGCACCAGCCAGCCGCTCCGCCTCCTCGGTGACCGAGGTGGCCTGGACCCTCTCCGACCCTTCCACCAGCGGGCAGACGACGAAGGCCCGATGACCGGATCCCACTTCAAGGCGCACCCGGGCCCAGGCCGCTTCGACGTCGAGCGGGGTGGCGGCCCAGTGGGTCTCCACCGCCACCCGGCCGGGCGGCAGCTCGTCGATAACCGTCATGTCCAGATCACCGAACACCACCATCGCCGCGGTCCGGGGGATCGGGGTGGCGGTCATCACCAACAGGTCGGGGTCCCGTCCCGTCCCGTCCTCTCCCCGCCCCTTGTCCCGGAGGGCGGCCCGCTGCTCGACCCCGAACCGGTGCTGCTCGTCGATGACCACCGCGCCGAGCGATCGGAAGCGCACGTCGTCGGTCAACAGCGCGTGGGTCCCGATCAGCAGGTCCACCGTCCCGTCGGCCAGCCCGGCATGGAGGACGGCCCGGTCACCGGCCGAGGTCTTGTTGGTGAGGAGGGAAACCCGGAGGGGGCGGTCGCCGGTCAAGGTGGAGGGGTCCGGGACCACCATCCCGTCCAGCAGCTGCCGCACCCCGGAGAAATGCTGTTCGGCCAGGACCTCGGTGGGGGCCATCAGCGCCCCCTGGTGGCCACCCTCCACGGCCACCAGCAAGGTGGCCACCGCCACCACCGTCTTTCCCGACCCCACGTCCCCCTGCAGCAGACGGTGCATGGGCAGCGGTCCGGCCAGGTCGTCCCGGATGGTGTCGATGGCCTTCCGCTGGGCGGTAGTGGGCTCGAAGGGCAGCCGTTGGAGGAACTGGTCGACCAGGGTGTCGGCATCCGGATGGGAAACCGCGTGGCGGATTCCCCGGGCATCCTCTTGAAGGCGGCGCTGGCGGAGGACCAGGGCGAGCTGGAGCCGGAACAGCTCATCGAAGGCCAGCCGCTGGCGGGCCGGTTCGACATCGGCCATGGCCGCCGGCTGGTGGATGTGATTGAAGGCGGTGGTCCGGTCGAGCAGGTGGAACTGCTTCCGCCAACGCTCGGGCAGCGGCTCGGCGAACTCCTTCGCCCGTTTGAGGGCTTCGGTCTCGTACCGGCTGATCCGGGCGGAGGTGAGGTCGGCCTTGTCGGTCAGCGGGTAGACGGGGAACACCCGGCCCGACTCCGGGGCCGCCTCCCCGTCGTCCTCTTCGCCGCCCGATCGCAGGACTTCGGCGGTCGGGTTCACCATCTGACGGGTATCCCGGTAGGAGCTGATGGCCCCGAAGAAGAGGGCCAGGGTCCCGACCGGCAGCTGCTTCGCCCGCCAGGTCTGGTTGAAGAACACCACCTTCACCCCGCCGGACTCGTCGACGACATCGAGCTCCACCCGGGCCGGGCTCCGTCCCCGACCCCGCCCGTAACGGGCTGGCGGTCGGTTGACCCGTCGGACCTCGGCCAGCACCGAGGCCTTGTCGCCGACGGCGAGGTCGGCCAGCGGGGCCAAGCGGGTGCCGTCGATGTAGCGCCGGGGGTAGTGGGTGAGGAGGTCGAGGACCGAGCTCACCCCGAGCTCACCGAGCTCGCGCTCGGCGGCCGGTCCCACCTTGTCGAGGGTGGAGACCGGGAGGTCGGCCAGCTGGCGCAGCTTGCGTCCGGGTCCCTCGCCGGCGGCGGCGGCCGCACCCTCCGCGGTCATTCGATGGAGAAGAGATACGGATAGAGGGGTTGGCCCCCCTGGTGAACCTCGGTGTCTACCCCGGGGCGGTGTTCGGCCAGCCACTCGGTGATGCGCCGGGTGTCGGCCGCACTCGATCCCTCCCCCTCGATGAGGGTCACCAGCTCGTGGTCGTCGGTCACCAGCTTGTCCAGCAGGGCCCGGGACACCTCGGACACCGAGTTGGACACCGCCTCGATGCCCTGGCGGGAGAGCCCGAGCCAGTCGCCGGTCGACACCGGCCCCACCTCACTGTCCGAGTCGCGGACCGCCTGGGTGATCTCGCCGGCCACCACGTTCCGGGCCGAGGTCTCCATGTCCCGGGCGTTGATGTCCACATGCGCCTCGGGGTCGTAGGCCAACAGGGCGGCAAAGCCCTCGGCGATGTTGTTGGTGGGGACCACCCGGACGATCTTGTCGGTGAGAGCATCGACCCGTTCGGCCACCGGCCGGATGTTCTTGTTGTTGGGGAGGATGATCACCTCGTCGGCCCGCTGTTGTTCCACCGCCTGGAGGATCTCCGCAGTCGAGGGGTTCATCGACTGCCCACCGGGGATGACCTGGTGGACCCCGAGGGATCGGAAGATCCGGCCGATCCCCACCCCGGTGGAGACCGCCACCACCCCGGTGGTCGGCGGTGACCCGGGGGGAGTCTCCGGCGCCCCGCTCCCGGCGGTCCCGCCCCCTTCCCGCACCCAGCGTTCCTCTTCCACCTGCTCGAGCAAGTCGGTGATCCGGATGTTCCGGGGCCGGCCGGCGTCGAGGGCCGCCTCCACCGCCGCCCCGATGTTGTCGGTGTGGATGTGGCAGTTCCAGAGGCCGTCGCCTCCCACCACCACGATGGAGTCGCCAATCCCGGCCCAGACCTCCTTGAAGGAGGGAATGGTGTCGTCCGGCGCCTCCAGGAGATACATGACCTCGTACCGCAGGCCGGAGATATCGCCGTCCCCGCCATCGTGGGAGGCAGCCACCGCTTCCGCCATCGGGGAGGGCTCGCCGGGCCCCCCCAGCGACTCGTCGGGGAGCTCCGGGGGTTGGGGCAGGGGGCGACCGTCCACCACGGTGAGGATGGCGTCGAGCAACAGCAGGTAGCCGGCCCCCCCGGCGTCGACCACCCCGGCCTGGGCCAGGATCGGGAGCAGCTCCGGGGTCCGGGCCAGCGCCTCGGCGGCCGCGGTCCGGGAGGCGCCGACCACGTCGATGAGCGCCTTGCCGGCATCGGCGGCGGCCCGGGCTCCTTCGGCGGCGGCCCGGGCCACGGTGAGGATGGTCCCCTCCACCGGTCGCATGACCGCCGAGCGGGCCAACTCGTCGGCCACGGTCAACGCCCGGGCCAGGTCTTTCGGCCCCGGGACCAGCCCCGACTCGTTGAGGCCGTCGACGATCCCCCGGAGGAGCTGGCTCAAGATGACCCCGGAGTTCCCCCGGGCCCCCATCAACGAGCCGTGGGAGATGGCCTTGCTGGTCAGGGCCATGTCCGGATCCTTGAGCTTCTCGAGCTCGGCGACCACCGATTCGACAGTGAGGGCCATATTGGTCCCGGTATCCCCGTCGGGCACCGGATAGACATTGAGCCGGTTGATGACATCCTGGTGGGAACGGAGAGCATCCCGGTAGGCCTCGATGACCCGGCCGAGCGCCGGCGCTTCGAGCGTGTCGATAACCCCCATGGGCAGGATGCTAACCTTTACGGCGTTCCCAAAGGTTCTTGAGAGGAAGTCGACGCGTCATGGCAGCGGTGTGTGAGGTCTGCGGCAAGAAGCCGTCGTTCGGTATGAACATCAGTCACTCCCACCGGCGCACCAAGCGTCGCTGGGATCCCAACATCCAACGGGTCCGGGCCGTGGTGGACGGGACGCCTAAGCGGCTCCATGTCTGCACTTCCTGCATCCGGTCGGGCAAGGTCACCAAGCGCCCGATCCGCAACATCCCCGCCTGACCCGGCGGGACGAAGCGTCCCTCCCCCCGGCCGTTGAGGTCCGGGTTTTGATCGCGGTTCGGAGATAGCCTCGTCTCTTGTGGCCGTCCGACGCCGCATCGCTCACTTCAACAAGCGGATCGCCAACCCGATCCAGCGCCACTGGGCGGACCGGCTCCCGCCGTGGGCGGTCGTCGTCCATCGGGGCCGGGTCTCCGGTCGTCGCTATGAGACCCCGGTGGTCGCCCACCTCCATGACCGCCAGGTCGTCATCGCCCTCTTCTACGGTGCCGATGCCGACTGGGTCCGCAACGTGATGGCTGCCGGCGGGGGCGAGCTCATCCGCCGGCGACGGACCCGGGCGCTCAGCGACCCCCGTATCGAGGGGTTCCGGCTGGTCGCCGACATCGCCGACCCCTGACGTTCGGGGCTCCCCGGTCCGGGCAGGAGCCCCGGCGGGAAGCTCGAAGCTGCTGAGGTCGGGCGGCGGGCTCGAACGACCTCCCCGGCCGCTCCGGCCGCCTCCGTGCCTCGAGCGTCGGAACCCAGGATCGACGATGAGTCGAAGCCGGGGACCGCCCACCCAGGCCTCCATCCGTCCGGTTCTCCGGCAACCTTGGCGGCTTTAAGGATTCTCCAAGGTAAATCACCGGAGTTTCCAAGCTGGGCAGCATCAAATCGGGCCTGCTCCGCCTCTCGAGTGGGTCCCCCATCGGGGCGGAGCGCCAGTGTCCCAAGGCGATACGAGGAGGCCCCGTGTGGAGTGGCAAAGGACTGTTGACCAAACGACGTAGCCTCACCGCGGCCGTGGCCCTCGTCGTCGTGGCCGGAGGGACCGGGATCTGGTTCGCCACCCGATCCTCTGCCGCTGGACCGTCCATCACCACCACCAACAAAACCGAGTCGGTCGCCACCGGGACCATCACCCAGACGGTGTCCTCGACCGGGACCGTCGAGCCCGCCAATCAGGCCAACCTCTCCTTCGCCGTCTCCGGAACAGTGACGGGCGTCAACGTCACCGCCGGCCAAACCGTGACCGTGGGCCAGTCCCTGGCGACGGTCGACCCGACCACCCTGGCGGCGTCGCTGGCCCTCGCCCAGGCCACCGTCTCTTCCGACCAGTCAAAGCTGGCAACCGACCAGGCGGCGGCGGCATCCGCCTCGCAGCTCGCTTCCGACCAGGCCAATGTGGTCTCCTCCCAGGCGCAGCTGACGTCGGCTCAAGCCTCCCTGGCTGATGCCACCTTGACCTCGACCATCGCCGGCACGGTGGCCTCGGTCAATCTGTCGGTCGGACAACAGGTGTCGGGAACCGGCACCTCATCGAGCTCCCCGTCGAGCAGTTCGTCGAGCTCCGGGTCCGGCGCCGGCGCCAGTACCGGGTCCAGCTCCAAGGCAGCCACCTCTTCCGCCGCCCCCTCCTCGAGCTCGTCGACCACCACCGCCCAGTTCGTCATCATCAGCACCGGCTCCTACATCGTCAACGCCACGGTGGACGACACCCAGGTGAGCCAAGTCGTCATCGGCGACCAAGCGGTGATCACTCCCAGCGGGTCCACCACTGCCGTCTATGGGACGGTCGCCTCCATTGGGCTGTTGGCCACTTCCAGCTCAAATGTGGCGTCGTTCCCGGTGGTCATCAACGTCACCGGGAGTCCGAGCGGTCTGTTCGGGGGGGCCACCGCCAGCGTGGTGATCACCGTTAAAAATCTGCAGAACGTGGTGGTGGTCCCGACCGCCGCCATCCACTACTCCGGCAATGCCACCACGGTGAACTTGGTGACCAACGGGTCAACCGCCTCCCACCCGGTCACCATCGGATCCGCCTCCGGCGGCAACACTCAGATCGTCAGCGGTCTGGCCGTCGGCGACAAGGTCGTGGTACCGATCGTCACCATCAAGGGATTCAACGGCGCCGCCGGAGGGGCCCGGACGGGAGGCGGCGGAGGCGGGTTCGGTGGAGGCGGCGGGGGCGGCTTCACCGGTGGGGGTGGCGGAGGCGGGTTCGGTGGAGGCGGCGGGGGCGGCTTCACCGATGGGGGTGGCGGATGACCGAGTTGGGAACCGCCGACCTCTCCTTTGACGACACCCAGCCGGTTCGAATCGATGACACCGCCGCCGTCCCTACTTCCTCAATCCCGGTGATCGACATCGAGAACGTGCACAAGATCTACCAGACCGGCACCCTGGAGGTGGCGGCGCTGCGGGGCATTTCGCTGACCATCTCGTCCGGGGACTACGTCGCGCTGATGGGCCCCTCCGGTTCCGGCAAATCGACACTCATGCACATCCTCGGGTGCCTCGATGTTCCCACCCGCGGGAGCTATTTACTGGCCGGTGAGGATGTCTCGACGATGACCGAAGTGGACCTGGCCGATGTCCGGAACCGAAGGATCGGGTTCGTGTTCCAACAATTCAACCTGTTGCCGTCGTTGTCGGCCTGGCGCAACGTGGAGCTCCCCCTCATCTACGGCGGCATCGACCGGTCAGAACGGAAGGAACGGGCCATGGCGGCTCTCGGGCGGGTCGGCATGGGAGACCGGGTCGAGCATCGCCCCGGCGAACTGTCCGGTGGCCAGCAACAGCGGGTGGCGGTGGCCCGAGCGGTGGTCAGCAATCCCGCCCTGGTCCTGGCCGACGAGCCGACCGGCAATCTTGACTCGGTGTCGGCCGGGGAGGTGCTCAACCTGCTGGCCGAGCTGCACGATTCGGGACGGACGGTGGTGCTGATCACCCACGATGCTGACGTGGCCGGCGCCGCCTCCAGCAGCTTCCGGATCCGGGACGGGCAGATCCTCGCCCCGGCGGCGGCGGTGGCCGGGGGGCTGGCATGAAGCTTCTCGAGACGTTCCGCACCGGGCTGGAGGCGGTCATCTCCCACCGTCTGCGCTCGACCTTGACGGTGCTCGGGATCATGATCGGCATCACCGCGGTCATCCTCACCGTCGGCCTCGGTGAGGGGGCACAGCAACAGGTCGGGTCGGCGATCTCCTCGCTCGGGGCCAACCTGCTCATCGTCTCGCCGGGGAGCACCACATCGTCGACCGGGATCCGGGGAGGGGCGGGCTCGGCGTCCACCTTGACCCTGGCCAATTCCAATGTGCTGGCCAACAAGACCGTGGCTCCCGACATTGCCGGCGTCGCACCGGTGGTCTCCGCCTCGGAGTCGCTGACCGCTGGGTCCACCAACTGGACCACCACCTTGGTCGGGTCGAACGCATCATGGATGTCGGTGCGCGGCCGGTCGATGGCCGAAGGCCGGTTCATCTCCGGCCACGACGTGCAGACCAACGCCGCGGTGGTAGTGCTGGGCCCGACGACGGCGTCGCAGCTCTTCGGAGGCGCCGACCCGGTGGGCCAGACCGTTGATGTCGCCGGCACCCCGATGTCGGTGATCGGGGTACTGACCGCGGAGGGTTCGTCATCGACGACCAACGATGACGACCAGGCCATCATCCCCATCACCACCGCCGCCACCCGGATCATCGGGGGCACCAGCCGGAACAATCTGAGTTCCATCTATATCGAGGCCACCAGTTCCCAGACGTTGTCGGCGGCCTACCAGGAGGCGGACAACGCGCTGCTCAGCCTCCACGGGATCACCACCGCCACCAATGCCGACTTCACCATCACCAGCCAGCAGTCGCTGTTGGCCACCGCCACCTCGGTGGACAAGACCCTGACCGTGCTCCTGGCCGGGATCGCCGGGATCTCCCTCCTGGTGGGCGGGATCGGAGTGATGAACATCATGTTGGTGTCGGTCACCGAACGGATCCGGGAGATCGGGCTGCGCAAGGCGCTCGGGGCCACACCCAGGGTCATCCGCCGTCAGTTCTTGGTGGAGGCCTCGGTGCTCGGACTGGTCGGGGGAATGCTCGGCGCCGTCCTGGGCTTGGCGGTCGCCATCATCCTCCCCCACTTCATCAGCAATCCCATCGCCATCTCCGCCGCCGCCATCGCCGGGTCCATTGTCGTCGCCATTGGCATCGGGGTGGCATTCGGTGTCTATCCCGCCAGCCGGGCAGCCCGTCTGGCTCCCATCGACGCCCTCCGAAGCGAATAGGACCGCCAACCCGTGCGGCCCAACCCCCACCCCACCCATCAAGGAGTACCCATCATGAAGAATCCCCCACCGTTCCCAACCTCGGATCGATCCTCCTCGGGTACACGGGCGCCGAGACTCCAGCGACTCTCGGTACTGGCCGTCCTGGGCGGCGCCGCGCTGGCCCTGGCCGCCTGTGGTGGCGGAACCTCGGCCGCCAGCGCCGGCAGTTCAACCTCGTCGAGCGCGCCTGGCTCGGGCCGGCCCGCCACCCCCCCCGGGGCCTTCGGCACCATCGCCTCCATCGCCGGACAGTCCCTGGAAGTGCAGAGCACCGCCTCGTCGGCGGCCTCCACCGGCGGCCAGACGACCGTCAACTACAGCTCCACCACCACCTTCAGCCAGACGGTGCCCGCCACCTTGGCCAACGTGTCGGTCGGACAATGCGTGTCGGCGTTCAGCACTCCGGCAGCCGCCGGCTCCTCCACCACCACCACGACGGCTCCCGGGGCTCCCGTCAACGCCACCACCGTCCTGATCAGCACCCCCACTAACGGCACCTGTTCCGCCGGGTTCGGCGGGGGTGGCGCCGGAGGTGCGGGCGGAGCCGGCGGCGGTCGATTCGCGGGAGGGGCGGGCGGAGGGACCGGCTCGCCTCCCGGGGGCGGCAGCCGGCCGGCTGGAGCCGGGCGGGGCGGCGGATTCGGCGGTGCCTCCGGCAGCGTCACCTCGGTGAGTGGCACCACGATCGTGGTGAACGCCACCAACCCGACGACCAGTGCGGTGACCAGCAAGACGGTCGACGTCAGCGGTTCGACCACCTTCACCCAGACTCAGGCGGCGGCCGCCACCGACCTGGCCGTCGGCAAATGCGTCCAGGCCCTGGGTTCGGCTGACAGCACCGGCGCCATCACCGCCACCTCGATCAGCATCAGCACCCCCGGAGCCAGCGGCTGCACCAGCGGGTTCGGGCGTCGGGGCGGCACCGGGGCGGGGACGGGGACGACCGGTGGTTGAGCGACCCTCGGGTGGGAAGGGTCTCTCCTGGATCACCTGGCTCATCTCCGCGGTGGTGATCGTCGCCGTCGCCGCCACCGTGTGGCTCACCACCGGGTCATCGAGCCCCGCCTACCGGCTGGCCACGGTGACCACCGGTTCCCCGGTCCAGACCCTCGACGGGGTCGGCACCCTCACCCCCCTCAACCAAGCCAATCTCAATTTTGGGACGGCGGGAACCGTGGCCAGCGTGGCGGTGACCGTCGGACAAGTGGTGACCGCCGGACAGACATTGGCGGCCCTGGATCCCACCTCGCTCCAGAGCGCGGTGGTCCAGGCCCAGGCCACGGTGGCGTCAGCCCAGGCCAAGGTCACTGACGACCAGACCGGCCAATCCTCTTCATCCTCCGCGACGGGCACCGCCAACGCCGTCACCACCGCCGACGTCACCGCGGTGGGCAGTCCCTCCACCCAACCGACCTCGGCGGCGCCGGGCGGTGCCAACACCGCCATCAACCAGGCCCAGTCCACCCTGGTGGCCGACCAGAAGCAGTCCGACGCCAATCAGCGCCAAGCCGCCGCCGACCTCCAGCAGGCCCTCGCCACCTGCAACGCCACCACCACCACCACCACGACAACGACCCCCCCAACGACGACGCCATCCTCCACCACCTCGGCACCTGACACCGCCGGTGGCTCGTCGGCCGATTCAGGCCAAGCGGCGTCGACCCCGACCACGACCCCGACGACGACCCCCACCTCGACGGCACCGTCATCCACCACCACCTGCACCAGTGACCTCCAGCAGGTGGCCAGCGACCAGAACGAGGTCGCCCAGAGCCAGGCCACCGTGGCGTCCGACGAGACCGCCCTGGGCGCCGCGCTCGGAAACGCCGCCGCCGCGGGCAGTGGGGCAAGCCCCTCCAGCGGGTCGGGATCGGCATCGTCGGGGACTGGCGCCGGCAGTGGCAACGGCTCCTCCCCCTCCGGTGGTTCCTCCTCCCTCGGGGGCTCGTCCGGCTCCGGCTCCGGCTCCGGCTCGGGTTCGGGGGGCTCGGCAGGATCGTCGTCGGTCGCCACCCCCGAGCAACTGGCCAGCGACCAGGCCGCCCTCGACCTCGCCACCGCCCAACTCGCCTCCGCGCAGCAGAACCTGGCTGACACCAACCTCTTGAGTCCGATCGGCGGCACGGTGGCCTCGGTGTCCATCGCGCCGGGTGCCGCGGTGAGTGCCGGTTCGAATGTCGGCCCGAGCTCCGGCGCCGCCATCGTCATCCTGGGTCCCGGGTCGTTTGTGGTCACCACCGACATCTCGGTTTCCAACATCGCCAACGTCCAGGTCGGCCAGAAGGCCACCATCACTCCGGACTCCACCAGCAAGACGATCGCCGGCGCGGTGACGGCAATCGGGCTGGTCGCCTCCACCGCCACCACGTCCACCAGCTACCCGGTGACCCTGTCGATGGGCTCGACCGCCGGGCTGCAACTGACGTCCGGGGCGGATGCCAACGTGAGCATCGTCACCAAGGGCGCCACCGGAGTCGCCAGCGTCCCGAGTTCGGCAATCCAGACCGTGGGCACGACCCATTTCGTCACCGAAGACAAGAACGGCACCATCTCCCGGGTACGGGTCACCCTCGGCACCGTGGGCGACATCCTCACTCAGATCGACAGCGGGGTGAAGCCCGGGGCCACCGTGGTCCTGGCCAACCTGAACCTCCCCATTCCGGCCAGTAGCGCCACCACCACCGGTCGCACCGGCCTGGGGGGTGCCACCGGACTGGGCGGTGCGGGTGGCTTCGGCGGAGCCGGCGGTGGCTTCGCCGGCGGCGGCGGCTTCGGCGGGGGCGGGGGCGCCGCCCGAGCCGGCTGATCCACCCGCGTCGGTCGGAGCTAGCCCGGCGCCCCGAGGCCGGCGAGATACCGGGTGACGGCCTGCCCGTTCTGAACCAAGCCAGTGGTGGGGATGGTGCCGTCGCAGAAGAGGACGTTGCAGGACGGGTTGGTCACCAGGTCGGTGAGCAGCACGCTCGGGTCGAGGTAGTTGATCGGGTTGATGTCGAAGTCCTCCGGTGGGGAGACGTAAGGGCCGGGATCGGGAACGTGTCTGTCCTCCACCCCCGCCATGAGGATGCGGAAGAAGTTGTAATAGAGATCGGACGCCGCCCCGGAGGCACTCAGCAGGCCGGCCAGGTTCGGGGTGGTGTCGCCGAGGATCCCGGTCCAGGTCACCGTCATGTTCAGGCTGGGGACCATGAAATTGTTCTGCTGGAGGGCGCCGACCATGGCGAACAGGTCCGGCGGCGCGCTCGGGATCATCTCGTGGTCGACAGTTTGGGCGGCGGGGATGTTGGCGCTCTTGCAGGATGAGCCGCCATTGACCCAGAACAGGAATCCGTAGCAGCCGTTGGTGGCCGTCGGTTGGCGGAGCTGACCGATGTAGTTGGTCGAGAGCACCTGCCGGCCGTTCCAGTTGCCGCCGTTCTGCATCAGCAGTCCGAGTTTGGCGAACTGGGTGGGCGGGATGAACAGGTTGGCGTAGCCGTAGGTGTTCCCGGAGCGGTCCCTCAGCCAGATGTAGCTGTTGGCCGGGATCCCGATGGGGCTGAACACGTACTGCTGGGCGAAGGCCTGGAGGTCCTCGCCGACCGCCCGCTGGACGACGAAGGCCAACAGGTCGGGAACCCGCTGGGTGTAATCGAAGGTGGTGCCCGGCTTGGAGATCAGGGGTTGGGCCAAGGCTTCCTGGACGATGTTCGGATCGACGCCGACCGAGGCGAACTCGGTGAGGATGGATTCCCTCAGCCCGGCGGTCTCGGTGAGCAATTGCCGGATGGTGATCGCCCGGTGGGCGGCGTCCCCCCAGCCCGGCCCGGTGGGCAGGTACTTGCCGATGGGGTCGTCGAGGCTCAGGCGGTGCTGATCGTAGGCAACGCCGGTGAGGATGGAGACGACACTCTTGGTCGAGCTGAAGACCTCATAGGGGATGCTGTCGGTCACCGGGTCGAGGAGCCCCTCGGCCACCTTGCAGTTGTTGCGGAAGATCTGGACCGAGGCCCGCAAATGGGTATTGGCGTATTCGATGGCGGAGGCGACCGCCACCGGGTTGAGATCCTCCTGGCCCGGCGTCGCGTTTCCGACGTTGCCACCGCTGGCGGGCAGCCCGCACTGGGTCATCGGTGACGGCCCGTGGCTGGCGGCAGCCGCCGGCGTGGCCCCCACCCCGACCCCGGCGACCAGGCTGGCAGCCAGCGCCATCACCACCAGACCCCTCCGCATCGCTTCCCCCACTCGTCGGCTTACTGGGGAGTGACGTTAGCCTTCGACGTCAGCGGGTGGCGGCCCCGAGCCGTCGCCGGTGCGGGTCCCCACCGGGGGAAGCCCGGCCTCCGACTCGACGGCGGGGACCGCGCCGTTGCCCGAAGACGATGGCGACGCCGCCGGAAGCCGCACCTCGAAGGTGGCACCGGGGGTGCCCGCCATCAGCGTCACCCGTCCCCCGTGCGCCTCGACGATGGCGGCCACGATGGCCAGCCCCAAGCCGGCCCCCCCCGTCGACCGGGCCCGTGACGGATCCGCCCGGAAGAACGGCTCGAAGATGCGGGCGGCCACCGAGGGGTCGATGCCGGGACCGTCGTCACTCACCGAGACCACCGCTTCGTCTCCGTCCAGTCGGACCCGGACCTCGACAATGGCGGTGTCAGGGGTGTGCCGGATGGAGTTGACCAACAGGTTGTCGACCACCTGGCGCATCCGGCGGACGTCGCCGACCACCGTCACCGGGCCGGCTGCCTCCAGCCGGACGGTGCGAGCGGGGGCGGAGACCCGGACCCCGGCCACCGACCGCTCGGCGACCTCGACCAGATCGAAGGGGCTCTGATCCTGTGGCCGTTCGTGGTCGAGCTGGGCCAGCAAGAAGAGGTCGTCCACCAGGGTCCCCATCCTGGAGGCCTCGTTCTTGATGTGGTCCATCGCCGTCGCCAGGTCATTGGGCCGGTCCCGGATCCCGAGGTCGAACATCTCCGAGTAACCGCGGATGGAGGTCAGGGGGGTCCGCAACTCGTGGGAAGCGTCGGCCAGGAACCGCCGGAGCTTGTTCTCGGAGGCAGCCCGGGCATCGAAGGCATCCTCGATCTCTTCGATCATGGTGTTGAAGGCCACCCCGAGCTGACCAACCTCGGAGCCCGGCGTCACGTTGGAGACCCGCTGGGACAGGTCGCCGTCGGCGATGGCGCCGGCGGTCACCGCCATCTCTTCGAGGGGACGCATGTCCCGGCGCACCATCAACCAGGAGATCAGCCCGAGGATGACCAGGACCAGGGCCGACACGATCAACTCGATGAACAGGAGCCGCTGCAGGGTGCTGTCGGTGACGCTGAGTGACTCCGCCACCACGATGGTGCCGTTGTCGTTGATCAGCGGGCGGGCCAGCGCCCGGTAGCTGGTGCCGTCGGTCCCGGTGCTGGAGGTGGTGAAGAACAGGTCGGACTTCGAGCCGCTACCGGACCCAGGTAGGGACGCGGGGATGGCGGGGGCGGCCGGCGCCTTGCCGCCGTAGCTGAAGAAGACGTGGGCAACGGTGCGGCCGCTGGCATCACGGAGCTCGCCGTAGGTCCCCGGCGGCACCAGCACCCCGCGGTCGGCCCCGTGGGCCGTCCCCCCGAATTCGGGTCGCAAGTCGCCCTGGCCCGGAGCCCGGGTGGTCGGCGTGGTGGTCGCCCCGCTGGTCGCCCCGGTGGTGGGGGTGGTCGGGACGGTGGTGGTGGGGGTTCCGCTGCCCGAGCTGGGTGGGGGCGGCACCGTCGAGCCGTTGGTGGGTGAGGACAGCAGCGACCGACCGACCGGGAAGGTTGCCACCTTCAGCTGGTTGTCCACCTGGGTGAGGAGAAACGACCGGAGGGAGGTGTAGGTCACGACGTCCGAGATCACCAAACCGGTGGCGACGATGATCACCAGCAACAGGAGCAGGCGGAGACGCAGCGTCAAGGCGTCACCTCAGCCTCCGCCTCCGGGGTGCGACGCCGGCTCATGGGGTGCCGCCAACTCCGGAGGGACCCGGAGGGTGTAGCCGACGCCCCGCACCGTCCGGATCAGTGACGGCCCGTGGGCATCGAGTTTCTTGCGGAGATAGCTCACGTACACCTCGACCATATTGACCTTGCCGTCGAAGCTGTAGTCCCACACCCGGTCCCGGATCTGGGACTTGGACAGGACTTGCCCGGCATTGACCATCAGGAAGTGCAGCAGCCGGAACTCGGTCGGGGTCAGCTCGATGGCCGCCGGTCCGCGCCACACCTCATGGCTGTCCTCGTCCAGCTCGATGTCGGCGAAGGTCAGCCGGGGGCCGAGGTTCTCGTAGCCGTCGGTCCGGCGGAGAATCGCCTTGATCCGCAACAGCATCTCCTCGACGCTGAAGGGCTTGGACATGTAGTCGTCCCCGCCCGCCGACATGCCCCGGATCCGGTCGTCCACATCCCCCCTGGCCGTCAGGAACAGCACCGGGGTCATCTGGGAGGTCCGGTCCCACCCCATCCGTTTCAGCACCTCGAACCCGTCGATGTCGGGGAGCATCACGTCGAGCACCACCAGATGGGGGCGGAACGACCGCATGGCCCGGAGGGCCTCGGTCCCGGAATGGGCGACTTCGACCGTGGTCCCGTGAAGAGTGAGCGCCATCGTCACCAGAGCGGTGATGCTCTTCTCGTCGTCGACCACCAGGACCCGGCGACCGTTCAGATCCAATGCCTGTCCCCGGTGCTCACAGCCGCAATTGTGGACGGCGTTCCTGTGGATTCGCTGAGAGCTGTCCCGGGTCGATCCCCGATCAGCCCAGCTGGTGGCGCCAGCCGCCGGCGGGAAGCGGGGCGCCCCCCAGTTCGAGCCGATCCGGGTCGCCGGTGCACCGCCCGATGGGGATGGGGGGCCTGAGCCCGGCCTCGGCGAATGCCTGCTGGAGGCGGGCGGGGTCGCGGGTGGCCAGCAACAGCTCGTAGTCCTCCCCGCCCCCCAGGGCCTCGTCTTGGGTGGCTCCGGGTGCCACCGGGACCTCGGCCAGGTCGACGCCCACCCCCGAAGCCCGGGCCAGGTGCCGGAGGTCGGCCACCAGGCCGTCGGAGATGTCGATGGCAGCACTGGCCCCCGACAACCGCGCCGTCTCCCCCTCCCCCAGGCGGGCGACCGGTCGGCGGTGGGCCCGGAGCAATTCCCCCTCCTCGGTCGACGGCTCGGTAGTGACCCTCTGGGCCTGCCGGAGCCGCAGGAGCCGGAGACCGGCCGCCGACCCCCCGAGTGGCCCGGTAACCAGGAGCTGGTCCCCGGGGTTGGCCCCGGAGCGAAACAGGGGCCCGAGATGGGTCGACCGGTGGAGCGACCCGGAGACGGCCACCGAGACCATCAGGGTCGCCGATCCGGAGAGGTCGCCGCCGACCACCACGCCGCCGGTCTCCTCGGCGGCCTGGGCCAACCCGTCGGCCAGCCGGTCCAGATCCGTCCCCGGCGGCGAGGCGATCGAGACCAGGACGTGGTCGGGGCGGCCCCCCATGGCGGCCAGGTCGGACACCGTCACCATCAGCGCCTTGTAGCCCAGGTCGTCGAGGTGGCTCAGCTCGAGGTCGACATGGACCCCGGCCACCACCAGGTCGGTGGAGAGCAGCCCCAGGGCCCCTTCCGGGCGCCGGACCACCGCGGCGTCATCCCCGATCCAGGTCTCTCCGTCCGGCGGCCGTCCCCGGTCCATCCGGGCCCCGGCCGCCCGCTCGAATCGCGCCCGCAGGCGGTCGATGGCGTCAAATTCGTCACCGGAACCGGGAAAATGAGCTGATGTGGACCCCGGATTGGTTCCGACCATGTCTCTTGCCTACCATCGTCCCCGGCCACCGCCACTAATATCGAGTAGTCCCCCCGCGACGCCCGCCCCGGTTGTAGGCGATCGTTGCGGCCACCGACACGGAATCCCGAGGAGGAAACGCCCGCCCATGCCCCCCACTGAGAACAAGAAGCTGATCGCCTGGGTGGACGAAGTTGCGGCGCTCGCCCAGCCGGCCTCGGTGGAATGGTGCGACGGGTCGGCCGACGAGTACGACCGCCTCTGCCAGCTTCTGGTTGACAATGGGACCTTCACCAAGCTCTCCGACGCCAAGCGGCCCAACAGCTACTGGGCGCACTCCGACCCGGCCGACGTGGCCCGGGTGGAGGACCGGACCTTCATCTGCTCCACCCAGGAGTCCGATGCCGGGCCCACCAACAACTGGCGGGATCCCGCCGAGATGCGGGGCCTGCTCACCGATCTGTTCCGCGGCTCGATGCGGGGGCGGACCATGTACGTGGTTCCCTACTCGATGGGGCCGCTGGGCTCCGAGATCGCCCACATCGGGGTGGAGATCACCGACTCGCCCTACGTGGTCGTCTCGATGCGGATCATGACCCGGATGGGACGGGGCGCCCTGGAGGTGCTCGGCGCCGACGGCGACTTCGTCCCCTGTCTCCATTCGGTCGGCGATCCGCTGGTGGATGGCAAGGCCGACGTCCCCTGGCCGTGCGACAGCGAGAACAAGTACATCGTCCACTTCCCCGAGACCCGGGAGATCTGGTCGTACGGTTCCGGCTACGGCGGCAACGCCCTGTTGGGGAAGAAGTGCTTCGCCCTCCGCATCGCTTCGGTGATGGCCCGCGACGACAACTGGTTGGCCGAGCACATGCTCATCCTGAAGCTGACCAACCCCGCCGGCGTCACCAAGTACGTGACCGGCGCCTTCCCGTCCGCCTGTGGGAAGACCAACTTGGCCATGCTCATCCCCTCCCTGCCCGACTGGAAGGTGGAGACGGTGGGTGACGACATCTGCTGGATGAAGTTCGGGGCCGACGGCCGCCTCTACGCCATCAACCCGGAGGCCGGGTTCTTCGGGGTGGCCCCCGGCACCAACTTCAAGACCAATCCCAACGCCATGCTCACCCTCGACGGCAACGCCATCTTCACCAACACCGCCCTCACCGACGACGGCGACGTCTGGTGGGAGGGCGTCACCGAGGAGCCGCCGGCCCACCTCATCTCCTGGAAGGGAGAGGACTGGACCCCCGAGTCCGGCACCCCCGCCTCCCATCCCAACGCCCGTTTCACCGTCTCCGCCGCCCAGGACCCGGCCATCGCCCCGGAATGGCAGGACCCGGCCGGGGTGCCGATCGACGCCATCATGTTCGGGGGCCGGCGGGCCTCGGTGGTGCCGTTGGTGTTCCAGTCCCGCGACTGGAACCACGGGGTGTTCCTGGGCTCGATCATGTCCTCGGAGACCACCGCGGCGGCCACCGGTGCGGTCGGGAAGCTCCGTCGCGACCCGTTCGCCATGCTGCCGTTCTGCGGCTACAACATGGCCGACTACTTCGCCCACTGGCTGGAGGTCGGAGCCTCGGCCGATCCGGCCAAGCTCCCGAAGATCTTCTACGTGAACTGGTTCCGGAAGGACGAGGAGGGCCGCTGGCTGTGGCCTGGCTACGGGGAGAACTCCCGGGTGCTGTCCTGGGTGTTCGACCGGGCCGGCGGTGACGGCGAGGCCGAAGAGACGCCCATCGGCTTCATCCCAGCTTCGGGCGCCATCGATACCGACGGACTGGATATCTCCGACCAGGACATGGACGAACTGCTGGCGGTCGACATCGAGGGCTGGCGGGCCGAGGTGCCGGGCATCCGCGAGCACTATGCCCGGTTCGGCGACAAGCTCCCGGCCCAGCTCAACGAGGAAGTCGACCGGCTCGAAAAGCTGCTCGGCTGACCGCCGAGTGTGGTCTGCAGCCGCGCTTCCCGGTGTTCAGGGCAGACGAATGTCGTGGACGGCCCGGGCGGCCTCCAGGGTGGCCGGGTCGAGGGTCGACTCCTCCACCGGCACTACCGTGGTCCAGTGCTTCCCGACCGGGCAGTGCTGCCATCGGCGGTTCCCGAGGCGCACCGCCTTGATCGACACCAACGGTAGCCAGATGGTGGTGAGCAGGTGGCCGTCCTGGCAGCGGACCACCGCTTCGGACTGCTCGAACACCGCGGCAGGCTAACCCCTCGCCACCCCGCCGCCCCGCCGCATCTCACCAGCGGTGGCTGCCGCTCCGAAGCGAGCTCATGTACGCCACCGCCCCGAGGGCGGCCACGATGGCCATGATCAGGTCGCCGGTGGAGATGGGCAGGGTCACCACCACCGGCACGAAGGCGCCCACCACCCACACCAACTGCAGCCGGGTCTCGAAGCGGGCAAACGCCCGACCCTGGTTGAACACCTCCACGTGCCGCTGGACCAGGGCGTCGAACGACGGCTTGGAGATGGCGCCGGCCACCCCGACCGCCAGGGCCACCACTATCTGGAAGTAGCGACTGGACTGGAGGGAGATGATGCCGGCGAACACCGCCACCAACCACAGCGACGCCACCAGGATCTGCTGTTCGCTGAACACCTTTCGCAGCCGGGCCACCAGCAGCACGCCGATGAGGGCGCCGGCGGTGATGGCTCCCAGCAGCAGCCCGAACCACCAGGTGGCCGCCCCTTGTCGCCGGAGCCCGAAGGCCAGCAGGAAGGTGAGAAACCCGAGCTCCGCCTTCAGCACCGACATCGGCATCAGGGCCAGCAAGACCTCGGAGGTGGCGATCGGCCGGAAGGCGGCCAGGTCCATCTCGTCATCGGTCGGCTCGGCGGGCAGTGCCGCCGGGGCCTCGGTGAGGGACTGGGTGACCGACACCATCGGGATGGCTCTCTCCCGCACCCGTCGCCGGCTCACCCCTCTCGCCCGCCGGCGCTGGCGGACCGGCAACCGGGCACCGGCCACCACCGCCGCCAGGAAGACGATGAAGTCGAGCCAGAGAACACCCGAGGCGCCGGCCAGCTTGAGCATGCCGACCGCCGGGAGGGCGAAGACGAAGGCCGACAGCGACGCCAGCAGCCCCAGCCGGGCATTGAGGCCGGCCAGGTCGGGGGCACCTTCGAGGTTGGGTCGCTCCGAGTCCTCGGGTTCGACTCCCCCGCCGGTCATCGGCGTCCCGTAGGGCGGGGTGGACGACGGCGGCGACGTCGGGACCAGCTCGATGACGGTGCCCGGAGGGTCACTCCCCGGGGGGTGGCCGATGAGGCCGAGCGAGGCCATCTCCGGTACCAGGGCTCCCTTGGTCACCAGATAGACCTTGGACAGCACCAGCATGGCGAAGGCCAAAGGAAACAACAGCAGCGAATGGATGTCTCGGGCCAACAGCGGGCACAGCGCCGCCCGACCGAGGGCGGAGACCACCACCATCCCCCTCCGGGCCCCCCGGCTCCGGTCGATCAGCGGCCCGAGGGCCGGGGCCACCACTGCGAACGGCGCCATCGTCAACAGCAGGTAGAGCAGCACCTTGTCCTGGGCGGCGGTGGGAGAAATGGAGAAGAACAGCGACCCGGCCAGCGACACCGCGAAGATGGTGTCCCCCGCCGTCATCAACACATGGGTGAGGGCCAGGCGGCCGAACGGTTGCCGCTGGTCGAACAAGTCGGCGATGGCCGCCTGGGCCAGGCGCTTGAACTGCTCTCTTCGCTCCCGAACGGTCGCCACTCCGGTCATGGTAGGGGCCGCGGCGGCAGCGGTAGCATGCATCTGCCCACGGGAACCAGTGTCGGGAGAATCCATGCCGGTCAGCGCCTACATACTCATCCAGACCGAGGTCGGTCGGGCCGCCACCGTCGCCCGAGCCGTCGCCAAGCTCGACGGGGTCATCGCCGCCGAGGATGTCACCGGGCCCTACGACGTCATCGTGCGGACCGAGGCGGCCAGCGTGGACGAGTTGGGCCGGATGGTGGTGGGGAGGATTCAGCTCATCGAGGGGATCACCCGCACCGTCACCTGTCCTGTCGTCAACCTCTGACCCCCCCGTCCGACCCTGATGGCCGTGAATTGACCCTCAGGTGACCACGGATCCGAACTCGCTGGAGGGGCGCACCGCCCTGGTGACCGGAGCCTCCCGGGGCATCGGGGCGGCGGCGGCCCGGGCCCTCGATCGGGCGGGAGCCCGGGTGGCGTTGGTGGCGAGAAGCCGCGACGGACTGGCCGAGGTGGCGGCGGGGCTGGCCCACGCTCCGGTGATTCTGATGGGCGACCTCGGCGATCCCCAGGCTCCCGCCACTCTCGCCGGGCAAGCGCTCGACGCCCTCGGCGGCGTCGACATCCTGGTCAACAACGCGGCGGCGGCCGCCCGGCACGCCACCGTCGACACCGACGCCACCTTGATCGACGAGATGCTGGCGGTCAATGTGCGAGCCCCGCTGTTGCTGATCGCCGCCCTCATCCCCTCCATGATCCGGAGAGGCGGAAGCTCGATCGTCAACCTGTCGTCGGTCTCGGGCCTGGTCGGCACGCCGCGACGGGCCGCCTATGCCGCCACCAAGGGAGCCATCGACGCCGCCACCCGATCACTGGCCATCGAGCTGGGACCGTGGGGCATCCGGGTCAACGCGGTGGCTCCCGGCGTCGTCGACACCGCCCTTTGGGCCAAGAACAAGTTGGTCCCGGGGGTGACCGAGACGATCGAGAGCCAGACCCCGCTCCGCCGTTGGGCCACCCCGGAAGACATTGCCGATGTGATCGTCTTCTTGGCCTCCGACGCCGCCCGGTTCGTCACCGGGGAGACGATCGCCGCCGACGGCGGGATGGCCCGAACCTTCGACCTCTACGGCGGCGACGTCTGACCGCCCGGTCGGGCCGGCGTTGGGCTCGGGACGCAGCCCGGGGACTCGCCGGGCTTAGCGGATGGCCCCGGACTCCCTCAGCTTGGCGATCTCCCCGCCATCCAGACCCCAGTCGGCCAGCGCCTCGTCGCCGTACTGACCCGGGTTGGGCGGGGGCCGGCGGATGGCGCTGGGGGTTCCCTCGAAACGCGGGGACGGCCCGGGTTGGACCACCCCGGCCACCTCGACGAAGGTGCCCCGATGCTGGTTGTGGGGATGGAGCGGGGCCTCGGCGGTGGTGAGCACCGGGGCCGCGCAGGCGTCGGTCCCATCGAAAATCGCCTCCCACTCGGCGCGGGTCTTGGTGGCGAAGATCGCCGCGAACTTCTCTTTCATCGCCGGCCAGGCGTCCCGGTCGTTCTGTCCGGGCATCTCCTCGCCGGTCAGTCCCAGCCCCTCCAGGAGGGCGGCGTAGAACTGGGGCTCGATAGCCCCCACCCCCATGTATCCCCCGTCCGACGTCTCGTAGACCTCGTAGAAATGGGCGCCGGTGTCCAACAGGTTGGTCCCCCGCTTGTCATTCCAGATCCCGGCTTGCCGGAGGGTGTAGGTCATGGCCATGAGGGAGGCGGCCCCGTCGACCATGGCCGCATCGATGACCTGGCCCTGGCCGGTCTGGCGGGCAGAGAGGATGGCCGCCACCATCCCGAAGGCCAGCAGCATGCCCCCGCCGCCGAAGTCGCCGACCAGGTTGAGGGGAGGAACCGGCTTCTCCCCTTCCCGGCCGATCGGGTCCAGCGCGCCGGCCAGGGCGATGTAGTCGATGTCGTGACCGGCGGCCTGGGCCATCGGGCCGGTCTGACCCCACCCGGTCATCCGGCCGTAGACCAGCTTCGGGTTGCGGGCCAGGCAGACCTCGGGTCCGAGGCCCAGCCGTTCGGCCACCCCCGGACGAAAGCCCTCCATCAGCCCGTCGGCCGTCTCCAGCAGCCGCAGCACCAGAGCCACCCCGTCGGCATGCTTGAGATCGACCGCCACCGAACGGCGCCCCCGGTTCAACAGATCGACGTGGGCGCCTTCATTGGGCGGGTAGGTGGCCCGCTCCGACCGGTCGACCCGGATGATGTCGGCCCCGGCGTCGGCCAGCATCATTCCGGCGAACGGGGACGGCCCCAGACCGGCCAGCTCGACCAGTCGGACGCCTTCCAGCGGGCCGCTCATCGGACGCCGATCGGAACCGGGGCGGAGGTGGATGGGGGCGCGGGGTTCGAGTCGAGCATCCAGGGATGGTGGCTGCTCGGCCGGTCGCCGGTCAAATGCGATGTCCGGGTCCGGGAAGCCACCCGTTCCCCCGGGCACCCGGATTTCGCCGGCCGGGTCACAGGGAGCCCGGCGGAGTTTATTGTGCGGTGAGGCCGGATCACCGACGGGGTGGCTGCATCAGAGGGGGAAGGGAGCGAGCATGAGCCTGGCCCGACGAGCCACCGGACCCGGCCGGGTCAACCTCATCGGCGACCACACCGACTACAACCGGGGCCTGGCCCTTCCGATCGCCATCGATCTCGGCACCACCGTCGAGTTCACCCCCACCGGATCCCCCGGAGTCACCTTCTTCTCCACTCGGCACAACGAAGCCATCACCCTGCCCCTCGTCGTCCCGGCCGATGTCGACGTCCTCGCATCCCTCCAACCACCCTGGGCCCGCCTGGTGGCGGCGGTGATGGCCACCGTCAAGCCGGAGGCGGGTGGGGTGTGCCGGATCGTCACCACCCTCCCGGTCGGCTCCGGCCTCTCCTCGAGCGCCGCGCTCACTACCGCACTGTCCCGGGTCTTCGGCGCCACCGGATCATCGATCACCCTGGCCCGATTGTGCCAGCGGGCCGAGCACCTCTCGGGGGTGCCGGTCGGGATGATGGATCCCCTGATCTGTTCGGGGGGACGGGCCGGGCAGGCTTCGCTCATCGACTTCTCCGTCCTCTCGGTCGCCTACGTGACCGTCCCCGAGGACGCCGAGATCGTGGTGGTCGACTCCGGACAACCCCGGGCCCTGCGGGACTCGGGGTACGCCGCCCGGGTAGCCGAGTGCGAAGAGGCGGCGGCGACCATCGGCCCTCTGGGCCTGGCCGAGGAGTCCGACGTCTCCCGGCTGCGGAACCCGCTGCTCCAGCGGCGGGCCCGCCACGTGGTGAGCGAATGCCGGCGGGTGCGGCAGGTGGCCGAGGCGCTCGGGTCCGACCATCTGTGGGCGGCCGGCGCTTACATGACCGAGAGCCACCGGAGCCTGGCCGAGGACTTCGAGGTGTCCACCCCGGTCCTCGACGCCCTGGCTGAGCACTTGCGATCGATCGACGGGGTCTACGGAGCCAGGATGACCGGGGCCGGCTTCGGCGGCTCGGTGGTGGCCCTCAGCCGGATCGGCGCCATCGACATCGACGCCCTCCCGGCGCGGGCCTGGAAGGTCACTGCCTCCGACGGAGCCGCCCGATAGGGACCGGTCGGGCGCTTCGGGCTTGAGTCGGCACCGATGGCTGCCGACAACTACTGGTATGGGGAGACTGCGCCGGAGAGACACAGTCGCGCCCACTCGACAGGTGCCTGCCCCACTTCAGCGCCTGATCATCTACGTGGTCGCCGGCCTGCTCGCCGGCATCTCCTTCCTCGCTATTTCACCGCTCACCGCCTACGCCGGTCAGGCCGACCTCTCGACGGTCATCCTCTCCGACACCTTGCCGGGGATGGTTCTCTCCCCGTCCGGCACCACCAACGGACCGCTGAACCAGGCGAACGTCAACCTGTTCAATGCCGGCACCTCCGAAACCGCGGCCATCGATCAGCAGTTGTCGAACGGCAATCTGTCCGGCTACCTGCGGGTCTGGACCCAACAGCCTCCGGCGGGGGACGGAGCCGTCGTCTTGGCATTGGAGTTGAAGGACGCCAGCCTGGCGGCGCCGTTTCTCGGCGACTTCAATCTCGGTGTCCGGAGCTCGGGTGCTTCCAGCTTCTCGGTTCCGCAGATTTCGGGAGCCACCGGGTTCTCCGACCAGATTGCCGTCTCCGGGGTTCCGGCCACTGCTTACGCGGTGACCTTCGCCCGGGGGGACACCATCTTCTCCGTGGAGCTGGTCACCGAGTCCGGTGATCTGGCCCCCAGCGACGCCATCGCGCTGGCCGCCCGGCAAGCCACCGCCGCCCCGGGAGCTCCATCGGCGCCGGTGACATCCTCGGGAACGCGGCAACCGCATCCAGTCCGAGTCGGCCCGATCGTTGGGTTTGTGGTCGGCGCCGGCATCCTGATCGGACTCGTCATCCTGTTGCTCGTCTTGGTCCGACACCGCAAGCGTCGCTTCACCATCACGACGTCCTACCCTGGCGTCTTTTCTCATGAGTTCTCGCCGGTCGGTTTTTCCTCCTCGTTCGCTCGGCCGGTGTCCTACGCGCCGCCGAGCCTGGCGCCGAGGCCGATTCCGTCTTTGACCCTGAGTCCGGGGGCAGGTTGGTTCCCAGAAGCAGCAGACCCTTACCACCAGCGATACTGGGACGGACAAGCGTGGACGGCTCAGATGCGATGGAACGGCTCGTCCTGGGTCGATGTGCCGGCCATTCCGCCGACCTCGCCTCTCTGACGCCGGCTCAGAGGAACCCCTGGGGATGCGGCCGGGGGGTGAGGCGCCGGGCGATGACCCGCTGGAGGATGACCGGCTTCCGGACATCGCGGAACACCGGGATGTCGGCCTCACCGTAGAGGGTGACCTCGATCTCGCCGGTCCCCAGCAGGCGTCGGAACAGCGACTGCCGGGCGTCGACCGCCTCCACGTTCGACAGCCAGATCTCGGTGGTCCGGGTGGAGGCAACCCCGAAGCGCTCGACGATCCGGAACGAGGTGACCACCAGGCTGGTCATCCGCCAGCGGATGAACCGGAGAATCAACCAGACGCAGGGGATGACGGCGACGACCGTCTCCACTCGGTGCCAGCCCACCGAGGTATGGGGGAACCCCACCTCCAGGGCCACCGCCAGGCCGACCACCGCCACCGCGGTCGTCAGCGGACCGATCAGGTACATCCAGTGCGGCTTGATGTCGACGAGGATTTCCTCGCCGACCACCATCCGGCGCAATTGGGTGGGCAACCGATTCAGCCCAGCTTTCCGGCGATCGATCCCGCCGAACGCAGCACCGTGCCATCGGCGCCGGAGGTCGTATACGCATGGGTGGGTCGCTTCCGGGCCTCATCCAGCAGGTCGGCGAGCAGGTCACCAAAAGGCAGCACCGGATCGACCCACAGGTAGCGGGCCAGAGAACCGGGAATGGTGTTGATCTCGTTGACCATCAACTGACTGCCGTCGGAGAGGAAGTCGATCCTCGCCACCCCCCGCTGGCCGGTCAGGGTGGCCACCGCGATGGCGGCTTCCCGCAGGGTTGCCTCCAGCGAGGAGGAGATCTCCGCCGGCAGCTCACGGGGGGCCCCGGCCATGCCCTCACCGGCCACATACTTGTCCCGGTAGTCGAGGATGTCCGCCGCCGCCGAAGACCGGAGGGGGCGCTCGATGGCGGACAGCTGCAACTCCGGCCAGCTCCGGACGCCCACCTGGAGATCGGTCAGGTCGGGGCGGAAAGGTTCGAGCACCGCGCCCGAGCGGAGGTGTGGGTTGGCCGAGAGACGGGCCTGGGCGGTGGCGAAATCCTCGACCACGTCGATGCCGATCGACGATCCCCCGAAACGCGGCTTCACGATGTAGGGCCCGTCGAACGACGGCGCCGGGGCGTCGGCGGTGAGCAACAGCCGGGGCAGGGTGGGAAGGCCGGCCGAGGCCATCAATGCCCCGAAGGCGAGCTTGTCCATGCCCACCGAGGCGCTGGCCACGCTGGGGCCGGCGTAGGGGATCTCGGCCAGGTCCAGTGCCGACTGGAGGGTGCCGTCTTCCCCGGGCCCACCGTGACAGCAGACCACCGCGGCGTCGATGTCGATCAGGCGGGCCCGTCCGAGGCGGCCGCCGGCCTCGGAGAAGCCGCCACCGGGGGCGGCCACCAGTTGCAGCTTGGTCGCCCCCCGAGGGATGCCGTCCACGAAGGCCTCGGCCTCGAGACCGGGGTCGACCCCGAACCAGTCGCCGGTCTTCGACCAGTACAAGGCGGACACCGCCGGGCTCCCGGCCAGGGCCAGACCACGGGCGGCCTGGAGGCCGGTGAGCACGCTCACGTCGTGCTCGGGGGAAGGACCTCCAAAGATGACGGCGACATCGGGCACGGTGGGTTGCTTTCCTGGTCGAGTGGACGATGATCACCCGCGAGTCGCCGATGGTGGGACCGGTGGCTTCCTCACGGGTTCAAGCGCCTAAGGGTAGTGGTCGGGCAGATCGTTCTCGTACAGCACGGTGTCCCCGGGACCGAGGTGATCCCGCACCCAGGCCACCGCCTGCGGGCGATCCGCCACCCAGGTCACCGCCACCCCGGCTTCCCGGTTGGAGGCCGCTCCGGCCAGCAGCGCCCGACGGTTGGTCCGTCCCACCACCACCAGGTTGTCGGCCGCCCCGGCGATCTCGGCGCCGAACGCGAAGTTCTCCTGGCGCTGACGAGATCCGAGCTCGACCATCCCCGGCGTCACCACGGTGGCGGTACCGCCGCCGACGGCCGCCGACCTGTTCCCTCCATCGGGTCCGGCCAGGGTGCGGAGGGCGACCAGGGCCGCCCGGGCGCCGGACGGGTTGGAGTTGTAGGTGTCGTCGAGGATGGCGAAACCCGACGGGGAAGACACCGCCTGCAACCGGTGGCCCACCGGAGGCAGGTCGGCCAGGGCGGCCACGATGGAGGACGTCTCCACCCCCACCGATCGGGCGGCGCCGATGGCGCAGGCCAAGTTGGCCGGTTGCACTCCGGCCGGCACCTCGATCCCGGCCGCCACCGTGTCGCCGCCCACGGTGACGGTCATCCGGGAGGAGTCGGCGTCCCGGACGACACTGACATCGGCTCCCCGGTCGGAGGCCGAACACCTGACCACGTGCTTCCCCTCCGCCTCCATCCGGTCGGCCAGCGCCGCCAGACGGGGGTCGTCGACCTGGATCACCACGTCCTGAGCCGCCACCGCGATCTCCGACTTCGCCTCCAGGATCCGCTCCTCGGTGCCGAACCGTTCGAGATGGACCGGCCCGATGGCGGTGATCACCGCCACCGTCGGCGGGCACCACCGGCAGAGGTCGGCGATCTCTCCGGGACCGTAGGTGCCCATCTCGGCAATGAAGACCCGGGTCCCGTCGGTCAGATGCTCGTTGACGGCGCGGGCCAACCCGGCCCGGTTGTTGAAGCTGGCCGGCGTCGCCACCACTGACATCGAGGGGGCGATGAGGTGGGCCAGGTGGTTCTTGGTGGAGGTCTTGCCGTAGGACCCGGTGATGCCGATCACGATCGGAGCCACCCGGGCGAGGCGGCGCCCGGCGTCGACGATGAAATGCTCGGACAGGCGCCGCTCGATCGGGGCGGTGGCCACACAGGCGGCGTCGACCAGGAGGGGGACGGCCAGGGCGGCGACCACCGCCAGCACCGAGGCCAGGCCGGTGACCACCCCGATCACCACCACCACGATCTCGAGGAAGGCCCACACCCCGGCGAGGGTACGGAGCCGGCGGGTCCAGGCCAGCGGCGCGGTGCGGCCCTTCCAGGAGAGGCCCAGCGGTCCGGCCACCACCACCGCGGCGGTGAGGATCCCGGCCAGCGGCTTCCAGACGGAGATGACCCCGGCGGCCACCGCGGTGGCGGCCATGGCCCGGTTTATTGGGGTGATCGTCCACCACCGGGCCGCGAACCGGAGGCCGGATCCGGCCAGGTAGTGCTCCCGCTGAGCCACCCGAAGCCATCGCAGGCCGGCCGGGAGGCACGACAGTGCGCACGCCGCCACCGTGATCCAGGCCACGCCGTGATGGAAGTTGGCCACTGACACCGAGGCGGCCACCGTAGTCGGGCCCACGCCGGTCACCCGACCTGGCCGACGGAGTCGCCGGCCGGACCGAGTACCGCTTGGCGGAGGGCGGCGGGAGCCTCAGTCGGCGTCAGGTGCCCGACGCCGGCGAGGGTGACCAGCGTCGCCGACGGGAGCAGGGCCAGGGCCCGCTCGGCTACCTCGACCGGCACCTCGGCGTCCTCCGACCCCCAGACGAGATCGACCCGGCAGTCGACCGCGGCCAGATCGTCGGCGCCCCGGGCGGCCCGTTGGCGGAGTTCAGTCACGAACACGCCCCGCATCACCCCTTCGGCCGCCCGGTAGTCGGGCGAGCCGTGCCGCTGGCGGAGTGCCTCCATCCGCTTCTCGCCGATCATCCCCCGGCGATGGAGAAAACGCCCCACCCGGAAGGACAGCGCCGGCGTCGCCCGGGGCCCTTCCCGGATCAGCAGGGGCGCCCCGGTAAGCACCAGCCGCTCGATGCGGTCTGGGGCCAGAGCGGCCAACCGCACCGCCACCCGGCCGCCGAACGAGTGGCCGACCAGGGTCAGCCGCTCGGCTACCGGGTCATCCCCGTCGAACAGCGGGAGCAGGTGACGGGCGTACTCGTCCGCCCCCCACGGCTCCGGCGGTGGGGGGGTGGAGCCGAATCCGAACAGGTCGAGGCCGATGGCCGCATGGGTGGACGCGAAGGCCGGGTCCCCGAACACCCCGTCGAAGTCAGCGTGGGTACGCTGCCAACCGTGGAGCGCGACGACGGTGGCGGCACCCGAACCCCAGGTGGCGCCGAAGATCCGACCGCCGGCGAACGACTTCAGCACTGGCATACCCTACCGATAGCCTCGGCCCCCGTGGAACCATGCAATCGGCGCGCACCGGCTTGACCAGCACCGACGCCCCCGGGCGGGGGCGGTTCGACGCGGTTCTGGCTGCCCTGACCGACCCGCAACGAGAGGCCATCCACTCCCCCGCCACCGCCATCTGCGTGCAGGCCGGGGCGGGTTCGGGCAAGACGCGGGTCCTCACCCTCCGGGTGGCCCGCCGCATCCGGGACGGGTCGGCGGAAGCCGACCACAGCGTGGTGGTCACCTTCACCCGGAAGGCGGCCCACCAGCTCCGCCAACGTCTGGCCGGCTACGGGGTGGGCGTGGCCATCCCCTCGACCACCGGTGCGGCCCCGGGACCGGGGGTCCGGGCCGGCACCCTCCACCAGTTGGCCCTCACTCTCCTCCGGCGCCACGCCCTCGATGCCCGGGAGCCCCCGCCCAACGTCGCCGACCACCGGTTCCGGCTGGTGTCCGAGATCGTCGGTGACCCGATGGTGGTGGCGGTGGTGGCGGCCGAGATCGGATGGGCCAAGTCGCGCAGCCTCGACCCGGATTCCTACGGGCCGGCCGCCCTGGCCGCCGACCGGTCGCCGGCCACCCCGGTCGACCGGATCACCGACTACTTCCGCGCCTACCAGGACGCCCTGGCCCGGCGACGGGCCATCGACCTCGACGACCTGGTGGTGAAAGCCGCCGACCTCATCCTCGACGACCCCACCTTCGCCGAGGGCGTGCACTGGCGGTACCGGCACCTGTCGGTGGACGAGTTCCAGGACATCAACCCGGCCCAGTACCGCCTCATCGAGGCGTTGATGGGCGATCGTCGCGACCTGCTGGTGGTGGGCGACCCGAACCAGGCCATCTACGGCTGGAACGGCGCCGACTCCGGCCTCATCACCCGGCTGCCCACCCTGGTGGCCAACATGGCGGTGATCCGGCTGGAGGAGAACCACCGCTCGACCCCCCAGGTGGTGGCCGCCGCCTCCGCCGCCCTCGGGAGCGCGGTACAGGGCCTCCCCCGGGCGTCGGGACCGTCCGGGCCGATGCCGGTAGTCACCGCCTACGACGACGAGACGGCCGAAGCCGAAGGCGTGGCATCCCGGTTATTGCAGGAGATGGAGAGCGGCCGGTCCTGGTCGGATCAGGCGGTGCTGGCCCGCACCAACGATCAGCTGTCGGTGATCAGCGGGGCCCTGAAGCGGGCGGGGATCCCGTACCGGATCGCCCCCGCCCCGGAGGCCCAACCGGCCACCCGCCCGGGCCGGGCCGACACCGAAGAGAAGGAAGCGGTGGAGTTGGCCACCTTCCACCGGGCCAAGGGACTGGAGTGGGAGTCGGTGTGCGTGGTCGGCATCGAGGACGGCTACGTCCCCATCGTCCACGCCACCACACCGGAAAGCCTCGCCGAAGAGCGCCGGTTGCTCTACGTCGCCCTCACCCGGGCGTCAATCCAGCTTCACTGTTCGTGGGCCCGGGCCCGCCGCACCATTGGTGGGCGGCGGATGGATCGCCAGCCGTCGCCCTGGCTGGCGGCGGTGGCTCGGGTGGCGAGGCCCGGGACCGGCCGCATCACCCCGGTCGACGCCGGGCGCCGGATCGCGGAGCTACGAGCGGGGCTTGATCGCTAAGACCTCGGCTACGACCGAAGGATCCAGAGCTCTTCCCGGAGCTCTCTGCTGGCGGGGTGGCGGTGATGGAACAGGCAAAGGGCACAGACGGCACCCTCGCCTCCCCGGTCCTCGTCGACGAAAGCCGCGGGTATTGGACCGCCCGCCACCGGCTGGAAGGCGGCCCGATGAAGGATCCTGTCGGCGTCGAGCCCCACCTCAGCACCGTGGCTCGCCACCGGGTCCGATGCGCCGAGGCGACCTTGGTGGACGGGGAGGAGGGCCGCCGGGCGATCAGCCATCGGACCCGACCCACTCGGAGGACCGGGTGGACTCGACCGAGACAATCACATCGATGATCTCGGTCCCGATCAGCTCGGAGCGGGAGACCAATGCGTCCCGGAGCGCCTCGACCACTGACCGCTCCGAGGCGATGATGTCTCTGGCTGCCTGGTGGGCGGCGTGGAGCAGTCCGTCGGCTTCGGCCCGGGCGGTGTCGTCACCCATCACCTTGTCGACCAGGGAGCCCCCGAACGGGCCGCCCGATCCAGCGGCGATCGAGAGCAGCGACGAGCCCATCCCGTAACCGCCGACCATCGAACAGGCCAGCTGGGTGGCACCCAGCAGGTCGCCGGCCGGGCCGGAGGAGACGTTGCCGAAGAAGATCTCTTCCGCCGCCAGCCCCCCCATGGCAATACGAAGCAGGGCCTCCATCTCCTCCTGGGTCTGCATGAAGCGCTCCTCGGTATCCGAGTGCTGCAAGAGGCCCAGCGAGTCCCGGCGCTTGATGATGGAGAGCACGTCCAGCTTGCGGCCTTCACCGACCACGTAGGCCACGGCGGCATGACCGGCCTCGTGGGTGGCCACCCGCAAACGCTCCGCGTCGGTGTAGACCGCCGGATCGGTCACGCCGAGTTCCACCGACAGCTTGGCGGCCGAAAGGTCGGCCATCGTCATTTCGGTTCGACCGTCGGTCAGCGCCACGATCAACGACTCGTCCAGGAGCCGCTCGAGATCGGCGGGCGAGTAGCCCATCGTCATGCCGGCGACCTCGTCGATGGCAGCCTCGGACGACAGCGCATCAACGTGGCTCTTCTTGGCCAGGTAGTAGGCGATGATGTCGGATCGGCCGGACCGGCCGGGCAGCCCGAAATAGATCGAGCGGTCGAACCGACCGGGTCGGATCAGGGCCGGGTCAAGGTCGTCGCGCCGGTTGGTGGCGGCCACCACCAAGATGTTGGGCCGGTCCAACTGGGGTTTGGCCAGCTGGTGTCCGGCCGAAAGGAACTTGTTGGCGAGGTCGACATAGATGCCGGCGAGGCGCTGGCCCCGGGTCGGTTCGTCGAAGCTCTGAAGCTGGACGAGCAGCTCGTTGACCACGCCGGATACCCCCTGGGTACCGCTGGACGACATGCCCTGCCGGGCCGACCCGATGGCGTCGATCTCCTCGATGAACCCGATCGCCCCGCCTTCCGCCCGGGCGTACTTGCGCAAGGCCCGGAAGTAACTGCGGATCTTGCGGTTGGTCTGGCCGTAGAACATGGACTGGAACGAGCTCGACGAGACGAACAGGAACGGGACCCCGGCGTCCTTGGCCATGGCTTTGGCGGTGAAGGTCTTGCCCGTCCCCGGCGGACCCTCGAACAGAAGCCCACGCCGGGGGGCTCCGCCCATGTGGTCACGAAACGCCTGGTGGCCGAGAAAGAGATTGATGGTGCGGCTGACTTCGGCCTTGTTGGCGTCGATCCCCACCACATCATCGAGGCCGACGTCGAGCTGATCAGGCCGGTAGAGGATGTGGGGCGACTTGCCGGCTCCGAGCAAGGGGGCGATCATGACCACCACCAGGACGAGGATCAGCACCCCGGCCGGGACCATCGGGACCAGGGAGGGCGGGATATGGGGGAAGGTGACCAGCCAATGACCGGTCAGGTCCCGGTAGGCGAAGAACCCGAGCGGGATCAGCAACAGCGCGGCGGTGCGCTTCAGCCGGGAGCGACGATGGTGTTCCTTCACCCGGGCCACATCGACTCCCCGAGTGGCGGTACCGGACGTGAGCAGACCGGCCACTGCGTAGCCCTCGGTGTGGGGACTGGACTTGGCGGTCTGCTCATTCACGACAGCCCTGCCGTCCGAATTTGAAGTCGAACGTCCCGTTGTTGGCTGTGGCATAGATGACTCCCTCATCTTCCCGTCGCCCCCTGCCATGGAAATCGCGGGCGATCTAAGAAGGGTAACGGGGCTCCGCCAGGAAACTTGTCAATTTCTCGCCGGAACGGAGGGGTTCTGCCTGGGAAAGAAGGGCTACTGGCGGCTACCGCGCCAGTAGATGCAGGTCAGCGTGATGTTGGCCATCGTTCTCGGAAGTTATCTGGGAAGGCCGTTGACGGCGCCGGGGAATTGTCGCCGGAGGGGTTCGCCACCCGTCAAACGAGGGGATCAGGGCGCTGGGACGGTTGGGCAGACCGAGGTCCCCGCGGTCCCGTAGACATTCTTGAGCGCAGGGCAAAGCAAGGACGGCGAGATCGCCGACGAATTGAGGTTGTAGGAGGCCGTCCCTGGGTTGAGGTAGCTGGGGGGAGCCACCAACTCCAATCGCGGGTCCCAGGTGTAGTACTTGCTGAACCCCGAGACGACGCTGTTCCCGCTGAAGGTGCCCACCGCCCCTCGAGCCTCCTGTTGAACGGAACCGTAGAGAATGAGGTTCCCGAACTGACTGCCGGAGGCGAAGTTGTTGATCCCGAACGACTGGGTAAGGGCCAGAATGGCGGCATCGATGGTGACGTTGCCGGAGGAATCGACCGCGGTGCAAAGGGGTACGGGGAGAGCGCCGCTGGTTCCGCAGTTCGGCAGCGGGTCACCCGTCTGGTGGGTGCAGAAGAAATTGAGGAACTGGCAGATGGGGCCCGGGTAGATGGGGTGGTCGACCTCCACGTACTGGTTGGCAATGAGGCCGAGGGCATCGTTCTTGCCGTCGGTGCGGTAGTTGCAGTTGCTCTGGTGGGCGGTTGCTACCCAGTTGCCCGTGCAGTCCCCGTAGGTCAAGTTTCCGTCGATGATGATGTCGTTGGCCGTCCCGATGGTGAGTTCGCCGGCCACCGATGAGGATGCCGTCAAGGACCCGCTCACGAAAGCGTCGCCCTCCGAATCCTGGGTAGCTGCGCCGGTCCATCCGAAATAGCAGGGCATCGTCCTGCCGTTGATTGTGTAGTTGCCACAGGTCTGTGCATATTTACCATTGTCCGATGACGAAATGGCGGGGTAATAGGTAGAGACGTCATCGAAGGGATTGGCGCCGGTGACGACCCTGCTGTTGGCGTTGCCGGCGGCGACGGCGTTATCGATATAGATCACCCCGTTCGGCGGGAGGCTGCCGGCGATCGGGTTCACGCCTGTATTGCTGAGCGGGCAGCCGGTGCTGGCCGTTACCGTGTCGGGACTCACCACCGTCATGGTCCCCGCGGTGGTGGATCCGGTCAGGGTGATCGTGGTCGGACCGTAATAGACACAACCGTTGTTGGGCGCAACTTGGTTCGCCACCAGTTTCAGCGAGGAGTCATCAGCTGGAGGGGTCTGCTTTGGCTGAGCATCTGCACTAGTCGCGGTGTTGTAGATCCCGACATCGGATGAACAGTTTGGCGGAGAGGTGCCATCGACAAACAGGCACCCGGGATCCGCCGTCTTTACTGACGCCTTATTCGTTGACGTCCCGAAGTTGGGAGCTCCAGCCACATAGACCGAATCGTTGGAGAAGACGGGACCATTGACGACGTCGGTCGGGCCATAGGTGACCTGTTGACAGTTGGCTCCGGGCCCGTTGTAGCCATTTGCATAGTTGTACTTACAGACTGCATTTGGGCCCGTGTAGACAGGATTGCTAACGTTCGGGTCCGAGGCCTGGAAGTCGCTCCACCACAAGTTGGTGAGGAATCCATTGACGGGAGCCAGATTGGCGACCGAGGATTGGAAGGCGTAGTGGCTGGGGAAGCCGGCGACCCCGACGATCTGCACCTGGAGTGACGAGAGCGATCCGTCCGAGTTGAACACCGGCTGGGGGTTGTCGAACAGATACCACTCGGGGATGGTGCCGTTGCCGCCATCGGTATGGGAGACGAGATTCCACTTCTGATACTGGGCGCCCGTACAGAGGGCGTTGCCATTGGTGGAGGTATTGCAGTTGGCCAGGTTTGGATTGGTGTTCAGGATGCTCTGGTAGGAATCCATGCCGGCCTGCAAGCCTCGATAGGCGGAGTGCTGGATGGTGTTCGCCTGCAACAGCGGGTCGGTCTGGATGGTCTGCGCCACCAACATCACCCCGACGGTCATCAACAGGACAGACATGGCGATCACCATCACCACCGCCTGGCCGGCCTCTTGCATCACCCGCTTCGTCCGTCGAGACGCAACATGCCCGATTGCTCCCCTTAGGTTTCGTTTTAGCGGCGTTCGCTTGTCAGTAGTCACTTCGGTTACCCCACCGTCGGACTGTAGAGAAATGAAGTGGATGAGAGCCGGTAGACGATGGTGTCGTCTTCTGCCGGTGCCAATGACCGGGAGCCGGGACTCTTGACGAACAGGTCGATCTCGACTCCTTGAATCTCATCAGGAGGACACAGGTCTCCAACACCGGTGCACGAGGTGCTGCTGAAGGTGGTGGCGAGCGAGGCGACGGGAACCGTCGACTGGACACCGGCAGCATTGAGAAGGACGTAGCTGAAGACGGGCGTCGGAGCGATGGCCGGCGCAGTGGCGTAGGTCGAGTTGACCACGTTGGTAATCGAGGCCACTCGTTTGGCGGGGTTGGTGGTGAAGGTACAGGTTGCCAGCGGACTCGTCGTCGACGGGCAGGTATTGGCGTCGGCCAGCTGGGAGGTCACCGTGAAGGTGGTTCCTACCAGCTGGGCCACGACCTTGGCCGGCTGACCTGGGTGGGTGCCACTGGCGGCGATCCCCACGTTGGCATAGAAGGTGAGGGAGGTTGAGGTTATGAAGCCAGCTTGAAAGGGCGGTACCGGACGCAGCGGCGTTCCGAACTGCGGGCCCCGCTCGACCGCGGTCCTTACCAACCGCTGGATGTTGGTGGAGACCGGAAGGATCTGTTGGGTATTGGCGTAGGACGAGTGGACCTGATTGCTGATGTTCAAAAACGTGTCCAACGACAGCGTGGCCAGAGTCCCCACCGTCACGAAGAGGATCCCCGAGATTAGGAGTTCCACAAGGGTCAGGCCGCGGTCGTCCCGTTCGCCCATCCGTTGGCGGAAGTTCCCATGGAGACCTCGAGCCCACTTGGCGCCGCGCCACTGATGTCTCATGGTCCAACCACCGTCGGGATATGTGGAAGGGAGTACACCGTGGAGCCCACACTCACCGTGCCAGCCCCGACCACCACGGCGGGATAGGTGGGGGAAGCTCCACCCGCGGGCAGAGTAACCGACAACGAGTAGGTACCGAAAGGAACCTCAGTACGGCTGAACCCATCAGGACCGGTCGGCTGCAGGGTGTATTTGTCGCCGGTGCACCCCGATGTGGTGGCCGTGAGGGTAACCACATCTCCTGACTCCGCGGCGCCGGCAGACGAGTTGACCTGAATCGGGAGGACGGCCAGAGGCACGGTAGTCGCGGTGACGGAGGTGGCGCCGGGGACGGTAGACGCCAGACCGGTACCTACGCTCACCGCCTGGTACTCGGTGAGGCAGTCGCCGGCCGCTACCCCGTAGCCAGTGGCGAACGGAAAGATGGTTGGGATCGAAGTGGTGAGGGGGATGATTGTGCCGGCTGCGGTGGTGCCCACTACCGCGTTCCAGAAGCCGAGCGATCCGCCGGTCTTCTTAAGGCCGGGCGTGCCCAGTTCGATCGGGATGCTCGAGGTCGGGCTCCCGGTCATGGCCAGTCCGGGGTCAGCGGAACGATCATTCCACGGGCCGGCCGGACCGCCGGTTGACATCATGATCGTCGCTCCCGACGCTGATGCCCCCACCGCCGAGCAGGTTGACGTCGCCGGGCTCACGGTGGGAGTGCAGGAGATCCCCGTCAGGTAGAGCGTGCCGGCGTCGACGGCTGGGAGAGTGGCGCTGGCCCACGTCGTGGCCAAGCCCGGAGTGCCGGACAGGATGGCCGCCGTCTGGTTGCCGGCCAGGTTGTCCGCGGCAATGGCACAGGTGGTGGCGTTGGGGCAGGCCACCGCTGACACCGAACCGATGGTGGCGGGAATGATGCCTGCCGCCGACCAGGTGTCTGGCGCGCCGATGGCACCGGAGAGGATGGCCGGTCCGCCGTTGGTGGCGGTGCCGAGGGCCACGCACGTCGACACCGATGGGCAGCTCAATTGCGAGATCGATGCGGTGCTGGCCGGTACCGCATCAAGCGTGAGGAAGAGCGGGCCGACGAGGCCGGCCGTCGCCGAGTAGATGAACGGCTTGGAGCCGGCACCGACCAGCAGGCAGGTGTTGGAGGACAGGCAGGTGAGTTGGGTGAAGGTGGTGGGGATCGGGGCGAGCAACGGCAACAAAGGGAAGAGATCCGGTGTCCAGGCGATGGCACCAGGCCCGATGGGGTTGAAGAGCCCGGAAACAGCGATCGGCAGCACCGGCCCCAGTCCCAGCACTCCGAGGATCTGACCGGTTCCGACGGCCATACAGACCCCGGCCGACGGGCAGGAGACTTGGGTGAGGTTGGGGGGATTGCCAAGTCCAGTGATGGGAACGAGAGGCGCCACCCATGTGCCACCTGATGTCCCCGAGCCGAACAACGGACCGGATGCCGCCCAACCCCAAAGGTCCAGCAACCCGGAGCCACTCCCGACGGCAACGCAATTAGGAGGAGCCGATCCGGATCCGGGCGAGCATGAGACCTGGTTCAGGACAGACATTTGGTTTAACAGTGGGTTGTTCGGCAGAGTTACGAGGCTCCAGGTGTCACCCGACGCCGAGATGGTCCCGGCCAGTACCACCGGGAGGCCGGTGGTCAACGTTCCCCAGGCGACACAGGCGGTGGCGGTTGGGCAGATCACATCGGTTAGTGAGGCCACGGACGCGGGGACGGTGTCGGCGGTGACGGCACTCGGAGTCGTGGTGTTGTCCGAAAGGATCACCCCATGGGGCGTGGATCCGGTGAGACCGTAGCCAACCCCGATACAGGCAATCGAGACACAGGCCACCGAGGCGATCCGGGTGCTGGTAGGGCTGGCGGGTGTCGATGCCGAGGACCAGGTCGACCCCGAGGTATAGGCCAGCGTGGCCTTGGGAGGGGTGGCGCCCAGTGAGCCTGTGGTGCCCTCGCCCTCGGAGAGGCAGGTGATCTGAAGGACTCCAGGACAGGTGACCCCATCGGCGGCGAAAGTGGAAGTCGGATAGGACAACCCGACGGTGCTTCCCTCGTCATAGTTCAACTGCGTTGCGACGGTGACGACTCCGGCGGAGATGGTGGCCGAGCTGACGAACGGGCCCTTGGGCTCGGCGGTCGTCCCGTCGGTGGCGAGGTTCTGGACGAAGGACGGATTCCCGTAGGTGTTGCCCGCCAAGGGAGACCCGGCAACCGGATTGGCCACGCTCACGCTGTAAGTTCCAGGATTCAACTCGGCAAAGACGCACCCGTACTGGTCGGGATAGATGGTGACCCCGGTTCCGCCGGTCGGGGTGAAGGTGACGGGAATGGCTTGCACTCGACTCGACCAAGCATTCCCTCCCAGGTCATTGGCGGTGGTGTCGCCGGAAACCTGCAGTTGGTAGAACCCGTACTGGGGGATGCCGGGCGGGGGGTAGTCGAGAACCGTGGTGTCGGTGATGTGCTGGTTGAGTCCCCAGTTCACGGTGACCTGCAAGTTGAGCACCTGGGCACCTCCGGATGTGCAGAGGTTGGGTGCGGTGTTGATGTCCTGGGTTCCGGTCCAGGTGTACTCGGCCCGCACGGTGAAGGTCGTGCCGCCTCGGCTCTCCGTCCCGTTGTTCGGCAGTGGCGTCCCGTCGGGTCGGATGGGAATCAGCGGCCTGCCGGTATCGACGGCCAGTGATCCACTCCGGGGCGGCGGATCCTGAGCAGTGCCCAGGATCTCCAGCCACTTCTCCGAAATGCCTAAGGCGGCCAGGCTGTCCTTCGCCGAGGCGGCTTGGTGCACTTCGTTGGTCACCAGGTAGCCAAGCGGGATCATGGTGACCAAGAGCAGGACGAGCGCGACCATGACTTCGATCAGGCTGTAGCCGCTTTGGTCCCGCGGTCTCCGGGAAGCGCGGCGCGGCGAGGAAATCCGCCTGTTTCCAGCCGGCTCATCGTGCCTCCACATGATGCTTCTCATGCGGAAATCCTTGGAAAACCCCGATATGGCATTTATCACCCGTCCTCAGTAGTGATCATCGGCTCAAAGCCCAAATTTCTTGAGGCCAGACAGGTCGATTCGACGCCTATATGCAGGGAACTTGACCGCGGAACGTGAGGAATTGGGTATTGGAACGGAGGCCAACCACGAACAGTGATAGTTGCGCCGCCAACCATCTATTCGGTAGGAGCCCCAGGAGGGCAGAGACGGGCTAAGGAGGTCAGCACCTCTGCCCTTCCCGGGTTTTCTTGGCTGAGCGCTGCCTAACTGGAGGCAAGTGGAGTCACCCAGCCAACGTCCAATGACCGACCACCCAGCCAACTACCTCCAGCCGCGGTCCGGATCGGCATTGTTCACCGACGGCGGCGCCAACGAGGCGCGCTCACCGGGCCAGTGGTGGGTTTTCGGATCGAGCGCGGACCCTCTGGACCGCACTCGTTGCGGTCAACAAACGAGCCGACGTCGACGCCTACCTGCGAATGGCCCTCATCGCGTCGACAGCAGGTACGCAGTCGTCTGACCATCCCCCCGGTCGTGAGAGGACGTCATCACCGGCTGGCGAATTCGCCTCGGCAATCAGCTGGTTCCGCAGGTACTCCTGGAGGGATTGGTGCGCAGCCGCGGCACGGCGACGCAGGACCGCATGGGTATCTGTGGGCACGTCTTTGATTTGTACGCTCGGCATGCACCCACTTTCGCGCCATCGGTACCCACAAAAAAGTGACCCACGGGTAACGCGCTGTGACCTGGTACGGCAGATCCCCATCGATCAGCGGGCACTCCAGTCTGAGGGAGTACTCCGATTCCGGGCCAGCTGCGGTCGGGCCGGCTACGGCTCCCGACGCCGCCTCACCACCGCCAGCAAGGCGAGGCCGGCGGCCAAGAGCACCACCGCGAGACCCGCCAAGCGCAGCAAGTTGGCTCCGGTGAAAGCCAGGATCGAGGGCGAGGCCGTAGACGGGGTTATCGGCGCCGTCGGTGTGGGTGTCGGGGGGCCAGAGGGCGTCGCGAACGGGGTCGAACTGCCGATGGACATGGGCACCACCGCCGTGGAACCACCGGAGGAAGCGGCGGTACCGCCCGGCGTCGTTCCGATCGCCGACGCGGTATTGGTCACCTGGCCGGCGGCAACATCGGCCGGAGTGATGGTGTACGGGCTGCTACTCACGCAAGTCTCGGAGGCTCCGGGCGCCAGGGTCGACTGAGGGCAGCTCACCCCGGTCAGCTTGGGGTCATTGATGGTGACTTCGGTGTCTACGACGTTCCCGGTGTTGGTAACCAGGAAGGTGTAGGTGATGGTGTCACCGGCGTCGGTGACCCCATCGTGGTTGACGTCGATCGGCATGCCGGCCTTCTTATCCAAAGTCAAGGACGGGTTGGCCACCGGATTGGACGGGTCGCAGGAAGTGCAGGTGCCGACCGATGTGGTCACCTGGTTGGACACTGAGGTGGTACCAGTCGGGATCGGAGACACCACCGTGTCGGTGAAGGTGACGGTGAGGCTGGCGCCGGCGGCCACCGTCACGCTCTGGGTGCAAATGGTGCCCGCCAACGACCCGGCCGCACACGACCAGCCCTCTCCGGTCCCGGTGTAGGTGGTGTTGGCCGGGACCGTCTCCGACAGCACGGTGGTGCCGGGAGAGCCGCCGGAGTTGGTGGTGACGATGTCGTAGACCAGCACGTCTCCGGCATACACCGGACTGCCGGGGGTGGCCTTGGCGCCGGCGATGGTGGCCAAGGTCTTGACCGTGTCCAGAGCCCCGGCGGTGGGATTGGACGGATCGCACGAGCTGCAGGTGCCGGTGGTGGTGGTCAGCTGGTTGGAGACCGACGTCGTCCCCGGCGGCAGGGGGTTGGCTACCGTCTCGGTGAAGGTCTTGGTCACCGTCCCGCCGGCAGCGACCATCACGCTCTGGGTGCAGGAGGTACCCGGCTTGGAACCGGTGGCACACGACCAGCCCTCACCGCTCCCGGTGTAGGTGGTGTTGGCCGGGACCGTCTCCGACAGGCCGGTCGTTCCTGGCGAGCCGCCGGTGTTGGTGGTGACGATGTCGTAGACCAGCACGTCCCCTGCCTTCACCTCGGTGGCCGCCGTCGCCGGGTTCCCGTTGTCGGTGGCCAGTGTCTTGATGGTGTCGAGTGCGGATACCGACGGGTCGGTGGGTGAGCACGTCGGATCGCAGATCCCGACCGTCGGGGTGACGGTGTTGGCTATCGAGGCAGTGCCGGCCGGGAGCGGGGTGACCACCGTCACCGTGTAGGTGACCGATCCCTTCCCGCTGGCCACCACCGTGAGGTTCTGGGTGCAGGCGGTGCCGGCCACCGACCCGCTGGCACACGACCAGCCCTCGGCCGATCCGGTGTAGGTGGTGTTGGCCGGGACCGGGTCGGAGAGTCCCTGGGTGCCCTGCGAGCCTCCGGAGTTGGTCACGGTGATCTGGTAGACGAGGACGTCACCGGCGGCCACCTGGGTGGCCGAGGTGGCGGGCTTGCCGTTGTCGGTCAGCAGCACCTTGGCGGTGGCGAGGACTGACGCGGTGGCGTTGGTCGGGCTACAGGAGGGGTCGCAGGCCCCAACGGTCGGGGTGACGGTGTTGGCCACACTGGTCGTCCCCACCGGCAGCGGGTTGGCCACGGTGACCGTGTAGGTCACCTGCGCGGTGGCGCTGGCGGCGACCGGGGCGGTCTGGTTGCAGGCGGTGCCGGCGGTCGACCCGGTCGCACATGACCACCCTTCGCCGGTTCCGGTGTAGGTGGTGTTGGCCGGGACCGGATCCTTGAGGGTCTGGCTTCCAGGCGACCCTCCGGTGTTGGTGACGGTGATCTGGTAGACGAGCACGTCCCCCGCCGCCACCTGGGTGGCCGAGGTGGCCGGCTTGCCGTTGTCGGTCAGCAGCACCTTGGCGGTGGCGAGGACTGCGGCGGTGGCATTGTTGGGCGCGCAGGTCGGGTCGCAGATGCCGATTGTCGGCGTGACGGTGTTGGCCACGCTCACCGTCCCCACCGGCAACGGCTTGACCACCGTCACCGTGTAGGTGACCGACGCCTTGGTGTTGGCCCCGACCGGGACCGTCTGGTCGCATGCGGTGCCCGCCACCGAGCCGGAGGCGCAGGTCCAACCCTCGCCGGTCCCGGTGTAGGTGGTGTTGGCCGGGACCGGGTCGTGCAGCCCCTGGGAGCCGGGCGAGCCTCCGGTGTTGGTGACGGTGATCTGGTAGACGAGGACATCGCCGGCGGCCACCTGGGTCGCTGCGGTGGCCGGGGTGCCGTTGTCGGTCAGCAGCACCTTGGCAGTGGAAAGGACCGCGGCGGTCGGGTTGGTGGGCGAACAGGTCGGGTCGCAGATGCCGATGGTCGGGGTGACGGTGTTGGCCACACTGGCCGTGCCCACCGGCAGTGGGTTGGCCACGGTCACCGTGTAGGTGACCTGGGCGGTGGAGCCCCCACCCACCGGGACCGTCTGGTCGCAAGCGGTGCCAGCCACCGACCCGGTGGCACACGTCCAGCCCTCGCCGGTCCCGGTATAGGTGGTGTTGGCCGGGACCGGGTCGTGCAGCCCCTGGGAGCCGGGCGAGCCTCCGGTGTTGGTGACGGTGATCTGGTAGACGAGGACATCGCCGGCGGCCACCTGGGTGGCCGAGGTGGCCGGCTTGCCATTGTCGGTGAGCAGGATCTTGGCGGTGGAGAGGACCGCCGCAGTCGCATTGGTCGGGCTGCAGGTGGGATTGCAGATGCCGACGGTCGGGGTGACGGTGTTGGCCACGCTGGCCGTCCCCACCGGCAGCGGATTGGCCACGGTCAGCGTGTAGGTGACCTGGGCGGTGGAGCCCCCACCCACCGGGACCGTCTGGTCGCAAGCGGTGCCAGCCACCGACCCGGTGGCACACGTCCAGCCCTCGCCTGTCCCGGTGTAGGTGGTGTTGGCCGGGACCGGATCCTTCAGGGTCTGGCTGCCGGGCGAACCACCGGTGTTGGTAACGGTGATCTGGTAGACGAGGACGTCCCCCGCCGCCACTTGGGTCGCTGCGGTGGCCGGGGTGCCATTGTCGGTCAGCAACACCTTGGCGGTGGAGAGGAACGCGGCGGTGGGATTGGTCGGCGAACAGGTCGGGTCACAGATGCCGACGGTCGGAGTGACGTTATTGGAAATGGTGGCGGTTCCGGTGGGCAATAGGCTGGCCACGGTGACGGTGTAGAACTTGGTCGCCGTTGCCCTTCCGGCCACGGTCACTCCTTGGGTGCAGGCGGTGCCAGCCACCGACCCGGTGGCGCACGACCAGCCCTGACCGGTTCCGGTGTAGGTGGTATTGGCCGGGACCGGGTCTGAGAGTCCCTGCACCCCGGAACTGCCGCCGGTGTTGGTCACGGTGATCTGGTAGATGAGGATATCCCCGGCGGCCACCTCCGTCGCTGACGTGGCCGGCATCCCGTCGTCAGAGATGAGCGCCTTGCTGGTGGAGAGCACCGCCGCGGTGGCATTGGTCGGGGAACAGGTCGGGTTGCAGATGCCGACGGTCGGGGTGACCGTGTTGGCCACACTGGCCGTGCCCACCGGCAGCGGTGAGGCCACGGTCACCGTGTAGGTGACCTGAGCGGTGGCATTGCCGGCGACGGGGACGGTCTGATCGCAGGCGGTGCCGGCCACCGAGCCGGAGGCGCAGCTCCAGCCCTCGCCGGCGCCGGTATAGGTGGTGTTGGCCGGGACCGGGTCGTGCAGCCCCTGGGTGCCGGGCGAGCCTCCGGTGTTGGTGACGGTGATTTGGTAGACGAGGACATCGCCGGCGGCCACCTGGGACGCTGCGGTCGCCGGCGCTCCGTTGTCGGTCAGGAGTATTTTCGAAGTCGAGAGCACCGCCCCCGTGGCGTTGATCGGACTGCAGCTCGGGTCGCAGATGCCGATTGTCGGCGTGACGGTGTTGGCCACGCTCAACGTCCCCACCGGCAGCGGGTTGACCACCGTGACCGTGTAGGTCACCGATGCCTTGGTGTTGGCCCCGACGGGAACGGTCTGGTCACAGGCGGCGCCGGCGCTCGCCCCGCTGGTACACGACCAGCCCTCGCCGGTGCCGGTGTAAGTGGTGTTGGCCGGGACCGGGTCCTTCAGGATTTGGGAGTCGGGCGAGCCCCCGGAATTGGTGACGGTGATCTGGTAGACGAGGACGTCACCGGCCGCGACCTGGGTCGACGAGGTGGCGGGTTTTCCGTTGTCAGAGAGAAGGACCTTACTGGTGGAGAGGACCGAGGCTGTCGGGTTGGTCGGCGAGCAAGTCGGGTCGCAGACGCCGACGGTCGGGGTGACGTTGTTGGCCACGCTCAACGTTCCTACCGGCAACGGGTTGATCACCGTGACCGTATAGGTCACTGAAGCCTTGGTGTTGGCCCCGACGGGAAGGTTTTGGGTGCAAGCGGTGCCGCCCACCGACCCGGTGGCACACGTCCAGCCCTCGCCGGTCCCGGTGTAGGTGGTGTTGGCGGGTACCGGGTCGGAGAGGCCTTGGGTGCCCGGCGAACCTCCGGAGTTGGTCACGGTGATCTGGTAGACGAGGACGTCGCCGGCGGCGACCTGGGTCGCGGGGGTGGCCTGTTTGCCGTTGTCCGTGAGGAGCACCTTGGCGGTGGAGAGCACCGCGGCGGTGGGGTTGGCCGGCGAACAGGTCGGGTTGCAGACACCGATAGTCGGGGTGACGTTGTTGAAGATCGAGGCGGTGCCCGCCGGCAGCGGGTTGGCCACCGTCACCGTGTAGGTCACTTGGGTGGTGCCATTGCCGCCGACCGGCACGGTTTGGTCGCAAGCAGTGCCGGCCGCCGATCCGGTGGCACACGACCAGCCCTCACCCGTCCCGGTGTAGGTGGTGTTGGGCGGCACCGGATCCTTCAGGGACTGGCTGCCGGTCGACCCACCGGAGTTGGTCACGGTGATCTGGTAGACGAGGAGGTCGCCGGCGGCGACCTGGGTCGCCGAGGTGGCCGGTTTGCCGTTGTCGGTGAGGAGCACCTTGGAGGTGGAGAGGACGGGGGCGGTGAGGTTGGTCGGCGAGCAGGTGGGGTCGCACACCCCGATCGTCGGGGTGACGTTGTTGAAGATCGAGGCGGTGCCCACCGGCAGCGGGTTGGCCACCGTTACCGTGTACTTCACCTGGGCGGTGGCGGAGGCGGGCACCGGGACTGTCTGGTTGCAGGCGGTCCCGGCCACCGCCCCCGAAGTGCAGGACCAACCCTCACCCGTCCCGGTGTAGGTGGTATTGGGCGGCACCGGATCCTGCAGCCCCTGGCTTCCCGCTGACCCCCCGGTGTTGGTCATGGTGATCTGGTAGACGAGGACGTCGCCGGCGGCGACCTGGGTGGACGAGTTGGCCGGCATCCCGTTGTCGGAGATCAGCAGCTTGCGGGTGGAGAGCACCGCGGCGGTCGGGTTGGAGGGTGAGCAGGTCGGGTTGCAGACGCCGACGGTCGGAGTGACGTTGTTGAAGATCGACGCCGTCCCGGCGGGAAGGGGGTTGGCGACCGTCACCGTGTAGGTCACCTGCGCAGTCCCGCCGGCCGCCACGGGGACGGTCTGGTCGCAGGCGGTGCCGGCTACCGCCCCGGAAGCACACGTCCATCCCTCGGCTACCGGACCCGTATAGGTGGTGTTGGCCGGGACCGGGTCCTTCAGGGTCTGGGTACCGGCCGACCCACCGGAGTTGGTGACGGTGATCTGGTAGACGAGGACGTCGCCGGCGGCCACTTGGGTCGCCGAAGTGGCCGGTTTCCCGTTGTCGGTGAGGAGCACCTTCGAGGTGGAGAGCACCGCGGCGGTGGGGTTGGTCGGCGAACAGGTCGGGTCGCAGACTCCGGTCCCGGGGGTGACATTGTTGAAGATCGAGGTCGTGCCCACCGGTAGGGGGTTCACCACGGTCACCGTGTAACTGGTGTTGACAGTACCGCCAGCACCCACCGGGACGGTCTGGTCGCAGGCCGTGCCCGCCGCCGATCCGGTGGGACACGTCCATCCCTCGCCAGTCCCGGTGTAGGCGGTGTTGGCCGGGACCGGGTCCTTTAGGGTCTGGCTATCGGGCGAACCGCCGGTGTTGGTCACGGTGATCTGGTAGACGAGCACGTCACCGGCGGCGACCTGGGTCGTCGGGGTGGCCGGTTTGCCGTTGTCGGTGAGAAGCATCTTGGAGGTGGAGAGCACCGCGGCGGTGGGGTTGGTCGGCGAACAGGTCGGGTCGCAGACTCCGGTCCCGGGGGTGACATTGTTGAAGATCGAGGTCGTGCCCACGGGTAGGGGGTTCACCACGGTGACCGTGTAGGTCGCACTGGTTGTCCCTCCCGCCGGCACCGGGACGGTCTGATCACAGGCGGTGCCCGCCATCGACCCGGATGGACACGTCCATCCCTCCGCGACCGGACCCGCATAGATGGTGTTGGCCGGGACCGGGTCCTTCAGGGTCTGGGTACCGGCCGAACCCCCGGTATTGGTGACGGTGATCTGGTAGACGAGGACATCGCCGGCGGAAACCGCAGTGGAGCTGGTGGCTGGTATTGCATTGTCGGTGAGCAGGGTTTTGCTGGTGGCGAGGACGGCCGAAGTCGGGTTGGTCGGCGAACAGGTCGGGTCGCAGATGCCAACGGTCGGGGTGACGGTGTTGAAGATCGAGGCGGTGCCCGCCGGCAGCGGGTTGGCCACCGTCACGGTGTACTTCACCAACGTGGTGCCTCCGGCGGCCACCGGGAGGCTCTGGGCGCACGCGGTACCGGCCGCCGACCCGGATGGACAGGTCCATCCCTCGCCTGTCCCGGTGTAGGTGGTGTTGGCCGGGACCGGGTCCGAGAGTCCCTGGGTCCCAGCGGAACCACCGGAATTGGTCACGGTGATCTGGTAGACGAGCACGTCCCCGGCGGCGACCTCGGTCGTCGAGGTAGCCGGTTTGCCGTTGTCGGTGAGGAGGATCTTGCTGGTGGACAGCACCGGCGCCGTCGGGTTGGTCGGCGAGCAGGTCGGGTCACAGATGCCCGTCCCAGGAGTGACGTTGTTGAAGATCGAGGTGGTCCCCGCCGACAACGGATTGACCACCGTCACGGAGTAATTCGCGGATGCGAAGGCGTTGGCACCCACCGGGAGGCTCTGGGTGCAGGAGGTGCCGGCTACCGACCCGGATAGGCACGTCCATCCCTCAGCCACCGGGCCCGAGTAGGTGGTGTTGGCGGGGACCGGGTCCGACAGGCTCTGACTCCCGGGCGACCCGCCGGTATTGGTCACCACGATCTGGTACACGAGCACATCCCCGGCGGCGACCTGGGTCGAGGCGGTCGCCGGCTTCCCGTTGTCGGTGGCCAGCGACTTCGACGTGGTCAGCACGGCCGCCGTCGGGTTGGTCGCCGAGCAGCTCGGATCGCAGATGCCGATGGTCGGGGTCACGGTGTTGGTGATCGTCTGGGTACTCAACGGCAACGGATTGACCAGGGTGACGGTGTAGGTGACGGTGGCCGTGCCTCCGGCAGCAACCGGGAGGCTCTGGGTGCAGGCGGTGCCGGCCGCCGACCCGGATGGACAGGTCCATCCCTCGCCCGTCCCGGTGTAGGTGGTGTTGGCCGGGACCGGGTCCGAGAGTCCCTGGGTCCCAGCGGAACCACCGGAATTGGTCACGGTGATCCGGTAGACGAGCGCGTCCCCGGCGGCGACCTGGGTCGAGGCGGTCGCCGGCTTGCCGTTGTCGCTGAACAGCACCTTGGCGGTGGACAGCACCGGCGCCGTCGGGTTGGTTGGCGAGCAGGTCGGGTCGCAGATACCGACGGTCGGGGTCACCGAGTTGAAGATCGACGCGGTACCGACCGGCAACGGGTTGACGACGGTCAGGGTGTAACTCACATTGACCGTCCCGCCGGCGCCAACCGGAACTGCCTGGTTGCAGGGTGTCCCGGCCGACGACCCGTTGGCACACGACCAGCCCTCTCCGGTCCCGGTATAGGTGGTGTTGGCCGGAACCGGGTCCTTCAAGGTCTGGGTGTCCGGAGCCCCACCGGTATTGGTGACGGTGATCTGGTACACGAGCACGTCGCCGGCGGCGACCTGGGTGGCCGGGGTGGCCGGCTTGCCGTTGTCGTTGAGAAGCACCTTCGATGTCGACAGCACCGCCGCCGTCGGGTTGGTCGGAGAGCAGGTCGGATCGCAGATGCCGCCCGTCGGGGTCACCGTGTTGGAGATCGAGGTCGTATTGGTGGGCAGCGGGTTGACGACCTTGAGGGTGTAGTTGACCGACGCCACTGCTCCCCCCGCCACCGGAACACTCTGGTTGCAGGCAGCGCCGGCCAACGACCCGGTCGGACAACTCCAACCCTCGCCGGTGCCGGTGTAGGTGGTGTTGGCCGGGACCGGATCCGAAAGTCCCTGCACGCCGGCACTGCCTCCTGTGTTGGTCACCACGATCCGGTAGACGAGCACATCGCCGGCGGCCACTACGGTGCTCGAGTCGGCCGGCGTGCCGTTGTCGGAGGTCAACGCCTTGGAGGTGGACAGCACCGCCGCGGTCGGGTTGGTCGGGCTGCAGGTCGAGGCCGGGTCGCAGATGCCGACCGTCGGGGTGACGGAGTTCGAGACCGAGGAGGTGCCGGTGGGGAGGGGGTTGACCACCGTGACGGTGTAGGCGACGTGGCGGGTGGCACCGGCGGCCACCGGGACCGTCTGATTGCAGGAGGTGCCGGCCACCGATCCGGAGGCGCAGGACCAGCCCTCACCAGTTCCGGTATAGATGGTGTTGGCCGGGACCGGGTCGGAAAGCCCCTCGGTGCCCGGGCCGCCGCCGCTGTTGACCACCGTGATCTGATAGGAGAGCACGTCACCGGCGGCCACCTGGGTAGCGGCGGTGGCCGGCTTTCCGTTGTCGGAGACCAGGGCCTTGCTGATCGAGAACACCCCGCCGGTGGGGTTGACCGGCGAGCAGGTCGGGTCGCAGATGCCGATCGTCGGGGTGACGGTGTTGGCAATGGTCTTGGTGTTGGCCGGCAACGGGGTGGCCACCGTGACCGTATAGCTGGTGTTGAGGGTCCCGCCGGCACCCACCAGAACCGTCTGGTCACAAGGGGTCGCCGCCGGAGATCCGGTGGCACAGGACCAGCCCTCGCCGGTACCGGTGTAGGTGGTGTTGGCCGGGACCGGGTCGTGGAGGCCCTGGGATCCCGGTGATCCTCCCGTATTGATCACCGTGATCTGGTAGACGAGCACGTCGCCGGGGTTGACCGCCGTCGACGAGGTGGCCGGTTTCCCGTTGTCGGAGATGATGGCCTTGTTGGTGGTCATCACTGCGGCCGTCGGGTTGGTCGGGTTGCATGTGAGCGCAGGATCGCAGATGCCGACCGTCGGGGTGACAGTGTTGGAGATTGAGGTGGTGTTGACCGGCAGGGGCGTCACCACCGTCACCGTGTAGTCCACCTGGTCCGTCCCTCCGGCGGCCACCGAAATCGTCTGGTTGCAGGCGGTACCGGCCACCGACCCGGTCCCACAGGACCAGCCTTCGCCGGTCCCGCCATAGATGGCGTTGGTCGGCACCGGGTCCGAAAGACCCTGGCTGCCGGTCGACCCACCGGAGTTGGTCACGGTGATCCCGTAGACCAGCACGTCGCCGGCGGCCACCTGGGTGGTCGGGCCGGCGGCCGCCCCGTTGTCGAACAACAGGGCCTTGCTGGTGGTCAGGACCGCGCCGGTCGGATTGGTCGGCGAGCAGGTCGGATCGCAGACTCCGGTACCGGGGGTGACGCTGTTCGAGATCGAGGTGGTGCCCACCGGCAGCGGGTTGACCACGGTGACCGTGTAGGTCACATTGGTGATCGCACCACCCGCCACCGGGACCGTCTGGGTGCAGGCGGTGCCGGCTACTGACCCGGAGGGGCAGGACCACCCCTCACCCACCGCGCCCGTATAGGTGGTGTTGGTCGGGACCGGGTCGGACAGACCCTCGTTGCCCGAGCTGCCCCCGGTGTTGGTCACGGTGATCTGATAGACGAGGACGTCACCGGCCGCCACCGAGGTGGACGAGTTGGCCGGTTTGCCATCGTCGGAGATCAGCGCTTTGCCGGTGGTGAGCACCGCCGCCGTCGGATTGGTCGGCGAGCAAGTCGGGTCGCAGACGCTGCCCGGCGCGGTGACGGTATTGAAGATGCTGGTTGTATTCACCGGCAACGGGGTGACGACGGTGATGGTGTAGTGCACCGATGCCACTGCCCCGGCGCCGACCAGGGCCGTCTGGTCGCAGGCGGTTCCGGCCACCGATCCGGTCGGGCACGTCCATCCCTCGACGCTGCCGGTATACGTGGTGTTGGCCGGGACCGGGTCGTGCAGGATCTGACTGCCGGCCGAACCGCCGCTGTTGGTGACGCTGATCTGGTAGACGAGCACGTCACCGGCCGCCACCTTGGTGGACGAGTCGGCCGGCTTCCCGTTGTCGGAGATCAGGGACTTGCTGGTGGAGAACAGGGAGCCGGTGGGATTGGCCGGCGAGCAGGAGGAGCAGCTCCCGCCGGTGGAAGTGACCTGGTTGAGGACGCTGGTGGTGCCCGCTGGCAGCGGGTTGACCACCGTCGTGGTGTAGCGGTTGGTCACCGAACCCAGGGAGGCCACCGAGATCGTCTGGTTACAGGCGGTGCCCACCACCGAACCGGTCGGGCACGACCAGCCCTCGCCGGACCCGGTATAGGCCATGTTGGTCGGAACCGGGTCCTTCAGGGTGGTGGTTCCGGCGGTGCCTCCCGAGTTGGTAGTGACGATCTGGTAGACCAACACGTCCCCGGGGTTGACCATGGTCGTCGAGGTCGCCGCCGTCCCGTTGTCAGTGAGCAGGGTCTTGACCGTATCCAGGTCGGCGGCCGTCGGGTTGGTGGTGGTGCACGAGTTACACCCGCTCGGCGACGACACCTGGTTGAAGATCGAAGTCACCCCCTTGGGTAGCGGGTTGACCACCGTCACCGTGTAGTTGGTGGTGACGGAGGCCCCGGCCCCAACAGGGACCGATTGGGTGCAGGCGGTTCCGGCCACCGACCCGGTGGGACATGAGGTCCATCCCTCACCGGTGCCGGTGTAAGTGGTGTTAGCCGGGACAGGGTCTGACAGCGCCGCGGAACCCAGTGCCCCTCCGGTATTGGTGCTGACGATGTGGTACACCAGCACGTCTCCAGCCGACACCGGGGTGGCGGCGTTGGCGGCCACCCCGTTGACCGTGAACAGCGACTTGGTGGTGTTGACCACCGGGGTGGGGTTGTTGTTGACGCTGGAGCAACTCGGCGTGCAGTTGGTGTCGATAACCCCGATCGGCGGGGTGACGGTGGCGGTATTGGTCAGCGTTCCGGTGGTACCGAGCGGCACCGTCCCGGTGACCGTGTAAGTGAGGGTGCCCCCAACCGCCACGTTTACAGTGTCGCTGATGTTCCCCGATCCCGACGCCGAACAGGTGCTGCCCGGGGTGGAAACGCAGGTCCAGGTGAAGCCATGGCCGACCAGGGCGGGCGGCAGCGGGTCGGTCACCGTCGCCCCGTTGACCGGGCCCGGTCCGGCGTTGGCCACCGTCACCGTGTAATTCAGCGCCTGTCCTGCCGTGTACGGGTCCGGCGTCGACTGTTTGTCCACCGACAGATTCACCGTCTGCATCGAGTTGTCGACGGTGCAGAGATAGGCATCGGGGGAGGTCACCGTCAGCGTCCAAGCCGCGGTGATTCCGCCAAGGGCGGCCGTCGTGCCGGTGGTGGTGTCGGTGCAAGAGATGGTGGCCGTGTAGTCACTCAGCGGATCGGGGGATCCGGTCAGCATCTTGTCGGTGATGGTGAAGGTGTCACCCTGGGTGACCGGCCAGGCGGTGGCCGGGAACGGCCCCCCACCGGAGCCGCTGGTGTTGATCGACGTCAATACCTTTCCGGTGCTGTCGTCGAGACCCACCGTGAACTGGTCGGCCGCCCGCACCCTCCCCCCCACCGTCTTGGCCACGGTGATGGTCGGGATATTGGCCAGCGCACAGCGGGCCCCGTCGTTCTGCGCCGAGGGCGCTCCCTTGACGATGAAGGTGGCGGTATGCGAGGTGACGTTGATGCGATAGATGTTGCCGGTCCCGTTGTCCTGAGCGAAGAGGTCGCCGGCCGGATCGGTGTAAGTGCCGCCGAACCCAGTGATGGCCGCGTTGAAGGGAATGGCCGCCAACTGGCCGAGGTTGACCGTTGTATGGGTCGTGGGGTCGAACTTGAACAGGCGGGCGTCGTCCACCGTAGAGATACCGACGGAGTAGAGAGAGCCGTTGATCCAAGACCAGTCCGCCCCCTGGTTGGCGAGGTTGGCGATGTTCGGAATCGTTGTTGTGCCGGAAGCGATCAGCCGGCCATAGGTCGCGGATCCCGGGGCCAAGTCGATCTCCACCCAGGGTGCCCCAGCACCCGGGCTAGCCGACTCGCTCATCCATAGATGCCCGGACAGGTCGAAGTCGCCCATGTTGTACCCGCTGGGCGAGTTGATGCCAGCCGGCATCGGCAGCGTCGTCAGGGACCCGTTGCCGTTGACCCGCACCAGTTGATTCGTCGTGATGTCCCAGCCGTAGATGTCGTCGTCCAGGGTGTTGAAGCCCACCGCGTTGACGGCGTCCGTAGTCGTCCCGGCCGAGCTGGTCTTCCCGGTGGCGAGGTTGACGGCGGTGATGATGTGGCTCGACCCGTTGGTCTGGAAGAGCAGGCCGAGGGCGTTGCAGGTGAACGGCGCCGGCGTCACCACCGGGACGATGGTCTGGCAGGAGGTGGAGGTGGCACAAGCGCCGTCCGTTCCCGGCACCACCCCGTTGACCAGGCTCATATCCCCGGCGTCGGGGTCGTTGACCTGGACGGAGTAGGTAATGGTGGTGGTGGCCCCGACCGCCAGAGGCCCGGTCCAGGTCAGGGTGGTGCCGGTGATGGTGGCCCCCCCAGTGGCGTCGCCGTTGTAGGTGGCGTCGTCCAGGACCCCGCTGAGGTCATCGGTGAACTTCGCCGGCGAGGCGCCGGTGAACGGGACGGCCCCGGTGTTCTTCACGGTGACGGTGTATTTGAGGTTCTGGCCCATCTGGATCGAGGGTGCGGAGGCGACCTTGGAGACAGTGAAGGCCCCGGCCGCCGGCGTATTGGTGATCGTGCAGTTGTAGGCATCGCCGGAGGTCACCGCCAGCGTCCACGCCTGGGCAGTGCCGCCAGGGGCGATCGGCGTGCTTGTGGTGGTGTCCTCGCAGGTCGGGGTGGCGTTGTAGGCGGCGAGGGTCTCCAGGGAGCCGGCCGCCATCGTCTCCCCGAAGGTATAGGTGCTGCCCTGGGTGACCGGGAAGTTGGTGGTTGAGTCAGACGGATGCGCTCCGACGGTGGTCTTCGAGGTCAGGGTGGTACCGCCGGAGTTCTTCAGGTTGACGGTGAACTGGTCCCCCGCCTGCACCCGGGCATCGATGGCCTTGGTGATGATGAGGGTCGGGATCGGGGCCGACGGGCACCGAGCCCCGTCATTGCCCGTCGAGGCCGGGCCCTTGGCCACCGCCAGGCTGGTCACCCCGGCCACGTCGATCCGGTAGATCTCCCCGGTGCCGTTGTCCTCGGCGTACATGTAGGTACCGTCGGTGTAGGTGGCTCCAAACCCGGCCGTCGAGTTGATCCCCAGCGCCCCCAAGTCGGTCATCACGTGGGTGGTCGGGTTGAACTTCACCAGATGGGCGGGACCAGCCGGGTTGGCCGACACCGTCTCCACCGTGTACAGCGCACCACCGAGCCACGACCAGTCGGCGTTGCCCCCCAGGGTGGGCGGGTTGGTGTAGACGCCGCTGGCGAGCACCTGGCCGTACGTCGGCGATCCCGGGGCGTAGTCGAGCTCGGCCCACTGGTGGGTGGCGCCGGCGGCGTTGCCGATCCAGAGATGGCCGGCGTTGTCGAAATCGCCCATGATCGAGGCGGTGCTGGGCGTGCCGGTACCCGTGGCCACATGGGTCAGTGAGTAGTCGGCGTTGATCCGGACCACATCCTGGGTGGTGGCGTCCCAGCCATAGAAAGACCCGTCCAGGGTGTTGTAACCCACCGCGTTGAGGTCGTCGGCCACATTCCCCAACGGGGTCGGAGTTCCGGAGGCCAAGTCGATCCCGGTCACCGTGTGGGGCGCGGATATACCGTTCGGATTCTGGAACAGGTACCCCGGTGACGTGCATCCGAAGGCCGCCGGGGTCACCAATGGCACCGTGGTCTGGCAGGAGGTTGCAGTGGCGCAGGTGCCGCTGGTTCCCGGCGTCACCCCGTTGACCAGAGTCTGGTCACCGGTGTCCGGGTCGTTGACTTGGACCGAGTAGGTGATGGTGGTGGAGGCCCCGACCGCCAGTGCCCCGGTCCACGACAGAGTGGTGCCAGTGATGGTGGCGCCACCGGTGGCATCGTTGTTGTAGGTGGCGTCGTCCAGGACCCCGCTCAGGTCATCGGTGAAGGTCGCCGGTGTGGCGGCGGTGAAGGCGATCGGCCCAGTGTTTTTCACCGTCACGGTGTAGGTCAGGTTCTGGCCCATCTGGATCGAGGGCGCCGAGGCCACCTTCGAGACCGTGAATGATGCCGGTTGCGGGGTATTGGTGATCGTGCAGTTGTAGTTGTCGCCCGAGGTCACCGGCAGGGTCCAGGCCTGGGACGTGCCGCCCGGAATAATCGGGGTGTTGGTGGTGGTGTCCGTACAGGTGGGTACCGCGCTGTAGGCGGTCAGTGGGTCCGGCGATCCGGCTGCCATCACCTCCCCGAAGGTGTAGGTGTTGCCCTGGGTGACCGGCCAGTTCGTCGTGGAGTCGGATGGATCGGATCCCGCCGTCATCTTCGAGGTCAGGGTGGTGCCACCGGAGTTCTTCAAGCTCACCGTGAACTGGTCGGTCGGCTGCACCCGCGCACCGTTGATCTTCTTGGTGATGGTGATTGTCGGAATCGTCGCCTTTGCGCACATGGCCCCGTCGTTCTGGGTCGCGGCCGGGCCTTTGGCGATAAAGGTGCTGGTCCCCGAAGTCACGTCGATCCGGTAGATGTTGCCGGTGCCGTTGTCGGAGGCGTAGAGGTTGCCCGCCGCGTCGGCGTAGGTGGCGCCGACGACGGCAGCACTGAACGAGGTCTGCCCGACCGTCGTCTCGGTATGGGTCGTCGGGTCAAATTTCACCAGCCAGTCCGGATGGGTGGTGCCCGAGGTCTGCTCGTCTACGAGATACAATGCACCATTGACCCACGACCAGTCTGCGCCGCTGTAGTCCAAATTGGCGGGAGCGGTCACGTTTCCCTGGCCCAGGACATGTTCGTAGGTCGGCGACCCCGGGGCAAGGTCAATCTCGGCCCAATGAGTTGGGTTCCCCATGAACGCGATCCAGAGATGGCCGGCGGTGTCGAAATCACCACCTTGGTATTCGTTGGTGGTCACTAGCCCAGCGGGGACGCCGAGGTCGGCCACGCTGCCGTCGGCGTTGATGCGAGCCAACTCGTTGTTGGTCTCATCCCACCCGTAGACATTGTTGTCGAGCACGTTGTAGCCCAGAGCGTTGACATTGTCGGTGGTTGGGGGCAGGACCGTCGGACTCCCTGTGGCGAGGTCGATCCCGGTGACGGTGTGACTTGAGCCGTTGGTCTGGTAGAGCAGGCCTTGCGCTTGGCAGGTGAAGGGGGTCGGGATCAGGACGGGGATGGTGGTCGAGCAGGAGTTCGAGGTAGCGCAGCTACCCCCTGGCCCCGGAGCCACCCCATTGACCAGGCTCTTGTCTCCGGCGTCCGGGTCGTTGACCTGCACCGAGTAGGTAATGGTGGTGGTCGCCCCGACCGCCAGTGCCCCACTCCACGACAGGGTGGTGCCGGTGATCGTGGCACCCACGGAGGCATCGTTGTTGTAGGTGGCGTCGTCCAAGACCCCGCTCAGGTCGTCGGTGAACTTGGCCGGCGAGCCCGCCGTGAAGGCAATCGCCCCGGTGTTTTTGACGGTGACCGTGTAGGTCACGCTTTGGCCCATTTGAATCGAGGCAGCAGAAGCAACTTTGGAGACGGTGAAGGTACCAGGAGCTGGGGTGTTGGTGATCGTACAGTTGTAAGCGTCGCCGGTGCTCACCGGCAGGGTCCACGCCTGGGGCGTACCCCCGGGGTTGATCGGGGTATTGGTGGTGGTGTCCGTACACGTCGGCGTGGCGCTGTAGGCGGTCAGGGGATCCGGCGAGCCGGCCACCATCGTCTCGCCGAAGGTATAGGTGCTGCCCTCCGTCACCGGCCAGTTTGAGGTCGAATCCGTGGTATCGGGTCCGGCGGTGGACTTCGAGGTCAGGGTGGTGCCGGAAGAGTTTTTCAAGTTCACGGTGAACTGGTCGGTTGGCTTCACCCGCCCAGCAACCGCCTTGGTGATCGTGATGGTCGGGACCGTCGCCACGGCACACCGAGCCCCGTCGTTCCCGCTCGCCGCCGGGCCCTTGGCTATGAACGTGCTGGTCACCGTGGTGACGTTGATTCGGTAGATATTGCCGGTGGTGTTGTCCGAGGCATACAGGTTGCCGTTGGCGTCGGTGTAGGTGGCGCCGATGATGGAGTCGGTGAAACCCAGGATGCCGAGGTTGGCCTCATGGCCGGTAGTGGGGTCGAATTGAACGAGGTAGTCCCCCTGGCCGGCGCCCATGATCTGGGAACCGACGTAGTAGAGCTTCCCGTTGATCCACGACCAATCGCCTCCGCCAGTCAGATTGTTGGGAACCGCGGTGTCGCCGTGGGCCAGTACCTGGCCGTAGGTCGGCGAGCCCGGAGCCAGGTCGATCTCCGCCCAGTGGCTTAGTGGGGTGCCGGACCAGTTGAGCCACAGGTGCCCGGCGGTGTCGAAGTCGCCGGCGTCGTAGGCGTTGGTGGTCACCAGGCCAGCCGGGATCCCCAGCGCAACGACCGAGCCGTCGGGATTGACCCGCAGCAGCTGGCCCCCTCCCCACCCATAGAAGAAATTGTCCTTGGTGTTGTAGCCGACGCCGTTGATGCCAACCGGGAGGTTCCCGAGGGGTGTGGGCTTTCCAGTGGCCAGGTCGACCGTATACCAGGATTCCACCCCCCCGCTCGCCTGGAACAGGTACGCGAGGGGGTTACAGGTGAACGCCGGTCCGCCCACAGTGGCGGTGGTGGAATCGGCGTTGTTGGCGGAGACCGGATCGGACTCGTTGCCGGTCACAATGGCAGAGTTGGTAATGCCAGCCGGGAGCACTCCGCTCGGCGCGGTGGCATTCACGGTCACCGACACCGAGCTACCGACGGCCAGCTGGCCTTGGGTACAGGTGAGCGCCCCCGTCGCGATGGTGCAACCCGGGGTGGTGGTGGTCGGGCTGACCAAGGAAGGGGGCAGGGCGTCGTTGACGACATAACCGCTGGAGACGCCCGGACCGTTGTTGGTCACGTTGATCGTGTAAGAGATCGGCGCCCCCGAGGTGAAGGTGGAGGGCCCGTTCTTGGTGATGGCCAGGTCGACGGGTTGCGCCGATATACATGATGCCCCGTCGTTGTTGGAGCTGGCCGGCGAGGTCTGATGGGCCAGCACCGTGAACGACGGGGTGGCGGCCGGGTTGGCGATGGCCAGTTGATAGAGCCCACCGGCGTTGTTTTCCACGCCGATATTGCCGTTGCCGTAGGTGAAGTCAGCTCCGTAGGTACCGGCCGGGAGCCCGACAGGACCGGCGAAGGTGCTGACCACCCCGGTGGTCGGGTTGACCCGGACAACGGTGTTCGCCCCGCTCTTCATCCCCCACAGAAACCCTCCGGGCCCGAAAGTCAGGTCGCTCGACCCGGGGGCGGCGATCAGAGTGGTGGTCGCCACCGCCAGGGTGCTCACGTTGATGACGTTGAGGGTGGCGCTGGTGGAGACCCCTTCGAGGTAGTCCCCCGCCGCGTCGAAGGTACCCCAATCTGCGTTGGCGGCCAGCGGGGGCACCGTGACGCCGGCGTCGGTGACCGCCCCGGTGGTGGGGTTGATGACCATCAGATGGGTGTCCGAGGGACCTCCCACCGCGTAGAGCAGCGCGTTGGTCGGGTCATAGGCGAGGGCGTTGTAGTTGTTGGCCGCCGGCGCCCCCACCGCGCTGAACGTCAGGGCACCCGGACCGCCCATGACTGCTGATTCGAGCTGGGCACCATTGTTCAGGTAGGCGGTGGACACCGTGCATGCTGTCGAGGCCGAGGTCACAGTCAAGGTAGTGGAGGTGTTGGGGACCAGGTTGGCCAGGTTGGTGGACAGGTTGCTGGTGTTGTCGGTGTAACCACCCGGCGTCGAGGAGGTGACGTCGACGGTGATGGAGCAGGTTGATCCCACCGCCGAATTGACATTGGTGGCCTTGACGCTCGTTCCACCAGCTGCCAGTGCGCCGCTGCTGGCATTGGTCACCGTCGGGGTTCCACAGCTCCCGTTGTCACTCTCAGTGGCATCGGCAAGGGTCAGGCCGGCCGGAAGGGCGTCGGTGAAATCGAGCGGGCTGAGCGCCGCCGCTCCCGCCAGAGCCGGATTGGCAACCGTGAAGGTCAGATGGCTAGCGGCGCCGGCCGGAATCGTTGACGGGCTGAACGCCTTGGTCAACTGGGCCGTCGGAAAAGCGATTGACCACAGCCAGCCATCCGCGCCCCCGCTGGGGTGGGTGGTATTGGTCATTGTAAAGGAGGTGACCGGCCCTCCCGCCTCGGTGATCTGGAACGAGCCGCAGCCGGGATCGTTGCCGGGGTCCTGCGGCGTGTTCTCGCAGGGGTCGGTCCCCGTGATGAATGTGTTGGAGAGAGTCGTTCCTCCGGTGAGATTGAGCGGGGTGTTTTTGCTGAGCGTGGTCAGTTGGATGGCCCCACCGCCGGGTGCGGCCGAAAAGGTTATGTTCGAGCCGTCGAGGTCGTTCAAACTGAAGACGGGATCGATGACCGGCTTGTTGAAGGTGACCGTGCGGGTAGCCGTGGCGCCCGTCAGCAGGCACTGGGCAACGCCCACCGCGTCGCTCGGGGCGGGGGGAGTGAAGAAAGCGTTGGCATTGCGCGACATGAGCTGGGCGTTCGTCACCTGATAGGCAGTGTTGTTGCCGCATTCGTTGGCTACCCCGCCGGTGAGGGTGGCGGTTACCCCGGTGCTACCAAACGTCGCAACGCCGGTCGACCCTTCCGTGCCCGACACCGCAGTGATCCATTGCGACGACCCGTTGGTCCCCGTCGCCTGGGCAGTCGTCGAGGCCGGAAGGACGAGAGTGGAAAGCGTGGAGGCGACGATGGCGCCGACCGCCCCGATGGTTATCGTGCGCCGAACGATGGCAAAGCGATTGCCGATCTTTGCCGGTACCATTGAGCCCCGTTGGGTCTTACGGCGCACGTTCGCCCCATCCCTTGCAAGCCGCAAACTCTCGGCGATGTAGTTACTACGTTGCTGACCGCACTTCCACTAAAAAGTTGAATTCAAGGAATTGTTCAACGACATAAACAGGGCCGGGATTGGCGAACTTGCGATAAAGCCCGCCGACGCCCAGCCCACGTTCCGGTGGTTCACGATCTTCGACGCTCCTTGCCGCACCACTCGCTCCCTTCGGCGAATCGCATCTGCCCTACGTTCTTCCGGCCTGGTCACTCCACGTATCAGGCTGAGCACAAGTTGTGAGCTAGTTATCTCGTTGAAGAAACGGAATGTCCAGAGCGGGCGCGCGTTTTCACCCTCCGATTCACCCTTGCCGTACAACAACGATTCAGCGCCGATCTCGAGCACGAGACGGCAGCCATCCGCGTCCCTCCGAACGTGGGCCAGGCAACCCAAGCCGGCCGGCGGCGGGCGGTCCAAGTATCGTCACGGAGGTGACCGCGGGGGCCAGCTACGAACGCAGAACTGGTCAGGGGACGAACGCCGACACGGGGAGCCGGGCCGAATTGCTGCGGCTCGCCAAGCCGGTCCTGCGACGCCCGAGGCTGGAAACCCGCCTGGACCTCGGCGCACCGGTCACCGTCGTGCGCGGTCTACCCGGCGCCGGCAAGACCATCCTCATCGCCGAATGGCTGAAGCAACAGCCAAGCGACCGGACAGTCCCCGTGTGGCTGCGAGGCGGCGACTGGACCGAGAACCAGAATTCGCGGCTGAACCAGGCGGCGGCTGGATTCGAGGCGGCTGGATTGTCACTCTCCGTGCCCGGGTTCGGCGCCAACGAGGACGTAGAGGTAGTCCTCGTCCTCGACGACTTGGACGCCGGTGGGGAACCGTCTGAAATCGGAGACCTTCTCGAGGTTGTCGAGAAGAACCGCAACCTTCGCCTGATCGTCGGCGCCCGACGCCGTCATCCCGTCGAGGTCACCGCCACGAGGTCAGTGGAGACACTGGCCATCGGTCCGGACGAATTGGCGCTCGACGTTTCCGAAGTCGTTGATCTTGCCCACCTGATGGGGACGGAGCTGACTTCCGACGGTGCTGAGACCCTGGTCCAGGCCTTCGGCGGCTGGACCGCTCCTATCCGGCTGGTGATCGAGGCGGGCACGGAAGGGGCTGGGGCGTTGCGAGCCGCCGACGACTACCTGCGTTCCGCCGTCGTCCAAGCCTTCGCCGACCACCAGCTTCCAGAAACTGTCATGCGCTTCTCCCTCACCGAGCGAATCAGCCGTGGGATTTTCCGGGAATTGGCCGATACGGCCGACCCCGACCGCCACTTCGGTGGGCTCGACGCCTCCGGCCTGACCCAACGGCGCTACGAAGACAACGGTCGGGCCCTTAGCCTCCCCACCCTGACCTTTCCTGCCGCCGTCGGTGCCGCCATCCAGGACCTCTACACGGAGCGGCATCCCGAGGAGGCGCAGAAGTTCCATCGCCGTCTTGCCCGTTGGTCCCTCGACCACGACGAGCCCGGCAACGAGGTAGCGGCCATCCACCATGCCGTTCTGGCCCACGACTGGCCGACGGCCGAGGAAGTCTGGTTCCACCACGGCACCAGCCTGATGATGCAGCCGGTTGGCACGTTCGAGGACATGCTCGACTCGATCCCTGGCGATGTCCTCGAGACGTATCCGAGTGTCGCCATCTATCGCCGAGCCCTGGATATCGCCAATGACGACAGCGATCTGGACGGCCGGATGGCCACCGTCCGTAGTTACTTCGAGGCGAGCTCCCAGGTGATGGCCACCCTCGAGCAGCCACTGTTGGTCGAGCTCATCGTGGTCTGTACCGGACACCTGATCGGCCTCCGCCTCCTCGGGCGGTTCGACGACTCCGATCAGTTCGCCGAGGAGCAGGGGGCCCGGATCGACCGTCAGATCGAGGCGGGCGGCGGCCGTCCCGACGTGCTCCGGTGGTTCTACCTCCAGTGGGGACTGACGCGCACCCTGCTCGGTGACCGACGCGGCTCCCTACTCCGCTACCGCCGCTGTTGGGAGTACCGCCGCACCTCGAAATCAGACTGGGTCTCCTCCAACACCGCCGCCAACCTGGCCATGACCTATGCCCTGTCCGGGGATACCGCGCAGGCCGACCACTGGCTCGAACGCCACCGGGAGTTCGACACTTCCCACCTGTGGGGGGACTATCTGGTGGGCGTCGGTGCCCACATCGCCGAAGGGATGCTGGCGCTGGATCGGCTCGACCCGACGGCCGTGCGGCCCCACCTCGACCACCTTGGGGACGGATCGATCCCGGTAGAGCTGTGGGCCTTCGTGGCCTTTCTCCACGCTCAGTATGGGTTGCACTTTGGAAACCCAGCGGCCACCCTCGCTAGCCTCGATGCCGCCCAACAGAGCCACGACGACAGCTTGAGCGATAAGGGGATGGCCGCCCGCCTGCTGGCCCGGGCGCGGGCAGATCTGCTCATCGCCTCCGGGGACCCTCGGCGAGCCCGTCAGATCCTCGAGGAGTCGAGCAGCGACCAGCCCATGCTGGCGGTACCGGCCACCCGGATCCACCTCCTGGCCGGTGACGACACCACCGCCCGGCGGGTGGCGGACGAGGCGCTGGCCCGGCCCGGCATCACCACCCGGGACCGGCTGGAGCTGTTGTTGTTGCAGGCTGCCGCCCTCCCGGCCGAAGAGGATGCCTTGGCCGGCCGGATGTTTCTGAGCGCGCTGGGCGTCTACCGAGCCACCGGCATCATCCGGCCGTTTGCCACCTTGGGGACTGCCGTCCGGGGCGGGTTGTTCGCGCTGGTTGACGATGCGATGGCCCCCGCGGATCGGGCTCGGATCGCCGCCCAGCCGGCGGTGTATCCGGACGAAGGCCTCTCCATCCGGCTGAGCCGGCAGGAACAGGCGGTGCTGGCCAGCTTGCAGCACTATGCCTCCCGCCAGGACATCGCCAATCAGATGTACGTGTCGGTGAATACCGTCAAGACCCATCTGAACAGCGTCTACCGGAAGCTGGGGACCTCGACCCGCGACCAGGCGCTCAGCAAGGCTCGCCAGCTCGGCCTCCTGCCCTGAGCCTCCCGCTAGGGGAGATCGACGTCGATGAACAACGGAGCGTGGTCGGAGGGCTTCTGTCCCTTGCGGGCGTTGCGGTCGATGAGCCCGTACCGGGCTCGGTCGGCCAGCACCTTGGTCATCAATTCCAGGTCGATCCGCATTCCCTTGTGCTTGTGGAAGTTGCCGGCCCGGTAGTCCCACCAGCTGAACAGCTCGTCTTGGTCATAGAGGTGGCGGAACACGTCGACCAGCCCCCACCCCTCCAGCGCAGCCAGCGCCTCCCGCTCCGGTGGGCTCACATGGGTCGCCCCCACGAACTCGGACGGATCCCAGAGGTCCCGGTCCTCGGGGGCCACGTTGAAGTCGCCGCACACCGCCACCGGGTCGTCCGGGGAGCAGGTGTCGGCCAGCAGCTGGCGGAGGCGGGCCAGCCAGGCCAGCTTGGCCGGGTACTGGTCGCTGTCCAGGCTGCGGCCATTGGGGACGTAGACCGAGTGGACCCGCACCCCGCCACAGTCGGCGGCGATGAGGCGGGTGCCCTGGTCGTCGTCATCCGAATTGAGCCCGATGGCGACGTTCTCCATGCCCACCCGACTGACCAGGGCCACGCCGTTCCAGCGGCCGTCACCGTGATGGGCGGTCTCGTAGCCGAGGGTGGCGAACGCCCCGTGAGGGAAGGCGGCGTCGGCCTGTTTGGTTTCCTGCATGCAGAGCACGTCGGGTTGGGCGTACTCGATCCACTCCTCCACCCGGGTGAGCCGGGCAGGCAGGGAGTTCACGTTCCAGGTGGCGATGCGCATGCCTCAGCCCCCCTCCGCGTCCACCAGGACGAACAACAAGTCGGCCTCGCAGGCCAACTCGCCCCCGACGCTGGCCCGCCCGGTGCCCTTCCCGGCCCGGGCCGACATCCGACCCAGGGTCACCTCGAGGTCGAGCACCTCACCGGGAACCACCTGGCGACGGAATCGGGCCTTCTCGATCCCGCCGAACAGCGGCAGCTTGCCGGCAAACCGCTGGTCGGCCAGCACCGCCACGCCCCCCAGTTGGGCCAACGCCTCGACCATCAACACCCCCGGCAACGTCGGTCGGCCCGGGAAGTGCCCGGCAAAAAAGGCCTCCTCCCCGGTGAGATGCCACGATCCGGTGGCCGATTGCCCCGGCTCGACGGAGGTCAGCTCGCTGATGAAGAGGAACGGGGGCCGATGGGGCAGATAGTCGTCGGCTCGCACGACAGTGGACAATATCGGGTGAGAGCTTCAGCTCCGCACGCCGGGAAGCTTGAGGGCGGCCCGCCGACGGGCGGCATCCAGCGACACCAACTCGAACTGGCGGGTCTCCCCCTTCGACAGCACGTCCCGGGCCTTGTTGGGGGGCGGATTGCCCAAGCCGGCCAGTGGGATGTGGGCCCGCATGTTCCCGACGTCCACGTGAGCCCCGTGAGAGGTGAAGGACACCACCGTCCCCTCGAAGCGGCTGCCGATCGCATGGTCGGCTACGAAGGTGAGGAAGGTCATCGGATCGTTCAGCGCCGGGCCCGACGATTCCAGAGCCGGTTGAGGACTGTTGGTGGAGGTGGTGGCCTTGGTCGCCTTCTTGCCTCCGGTCTCGGTGCCCCGCTTGCCGGCTTTCGCCGACTTAGTGGTCTTGGCCGCCTTCACAGTCTCTGGCGACTCGGCAGACTTGGCAGCCTTCGCCGCCTTGGAAGTCTTGGTCGCCTTGGCGGTCTTGCCGGCTTTGGCCGCCTTGGTCACTTTGGCGGGTTCGGCCGCCTTCCCCGCCTTGGCGGACTTGGTCGCTTTGCCCGCCTTGGTTGACCCGGAGGACTTGGCAGCCTTCACCGCCTTGGTGGCTTTGGTGCCGGTGCCGGCCTTGGTGGTCTTGGCTCCCTTGGCCCCCTTGGTGGCCTTGTCGGCCGTCGCCTCGACCTCGGTGTCACCATCACCGGCCCCGTCGGCCGCGTCGGCGGCGGCACTCGCCTTGGCATCCCGGCGGGACTGGCTGGTCACCGACCGGCTCTTGGGTCCCCGCACCGGCGTCCGGGGAGTGAACACCCATCCGACTCCGGGCACCGGCTTCCCGCCGATGAGCCGTCCCTCGTCGAACAGCCACGGGCGTTCGGCGTGGAACTCCTGGAATGAGTCGTTGGACAGCACCAACGCTCCCGATTTCTCCGCGATCCGGAGAATGAAGCCGTCTCCCCGGCCGACGGCTCCGGCCGGAGGGGTAACGATCTCCCCGTGGAGGATGGCCTCTTCGAAGGCGGGCCGCTCGGAGGGGTCGATCCGGTGACCGAAAGAGGCGTCGACCACCACCGTCACATCGGCGGTGGAGAAACCGCCGTATTCATCCAGGAAGGTCTGGATCGCCTCGTCCAGCTGAGCCAGGCTCGGGAGGCTCCGGCCCTCGGTGGCAATGTTGGAGCCGTCGACGATGATGCGCCTGCGAGTGGGGGTCTTTTCGGGCATGTCTGCCTAGTCAACCACTTGGGGGATTCCTTCCTGGTGATGCCGGCGCCCCCAGCAGCCGGGGTCCGGGCACTATCCCCAGGTCGTGGGGTTGCCAGCCCCAATGTCGTCAACCCTCCCGGCGGCAACCCGGGCTCGGGCGGCGGTGATGAGCATCTGAGCGGCCAGCAGCCCCCCGATGCCCTCGCCGGCCCGGAATCGGAGGTCGAGGAGCGGTTCGACGCCCAAATGGGCAAGGACTTGGTGGTGGATCCGCTCTCGGCTGCGCTGACCGGCGACCAGGTGGGCGGCGGCGGCCGGTTCGAGCTCCACCGCCGCCACCGCCGCCACCGAGGTGGCCAATCCGTCCAACACCACCAGGGAGCCACGCTCGACGGCGCCGAGCACGACGCCGGCCAGCACCACAATTTCCGGTCCCCCGAGGCAGGCCAGCGCCACCCGTGGGTCCGACAGTCGCCTCCCCCGATCGCTCCGCACCCGGGACAGGGCGGTAGCGATGGTCGACCGCTTTCGCTCCAGGGTTCCCGAGTCTCCCCCCGCCCCGAGTCCGAGCACCTCGTCCGCCTCCAGTTCGAGTTGGGCGGCGCCCAGTGCCGCCGCCACCGTGGTGTTGCCGATCCCAACCTCGCCGAGGACGATCACCGGACGGCCGAGCCCCTGCCCCAGGCGACGACCGCCGGCCAGGAGCCGATCGACATCCGCCGCCGACAGGGCGTCGGTAGTGACCAGGTCGCCGCGTTGGTCCTCGGGCCTCAGTCGGATGGCACTCGGCACCGGCCCACCCTCGACCCCGGCGTCGATGATCATCAGTTCTGCCCCGACGGCCCGGGCGGTGGCGGCCCCGAGCGACTCGCCCGAGATCGTCGCCTCCAGGATCTCCCGGGTCACCGAGGCCGGGAAGGTCGAGATCCGGTGGCGCACCACCGGGTGATCGGCGGCAGCGATGACACCGCCCACACTCACCTCCTCTTCTTGGCCCAGCGCGTCGAGGCGTTCCAGCGCCCGATCGAGGACGCCGAGGGACCCGGGTGGGGTCAACAAACTGTCGGCGCTGTCCCTCGCCCCGACCACCGCGGCCGGGTCGGGCGCTCGCAGTCTCGAGGTGGGGGCGGGTCGGGCATCGGACGGCCACCGCTCGTGGATGACCACGTCGTCGAGCGGTTGTCGATGCGACCAACCCGCTCGCTCGAGCCCGGGTTCCGGGGGGCGTTCGTCGGGCCAGCCGACGCACAGCCAGCCCAGGGTCTCGACGCCGGCAGGGAGTCCGAGCAGCGCCGCCAGCTCCTCGGGCCGAAACAGGGTGACCCAGCCGACCCCGAGCCCCTCGGCCCGGGCCACCAACCACAGGTTCTCGATGGCACAGGCACACGACCAGAGGTCGGCATCCACGAACGTCGCCCGGCCGAGCACGCCCTCGGCCCGGGCCCGCCGGTCACAGCACACCACCACTCCGACCGGGGCTTCGCGGATTCCGTCCAGCTGGAGATCGAGCATCTGGCGCTCGGCCGCGGCTTCCAGCGCGGAAGCCTGGCGGTGACGTTCTCGGTCGGCCATCAACCCGGCCCGCTCGCGGGTGGCCGGGTCAGTCACCACCACGAACCGCCAGGGCTGGGAATGGCCCACCGATGGCGCCGCGTGGGCGGCCCCGAGGATCCGGCGGAGGACAGTGGGATCGATTCCATCGGGTCGGAACCGCCGGATGTCCCGCCGTGCGCCCAAGATGGCGTAGAGGGCGTCGCGCTGCTCGGGAGCGAATGCCCATCCACCCGGGAGGGCGGCACGCTGGGCCGCCGACGTCGGGTCGCCGACCACCGGAACCGGTCGGGGCCAGCTCATGGCTGCCGCCCGGCCTCGAGATCGATGCGACCCAGAGCGGTGGCAAGCCGCTCGAGGCCACCAGCGTCGGGCACCGCCACCCGGGTCACCCCGGGCAGGCCGAAATTCGAACAGTCACGCACCGCGATCCCGTGAGGGGCGAGGAGCTCCCGCAGCCCGACCCGGTCGACCAACACCCAGTTGGCATCGGATGGCCGGGTCGAGAGCCCATGGGACGCCAACTCGCCGACCAACTGGGCGCGGAGGACGGCCACCTCCGCCGACCAAGCGGGGAGGTCGACGGTGTCGAGGAGGTCGGGCAACGCCGCGACGGCGAGGCTGTTCACCGACCAGGCCGACTGACGACGCCGGCAGGCCTCCACCAGGGCGGGGTCGCCCACTACGTAGCCGAGCCGGAGCCCGGGGCAGGCCAGCAGCTTGGTGAGTGAGCCAACCACCACTGCGCCTGGATCCCCCCGGGTCCATTTGCCGGTGGCCAGGGGGAAGAAGGCCTCGTCCCAGACTTCGGCGGTGTCGCCGTCGGCGGCCAGCAGGCCGGTCGGGTTGTGGGGATTCGAACGCCACCGCGGCCCGGCCCCTCGGGGATGGAGGGCGAACTCCGGCTCGGTGACCCAGCCCCCCAGCTCGGCGGCGACCAGGGCGATGGCCTCCGCCCCGCCGTTGGTGAGCAGGAGCCGGTCCCGGCCGACACCGATGGCCTCGGCCAGCGCGGCGGAAGCTCGGCTCGGGTCCGGGTACCGTCGGATCTCGCCCAGGTGGCGGCCCACCACCGGGGTCGGGTCGGGCGCCACCGGGTTGAGCGACTGGGAAAGGTCGAGGACCGCTTCGGGGGCCACGCCCAAAGCGGCGGCGATGGCGCCACCGTCTCCCCCGTGGGCACCGGCCCTCGGGAGGTTGATGGGTCTCCGGCTCATCGGGGCGACCGCCTCCACTGCCAGGCGCCGACCACCCCGAGCCCGAGCGCCATGGCGGTGCCGACGTCGAGGGACAGGCGGACCGCCCGGGCGATGTCGGTGGGCTCGGCGGCCCGCCCGGTTCCGAGCCGCGGGCGGAGTTCGGTGCGGTCCCCGTAGCGGCTGAGTCCCCCGAGTCGAAGCCCCAGGGCGGCGGCGAAGGCGGCTTCGGCCACTCCCGAGTTCGGCGACGGGTGGGCGGGAGCCTGGGTCCGCACCGCCCGCCACACCTCTCGGGTCGCCGGTGGCCGGACCAGAACCACCAGCCCCGCAGTGAGCCGGGCCGGGACGAAGGCCATCACGTCGTCGGCCCGGGCACTGGCCCATCCGTAGCGGCCGTAGCGGGCAGATCGGTGGCCCACCATGGAGTCCAGGGTGTTGACCGCCCGGAACCCGAGGGCGCCGGGAGCGCCGGCCACCGCTCCCCACCAGGCCGGCGCGATCACCGCGTCCACCGTGTTCTCCGCCACCGATTCGACCACCGCCCGGGCCACCTCTTTGGCGTCGAGACCGTCGGGATCGCGGCCGACCATCGAGGGCAGCCGCTGCCGGGCCCCATCCAGGTCTCCCGCCTCCAGGCACCGGCCGATGGCGGTGGCGGCCTCGGCCAGCGCCCGGTGCGCCACCGCCAGCCCGGTGGCGACGGTCGTCGATCCCAACGCGGCTCCGGCCCCGACGCCGAGGGCTACGCCGGCGGCGGCGTGAACCACCCCGGCGGTGCGGCTGTCGCGATACAGCCGGTCTTCGACTCCGGCCATCGCCCGGCCGAACCGGACGACCGGGTGCAAGTTGTCGGGCGGCTCGTGCGCCATCCGGTCAAGGGCGATGCCCATCGCCGCCGCCAACGGTCGGGGCAGAGCGGTCGGGTGGGTCGTTCTCATCGGGCCGCCAGCACCAGGAGCCCAACCGTCTCCCCCACCACCCCGGCGGCGCCCAGCACGTCGCCGGTGAACCCGCCAATCCGGCGCTGCGACAGCCAGGCCACCGCGGCAACCGCCGCGGCTTCCGCTCCCACCGCCGCCAACCCTCGGGTCCGATGGCCGAGGGCGGCGAGGATCAATGCCAGGGCCACCCCGGCCAGGGCGAACAGGGCGGTCCCCGCCGTCCATCGGGATGGCGAGGTGGGAACGAAGGCGGTGACCAGTCCGCCTTCCGGCCGGGCGTACCGGAGGGTACGGGCGATCACCACCATCCCGGTGCGCGAGCCGCACCACAACCCGGCCACCACCAGCGGCGCGGCCGGCGTCGAGGCCAAAGCGCCGAAACGCAGCAGCAGCACTGCGATAACGGTGACCGCCCCGAAGGCTCCTACCGCCGGATCCCGCATGGCGTCGAGGCGTCTCGGCCGGGTCAGCGGAGGCAGGAGGCCGTCAGCACTGTCCGCCAGACCATCGAGGTGCAGATAGCCGGTCAACCCGATGTCGGCGGAGACCGTCACCGCAGCGGCAACGACCGGCGGCCAGGCCCGGTCGGCCGCCCACCACACCCCACCGACGGCCAGGCCGATCGCCGCCCCCACCAGAGGGAACCACCCGAAGGTGGTCGAACTCGGCGCCGCCGAAACGCCGAACGGGGTGAGGAAGGCGAGGGCCCGACGCATCAAGTGTCGTCCGGAGCTCTGAGGGACAGCCCCCGACCAGCCACCACCAGCACCACCTGGTCGGCGACGTCGGCCAGGGCCTGGTTGACCACCCCGAGCCGATCCCGGAAGTGGCGCCCGGCTTCCGAGGACGGATGGACCCCGAGTCCCACCTCTTCCGACACCACCACGGTGGCGCCTGATCGCTGGGCGAGAGCAACGCACAGGGGACCGGGATCGGCGATCGCACCGGCGGCCACCCAAGGTCCGAGGGAATCGACCAGTGCAGTCCCCGAGAGTCCGGAAAGGGCCCCGGGAAGATCGGCTCCCGGTTCGACGGTCGACCAGTCGGCCGGTCGTCGCTGCCGGTGGGCGGCCACCCGCTCCTCTAATTCCGGGTCGTCGCCGACCTCCAGGGTGGCGACGTAGGTCACCGGCCCGGGGAACCGGGCCACCAACCGCTCGGCGAAGGCCGACTTGCCGGAGCGGGCTCCCCCGAGTACCAGGATGATCACCGTGCGCCCTGGGTGCAACCGTCCAACACCGCAGCGTGGACCGCCCGGGCCAAGCGGCTGCCCCAGGTGGAGCGGGGTCCACCGAACCGGTGGGGTGGTCCGGCGGCCAGGCAGAGAATGGCCACCGCGTCGGACGCCGTCCCGGTGCCCTTCACCCCGGCATCGAACAGGGCCTGAGCCTTGGCCTCGGTGACCGTGCACAGCGCGTTGAGCAGGGCGGCGTCCGAGAGGCGCTCGGGGAGGAAGGCGACCACGTTGATGGTGCCGAGGGGCGCCTCCTTCCGGCCCGGCGTCTCGCCCGGGGCGGCGGCCCACGTCGGGAGGGAGATCCCCACCGTGACCTCCACCTCCGCCCGGCTGTCGGCCGCCTGCCGGGCGCCGGTGACATCGGCAGCGGTCAGCATCCCCACCCCCGGACCGGAGAGGCCGAGCCCGAGGGCCAGGCCGGCCACGTGGTCTTCGGGATCACATCGGCCGTAGTCGTCGGCGACCTGGGCATTGAGCACCCAGTGCCGGAGCCCCAGGCCCCCGCCCGACGGGGCGGTGGAGGCGGCCATCATCGGGACGGCCAGGTTCCAGACCAGCACCGGAAGCGAGCCACCCGACTCGGTTACCGTCCGCAGCTCGGAGATCATCAGTACTCGATGCCCTTCACCGCCCGGATCCCGCGCCGGTAGGCGTGCTTGACCATGGTCATCTCGGTGACGGTGTCGGCCATCTCGACGAACTCGGCCGGGGCATGGCGCCCGGTGATGATCACGTTGGTGGTGGGGGCCCGGTTGACCACCGCCTCGACCACGTCGGCAACCGGCACCCAGCCATAGGACACCGCATAGGTCAGCTCATCGAAGATGAGCATGTCGTAGCGCCCGGACGCCAGCTTCTCCCGGGCCACTTCCCAGGCATGCCGGCCCTTGGCCTCCGTCTCATCGAGGTCGGCCGACTCCCAGGTGAACCCGTCGCCCAAGGTCTGCCATTCGATTCCCAGGTGCTCGGCCAGCTTTCGCTCGCCCACTTTCCATTTGCCGCCCTTCACGAACTGGACGACACCCACGGTCCAGCCGCGGGCCCAGGCCCGCCCCATCACCCCGAAGGCGGCGGACGACTTCCCTTTACCGTCACCGGTGTTGAGGAGGACCAGCGACTTCACCCGGACCGACGGGCGGTCGGGCTCGAGGTGGGTGGGCAGCGGTACTAGGCCATCTGGCATTGCATCCTCCTGGTTGGTCTGGCTCGTCGGGGTACGACCACCAGCTCTCCGTCGTCGGTGATGAGTACTTGGACCCGGCCACCGAAGTGCCGGGTCAGCGACGCCTCCTCCAGGACTTCCGCCGCCGGACCGGCCGATGCCACCCTGCCCTCCGACAGCAGCACCAGGCGGTCGGCGAACTGGGCGGCCAACGTGAGGTCGTGCATGGCGCTGAGGATGGTGAGGCCCCGCTCGTGGCGGACCTCGTCCACCAGCTCCAGGGCGTCGACCCGCCGGCCCAGGTCCAGCGCACTGGTCGGCTCGTCGAGCAACAGCACCGGGGCGTCCTGGGCCAGGGCCCGGGCCAGCACCACCCGCTGGAGTTCGCCGCCCGAAAGGGTGGCCAGATGGCGGTCGGCCATCCGGACCAACCCGAGCCGTTCGAGCAGGTCGATGCAGTGCCGAAGGTCTTCCCGGGTCTCGACCCCGAAATAGCCGATGTGGGGGGTGCGTCCGAGCAGGGTGTAGTCGATCACCGACATGTCGGGGGGGAGGTCGGGTTGCTGGGGGACGTAGGCCACCAACCGGGCCCGGCGTCGGCGGGACAACTCGGCGAGGGCACTGCCGTCAATCGACACCGAGCCCTGGTGGGCCTCGAGGTGGGCGAGGGAGCGAAGGAGGGTGGTCTTGCCGGCGCCGTTGGCCCCGATCAAACTCACCCATTCCCCCGCCGCCACCTCCAGGTCCACGCCGCCGAGGGCGACCACCGGCGCGAACTCCACTCGGAGCCCGGTGAGTTGGATCATCGCCTCCGTCCCCATCTAGAGCACCCCCTGCCGGGCCCGTCTGGACCGGAGGACGAACAGGAAGAACGGGGCGCCGACCAAGGCGGTGACCACCCCGATGGGGATTTCGTCAGGCGCCTGGACGGTACGGGCGGCCAAGTCGGCCAGGATCAGGAAGGCGGCCCCACCGATCATCGAGACCGGCGTCACCACCCGGTAGCTGGAGTGGGTGGCGAGCCGCACCGCGTGGGGGGCGATGATCCCGACAAAGCCGATGAGACCGCTCACCGACACCGCGGCGGCGGTGCCGAGGGTGGCGGCGGCCACCACCACCAGCCGCACCCGGGCCGGGTCGATGCCGAGGCTGCCGGCTTCGTCCTCCCCCACCCGCAAGACGTCGAGCATCCGCCGGTGGGCGATCAGGACGATGCCACTGATGACCACATAGGGGAGGATCAGCACCACATCCGACCAGGTCGCCACCGTCAGACGGCCGAGGATCCAGGTATAGACCTGCTGGAGATCCTGGGCGTGCCGCTGCTGCAGGTAGGTCTGGATGGCGGTGAGGAGGGCGGCGACCGCCACCCCCGACAACAAGATGGAAGCCCCCGAGGGCCGTCCCCCTGCATTCGCTCCTACCAGGTAGGTGAGGGCGACGGCTCCGACTCCCCCGATGAACGCCGCCACCGGCAACAGCTCGGAGAGACCGGGTCCGGACACGATCACCACGGTGGCGCCCAACCCGGCGCCGGCGGCCACTCCCAACAGGTAGGGATCGGCCAACGGATTGCGGAACACCCCTTGATAGGAAGCCCCGCCGGCCGCCAACATGGCACCGACCATCCCGGCCAGCACCACCCTCGGCAACCGGATCTGCCAGACGATGGCCTGATCGAGCCGGGAGGCGGGGGTGTGGAAGTGGAGGAAGGGCAGGTGCGCCAGCAGGGAACCGACGGTGTCGGAGAGCGAGACACCGGCGGGACCGATGGAGACGCCCAACAAGGCCGCCACCAGCAACACCGCGGTGGCCACCAGGAGCGGAACCCGGACCGACACCCGCCCGGAGGCTCCCCCGCCGTCGACGGGGGCGAGCGGCGGATCGGCGATCCGGCCGGGCAGCGTCGCGGTCATGACGCCGGTGCCACCCGCTGGGCCTCCACGGTGGTGGCCACCGACTGCAGCAGGGTGACCACCCGTGGGCCCCATCGGGAGGCGATGTCGTCGTTCAGAGGGACGATCCGGTGGTTGGCCACTGCCGACAAGGTCGACCACCCGGGCCGGGCGGTCACCGTGGCCGCACTCTGGCTACAGCAGAGGGTGTCGGCCAAAAAGATGTAGGTCGGGTTGGCCTTCAGGATGTACTCGGCGTTGAGTTGCGGGTAGCCCCCGCTGCTGGCCGCCCCGGCGGCGGAGTCGGCAATATTCTTGAGCCCCAGCAGGCTGAACACATTCCCGATGAAGGTGGACGAGGTCGCGGAGAAGTAGGTCTGGTCGAGCTCGTAGTAGTAGGTCTCGGTGGTCGACGGCTTGGGGGTGGACGCCACCACCTTGGCGATCTGGGCCTTGACGTGGGCCACCTCGGTCTGGGCGCCGGCCGCATGCCCGGTCGCCTGTCCGAGTTGGAGATACTGCTGATAGGCCTGGGCCAGGGTGGTGGCTGCCGGATCCTCCAGCACCGGGATACCGAGGGCGGTTAACTGTTTCTGGAATCCGGCCGGGTCGTCGGACACCACCACCAGGTCGGGCTTGTAGTTGACGATGGCCTCCACATTCGGGCCGTTGCCGTCGAGGCTGGTCATCGGGGCCCCGGCGGGATAGTCCGAGTTCTTGTCGACCGCCTTCACCTGGGCGCCGGCTCCGATGGCATAGAGCATCTCGGTGGCGGTCGCCGACAGGGAGACGATGGCGGTGGGCCGGTGCGCGACGGTGATCGCCCCGTTGGCTGAGTGGACCACCACCGGATACGAGCTATTGGTGGCGGATACCGGCGCGGTGGTGGGACCGGACGTACAGCCGAGGGCCAGGATCACCGGGATGATGACGACCGCGGCCAGCAGACGTCGGGGGGTGTGGTTGTTCATTGATCATCCTCCATCAGGTTCGCGGAGGACGAAGTGCGTCCGCTGCGCTGCCCGAAAGAGGCAATCCAACGAACCGCCCTTCCTCCGAGGACAGGTTTCGTGGATACAAGGCAGGCGTCCGGGCTAACCCCAAACTTCAGGGCATTACCGTTGCGGGACAGCGCCGGGATTTCACCGGACTTCGCTGGACTTGCATCACCCTGGCCTACGACCAGGGCAAGGTGAACGTATCTCATTTCCGCATCGGCGGCCATTGCACCGGTCGCGTAGCTTGACGTGATGCCCGCCGCACTCCCCCTCGATCAGCGCTTGGTGTTGGCCATCGACCTCGGGACCGGCGGGCCGAAGGTCGGGCTGGTCACCCTCGACGGGGTCGTCGCCTGGAGCGATTTCCTCCCGGTCGGCACCCACCACCTTCCCGGCGGCGGGGTCACCCAGGACGCCAACCTCTGGTGGCAGGTCATCGTCGACGCCGCCCGGCGGGGCATCGGGTCGGGAGTCGTCTCCCCCGCGCAGATCGTGGCCGTCTCCTGTACCGGCCAGTGGGCCAGCACGGTGCCCGTCGCTGCCGACGGTCGCCCGGTCGGCGACTGCGTCATGTGGATGGACACCCGGGGAGGGCCACACACCCGGCGGGCGGTGGGGGGCCCGGTGGCCGGTTACTCCCCGGTGTCGATCACCCGCTGGATCCGGCGCACCGGCGGGGCTCCGTCGAAGGCAGGGGCGGACCCCATCGGGCACATGCTCCATCTCGAACACGACCAGCCCGAGGTGGCCAAGGCCACCCGCTGGTACCTCGAGCCGGTCGACTACCTGTCGATGCGCTTCACCGGCATCGCCGCCGCCTCCCACGCATCAATGGCCGGCGCCTGGCTCACCGACAACCGGAAGCTCGATGTCCTCGAGTACGACCCGGTGCTGGTGCGGGCGGCCGGCGTTCCCGGGGAGAAGCTGCCGCCGCTGGTGGCCACCGGGTCGGTCATCGGCGAAGTGCGACCGGAGGTGGCGGCCGACCTCGGCCTCCCACCCGGGGTGCGGGTGGTGACCGGGACCCCGGACCTCCACTCCGCCGCCGTCGGGGCGGGGACCGCCACCGACTTCCAAACCCACCTGGCCATCAGCACCACCTCCTGGATCTCCTGTCCGGTACCAGCCAAGAAGACCGACGCCGTCCACCAGATCGCCACCGTTCCCGGCCTCACCCCCGACCGCTACCTGATCGCCAACAACCACGAGACCGGCGGCGCCTGCCTCGACTGGCTGGCCGGAACCCTCATGTCGTCCGACGAGGGGATCGGCAATGGCGGAACCCCGAGCTACGACGAACTCACCGCATTGGCCGGCACCGCGCCGGCCGGGAGCGGCAACGTCCTGTTCACCCCGTGGCTGGCCGGGGAGCGCTCACCGGTCGACGACCACTCGGCCCGCGGCGGGTTCCACAACCTGTCGCTGGCCACTACCCGGGCCCACCTGGTCCGAGCCGTGCTCGAAGGGGTGGCCTACAACTCACGCTGGCTGTTCGAGTCGGTCGAGGAGTTCGCCGGGCGCCGGCTCGACCCGATTCGGATCATCGGAGGAGGGGCCAACTCGGATCTCTGGTGCCAGATTCACGCCGATGTGCTCGACCGCACCATCGAACAGGTCGCCGAGCCGACGTTCGCCAACCTCCGCGGCGCCGCCCTGTTCGCCGGACTCTCACTCGGGGAGGTCGATCCCGACCGGGTACGGGGACTGGTGAAGGTGAAGGCGACCTGCACTCCCGATCCGCAGCACCGGGATGTCTACGACCGCCTCTACGGCGAGTTCCCGGGCTTGTTCAAGTCCCAGCGACCGATGTTCCACCGGCTCAACCGGGAGGCCTAAGGCGAGGCGCCGGGGTTAGGGGCCGGACCGGCGGGGCGGGGTGAACCAAAAGCCTGCGGCTCTACCAGCCGGCGGCGGCGATGATCGACCCGTTCAGCGGCTGGCCGGACATGTCCCCTTGCTTCGGCGCGTCGCCATAGTTGAACACCTTGCCGAGGGCGGAGGTCACCCAGTAGCCGCCGCCGTCAGCCGTCGGGAGGATCGAAGTTGCCGGGTCCGAACCCCCCATTCCTCCCGCCGGGCTGCCCAAGGAGCCGGCGTCGCCGTAGCTGGCGACTGCTCCGTTGGAGAACAGGATCCAATACCCCTTGCCATCAGGGGTGCGATAGGCGGAAGTGACGAGCGAGGACTGGGGCCCGGGGGCGCCGTAGTAGGCGGCGTCGCCAAACGAGTACACGTGTCCGGTGGCGGTCACCATCCAGTAGCCATTGCCGGTGGCGTCGGGCATGACGGCAACCGCCAGCCCGGAGCAACCCCCGATGCCGGGACAAGACCCTTCGAACTTGGCGTCGCCGAAGGCAAAGACCCCACCGTCGGAGGCAACCATGAAGTACCCACCGCCGTCAGACGAGGGAACCATCCCGACGATCGGTGCATTGAGATGATTGGGGCCGGTCGTCCCTGCCGGGGAATAGCCCAGCCCGGGGATCGAGCCGTAGAACCGCGAATCGCCGAAAGAGAAGATTCCTCCGTCGGAGCCGACCAGCCAGTAGCCGCCTCGGTCGGTCGTGAGTGTGATGCCCACCACGGGGCGCTGGAGGGTGAGCGCCCCCGTCGATCCGTGGAACTGGGCGGACCCAAAGGTGAAGATGCCGCCGTCGGAGCCGACCAGCCAGTAGCCGTGGGTTGAAGGCGGTGGGGTGATCGGTGGCGGGGTGGGCTGGATGAACGGCGACACCGGCGCAGTTGACGGAGCCAAGGTGGAGTTCCCGGAGTAGGAGGCGTTGATGGGAGTCGTTGGACTCGTCGGTGCGGATGACATGCAGGCTCCAATCCCGGCTGACAACGTTGCTACGCATAGCAGCGTTGCCCCGGTGAAAAAGGACACTGTCCCGGTCGGAACACCCAAGTTCGAAGCTACCGCCGCCTGGTATGTCGATCCCCCACTCGCGGTGGTCACGGCTCGCGCAGCTGTAACGGTTGGCGGCAGCGACGGATCCACCTCGATCAGATTCTTTATCTGTCGGTAGTCGGGGGAATACCAGATGGCGTCATTGCAGGCGCCGGCGGCGGGGCACGTCAGTGGCGATGTGAACGCCAGATGCAGCGGAATAACCTCTGGCAGCGGTGCCAGTGTGGGGACCCATGTTCCGTCTTCCTGATTCTCGAATACCGCGCTCGAGGCGTCATTCCCGGCGACGACGCACAGACCTACCGCTGGGCAGGCCACGGAGGTCAAATACAGGGTGGAGCTGTCGGCTGCCGGGAGGGGAGCCTCGATGGCCGTCCAGACACCGTCGGACAACGTTGCGATTTCGCTTCCACCCGTGGTGCCCCCGTCGATTACGTAACTGCCGATCGCCACGCATTCGCCAGGGGCAGCGCAGGATACCGACGTCATCGAGTTGTAGAGGGGAGCTGCCGTGCTCGCATTGTCAGGCACCGGGGCCGCCGAAGACGTCCAGATCCCACCCTCAAGTGTGGCGACGAGTCCGGCCGTCAACCCAGCCACGTTGTAATAGGTGCCGACCAGAGTGCACTGTCCGGGGGCCGCGCAGGACAGCGAGCCCGTCGCATTGGGGCCAACCCCCATTGCCGAGTAAACGTCCGGGGGCAGCGGTAACTGGGTGACCGCCCAGACGCCTCCGACCAAGCTGTCGACATAGATTCCGAATGCCGGTCCAGGCTGACCGGCGATTTGTTGAGTGAGGACATAAGTGCCAACGGCAACACACGTATTCGCGGTCGGGCAAGACAAGTCCTCCAGCGTTGACGATTGGTCGTTGGATGGATCCGGGCTTGTGTAGGCGTCGGATGGGACCGGAGCTTCCGTCGCCGTCCAGATCCCTCCTACCTCGGACTCGATAACCCCGTGCGTTTGATTGGAGGCATTCATGTACGACCCGATCGCGACACACTGACCGGTCGAATCGCATTGGACAGTTGTGAGACTGAACGGCTCGTATTGCGGGGCTTCTGAAAGGTCTGGCGGCGCCGGAGCCGCTTGAGTACTCCATGTACCTGCATGAAGGGTGTCAACGAGGCCTTGTTGATGCCCGTTAACGTCGACATAGTCGCCGACCGCCACGCACGACCCCGGTTCAGGACATGCGAGGTCGCGGAGGTTGGGTCCGGGCTGCGTGGGGGATGCATCCGGCGGAAGTGGTGCCACCACTCCGGTCAAGCTATTTCCTGACAGCATGGTGATGAAGGCCAGAACTTCCCCTGTTGTGGTGTCGTAACTCCCCACGAATACGCACCAGCCCACCACCGGACAGGATGAGTCGGCGATTGCACCGCCCAGTGAAGGTTCCGCGTTAGCGGGAAGGGGCGCATCGATTGCCGTCCAGGTGATCGGATAGGCGGCCGCCCCGGCAGGCGTAACGCCTAACGACGTTGTCGCAATTGCCATCACCAGCACGAGGGAGATTCCCATGCCGATTCGCAAGAGCCCCGTAGGGATACCCCGCCGCTGCTCCAAGATCCAGACCCTCTTCCTCGGTACCACCATTGCATCGGCTCGGAGAGGCCTTTTCTTAAGTCGCAATCTCGGTGTGAACAGGAATTTCGGTCTACTCAACCCGACTACGCCATCACCTCCACGTCCACATTGAGGGCCCGGTAGGTACCAATGGCCCGTCGATCTCGCGTGGCCAATCGGAGGTGGTGCTGAACGGCGACCGCCCCGATCAACCCGTCGTACACGGTTCCCCCCGCGATCCCAAGTTGCGAAAGGCGATCCAACAGATCCAGCGCCCGCGTCGCATTTAGGAAGCGAGAAGCCGGGAAATTTCGGGTGAGGATCTGCCCGACTGCCGCTGGCGTACGGCGAAGGGGCGGCGGCAATCGGGTGAGGACGGAGAAGGTCTCGAAGGCGGCGCGGCCGGAGAGCCCGACCTGCCGATCCCCTATCGCATCGACAGTTCTTTCATGTTGTTCGTGATCGACGAGGACAAGCGCCACCGCCACGCTGGTGTCGACGAGCAAATCAGCAGACGTCATCGCTGATCGCCGAGCCTGAGGGCGCGCACCATTTCATCGTCGACCGGCATGCCACTGGCACCGATGACCAACCGTCCGTCGGCTTCTTCCCCGATTTCGTCACTTGCGACCGGCTCGATGTGAATGCCCGTCCCATCGGCGACGACGTCGACCTCTCCGGGAAGCAACCCAAGACGGTCACGTAATGGTTCGGGAATAACCATTCTTCCCGCCCTATCAATGGTTGCTCTTATACCATGACCATACCAATTCCCCAGTTTGCCCAAAGGTTCGCATCGGCAGCACGATGACCGGGGCCAGGAACCTCCCAGGTTCCCGGCCGGAGGCACACCCTCGATGCTCCGCAGCTCTGACGGGAATCCCGGACATCATGAATCGCAGAGAACCCGGTCCCTCGACCGATTGGGGTCCTCAGCGCGGCCGACAGTCGAAACAGCCCTGACCAGGAGGCCCAAACCCAACAGGAACCGCATAGGCGCCTCCGACGAGACGGACCTACGATGCCGATGTGGCCAACGAAGGCGCCCTCGCCGGCGAGGCGACTGATCTGCTCCAGCACCTGATCCGCAACGAGTGCGTGAACGACGGCACCCCCGCCTCCGGCCAGGAGCAGCGCAGCGCCGACCTGCTGGCCACCTACCTCGAGGGTTCCGGGTTGGAGATGGAGACCTACGAGCCCCTTCCCGGGCGCACCTCACTCGTGGCCAAGATCCACGGGACCGACCCCTCCGCCCCCTCCCTCACCCTGTTGGGCCACACCGACGTGGTCCCGGCCAATGGAGAGGACTGGCGACACGATCCCTTCGGCGGCGAACTGATCGACGGCGAGGTGTGGGGTCGGGGTGCCATCGACATGTTGAACCTCACCGCCAGCATGGCCACCGGAGTCCGCCACTTGGCCCTCCAGGGGTTCCGACCCGCCGGCGACCTCACCTACGTGGCGGTGGCCGACGAGGAGGGCACCGGCATCCACGGGGCCAAGTGGCTATGCGAACACCAGGCCGAGGTGGTCAACAGCGACTACGTCATCACCGAGTCGGGGGGCTTCCCGTCCCGGGGCGCCGACGGGGGCACCCGGTTACCGGTCATCGTCGGCGAGAAGGGGATCTTCTGGTGCATCCTCACCGTCAAGGGGGTGCCGGGCCACGCTTCCCAACCCCTCCGGACCGACAACGCGCTGGTGAAGGCAGCGGAGATCGTCCGGCGCATCGACGAGTACCGGCCCCAGGCGGAGATGCACGAGATCTGGCGGCGGTTCGTCGAAGGGCTCGGCTATCCGCCCGAGCTCACCGAGCCGCTGCTCGACCCCGACAAGATCGATGCCTTCTGCGACGACCTGCCGAAGCTCGGCCTGGCCCGCCAGGCCCATGCCTGCACCCACACCACCATGGCTCCGACGGTGATGGAGGCCGGAACCAAGATCAACGTGATTCCCGACCGGGTGGAGCTCCAGGTCGACATCCGGGCCCTCCCGGGTTGGGACGTCACCGACGTCCGGGCCATGGTCGACGAGGCGATCGGAGACCTGGCCGACGACGTCGAGGTCTCCTTCCGCCACGCCGATCCCTCCACCTCCTCGCCGATCGACACCCCACTGTGGGACGCCCTGCAACGGGTGAGCGAGGGGTTCTACCCCGGAGCGAAGAACATCCCCTTCCTCACCGCCGGAGCCACCGACGCCCGCTACCACCGGGCGCTGGGCAGCGTCGCCTACGGCTTCGGGATGCACAGCACCGCCATCGGCTCAGCCGAGTACGGCGCCATGTTCCACGGGATCGACGAGCGGGTCGACGTCGAGTCGCTGCGGCTCTCCACCGAGATGTGGATGGCCCTGGCCCACGACTTCCTGGTCTGACTGACCCTCTGGCCGGCCCTTGGCGGCCGCGGTCAGCCGACCGAACGGACCAACAGGTCCTCTTGCTCCAGTCGGTGGAGGGCGGCACTCCCCGAGGCCGGGCTGGCCGACTCGGCCCGGCTCACATGGGACAGCGAGTGGGTGTCGCGGAGCAACCGGTGGAGGCGTTGGTGGACGAAGTTCCACGCCCCCATGTTCTCGGGCTCCTCCTGGAGCCACACCGCCTCGGTGGCATTCGGGTAGCGCTCCAGGATCCCGGTGATGCCGGCGGCCGGCCACGGGTAGAGCTGTTCGACCCTGACCACCGCCACGCTGTGCTGGCCGAGCTCGTCTCGATGTCCGATGGCGTCGTAGGCGACCTTGCCGGTGCACAGCACCACCCGGGTCACCCCGGAGGGGTCGAACCCCTCGCGGCCGTTGATCGGATCGTCGAGCACCTCGACGAACGATCCGGTGGTGAACTCCCCGATCGGCGACCGGGCCTGGCGGGACCGCAGCAGCGACTTGGGAGTGAACACCACCAGGGGCCGGTGCACTGCCAGCCGGGTCTGGGCCCGCAACAGGTGGAAGTACTGGGCGGAGGTGGTGGGCTCGGCCACCCGGATGTTGCCGCGGGCGCTGAGGGTGAGGAAGCGCTCGATCCGGGCCGAGCTGTGCTCAGGGCCCTGGCCCTCGTAGCCGTGGGGCAGCAGGAGGACCAACCCCGAGTGCTGTCCCCACTTGTCCTCGGCCGCCACCAAGAAGTTGTCGACGATGATCTCCGCCCCGTTCCAGAAATCGCCGAACTGGGCCTCCCAAGCCACCAGGTCGGAGGGGGCGACCACCGAGTAGCCGTACTCGAAGCCCACGCAGGCGTATTCGGAGAGCAGCGAGTCACGGACGGTGAACCGGCCGCCGCCGAGCTGCCCCAGCGGGACGTACTCCGCCCCGGTGACGTTGTCCACCAGGACCGAGTGGCGATGGGAGAAGGTCCCCCGCCGGGTGTCCTGTCCGGTGAGGCGCACGTTGGTGCCTTCCAGCAACAACGACCCGAAGGCCATCGCCTCGCCCAAGGCCCAGTCCACTTCGCCGTCGGCCAGCACCTTGTCCCGAGCCTCGAACTGTCGGGCCAGCTTGGGATGGACCACGAATCCCTCCGGCACCGTGCTCACCGTGGCCGCCAACCGGCTGAGCACCGAGGCATCGACGCCGGTGGCCGCCGGCGGGATGGAGAGGTCGGGCACCGAGTAGACGGGCAACACCGGGGTGACCCCGGCGGTGGACTCCGCTTCCGCCCGGGTCTCGTCCAGTGCCGCCTGCAGCCGAGCCGAGAAGTTGTTGAGTGCCTCCTCCGCCTCCTCGATGGTGATGTCACCGCGGCGGACCAACGACTCGGTGTAGAGCTTCCGGACCGAGCGCTTGGCCTCGATGAGGGCATACATCAGCGGCTGGGTGTAGCTGGGGTCGTCGCCCTCGTTGTGACCGTGGCGCCGGTAGCAGACCATGTCGATGACCACGTCCTTGTGGAACGCCTGGCGGAAGCCGAAGGCCAGCCGGGCGGCCCGCACGCAGGCCTCGGGGTCATCACCGTTGACGTGGAAGATGGGGGCCTGGACCATCTTGGCCACGTCGGTCGGATACACCGAGGTCCGGGCGGCCTCCGGGGCGGTGGTGAACCCGAGTTGATTGTTGATCACGATGTGGATGGTCCCGCCGGTGCGGTAGCCGGCCAGGCCCGACAGGTTCAGGGTCTCGGCCACCACCCCCTGCCCGGCAAAGGCGGCGTCACCGTGGAGGAGGATGGGCAGCACCGGGAAGGGAACGCCGGTGCCGTCCTCGAGGGCCCGACCGGTCCCCTTCTCGCCGCCCAGGGCATCCTGCTTGGCCCGCACCATGCCGACCACCACCGGGTCCACCGCCTCCAGGTGGGAGGGGTTGGAGGCCATCGAGACCGGGATGTTCCCACCCTTGCGGCTGGTGAACACTCCCGACGCCCCCTTGTGGTACTTCACGTCGCCGGAGCCCTGCACCGACTCGGGGTCGAGGTTTCCTTCGAACTCCTCGAAGATCTCCCCGTAGGACTTGCCCACGATGTTGGCCAGCACGTTGAGCCGACCCCGGTGGGACATCCCCATCACCGCTTCGCTCAGGCCTTCGGTGACCGCCTCGTCGAGGATGGTGTCGAGGAGGACGATGGCCGACTCTGCGCCCTCCAGGCCGAACCGCTTCTGGCCGACGTAGCGGGAGTGGAGGAAACGCTCGAAGACCTCGGCCGCCCCCAGCCGATCGAGGGTGTGGCGCTGGAGGTCGGGGGGGAGCTCGGTCGACACCCCCTCCACGTGCTGCTGGATCCACCGCTTCTGGTCGAGATCCTGGATGTGCATGTACTCGATGCCCAGCGTGCGGCAGTAGGCGTTCCGGAGGGTGTGGAGGATCTCGTCGAGGGTGGCGGTGTCCTTCCCGGCCAGACCGTCGGTCACGTAGCGGCGGGGCAGGTCCCAGATGGTCAATCCGTAGTGGAGGGGGTCCAACTCCGGATGGAGCTCGGGCGGCTCCGCATCCAGCGGGTCGAGGTGGGCGATCAGATGGCCCCGCACCCGGTGCATGTTGATGAGGGTCTGGACGTGGACTTGCTTCAGCAGCCGGTCATGGTCCCCCTCGACGCCGTCTTCGCCGCCGTTGGTGTCCTTCTCCCACCGCACCGGCTCGTAGGGGATCTCCATCGCCTCGAAGACCTGGTGGTAGAAGTCGTGCTTGCCCATCAGGCACTCGGCAACGTAGGCGAGGAACAGCCCCGACTCCGCCCCCTGGATGATCCGATGGTCGTAGGTGGAGGTGAGGGTGACCGTCTTGCCCACCCCCAGCTCGGCCAGCGTGTGGGGGTCGGTGGCCTCGAACCCGGCCGGAACCCCGAGGGCGCCGACCCCGACGATGACCCCTTGGCCCGGCATCAGGCGGGGCACCGACTGGACGGTGCCGAGGGTGCCGGGGTTGGTCAGGGTCACGGTCGTGCCGGCGAAATCGTCGGGGGCGATCTTGTTGGTGTGGATCTTGCGCACCAGGTCTTCATAGGCACCGACGAAGCCGCGGAAATCCCGGGAGTCGGCATGGGTGATGCAGGGGACCAGCAGGGTGCGCGAGCCGTCGGACTTCTCCACATCCACCGCCAGCCCGAGTCCCACATGGTCATGCCGCACCACGCCGGGGGTTCCCTTCCCGTCGGCATCGGCGACAAAGCTGGCGTTCATGGCGGGGACGGCCATCAGACCCTTGACCACCGCGTAGCCGATGAGGTGGGTGAAGCTGACCTTGCCGCCGGTGGTCCGGAACAGCTGGTTGTTGATGATGGTGCGGTTGACTTCGAGGAGCTTGGCCGGGACCACCCGCACACTGGTGGCGGTGGGCACCTGGAGGGAAGCCTCCATGTTGGTGACGATGCGACCGGCGGCCCCCCGGAGGGGGGTGGCCTTCACCCCGTCGGGGGCGACGCCGTTGGAAGGTGCCGGCGCCGGTGCCGGTGCCTTGGCGGCAGGGGCGGGGCTCGGAGTCGGGGCGGGCGCTGGAGGCGCCGCAGCCGGGGCGGTGGCGACCGGAGTCGTGGTGGTCGGGGTTACCGCCGGGCGGTAGTCAGTGAAGAACTCCCGCCACGACTCCGACACCGAGGTGGGGTCGGCCCGGTAGCTGTCGTACATGTCCTCTACCAGCCAGGTGTTCGGGCCGAACGCGCCAGTCGGAGTCCCAGGCCGGGCCGAGTCGGATCCCCCAGAAACTTCTGATCCGTTGCTGTCACTCATTTGTCCACCAGCCTAATGGCGTCGCTAGGCACCCATGGCGTCGAAACGAGGCCCCAATTGGGTGGGTTAGCGTCCAAGGTGTGGGAGCCATCCAAACCAGCGTCACCTGTACCTTCACCTTCGAGGCGGCCCACCACCTCGACTGGCACCCCGGCAAGTGCAAGAACCTCCATGGCCACTCCTACCGCTTGGACGTGACCGTGGCCGGTGGGCTCGACGCCAACGGGGTGGTGGTCGACTTCGACATCCTCAACTCGGTCGTCCAACGCCAGGTCATCGACCAGTGGGACCACCGCGACCTCAACGAGGTGATCGACAACCCGACCGCCGAGTTGTTGGCCCACCGGGCCTGGGAACTGCTCACCGCCGGGGGCCTGGAGGTCTCCGCTATCCGCCTGTGGGAGACCCCGGGGTCATGGGTGGATCTCACCCTCCCCGAACGGTCGTGAGCCAACCGGCGTCCCGACACCTGGTGGTCCTGTCGGGGGGGCTTGACTCCACCGTCTGCATGGCTCTGGCGGAGGCCGAGAGCAGGACCCCGCCGATGGGCCTCACCTTCGATTACGGCCAACGCCATCGCAACGAGTTGGACCATGCCGCCGGCGTGGCCGGACACTTCCGGTCCGAGCACCTGGTGGTCGAGCTGGACACGTCGGCGTGGGGAGGGTCCGCCCTCACCGATCCGTCCATGGCCATCCCCGAGGGTGGGACGGAGGAAGGCATCCCCGCGACCTATGTACCGGCCCGGAACTCGATCTTTCTGTCGGTGGCACTGGGGGTGGCCGAGGCCCGAGGGCTCGATGCGGTCTGGATCGGGGTGAACGCCATCGACTACTCGGGGTATCCGGACTGCCGCCCCGAGTTCATCGACGCCTTCCGGAAGGTGGCAGCCACCGGCCAGAAGCGGGGGGTCGAAGGGAATCCCATCGAAATCCGGACCCCACTCATCGAGTTGACCAAGGCGGACATCGTCCGGCTGGGGATCGAGCACCAGGCGCCCCTCCAACTCACCTGGTCGTGCTACCAGGGGGAGGAACGGCCCTGCGGCGTCTGCGACGCCTGCCGGCTCCGCGCCCGCGGCTTCCAGGAGGCGGGAGTCGACGACCCCGCCCTCCCCGGCGGATGACGGCGGTGGAGCCGGGACCAGACCTCTTGGTCTCCGAGGTGTTCTCCGCCATCCAGGGCGAAGCCGCGCTGGTCGGCACCCGACAGGTCTTCCTGCGGATGACCGGTTGCAACATCCGCTGTGCTTACTGCGATCAACCCGAGGCCTTGGAGAAACGACCGGGGCCGTGCCGGATCGAGCAGACTCCGGGGCGCCGGGACTGGGAGATGGTCGAGAGCCCGCTGTCCGCCGATGCGGTGGTCGAGGCGGTGGAACGGCTGTGGGGAGCCATGCCCCACCACTCGGTCAGCGTCACCGGGGGCGAGCCCCTCATGCAGTCCAAGCGGTTGGTGGGTCTCTTCCCGCGACTGGCCGCCCTCGGCATGCCGCTGATGGCGGAGACCAACGGCACCCTGGTCCACGGGCTCGAGGAGCTGATCGGCTGGCTGGGCTACGTCAGCATGGACGTGAAGCTCCCCAGCGTGGACGGCGAGCGGGTCGACCCCTCCGTCCAGCGACGGTTTCTGGGGATGGCGCTCGGAGCCGGGGTCGACACCTGGGTGAAGATCGTGGTCGGTCCCGACACCGATGCCGGCGAGCTCTCCGATGCAGTGACGATGGTGGCGGAGGCCGCCTCGCCCGTCCCGGGAGCCCGGCCGGTGATCTACCTGCAGCCGGTCACCCCGTTCGCGGCGGTGACCACCGCCCCCACCCCCGACGACGTGCTGGTGTTCCAGGAGTTGGCCCTCCGCCTCTATCCCGACGTCCGGGTGGTCCCCCAAACCCACAAGGCCATCGGCCAACTCTGATCCGCCCCCGAGCACGCCGACGCCGGCCCAGAGAATCCCGGGCCGGCGTACAGGCGCACTGCGTGAATGGTTACTTCTTGAGCTTGGGAGCCGGCTCCTTGCCGTTCACGATCTTCTTGAACGATGCTCCGGCACTGACCTTCGGGTTCTTCGAAGCGGCGATCTTGATCGCCTCACCCGTCTGGGGGTTGCGACCGACGCGGGCGGCGCGCTCGCCACGGTCGAATGTCAGGAATCCGGTCATGACGATCTTCTCGCCCTTGGCCACGTTGGCCACCACGACATCTTCGAAACCCGCCAACACGGCAGCAACGTCTTTGACGGTCGAATCGGTCTGAGCTGCAACTGCCGCGATCAGGTCTGTTTTGGTAATGGGCACTATCTCTCCTTCGTGTACGGGAGCCACCACAATGCACGAAATACAGGCAGGAGTCGCGCATTTCAGGCCAAATCTCCCCATATTTGTTGAGGAACGACCGGAGACGTCCGCTGTGAACTGCGATTATGCGGACGACAAGATCGAACAAATCAATCGCCGGTTAGCCACATCCGAGAGACATCTGAGAGGCTGATGGGCGCTATGGAGCATCCCAGTGGACTGGCCGTGCACGAACACCTGCCGTCGGAAGGTCGTCCCGGAGACCCGGTGATCGTGCTCGTCCACGGGTCACTCGACCGGGCCACCAGCTTTGCCCGGGTGGTGCGCCGGCTCGGGGACCTCCACACCGTCGCCTACGACCGCCGGGGCTACCAAGGCTCACGAGTGGCGACGCCGTTGCCCACCTCCCTGGAGGGACAGATCGACGATCTGGTCAGCGTCATCGGCGGTCGGCCCGCGGTGGTGGTGGGCCACAGTTACGGCGGCACCGTCGCCATCGGGGCCGCCCTTCGCCGGGGTCCTCCCAACTCGATCATCTCGCTGGCAGCCTACGAGCCACCGCTCCCCTGGCTCGAGCTCTGGACCCGGGACGGGACACGACAGCGGGTTCCGATGGGAGGAGACCCGGACTTCGAGGCTGAGCGGTTCTTCCGGCGGATCGTCGGGGACAATGCCTGGGACCGGCTCTCCCCGGCCGCCCAGGCGGAGCGGCGGGCCGACGGGCCGGCGCTGGTGGCGGAGCTGAACGCCATCCAGATCAGCGATGCCCCATTCGACGTCGAGTCGATGTCAATCCCCGCCGTCTTCGGGCGGGGCGGTCGTTCCATCCCCCACCATCGGGAGGGGGTGGCGTGGCTGGTTGAGCACACCCCGAACGCCGAGCTCTTCGAGATCCCCGGCGCCACCCACGGGGCTCACCTCTCCCATCCCGACGGATTCGCCGACTTCGTCCGCCGGGCGGTGGCGCGGGCCGGCGAGGCGGTTATGACGGAGGGGTTGCGGCACGGATAGTGCCAGTGACGGTGGTGAGCGCGGTTCCGCCACAGCTCCCCGAATAGAAGGTGATCGAGATCTGCCCGGTCCCGGTGGTGTCCCCGACCGGGTAGGTGGCCGGACCGATGGTCGAACCGGTGCATGAACCCGAGACGTACGAGGAGCCGGCTCCCCCGCCCCCGGCCGCCCCGGCCAGGCTCAGAATGCCACCGGTAGTTCCGCCCGCACCGCCGCCGACCCCGGCCGAGCTGTAGCCACCACCCCCGCCGCCACCGCCGCCAGTGGCCACCCCCAGCAGGTTGACCGGAATGTAGCCATTCTGGCCACAGGCATTGCCCGGCGAGCTCCCGGTTCCTCCCGCGGTGGTGGTGGACGCGCACGGAGTCGGTCCGCCCGCCAGCCAGGTGCCCCCGGTTCCCCCTGGCGCGCTTCCCAAGAGATGGATCCCGAGGACGGTCAGCCCGGGGGCTGGCCCACCGGCGCTCGGAGGGCTCCCTCCCGCTCCGCCGTTACCCGGCGCGTCTCCGAGAATCGGCAACAAGGTGCCGAGGTAGGTGATGAGGTTTCCGGCCCCTCCGCCCCCGCCGCCCCCGGCCACCGCCACCATCTGTGAGCTGGCAGTCGAGGTGGTGGCGTCGAAGACCACCGTCGCGCCACCCCCGCCGCCGCCTCCATCAGTCAAGGCGTCGGCCAGTCCCCCGGGAATGGCGCCGTTCCCGCCCCCCATGTCTGGCGGCGAATTGGTCTGGGTCAGCTGGCATGACCCCGCCGCCGGGAGGCCACCGGCCCCGCCCGCCCCTGCGAAGAGGTTCAGAAGGTTCAACAGCACCGGTTTACCTGCCTGGCCGGGTTGACCGGGGTAGAGATCCAGGGTGTCACCGGACGTCACCGGCACGAAACCACTCACCACCGCGCCGGCGCCTCCGGCGGCGTCCGGATCGGCCCCCCCGGACCCGGTGCCGCCACCCTTCCCGCCGTAGGCGACGATCTTGGCACTCAGCGCTCCATTGGGGACCTTGATGCACGACGCGGCGGTGACCGGCGCGATGCAGCCGGAGCTACAGACGGTCAGCGCCGCCTCCTCGGTAGAAGTGGCGTGCTGACCGGTTTGGGTTCCCGCCTGACCGATGGAATAGATGGTCACCAGCTGCGGGTTGGCGGTGTTGGGGGAATTGACGAGATACCGGTAGGACGGGCTTCCGTTGGCGACACTCCGCATCGTCGTCCCGTCCGAATACCACTGGCCCACCAGGGTCGGGGAGTTGACGAATGCCGGGTTCGACGCCGTCGGCGCCGGTTGGGATGTCCCCGAAGGCGTAGGGCAGGTCCATTTGGTCATTCCGTTGCTGCAGTACTGGGTGTAGGTCGACGCAGCTTGGACCCGGTTGATGTAGTCACTGATGCCGGCGACCGCGGCTTGTCTCGCCTCGACCACCAGGTCGGCCTGCTCCGAGGTGGGCGCCTGTCCGACCGCCAGCACATTGATGGCGACGGGCACCGCCACCAGCACCGCGATGAGGGCGATGACCAACAACATGGCCTGCCCCCGGTCCATTGCCCGCCTCCGCAGACCCTGCCTCATGAGGGCGTTATGCCTCGCCGGTCGTCTCACAGCGGCCCCCCCAGGGAGTTGGACAACGAGACTTGACGGACGACGGTGGTGGTGGAAGCGGGCTTCGAGGTCCCAGTCGACGTCGGCGAAGCCACGGTGAGGGTGACCGTCACCGACGAGACCTTGGACAGATCGGTGGGTGTCGGCGAAAAGCCGAACGAACTGTTGGTGGTGCCGGCACAGGTCACGCAGACATTGGCGATCTGCGCGACGGGTTGGCTGGCTCCCTGTTGGGCTATCTGCAGCGTGCAGACCCCATTCGACGTACAGGTCGAGGCGGGGAAATGGAGCTCATAGCTGTAGGCGGTGGTGGAGCCCGACCGCACCGAACACAGCCAGACGTCGGTTGCCGTACTGGTCAGCGCCGAGGCCGAGCAACTGTTGGTGTAGAGCGCCGCAGTGGCAGGGGGTACCCCGACCGGTGTGGTGACGGTCTGATTGGGAACCGCGCCGGAGAAGAAGCCTTGGACGGTATCCATCCCGTTCTGCGCCGGGCCGGTAAGCGACCCGTTGCGTTGGGTGGTGTAGGTCACCTTCACTACGGTGGTGGTGACGATGAAGCCGATGGTGATGACCACGATCATGAGGGACACCGCCGCCATCAATTCCACCAGCGAAATACCGGAGTCGTCGCGAGAGGAGCGGGAACCGGGGTCGGCGCGGTTCACAGCGGGCAGGTCGTTCCAGTGGCGGCGGTGATGCCGGGCGGAGTGGTCAGCACCCCGGCAACCTGGACCCCGGTCTGATCCTCCGCCCAGGTCACGGTGACCTTCACCCCGTAGGAGTACGAGGTACCCGAGCTGTAGCTGGTCCAGCTCCCCGCCGACGTGGTGGGTGGGGTGCACCAGCCGGACACCTGGGCGATGGTGTACGACTCGGTGCCGACGGTCACCGGGCTGATCGGGGCGGTCAAGGTCAGGGTTTGCTGGGCGACCGACTGAATGCGGTCCTTCTCCAGTTGCCCGTTGGCCAGGTTGGCGGCGGTCACTTTGTACTGGTTGTTGTAGACCGTCTGGGTCGACTTGGTCACCAGGAGCAGGGCGGGGACCAGGACGATGATCAGCACGGTGATGGCGGCCACCACTTCGACCAGCGACTGGCCAGCCTCGCTACAACGGCGTCGCACCAAGGGGGAGCCAACTCGCACCACTGACTCATCGGCGGATCAGGACCGGGGCTTTAGCCTCGGCCAGGCGCCGAGCCGCCGGTAGATGAGCGCCGTCTTTTCCCTCCGCGGCTCTGGCCGATACGCTGACGGGCGTCTGGACCGAACGGTCAAGAAAATCGACCGACGACCGAGGGGGCCCTGCCGAGATGACCACCACCGCTGCCGATCCGACCCAGATCAGCGAAGATCAATTCGAAGCCGACGCCCGGGAGTTCCTCGATTCCCACCTCCCCCGCCGGACAGCGGAGAATTTCGTCTGGGGCAAAGGGTCGGACCACGTCGGGCTGTTCCCCGAGCGGAACCCCGAAGAGGAGGCCGCCGATGTCGCCCAGGCCAAGGAGTGGGCGCGAACCGTCTACGACGCCGGCTTCGGCTGGATCACCGGTCCCCCCGCCTACGGGGGCCGGGGTCTCCCCCGCAGCTACCAGCGGATCTTCACCACCGTGGCGTCCGACTACCGCTCGCCGTCGCAAAGCCCGTTCGGCATCGGGCTCGGCATGGTGGCCCCCACCATCCTGGCCCACGCCCTCGAGGAGGTGAAGCAGGCCTACCTCCAACCGATGCACCGCGGGGACATCGTCGGCTGCCAGCTCTTCAGCGAGCCGGTCGCCGGCTCTGACCTCGCCGGTCTGCAGACCCGGGCGGTCCGAGACGGGGATGAGTGGATCGTGAATGGACAGAAGGTCTGGACTTCCGGGGCCCAGTTCTCCGACATCGGCGAGATCATCTGCCGGACCGACCCCGATCAGCCGAAGCATCGCGGGTTGACCGGCTTCGTGGTGAACATGCACGCCCCGGGTGTCGAGGTCCGTCCGCTTCGCCAAATGACCGGCGGGGCCTCCTTCAACGAGGTCTTCTTCACCGACGTGAGAATCCCCGACGACCACCGGTTGGGCGACGTGAACGGGGGCTGGACCGTGGCGTTGACCACCCTGATGAACGAGCGAGCCGCCATCGGGGGCGGGGGCGGGGGCCTCGGGCTCCACTCCTCCCAGCGGCTGATCGAACTGGCCCGGCATCAGGGACGGGCCGGCGACCCCCTCATCCGTCAGCAATTGGCCGACATCATCATCAACGATCGGGTGGCGGCCTATACCAATCTCCGCTCCATGGCCAAGATTGCCGCCGGCCAGCTGCCCGGGCCGGAGATGTCCCTCGGAAAGCTGTCTCTCACCGCCAACATGGTCCGCACCTACGAGTTGCTCTCGTCGGTGCTGGGTCCCGAGCTGATCGCCGACAGCGGCCGCTGGGGCACCTACGCCTGGTCCGAGTTCCTGCTCGGGGTCCCGGGGATGCGGGTGGCCGGCGGCACCGACGAGGTGCTGCACAACATCATCGGGGAGCGGGTCCTCGGGCTCCCCAAAGAGCCGGCCCCGAAGTAAGCGACTCCTACTCCAGCTCCAACGCCAGTTCCGGCTGGATCGGCAGCCCGACCGGCGGGCCTGGCCACCCCACCCGCCCATAGGGCAGGTTGTCCACGAAGGCCCAGGACCGGCGGTGGATGGAGGTGAGCCCGGTGCCGGCCAGCGCGGTCTGGTGGGTGGGAGACGGGTAGCCCTTGTTGCGGTGGAAGTCGAAAGCCGGAAAGTTGTCCGACAGCTCGCGCATCATCCGGTCCCGGGTCACCTTGGCCACGATCGACGCCGCCGCAATCGAGGTGCAGGTGAGGTCGCCCCGGACCACGGTGCGCACCACGGCGTTCTCCGCCGCACAGCCCCCTCCTTCCACCGGGTCGGTGACGTAGTCGAAGGATCCGTCCATCAGGATCACGTCGGGGACGCAGGTGAGCCCGGCCAGAGCCCGGCCGGCGGCCAGTCTGAGTGCCACCGTCATCCCCCAACGGTCACACTCCTCCGGCCCGGCGTGACCCACCGACCACTCCGTGCACCAGGAAGCCACCCGGGGGAACAGGACCTCCCGTTCCTCCTCCGGTATCAACTTGGAGTCCCGGAGGCCCTTGGGGGGTGACTTGATGGGGATGACCGCCACCCCCACCGATACCGGCCCCGCCCAGGCGCCCCGGCCCACCTCGTCGAGGCCGACCACCACCTCGAAGCCTTCCTTCTGCAGCGACCGCTCGACCCGTCGGGAAGGACGGACTGCGGGGGTCGGGCGGGCGGCGATCGTCATCGTCCGAGCTCACTCCTCACCACTTTGCCGAGGGCGTTCCGGGGAAGGGCATCCACCACATGGACAATACGCGGGCGTTTGAAGGCCGCCAGCCGCTCGGCGGTGTAGACGGAGAGCTCGTCCGCCGACGGCGCCCTCCCATCGGCGACGATCCAGGCGGTGACCACTTCTCCCCACTCTTCCGACAGCGTCCCGGTCACCGCCACCTCCGCGACACCGGGATGGGTGAGGACCACGTCCTCGACCTCGGTGGGATAGACGTTGAACCCGCCGCTGATGATCAACTCCTTCGACCGGCCGCGGATGGTCAGATAGCCGTCGTCGACACTGCCCAGATCGCCACTCCGGAACCACGGGGGGCCGCCATCCTCCGATTCGACGAAGGTCTCGGCGGTGGCGGCAGGGCGCTCCCAGTAGCCGGCGAACACGTTGGGCCCGCGCAGCTCGATCTCCCCGTCGGGGGCCAGCCTGATCTCGACGCCGGGGAGCGGGAAACCCACGGTTCCCGGGCGGCGCTCGCCGTCATAGGGGTTGGAGGCGTTCATCAGCGTCTCGGTCATCCCGTAGCGCTCCAGCACCGACATCCCGGTCACCGCCTCCAGCCTCCGGTGGAGGACGGCCGGCAGTGGCGCGGAGCCAGAGACGCAGAGCCGCAGGCGTCCGAGCTCGGAAGCCTGATCCGACTGGGCGAGCCGGTGGTACATGGTGGGGACCCCGAAGAACAGCGAGGTGTCGCCACCCGAGGCGAGATCGGCGACCGCCTCGGGGTCGAAGCCGGGAAGCAGCACCGCCGAGCCTCCCGACTGCAACGTCCCGTAGATGCCGACGCAGAGCCCATGGGCATGGAACACCGGCAGGCAGTGGATCAGCCGATCACCCGGCTCCCACCTCCAGGCCAACGTCACCGCTCGGGTGGCGGCCAGCAGGTTCTGGTGGGAGAGGACCGCGCCCTTCGGGTCCCCGGTGGTGCCGGAGGTGAAACAGATGAGGGCAGGGTCGTCGGGCCCGGCGGTATCCAACCGCCCCGGGTCCCCGTCGGGAAGGTCGAGCTCCGGCCCGGTTACCACCAGCGGCCGGTCGGAGGCCTGGCTCGCCCACTGCCCCCGGAGCGGATCGTCGACGATGGCGGCCGCCGGACGGACCTCGGCCACGATGTAGGCGATCTCGCGCTGGGTGTAGGCGGTATTGGCCGGCACCACCACCAGGCCGGCCCGGAGGGCGGCAACGTGGCTGATGATCGAGACCACCGACGACCCGGTCGACCACAGCACCCGGTCCCCGGGCTGGAGCCCGGCCGCCACCAGGCGGCCCGCCCCCCGACGGGCGGCCCCCTCGAACTCCTCCCCCGACCACCAGGATCCGTCCCGTCGGGGCACGCCGGCCAGTGCCGACGAAGCACCGGCGTCCTTCAGGAGGGGGGCAGCCGGGGCGCGGTGCCACCGGTCAGACCAGGCCAAGAGCAGGGTCCCCGGTGCCAGGAGCTCAGAGGCTTCGAGGTGGGCTCCGGAAGCCAGGTGGTCCCGCCAGGAGCGGAGAACTCCCCCACTGCGAACGGCCGAACCCATGCCCTTTGTCTAGTCCCCGACGCCGGTCTCACCGATCATGGTCACCGAGGCACATCACCTCCGGGGAAGCTCTACGATCGGTCTCGAGGGACGGCGGGAGATCGCCGACGGAAGCGAAGGGAGCCTCCATGGGCCTCATGGACAAGGTAAAAGCACAGGCAGAGGTGGGGCTGGCCAAGGCCACCGAGGTCGGGAAGGCCGGCCAGGCCAAGCTCGACGCCGTCCAGGCCAAGCGGAATGCCGATGAGCTCCTGCGCCAGCTGGGCACGGTCGCCTACGCCGACCAGCAGGGCCAGGCCACCGAGCAGACCAAAGCCGACGCGGTGCGGATCGTCGGCGAGCTGGAGAAGTACGAAGCGGAGTACGGCCCCCTGACCTCATGAGCTCATCGACTTCGGCCCCCGCTGCCGGGGGCCCTCCAGCAGCACGCCGACGGATCGCCGTCGTCCCCCATACCCATTGGGACCGGGAGTGGTACGACCCGTTCCAAACCTTCCGGCTCAAGCTGGTCCACCTCATCGACGGCTTGTTGGATCTGTTGGAGCGGGATCCCTCCTACAAGACCTTTCTCCTCGACGGCCAGCTGGCGGTCATCGACGACTACCTCGAGATCCGCCCTGAGAACGAGGGTCGGCTGCGGGCGCTGGCCTCCGCCGGTCGGCTCACCGTCGGCCCCTGGTACATCCTGATGGACGAGTTCCTCATCTCCGGCGAGACCATCATCCGGGACCTCCAAGCCGGGATCCGGCGGGGCACCGCCTTCGGCGGGGTCATGGATGTCGGCTACCTGCCGGACATGTTCGGACACATCGCCCAGATGCCCCAGATCCTCGCCTCGGCCGGACTCCGGCACGCGGTGGTGTGGCGGGGAGTCCCTTCGGCCGTCGACACCTCCGCGTTCGTCTGGGAGGCACCCGACAATTCCCGGGTCCGGGCCGAGTACCTGGTCGCCGGGTACGGGAACGGCGCCGCCCTCCCCGACGACGCCAAGGCGCTCATCCGGCGCCTCCGGTCCCACCTGGACGAGATCGGATCGTTCCTGGCCCCGGAAAGCCCGTTGCTGTTCATGAACGGCACCGACCACCAGCGTCCGCAACCCTGGCTCGGCCGGGTGGTGGCGGAGGCCAACGAGATGCAGGGAGAGTTCGAGCTCGGCATCAGTTCGCTGCCCGAGTATCTCTCCGGGCTCTCCACCGACGGCCTGCCGGAATGGAGAGGAGAGCTCCGGTCCGGGTATCGCTCGAATCTCCTCATGGGGGTGGGCTCCAACCGGGTCGACGTGAAACAGGCGGCGGCCCGATCCGAACGCTCCCTCGAACGCCTGGCCGAGCCCCTCAGCGCCCTCTATCTCGACGGAGTGGCCTGGCCGGCGCCGTTTCTCGACGTGGCCTGGAAGCTGATGGTCCGCAACGCCGCCCACGACTCCATCTGCGCCTGCTCGGTGGACGAGGTGGTCGACGCCGTCCTCCACCGGTATGCAGAAGCCCGACAGATCGGTGAGGGCCTGACCAGCGAAGCGGTGACCGCGCTCGGCGTCTCCCTCTCCCACCCGGGGACCACCCTGGTCAACCCCGCCGCCCGCGACCGGTCGGGCATGGTGGAGCTGGTGGTCCCCGCCCTCGGGGAACCCGGGCCGGACATCCAGGTGATCTCCCAGCGGGCCGGCCTCCCGGGCACCATCACCCTCAACGGCACTTCGGTGGTCAGCATGCTCGGGATGATCCAGGGCGCCCGCATCGACGAGGACACCTACGTGACCGAGGTCGGGCTCACCGAAGACGACACCGGGCTCGACATCACCCTCACCATCGGCTCCCATCCCCCCGAAGGCGTCCCCATCGAGGAGATCAAGCGGGAGTTGTTCACCAAGCTCACCGCCCACCCGGACACCGAAGTCCGGGTGACCATCGACCAACCCGCCATGCGGCGGATTCTCGGCCGACAGGAGAACGTCCCCGGCTTCGGGTGGGCCAAGTTCGAAGCGGCCGAGCTCTCCCATCCGGTCTCCGTCGACGGCGACCCCGAGACCGGCGCCACCCTCTCCAACGGCCTGATCACGGTGGAAGTCAATCCGGTCGACGGGACCTTCTCCCTCAATGGGATCGCCGGCTACGGCCGCCTGGTCGACGATGGCGACCACGGCGACACCTACAACTACTCCCCGCCGGCCCACGACCGCCGGGTGGAAGTGCCCGAGTCGGTGGTGGTTGCCATCGGCGACCGGGGTCCGGTCCGGGGCACGGTGGTGGTGCGTTCGACCTATAACTGGCCGGAACGGGTGGACAACGACAGCCGGACCCGGGTCGGGTCCCGCCCCACCGAGGTCACCACCACTTTGGAACTCCGGGCCGAGGAGACCGTCGTGCGGGTGCACACCTCCTTCGACAACGCCTCGAGGGACCATCGGCTCCGTGCCCACTTCCCGCTGCGCGAGCCGGCGGCGACCTCCCGGGCGGAGTGCGCCTTCACCGTGGTGACGCGGGGTCTGACCGCCGAGGGCCGGGACGAGGAGTTCGGGACCCCGACCTTCCCCTCCCGCCGCTTCGTCTCCGCCGGTGGCCTGACAGTGATCCACGAAGGCCTCCTCGAGTACGAGCTGGTCGATGTGGACGACGTGGCCGGCGCCGGGCCGAAGGCGTCCGCCCTGGCCCTCACCCTGCTCCGATCCACCGGCATGCTCTCCCGGTTCGGGATGATCACCCGCCCCCTCCCGGCCGGACCGATGACCCCCATCGAGGGACCCCAGATGATCGGACCGGTCGAGGCCCACTACGCCCTGTCTGTCGATGGCGCCGATCCCTACCAGCTGGCCGACGACGTCCTGTTGCCGCTGCTGCCGGTGGGCTCCTTCGGGGGTGGCACCCGCCCGGCTTCGGGGTCCCCCCTCACCCTTCGGGGTGCGGAGGTGTCCTCGGTGCGGAGGGAGGCCGGCTCCCTGGAGATCCGGGTGTTCAACCCCGGCGACGTGCCGACGGTGGTGGAAGTGGAGAGTCGATCGGGATGGCTGGTCGATCTGCGGGGACGACCGCTCGAGCCCTTCGACGGCCGGTTCGAACTCCGGCCCCACGGGATCGCCACCCTCCGCCTCGACTGAGGGGGTTGAGCCCCGGCCTTGTCAGGGGGCTCCGGGCGGCACGAACGGGAGTCCGGAGTCGGCTCCCTGCTCGATGATCCGGAGCAGACGATCGGTGTCGAGGTGGTCTTCGACGGCGTCCGCCAGCCGGTCCAGCATGGCCAGCCGCAGGTCCGAGAACCCGACTGATTGCTCGGCGGGCTGCCAGGCGATCTGGGCCTGAGCCGCCACCTCGGTCAGCCAGGCCCGGCGGAAGCCATCGGACTCGAAGGTGCCGTGCCAGGTGGAACCCCACACCGCGTCGCGTCGATACCCATCGAGGAAGGGTTCCAGCTGCTCGGCGTCGGGATCGTCGGCGTCCAGGACGGTGACGCCGTGGTGGATCTGAAAGGCGTTGACCGGGTGTCCGTGCCACTGGCCGGAGGCGGTCCCGAGATGCTTGCCTTCGTCGAAGGCGACATGGGTGGGCAACAGGCCCAGCCCCGCCACCCGCCCCCGACCGGATTCGATCCGGTCGTCGATCGACTTGGCCAGCATCTGGTAGCCACCGCAGATCCCCAGTACCGGGCGACCGGCCTTCGCCCGGGCGGCCAGCGCATCGGCGAGCCCGAATCGGCGGAGCCAGTCGAGATCGTCCACCGTGGCCCGGCTGCCCGGGAGCACAGCCAGGTCAGCCGCCGCCACCACCGCCGGATCGGCGGTGACGTGGACCGACACCCCGACTTCGGAGGCGAGGGCGTCGACGTCGGTGGCATTGGACACCCGGGGGAGACGGATGACGGCGATCCGGAGGGTCGGACCGGTCACCGGCGGGCGGGAGGACCAGCCGGCGATGGCGAGGGCATCCTCGGCGTCCATCCAGACGCCCTCCAACCACGGCAGCACGCCGAGGACTGGGCGCCCGGTGACCCGTTGCAGCGATTCGAGGCCCGGCTCCAGCAAGCCGACCCGACCTCGGAACTTGTTGACCACCCAGCCGACCACCTGGGCCTGGTCGGCCGCCGACAGCAGGGCCAGGGTACCGAACATGGCGGCCAGCACCCCTCCCCGGTCGATGTCCCCGACCACCACCACCGGGAGACCCACCCTCCGGGCCAACCCCATGTTGACGAAGTCACCGGCCCGCAAGTTGATCTCGGTCGGACTTCCGGCCCCCTCGGCGATCACCACGTCGTAGCGCGACTGCAGATCGGTGAAGGCGTCGAAGGCGGCTTCGGCCAGGGCGGAACGGCCGGTCGTCCAGTCGGTGGCCGACAACTCCCCGTGGGGCCGGCCCATCAGCACCACGTGGGATCGGCTGTCACTCCCCGGCTTGAGGAGCACCGGGTTCATTGCCGCTTCCGGGGCGGCTCCGGCGGCCAGCGCCTGCAACCACTGGGCCCGCCCGATCTCCGACCCGTCGGGGCAGACCATGGAATTGTTGGACATGTTCTGGGCCTTGAACGGCGCCACTCGGACGCCGCGGCGGGCCAGCCACCGGCAGATCCCGGTCGTCACCATGGACTTGCCGGCATCCGAGGTGGTCCCCGCCACCAGGAGCCCGCCCTTCATCCCGCCCGCCGATCGGGCGGGAGGCGTCCGCCAGCGGCTAACGGGTCAGCGAACCGCCCCGGCGCCCGGCCACTCACCCGCCATCGCCCGGACGGCCGCCCTCCGGCTGGGATGGCCCCCCGCTCGAGCGGCGCTGGCGTTCCACGATCAACTTCTCGCCCTTGTTGCGAAGCTCATCGATCTCCCGGATGACTTCGGCGAACCGCTCCCACCGCAGATTCCGGCGGCTGTCGGCTCCCGGCTCGCTCCCCACCCGGGACAATTTCCAGACCTGCACCCAGCCGATGCCTTTCAGGTTCCGGGGCCGGAGGGCATGGGCGACGAATTCGCCCTCCGTCTCCGACTCGACCGTCTGGCGGAACTCGTCAGTCATCAGCACGGTGCCCGGATTGGCGATCCCGACCAGACGGCTGGCCACGTTGACCACCGGACCGTAGTAGTCGCCGTCCTGGTGCAACACCGGTCCCACCGACAGGGCCACCCGCACGTCGGACAGCAGCTCGTCGTCGGCATAGGCCTCGGCCAGGGTCAGGCCGATCCGAGCGGCATCGGCGGCGGTCGGTACCACGAACATGGCTTCGTCGCCGATCATCTTCACCACCCGACCGCCCAGGGAGGTGACGGTATCGCGGGCCAGCTCCTCGAACCGGGCCACCACCGCGGCCAGCTCACTGTCGGCGAGATGCTGGCTGAGCATGGTGAACCCCACCATGTCGACAAAGCCCACCGCCATCACCGGGCTGATCCCCCGCACCGTCCCGCGGGTCCGGATCAGCATTTCCCGGCGGGTGGCGGCCTGGAGATGTCGGCGCCACACGAACTCCAGGAGGCGGGCCATGGTCGGGAGGGACACGCTGAGCACCCGGGAGTAGACGTCGGCGTCGACGACGCTGTCTCCCGACGATTCGATGACCGGGGCGCTTCCCCGGGCGGTGGTGGCTTCGGCGATGCGGGCCATGGACGAGCCGATCACCCGGATCATCTGGAGCGACGAATCGAAGTCCTCCCGGCCCAGACTGGTCAGACCCTTGAACAGCTCCAGAGCCTCCACATCCATATCGGTGAAGGCGCGATCGTCCTCATCGACATCGGAAAAGCCCACCGCCCGCCAGATCCGGCGGGCCGGCTCAATGTCCATGCCGGTGCTGGCCAGCACTTCGGCCTGGGTCAGACGGCGCTCGGCGGGGATCAGCATCCGGTCCACCACCAGGAGATCGAGCACGTCGTCGGCGACCGCGGCGTTGATCTCCTCTTCGGTGGTGCCGAGCTCGAGCAGCAGGGAGCGAACCCGGGCCAGGGCTTCGGCCCGTTGCTCCGGATCGACCGGCGGTCCCCCGCTCAATGATTCGTCCCCGGGGGTGGAGGTGCCCGGGAGCGGGTGGGGCGGGACTTCCCGGCTGGGAACGTCGCCACTCACGGGGTCAGATCCCGGAATTCCGACGTCGCCGGCCGTTCCATCAAGGCGGCGATCGCCTCCGCCGGGCTCCGGATCCCGTCGATCATGTCGGCCACCTGGGTGGCGATGGGAACCTCCACGTCAACCGAGGCCGCCAGCTCCACCATCGGTCGGGCGGTCTTCACCCCCTCGGCCACCATCCGCATCTCGCCCATCACATCGGCCAGCGTGCGTCCCTGCCCGAGGGCCACCCCGACCGTATGGTTGCGGCTTTTCGAACTGGTGCAGGTGGCCACCAGATCCCCCACCCCGGCCAGACCGCCGAAGGTGATCAGCTCGCCGCCCAGCTGCATCCCGAACCGGGCCATTTCCGCCAAGCCCCGGGTGATCATCGCCGCCCGGGAGTTATCGCCGAACCCGAGACCATCCGAGATCCCGGCCGCCACCGCCAGCACGTTCTTGAGGGCGCCGGCGATCTCGCACCCGATGACATCGGCGTTGGTGTACACCCGGAAGGTCTTGGACATCAGCAGCGACTGCACCCAGCGGGCCTGGTTGGCATCGGCCAGGGCCACCACCCCGGCGGTGGGCTGGCCGGCGGCCACCTCCGCGGCCAGGTTCGGGCCGGTCAGCATGCCGGTCGGGCTGTCGGGGATGACCTCGGCCAGCAGCTCGGTCATCCGGAGATGACTGCCTTGTTCCAGGCCCTTGGTCAGGCTGAGCACCGGGGTGCCCGAAACCAGCACCTCGGCCAGATCGGTGGCCACCGCCCGGAACCCGTGGGACGGGACCGCCATGATCACCAAGGAGGCACCCGCCACCGCCTCACCGATGTCGTGGGTGGCGTCGAGCCCGTCGGGAAGCAGGAAATCGGGCAGATAGGTCGGATTGCGGTGATGGTTGCGAACCGTCTCCGCCAGGTCGGGGTCGCGGGCCCACAACACCGTGTTGGCGTTGCCCGCCGCCAGCGTCGCTACCGTTGTCCCCCACGAACCTGCGCCGATCACCGCTACTTTTTCTGGCACGGGGCCACACTATGCGCCAGGCTCACCCGGTGATGGCCCCTCCGGGCACCCCTACACTGACGGAGTGGCCGCTCCTGACGCACGGATGCAGTTCCCAGCGGGGGGGATGGGCTTCGGTGCCCGGGCCGTGCTGGTGCCGGTCAAGGCGTTCAGCGAAGCCAAGGGCCGGCTCGACACTGCGTTGAACGACGCCGAGCGGGCGGCGCTGGCCGCCGCCATGGCGGATCGGGTGTTGGCGGCGGCGTTCCCCCTCCCCATCGCGGTGGTGTGCGATGACAACGAAGTCGCAGCGTGGGCCCGCTCCCGGGGCGCACTGGTGATCTGGGAACCGGGCCGCGGCCTGAACGGCGCGGTGGAGGCGGGCATCGAACACCTGGCCGGACGCGGAGTCGAGCAGGTAACGGTGGCCCATGCCGATCTGCCCCGGGCCTGCGATCTCCCCTCGGTGGGTACGGCCCCCGGGGTGACGCTGGTGCCGGACCGCTTCGGCAACGGCACCAATGTCATCGCGGTTCCCGCCGACGCCGGGTTCCGGTTCTCCTACGGGCCGGGCTCGTTCGCCCGTCACCAGCTCGAGGCGGCCCGTACCGGATTGCCCGTCCACATCCTCGATCGTCCCGACTTGGCTTGGGACATCGACGAGCCGGCGGATGTCATCCCCGTCTCCACCGCTCCCGCCACCGCCCTGCCGTGAGCGGGCCGGACGACGACCTCCCGGCGCCAGCCAGTGGGCTCCCGGTCGGGGATCTGCTGTTCGACCGGCCGGTGAGCGTCGACCTTCCCGTGCCGCCTTCGGCGCTGGCGATCGGCGCCCATCCCGATGACATCGAGTTCGGCTGCGGGGCCACCCTGGCCAGGTGGGCCAGGGCCGGCTGTCGGGTGCACCACCTGGTGTTGACCGACGGATCCAAAGGAAGTTGGGACCCCGACGAGGACCTGGACGCCCTGGTGGCCGCCCGAGCCGACGAGAGCCGAGCCGCCGCCGCGGTCATCGATGGCGGCAGGAACCCCCTGCCCTCTGACGACCGGGTGCTGTTTCTCGGGCGGGTGGACGGCGAACTGGTCAACGGACCCGGTGAACGCCGGGAGGTGGCGACGCTGATCCGTCGGCTGTCTCCGGCGGTGGTGCTCGCCCATGACCCTTGGAGACGGTATCGACTCCATCCCGATCATCGGCATGCCGGGTTCCTCAGCCTCGATGCGCTGGTGGCCGCCCGGGATCCCCACTTCTTTCCGGAGATCGGCATCGCCCCCCATCGGCCGGAAGCGTTGCTGCTGTTCGAAGCCGACCTACCCAATCATGTCGAGGACGCCGCCGGCTTCGAGGCAATCAAGATCGAGGCGCTGATGTCCCACGCCAGCCAGGGGGTTTCCACCATGGGCTTCGAGACGAGCCCCTCTGGCCAACCGGCCGCCGACATCGAGGCATTTGCGGCCAAGGTGCAGGACCAGTTGGCGGCTCACGGCGCCCTGGCCTCGATCCGGTCCGGTGAGGCATTCCACCTCATCGACGACCTGTAAAACGACGGCAGCAGGGGCCGCACGGCCCCTGCTGCTCGTCGTCTGAACACGGCTGAGCCGTCGATCAGCTACCTGCGGGCTGTCTTGCGGACTGCCTTCTTCGCAGTTTTGGCAGTCTTGCGCACTGCCTTCTTGACAGCCTTGCGGGCCGGAGCCTTCTTGGCGGCAGTCTTCTTGGCCGGACGCTTGCGAGCCGGAGCCTTGCGCACTGCCTTCTTCGCCGCCGACTTCTTGGCCGGACGCTTGCGGGCCGGAGCCTTGCGCACTGCCTTCTTGGCGGTCGTCTTCTTGGCGGCAGTCTTACGGGCCGGAGCCTTGCGGACTGCCTTCTTCGCCGCCGACTTCTTGGCCGGACGCTTGCGGGCCGGAGCCTTGCGCACTGCCTTCTTGGCGGTTGTCTTCTTGGCAGCAGTCTTTCGGGCCGGGGCCTTACGGACTGCCTTCTTCGCAGCTTTCTTCACTGCCATGGGTGCTCCCTCCTTGGAGTTCAGCGCGGTTTTGAACGCTGAACTGGTGGCGAACCGGACACCTTTCGACGCCGGGATCGGTACTGCTGCGCCGGTCCGCGGATTTCGGCCCAGGCGAGGGGCACGCTTGGTTGGGGTGAATGTCCCAAAACCAATTACCGTGACCTTTCGTCCAGACTGAACCGCGGTGACGATCGAGTCGAGCAAGGCATCAACCACATCCTCCACAGTGCGGCGAGTCAACGACGTCGACCCACTGACTGTTCGGACGAGTTGCGACTTGTTCACAATCACCTCCACAGCACTACACAATCAGAAACAATCAAAATGGCTTTTTCGGCCCAGGTCAAGGACCCTCACGCGTTTCGGCGCGCGTTAACCCTTCGCACGCGAGCGCGAATTCGGAGCGCGACGCGGGCGAGCACAACAACATTGAGCGCGGGCGCATTTTGCCCATGGACAAAATCCCCTTTGTTTGCAAGGCTTATTTGCCTACACGCCAAACGTGCGGTGTTGGTGAACACGCCGTGCGAATCGTAAAAATGGGCCACCGTGCGGCGCGATAACCGGTTGGAGAAGAATTGACATTTTTTTCGCCGAGAACCGACAAACAGCGCGAATCGCGACAATTGCGCGCTGCGCGCGCCGCGTCAGCATCGGCGGGGTTCGGTGTGTACCTTGGCCACGACGCCGACGAATGGCACTTCGTTCCGCCGGAATTGTCGGTGATGATCCTCGGACCACCGCGATCGGGCAAGACATCCGCGCTGATCATTCCGAACGTGTTGGCGGCCAACGGCGCGGTGGTCTCGACATCGACCAAGCCGGACGTTCTCGACGCCACCGCCGCCTCCCGATCGGAATTCGGGAGATGTCATCTGTTCGATCCCACCGGTTCGGTCACGCCGAGCGGTGATGTCGAAGCGCTGCGGTGGTCCCCGCTCCAGGCCTGTGGCACCTGGGACGGTGCTCGGGCCACCGCCCGGTCTCTGGTCCAGGTGGCGGCGTCCTCCGGCTCCGGGGGGATGGTCCGACCGGAGAGCTCCCACTGGAACGAGCGGGCCCAGTCGATGCTCGGGCCCCTCCTGTACGCGGCGGCCCTGGAGGGGTCGGATATGCGCACCGTCCTGACCTGGGTGGATCGGCGAAAATCGCTGCCGGCCCAGATCATCCTGGCCGGGACCCACGGTGGGATCGCCGACTTGGCCGCCAACGCCCTGGAAGGGCTGGCCGCCACCGACGAACGGGAGTTGAGCGGGATCTGGTCCACCGCCTCGGGGGCCCTGTCCGGCTTCCGCACCGAACGGGCCCTGGCCGTCACTGTCGACCCGACCTTCGATGCCGACCGATTCGCGGGCTCGGCCGACACCATCTACATCTGTGCCCCGGCCCACCGCCAAGCCCTGGTCGCCCCCATGGTGGTCGGACTGATCGAAGACGTACGCAACGCCGCCTACCGGCGGGCGGCAATCGGCGCCCCCGGTGACCGGCGGCCTCCCCCGGTGCTGCTGGCCCTCGACGAGGTGGCCAACATCGCCCCACTTCCGAACCTGCCATCGATGATCAGCGAGGGTGGCGGTCAAGGCGTCGTCACGTTGGCCAGCCTGCAGGACCTGTCTCAGGCCCGGCAGCGGTGGCCCGACGAGGCCGATGGGTTCCCGTCGTTGTTCGGCGCGACGTTGGTCCTCCCGGGAATCGGCGACGTACGCACCCTCCAAGCACTGTCCACTTTGGCCGGCGACGAGGAGATCGCCACCCGGACGGTGTCCTCGGGTCGGGCACCGTCGGGGCACCCGGTGACCGATCTGGTGACCGGCGGACGCCAGCACGTCGGCGAGTCGGCCACCACCCAGTGGCGCCGGCGGCTGCCTCCCGATCTCATCACCCGGGGTTCGTCGGGGCTGGGGCTGGCCTTTGACGAGCGCAACCAGCCGACCTGGATCCGGCTCGCCCCCGCCCACTCGACCGAGCCATGGAAGACGTTGAGCCAATTCGGACGGTCCCACCGCCGGCAACCACCGGGTCTCGACACCGGCCGGCAACGCTGAAGGCAACGGGGCCATCACCGGCCCAACTCCATTCCCGGGTCGCGTTGGCGGTGACGGTCTCCGTCACGGGCCCGTTGGCGATCTGCCAACACATGCCGTCCCACCTCCCGGTCGGCAGGAGTCGGGGCGGGGATCGCCCGGTCGTCCGGCGCCGCCAATTCCGCCCCGCGCTCCCGGGTTGCGGCCAGAACGTCTCCTCGACGCCACCGGGTCTCCCGGCCCCGGTTCACCTCCGCGGTCGTCCCTACCGCCGAGAGGATCCGATCGACGGTCGCATCGATGCCAGAGACGGTGGCGCCTTCGATCGATGTCGCGGCGACCAGCGCTACCAGATCCCGACGGGCCATCGATCCTTCGGGTCGGCCTGACTCTTCCAGTCGGGTAATCATCCGCTGCGGATCAACGCCGACGGTGGTGTCGCGCCCCCGCCGGGATCCCCGCCCCACCACCTGGGTGAGGTCGCCGAGATCGAACCCGAAGTCGGCGGCGCGTTCCTTCCAACTGGATACCAACGATGCCATCGACTGGGTGCGGTCCTTGTCGGATCGGGTGGCGAAATAGGCACCGGGGTGTCGGCCGGGGGCGCCCTGGTAGTGGACAGCCACGAATTCCTCGATCTCGGCCGAGCGCTGCGAAAAGAGCCTCCGCAGCCCGCTGCCGACGCCCACCACGTCGCCGAGTCCGGAGGGCCTCACCTCCCAGGCGGCTCCGAGCCGCTGCGACAGCTCCAGCCGGAGCCTGGCTTGGTAGACCGACCCGGCCGCCCGGGCGTGGGCGAAGACCCGGCGGCCGTCCGCCGCCGACCAGCGACCGTCCAACCCCTGAGCCACGTTGGCCGCCACCACGTGGGTGTGGAGGTGGGGATCGAGGGCTCGGCTGGTCCGGTGGCGAAAGCCCCCGGCCACCAATCCGGTCGAGGGCAGCAGCCGCAGCCGTTCCCCGGATTGCCGCCGCACGCCCACCGCCGTCCGGGAGAGATAGTCACTCGCCTCCGCCACCGCGGCATCGTGACCGGCGGCGGTCTGCTCGGCGATCTCCCGGGGCGCCAGTGCCTCCAGCAGGCTCACCGACTTGGGGGCGCAGAAGGTGAGGTCGAACCCGGCCACGCTGGAGCTCCCCCGGTCGAGGCGGAGCCGGCGTCCGGACCCGGGATCGAGTCCCTCCATCACCTGCCCGAACGTCCCGGGATCCACCGACCCCCGCAAGCCGAGAGACCGGGTCCCCGGCCCCGTCCACGCCCCCGGAGATTCGATCGTCAGGTCGAAGTCGTCGGCATGCCCGGGCTGAAGGCCCTCCACGTAATAGCCGTGGTGGCCGACGTGCACCACATGCAGCTTCAGCACGGCGAGGTCCTCACCTCCCCGACCGTACTGTTGTACTACTTTTTATACCATCTTGTTATTTCCCATTACTTTTGGTATCTGAGCAGGATCCGGGCGGCCGCCTCGGCGGCCAGGGTGGCATCCTCGGGGGGATCGATAACCACCGCCTCAGGGCCCAGCCGCAGCAGGAGGCGTTCGAGCCAGGCGTCTCCACCCACCACCACCTCGAGCTCCAGGCGGCCTCCCACCTCGACGGCCGGCGCCACCACCGGGATCGACTCCACCATCCAGGCCAGCCCCGGGTCGAGGGAAAGTCGGACCCGGCGGGTGTCGGGACCGGGAACGAACGTCTCGAACCCACTCGACTCGATGTCGGTCACCCAATCGCCGCGGCTCGCCGCCGGCCCCTCCACCACCCGGGCCTCGTCGATGCGATCAATGCGGAATCGGCGCACATCACCGGCCAGGGCGCAGAGCGCATCCACATACCAGTGGCCCTCGGAGGCGAACACCCGCAGTGGGGCGATCTCCCTCTGGCTCCGGCGATCGCTGGAGGCCGAGTAATAGGTGATCTCCAGCCTCTGCTTGGCGGTGGCCGCGTCCCGGACCATCGTCAGCATCGGCGGGGTATCCAGGTCGATGACCAGACGCTCGCCCCCCAACGCCGTCTCCAGCTTCTCGAGGGCCCGGGACAGGGTGCCGTCCTCGTCGCTCCCCTGCACCGCCAGCAATCCCCGGGCCGATGCCGCCAGGGCGAACCCCTCACTCGGGGTCAGCCGCCGAGGCCGGGACAGCGCGCTCCCGTGATGGGCCGACACCACGGTGTCGGTGACCACGATCTCCATCAGCTGGTCCGGGGTATAGGGCGGAAGTCCACAACAGGCAGCCAGCTCGAGCTCGGTGACTAACGCCTCGGGGGTCAAGTCGAACCGGGCAGCGATCTCGTCGATCGGCGCCTCCCCCACCTGATCGAGCCAGACCAGGATGGCGAGAAGTTGTCGCAGCCGGCCGGCGGTGTCGACCGGGCTCATGGCCGGACCGATCCACCGGCATCGGCCATCGAGGTGAGCCGCTCGACGACGGCGGAACGCACCGCATCGGGTCCCAGCACTTCCACATGATCCAGCCAACCGAGCACCCAGGTCACCAGCGCCTGATGATCGGTGACGGCCAGCCGGACCACCACCGTCCCGTCGTCCCGTCGCTCCACCACCGCGTCCTCACCCAGCTCCCCGACGATCCGCCCGGATTCCGCCGCGTCGACCAGGACGTGGACGTCGGTCTCCTCGCCGCTCCCGAACTGCCAGGGGTCCACCGAGAAGCTGTCGGCAGCATCGAACCCCTCGGGGAGATGGGCCGACGAGGGTGGGCCCAGAGCGGGAATCGAGTCCACCCGGTCCACCCGGAACGTCCGGGCCTCGCCCCGGTCCCGGTCGAATCCCACCATGTACCAGTGACCTCGGTGGAACCGGATGGCACCCACGTCGACGTGGCGATCCTCGCCCCGGTACCCGAAAGTGATGGTGGCCGACTGGCGGACGGCGTCGAACAGCACCGGAAGGGCGGGGAGCTCGGTCATCGCCGGCAGGTCCACTACCGGCATCGAGGGGGCACCCAGAAGGTCGGGTTCGCCGGTGGCACCCAATTTAGACAGCGCAGTCCGGCCGGTAGGCTCGCCGAGGTGAACGCCGGCGACGGCAAAATTGAGCGCAGCCTGCTCATCCAATTCGAGACCCAGGTTGGGCAGAAAGTAGCTGTCCGGGTCGACCCGGTAGCCCAGCTGGTCGGCGCCATCGAGGGGTTCCACCTTCACCGGCACCCCTTCGTCCCGCAGCAGGCGCTTGTCCCGTTCGAAGGCCTGTCGGCGGGCCCCGTGGGACTCGGGATAGCCGGGAACCCGGTTGGCGATCTCCCGGAGGCTCAGCGGGCGCGGAGTATCCAGCAACACCAACAACAAGTCGGTGACCCGTTCGAGCCGATCCAGGCGTTCCACTGTGGTCAATTTAGGGCGGTTCACCTCCGGTGCCGCCGGTACGGGGGATTTGACCCGTGACTCCCGGCCACCCGTACGCCGGGGATCCGCACATCGCCGCGTGGTGCGTCCTGCTGCTGGCCGGCTTGGGGGTCATCGCCGCTCATCGCCGCCTGAGCCGGCGGGAGGGGGAAGCCACCCCCTGGCCGCCGGTCCAACGAGCCGCGTTCGCCGGTGCATGGATGGCGGCGGCAGTGGCCCTCACCTGGCCGCTGGCCGACCTCGCCGCCCACTGGTCGCTGGTGGCCCTGGTGGTTCAGCGGTTGCTGCTGACGTTGGCGGTCCCGTCGCTGGTGTTGCTGGGAACGCCTTACGACGTGTTGGGCTGGCTCACCCGGCCGGCGCCGGTGGACGCCTTCCTCGACTGGTGCCGAGGTCCAGTCAAGGCGGTGGCGGTGTTTACCGTGGCCATGGTCGGGTCGATGTCCATCCCGCTGGTGGAGGCCCAAGGGTCGTCGCCGGTAGTACGGGGAATCCTGGACCTGGTGGTCGTCGCCGCCGGTTTCGTGCTGTGGCTTCCAGTCATCGGGAGGGTGCCGGGCATGCTCCGCCTGAGACCGGTGGTCCGATTCGCCTACCTGGTGATCCAAGCCATCGTGCCGGCTTTCCTCTCCTTCATCTACATCTTCGCCTCCCACCCGCTGTACTCCACCTTCAGCCATTCCCATCAGGCCATCGGGTTGCGCCCCCTCAACGACCAGCAGATCTCCGGGTTCGTCTCCAAGCTCTCCCAGCTGTTCGTGCTGCTGACGGTGGCCGCAGTGGTGCTCAAGCGGGCCCAGCCGGACGAGGAGGACAGTGCCGACGAACCGCTGCTCTGGGCCGACGTCGAGCGCGAACTGGAGCGAGTGGATCGCAGGAATGAGCGGGTGACCAGGGACGGCCCCGGATCCGAGGCTCCAACCCCTCCCGAGGGTGAAGGCGAATAAACGGGCATCGCCGACCGGCCACACGCCCCTCTCGGGATCCGTAGCATGGGGTGATGCCCACGGCCACCACTACACCGGCATTCCGTAGCCTGGTGAAAGGGACCATCAACGCCGGCATCGAGGAACTGGGCGGTCGGCAGGCCATGGTCGTCAGGTCGGTGTCGGAGCTGCGCCGGGGAGCCCTCTCCCTCGAAGACGGCGTCACCATCCAAGACGGAGCCAATGCAGCGCTGAGCATGCGGATCCCGCTGGTCCTGGTGGTGGCGTCGAGCGGGGCCGATGTCTCCGAAGGGATCGAATCGCTCCACGGGTGGGGCCAGGCCGCCCGGGCGGTCGCCTCCTGTTCCGGCATCGTGCCGGTCATCGCGGTGGTATCCGGACCGGCTATCTCCGGGCCGGCGCTGATGTTGGGGATCGCCGACATCGTGGTGATGACGGCGGAAGCCTTTGCCTTCGTCTCCGGGCCCGCCATGGTCGAAGAGTTCACCGGCATCCGGTTGAGCCTCCGACAGCTGGGCGGGACCGCCATGCACGCCCGCTCCAGCGGGCTCTGCGCCATCGAAGCCGACACCGAGGCCGATGCCATGGCCCACGTCGAGAACATCCTCTCCCTCCTGCCTCCACATACGGACGAGGTGGCGCCGGCCGGCCCACTCGACGATCCCGCCGACCGGGAAGTCCCCGAACTGCGGGAGGTCATCCCCTCCCGGACCACCAGTTCCTATGACGTGCGCCACGTGGCCTCCGCGCTGTCCGACGACCACGACGTCACCGAGCTGTGGGCCCGGTGGTCGCCCCAACTGGTCACCGCCATCGGACGAATTGGTGGTCGGTCGGTGGGCTTTGTGGCCAACCAACCCCAAGCCCTGGCTGGCACCCTGGATATCGCCGCCTCCCAGAAGGGCGCCAAGTTCGTGCGCTTCTGCGATGCCTTCAATTTGCCGCTGATCACCCTGGTGGACACGCCCGGGTTCCTCCCCGGCAAGGACCTCGAATGGAGGGGGATGATCCGCCATGGAGCGGAGTTGGCCTTTGCCTACGCCGAGGCCACCGTCCCCCGGGTCTGCGTCATCCTCCGCAAGGCCTTCGGTGGGGCCTACATCGTGATGGACTCGCGGGGGCTGGGCAACGACCTCTGTTTCGCCTGGCCGTGTGCGGAGATCGCTGTGATGGGAGCCCAAGGAGCCGTCCAGATCCTCTACCGCGACGCCGCACCGGAGCAGCGGGCCGAACTCCAAGAGCAATACACCGACCGGTTCCTCACCCCCTGGGAGGCGGCCGAGAGGGGGTTCGTCGACGAGGTCATCGACCCGGCGGATACCCGGTCAGTGGTGGCTAGGGCCCTGGAAGCTCTGGAGTCGTCCCGAGAGCACCTCCCCGGACGGAAACACACCGTCGGGCCCATGTAGCGGGGAGCCGCCGCGTCTCGGAGGGGAAGGCCGCCGCAGCGGCTGATACCTCGATGCGGGTTAGGCCGGTGGAGGGAAGGCGGCAGTGCTGACGTTCGACTTCGTCGTGCCAAGAGTGCCTGAGTCACAGGTCGCACTTCCGGTCAGCTTGTAGACACCGTAAAAGGTTCCCTGAGCGACGGGGACCCCCGCCACCGTCTCCGTACCAGGGGACGTGGTCGGAAACGCCGCGGCGAGTTCCCAAGGTGCGGCAGCACTGGTGCCAGTCGTCATCAGGGCGGTGTTGTCAGCAATCCACCAGCACTCTTTGGTGTTGCTCGCCAGCGAAAAGACAATGGCCCCGTTTGGATTGGCGACGTCGGTCACAGTGGCCACCTTTCCTGCAGCCGCCACGGAAACGTTTGGTGGACCAGTGGATGTGACCACCATCGGTAGGGAGGGCTCATTGGCCGCGATGGCCAGGGCGAGCGGCTCGACCAGTGGGTTCGGCGTAGGCGTCTGACCGTCCCAGAGCGGATACGCCTGGTTACCTTGTTGAAATATCGTTTTGGCGTTGGTCAACGCCGTATTCAAATTGCTCTGGGCGGCGCGGTCGTTAGACGAACCGGTCACCCCCAGGAAGGTCGGAATTGCGATCGCCAACAGAATGGCCAAGATCAGAAGAACGACCATCAACTCGATGAGGGTGAAGCCTGATTCGGCGGACTCGTCCAGCTCAACCTCGGCAGAACCCCGCTGGTTCAAGCGACGCAGACAAGCTGACAACATCAGGGCCTCCAGTTGTTCGGTCAATCAACCTGACCCCAAACCCGAGTTGGCCACGAGGAAAAGGCATAAGTCTCCTGTTCTTACTTCGGCAGGTACTCGCTATTGCTTGAGCGCTCGAGGCGGCCGATCGACCACGGTGAACTTGCACTTGCCTCAGGCAGAGGCCGGTCCGAGCCAATGTCCGATTCGGCTCGCAAATTAGCTCCCACCGAAGTTCGAGCTGAGGGGAGAAGCTGGTAGCTCCCCGTTGCCCCCGCTCTGGCGGTCTGAGCGCATTCGACGTCGTCTTCCGGCTTTCGGCTTTCGATGATCCCGTTCGCGACGAGATGTCTACGTCCGGGATACCCGCAGGCGAGAACTGCGGTGAGCATCCCCACCACCGGAAGCCACCAGACCCACGGCGAATAGTCCCAATACGAAAATACGGTGCAAAACAGACCAGAGACTGCGGCGATGGCGAACCGCCGGCCTCCCATCCGGGCAGCGGCGATCAGTGCCACGATTAGCGGAGGAGCGAGGTAGTAGGGGGTCATGACCGATTCGAAGTAGCACCGCATAGCCAGGGCCAGGCCGCAGAGCCACAAGATCCCGATGGCGTCGGGACGCCTTCGCCATACAAAACATCCAACCAGCATCGCGAGCACCAGTCCAACGATTCGAACGGGCCCGGCAGACACATAGACAAACGCGTTGGCGTTGGCGGCACTCACAATGGGCTGAACGTGTCCGGGCAAGTGCCCGATTTGAAAGCCGGTCGGAGCCGTTGGAAAGGAGGCGGTGCCAATTCGGGGCGCCAGTGACAGCCATGGTGTGCCATGGTTCAGCGCCGGAAGGCCAGGTTGTTTTGTCAGCGCCCCATAGGTCCCAGACCAATTGCCGGCCAAAGCAATGCCGATCAAGGCAGCCGACGGGAGCACTGCTTGGGCAACGAATCTCACTCGACGGCCAGCTGCCGACATTCCGATGCCGATTGGGAGCAGGAAACCGGCCAGCGGTTGGAGAACAATGGCGATGCCCATCAGCCATCCGCTTTTGCGAGATCTTCCAGTGAGGAGCAACCGAATGGCAATCAAGCCGAAGGTCACCGCCAGTACGTCCTCGGCGTGGCCCCACAGTGCGGCTACCGGCCAGGCGATGACGGCCACGGTTCCGATCAGCCAGAAACGCAATGATTTTCCGACCCCAATGACGACAGCGACGGAGTTGGCCGCGAAGAGCACGGTGCAGGCCAAGAGGAGCTCAATCGGTTGCAACAAGAGGGCCGCAGCCGGGTGAAAGAGGAGGACGGTGGGGCTTGATTCCGAGAAGCCAAGGGCACCACTGACCAGTGCCACCGGGGCCAATAGCACTGACATTCCGGGAAACGTGTTGACGCCGGTCGACGGGCCGTAGATACCGCCAACGAAACCCCAGCCGACGTAGTGTGCCGCCCGGAATATCCCCCACAGATCGCCGCCGGTCGTCCATTGGGCTTGATGGTCAACGACTGGGCCCCATCCGAAAAGATATGCGAGCCCGACAGTGACCAAGCACGCACTCCACACCAGCGGGACCCGTTGGACATGCCACCCACGTTCCAACCGCGTCGATTCCTTTTGGACGACTGAAGCCAGCGGCTGTCGATCGGTCTCAATGTCTTCATCGAAGCGAGGATTTTGAGTTGCCATCACGGTCTATTCCGTCCTTACGTCCGAGCCGCACCTCGAGCCATCACCACCATCTCGCGACTGTGCCCCTCCGAAGAGGGGCACAGTCGCAGGGTCAGTGGATTAGTGACACTGCCGATCAATCGAGCCACGCTGCCCGATTGATCCGAGTGTTACTGGGCCGCTGGGAACCCTGGGGTGGCGATGTTGGAGGTGGAGGTGTTGAGTCCGGCTTGGCTGCAAGAGGCCGAGTTCGTACCCTTGCTCAGCTTGTACACGCCGTAGTACACCCCTTGACCACCGGGCACGCCAGCGCCCGCTGATGGAACAGCCACAGTCGCCGTACTAGTCCAGGGCGGGTTCGTGGTCGTTGTGACTGCCGCGGGGTTATCCGATGCCCACCAGCACTCGTTGGTGTTGTTGGCCAACGCAAACACAATCGCGCCGTTCCCGTCAGTCGAAGTCGCGACGGCGGCCTGGCCCGCGGTGAGAACAGGCGTTGCGGTCGTGTTCATGTTGAGGGAAGGCTCGTTGCTGTGGATGGTTGCGGCCACGCCAGCGGTCGGATACGCCTGGTTGTTCTGCTCGTAGATGCTCTTCGCATTGGTGAGCATGGTGTTGAGGTTGGACTGAGCCGCCCGGTCATTCGCCGAACCGGTCACGCCGAGGAAGGTCGGAATGGCGATTGCCAGCAAGATGGCCAAGATGAGCAGAACAACCA
>DATATM010000003.1:0-162988 GCA_036268775.1 Acidimicrobiales bacterium | reverse complement strand
GCCGTCTTCGGGGTGTTCTGCCGGCGGTTCGGGGTCCCGCTGTGCGACCTCGGCACGGTGCGGCTCCCCCGGATCGTCGGGCACGGGCGGGCCATGGACCTGATCCTGACCGGGCGCGCCGTGACGGCCCCCGAGGCGCTCACCATGGGGCTGGCCAACCGCGTCGTCGGCCCCGGCGAGTCCCGGGCCGCCGCCGTGGCGCTGGCGCACGAGCTCGCCGCGTTGCCGCAGACCTGCCTGCGCTCGGACCGCATGAGCGCGCTCGAGCAGTGGGGCCGCACCGAGGAGGAGGCCGCCGTGGGCGAGGCCCGTCGCGGCCGTGAGGTCGTCAGCAGCGGGGAGACGCTCCAGGGCGCGCTGCGCTTCGCGGGAGGTGCCGGCCGTCGTGGCGCTGCGCTCGACTGACGACGCCACCGACGGGCAGCGTCCACCCGGTCGCCCGACCGTCGCCGCCTTCGACTTCGACGGCACACTCACCGACGCCGGCAGCGCCTTCCCGTTCCTGATCAGCCTGCGTGGGCTCCTGCCGGTCCTGCGCGCCACGATCCGCCTCTCGCCCGGCCTCCTCCGGGCGGCCGTCGCCGGCGGTACGGCGGCGGACGACATCAAGGAAAAGCTCTTCCACCGCCTCCTCGGTGGCCTCGCCGTCCAGGAACTCGATCGCCGCTCGGCCGTCTTCGCCCGCCGCCACCTCGAGCGCCATCTGCGCGACGACACGCGCCGACGCCTGGAGTGGCATCGCCGCAAGGGTCACTACACCGTGATCGTGTCGGCATCACCCGAGTGCTACGTCAGCCCCGCTGGCGAGGAGCTCGGCGTCGACGGCGTCGTGGCGACCCGCCTGGCCGTGGGCGGCGGCGGCATCTTGACCGGTGGGTACGAGGGCAAGAATTGCCGGGGAGCGGAGAAGTACGCCCGGCTGATCGTCCACCTTCGCTCGCGTGGCCTTCTGTCGAACAACGGTGGCGAGCACCCGGTGCTGTGGGCCTACGGCAACAGCCGCGGTGATCTGCGTCTGCTCAACGCGGCGGACCACGGTGTCGACGCCGGGCGGCTGGGACCCCTCGGACGACTGCGCCGCTTCCCCCGGCTCTCCGAGGTTGCCGCCTCAGCCGGGAGTGTCGGCGATCCCCACGGCATGGCCTGAGTAGTTCTTCACGGCGGTGGTGACGTCGCCGAAGTAGGGCGCATCGCCGTAGGCAAAGGCCTGGCCGCTGCCGTTCACCGCGTCGAAGCCCTGCCCGCTGAAGTCCGGGATCAACCCGGTCATCGGGCCCTTCATGGCGCCGAGGCCGGGGGAGGCGCCCGAGATGCCGACCTGTGGCGAATTGCCGAAGCTGTAGACGGTGCCGTTGGCACCGAGCACCCAGTACCCGCCCCCGTTCGGCGTCGGGGCCACACCCACGAGTGCCGTGGAGGGTGGCGCGCCCCCCAGCGAGCCGAAGAATCCGGCGTCCCCGAAGGCGAAGACGCCGCCGTCGGACGCGATGAGCCAGTAGCCCAGGCCGTCATGGGTGGGCACCATGCCGATCACCGGTTTGTTCAGCCGGATGCTGCCCGTGCTGCCGTAGAAGCCGGCGTCGCCATAGGCGAAGATGCCGCCGTCGGAGGCGACCAGCCAGTAGCCGAGGGCATCGGGGGTTTCGGCCATGCCCACGATGGGCTTGTTCAGCTTCATCCCGCCGGTCGATCCGAAGAACTGGGATCCGCCGAAGGAGAAGATGCCCCCGTCGGAAGCGACCAGCCAGTAGCCGTTCCCCGGGCCCAGAATTCTCGGTTGGGGCGCCTGACTACCTCCCGGCGCCGCGGCGGCGGACGGGCCGAAGGTGAGGAGAGAGCCGAGACCGATCATCACTGCCATCACCGCTCCCAGCCAGGCTCGGCGGGCAGTCTGTGGTGATCCGATCCGGACTGGGGTGACCCCCGCACCCGGCGGGTTGCCGGTGGCATCGCGGTCCCCTGGCTTGATCATGTTCCCCTCCTCGTTCGCGCTGTCGGGTGCTCCTCAAAAAGTACCTCGCCAGGCGGGATCAAGCACCCGCTTCCGCGGGGAGTCGGAGTTCGCCGACGACACCCGCCTGACCAGGGCACTTTCGCGGCCCCGGCGACCATTCGCACCGTCGGCGGCACCTCCATTTCGATGGTCGGCGTGGAGGCCGGTCCCGGGTCGCCGCCACCCACGACCGTCGACGCCGAGCGCGTAACCGACGACCCAACGGCATAATGGGTCGAGGAAGAGGAGGTGCCCCCATGGACGATGCCGAGATCGTGCACCGGATCAGCAAGTTGGCGGACGAGGAACACCAGCTCGAGCGCTCCCATACCGGTGACGGCTTGTCCGAGGAGGAGTTGAAGCGGCTCCACGACGTCGAGGTGGCCCTCGACGAGTGCTACGACCTGCTCCGGCAACGCCGGGCCCGCCGGTCGGCCGGAGAGAACCCTGATGAGGCGGAAGTCCGTCCGGAAGGGGTCGTCGAGGGCTACCTGCAGTGAGCCCGTCGAGCCCGGAGGTGGACCCTGCCTTCGCCTGGCCGGAGCTGACCCTGGCCGACTGGGAGGACACCCGGGTCACCGTCCACATGTGGTCCCAGGTGGTCGGCAAGATCCGCATGGCCCTCGAGCCGATGATCAACCACTGGTGGCAGGTCACCTTCTACGTGTCCTCCCGGGGACTCACCACCTCGCTGATGCATGTCGGCGAGCGGGGCATCGAGATCGAGTTCGACTTCATTGACCACCGGCTGGTCATCCGGACCACCGATGGGGAGGTGCGCGAGGTCGCCCTGGAGCCACGAACAGTTGCCGACTTCTACCAGGCGACCATGGCCGCCCTCGGCGATCTCGGGGTCGAGGTGAAGATCTGGACCCGGCCGCAAGAGCTGCCCGAAGCCATTCCCTTCGACCAGGACACCGTCCACCGCGCCTATGACGCCGACGCCATGAACCGTTTCTGGTTGGCCCTGGTGCAGTCCCATCGGGTGATGGAGATATTCCGTGGCCGGTTCGTGGGGAAGGTCAGCCCCATCCACTTCTTCTGGGGTGGTTTCGACCTGGCCCTCACCCGGTTCTCCGGCCGGCCGGCGCCCAAGCATCCGGGCGGGGTGCCGAACTGCGCCGACTGGGTGCAGGAGCTCGCCTACAGCCACGAGGTCAGCAGCTGCGGCTACTGGCCCGGCGGCAGCGCCGAGGGCTCCTTCTACGCCTACGCCTACCCGACCCCCGACGGATTCGCCGAGTGGGCGGTGGAGCCGGGACCGGCCTACTTCGACAAGGAGTTCGGTGAGTTCCTCCTCCCCTACCAGGCGGTGCGGACCGCCGACGACCCGGAGGGATTGCTGCTCAGCTTCCTCCAGAGCACCTACACCGCCGCCGCCGAACTGGCCGGTTGGGACCGGGCGGCTCTGGAAGTGCGGAGCTGAGCCATGGCCGAGACCTGCTCCCATCTGGACACGGTGGAAGACGTGGAACCGTCCAGCTGGGGCTGCGAGGACTGCCTGCGCATCGGCGGCGAGTGGGTGCACCTGCGGATGTGCATGCGCTGCGGTCACATCGGGTGCTGTGACCAGTCACCCAATCGCCACGCCACCGCCCACTACAACGCCAACCACGACCACCCGATCATCCGTTCCTACGAACCCGGGGAGGACTGGTGGTGGTGCTACCCCGACGATCTCTTCTTCGAGGTGCCCGGGGCCCCGCCGTCCCCCTCCCATCCCTGACCCTCGTTGATCGCCCCGACTTCCCGGGTCATCCCGTCGACAGCCCGGTGGTGGAGGTGGGTTGGGTGAGGTTGTAGATGGTCTGACCGGAAACCGTCTGGGCAGTGAAGTGACTCTCCACCCAGCTGGTGATCTGGGAGGCGGCGTCGGCGGTCGCAGTGCTGCCACCCCCGGCGCCACCCCGGCCTCCGGCGATGAAGTAGTGGATCTTGCCTTGCTGCACGTATTGCTCGAACTGGGCCAGGGTGGGAGCCGGGTCGGTGCCGTTGAATCCCCCGATGGCCATGACCGGATCCCCGGTGGCCAGCTGGTAGCCGGAGGCGGAGTTCGAACTGACGGTGGCCGCCGCCCAGGTGTACTGACCGGCGTCCTTCTCCAGCGCCGTCACCAGCGCCTGTCCGGGAGTACTGGCGTTGAGGATGCCGCCGAGGCCACCGGCGCCGCCTCCACCACCTCCAAAGGCTGCACCCCCACCGGGATTGGCGCCTCCCAAGCCACGTCGGAACCCACCGGCAGCTCCGGCTCCGGCGCCGGGCGGAGCCCCCCCGGCGCCGCCGGGAAAGCCACCCGCCCCACCGGGTCGGGGCCCGAGACCGCCGGCCGCACCGGCGCCGGGACGCCCGGCGAACCCGCCGGGTCCACCTCCGCCCGGCCCCCCGAAGCCTCCCGCGGTGGCCGGGCCGGCCGCCGGGATGGCTCCCGAATGGGGGGTGACGATGGTGTCGATGGCGTAGGCGGCTGGGCCGAGCGAGGCCGAGATCAGCCCCACCGCCACCACCGCGGCAGCGATCCGACCGCGCAGGCGAGGAGCGATGGCGATCACCAGGCCGATACCGATGCCGGCCAACAGGACAATGACCCGGAGACCCGGCAGCCAGTTCGGGGTGCGGTGCAACAGGACATAGGCCCACACCCCGGTGAGGGCCAGGGTGGCGCCGAGCACGATGCGGACCCAGAGCTGACTCCGGCGTTGCCACAGCATCACCGACCCGATCCCGACCAGGGCGGCAACTGCCGGGGCCAGAGCCACGGTGTAATACGGATGGATGATGCCGGCGGCGAAGCTGAAAATGGCGCCGGTCAGCAACAACCAGCCTCCCCAGAGGACGAGGGCGGCTCGGGTGCGATCGGTGCGGGCGGAGCGCAAGGTGATCCAGAGGCCGGCCCCCAACAGCACCAGGGCGGCGGGCAGCAACCAGGAGATCTGGCCGCCCATGTCCGACCCGAACAGCCGGCTCCAGCCGGTGGCCCCCCAACGGGAGCCGGCGGCACCGGCTCCCCCGACGCTGCCGGTCTCGTTGCCGGACAGCCGCCCGAACCCGTTGTAGCCGAAGATGAGATTCAGGATGTTGTTGTCCTGGGAGCCGCCGATGTAGGGACGGCTGGAGGCGGGCGTCAGCGCCACCGCCGCCACCCACCATCCGGCCGACACCGCCAAGGCGACGGCGGCGGCCAGGAGTTGGCGGATCCGCCGCCCCAACGGGGTGGGGGCGAACAACAGGTAGACCAGCCCGATCACCGGGATGATGACAAACGCCTGCAGCATCTTGGTGATGAAGCCGGTGCCGACGCAGGCCATGGCCACCACCAGCCAGGAGGTCTGGGCCCGTTCCAACGCCCGCACGGTGGCATAGGCGGCGACGGTGAGCAAGAGCACCAGCAACGCGTCGGGGTTGTTGAAACGGAACATCAGCACCGCCACCGGGGTCATGGCCATCACTGCCCCGGCGAGCAGGGCGGCGGCGGGACTGAACCACCGCCGGACGGTGGCGTAGAGGACCCCGACCGTCGCCACCCCTTCCAGGGCCTGGGGGACGAGGATGCTCCAGGCGTTGACCCCGAACAGGCGGGCGGAGAGCTCCATCACCCAGAGGGAGGCGGGCGGCTTGTCGACGGTGATGAAGTTGGAGGCGTCGGAGGAGCCGAAGAAGAACGCCTTCCAGCTCTTCGTCCCCGCCTGCACCGCGGCCGAATAGAAGGAGTTGGCCCAGCCGGAATCGCCCAACGCCCACAGGTAGCCGAGGGCGGTGAAGGCCAACAGCAGCAGGAGGGTGGGCCGGACCCAGCGCGGGTCATCGGGCTTCCCGGCGATCACCCGGCGGAGACGGCTCTGCGGTGGGCTGGCCGGCCCCTCGGGGGGAACCGGCGAACCGGTATCGAGGTCGGCCCGGTCGAGGGTGGTGGTCATGATCGGAGGCTTACGGTGAGGTGGTCATCGCTCATCATGGCAGTCACTGTGTCCGACTTCCCGCCGGGTTGGCTGAGTGCTGGCTGTGGACCAGATGTGAATCGCCGGCGGCCGGCCACCTCAGGAGGCGATGGCTACGAGGCCGGCCCGCTCCCGGTCCGGGGGCCAGCCTCCCAGGGTGACCGGGGTGCCCCGGGTTGGGACCAGCCGGGCGGCGTGGCCCCGTTCGCCGAGCCACTGGGGGGCGCCGGGTCCTTGGATGACCGAGGCGGTGGAGGCGATGCTGGCCTCCAGGCAGGACTCGGCCGCCACCGAGACCGTCTTCCAGCCGCGGGGCGGGTGGCCGCCGGTGGCCGGATCGATGAGGTGATGGAGGGTCAGCCCGCCTCGCGACCAGCGGGTGGAGGCAGCGCCGGAGGTGGCCATCCCCCCGTGCCGGAGGGCGACGGTGACCCCGGGGGCCTCGACGGGGGCGTCGTGCCGGTCGGTGATCCTGACCAGCCAGCCACCGTCAGGCGGAGGGCCGGCCACCGCGATGTCGCCCCCGATGTTCACCAGTACCCCGGTGCGGGTTTCGGCGGCCACCGTTCGGGCCGCCCGATCGGCGCAGCCGGCAATGGCGGTGGCCCCGAGGTCGATCCTCACCCCCGGCGGCAACATCACCGTCCGGTTGGCCCGGTCGAGCCGGATGCGCCGCCAGCCCGGCACCCGCTGGAAGCGAACCCGAGGCCCGGGGCCGGGTGGTGCCGCCTCGACGAAGTCGGTGTCGAAGCCGTTGAGCTCGATGGCGTGGCCGAGGGTGGGATCGACGATCCCGTCGGTCTCCTGGGCGGCCAGCAGCGCTTCCTCCAGGCTGACCAGGAATAGCCACGACACCTGGAGGGGTCGGCCGGAGGCGTTGTTGAGCTGGGTCAACTCACTGTCGTCCCGGAATCGACTGACGGCGACGTCGAGGGCGTCGATATGGTGCCGGACCAGGTCGGTGGCCTGGTCGATCCGGTCGCCGTCGCCGACCACCACCTGGACGGTGGTGCCGATGGCATGGAACCGCTTTCCTCGCCTTCGGCTCCCGGTGTACGACGCACTGCGTTGGTCGGTGCCCATCCGACCACCCTGCCCGGCGGCCTTGAGGGCGAGATGGGTCCGGGCTGTGAATCCGCCAGGAATTTCGACCCGGTGCTACGGGGCCAGGCGCTCCTGGGCTTCGGCGGCATCCGCCAGATCCCGTTGCGCCCGCTGTTCCCCGCGGTCGGCACGATCGAAGGCGGCCAGGGCGCCCCGGTGATCCTTCTCCGCCTTGGACTGGGCTTCCACCGCCTCCTCCAGCTCCCGGCGCAGCTGCTCGACCCGATCGCCGGCATCGGCGACCCGCTGCTCGGCCCGCTGCAGCCGGGCGTATTCCTTGTCGCGGGCCTGGATGGCCTTTCTGGCCGCCGACTTCGCCTGGGTGACCTTGGAGTTGGCCAGCTTCAGGGCTTTGGCGTTGGGTCGCTCCCCCGCCGGCGATCGCTTCTCGACCTTGGGTGGAGGCTTCGTCGCCGACGCCCGTCCCGGGCTGCCAGTCCTCTCGGTGCCGGCGAACCCGGCGGGGTTCAGCCCGGTCGCCAGCCGTCCGGCCGCCACGATGTCGGCGGCATCGGGGTCAGCCAGGACGGCATAGAACGTCTCTTCCAGGCTGCGAGCGGTGGCGGCGCTGACCGGCCGTCCGGCCGCCTCGGCCAGCTGCTCGGCCTGCTGCACCAGGCCCCCTATGACGCCGCGCTGTCGACGGGAGAGTTCGCGGAGGTCTCCGGGCCGGTTGGCGGTCGCCTGCCGAAGGTCGGATCCCAACTCCAACAGGCCCTGGATGTCGGCGCGATGTTGACGGGCGAGCTGGTTGACCAGCCAAGCCACCCCGTTGGGCTTGGGCAGACGATGGACCATGCCGGCCAGTTCCTTGTCGCCGGCGCCCTTGGCCTCGTTTTCGCGCTGGTTGCGGGTGGAAGTGAAGTCGTCCGGCGACAGCCCATACAACTCATCGGCGATGGCGTCGAGGTCCATCAGTGCATCTTGCCCGCTTCCGGCCACTGGGTGACTGAACCCGGGCCAGGAAGCTTGGAAACGGTGCTCAGCCCGCCGAGTCGGGCCGAGCCGAGCTGCTCACGTCGGAGTTGGCCACCGCCCGGATGCGTTCTACGGTCTCGTGCACCCCTTGACGCAACACCCGGCCTCTGGGCAAGAAGAGTTCGCCAATGCGGCTGGCGAGCGGGCACCACACGAACTCGAAGGACTCGGTGAGCACGGTCCCGGCCTCGGCGGGGTTGAGGGAGTACCGCCACCGGGTGGACTCTCGGCCGGTTTTGTCGTGCATGACCGTGAAGGCGAACGCTCGTCCTCGGTCCGCGGTCACAATCTCGCAGGTGGTCGTCCACTTGAGCGGCCCCATTCGGTTGTGGCCTCGAAATCGTGCGCCGACGACCGGCTCCTGGGTCTCGCCCACCCACTCGCAGAGGTAGCACTCGGGACTCCACTCACCCATCCTGGTGATGTCCGCGATCAGGTCGTAGACGCGGTCGGGTGGGGCGCTGATCTCGATGGTCGCCTGGCCGCGTTTGGGGGTTGGCACGCCTGGTCCTTTCGCCCGCCGAAGATCACCAGAACAGTAAACGCTGCCAGTGGGCTCCACCTCCGAGATGTCGGCGGCTCCATGTTCGTCCGACCCTGACCACCTGCGGACCGGCGCGGCTCGGTGTTCCCCTAAGACGAGTCTTCCAGGCGATGTTTCAGCGCCGCCACATTGACCGGCATCTCCCGCTGCGCCTCGCGGCGCACCAGCAGCGGCACCAGGAGCCGACCGATGCCGTGTCCCTCGAAGTCGAGGGCGATGGTCAGCTGGGCGCGGGTGTCGGAGCGCGGCTCGACCGTCACCTCGACGGTGGCCCGGATCGGCCCGTCCACCCCCCGGACGCCCCACTGGTGGGGAGGATCGAAACGGACGATCTCCGACGTGTTCGGCCGGTCGGCGAAGCCGATGCGCCGCGTGGTGAGGCACCGATCCCCGACCTCGGGGACACCCGCGCTCTCCATGTGGCCGCTGACCACCCCCTTCTGCCACTCGGAGAAACGACTCGGGTCGGTGGCGTAGGCAAACACCTCCTCGGCCGGGCGGTCCACCTCGATGCTGGCAGTGATCGGCGGCATCTAGCGACCTCCCGCCACCAGGTCGGCGTAGCGAGCCAGGTAGAGCGGCCAGCCGGCATCCCCATCGACACCTTCTCGAAGCGACTCCCAGCCGGGTCCGTGGCGATTGAGGTGGCGGTGCTCCAGCTCCAGCCGGGTCCGTTCCGGCGTCTCCGCGATAAACCTCACTTCGACCTCGCTGGCATTGCTCTCGTCGGCCTCGAGCTGCCACTGCGGACTGATGTCCCAGCTGAAGACGACCCGATCGGGGGGTTGGTAGGCGAGGACTCGGGCCCACCGGCACTCGCTCCCGTCGGCGGCGCGGTCGAAGATATGGCCACCCACCTTTGGCTCGAATCGGGTCTCGGTGATCTCGGCGCCGAGAAGGTTGTGCTCCGGCGGCTTGAAATCACCGAATCTCTCGACGAAGGCAGCAAAGGCGCGCTCGATCGAAATCGGGACGACGATCTGGTGACTGACGATGGCATCATTGGCCAGGCTCATGCTTTCTCCTCCGGTGGTGGTGTGACGAGGTCCTGGAAGCCACTCAGCGCTCGATCCCAGAAGGTGTCGAGCTGGTCGCGCAGGGCGATGACTCCGGCCGCATTGAGGCGGTAGATGCGGCGGGTGCCGGCCACCTCCTCGGCGACCAGCCCGGCGTCCTTCAGCACCTTCAAGTGCTGGGACACCGCCGACCGGCTCACCGGCAGGTAGGTGGCGAGCTCCCCGACCGGCCTCGGTCCCTCGCTGAGGCGCAGGACGATCTCTCGTCTGGTCCGGTCCCCCAGCGCGCCCCACACCTGTTCCTCTTGGTCAGTAGCCACTAACGGTTAGTTCAGCCTAACGGACCGGCGTTGTCAAGCCGCCGAGCCGAGGCACCTCCGACGAGATGGTCGACGAGGAAGCGCCTGCCTGCGATCATCTTGGTCATGACCGACGGGACCCCGACCGTCACCATCCCCGGTGATGCCCCGAAAGCGGTCGAGTTGCTCCTCGCAGTGCGGGGCGGTGACGTTGCCCTGGTCAAACACCTCCTGACCGAGAACCCGGATCTGGCCGGGGCGAGATTCGAGGCCAGGGGCGGTACCAGCACCCCGCTCCATTTCGTCACGGATTGGCCTGGCTACTTCCCCAACGGGCCGGACATCGTGAAGGTGCTGATCGACGCCGGCGCCGACCCGAATGCGCTCACCACCGGAGGCGGGTCCGACACACCAGGGCCCGGCTCCGAGACGCCACTCCACTACGCCGCCAGCAGCGACGATGTCGACGTCGCCGCCGCGCTGATCGACGGAGGCGCCGATCTGGAAACGCCGGACGGCTCCATCGGGACGCCCCTCGACAATGCGGTGGGATACGCCTGTTGGCAGGTCGCTCGCTTACTGGTGTCCCGTGGTGCCCGAGTCGAGAAGCTTTGGCACGCCGGTGCCCTCGGCATGCTGGACCGACTGGAAGAATTGCTCGCGTCGGAGACCGACCCAGAGCAGATTTCTCAGGGGTTCTGGCACGCCTGCGGTGGTAGCCAACGCCGTGCCGCCGAGCGGCTGTTGCGGGCGGGCGCGGACGTCAATTGGGAACCGGACTATGCAGAAGGCACTGCATTGGATGCCGCCACCGGTTTCGGGACTCAACACCAAAATGTGATCGAGTGGTTGCGTTCCATCGGCGCCCGGCCGTCCAATCCGTCCGCGTGAGCAACAAGAGAGTGCCATCGTCGTCACAACACGGCTCGACAACCGGGAGGTCAGAGCGGTGAGCGCGCCCTTCCGGTTCGGGATTCATCTCTGGGAGCTGCCGGCGGAGGACTGGCCTGAGCGGGTCAGACGCTACGAGTCGCTCGGCTTCTCCACCATCACCTTCACCGACCACCTGGTGGTGCCCCAATGGGAGCCGCTGACGGCGGTGGCGGCAGTGGCCGCCGCCACCCAACGGATCCGGGTGGGCACCCTCGTCCTCGACGCCGGGCTCCGGGATCCGGTCCTCACCGCCAAGGCGGCCGCCACCGTTGAACGGCTCTCCGGTGGGCGGCTGGAGCTCGGCCTCGGGGCGGGGTACGTGGCCGCCAATTTCGCCGCCGCCGGGATGGCCTTTGAATCCGGGGCCGACCGGGTGGCCCGCCTGGAGGAGATGGTTACCCTGATCACCCGGCTGTGGGCCGAGCCGTCGACCAGCTTCCACGGCCGGTTCTTCGACGTGGTCGAATCGCCGAGGGTGGCCCCGGAGCCGGTGCGACCCCGACTCCTCATTGGGGGTGGCGGCCGTCGGGTCATGGGTCTCGGCGGGGCGGTGGCCGACACTGTTTCGATGATCGCCCGCCAGACCTCGGGCGAGTGGTCGATCGCCGACTCCCTCCCCGACTCCACCGAGAACCGCATGGCGGAAAAGGCGGCCTGGGTCCGTGCCGGGGCCGAACAGGCTGGCCGGGATCCGGAATCGGTGGAGCTGAACACCATGGTGCCGAAGGTGATCGTCGGCGACGACCCCGGCCCGCGGATCGCCGCCGAAGCCACCGAGACCGGCATCACCCCGGCCCAGATGGCCGACTCGACCCTCTATCTCTGTGGGACCGGGCCCGAGGTCTACGACCGGCTCCAACGCTGGCGCCAGGCGATCGGCATCTCCTATGTCTCCCTGTTCGACCCCGGCGAGGACCAGATCGAGTACTTCGCCGAAAAGGTGGCCGACCGGCTGATCGGGCAGTGAGCCCGGGGCTACATCCCGGCGACGATCCTGAACAGCGCGCCGGTCGGATCGGTGGCGGTGGCCAGCCGCCCGAACGGGGTGTCCTGCGCCGGCATCACCGTCGAGCCACCGAGCTCGCCGACCTGGGCGAGGGTCTTGTCGGCATCCTCCACCGAGAAGTAGACGCTCCAGCTGGCCGGGGCGCCCTCGGGCAGGAATCCGGAGGCGTCCATGATCCCGACCAGCGCATCGTCGCCCTCCCGGAAGGTGGTGTAGCGAAACTCGTCGCTGTCCCCCACCACGTGGGTGTCCCACTCGAACACGTCCCGATAGAACTTCACTGACGCCTCATAGGCGCGGGTCTGGAGCTCGAACCAGGCCGGGGCACCGGGCTGGTTGGCGATGCCGAAGCCCTTGTGCTCCCCCGGCTGCCAGGCACCGATGCCGGCGTACCCGACGTCGGTGTACACCGCCATGGTCCCGAGGTCACCGACCGGCATCGGCGGCACCACCACCTGGGCCCCGTTGGCGGTGGCGGTATCGGTGGTCGCCTGGATGTCCGGCGTCTCCAGATAGATGTTCCAGCTATCCGGTTGACCGGCTTGGCCGTCGTTCTGCATGCAGCCGCCGACCAGCTTCCCGTCCTTGGAGAGATTGGTGTAGCCACCGAACTCCATATTCGGGTCTGCGGCCGTCCAGCCGAACAGCTGGCCGTAGAAGGCCTGGCTCTTCACTGGATCCGAGGTGAATAGGTCGATCCAACAGGGGGCGCCGGGACTGGAAATGTCTCGTTCTGGCATGGAGAGTCCTCCTTGGGTGGGTGATCGAATGCTTCCACAGGGATAGATGGTCCGTCGCTCCGATACTCATCGGTGGCAATCGAGGATTCCGATTCTTGACGGCGTCGGCGCGCCCCGGCCGCCCACTCGCCACTCAACCGGGACGGATGCCACAATGACGGCATGGCCCAGCCAACCAGTGGAGACTCCGGCTCGATCACTGAGGAGATTCGCCGGGCCAATGGAACCCGCAACCTGGATGTTTTGGCGCCCCTGCTGGCCGACGACGTCACCTGGGGCGATGCCGGCCACCCCCGAGGCTGCCGCAACCGGTCCGACGTCTTGGCCACCTTCTCCCGGCAGATGGCGGAGGGCGCCGGCGGACAGATTGCCGAGCTGAGCCAGGGTTCCGAGGGCTTGCTCTGCGGTCTCACCGTGGAGTGGCCGGAAGGGCATCCGCGGTCGGAGGATCGGACCCTCTTCCACGTCTATCGGATCCGGGACGGCCTCATCACCCGGATCGAACGCTACGACGATCGGGGCTCCGCATCCGAAGCCGCCGGTGTCGTCTGAGTCGGCCGAAAACCCCCCGCCGGCTTCGAGGCCGGCGGGATCAACCGTAGGGAGGCCAACATGAGCACAACCGATGGGAGCGGAGAACCCTCCACCCCGGAGTTGAGACTCGAAGTGGTGGTGGTGCCGGTCTCCGATGTGGATCGGTCCAAGGACTTCTATCTGTCGCTGGGGTTCCGCCTCGATGTCGACTATGTCGCCGGTGACGACTTCCGGGTGGTCCAGATGACCCCTCCCGGCTCCGCCTGCTCGGTCACCATCGGCGCCGGGATCACCGCCGCGGTGCCCGGCTCGACCCAGGGTCTGCTGCTGGCGGTCAACAACATCGAGGCGGCGCGGGCGGCGCTGATCGGCCGGGGCGCCAAGGTCAGCGAGCTGTTCCACGATGTCGGCGGGGTGTTCCACCATGCCGGGACGGAGGGACGGGTGGCCGGCCCGGCTCCGGACCGTCAGTCCTACGGCTCGTTTGCCTCCTTCAACGATCCTGACGGCAACGGCTGGCTCCTCTACAGGAGATCACCACTCGGCTCCCCGGTCGGTGACCGGCTGAGCATCACCCACCACCTGAGAGGAATGATCCATGGACATCGCCACGCTGGCCGACCTGCTGCACGAGACAGCCGACCATCACGACCCCTACGAGAAGTCGGCTCCGAAGCACAACTGGTGGGACTGGTATGCCGCCTACATCACCGCCCGCCAGCAGGGAAGCCCGCCGGAAGCCGCCACCGACGCCGCCGGCCTCTATATGGAGGGGCTCCGCGGGAATGATTCCCCATGACCGCCCCCGGCCCCGCTTCCACCCCGCAAGCCAATGAGGCCACCTACCGGCTCCTGCTGGAGCTCATCGCCAACCAGCGCTACGACCGTTGGGGCGAGGTGTTCAGCCCCAATGCGGTCCTCCACACCTTGCCGAACCCGACTCCGGCCGGCATCGAGGAGATGAACGCGCCGTTCTTCACCGCGTTTCCCGACGTCTCCCTGGAGATCGTCAACCTGGTGGCCACCGACACCTACGTGGCCGGCAACCTCCGTTGGTCGGGAACCCACACCGGCGACCTGTTCGGCTTGGCGCCGACCGGGAAGCCCATCGCCGTCACCGAGATCGAGACGGTCCGGATGGAAGACCACCGGATCGCTGAGTTGTGGAACGTCTTCGACCTTCCCGCCCTCTGGGAACAGCTCGGAGTCTCGCCTCCGGGCTGACCGGGAAGGGAGTCACCCACCCGCGGCACCGCCCAACGGGGTGACCACCTTGCCCAATGCCATTCGACGGTAGGACCAGTGGCCCGGATTTCTCGGGTCCGTCGATCTGCCATTTCTCTGCCCCAAGGCTGAAATGGAAAATAGTTTCGTGCCTGACTGAGCCCACGACCGCAAGCATCGGGGTACTCGCTCGTTCAGAGATGGGCACGGGGTGATCCAGACCGGATGTTCCTTGCCTGCCATGGCCGGCCTGGCCAAGGACGTGCCATCGGGTGCGAGTCGATCGGGGAGGGTTCATGATTTCGACCAAACGGGGACGGATTCGGGCGGCGGCGAGGGCATCCCTTGTCCTTGGAGTCACCGGAGCGCTGGCGGGGTCATTCCTGGTGGCAGCCTCGGGGACGGCGTGGGCCGCCGGCTCCAACTGGTTCGTCAACCCGACCGGTTCCGACAGCAACGCCTGCGTGACCGCCGCGCTGCCCTGCAAGACGATCACTCACGCGCTGGCGCTGTCCACTGACGGCGATACCATCAACTTGGCCGGAGGCACCTACACTGGCGCCCTGTCGGTCACCAAAGCGGTGACGATCCAAGGGGCCGGACAGGGCGTTTCCATCATCGACGCCGCCGAGACAACCCCTTCGGCTTCGAGTGCGTCGGCCATGCTGGTCTCGCTGCCAGCTGCCGACCCCAACACCTTGACCGTCAACGGCGTCACCATTCAGCGCGGCATCTCCAAGTTTGGCGGTGGCATCGAGCTCGTCACCGGAAAAATGATCGTCAACAACTCGACCATCACCAACAATGAGGCCGGCGGCATCACCGGTTCGGCGGGCGGCGGCGGCATCGGGGTGATCGGGACCGTCCTGGGCACCACCCAACAACTGACCCTCAACGGCGACACCATCTCGCACAACAAAACCGTCGCCTTCGGCACCACGAACTTCAACGGTGGTGGGCTGTACCTGGCCGGGCCGACAACGATGGCCAACACGGTTATTTCGGCCAATTCGACCGGGGGAACAACCTTTGGCGGAGGAGTCTTCCTGGCCAAGGCGGTGGCCACCGACACCGCCACCCTCAGCGCCACCGATACGCAGATAACCGGCAACGCCGCGGCGGTGGGCGGGGGAATCGCCAACTACAGCGGCGGTCAGCTGACGCTGACCGGTGACGGGGTAAGCCCCAGTTCGATCAGTTCGAACACCGGTACCGACGGTGCCGGTATCTATGACGCCGGCACGGCAACCATCGTCGGAACCTCGATCTCCTCGAACGTCTCCGCCTTTGAAGGCGGAGGATTCTATGAATCCCAGGTCGCCGCGGCGGACACCCCGCTGATCACCGCCACCAATGACACGCTGTCGGGAAACACCGCGGCGCTGGTAGGCGGGGGAGGCTTCTCGGCAGCCAACTCCGCCTTCACCATGAACGGTGGGACCCTCGGGTCCAACAAGGCGTTCGACGGGGGTGGGCTCTACATTGTGGGAGGAGCCACCGCGTCCTTCGTCGGTGCCACCGTTTCGAACAACGTCGCCAGTTCGGGATCGACGGCCAATGCCGGGCTGGGTGGTGGCATCTTTGACGCCGGCAGCCTCAGCATCACCGGCAACTCAGTCCTGAGCGGCAACCAGGCGGTCGCCGACACCGCCGGCGGATCAGTCGTCACCGGCTGGGGCGGTGCCGTGTTCGAAGGGCCGGCCGCGGCCGGCAACGCTCCCACCTTTGCCCTCGCCAACAGCACGGTAAGCGGGGGCACTTTGGCTTCGGGCACCAACGCCGCGGTAGGAGGCGGGATCGCGGTGGCCGGAAACGTCTTGGGATCGGTGTCCCCGGGCTTCAGTGCCTCGGCGGCCATCTTCACCGGGACCGCCGACACCTTCTCCGGCCTCACCGCCATCGATGGCGCCGGTGCCTATGTAGGGGGCACCGGATCGTTCACCGGGTCGACCTTCTCGAGCAATACGGCCTCTGGGTCAACCTTGGCTCTCGGCGGCGGCCTCCTGGTGGGCAAGGCGGCTGCCGGCGACACCCCGGCGGCCACGGTTGACTCCACCACCTTCACCAAGGACATCGGAGTGCTGGGTGGGGGCGTGGCGGTCAACTCGTCATCGGCATTGACCACGCAGAACGGCACGACATTCAGCCAGAACCAGGCCACCAACAGCGGCGGCGGCCTCTATCTGGCGGGCAACGGCACCATCAACAACACCTCGTTCACCAACGGCACCGCAGCTGGATTCGGTGGCGCCGTCTTCGACGGATCGGTGGTCGCCGCCGACCATCCGGTATTCACCGGATCGAACGTGACCATGAACGGCAACAGCACCCCGCTCGACGGCGGTGCGGTGACGGTGGCCACCAACGCCTCCTTCGCCCTCACCGGTGGATCGATCGACAACAACACCAGCGTGGCTGGTGGTGGACTGCTGGTATCGGGGGGCGCCACCTCATCGATCACGGGGGCGGATATTTCGGGCAACACCGCCAATGGCAGCGACGGTGGCGCCATCTTCAACTCCGGCGCCCTGACCATCACCGACAGTGAGATCACCGGAAACAAGGCAATCCCCTCGGGCAGCGCTCCGACCTCCACCGGGTTTGCCGGCGCCATCTACAGCGGAGCGTCGGCGGCGTCGACAGTGTCGACTCTGGTCCTCACCGGGGACACCATCTCGGGGAACTCGGCCAACGCCGCCAGCGCCATCCTCACCCTTTCGAGCGGTTCGGGTGACACCAACGAGTCCTCCATCACCAACTCGACGGTCACCGGCAACTCCAGCGGCCCGAGCTTTGGGGCGATCGACGCCTTCAATCCGGTGACGGTCGTGGCTTCCACCATCAACGGCAATACGTCGCCAGCCGGCGCTAGCGGTGGCCTCTATGTCGAGGCCGCCGGAGCCATCAGTGTTTCGGGAAGCGACGTGTCCGGTAACAGCGGCGGAAACTGCTCTTCCCATGTGGTCGACGGCGGCCACAACGGCATCGATGCCGGTGACGCCAGCTGCGGCTTCACTGCAGCCAAGAGCGACGTGCTGGCGAATCCCCAACTCGGACCTCTCGGCGCCAACGGCGGCCCGACCCTGACCGAAGCACCGGCGGCCACCAGCCCGCTCATCAACCAGATCCCTGTCAACACGGCCACCAGCGTGAGCGATGCGGTCTCCGGGAGCCCGGTGGTTCTGTGCCTAACCGGCTCGACCGATCAACGCGGGTCGGCGCGGCCCGAGGGTGCGACCTGTGACATCGGCTCGGTCGAAGTCGGCGTCTCGGCGCCAGCCTTGAGCGGTCCGTCGGCGGCCACCTACCTGGTGGGGGTAGCCGGGCCACCTCAGGTCTTCACCTCGACCGGCACCCCAACTGCCCACCTGACCGAGAGCGGGGCCACGCTCCCCAGCGGCGTCACCTTCCAGGACAACGGCGACGGTACCGGGACGCTGTCGGGCACGCCGGCTTCGGGCACCACCGGCAGCTACACCATCACCATCGCCGCCACCAACGGAACCGCGCCCGACGCCACGCTGTCGTTCACCCTCACCGTGGATCAGGCGGCGGCCATCTCGGGTCCGGCCAGTGACACCTTCACCGTCAACCAAACCGGATCCGACAGCTTTGTCGCCACCGGGTCCCCGATTCCGGCGGTCAGCGAGACGGGGGCTCTCCCCGTCGGGGTCACCTTCGTCGACAATGGCAGCGGGACCGGCACCCTGGCCGGGACGCCGGCGACCGGAACTCAGGGCACCTACCCACTGACCATTACCGCCCACAACGGTGAGGGTGCCGACGCCACGCTCAGCTTCACCTTGACGGTGCTCCCGCCGGTGACGATCACCACCACGTCTTTACCTGGTGGCACCGTCGGCACTGCCTACTCGGCGACGCTGGCCGCCACCAATGGAGTCACGCCCTACACCTGGAGCATCGCTTCGGGGTCGCTTCCGGCGGGGCTGTCGTTGGCCAGCACGGGGACGATCACCGGCACCCCCACCGGCCCGTCGGGTGTCGTCAACTTCGTCGTCAAGGTGACTGACTCGGCCAGCCCGAAGGCGACCGCCACTCAGGCGCTTTCGATCGCCATCGCCAAGGGCACCACCTCGTTGGTGGTGAACCCGGTGTTGCTCGGCATCGGCTCGGGCGGCTTGACCCTCGCCTTCGGCTCCGTCTCCGCCACCCTCACCGGCGGAATCCCGGCCAAGGGGATTGCCGGCCAGACCGTGACCTTCCAGACCGGGTCGACCACCGTCTGCAGCGGAGTGACCACCGCCACCGGCGCGGTCAAATGCAATATCACCGTGCTCAATGAAGTCTCGGCGATCCTCGCCAACGGCGTCACTGCCACCTATGCCGGTTCGGCCAGCTGGCTACCCTCGAGCGGGTCAGCCGGACTTCTCTAGGGTTCGCCTCACCCACCCGCCGGGATGGCCGGACACGGGGACAACCAGGCGGTGGTGAGGAGGATCCGGCCGAGGGCGGCCCAGGCGTCCCCGTAGTAGGTGTGGAACTGCTGGGACTGCTCATCGGCCTGGTCGAGGAGCCCGTCGGCGCTCTGCAGGTGGCCGGCGGCTCCGGCCGCCGCCGCCGCCGCCGCCAACCCGAGCGGATTCACTTGGCGGCTGTTGGCTCGACCGGACAACGTGTAGGAAAGATTGCCGCCCCCCTGATCGGCGTGCTGCAGCACCGTCCAGTCCCGGGCGGCCACCTGGCGGTCGGTGGTCGTGCAGCTGGAGGCCAACCACACCGGGGATCGCTGGGCGTCCAGCCCGTAGGCCGGGACTCCAGTCCCGTTGGCCGCCCCCACCGGGGTGGCCGTCCCGGTGGAGGCCATCACCACCCAATCGGGGAGGAGGTGGACCGGGTTGAAGCCGGTGAGCCCGCTGGTCAGGTCGGTACTGCTGGTGGCGAGGGTCGACCACCGGGGATCGCCGGTGGCGGTGGCCAGGGTGGCCATCGCCTCGGGGGCGAGGTAGCTGGGGTTCACCACCACCGGGGTAGTGACCGCCCAGGGCCCGGCGGCCAGCTGGAGGGCGCCGCCCACCGTCACCGTCTCGTTGGTGAGGACGGCGGCGGCCACCGCCTGACCGTCGGTGGTGTAGCTGGCATTGCCGAAACGCTGGCCGGCCAGGATGAGCGCCCAGGCGGTCATCAGATCGGCGTCGGTGGCCGGTTGGTTGCTGACTACCGCCCCATTGCTCCAGTGGTAGGCGAACAATCCGTTCGGGAGTTGCAGATGGGTCTGCTCCCAATGCCAGGCGGAGGCGAAGTCGGTGGCCTGCCCGGTGGCCACCGAGAGCAGTAGGGCGTAGGCCTGGCCCTCGCTCACCGTGTCTCCCCCCTGATCGGTGCGGACCACCCGGCCGTCGGCCCCCAGGTAGCGGTGGAGGAAGGCGGCCGAGTCGGCCCGGGCCAGGGCCTCAGGGGTCGACGTTTTGGCGTCGCGCTGGGCCGCCGCCCGGCTCCCGTCGATGGACAGGGCGGCGATGCCGACCGCCACCGCCAGCACCACCGTGATTGCCGTTGTCATCCGGCGCCAAGCCCCCCGGCGTTTCACCGGCCGGCGGGGCGGCCTCGAGCCGTAGCGGTCACTTCCGGCCGCCGGCCGGGCGGGGTCCGACATCCGGACGGTCATGCCGGCACCTTCTCGAGTTCAGCCCGGACCGGCGCTACCGCCTCCGGCAGGGGCGCCACCGTTGATCGCCGTCGACCGACGATGGCCGACCACGAGCCCACCAACAGCACCGACAGGTGGAGGAGGGCGAAGGCGACGTTGTTGAGGGTGGCGGCGGTCAGGCTTTGATCCAGGGCATAGGCCATGGCTGCCAACAGAAACCCCATGGCCAACAGGGCGGGGAACACCGAACCGGGTTGGGGGCCGTCGACACCGTGCTTGGGGGTGACCACGAACCTCCCCCGCCGGCGGAGGATCACCAACATCGTCGACAGCACTTGCACGAAGAAGGTGGAGATCAACAGGGCGAAGGCGTCGAAGGTGTAAGCGCCCGCCCCGGCCACCGCCACCGCCAGCAAGCTGACGCAGAAGTAGGGGGCGAAGTGCAGCAGGAATTGATCGGCGGTGGCGCCGGCCAACGGCTGGGCGCCGAAGAAGATCCGGATGACCGGCAGCGCCATGTAGAGGACGAAGGTCCACCCGGAGAGGAAGAACATGCACGACAGCAGGTACTGCTGGCGCAGCCTCCAGGGGAGCTCGGCCTTGATGGCGGCCGGGATCGCCGCCAGGCACCCTCTCGCCCAGCGTTGCTGTTGGCTGACGAACGAGGCCATGTCTTCCGGTCCTAGCCCCTGGGCCAAGACTTCGTTCACGTAGATCGAGCGCCAGCCCCGTTCGTGCATCAGGATCGAGAGCTCGAAGTCCTCGGTCAGTGACTTCTCCGGGAACCCCCCCGCCTCCTCCAGGGCCTCCCGACGGAAAACGACGTTGGTCCCACAGCAGAACATCGCCCCGAGGCCGTCCTTGCCGCGGGCGATGCCCCCGAAGAACAGCGCCTGCTGGGCCCAGGCAGCGGAAGCCAGCCGGCCGGAGCGGGCATTGGCGTAGTACTGGGGGGTCTGGACGAACCCGACCCCGGGATCCTGCATCCACCCGAGGGTGGCCTCCAAAAAGCGCGGACCGGGGACGTGGTCGCAGTCGAGCACCACCACGTAGGGGGCGTCGGTGAGGCCGAGGGCATGGTTGAGGTTGCCGGCCTTGGCCCCGGCGTTGCTGTCCCGGCGGAGGTAGCGGGCCCCGGCCCGCCGGGCCAGATCGGCGAGCTCGGGACGGCCGGCGTCGTCACACAAGTAGACGGTGACCTCGGCGCCCCGGAGGCCGACGGCGGCGGCCACCGTCGGCGCCACCACGTCGACCGGCTCGTTGTAGACCGGGATCATGATGTCGACGGCGGGAAGCGGTCCCGACCATCGCGGGGCTGGCTTCCGGTCCCGGCCGTGCCAGCAGGTCCACCAGAACCCGGCCGCCTGGACCAGGTTGAACAGCTCGGCGGCGACCAGCAACCCGAACAGCACCGGGTTCCCTACCCGGCCGGCCCGGAGCAGCCACTCGAAGTACCAGGCCGCCAGCACCACGCTCAGCGGCAACAGCAGCCGCAGCTTGGCCTGGGCCGCCCGCCACTCGGCCGGGCTGCGCCAGGTGGGGGGGTCGAGGCGGACGTCGCCGTCGGTCTCCATCGGTGTGACCACCCTTCCTTTCATCACTTGAATTCCCAGATTTCGACGTTGGCCAGCTGCCGGTGCATCACCAGCCGGTCATGGGCGCGGAGGGAGGTGAGCGCCTTGTTGAGGGCGGCGGCGTCCGATGGCCCGTTCATCAGCGACCGGCTGGCCACCACATAGACGGCATGGCCGGCGGTGGACTGGGTGGTGAGAGCGGCGACCGGCTCCAGCACCGGTTTGGGGGCGTAGTACTGGACCACTTCCCGGAGGTCGACCGGGTCGTAGCTGATGATGTCGCCCGGCCGGGCCTGGGCCTCCACCGGTTCGATCGCCTGGCGGAAGTCGTAGGTCCGCGGGTTGGTGCCGTTGTACTGCTGGTCGATCAGCCCGACCAGCATGGTGGCGATCACCAGGCTGGTGCCGGCCACCACCGTGACCGTCTTCCGGGAGATCCCGGTGACCATCCGGGCGATGAGGACGAAGAGGACCGGCACCGCGGTGGACAGGTAGCGGATGTCGAAGAGGTTCCGCTTCACCGTCCCGAGGGCGAACATCACCACCCCGGGGATGATCACTGCCGCCACCAACAAGGTGGTGACCCGCTGGTGGCGCCGGCCGAGGAGCACCAGGGCGAACAGCATCCCGAGCGGCCACATGGCCGCCATCAGGGCCATGGCCGCGTTCGAGTGGTAGCCCCATACTGCCCAGAGGAGGTTGGCGATGCCGGCGTAGATGCTGAGGTGGTTGCCACTCAGGGAGGTGGCGTTGCCCACCTGCTGGGGGCCGCCGAACCCCTTGCCGGCGGTCTGGTTGACATGGAACTGCTGGTAGGCGAACGGGAGCAGCGGGGCCAGCCAGATGATGATGGTGGCCAGGGTCACCGCCCAACCGATCACCAGGCCGCGCACCGGCTCGCCCCGCCGGCGCCGGGCCCAGATGAAGTACAGGAAGGCCAGCTGCTGGACCACCACCTGGAGGGCCCCGAAGTACTGGGTCCACACCAGGGCGATGCTGGCCACCGCGTAGACCACCCAGACCAGGCGTCCGCCCCGGTTGAGGATGCGCACCTGCGCCCACAGGGCGATCACCCCGAACAGCATCAGCAGCGCGTACATCCGGGCTTCCTGGGAGTACCACACCATGATGGGCGCCACCGACCCGACCGCGGCCGCCACCACCCCAGTGCGCCGGTCGTAGGCCTCCTTCCCCAGCACGTAGAGCATGGGGACGACCAGGGACCCGGCGATGATCGACGGAAGCCGGACGGCCAGCTCCCCGGAGCCGAGCCAGCGCACCGACACCCAGAGGACGGAGAAGTAGAGGGGCGGATGGACGTCGGTGGTCCGCAGGTTGGAGATCATCCCGGCGAACGACATCCGGGCCTGGTCGACGCTGGTCGCCTCGTCGAGCCAGAGTCCCCGGGGAACGATGAGCCGCACCACCAGGCCGGTCAGCGAGAAGCCGAGCACCGCCAGGGTCACCGGTCGGACCAGGGTGGCGTGGAGGCTTGCCCACCGTTGACGCAGCCGCTCCCACCGGAGGGCCTCGGCCACCCCGAGGGAGACGGTGAGCCCGGACACCGCCGCGGTGGTGGAGAGGGCCACCGACCGGGTGTCGTGACCGAAGCTGACGATGAGACCCGCCTGGGCGGCGACCGCCATGGCGGCCAGCACCAGTGACGACCGGCCGGCCCCGGTGGCGCAGCGGTGGGCCACCAGCACCCGGGCAATGCCGAGCAGGGACATGGCGGTCATGTAGAGGACCAGGACCCCCGCCACCTGGCGGTACTGCGATCCGAAGAGGGCGGTCACCAGTGCCGCCGGGGCCAAGGCCACCACCCCGACCGCCGCCCCCCCGATGAGGGCGGTGATGCCGAGGGCCGGCAGCAGGCCACCCTCGCCGGCCCGGCTCCGGGGCAGCAACACCAACGGCACCGTCATGGTGGCGAACACCGACAGGCCACCGAGGGTGGACAGCACCGCGAACTGGCCGGCCTGTCCCGGCGTCAACACCCGGTTGGCGATGAGCAGGTCCTGGTTCTGGACCACCACCACCGCCAGGAAGGCCAACACCGTCCAGGTGGCGGCCCGGGGCAATGCCGGGGGCGCCGACTTCGGGGCGGGTTCGACCTCCGTCTCCGGACCGTCAACGGTGGTGGCCGGCCGGCCTCGGGGATGCCGACGGGCGATCTCCAGGGCCGCATAGCCGGCGACGGTCACCCCGAGGGCACCGCCCACTGCTCCCCCGGCGGTGGCCAGCGCCAGCCCGAGGAGGAGCCGTACCGCCGGCTCCACCACCAGCGATGCCACCAGCCGGGCATGCCGGTTCCAACCGTAGAGACGGCCGCGGTCGAGGGCCAGGGTTCCGAGCGCCGGTGCCGACAGCCCCAGCACCACCACCATGGCGACCGGCAGCCGGAGGGCTGGGCCTACCCAGGGGGAGGCGACGGCCAGGGCGATGCCCACCCCCGCCCCCCCGAGCAGCAGCGCGGGTCGGAAGCGGGCCGCCTTGGCCGGCTCGAGGGCAGCCACCGCACTCACCGCCGACCCCGGCATGCTCAACAACAGGTAGAGGGCCAGGAAGGAGGCGAACTGGGCGAAGGTACCCGGGGCCAGGATCCGGGCCATGACGAGGGAGAACACCATGTTCCCCAACCCGGCGGCGATCTGACCGGAGGCGACGACGGCTTGGTCGCGGACCGCGGCGGTGCTCGGGGCGCGCCCCCGGGGGCGCTCGACGAGTGCGGTCATATCGCCCGGGGTGACGGGGTCGACGAGCGGGGGGCGGGGGCCAACGGCAACGCCCCCAGGGCATCGGACTCTTCGGATCGTCCCCCCGACAGCAGGACCCGCAACAGCAGGAACCCTTCCTCCGCCCGGTCGATCTGCTCCTTGATGGCGGCCGGCGACGGGCCGGGGGCGTCGACGGCGTCGGCCACCTGGACGGCCAGCAGGGCGGGGTCGAAATCGACGGGGGCGGCCCGCTGCTCCAGCCGGCGGGCGAGGGCGCCGAGCTTGGCCTCGTGGGTCACCGCCACCGTCGGCACTCCGGCGGCGGCCGCGGCGATCAGAGCGTGGAAGCGGAAGGAGAGGACGGTGCCGGTCCCGATCATCGACTCGACGGCCGCCCTCATCGAGTCCGGGGTGGGGACCACCTCCACCGAGGGGCCGAACCGATGGACCAGGGCGTCGAGGATGGCACCGTCGTCGGCGGTCACCCCGGCTCCGTGCTGCCAGGCCTGCAGTTCGACGGTCAGGCCGGCGGCGAGCAACCGGCGCACCGTATTGGAGAGGCGGTCGACCATGCCCCCCCAGCCGTCGGCGCCGTGAGCCAGGTGGGAGGGCACCACCCGCACCACCCCGCGGTTGGAGGTCGGTACCCGGTCGGGCGGCTCCACCAGGGTCCAGGCCGGATCGGCCCCGACCCGGAATGGGCCGGGGATACCCGACCGGATCATCTCGGTCGCCGATTCCTCGTCCCGGAGGACCAGGAGGTCGGCGTGGTTGACGATGAACCGCGACAGGGCGCGGGCGCCCCAACCGTTCAGCCGGCCGGAGCCGACCCCCACCATGGCCACCGGCCGGCGCAGGGCCGAGGAGACGGCGACCAAGGCCGAAGTGTTGGCCAACAGCGAATGGGCATGGCGGCCGGACGAGGGGTGCAGGGTCTTGAACACGGTGCCCCCTCCGACCACGATGGCGTCGGCGCCGCGGACGGCACGAGCCACGGTGATCGGCTCTCGGGCCGGGACCGGCTCACAACCCGTCCGGACGACGGCGTCGGGGTCGGCGGTGGTGACCCGGAGCTGCCATTCGGGGAGGGCCTTGACGAACGCCTCCAAGAGGGCATCGTCACCCAGATTCCCTTGTCCGAACGCGCCGGCTAACAGGGCGATGGGCATCGATCACCTCCTCGTAGAGCGCGATATGACGGCGGGCGGCGTCTTCCCAGCTCCGCCCCCGGGCGAGGGCCTGGGTGGCGGTGGTCAACGCAAGGAGTTGCTCGGGATCGGAGGCCAGTTGGCGGAGCCGGCGGGCCAACCCGGGGGGATCGGTGGGGGCCACCATGGCTTCCGGTGCCCCGACACAGCGGGCCAGCGACTCGGAGCAGAGCACCGGGGTGCCGAAGCCGAGTGCCTGGGCGAAGGGACCGCTGCTGGCGAACGGGCGGGGGTAGGGCAGCAGCAGCACGTCGGCGGCGGCGAACCAATCGGCCACCTCGGGTTCGGGGACGTACCCGACGAACCGGGCGACGTCACCGAATCGGCGGCGGAGGTCGTCGGCGTAGGGATCCCGGCTGGCCAGCCGGGGGTGGCTCCCGCCGGCGATCACCAGCTCGACCGAGTCACCGGCGATGGCTGCCGCTTCCAACGCCCGCTCGATCCCCTTGTAGGGAGACAGGAACCCGAAGCAGAGGGCGGTGAGGCGGTCGGTGCGGAGGCCGAGCGACCGCTTGATCTCCCTGGCCGTTTCGAGCGGCACCGGATCGGCGACGTCCAGCCCCAATGGGACCACCACCGAGCCGGGGACCAGCACTTCAAACGACTGCCCGTGCACCACCGTGCTCACCGACAGCCTTCGGACCAACCGCTGCAGCCCCGACAACCCGAGACGGGCCACCGTCGGCGGGACCCGAACCCGATGGACCTGGGTGAACTCCTTGTCCACATCGGAAGGGTCGACCACCTGGTGGAGGGTGACCACCGGGAGCTTCCCTCCGGTCCGGAGATTGGCCAGGGCGGGAGCCACCCCGGGAACCGACGACGGGCCTCCGTAGAGGAAGGTCTCGAACTGGAGGTGGACGATGGGCGCTCCCGAACGCCGGGCGGCACCGGCGGCGGTCGGCAGGGCTCTCGCCCCCCGACGGAAGCTGCGTTCGACGGTCACCCCGTCGACCCGGGAGCGCTTGGGCTCCCCTTCCACCTCCGGGGCGATGACCTTGACGGCCACCCCCTGATTGGTCAGGGCGGTCGAGAGCCGCTCGGTATAGGCGGCTACGCCACTCGGCAACTTGGCTCGGCGGTGTTGTCCTGGATAGGGGGCGACCATGGTGACGTCGATCATGCCGCCGTCATCTCCGAGGGCTTCTCGGTGGGCAACGGGAGCGCCTCCCGTACCGGAAGCACCCGATCGTCGGGGACCGGCAGGACCCGGTGGTGCAGCCACAACCGCAGGGAGGACATCGCCATCCGCCGGGCGTCGGCCCCGGCACTCAGGTGGGAGCCCTCCTGGTCGAGCCAGACCGTCGGGACTTCGACGATGTCGAAGCCGAGCCGGTCGGCGGTGAGGAGGAGGTCGACGTCGAAGAGGAAGTCCCGGGCCGACAACAGGGGCAGGGCCCGCTCGATCACCTGGCGACGCACCGCCTTGGCCCCGCACTGGGTGTCCAGGTAGGGAAGCCCGAACAAGGTGCGAGTGAAGCGGGCGAACGCCCAACTGGTGAAGCGACGGCCCCGGGGCCGGGGGGCGGGGAGGACCGAGGCCGGGTGGTGCCGGCCGGCGATGGCTCCGTCGGCCTCAGCGGTCATGGCCACCAACCGGAGGAATTCGGCCGGCGGGGTGGCGCAGTCGGCGTCCACGAAGCCGATGACGTCGGCGTCGCACCGGCGGAACGTCTCCATGATCACCCCGCCCTTGCCCAACTTGGGGTACTCCATCAGTTCCACCCGGGGATCGACCTCAGCATGGCTGCGAACCACCGCGGCGGTGCCATCGGTGCAGGAATCGAGGGCGACCAGAAACCGGGTACGCGGCTCGGTAACCACCGAGCGGTAGGCCCGGAGGGTCCGATCGATTCGATCCTCCTCATTGAACGCCGGGATCACAATGTCGAGTCGCATGCTGTTCTTCACCTCCTGCGTCGTTTCTTCGTTGATCGTGGGTGCTGCGGGGGCGCGCCGATCCAAGGGGGGTGCCGGAAGGCACCGGGCGCAACGGATCTCTTTCGATTACATCGGCCCGGCGGCCGGGCTTCGTCTCACGTGCCGTAGCCACCGTCGGGATAGGTGGAGCCGGTCGTGCCGTGGGGGGAGTTCGGATCGGTCGTCGTGGTGGTCGTGGTGGTGGTGGTGGTGGTCGGACCCCCGGGTCCATGGCCGCCGGAACCGTGCCCCGGATTGGGATTCCCCGAACCCGAATTCGGCGACGAATTCTGGTCCCCGGATCCGGTGGCCACCACCGGTTGGGCAGAGACGGTGGGTGCCGCCAAGGTGGGAGCCGGGATCGAGGTGGCCGGGGCGGAGGTCGTCGGTGTCGTCGGTGTGGTGGTCGGAGCTTGCTTCAGCGATGCCTCCGACCCTCCGCCCGCCGTCGACCCGGTGGCCGTCGAAACCCGAACCGTCCGAGCCGACGGGGTGGTGGTCGACGGGGGGGCCGCCAGCGCCACCGCCCCGGTCGGAACTGAAGCCGACGCCGGCGGCGTCACCGGTGGCCGGCGGACGGTCGCCGGCGGCCCGGCGGCGGCGGGGTGGTGCGTACCGACGTGGCCGATGCCATCGGTGGCCCCGATCGAGCTCAAGGCCACCCCGACGGTGGTGGCCGACAGCACCGCCAGGACCCCGGCGGAGCCGACCGCCAACCCCCGGGTCCGAGCCAACAGTCGGGGGACGCCGGCAATGACCGCCGGGCGGTGAGCCACCGACTCCCCCTCCAGGGCGGCGACCAGGCCGGCGGCGGAAGCGAAGCGGCGAGAAGGCTGGTTCACCATGCTCTGTCCGATGGCATCGACCAAGGCCGGATTGGCATCATGGCGAAGGCGGTCGGCGAGCTCCTCGGTGGCCTCGGGCGAGAGTTGACCCGGCCCGGTGCCGACCAGCGAACTCAGCAGGACGGCGCCCAGCGACCAGATATCACCGGCGACCGAAGGCGCGCCTCCGGCGACGATCTCGGGTGGGGACCATGCCCCTTGTCCTCCCCAGCCACCGGGGGCAGCCGCCAGCGGCCACGGCGAGAGGCGAACCGCGCCGTCGTTGTCGATCCCGACGTGACCGGGGTGGAGGGACCCGAGCTTGGCCCCGGCGCGGTGGAGCACCTCCAGTGCCGCCCCGAGATCGACGCCCATCTGGGTGACGCGATGGGCCGGAAACGGTGCCACCTCCAACTCGGCGGCCAGGTTGCGGGGAGGCGGCTGAAAGGCCACGAACGCCCGGCCGTCGTGCTTGCCGCGGTCGTAGGTCGAGACGACGTGGGGATGGGCGGTGTGGGCCACCCGGCGCCCGAGCATCCGACGGCCGACATGCGAGCCCCGATCGTGGTGGAGTTCCATCGCCACGGCCGCCGGCGTGCCGACCTGACGGTCGTTGGCTTCGTACACGGCTATGGATGGAGTGCGAGCCAACTCTCGGTGAAGCTGGTAACGCGCGCCGATGAGATCGGCTGGCATGGGCTACCTCAGTGGTCGGTATCGGCGGGCATCGGACATGTCGGTATCGGCAGGTAGTCATCAGAGTGACTAGGGAGTTCCCTCTCCGCAGAGAACCTCGGCCACTCTCGACGTCTCACTAGGTATGTCGGTCAAACATGGCGAGCGTCACACATCGGGAGAAACTCTCGCTCGACCAGCCCCAACGGAAGGGCTACCCGACCCAGGCGGATGTCAGCTCCCGGGCACCGGTTGGCGCAACTTCGGGCGTAGGGCCCCAAGGGTGGCGCCGGCGGGTCGCAAGATCATCGGCGGCATGTAGATCACCGGTTCGGCCGAGCCCTCGGGCGGCTCCTGGTCGGCGGACCGATGGGTCGACGCGGTTCGAAAGCGCGCCACCGCCCGGTGCAGTGTCCGGCGCTCCACCAGGCTGGGCTCGGCAGGAGCCGGCGCGAAGGCGCGACCGAGTCGCTCGAGCAGTCTGTCGTCATCAGGCAATTTCTCGCCCCTCCCCCACGTCATCCAGCAATCCCCGCAGTCGGGTGAGTGCCCGACTCTGCGCCATCCGGACGGCACCCGGCCGTCGCCCCAACACCGAGGCGACTTCGTCGGCCGACAGCTCGGCGACCACCCGGAGTTCCAGCAGTTCCTGGTCAGCCGGGCTCAGGCGATCGAAGGCCTGGCGGACCTCGATGGCATCTTCGCGGTCGACCACCCGGTCCCCCGGCGGCGGCGAGGCGTCGGCGGCGTCGGGAATCAACCCGGGGCCCTCCCGGGACAGCAACCGCTGCGCATCCACCACCACGTGGCGCATGATGCCGTACATCCAGGCATCGAACCCGCCACCTTCCCCTCGCAGTCTCTCGATGTTGGCCACCGCCCGGGTCATCGTCTCCCCCACCGCGTCCTTCGCCTGTTCGGTGGTGGGCAGGCGGCGGGAGGCATAGGACAACAACTTGGGGTAGGCACGGCGGAACAATGCTTCCCAGGCCTCTTCGTCACCTTGGCGGGCCCGCTCCACAAGTTCGCGCACCAGGTCGCTTGTGCGTTCATACGAATTTGTCGCAGAATTAATGCTGCCGTCACAACGTTCCGGAGGATTATTTGCGGAAATATTCGCCATCTGGTGACGCTACCCATTCGAGATCGGATCGAATCGTGAGCCAGACAATTTATCGCGGCCGTGTTGTTGTTCCAGCGCGCACTATCCACCACTTACGGTGGCGTCGGTCGTACTCTCGGGCGGATGGGACGACCGAAGGTGTACGGGGAGCGGCGGGCCACCGCGGTGCGACTTCCCCCCGCCCTGCACCAGCGGCTGCGGGACGCCGCCGCCGAACGGCAGGTCTCGGCCAACCTGCTGGTGGAACAAGCCATCGTCGAGTACCTCGACCAGCTGGTCCCGGTGGAGGAGTTGGTCGGCGCCGCCGGCGCCAAATCGTGACGCCGATCGTCGGGTGTCACAACCTCCCCGTAGGGTCCCGGTGATGGCAAAGCCTCGAGGGACATCGACCAGCAACTTCGGCGTCGGCGGGCGCGAAAACCACGATGCCTCTGCCTTCTACGCCCGCTTCCACCCGAAGTTCATCTCGACCGATGACACCCTGGCGGCGCCGTTCAAGGTGAAGAAGCCGTTGGTGTGCGGTGATTCCCGGTCGATCGACCTCCCCGACAGCTCGGTGGCCCTGGTGGTCACCTCGCCGCCGTATTTCGCCGGCAAGGAGTACGAGGAAGCCCTCGGCCAAGGGGTGATCCCGGCCAACTACGTGGAATACCTCACCCTGTTGAGCGATGTGTTCCGCGAGTGCCGACGGGTGCTGGAGCCGGGGGGACGGATAGCGGTCAACGTGGCCAACCTCGGCCGGAAGCCCTACCGGTCATTGGCCGCCGACATCATCCGGATCCTCGACGACGACCTGGGGATGCTGTTGCGGGGGGAGGTCATCTGGAAGAAGGCCGACGGCGCCGCCGGGTCCTGCGCCTGGGGTTCCTACCGCTCGCCGACCAACCCGGTCCTGCGGGATGTGACCGAGCGGGTGATCATCGCCTCCAAGGGCCGGTTCGACCGGGCCGTCGATGTCGAGGACCGTCGGGCTCAGGGCCGGCCGCACCAGCGATCGATCTCCACCGACGAATTCCTCGACGCCACCCTCGACCTCTGGCACATCCGGCCGGAATCGGCCCGCCGGGTCCACCACCCGGCCCCCTTCCCGGTCGAGTTGCCGCAACGACTCATCGAGCTCTATACGTTCCAGGACGACCTGGTGCTCGACCCGTTCCTGGGTTCGGGAACCACCGCGGTGGCGGCGGTGAGGACCGACCGGCGCTATGTCGGGTACGACACCGACCCCGCCTATATCCAGCTGGCCAAGGCCCGAGTGGCGGACGAGCGAAAGGCCCAAGCCACCAAAGGGGCTCGGGGACCCAAGGTCTCACCGGTAGTCCCGCCGGCTTCCAGCACCAACCAGAACCTCCAGGCCCGCGCCAGTGAAGAGGGAAAAGCCGCCCAAGCCCTGGCCGCCGACATTCTGGAGGACGCCGGGTTCGAGATCTGCCAGCGGAACTACAAGATCCCCGGGCTCGGACTGCTGGTCAATCTGGTCGCCAACGACGCCGAGGGCGAGAAGTGGTATTTCGACGTCACCGGCGCCTTCACCTCCACCCGGGGTGGCCTGCTCCGCACCGACACCCTGTGGAAGTGCCTGGGCCGGGCCAGCGTATTGGCCACCAGTGATGTCCGGCCGGTGGTCCTGCTCTCGTCTCACCTTCCCCCTCGGCGCAGCACCGGTGACCGGGCCCTCCACACCGTCGGCCCCGGCGGGGTGTTCGACGTGATGGGGATGCTCAACCCCTCGGACCGGCAGCGACTGGCCAGTTACGCCGAAGGCGGACACCGCCTCCAGGCGCTCCCCGGCTTTTGGACGTCAGCCGAGTTCGGTCCATCTCGCTGATTGCCGTGCCCTTCACCACCCTGGCCTACGCGGTGGTGCGAGGGGATCCACCCGCCATCTATGCCGCCGACGACATCGACACCCTCAACCACGTCCTGGCCCTGAGGGTGGTGGCCGCCACCCCTGGCGGCACCATCCCCGCCATCCAACGAGCCCGCCTCCAAGAGGCGATCGTCGAGGAACGATGGGGCGACGCGGTGGCCGGGTGGATCGAAGTCACCGGCACCCCGGTCGACGTCTACGCCAGCGGGCTGGAGGTCTGGACGGCCGACCGGTTCGCGGAGCCCGACGAAGCCGGGCTCGAGCTCCGTTTGCGGCCACTGTTCGAGAGCGACTGAACCGGCCTCAGTCCTCGTCGCTGAGGTCCATCCCCCAACTGTTGACTTTGGTGGGGGTGATCCGGATGGTCGGGCCGCGATCCTCGCCATCGGCCCCCATCGCCTCCATCAGCCCTTCGGCTCGACCCCGGATCATCACACAGCGGGGTCGCCAGGGCGGCAGCACGTCGTCCACCACCAACGCGACGTTTGGGTTGTGTTGGACATTTCGAAACTTCTGGCTGTGGGTGACATCCCGGCCTCCGATGTCAATGGTGCCGAGCTCCGGGTTGTAGGTCCAACCGAGCGGCACGACGTGGGGGACGCCATCGGCACCGATGGTGGCGAGTCGACCGAGCTTGCCCTTGGCTAGGTAGGCCAGCTCGACCTCGGAGAAACTGCTCATGAACCCTCCTCATCGATTCCAATGTCAAGAGCTTGCCGCCAGCCGGCGCTGCCGCGACGGCCGAACCGGGATGCCGGGCCGCGGGCAAGTTCGCTAACGTGATCTTGACCGCTCGCCCGACCTCAGGAGGAACCCCGATGGCAGCTGCAGGAGACCCCGAACAGGTGGTGCTGGATCTGTGTGAGGCGTTCAAGAAACACGATGCTGAGGCTCTGCGCCCGTTCTTCACCGACGACGTGGTGTATCACAACATCCCGATGGACGCCGCCGTCGGCATCGATGCCACCATCGCCTTCATCGAGGGGTTCTTCGGGATGTCCGAGAGCCTGGTGATCGAAAACCTCCACGTCGCCACCCGCGACAACCTGGTGTTCACCGAGCGGGTGGATACCTTCACCGTCGGGGGCAAGGTCGCGCCCCTGCCGGTAATGGGCATCTTCGAGATCCGCGACGGCAAGATCAGCGGCTGGCGCGACTACTTCGACATGGCCCAAATCACCACCATGCTGTCAGGGGATTCCTAACTCCAGGGCGTCGGCCCGGTCGCACCGCCCGACTCCCGGGTTCCTCTGAGATGGCGGCCAGGCTTCCCCTGCCCACCCTGCTCTCCCAAGCGTTGGTGGCGTTCACCGTCGAGTTTGGCTCGTTGCATTACCCGATGGTCCTCCACCCCGGCGACTATCCCAGCGGCCGAGAAATTACCTCTGAGACAGAGGTATAATGGTCGGATGCCGTCCAAACCTTCCGTCACGGTGTTGTCCCGCCGGGCTCCATCCGCCTCCGGCCGGACCGGGAAACCCAGTGACCTGGGGGGCCTGGCCGACGAGTTGCTGGACAGCATGGCCTCCATCCGGCGGAGTGGTCGGCGTCGTGCCGGTCGCCCCCGGGAGCTCTCCACCCTCACCCAGTCCCAGCTCGATCTGGTGCGCCTCCTTCGCCGCCGACCGAACGTGTCGGTGACCCAAGCCGCCGAGGAGCTCCACCTGGCCCCCAACTCGGTGAGCACCCTGGTCCGTCAGCTCACCGACACCGGCATGTTGATCCGGACCGCCGACGACGCCGATCGTCGGGTGGCCCGGCTCGAGCTCACCGAGGATATGCGGCGAAAGGTCGGCGCCTTCCGGGACCGCCGGGTGGCCCTGGTGGCCGAAGCGATGCAACGGCTGTCCCCCGTCGAGCAACGCCAGTTGCGGGGGGCGGTGGCGATCGTCCAGCGCCTGAGCCGGGAGCTCCAACACCCAGAGGTCACCGATGGCTGAGGCCAGCCCGGCGGAGAACAGAACCGGGTTGCCGAGCCAAGCGTCGTCGCCGGCGCTATTGGCGGTGGGCCTCCGCCACCGGTTCGGAGACAAGATTGCCGTCGACGGGATCGACCTTCGCATCGAACGGGGCGAGGTGTTCGGGCTCCTCGGCCCGAACGGGGCGGGGAAGACCACCACCATCCGGGTGGTCAACACCCTCCTCCCCATCCAAGAGGGGGAGGTCGAAGTCCTCGGCTTCAGTCTCCGCCGCTCGGCGATGCCGGTGCGCCGCCGGCTCGGCTACGTCCCCCAGCAGCTCTCCATCGAAGCCGCCTTGACCGGCCGGGAGAACGTCAGCTGGTTCGCCCGGCTCTTCGATGTCCCCCGCTCCGAACGCAAGTCCCGGGTGGCCGAGGCCCTCGAGCTGATGGGCCTCGCCGACGTGGCCGACAAGATGGCCGGCACCTATTCCGGCGGGATGATCCGCCGGCTGGAACTGGCCCAGGCCCTGGTCAACCAACCCGAGCTCCTGGTCCTCGACGAGCCGACCGTCGGACTCGACCCGGTCGCCCGGGACGGGGTCTGGCAGCGGGTGGAGGACATGCGGGCGGCCAACGGGATGACCGTGCTCCTCACCACCCACTACATGGAAGAGGCGGACGTCCTCTGCGACCGGTTGGCCCTCATGCACCTCGGGCGGATCCAGGCGCTCGGCACCCCGGCCGCCCTGAAGGCGGAACTCGGAACCACGGCCAGCCTCGAAGACGTCTTCCGGTTCCACACCGGTAACTCCCTCGGCCCTGAGGGCGAAGAGAAAGGGGGCATGCGTGACATCCGCACAACTCGTCGCACCGCCGGCCGGGTCGGCTGATCCGACCGTCCGCCGGGAGCCGTCAGTCTGGAGGGAGTTCCCCAGCCGGGTCGCCACCTTCTGCCTGGTGGAGATCCAGAAGCTCCGCCATGACCGCACCGAGATCTTCACCCGGGCGGTGCAACCGGTCCTCTGGTTGCTCATCTTCGGCGAGACCTTCAACAAACTCCACGCCATCCCGACCGGCAACATCCCCTATCTGGATTTCCTGGCCCCAGGGATCATCGCCCAGTCCGGACTGTTCGTCGCCATCTTCTACGGGATCCAGATCATCTGGGAACGCGACGCCGGGGTGCTGACCAAATTGCTGGTCACCCCCACACCGAGATCGGCTCTCATCCTTGGCAAGTCCTTCGCCGCCGGCATCCGGGCGCTCGCCCAGGTGGTGGTGATCCTCATACTCTCCGCCATCCTCGGGGTGTCGCTGTCCGCCAATCCCCTCCACATCCTCGGTGCCTTCGCGGTGGTGATGATGGGCTCGGCCTTCTTCGCCTGTTTGTCGATGACCGTCGCCGGGGTGGTGCTGAAGCGGGACCGGCTGATGGGCATCGGCCAGATGATCACCATGCCGCTGTTCTTCGCCTCCAACGCCCTCTACCCGGTGAGCATCATGCCGGGCTGGCTGCAGGTGTTGAGCCGGGTGAATCCCCTCAGCTACGAGGTCGACGCTCTCCGGGGACTGCTCATCCACTCCCCCTCCCACCTCCTCACCGACTTCGGGGTGCTGGCCCTGTCGGTAGTGGTCGGGGTGACCGCGGCTTCCTCGCTGGTCGGACGCCTGGCTCGCTGACATCGAGAGGCGCCCACCTCCTGGCAGGCCTATCCCTTAAGCTTCCCCGGGTGCGGAGAGGTCGGACGGGACGGGCGGTCGTCATCATCGGCTCGGCCATCGCTCTGACCCTGGTGACGTTGGTGGTGCCCCTGGTCTCCGGTTCGTCGCCGGTGCACGCCGCCCCGCCGTCGGGCGGTCTCTTCCCCGGCGGGGGTGTGCTGGCCGAGGGGGACGCCGTCAACTACGGCAACTTCAACGGCATCACCTTGTCGTCCCCGGCGGTGGCGATGGCCACCACCGCCACCAGCCACGGCTACTGGGTGGCCGCCGCCGATGGAGGGGTGTTCTCCTTCGGCGATGCCCACTTCTACGGTTCCACCGGGAGTCTGCACATCTTTGCGCCGGTGGTCGGCATGGCCGCCACTCCCGACGGCGGCGGGTACTGGCTCACCGCCCTGGACGGTGGGGTCTTCGCCTTCGGCGACGCCCCGTTCTTCGGCTCGACCGGCGCCATGAAGCTGAACCAACCGGTGGTGGGCATGGCCGCCACCCCCGACGGCCGGGGCTACTGGCTGGTAGCCGCCGACGGGGGCATCTTCGCCTTCGGTGATGCCGCCTTCTACGGATCCACCGGGGCCATCCAACTCAACCTCCCCATCGTCGGCATGGCCTCCACCCCCGACGGACGCGGCTACTGGCTGGTGGCGGCGGACGGCGGGATCTTCTCTTTCGGTGATGCCCAGTTCTTCGGCTCGGCCGCCAACGACAACATCGGCACCTCGGTCACCGGCATCGCCCCCACCCGCGACGGCCGGGGTTACTGGCTGGTGGCCGCCACTGCCGGCGTCCTCTCCTACGGGGACGCCAAGTTCATGGGTCCCTCCCCCAACCTCCCGCCCTTTTCCCCCACCGCCGCCATCATCGCCACCCGTGACGGGGGTGGGTACTGGATCCTGCAACCTGACGACATCGCCACCGGCTTCACCAACCCTCCACCCGGCGGCGGTGCCGGCATCGTCCAGACCGCCGCCTCCCAGGTGGGGCCCGACCCCAACGCCAACCAGGGTGACTTCTGCAACCCCTACGGGCCCTGTGAGGAATGGTGCTCCCTGTTCGCCACCTGGGTGTGGAACCAGAACGGCATCGGCATCCCCCGGTATGCCTTCACCGGGGATGTCTTCTCCTGGGGGGCCGGTCAGGGTCTCGACCTGGGCCCGACCGCGATCCCTGCCGCCGGCGACTTCGTCATGTACGGCACCGGGCCGGGCTCGGCGTCCAGCTCACCCCATATGGCGGTGGTCGCCCAGGTCTGGCCGGACGGCGCTATCGCCACCGTCGACGGGGATGCCGGGCCGGAGCCGAACGGCAAGTACGCGGTCATCACCAACGGGCCGTTTCTCCCCGCCGATTCCAACCAGTACAACGGCGACCCCATCTACGGCTACGTCCGGCCCTGACTCCGCCGGTCAGGGACCGGTCAGCAGGTCACCGAGCTTGAAGCCCAGCCACGGCTTGGACCCCCTGGCCATCATCTTTCCCCGCAGGATCTGGCCCCACTGGCCGATCCGGCCGTAGCCGACCAGCAGGAAGGCGACCGGGTCGGCGGAGATCCAGCAGTCCACCTTGCCACCCGGTTCCGTCAATGTGGCGGTCCCGTGGTCGATGGCCAGCCGGTAACGGGGTCCTCCGCGGAACCGGAGTTCGTAGGTCACCTCTAGATCGGCAGTCCGCTGGCGATCCACGTAGTCGGGAACGATGGCCATGATCCCGTCGATCACCCGGAGCGCGTCCTGGCGGTCGATCGACCACGGCACCCCGGCAGCCCGGGCGATGTCGAACCCGTGCACCAACAGTTCGCCCAGCAGCGTGGTGGTCATCACCGGCACGGTCATGGACAAGCCGTTCGAGGTGAGGATTGGCTCGTCACCCGACCGCTGAGCACCGGCGGCCACGAATTCCTCCGCGGCCGGAACCAGCCGGTCGGCGAGTTGGGCGAGGTCCCGCCCGGCGCTGGCCTCCAGCTGCCGCTGGTTGGACGCCGCGCTCAACGCCGCCGGGGTGCTGTCGGGAGCGGACAGTGCCAGACCGACCCGGGCATCACAGGCACCGGTGATGAACTCGGCGTAATGCTCGATCTCGGCCACCAGGTGGGCGGCCGTCTCCGTCACGCTCCAGTCCATTCCCTCGACCGGAGCCTTCGGGTCGGGGACCGTTCGCAACATGGCCGCCGCCCGAACGGCGGCGTCCCGGAATGGCGCCGGCCCGACGGCGGTGGATGGCTGGATCTGGTCGGTCATTTCAAAAGACTTTCAGGTTCCGGGCGATCTCCAGCATCTCGATGTCGCCGCTGGCTTCGACGCCCTCGTCCTCCCAGGTTGCCCGCTGGGTGATCCACCGGACGAAGGAGGGCGGGGTGGATCGGAGCTCAGCCCGCCCCGGGCCGGAACCCAGATGGATGGTGCCGCCGCCCGGGCCATCGAGGACGATGTCGAGGACGCCCCCGAGCGACCCCAGGTGCTCGGGGTTCTGTTGGGGAAGGGCGGCCTCGATCCAGTCGATGGCTGGCACCAGCCGGAGTTCGTCGGTGGCCGGCGGCTCCGCTGTCAACGGTCCCCGGGGAGCGAAGAGATCCACCCGGATGTGGGTGTAGTGGTCGAAGGAGTAGGCGTTGGGCACCAGCATGGCCGGGTAGGTGCCGAGATCCCCCAGCGGCAACTCAAAGTCCTGGCCCTCCAGTCCGGCCAGCCGCTCGAGCGCCTCGGTACTCACCGACTCGTAATCGGCCAGTACTTCGGCCGGGCTCCACGCTCGCCGAGCCTCGACGTAGACATCCTGGACCCGCTCGGTCGGAAGATCACCGGTGTCGGGAAGCTGGGAGGGGTCGACCACCATCCAGAACAGCGCGCCCATGTGGGCAACCAGGTCCTGGACCGACCACCCTTGGCAACCGCTCTCCGTCTTCCAGTCGGCATCGCCGAAGCCGGCGCAGATGTCGAGCAGTTCCTTCCGATCGGCCTCCAGTGCCTCGATTGCTCCTTGCATTACGGCCTTCCTTTCCCCATTGAGATATCGTTACTATCTTGCATAGTAGTACTATGTCAAGATCATGGATGCGAGTCAAGGGGAGGAAATGCGGTACACCTTCGGGGTGACCGAGTCCTTGGCGCCCGATGAACATCCACCCAACCTCCGGGCCGAGCAAGTCGCCCAGACCCGCCTGGCATTGACCGCCGCCGGGCGACGCCTGTTCGGTCGCGACGGCTATGCCGGCACCTCGGTGGAAGATCTGGCCCGGGAGGCACGGGTCACCACCGGAGCCCTCTACCACCACTTCCCCTCCAAGATGGCCCTGTTCGAAGCCGTCTTCGAAGACGTCCATACCGAACTGCTCGAGGCGTCGGCCCAGGCTGCCGCCGGGGCACCGGGCAGCATTGAATTCCTGTCCCGGGCGTTGGAATCGTTTCTCGATGCCGTGCTCGAACCCGATGTTCAACGGATCGTGATCACCGATGCGCCGGCGGTGCTGGGCTTGGCCCGGTTCACCGAGTTGGACGAGCGCTACGCCTTCGCCGAGATCGTGGGCGTCATCGAGGCGGCGGTGGCCCAGGGGGAACTCCGGGTGGACGACCCCGAGACCTTCACCCGACTGTTGTTCGGCGCCCTGACCCGGGGCGGGATGCTGATCGCCAACTCCGACGAGCCAAGGGCGACCCGGGACGCGGTGGCCAAATCCATACGGGCCCTCCTCGGCAGCCTGGCCACCTGAACGCCGGGCGTCCTCAGATGGTGGCGACCAGCAGGTCTTCACCGCTGGATGGACAAAGACCGTCGGTGCGACCGGCGAAGTAACACTCGGCTAGCCAGGTCCCCGACACGTGCTGGGCCTCTCGGAAGCCGGCCTTGCGGGCCTCGGCAAGCATTTCCTCCGGGGTGTAGAAGCTGATGAACGGCGTTCCGGCGGCTCGCGCCCCTCGCTCGGCCATCTGGAATCCAGGTCGATCGGCGTCGTCGAGGAGTTCGGTCGGTAGCAGGAATGTCATGGCCAGCGTCGAGGCCGGGGCAAGCTCGGCGATCTGGCGGAGGGTGGCGGCGTTGGCATCCTTGGTGAGGTACATGGCGACGCCGGTGGAGACGACGACGGCCGGCCGGTCGGGATCAAAGCCAGCGGAGGCCAGTTCCTCCCACCACGACCCGCCCGCCTCGAAGTCGACCGGCACTAACCGCAGCCAGTCGGGGACACCAAAGCCGAGTTCGATCAGTCGTTGGCGCTTCCAGGCCTGGGGGCCGGGCTGGTCGACCTCGAACACCCGGAGGCGGGAGGCGACCTCCGGCCTTCTCTGGGCGAAGGTATCCAGACCGGCACCCAAGATGACGTACTGGGCGACACCTTGATCGGCCTGCTCGGTGACCAGATCCTCGATGAAACGAGCCCGGGCGACAATCGCCGCCCGGAACCGGCTGGTGCCGGCCGGGTCCATGTCCGGGCGGAGACGCCAGCCATCTTCGGGGGCGGCCAAGAGCAGCCCGATCTCGTCCTCCAGCACATGGGGCGGAGGATCGACCTGGACGTGCATCGCCCGCCAGAGGGCGACCCGCTCCGCCGTGCCCTCCGCCGCCGCGTTTGGTTGGTCGTCAGCCATAATGGCCCCGCTTCTGGCGATTCTTCATACGGCCCCTCTTGGCCGAGGCATTCTCGGAGCCATGGACATCTTGAGATTCTGTCCGCCCGGAGGTTGCTGTTCAAAACGGTGCAACACCAGAGATCTGGTTACCGCTCCTGCAGCACCGAAAGGATGTTGCCGGCAGGATCGGTGAACCAGGCGATGCAGGGGCCGCCACCCCGGAAGATGCCTCGCTCGTCGGCTTCCATGCCGTCGTAGCGCTCGAAGCTCACCCCCCGATCAGCCAGATGATCCACCGCGCTGTCGATGTCGTCGACCGGGAAGTTGAGGACGGTGAACGAGGCCGGGACATGCCCGGGCTTCGGGTACACCACGATGTTGGTGCCACCAGAGATATGCAGATGGAGGAGCCCGTACTCCTCGGAAACGGCGAGGCCGAGGGTCTTGCCGTAGAAATCCTTGGCCTTTTCGGTGTCGTCCACCGCGAAGCCGCTGAACGCCCTGGTTGTCGCAAACATTGATTCCCTCCTGGTTGCTTGATGACTAGGACGAGGTCTCGGCGGGAAATTCATCGGTCGGCCGATGAATTCGCCCCTGCCCTCGACGTCCTAACCCTTGTGGAGGGACCGGACAGCGAAATCGTGGTGGTGCTCGTCAGCGGCGAGGCGACAACGGTGTGTGGCCGGTTGGGAGCCGATGACCGGGTCGACCTGACCCTGGTGAACCAACTGGCCCGCCTCCAGCTGGCCGCTCGCCGACTCGGCTGTTCGATCGTGCTCCGCGGGGTGGGAGTACGGCTAGCCGAGTTGATCGACTTCGCCGGCCTGACCGACGTCCTGCCCTCAGTCTCCGAGCCCGGGCGGGAGGTAGGCGGGAAGCCCGAAGGCGGCGAACAGGTGGGTGTCGAGGAAGGCATGGAGCCCAGTGATCCAGTCGCCTGAGATCTCGACGATCTGAATCGCCCATGGCCGATGGCCGCCCTCTCCGTCCGAGCGGTACTGGCCGAATGCCGGACAGCCGTTGGCTTCGGTGGCCACCAGGCGCGAGCCCCGGCACCCGATGCCCGCCCCCGTCATCCACCGGCCGATCTCTTCCGGGCCCTGCAGCCACATGGCGAAGGGCGGCATCGACTGGACGGCGTCTTGGTGGAGGAGGGAGACCAGTTGCGACATGTCGTAGCGCTCGAAGGCATCCACATATCGGGCCAGCAGGGCTTTCTGGTCGGCGGGGAGCGCCGCGGGGCTGGGGGAATCGGCCTGACGCTCCGCCAACGTCGCTCTGGCCCGCTGGAGGGCGCTGTTGACCGACGCCACCGAGGTGTCGAGCAGCTCGGCCACCTCGGTGGCCTGCCAGCGGAGCACCGAGCACAGGATCAGCACCGCCCGCTGCCGGGCGGGGAGGTACTGGAGGGCGGCGACGAACGCCAGGCGGATGGACTCCTTGTTGGCGGCCAGCTCGGCCGGGTCGTCGGCCTCCGGCACCACCCGGGAGTCGGCCACCGGGGTCACCCAGGCGTGCTCCTCGACCATGGGCCCGAGATGGGCCGGGTCGGCGGGTGAGGCCGGACCCATGTCCATCGGCCGGGCCCGCCGCTGGCGGCCCCGCAACATGTCGAGGCAGACGTTGGTGGCAATCCGGTAGAGCCACGACCGAACCGACGAGCGGCCCTCGAAGGACTCGAAGTTCCGCCAGGCCCGGACCATCGTCTCTTGCACCGCGTCCTCGGCCTCGAACCCCGATCCCAGCATCCGGTAGCAGTAGCCGGTGAGCTCCCGGCGGTAGATCTCCAGGTCAGAGACCCGGACATCGGCAGTCATCAGGTCTTCGGAGGGGGCGGGCACCGCTTCCGAGTCTACGGTGATGCTCATCGATGTCGCCTCCTCTGTCGTCGGGTCACGCCGCTTGAAAGCGGTGTCCAGTAGTTACGACGACGCCGGTCGGCCAAACTCATCGGTGCGGCTAGGTGATTCCGGCCACGCCGATCACATTGCCCTCCGGATCGCTGAAGTGGCCGATCACCAGGCCTGACCCCGGAGCCTGCTGGGGACCCATCAGCCGTTTCCCACCCCGGCGCTCGGCCTTTTGCAGCGCCGCCTCCACGTCGGGGACTCCGGCGTAGAAGATCACGTGGCTGTCGTAACCGGCTCCCCCACCGACACCGCCCGGGATCCCGACTCCGGTATCAGTGGTATTGCCGTCGACGAATCCATAGTTCCCCGCCTCCGAAACTGCCTCCGAGACAGGACCGCTGGTGTCGAATTCCCACCCGAACAGATCGCCGTAGTAGCTCCTGAGTTTCTCCGGCTCGGTGCCGATGATCTCGAAGTGCACCACTGGTTGGCCCATGTTCTTTCCTCTTCCTCCGACGTTGTTTTGCGCCGGCTCTGATCGCCGGTCTCCTAGGTACGACGCCTTGGACGACCTGAACTCATCGGACTGGAGATCAGCGGCGGAGAGCTGTGTCCCTGGCGACCCGGCCCCAACCGCGGTGTCAGATCGGGAACTCTGTAGGTCTACCGTGGGTGGATACCCGAGCCCACTGTGAAGAAGGGGAGACCATGACCACCCTCGAGAACCGGCCGAACCATGCACTCCTCGTCGTCGACGTGCAGAACGGTGTCGTCGAGGGGGCTCACCAGCGCGACGCGGTGGTCGCCAACGTCGGCAGCCTGATCGAGAAGGCGCGCCAAGACGGGATCCCGGTCATCTGGGTTCAGCACATCAACGAAGAACTGGCGAGAGGGAGCGACCCCTGGCAGATCGTCCCCGAGTTGGTTCCGAGCGACGACGAGCCGGTGGTGTCGAAGCTCTACGGGGACTCCTTCGAAGACACCAACCTCGAGACCCTGTTGTCGGGCCTCGGCGTCGGTCGACTGGTCGTCGTCGGCGCCCAGACCGATGCCTGCATCCGCTCCACCCTCCACGGGGCGTTCGTGAGGGGTTACGACACCACCCTGGTCAGCGATGCCCACACCACCGAGGACCAGACCGCGTGGGGGGCGCCGCCACCGGACCAGGTCATCGCCCACACCAACCTCTACTGGAGCTATCAGACCGCGCCGGGCCGGTCCGCCGCCACCGTCGAGACCGATGCTGTCGACTTCGGCTCTCCGTCCTGAGGTCCGGGCAACGTGGACGGGACACCAGTGCAACAGACCCAGTCGGCCGACGGCACCGTCATCGCCTTCGACACCGCCGGTGCCGGACCGCCTCTGATCCTGGTCGGGGGCGCCCTGTCCGACCGGCTGGCAGCCGTCCCCTTGGCGGACCTGTTGGCACCGAGCTTCGCTGTCTACACCTACGACCGCCGGGGCCGGGGGTCGAGTGGCGACACCCCTCCCTACGCCGTCGAGCGGGAGATCGAGGATCTGGCCGCGGTGATCGCCGCCGCCGGGGGCTCAGCCGGGGTCTACGGCCATTCCTCCGGGGCCGTCCTCGGCCTGGAGGCGGTGATGGCCGGCATCCCCATCACCCGGTTGGCGGCCTACGAACCGCCCTACATCCTGGAAGGCGATCGCCCGGTGCCGCCGGCCGACCTGGCCGCCCGGATTGGTGACCTGGTCTCATCGGGTCGACCCGGTGGGGCGGTCAAAGCCTTCATGGCCGAGGCGGTGGGCATGGCCGCCGAGATGGTGGACGGCATGGCGGCCTCGCCGGGCTGGTCGTCCATGGAGGCGCTGGCCCCCACCCTCCCCTACGACATCGCCATCGTGGGGGTCGGCAACACCATGCCGGCGGAGCGCCTCACCGCCATCCGGATCCCGACGCTCGCCCTCGACGGTGGAGCCAGCCCCGACTGGGCCCGCCACTCGGTGGCGGCACTGGCGGCGACCATCCCCGGGGCCCGACACCTCAGCCTCGAGGGACAGACCCACGGGGCCGACATCAAGGTGTTGGCCCCGGTGCTGGAGGACTTCTTCTCCTGACGGTCAGGCGGTGACGTCTTTGCGGGCGAAGACAACAGTGGCGGCGATCCCGATGGCCACCAGATAGACGACGCTGACGACGAGCGCATGGGAGAAGCTGGCGGTGGCGGTTCCCCCTTGGCCGACGGTCTCGAGGAGGGTGCCCGGCAGCCAGGCACTGGTGGACGCCACCACCCGAACGATGACGCTCTCGACCGCCAGCAGCCAGGCGATCCCGGCCACCACCGCGAACACCGACGACCGCAGGAACAGCCCCACCGTCAGTCCGAGGGTGGCGTAACCGATGACCGCCAGCACCAGGTCGAGGAGCGCCCGGGTGAGATCCGAGACCCCGGCGGAGGAGAACCAGGCGCCGGTCGGGATGTGCCGGGCGTGGGCCAGCACCACCGACACCCCCATGGCCACCACCGAGGCGAACAGCACCGCCCCGACCATGAAGGAGATCACCGCCAGGTACTTGCCGGCCAGGAGCACCGGTCGACGAGGCTGGCGGACCAGGAGTTGGCGCAAGGTGCCCAGCCCGTACTCACCGGCGATCTGGGCGGCGGCGAGACCGAAGGCGACCACCCCGAGGAGGATGGTGGCCCGGCTCATCCCGTGGACCAGACCGTTCGGCTTGGCCAGGTCGGACAGGCTCGGCAGCCCGTTGTTGTCGGCCACCCGGGTGGTCGCCTGGGTGAACATCAAGATGGCGAACAACGAGGCGGCGGCAGCCAATCCGGCGTAGGTGCCATAGAGCAGCGTCGGGCGGCGCAGCTTGATCCATTCACTTCGAAAGGCGGCCAGGATCATCCGATCTCTCCCAATGTGGCGGCATGACGGGCATCGCCCGTGTGGGTTTCGGTGAGGGCGAAGAAGGCTTCTTCGAGGCTGCGCTCCCGCACGGCCAGATGGGTGAGGGCGAGCCCGGCGCCCATGGCCACCCGGTTCACGTCGGCGGCCCGGTCGCTGCCGGCCCGCACCACCACCGCATAGTGGTCCTCGTCGATCTCGGCGATGTAACCCGCCCCCTGGAGGACCTCGGCCAGTTCACCGCACTGTTCGTCCCGTTCGGGACGGGCGACGATGTCGGCGCCTTGGGACTCACGGAGATCGGACACCCGGCCCTGGAACACCGAGCAGCCGGCCCGGATCATGACCAGGTGGTCGCAGATGAACTCGATCTCGGAGAGGAGGTGGCTGGAGATGAAGACGGTGATCCCGTCGTCGGCCAGCGACCGGATCAACTCCCGCATCTCCAGGATGCCGGCCGGGTCGAGGCCGTTGGTGGGCTCGTCGAGGATCAACAGGTCGGGGGCGGCCAGGAGAGCGGCGGCGATGCCCAGACGCTGCTTCATCCCGAGGGAGAAATTCCGGTAGCGGTCGCCGCCCCGCTCCCCCAGCCCGACCCGTTCGAGGACCCCGCCGATCACCGCCGGGCGGATCTGGCCGAGGCTGGCCAGCGCCCGCAGGTTGTCGCGGCCGCTGAGCTGCGGGTAGAACGCCGGCGCCTCGATGAGCGCCCCCACCCGGGACAGATAGCTGGAGGGATCGTTGAGGTCGCCCCCGAGGACGGTCCCCTCCCCCTCGGTGGGGCGGATGAGCCCGAGGAGCATCCGGATGGTGGTGGTCTTGCCGGCACCGTTCGGCCCGACGAACCCGCACACCGATCCGGAGGGGATAGCGAGGTCGAGGTGATCGACCACCGTCCGGTCGCCGAAGGTCTTGGTGAGACCAGTGGTGGAGACGGCGTCGGCGTGAGGGTTCGCAGGCACGAGTCAACGGTACGACTGGATGGCGGCCGGCATCGACCTTCCAGGGGATGATTCTGGGGACCGGGATGTCATCCTCAAGGTGGAGACATCGAGTCAACCCGACGGCTGAGCTGCCATTTCTCTGAGTTCGTCGTGCACCGTCGGAGTGGGACCCGCTCGATCGGCCCGGCATCCAGCCAGTACCCTCAGTGCAGGTCATCCCGTGATCAATTCGATGCGAACGTTCGCCCACTCCGCGACAGTCGCCGACCCGCGCCACCCACCCGGTGACGGTCTCGGTGCGCTGTTCCACCGTGTCCGGGTCCAGGTGAGCGAGCACCCGCAGGCCTTCGATGCCCTCCTGGCCGGGACGTTGCTGGCCGCCAGCATGGTGTGGCTGGTCCGCCAGCCCCAACTGGGGGTCGGGGCGATCCTGCTGCAGATCGCCCTCATCGCTCCTCTGGCCTGGCGCCGTTCCCATCCCTCGTTGGTGTTCGTGGTCATCGCCGTCTTCGCCTTGACCCAGTGGCTGCTCCACGACCGGCTGATCGCCGACGGGGCGCTGCTGGTCGCCCTCTACACGGTGGCCGCCCACCAGTCCCGGGCCCGGGCGCTGGCGGCCGCCGCCATCATCGAAGTCGGGGTGATCATCGAGTCGGCCAGCGGGATCCTCGCCGACACCTGGATCAAGTCGCTGGTCTTCCTCACCGGCATGGTGATGGCCGCCCTGCTGTTGGGGATCACCGTGCGGATCTGGAACGACTACCTGTCGTGGCTGGTCGAACGGGCGGAGCGGCTGGAGCTCGAACGGGATCAACAGACCCGGCTGGCCGCCGCCGCCGAGCGGGCCCGCATCGCCCGGGAGATGCACGACGTGGTGGCCCACAGCATCTCGGTGATGGTGACCCTCGCTGACGGTGCCGCCGCCGTCGGTCCCACCAACCCGGACGCCGCCGCGGAGACCCTGGGCGAAGTGTCGGCGACCGGTCGTCAGGCCCTCACCGACATGCGCCGCATGTTGGGGGTGCTCCGGGCTGAAGACGGCAACGGCACCCTGGCCCCCCAGCCGGGCATCGCCGATCTTCCCGCCCTCATCGGGCGGGTACGGTCCACCGGTCTGGGGGTCGACCTGGTGGCGGAGGGCGACACCTTTCCGTTCCCCTCCACCGCCGAGCTGACCGTCTACCGGATCGTGCAGGAGGCGCTCACCAACATCATGAAGCACGCCACCGCCGCCCAGTGCGCCCGGGTCGTCCTCCGCTACGCCCGCCCGGTCGTCCACGTCTCGATCACCGACGACGGCCGGTCGGCCGGGGTCCCCGGCACCGACGGACACGGGATCGCCGGCATGCAAGAACGGGCCGGGGTCTTCGGGGGGACCTTGCAGGCCGGTCCCACCCTGGACGGGGGCTGGGCGGTGTCGACCACCCTCCAGATCGAACCCACCCCGGCCCAGCCGTGACCCTCCGGGTCCTGCTGGTCGACGACCAGCCGCTCATGCGCAAGGGGTTCCGAATGATCCTCGACGAGGAAGCCGACATCGTGGTGGTGGGGGAAGCCGCCGACGGCCGGGAGGCGGTCGCCGCCGCAGTCAGCTGCACGCCGGACGTGATCCTGATGGACATCCGGATGCCGGGGATGGACGGCATCGAAGCCACCCGGCGCATTGTCGGACAGAACCAGAGCCAGCGGGTGCTGGTGCTCACCACCTTCGATCTCGACGAGTACGCCTTCGGCGCCCTCCGGGCGGGGGCCAGCGGGTTTCTCCTCAAGGACGTGCCACCCGCCGAGCTGGTGGCCGCCATCCACGTGGTGGCCTCCGGCGACGCGGTGGTCGCCCCCCGGGTGACCCGACGCCTGCTCGACGAGTACGCCCACCAACTGCCGGTTCCCGGCCAACCCGGTTCCGAGGACGCCAGCCAGGTGCTGGGGGAGCTGACCGAGCGGGAGCGGGAGGTGCTGGTGGCGGTGGCCGACGGGCTGTCCAATGCCGAGATCTCCGAACGGCTCTTCGTGTCGGAGGCGACGGTCAAGTCCCACGTCGGCCGCATCCTCACCAAGCTGGGGCTGCGGGACCGGGTCCAGGTGGTGGTGCTCGCCTTCCAGGTCGGCATCGTCCGCCCCCACTGACCTGGATTCCATCGCCCCCAACCCCTGAACCTCCCGTTCGGGTGCGTTGATGGATGACACCCTGCCGCCCGGGCCGCCAGTCAGGGTCGAGTCGTCGGGATCCTGAACCTCCCGTTCAAGCCCCAGCCGGAAAATGCCGATTCTTATGACAAATCCGGCTACGGTTGCAGCGCGATTGTGACGGATCGTCAGTACTCTGACGATGAGTGAAGAGCCCAATGAGTATTCCACCAGAGCGCACGGGGGTACTCCGTATGCTGACACCAGCAATTAATTTCCAAAATAGAAAGAGGTTGTGACCGGATGCGCGACTGGACGTTCTTGGGTAGCCATGCTCAAGTGCTGCTGTTGATCGCCCAGGAACCCTGCACCCGCCTACGCGATCTGAGTGCGGCGCTCAGCATCACCGATCGATCGGCGTTCGCCATCGTCGCCGACCTGATCGAAGCCGGCTACGTCGTCAAGACCAAGGAAGGCCGGCGCAACTGCTACCACATCGAAGAGCATCTGCCGGTCCGCAATACGGTCGGGAGCAAACGGACGGTCAGTGACTTCCTCGATCTCTTCGTCGACATTCGTGGCGCGGAGAACCCCACCCTCAGCTGATTGGAAACCGCTGACCGCTTGGGGCCCGGCTTCAACCGCCGAGGGCGGCCCGCACCGCCGCCAGTCGGGTGGGCTCGACTCGCCACCACATCCACCGCCCCCGCTTCTCGCCGATGATCAGGCCGGCGTCGGCCAGCACCTTGGTGTGATGGGACACCGTCGGCTGGCTCTTGCCCAGCGGCGCCTCCAGGTCACAGGAACAGATCTCCTCTTGGGAGGCGACCAGGGACAACAGTCGGAGCCGGGCCGGGTCGGCGAGAGCCCGCAGCACCTGGGCCAGCTCGATGGCTTCCTCCTCCTGGAGGGGGACGTCGGTCAGCGAGGAGCAGCACAGTCCCGATTCGTCGATCACGGTGGTCGCCCCGCTCTTTGCTTTCACCGCGCCTCATTTCGTATTGACATCTGTCGATATGTCCTGCACACTACGGATTGACAATCATCAATCTATCAGGAGGACCCGATGTCCCGTGTGCAGCTGGCGCTCAACGTGGCGGACCTCGACCAGGCGATCGACTTCTACTCCAAGTTGTTCGACACGGGACCGGCCAAGGTCCGCCCCGGCTACGCCAACTTCGCGGTGGCGGACCCTCCGCTCAAACTGGTGCTGATCGAGGACCCGACCCAAGCCCCGGGCTCACTCAACCATCTGGGTGTCGAGGTGGAGACCACCGAGGAGGTCACCGCTGCCCACGCCCGACTGGCCGCCGCCGATCTGGCCACCGCGGTGGAGGATCAGGTGGCGTGCTGCTACGCCGTGCAGGACAAGGTGTGGGTCGACGGTCCCGGGGGCGAACCCTGGGAGATCTACACCGTCCTGGCCGACGCGGAGATGGCCCCGGGCGAGTTGCGTTCGGCCGAACCCGGCGGGGCGGCCTGCTGCGCCAGTCGTCCCGACCTGGCGGCTACCGGATCGCCATCGTCCTGTTGCTGATCCGCCGCCGGCTCCCTGCCGTTGGCGCCCCGGATTGGCCCGCCCTCCGATGAACGACCTTGCCCTCTGGCGCCGCCTGCTGGCCGAGTTGCTCGGGAGCGCGTTCCTGGCCGCAGTGGTGATCGGATCGGGCATCGCCGCCCAGCGCCTCTCGCCCGGGAACCTCGGCCTCGAGCTGTTGGAGAACGCCGCCGCCACCGGGGCCGGCCTCTACGCCATCATCCTGATGGTGGGACCGGTGTCCGGTGCCCACCTGAATCCGGTGGTGTCGTTGGTGGATGCCAGCTTCGGCGGAATCAGCTGGCGGACGGCCTTGGCCTACCTGCCCGCCCAAGTGGCCGGTTGCGTCAGCGGGGCGGTGGTCGCCAACCTGATGTTCTCCGACCCGGCAGTGAGCATCTCTTCCAAACCCCGCGCCTCGGGAGCCCACTTCCTCTCCGAGGTGGTCGCCACCCTCGGCTTGCTACTGGTCATCTTCGCCCTGGCCCGCAGCGGCCGGGGCCGAAGCGCGCCGGCGGCGGTGGGTGCCTACATCGGGGCGGCCTATTTCTTCACCAGCTCGACCAGCTTCGCCAACCCGGCCATCACCGTCGGACGGATGTTCTCCAACACCTTTGCCGGGATCGCCCCCTCGTCGGCCCCCAGCTTCATCGGCGCCCAACTGGTCGGAGGAGTGGTGGCGTTCGGAGTGATCAAACTCCTCTACCCCCGGGTGACCCCGGCGGAGGCCGGGGACGTCGTGGTCCCCCATGCTCACGAGCCTGTTTCCCCCCCACCCGAATCCAGTCCCCCGACCCCGAACCGGCCGGCGGCGGCCGAGGAGGTGACGTGACCGACATCCCCGTGGTGCTGTTTCTCTGTACCCACAACGCCGGACGGAGCGTGGCCGCCCGGGTCCTGCTCGACCACTACGGGGCGGGAAGAGTCGAGGTCCGGTCGGCCGGGACCCAACCCGGCGACGACATCAACCCGGCGGTGGCCTCCCTCCTCCGGGAGCGGGGGCTCGACCCCAGTCGGGAGTTCCCCAAGCCGCTGACCGACGAGGCCGCCGGATCCGCCGATGTCATCGTCACCATGGGCTGTGGAGACGCCTGCCCGATCCTCCCCGCCCCGCGCTACCTCGACTGGGAGCTCGACGACCCGGCCGGCCTGCCGGTCGATTCGGTGAGGCCCATCGTCAACGAGATCGATCGCCGGGTCCAAGCCCTGCTGGCCGAGTTGATGGCGCCATCGCCGTAGGCGCGCACTGCTCTAACGGTTGAAGTGGTGGGAGGTGAGGGCGTGCGGGTCGTGGCCGGGAACTGCGGTCGGGCTGGAGTGGATGGTGATCGAACTCAGGCGACGGACCTGGTGGAGAAGATGGTGGCGGGCTTCTTCGGCGATGGCATGGGCCGTCGCCAGCGAGACATCGGCATCGGAGGTGACGTCGACCTCGGCGTGGAGCTCATGGCCGACCCAGCGGACCCGGACCCCGTCCACCGCCACGATCCCCGGGGTGGAGGCCAACACCGAGCCGATCTGGTCGACCAGAGCCGGGTCCACCGCATCCATCAGCCGCCGGTAGATGTCCCGGGCGGCGTTCTTGACCACCAGCAGGATGGCGACGGTGATGAACAGGCCCACGACGGGGTCGGCGGCTCGCCAGCCCAGCGCCACCCCGATAGCGCCGGCCACCACCCCGAGGGAGGTGACTCCGTCGGTGCGGGCGTGATAGCCGTCGGCTTCCAGCGCCGCCGAGCCGATGGTTCGCCCCACCCGGATCCGGTAGCGGGCCACCAGTTCGTTGCCGACGAAGCCGACCAGCCCCGCTGCCATCACCCAGCCGATGTGGCTCACCATTTGGGGGTGCCGGAGCCGGTCGATGGATTGCCATCCGACCACCCCCGCGGAGGCGGCCACCATCAACACGATGCAGACGCCGGCCAGGTCCTCGGCCCGTCCGAAGCCATAGGTGTAGCGGCGGCTCGGAGGCCGGCGTCCCAACCAGAAGGCCACCCCCAGCGGCACCGCGGTGAGGGCGTCGGCGAAGTTGTGGATGCTGTCGGCCAGCAGCGCCACCGAACCGGAGATGGCGACGATGACCACCTGCACCGAAGCGGTGAGGGCCAGGATGGCCAGCGAGATCTTCAGCGCCCGCAAGCCCTCCCGGCTGGTCTGGAGGGCGGTGTCCATCGCATCGATGGGGTCGTGGCTATGGGGATGCCGACGCCCATCGATCCAGCCGCGGAATCCGCCCCGATGCCGGTGGGGGCCGGGGTGGTGGTGCGCCGAGCTCATGCCCGCCGTCGGTTCCGCACCGTCCGGGCCCCAGGCTTGGGCGAGACCTCCTCACGATCCTTGATGTTGCCGACCTCATGATCGGAATGAAACAGCGCCTCTTCCACCAGGTGGAGGACATGGGCATCCTTGGCGGCGTAGAAGATCCGGTTCCCGTCCCGGCGGACCCGGACCAGCCCAGCGGCCCGGAGCTTGGCCAGCTGTTGGGACACTGCCGGCGGGTTGGCCCCGACGTGGGCGGCCAGTTCCTTCACCGAGTGTTCACCGTGGAGCAGTGCCCAGAGGATCTTCAAGCGGGTGACATCGGCCAGCAGCTTGAAGGTGGTGACGGCCAGCTCGAACTGCTCCTGTCCCGACCCCTCGATGTCGTGGGGCTCGACAACTACATGCGCATCCACGCAAGTAGCCTACCTTGTGTACGCTGCCGATATGCACCTGTCGGCGCTCCTGGGACTCCCCATCCTCTCCCTCAACGGGGAGACCGTCGGCAAGGTCGAAGACGTGATCGTTCGGCTCCGGGGCGGCGACTATCCGATGGTGACCGGGGTGGTGGCCAAGGTCGGCGGCCGGCGGGTCTTCCTGTCCATCGACCGGGTCGACGAGCTCAGCGAAGAGCGGGTTTCGTTGGCCAAGCCGAAAGTCGATCTGCGAGCCTTCGAGCGACGGGACGGCGAGGTGCTCCTCAAAGAGGACATCCTCGGCCACCGGCTCATCGACGTGGCCGAAGCCGAGTTGGTGCGCGCCTGGGACGTCGAGTTGCGGGCCACCGTCGAGGGCTGGATGGTGTCCTGTCTCGACACCCGCCGCCCGGCCCGGCTCCTCGGGCTCATCCGGCGGAGCCAGGGACATCCCTGCCAGGATTGGAAGGCCTTCGAGGCGCTGATCGGCCACAACCCCAGCAGCCGGATCCGCTCCGGCTTCGGACGGGTGGTGAAGCTGAAGCCGGCCCAGATCGCCGACCTGTTGGAGGATGCCTCCCGCACCGAGGGGGAAGAAATCCTCGACGTCGTCCACACCGACCCCGAGCTGGAGGCCGACGTGTTCGAGGAACTCGATCCCGACATCGCCACCCGCCTGTTCGGAGACAAGACCGACGAGGAGGTGGCCGACGTCGTCGCCCACATGCAGGCCGACGACGCCGCCGACGCGGTGTCCGAGCTCCCCCAGGGCCGCCGCCAGAAGATCCTCGACCTCCTTCCCCCCGGCACCCGCACCAAGGTCTTGACCCTCCTCGGGTTCAACGCCTCCAGTGCCGGCGGGATCATGGGGGTGGACTTCCTGGCCGCCCCCGCCGACGTCAGCGTCCAGGAGGCCTTGGAGCGGATCCGGCGGGCGGAGAACATCCAGCCCGAAGCGCTGGTCACCGTCCACGTCGTCGACGAGTCCAACCGGCTGGCCGGGACGGTCAGCGTGGTCAACCTGCTGCAGGCCGATCCCCAGGCCCGCCTGGCCGACGTCGACGACTCCGATCCGGTGCGGGTGACCCCGGCGGTCGACGTGGTGGACGTGACCCTGCTGATGGCCGACTACAACCTGCTGACCGTCCCGGTGGTCGACACCGACAACCAGCTCCTCGGGGTGATCACCGTCGACGACATCCTCGAGGCGACCATCCCTGAAGACTGGCGACGACGAGAACCCCCACCCCACCCCGAAGGTTCCCACAATGATTCGGAACCGCACGGCACACCCATAATTCATCCGGAGCAACAGGGGTAACCATGACGGAACGTCCAACCGCCACGGGTGCCCCCGGGGCGGACGATTCGTCACGCCCCGACCAGACCCCCAGTCCCCAACTTCAGGTACCCGCCACCGCGGTTCTCGACGAAGCCCATCTCGGCGATATCGAAGGCGCCTTCGGCCGGATCGCCGTCAATGACTTCGGGGACCGCCACAGCTGGCGGAAGCGGCTCCTCACCTTCGCCGCCATCGCCGGACCCGGTCTCATCGTCATGGTCGGCGACAATGACGCCGGCGGAGTCTCCACCTACGCCCAGGCCGGCCAGAACTACCACACCAGTCTGCTCTGGACCCTGCTGCTGCTGATCCCGGTGCTCATCGTCAACCAGGAGATGGTGGTCCGGTTGGGGGCCGTCACCGGAGTGGGTCACGCCCGGCTCATCAACGAGCGGTTCGGGCGGTTCTGGGGCTGGTTCAGTGTCGGCGACCTCTTCTTGCTCAACTTCCTCACCATCGTCACCGAGTTCATCGGTATCTCCCTGGCCGCCTCCTTCGCAGGGATCTCCGAGTACGTGGCGGTGCCGACCGCGGCGGTGGCGCTGGTGGCGATCATGGCCTCGGGAAGCTTCCAGCGGTGGGAGCGGGCCATGTTCGTCTTCATCGGGGTGAGCCTGGTGCAGATCCCGTTGTTCTTCCTCTCCCACCCCCAGTGGGGATCCATCGGCCACAACTTCGTCATCCCCGGCATCAAAGGCGGGGCGTCGTCGGCGGCCGTCCTCCTCATCATCGCCATCGTCGGCACCACCGTGGCTCCCTGGCAGCTGTTCTTCCAGCAGTCCAACATCGTCGACAAGCGCATCACCCCCCGGTTCATCAGCTACGAGCGGGCCGACACCGTGATGGGGGCGTTCGTGGTGGTGATCGGCGCCACCTGCGTCATGGTGGCCGGCGACTATGCCGCCCGGGGATCCAAGGCGTTCGGGCACTTCACTGATGCCGCCGGCGTCGCCCATCTCCTTTCCAACCACAGCCACGTGCTCGGCGTCCTCTTCGCCATCCTCCTCTTCGATGCCAGTATTCTCGGCGCCGCCGCCGTCACCCTGTCGACCAGCTACGCCTTCGGCGACGTGTTCGGGATCCGCCATTCCCTCCACCGCGGGTTCAAAGAGGCCAAGCCGTTCTACGCCAGCTACACCGCCATGGTGGTGGTCGCCGCCGGCATCGTGTTGATCCCCAAGGCGCCGCTCGGGCTCATCACCACCAGCGTCCAGGCCCTCGCCGGCCTGCTGCTGCCCTCGGCCGCCGTCTTCCTGCTGCTGTTGTGCAATGACCGCGAGGTGCTCGGCCCCTGGGTCAACCCCAAGTGGCTCAACGTGGTCGCCTCGGTGATCATCGGCATCCTGCTGATGCTGTCCGGGACCTTGATGGCCAGCACCCTGTTCCCCCACATCGACGTAGCCAAGGTCTTCATCTATCTGGCCATCGCCCTCACCGCCGGCGGGATCCTGGTCGCCGGGGTGCTGCAGGTCCTCAACCGGCGGGCCGGCCGGTCCCGACCTCCGCTGGCCGCCGAGGTGAGCCGGAACGAGAAGATGTCGTGGCGGATGCCGCCCCTCGCCCTCCTCAAGCCGGTCAAGTGGTCGCCGGGACTCCGGTTCGGGATGTTGGCGCTCCGCGCCTACCTGGTGGTGGCGGTGGCCCTGTTGCTGGTCAAGGCCATCCAGCTCGGCGGCGGCTGACAGCCAGCATCGGGCTAGAGGCCGGCATCCTCGGCGGCCATGGCGGCGACCACCGCCTCGAAGATCTTGGCGGTGTCCTTCTCGATGTGGCGCCGGGCCGCCAACAGAAAGGCCGCCCCCACGAAGGTGATCGGCATCACCAACGCGAAGGCCACCCGGTAGTTGCCCCCGAACTGTGATGCCACCGCCGAGGTGACCAAAGGGGCGGCGGCCGCCCCGAACACGATCGACGCCACGTTGAATGCGCCGAAGCCGGTCCCCCGTAGGTGGGCGGGGACTGAGTCGGAGAGCCCGGCCCGGAGGGCGGGCACCGCGGAGGCGGCCGACAGGAACGCCAACATCTGGAGGGCGAAGGCGCCGCCGAAGGGCATGGGGATGAACGAGATCATGAACAGCGCGCCGCTGATCATCAGGCAGACACCGGGGATGACCACCCGGGCGCCGAGGAACCGGTTGATCCAACGGTCGGCCATCAGGCCGCCGACCAAGGTGCCGGGGATGCCGGCCACGATCACCAGCATCCCGAAGGCGAGGTTGGCCGACCCCTGGCTCAGATGGAATTGCCGTTCGTAGAGGGTGGGCATCCAACTGGCGACGGCGGTGACCACGAAGAGGATGCTGGACACCCCGACCAGGGCATAGCGGAGGGTCGGAATGCCGAGGATGGTCTTGACGTCGGTCCGGAGGCCGCGGACCATGTCGGAGAGGAACCGGGCGACGCCGTCGGGGAACAGGGGTTGGCGGATGGGGGCGGCCACCTCCATCTCCTCGTCCTGGGTGACGTGGGCCCGGTCGGCACTCCCCCGCTGGGGTTCGGGCAGCCGCCAACAGAAGTAGGCGATGAGGAGGCCGGGGAGGATGGAGACCCCGAAGGCGAGTCGCCAGCCGTAGCTCCCGAAGTGGGTGCCGAAGAAGGAGCCGATGGCCAGCCCCAGCCCCAGGCCCACGTAGATGAGGCACTGCTGCATCGAATAGGCCCGCCCCCGCCGATCGATCCCGTAGAAGTCGGCCAGCAGACTGGATCCCGATGGGTCGGTGACCGCCTGTCCGAATCCCAACGCCCCGCGCATGACCACCAGGAGTCCGAAGGCACCGGCGGGGACGACACCCCCGAGGGCGCTCACCACCGACCAGCCGAGGATGGTGATGGCCATGATCCGGGTCCGGCTCCAACGGTCGCCCAGATAGCTGGCCGGCATGGTGGCCAGTCCGTTGACGACGATGAAGGCGGAGAAGAGGATGCCAATCTGGAAGTCACCGACCCCGAACGCCTTCTCGATCTGGTTGGAGGTCCCCCGGACGATGTACTGATCGATGTTGTCGATCATCACCGCCAGCCCGAGGACCCACATCGGCCAGGTGCCCACCCGGGCGACCTTGGCGGCAGTGACGCCGACCGACTGACCCTTCCGGAACCGGATCATGCCGCCCCCGGCGGCGCGTGCAGCGAGGCGTCGAGGACGGCGACCACCCCGAGGGCCCGCTGGCGGTCGATCGCCCCGCCGGCGGTCTGGAGGGAGGCGATCAGCAGGGCGATGAGGATGGTGGTGAGCCCGTCGACCATGATGTTCGGCTCGATGTCGGCGCGGACCAGACCCCGGGACTGGGCACTCCGCAACCGGTCGACCAACAGGTCGTGCAAGCGGGCCTCGGCCGGGAGCACCAGGATCCGATCGGCGTTGGTCCCCTCCCCACCCAACAGCACCCGCTTGGCCAGCGGATGGTCGTCGATGGCCACGGTAAGGGCGGTGAACAGCGCGGTCCAGTCGCTCACGAAGTCGGGGCTGATGGCTTCGATGGCCCGCTGGATGAGCCGCTCGGCGTCGTCGTCGAGGGCGGCCAGGAACAGGTCTTGCTTGTTGGGAAAGTAGGCGTAGACCGATCCGGGGGTGATGCCGACGTCCCGAGCGATGTCACTGACGCTTGCCCCCCGGAACCCGTCCTGGGCGAAGCGAAGGATGGCGGCGTCGAGCAAGGCGTGCCGGGTCCGCTCCCCCTTGGTGGAAATGGCCACCGGCGCACCCTACCAACGAATCAACAGATTGCCATTAGTTGTTGATTATCCTTGGTCGGGGCTCCGGTCGGTCGGCCTCGGCAACGGAATCAGGCGGAAGCGGCGTCCTCGGTCTCGGTGGGGTGTTCCTCGACCGCGGGTGGAGGCGGGGCCAGCAATTGCTTCACCGAGTTGGCGGCCAGGGCGACGCCGCCCAGAAACGAAAGTCGGGTCATCCACTTGGGCGCGGCCGGGCCCAGCCGGAGGTGGCCGGGTCCAGTGGTCAACAAGGCGATGGCCAGGGCCAGGTTGGTGAGGGGCAGTTCGAAGCCGCCGTTGGCGCCCATCGGGCCGTTCTTGCGGTGGGTGGTGGCGGCCACCGCCATGGTCCCGGCGATGGCCAACGGTCCGAGGGGGTTGGCGATCCCGGTGGCGGTCAGCACTCCCCCCGCCAGCTCGGCGCCCCCCGCCAGCGCAGCTTGCGGTTTGCCGGGGCGGAGGCCGATCGACTCGAACCCGGCGCCGGTCTTGTCGAGCCCCGGCCCGCCGAAGGACCCGAACAATTTCTGGGCTCCGTGGACGGCCAGATAGGAGCCAAAGATGACCCGGGTGATCAGGAGACCGATGCTGCGCATAAGCGACTTCCTCTTCCTCGAGCCACCGGTGGGTGATGGCTGCCGCTCCCTGCTCTCAATCTAAGCGGACCGGGGGGCGCTCCGACCGGGTCGACCACCCCCGTTACCGCGGCTGGTCGGTGACTTCAGGCTCGATACTGCGGGGGGTGGCGGAGGGGCGCAGATTCTGGACCGCCTTCGCCAGTTGCTTGGAGTGGGAACGGGACGACAGCAGTTCGGCGTAGCGGGCGTCGTCGCCTTTCATCCCGGACACCAGGGGGGAAAGGGCGATGGAGGCAACGCCTACGAACATGATGACCAGGGATACCGCCTCCAGCGGGCCGTAGGCGCCGGCAGTGCGGAGGCTGTCCCCGTAGAGCCCGAGCCCGAAGGCCATGCTGGCCAGGGGATCGACCAACACCAGGGCAGTCTGGGAGGCGGCGATGGGCCCGGCGTGGAAGGCGTTCTGGGCCAGGAACAGAGCCCCCACCCCGCAGACGATCAGGGCGTAGGTCTGCCAGTGGAAGAACAGCCGGGTCCAGTCGGTGGTGACGTAATCGCTCACCGTCTTGATGAGGGCGGCGGCGAAGGCGAACCCGACCGCCCCGGCCGCCCCGAACATGAACGCCCGCCACCAACGGGGACCGTGGAGGGCGAGCAGCACGGTGACCAGCACGATCCCCCCGCCGACGGAGCCGGCCACCGTCCACTCGAACGGGGTGGGCACCAACTTCCCCCCGCCCGGCTGGGCAAAGGCCAGGAATCCGGCCAGACCGCCGGCGGCGGCCAGGCACCCGAGCCACTCCCGCAGCCCGATCCGAAACCGGAACCAGGTAGCCAAGAAGATGACGATGAAGAGCAACTCGGTGGTGAGGACCGGCTGGACCTGACTCAGCCGGCCGATGTGGAGCGCCACTGATTGGAGCAGGAAGGTGGTGACGATGAACACGAACCCGAGGAGCCAGATCCCCCGCTTGAGGGCGTGGGTCACCAGGCTGAGGCGCAGGGTGTCGCGGTCAGGGGCGTCCTCCACCCCCATCCGTTGGAGAATGCTGGCCAGTGCATTGGACAGCGCGCAGGCCAGAGCGAGGATGTAGACCATCTGGGCGGCCGACTACCGGGCGGCAGACTCGATCACGACGCGGGCGACCTTCACGGCTGCAAGCTTCTCACCGTCGCCGAACTCACGAGAGGACCTCCCTTGGAACGCCAATTCCGGCTTCCCTGACCGCTTCCTACGGTGCCACCATACTATCATGATGGTATGGCAGATATGAAGGTGCTCACCGTGCGGATGTGCCACGACGACGCCCACCGGGCGGAAGTGGTGGCTCGTACCGAAGGGGTGTCGGTCAACGAGGTGTTCCGCCTGGCCTTGACCCACTATTTCGAGCTGAAGCGGACCGATCCCGAGTTCATGGCCCGGGCCAAGGCGATGATGGCTCGGGATGCCGAGATCGTCGAAGGGACGCGGTGACCTCCACCGCCACCACCGACACCTACACCCGGGAAGCCCCGGCACCGTTCGGGCAGGCCCGCCGGCCCCGCCAGGAGTGGCTGGACCGCCTGGTCGGTTCGGACCCCGGGCTCAATCGCCTTCGCAACGCCTCCATGAGCGTGTTGACCATCGGTCTGGTGCTGGTGGCCGAGTGGCTCTTCGTCCACTTCACCCACGCCCTCCAGATCCAGACCCACGGCGCCACCCTGTCGGCCGCCGCCCAAGTCCAGGCGGCCACCGCCGACCATGAGTTCCTGGTCATCGGGATGCTGCTCGGTGCCATCGTCGGGATGATCTCCGCCTTCGGAATCATGGATCGCACCCCCCGAGGGCAACTGACGACGACGCTGCTGATGCCCATCCCGATGGTCGGCGCCCTGGCCCTCGGGCTCGGTCTCGGTGGCTACCGGCTGCCCAGCCTGGTCGCCCTGGTGGCGATCCTCGCCCTCGGCGCCTACCTCCGGCGCTTCGGGCCCCGGGGGATGGTGACCGCCATGCTTCTGTTCATCGGCGACTTCTTCGGCTACTTCGTCCACGGGGCCATCAGCCTGTCGGAGATCGGCTGGCTGACCGCGGAGATCGGGGTCGGCGTCCTGGTGGCCATTGTCGTCCGCTTCGGCGTCTTCTATCCGCACCCCGACAAGGCACTGGCCCGCACCCAGCGGTCATTCGAGGCCCGTTCCCGTAAAGTCACCGCCCTCGCCCTCGAGGCCTTCGAGGCCTCGGAGCCCTCCCCGCGCCTAGCCCGACGCATCCACCGCCAGCTGGTCCGGCTCAACGAGGCCGCTCTGATGATCGACGCCCAACTCGGCGACGCCAACGCCATCGCCGACGGTTCCTCGGGCCAGCGATTCCACCAGCGGCTCTTCGACGTGGAGTTGGCCGTCTCCAACCTGGCCCGGTTCGCCCTGGCCATGGGCCGGCTCGACCTGCCCCGGAGCCAGCGCCAGCACGTCCGGGGGGCGCTGCTCGACATCGTCAAGCTCGACTATCCGGAGGCCAAGGCCCAGGCGTCGGCCCTGATGGCCGAGTTGCATGGTCCGGATACCAACTCGACGGAGATGAGCCGGCTGGACATCGTGATTCCGCACCGGTTCGCCGGCTCGGTCATCGACCTGGCCGACGCCATCGCCGAGTGGACGACACTCGACCCCTCCCCCGACGATGAGCCCGTCACCTTCGAGCCGTCGGTCACCCTGTTCGGCGGCATGCTGCCGGGCTCCGCCCAGGTGAGTGCCACCGCCTCCACCCAACGGGGGCATCACTTCTGGGGCCGGGTGCCCCTCGAGCCCTACACCCGCACCGCCATCCAAATGGCGGTGGCGGTCGGGGCGGCGGTGGCCCTCGGCGACCTCCTGTCACCGAGACGCTTCTACTGGGCGGTCATTGCCGCCTTCATCACCTTCATGGGAACCAATAACGCCGGCGAGCAGACCCGGAAGGCAGTGTTCCGAGTGGTGGGCACGGTGGTGGGTATCGGCATCGGGACCGTGGTCGTCAATCTGGTCGGCCACCACACCTACTGGTCGATCGCGGTGATTCTGGTCTCCCTCCTCTTCGGCTTCTATCTCATGCGGATCAACTACATCTTCATGGTGGTCGCCATCACCGTGATGGTCTCCCAGCTCTACGTGCAGCTGGGCGAGTTCTCCGACTCCCTGCTCCTCCTGCGGTTGGAGGAGACCGCCCTCGGCTCCGGGGTCGCCATCGCGGTGGTCCTGCTGATCCTGCCCCTCCGCACCCGGAACGTCCTCCAGGTGGCGCTCCGGGCCCAAACCGAAGCGGTGGCGGCGCTGGTGGATATCGCCACCGGCCATCTGCTCGACGACGACCACCACTACCGCGGCGATACCTCGTTGCGGGCCGCCGCCCGGGACATCGACGCCGCCTATCAGGCAGTGGTGGCCACCGCCCTGCCGCTCCGACGGACCATGTTCGGGGCGGTGGACGAGACGGTCGGTTCGACCCTCCGCCTCGCCTCCGCCTCCCGTCACTACGGACGGAACATGGTGGCCGACATCGAAGGCGCCGGGATCCTCGACGCCCAGACCCGCCGGGACATCGGTCGAGCCAGCGACACCCTGCACAGTTCGCTGGCCGTCTTGATCAACGCCTTCGAGGGCGAGCGGGACGGGGTCTACGTCCGCTCGTCGTCGCTCTTCGATCGGGCGGAGCGCTGCCTCGGGAACTCTTCCAATGCCACCTACAACGACCGGCTCCCCATCCGCGATCTCATGCTCATCGACCAGACCATGGCCAGCGTGGCCGGGGCCATGAACCTCACCGTCACCGATTACGACACCGCCGCCATCGGGCGGTCCTGAGGGCCGACACCGGAGGTAGGCCTGCCGTGCGGGCCGGACCAGCGCGGTGGCGCCGAGTTGACCGGAATTCCCTGGCCACAGGTATCTCTTCCCAACCCGTGACTCTGCGCCGCCCCCAGTGCTAAACCCGACAATATGAGCGACGAAACCCCAACTCCGATCACCACCACCGATGCGGGGATCCCGGCCCCGAGCGACGAGTTCTCCCTCTCGGCGGGAGAGGAGGGACCCCTCCTCCTCCAGGATCACTACGTCATCCAGAAAATGGCCCACTTCAACCGGGAACGGGTCCCCGAGCACGTCGTCCACGCCAAAGGCCACGGCGCCTTCGGGTACTTCGAGGCCACCGAAGACGTGAGCCAGTGGTGCAAGGCCGACTTCTTGCAGAAGGGGACCCGCACCCCGATGGTGGCCCGGTTCTCGACGGTGGCCGGTGAACAGGGGTTCGCCGACACCGTGCGCGATCCCCGCGGCTTCGCCTTGAAGTTCTACACGCAGGAGGGCAACTACGACCTGGTCGGCAACAACACCCCGGTCTTCTTCATCCGGGACCCCTCCAAGTTCTCCGACTTCATCCACTCCCAGAAGCGCCGGGCCGACACCGGCCGGACCGACCACAACGGCCAGTGGGACTTCTGGACCCTGTCGCCGGAAAGCGCCCACCAGGTCATCATCCTGATGTCGGACCGGGGTACCCCCCGTACCTCCCGCCACATGAACGGGTTCGGCTCCCACACCTTCATGTGGGTCAACGCCGGCGGGGAGAAGTTCTGGGTCAAGTACCACTTCATGACCGACCAGGGGATCGAGAACTTCACCGACGCCGAGGCCAAGGCGATGACCGCCGAGGACCCCGACTTCCACCGGGCCGACCTGTGGGAGTCCATCGAACGGGGCGACCACCCGAGCTGGACGCTGAAGATGCAGGTGATGCCGTTCGAGGATGCCGCCGACTACCGGTTCAATCCCTTCGACCTGACTAAGGTCTGGCCGCACACCGACTACCCGATGATCCCGATCGGTCGGATGGTCCTCGACCGCAACCCCGACAACTTCTTCGCCCAGATCGAGCAGGCGGCATTCGAGCCGGCCAACATGGTGCCGGGCATCGCCCCCAGCCCCGACAAGATGCTCCAGGGGCGCCTGTTCAGCTATCCCGACACCCACCGCTATCGGATCGGCCCCAACTACCAGCAGTTGCCGGTCAACCAGCCGCTGGTCGGGGTGCATGGCTACAGCCGGGACGGGCCGATGAACTTCCGGTTGGACGGTGACCCGGTCTACGCCCCCAACTCGTACGGGGGCAGCGCGGCCGACCCCGACCGCTACGGGGACCCGACCTACGGGCTCAGCGGCGAGATCGTCAGGTCCGCCTACCACGCCCACCGGGACGACACCGACTTCGTCCAGCCCGGGGCCCTCTACCGGGAAGTGATGTCCCCGACCGACCGGGCGCACCTGCTCACCAACATCGTCGGGCACGCCTCTCACGGACCCGGTCTTGACGCCGACGTCGCCGCCCGGGTTGGCGAGTACTGGCGCCAAGTCGATTCCGACCTGGGGGCGGAGGTGGCCAAGGCGCTGGCCTAGCGCCACGGCTTTCCACCCGGTTCGGGTGGCGCCCGCCGGTGGTGGCGCCGACGGCCAACGGGAGCCAACCCGCCCCTGACCGGGGTGTAGCCCTACGATTCACCCGTGGCGTCCCCTTCCACCCTTGCCAAGCGCCTTCGGGACGCACCGGCGGCCGTGCGGGTCACCGTGGCGGGCTCGATCGGCCTGGTGGTCGGGGTCGGGCTCTCCTTCGCCACCATCTGGCAAGCCGCCATCCTCATCGGCTGGGATGCGGCCGCCGCCTGGCTCATCACCTGGATCTGGCTGGCGGTGTGGAGGATGAATGCCCCCCAGAGCAAGGCCCATGCCATCCGGGAAGATCCGAGCATCCGGATGTCCGAGCTCATCGTCCTCTCCTCGGGAGTCGCCCTGCTCGCCGCCGTCGGTCTGGTGCTCATCAAGGCCGGCCATGCCGCCGGCGGCTCCAAGGCCTATCTGATCGCCTTGGGGGTGTTGAGCGTGGCGCTGTCGTGGTCGCTGGTCCACACCCTGTTCACCCTCCGTTATGCCCGGGCCTACTACTCGCCGCCGGACGGGGGCATCGATTTCAACGAGCACGATGGTCCCACCTATCTGGATTTCGTTTACCTGTCGCTGACCATCGGGATGACCTTCCAGGTGTCCGACACCAACCTCACCACCAAACGCATCCGGAGGATTGCCCTGGGCCATGCCCTGCTCTCGTATCTGTTCGGGGCGGTGATCGTCGCGCTGGTCATCAACGTGGTGGCCAGCCTGCTGAGCAAATAGCCGCTGCCGACGGTCAGAAGGCGATGCCGACTGCCGGGCCATCGAGGGGGGCGTTCAGGCTCGGAGCATTGAGACACTCCTCTCCGGAACCTTGGTAGCGGGCATCGCCGAAGGCGAAGATGCCACTGTCGGTTCCAAAGAGGTAGTAGCCCCGTCCGTCGGAGGTGGATTGGATGCCGGCGACAATGGTCTGGGCCTGCCCCAGATCGGCGTCCGAGGTGAAGAACGAGCCTTCCGGGCTACAGAAGAATCCCGAATTCGACCCGATCCCGTTGCCTCCCGACGGGGTCTGTCCGGGTTGAGGGGTGGTCGGATCTGCGGCTCCGTAGAAGCCGGCGTCGCCAAAGGCGAAGACGCCACCGTCGGCCGCCACTTCCCAGTACCCGTGGCCGTCGGGGGTGGACGAGATCCCCGTAACGGCATCGGCCAGAGGCTGACCGCTCATCGACCCGAAGAACCCGGCGTCGCCGAAGGCGAAGATGCCGCCGTCGGCCGCCACTTCCCAGTACCCGTGTCCGTCGGGGGTGACGGAGATCCCGACCATCGGACGGGCCAGCGATGTACTCCCGGTCGAGCCGTAGAAGCTGGCGTCGCCGAAGGCGAAGATGCCGCCGTCGGCCGCCACTTCCCAGTACCCGTGGCCGTCGGGCGTCGCCGCCATACTCACGATCGAGGAATGGAGCGGGTGGCCCCCGGTGGAGCCATAAAAGTCGGCGTTGCCGAAGGCGAAGATGCCGCCGTCGGCGGCCACCAGCCAGTAGCCTGCATCATGGGCCGTAATGGTGACCCCCACGATGGGTCTGGTGGGAATGATGCGCTCGGAAGGCAAGGACCCGTAGAACCGGGCGGCCCCAAACGCATAGACGCCACCGTCTCTACTGGCCAACGTGTAGGCAAGCACCGGCGAGCTAGCCGGCGGGGGGTCCACCTGGGCGCCGGCCGGCGGTGCCACCCCCCAGACGGAAGGGACGACGATCAGCAGGGTCAGGAGGTAGCCGGTGACGAGGACGCCACGAACGACACGCCTGAAGGTTGAGTACATGGGGGCCAGCTCCTCGCAATATCACAAATGGCTCTTTGGAGTTGTAGAGCCACTTGATCGGCGAGATATGACGCCAGATCCGAAATAACTGGCATCAACGACCGTTGGCAGCCGCAGACACCAGCCGCGGATCCTCGCTGCGCCGGCTTGATTGCCGTCCGTCTCGGGTCAGATATCGCGGGTGAGAGTGTCGATCAGGTCGCAGGCGGCGCCGGCGGTAGGTGGGAGATCGACGCTGGATACCGAGGGTTTTGCCCCCGACGGGAAGGCCTCCAGCTGACGGAGCATGGCTTCGAGTTCGAGGTGAGCCGTATAGGCGCCGCTGGCTAAGACACCCTGGCGGTAGGGGTTGAAGACCGCCATCGTCCACCCTTGGTTGAACACCTGGCTGAGCAGGGAGGCCGAGTCGAGCTGGGCTGACATCAGATTGGCGCCGGTCAGACTCTTCGGAAGGTCGACAATGATGAGATGGTGCCCGAAGTCGGGCAGCGCCAGAGAGGCCAACGACTGATAGAGCTGGCGCAGGTACTGCTTTAGGAATTCGGAGGTCGCCAACCCTGTCAGTGGGTCTTGGACGCTTTCCCGGCGTTGACGGCTGGCAACCTCTTCGTACCAGTCCTCGAGGAGCACGCCGGAATCGAGGCTCGCCAGCGCGCGGGTTCCTTCAGTGGAATCGGCGTCGCGGAGGGCGCCAAGGTCGTGTACAACCACGTAGATGCTCAAGCCGGCTCTGGACCGGGCCCGGACCAGCTCACGCAGCGAAAGCCAGGGGTCCCGGCCGGCGGTGAGATCGTTGATGACCTGGTCGACGGCCGGGTCGTTCCATTCCGCCCACACCAGATTGGTGCGCTCAAAGCTCTTCGCCTGCCACCGGCGGCGCAACGACTCGGCTCTGGAGCCGCCACCGTTATCGCCATCGAATGGTCGCACCATCCGGTTACCACCCCCACCCCGGAATGCTCTTGGCATAAACCCTCCGCTTCGGTCGCCCTTGGACGTTGGCTTCCACCCTCCAAAGCGGTGCGGGCCGCATGAAGATGAGGGATGAGGAGCATTGTCGGCCGCTACCCAGAGTAACTTTACTGATTCTCAAGGCAGAAACGAGTTGCATCCTTCCCACAAGGAGTTTGGCCCCACCAATCCTTATTAGGATTCTTTTGATGCGGTCTATTCCATTACGATCATTTCCGAGTAAGGTAACGGCCGGCAGGCGTTGGTTAAGTGATATAGCCAAAGCGTTTGGGGTGGCAATTGTGACTGATGGGCGGCCATGGACGACCCAGCAAGGTGCCGAATCCTCCCGGTTGGATCTCGCCTTGATTCTCAGAGTCCGCGACGGCGATCCAACCGCCATGGCCCAACTCTGGCGCCGACACTTTCCCAGTGCCTGTGGCGCGGCCCGCCGGATCGCCGGCTGTTCGGATCCGACCGACGCAGCCAGCGAAGCCTTTTTGGCCACGGTCCGCGCCATCCGCTCGGGTCACGGGCCGGTAACCGGATCGTTTCGGGCCTACGTGTGCTCAGTAGCAGCCCGCTTCGCGGTTCGGGAAGCCGTCCGCCGATCAGTCCTCGAGGAATGGGACGGTCATCAGAGCTACGCCGCGACAGCCGAAGAAGCCCCTCTGGCCACCAGCGAGGCAGACGCCGACGTCATCGGCTGGGACCAGCTACCCGAGCGATGGCGTCACGTGCTGTGGCTCACCGTGGTGGAGCGACGAACCCCTGCCGACGTAGCCAAGATGGTCGGGCTGACGCCCAATGCGGTTGCGGCATTGGCCTATCGGGCCCGGTGCCGACTTCGAGACTTGCAACCCAGTGGCGATGTCCTCGAGATGCCGGACGAGCCGGCCCCTCAATCGCTCGACCACAACCCCGGACCCGGTTCGAATGTGAACGACCGCGGCCGGAACGGTCAAGTCGTCAGCCCAGACCCACTTGGGTCAGGCCGCCACAGATGAAATCCGCGATCCACTCGGTGATCTCGGCCGCAGATTCCAAACGAGGGCTCCGACGGTCCCACCACTCCACCGATGCGAACGCTGCGGCCAGCACCGAGTAGGCCAACATCTCCGCCGGCCGCGGGTCAGCGCCGGTGCGCCGGAGCACCGAACTGAACCCCAGTGCCAGTTCGTCCGCTAACGTATCGAGCGGCCCGAACAGCGACTGCGAACGAGGAGTGGCACAGGTGCCCAAGGAGACGATGAGGAAACGGTAGACGTCGGGCTCCCGCTCGACGAAAGCCACCAGGGGCCCCACGATTCCCCGGACCATCGCCCGCTGGCTCCGCTCGCCTGCAATGGCAATCAACGCCTCTCGGCGTATCTGGTGGAGGTAATGCTCCAGGATCGCCCGGCCTAACCCCGCCTTGCTCTTGAAACAGGCGTAGATCACCGGCTTGGTCAGATTGGCCTCGGCGGCGATATCCCCCATTGAGACGCTCGGACCCAGTCGATGCACCGCGCGGAGAGCGGCTTCCAAGAGCACTTGTCGCCGTACTTGGGGGTCCGGGCTGGGTCCTCGGGGTCGCCCGATCCGGACCGACGGATTCGGCGGCGGCTCCGCTGCCTTCGCCGTCGCGAACCCCGGTGATGGGTCGAGGATGCGCACCTTCTCCAGACTCGGCGGTGTCCGGTCGGCTAGAGGACCAGTTCCTTCCAGTGACCCATCTTCGATGTTCGATTCCACCGCTTCAACTTAGGGCGGAGACCTACTCGCCGAAGTGATGCTCGGCTCATGTCCGCTGCCCGAGGCGGGGTGCGGTTCCGTATGCGTAGACGTCGCCGTCGGAGGTCACCAGCCAATAGCCGGCCTCCCCGCAGACGGCGGTCCCCACAACCGGCTGTCCAAGGGGCGTCCCACCTGCCGAACCTTCGAACGGCATTGCGAACGAGAACACCCCTCCGTCGGAAGCCACCAACCGGTAGCCCCGTCCATCGGGTGCGCCCTCCATCGCCACAATGGGTCGATTGAGTCGCATCCCGCCGGTCGAGCCAACGAACCTCGCGCCGAAGGCGAAGATGCCCCCGTCCGAGGCCACCAGCCAGTAGCCACCCGTGGCCGGATCCTCGGCCAGCCCTACGACTGGCTGGTTGAGGGGTTGCGCACCCATCGAGCCGAGGAAGGAAGCGCCGCCAAAGGCGAAGATGCCGCCGTCGGAGGCAACCAGCCGGTAGCCCCTCCCGTTGGGATCCGCCGCCATCCCCACGATTTGCCGGTTGAGGTGAATCGCACCGGTCGAACCGAAGAACCTGGCATCACCGAAGGAGAAGATACCGCCGTCGGCCGCCACCAACCAGTAGCCCTTCCCATCCGGGGTTGGTGTGACCCCCACGATGGGCTGGTTGAGCGGCTCGCCATTGATGGAGCCGTAGTACGGAGCATCCCCGAAGGCGAGCACTGCGCCATTTCCGCCGACCAGCCAATAGCCTTTGCCGTCGAAGGAGGGAGCCATTCCAACCACAGGACTGGGAATGTCAAGCATCTGTTCGACCTGAGACCACGTCACCGTTACGTCTGGCGGCATAGCACCGCAGATGCCCTCGAGGACCGCGGCCAACGAGCCAGAAGGGTCACCGGTAGGGCTGTAGCCCACGCCCATGACCAGGATGGGAGGTTGCGGGTTGATGCCTAGCAAAGAGCAGGTCGCGTACTGGTTCAAGATGTTGTCCCGATGTCCCCAACATCCGATGTTGAGCAACGCCGAGCAGGCGATGTTGGAGGTTAAGTTCAGGGTGCCTCCCCAGCCATCGTCATACATCCACAGGTAGTTGGCGAGCAGTGAAGAGCTGGTACCTGCCCATATCCCCCCCCATTGTTCGACGAATCCATTGGCGATGAGTAGCGGCGGCGGCGGCGGATCCTGTCCGATATTGGCACCCGCTTGGGCGTTGGCGTTCAGCTGGTTGGTCAGTGCCGCCATCGGGGGCAGCCCGCGGGAGATCCGTTCCAGGTTCACCAGGGTGAAGACCTGCTCGCCAATGGGCAATCCCTGAAACGCGGTCTGATTGAGCATCAAGGCAGGCAGGCCTTCACCCTGGCGGGCATCGTTGGTGGCCTGGAGGAGATTGGAGCTGTCGGGGGCGACATTGGCCGGCGGATTTGTAAGGGCCGCCCCGGCGATGGCGGGCGGCAACCCGACCGGCATGGCCATGGCGATCAGGGTGATGGCGGCAACCACAACCCAAGCGGCCGGCCAGGCATGCCCGCCAGTCCGGCCAGAGGATGGAGACGGGTTCACTACGGGGTCTGTTCGTCCCGAAGATGCCACGTCGGTTACCTCCCATTGAATGCCGGTGTGTGAGAGGTAAAGGCCGCGGGACGGTCAGCTATGACGCCCGTTTCGGTCGAATCTCTCGACCGGCGGCGAACCGGACCCAGGACGGGTGGCTCCGGCGGCGTCATGAAAGGGGGGTCAGACGCGCTCTTACCTCCAAGGGAGGTCACGCGATGATCAACAATGACTCTGGACCGATAGACGATGCCGTCCCCGGACGGCCGGGGTTCGGGCCTACAACTTCCGGTGCGCTCCATCGGGTCGATGGCCGTGTTCGGCGAAGATCACGGCAGCCCACATCGAACGGCTGCGGTCAGATGAGGGCTCGGTTCCTCGGGGGGCTCATCCTGGTCGTCGCCTTCGGGATAATGGCCCCCGGCGCGGAACCGAACCACATCGAAACGGCGGTCTCCGCCGGAGGTGGCGGGACAGCAGCCACCTCCGCGCTGCGAGCCGGCGCCGCAGCCCGCGGGACCGGTCTCTCCGCGATCAGCCGTGAGGTGGCCACCGGCCCACCTACAACCGTGACCGCGGCACCTCCGGCCACGACCACAACGACGACAACGTCGGGGACGACCCGACTCGCCGCCGTCCCGGTACCGCCCGAAGGGGAAGCCAGCGCCTACGGATGTGCGGCGGCGATGGCCTACCTGTCCGCCTATGAAGCTCCGGGGTTCTCCGCGGCTTGTCCCGCCTATTCGGACGGATATCAGGCCACGACCAGCTGCCGGGGGGCCCGTTGCACCGCCGGAGAACGACTCATCACCATCACTGTCCCCTGCGCGGAGGCCTACATGAACGAAGCTTCGAACTCACAGGTCCTCGCCGGACTAAGCCAGTCACCGATCGATCCGTACGGGTACTGCCATTGAACTATCCGTTGATGAGGGCGCCGGGGTCGGAGAACCGGCCGCCATCGGGCCCGTTCCGGAATTATTCCGGCTGGCCACTCGATGTCTATTCTTCCGTTCTTCCGACTATCACGGTTGGTTATTTCCCGACCCCTGATGAGGGCCCTATCAATCCATTCGGGCGAGGTGTAAGGTTGGGTTGGCCTTCAACAGCGAGGGTTCGGATGGCTGGCCAGTGTTGGCAGCTGCAACCCTGAAAGCTGCGACCTGGTGTCGAGTTACCCGCTGTCTAGGGTTGGGCCTCGGTCCGCTCTGATTCTGGGATCCTCCGATGTGCGGCCGGCTTCCGATCGTCCGGTTTGGTGGCCGTTGGCCCCCGCCGGCCTCGACCAGATCTTTTGGAGTCGAACGAAGATGAGCCACCGCCGCGATTCATTCCCGTCGTTCAACGTTGTCGCCAGTGTTGTCGGCGATCAGACCATTCTCACCCTCGACGGCGACATCGACCGCCAGGCCGCACCCGAGCTCGGTGCCTATCTCGACGCGGTGATCGGCCGCAACAACCTCGACATCGTGCTGGACCTCGCCGAACTGCACAGGTTGGACGCCGCCGGTCTGTCGGTGATCGCCGGCGAGACAATCCGACTGAAGCTCTCTGGCGGCTCGCTCATCATCCGCGCACCCTCGGCGGGGGTCAAAGATCTCCTCGACATCACCGGGTTCGCCAGGATGATCGCCGACGAGCCCACCCTCTTGCCCGTTGACCAGCTCGGCCCCGAGCAACCTGGCACCCGGAACGGGGTGGCGAGCCCGGCCCGGAATGACGAGATCGCCGGATTTCTCAGTATGGTCAGCTCGATCCCGGCAAATGACGAGGTGGTCGACGGCGCCCTCCGGCTGGTGGTCACGTTGGCCACCGCGACGGTAGGCGGAGCCGACGGGGTGAGTGTGTCCCTTCGGCGGCATGGTCACCTCGCCACGGTGGCGGCCAGTGACCAGACCATCACCGAAATGGATGCCGGTCAATATGCCTCCGGCCAAGGGCCGTGCGTTGACGCATCGGTCACCGGGCACTGGTTCCACGCCGAGACTCTGGACCGCGAGGCTCGTTGGCCTGATTTCGTCCCGAAGGCACGGGTGCTCGGCATCAGCTCCATCCTGTCGATGCCGTTGACCGCCCGCGCCGTTCCCGTCGGTGCTCTCAATATCTACTCACGAACCGCCTCTGCCTTCGCTCCGAAGGACCAACGGCTGGCATCGACGTTCGCGGTCGAAGCCTCGAATATCCTGGCGGATGCAGGGCTCGAGGGTTCGGACGACGAACTGTCGAGTCGGCTTGGCCTCATGCTCCGAACCCGGGAGATCATTTCTCAGGCGCAGGGCGTGCTCATGGAGCGCCATGGTATCGGTGAGAACGATGCCTACACCGCCCTCCGTCGGCTTTCTATCACTCAGGCCAGCCTGCTCAGCCAAGCGGCCCTGGACACGGTGATGTCGACGCCGGGAGGCCGTCCCGTCCCCGAAGGTCCTTCGCCGAAGGTTCAAGATGAATGAAGGCCCGCTCGACGTGCTGGACGCCTTTCGCAAGGACGCGGAACTCACCCATCGTGAGTTGTGGATGCGCTATTTCGAACTCGGCGGGATGAGTACGAACCTTCAGCTCGAGGCGTTTCTCTACGGGGCGCTCCAACCCACCGATCATGACCATGACGTGATCGCCCATGCCCTTAACGAACGATTCAGCGAGATGGGCAGGAATCATCCGGTTCCCTACGCCGGGGACGAGATCGACGCCTGATCGTGGTCGAATCAGGCGTTGTCGCGCCCCCGGCGGGCCAGCGCGTCGACGGTGACGGCCGCCAGCAGCACCAAGGCGGTCACCATGAACTGGTAGGAAGCCGCCAGCCCGATCAAACCCATGCCGTTGTAGATGGTGGCGATGACCAGACCGCCGACCAGCGCGTGGACCATCTTGCCCCGGCCCCCGAACAGGCTGGTGCCGCCGATGACCGCGGCGGCCACCGCGTAGAGGACCAGGGTGCCGCCGTCGATGTTGTTGGAGACCGAGCCGAGCCGGGAAGCGTAGAGGATGCCGGCGGCTCCGGAGGTGACCCCGGTGAGGACGAAGGCCCAGAACTTGTTCCAGCCCAGGCTGACCCCACCCCGGCGGGCGGCCTCGGCGTTGCCGCCGATGGCATAGAGGTAACGCCCGAAGCGGGTGCGGCCGAGGGCGAAGGTGTAGAGGACCAGGACGCCGAGGATGATCGGCACCGGGTAGGGAACCCCCCGCAACACCCCGAAGAGACTTCCCCGGTTGATGTTGCACACGTAGACCAGCGCCACCCCGGCGGCGGCCACCGCCACCACCTTCATCAGAGTCACCGCCAGCGGCGGCGCCACCAGTCCGCCGTGGCGACGGCGCTGATCCCGCAGGATGGTCATGGCCCCGAACAGCCCCACCGCCACCGCCATCACCACCCAGCTGGCCACCTCGCTGAGGTTGCCGTTGGACAGGTCGAGGAGGGCGGAACTGGAGATGCGGATGGTGCCGCCGGTCCCATGGGCATTGACCAGGTACAGCAGCAGACCTTCCATGCCCAGCAGCCCGGCCAGGGTGACGACGAAGGACGGGAGGTGCAGCCGGATGACCAGGATGCCCCAGACCGCGCCGATGGCACCGGTGGCGAGCATGGCGATGATGCAGGAGGCCCACCAGGGATAGCCATAGGGCGGGGCGGCCAGAATGGCGGTGATGACCGCCCCGATCCCGGCCACGTAGCCGACCGACAGGTCGATCTCCCCGAGGATCAGTACCCAGACTTCGGCCATCCCCAACAGCACGTAGGGAGCCCCCTGCACCAACAGGTTGGCGAAGTTCCGGGCCGACAGGAACGCCGAGCTCTGGATCTGGAAGATGACGACCAGGATGACCAGGCCGCCGAGGACCGGCAGCACGCCGCTCTCCCCGTTGCGGATGCGCTTGCCCCAGGCCCGGAGGTACTCGGTGAAGTTGTCGCTCAGATCGGGGGCCGCCACCACCACCGTGGTGGGGATGTCTCTGCCGCCGGGGCCTTTGCCCTTGGCCGCCGGGCTGGCGGGTGCCGCCGGGGCCGGCTCCGAGGCGGGTGGGGTCTGGGTGGTCATGGTTCAGCCCCTCCCGTGTCGTGGTTGTTGGCGTTCCCGCCGTGTTGTTCGGGATGGGAAACGGTGCCGGTGGTGATGAGTTCGACCGCGCTCTGGGTGTCGTAGTTGGCGATGGGGCCTTGGCTGGCCAGGTTGCCGAGGTAGAGGACGGAGAGGCGGTCGGCGACCTGGAAGACGTCGGTGAGGTTGTGGGAGATCACCAGCACCGCGATCCCCCGCGAGCCCAGCCGTTGGATGAGCTCGATGACCTGGGCGGTCTGGGAGACGCCGAGGGCGGCAGTGGGCTCGTCCATGATCACCAGCTGGGCTTCCCGCATCACCGCCCGGGCCACCGCCACCGACTGGCGCTGGCCGCCGGACAATGAACCGACCGGTTGGCGGACCGAGGCCACCGTGGTCACCGACAGATCCGCCAACGTCTGTTTGGCGATCTTTTCCATCGAGGTCTCGTCGAGCAGCCGGGCTTTGAGTTTCTCGTGGCCGAGGAACATGTTCTGCACGATGTCGAGGTTGTCGCACAAGGCGAGGTCCTGGTACACGGTGGCGATCCCGAGGAGGTCGGCGTCCCTCGGGGTGCGGACGGTGACCGGCGAGCCCTTCCAGAGGATCGATCCCGCCGTCGGCTGCCAGATCCCCGAAATGGTCTTGATCAAGGTGGACTTGCCGGCCCCGTTGTCCCCGACCAGGGCGGTGATCTGCCCGGCGGGGATGTCGAGGTCGACATGGTCGAGGGCCTGGACGGCTCCGAAGTTCTTGGAGATCCCTTGCAGGCTCAGCAGGGACTGACCGGCGTCCTCGGTGCGGGTCGGGGCGCCACTCTCCGCAGTGATACTCATCGCTGCGGAGAGTGGGCCTGATCGACTCGAATCACGCGGTCAGCTTATGCCGTACGTCGTGCAGTTGGCCGCAAAGGCACCGGCGCAAAGTTGTGCAGCGGTCACGAACTGGTCCTTGATGACGGTGGACTCAACATTGCTGGGCGTGACCCACTCGGGGATCAGCAACGTCGAGGGCACCGAGGTGTTGGAGGTGGTGTCCTGGGTCTTGCCGTTGACCAGGCTGGCCGGTGGGGTCTTGCCGGCCCGCAGATAGAGGGCGAGGGCGGCGGCGGCCTGCGCCTCTTCGTAGATCGGCTTGTACACCGTTCCGCACTGGTAGCCGGAGATGATGTTCTGCAGACCCACCAGCGTGGCGTCCTGACCGGTGACCGGGAACTTCTGGGCCGGGATGTTCAGCGTCTTCAAGTAGGTGATGATCGGCGCGGCGTTCTCGTCATTGGGGACGAGAGCGGCGTTGACTCCCGGATGGGCGGTGTAGGCCTGCTGGAACTCGGTCGCCGCGGTGGGCGGATCCCAGGTACCGGCAGGAGCGGCCGCCTTCGTCCAGGTGTTGGCGGTGAACAGCGGGTTCAGCACCGCGTTGTAGCCCTGGGCGAAGAGGGTGGCGTTGTTGTCGGTCGGCGAGCCGACCATCACCACCACGTTGGGCTTGTCCACTTTCCAGGCGGCGACACAGGAGACCATGCCCTGGCCGATGAGGGTGCCGACCTTCACGTTGTCGAAGCTCACGTAGTACTGCCGGCTCCCGCCGAGGACCAGCCGGTCGTAGTCGACGACCGCCACCCCGTGGGATTTGGCGTAGGACTCGATCTGCGCGCCGACCCCGGAGTCGAGGGCGTCCACCACCAGCACACTGGCGCCGGAGGTGATGGCCGACTGGGCGTCGGTCAACTCGGTGGAGTCACTCCCCTGGGCGTTCTGGACACTGAACTGGGAGGCGGTCAACCCGGCCTTCTGGAAGGCGGTGGTCAGATAGGGACCGTCGAACTCGGTGTAGCGGGCCGACGACACGGTGTCGGGAAGGATCACCGCCACGTTGCCTTTGCCGGCCGCGGCGATGCTGGTGAGGTTGGCCATGGCGGAGAAGTCATTGGTGAACGACGTCACCGAGACCGAGCCGCTGGAACCGGATCCGGATGAGGTGGTGGTGGTAGACGTTGAGCTGTTGCTGGAACAGGCGCTGGCGATGAGTCCGCCAACCAGCAACATGGCTACCAATGCCCGTTTCGTGTTGAGTTTCAAGGTGAATCCCCCCGGCTAGTCATCCCTGCAGTTTGTGCATTCGAAGCTCGATTTCACGGGCTTGCGTTTCACGTTACAGCACAATGAACATCGCGTGACGCTTCCTTCATACTTCCAGGATTCCTCCAGGTTTCTGTCGGGTCTCATGCCTATTCACCCGGCGGTAATCGCCCCGGCCAGCACTGTATCCAGCGTCTCCATGATGGACACGCTCTCCGCCAACGGCATCACCGGGCTCTCCGGGAGTCCGGCCCGGAGGCACCGGGCCACCTCGTCGGCCTGATGGCGGAGGCCGCGCCCGTGGTGGGGGTAGTCGAACCGGGTGGCGGTGGCGTCGCGGGGCACCAGGGTGAAGCCGACCGGGGTGTAGAAGCCCTCGTCGATGTCGATGCGGCCGTCGGTCCCGATGATGGTGGCCTGGGTGGCGGTGGTGGCCGCCGACGTGCAGGTGAGGACGGCCTGGGCACCGTTCCGGTAGCCGAACAGCATCGAGGTCTGGCCGTCGACCCCGGTGAACGACGGCGCGATCATCGAGGCGATCCGATCCGGCCGGCCGAGCACCATCGACGCCAACGACACCGGGTAGACGCCGAGGTCGAGTAGCGCGCTCCCGCCCAACTCCGGGGCGAAGAGCCTCGACGCCGGATCGGGCGGGAACCACCGGCCGAAGTCGGCGATGACGGTGACGATCTCCCCCAACGCCCCGGCGTCGAGCAGCCGACGGATCTCCACCATGTGGGGAAGGAACCGGGTCCACATCGCCTCCATCAGGAACAGACCCCGGTCCCGGGCCGCGTCCACCAGGGTGCGGGCTTCGGCGCCGTTCATGGTGAATGCTTTTTCGACCAGCACCGGCTTGCCGTGCTCGAGGGCGAGCAGGGCGTCGGGCAGATGCATGGGGTGGGGGGTGCCGACGTAGACCACCTCCACCTCGGGATCCCCAACCAGCGCCTCGTAGGAGGAGTGGCGGTTGAGGATCCCGAACCGGTTCCCGAAATCGTCGGCCGACTGCTGCGTCCGTGACCCGACCGCCACCACCTGCCCGGAGTCGGTGAGGGCCAGATCGGTGGCGAAGGTGGAGGCGATCGAACCGGTGCCGATCACCCCCCATCGCAAGGGCTCGGGCAGGGAGGAACTCATGGGGCACACCTTCCGGGGGAGCGATATCGGCTCCCCAGGCTACGGCGCCGGCAACCCCTCCTCGGCTCCCCGGCTCCGGCCGGCCGGACCCCTCGGCTCCTCCACCCCCAGCTCGGCCATCAACCGGTCCCGGAGGGCCACGAAGCCGGGGTCCCCGCGCCTCCGGGGGCGCTCGAGATCGACGGGCACGTCCAGACTGATCCGGCCGTCGACCAGGACCACCGCCCGGTCGGCCAGCAGCAGCGCCTCATCGACGTCGTGGGTGACCAGCAGCACCGCCGGACGGTGCCGGGCACAGAGGTCCTGGAGCAGGTGGTGCATGCGGGCCCGGGTCAGCGCGTCCAGCGCCCCGAACGGCTCGTCCAGCAACATCAGCTGCGGTTCCCGTACCAGGGCCCGGGCCAGAGCCACCCGCTGGGCCTCGCCCCCCGACAGGGTGACCGGCCAGGCCCGGGCCTGATCGGCCAGCCCCACCTCTTCCAGCGCCTCCAGCCCTTGCCCGGCCAGGGCCGCCCGGCCACCGGGGCCTGGCTCCAGGCCCAGCACCACGTTGGGGAGCACCCGCTGCCAGGGGATGAGGCGCGACTCCTGGAACACCACCGATCGCTTGGCCGGCACCAGCACGTCGCCCCCGTATTCGGGGTCGAGGCCGCCGAGGATCCGCAACAGGGTGCTCTTGCCGGTGCCACTACGCCCGAGGAGGGCGACGAACTCGTCGGCGTCGACCGAGAGGTCGAGTCCCTCCAACACCGGACGGTCGCCGAAGGCCCGGGTCACCCGGATGGCGATGATCGCCGGTTGCCGGGACCGGGGTTGGCGCGGCGGTGAGTCGGTCAGCGTCATGGTCAGCTCCCGCTGAAGCCGTGTCGCCAGGTCAGCAGGCGACGCTCGAGGAGGCGGACGATGGCATCGGCGATGAGGCCGAGCACCGCGTAGATGGCCAGGCCGAGCATGATGATGTCGGTGCGGTTCCAGCTCTGGGCCTCGTTGATGAGATAGCCGATCCCGCTCTTGGCGTTGATCACCTCCGCCACCACCACGATCAGCCAGCTGCTGACCAGGGCGAAGCGGAGCCCGACCAGAAACCCAGGGAGGGCGCCGGGGAGGATCACCCGCCGGACCAGCCCCCAGCGCCCGAGGCCGAAGGTCTGGCCCGCCTCCACCAGTTTCGAGTCCACCCCCCGGATGGCGGCGAAGGTGTTGAGGTAGACGGGGAAGGTGCAGCCGAGGGCGATGAGGAACACCTTCGGGGTCTCCCCCACCCCGAACCAGATGATGGCCAGCGGCACCAGCCCGAGGATGGGGACCGACCGGGCCGCCTGGATGATCGGGTCGACCAGGTCCTCCCCCCGGTGGAAGAGACCGGAGATGACGGCCAGCACCACCCCGGCGGCGACGCCGACCACCAGGCCCTCGGCCACCCGCTGGAGGGAGATGAGCAGGTTGGTCTGCAACTCCCCGGACGCCCACAGCTGCCGGCCGGCGTCGACCACCGCCAGCGGCGACGCCACCTCCACACTGTTGAAGACGCCCAGGCTGCAGACCAACTGCCAGAGGCCGAGCACCAGGAGCGGGCCGACCAGGCGCCGGACCTGGCGGGGCACCCGCCTCGATCGCCGGGACGGCTGATCCTGGGTGGGCCGGACCAGGTCCAGGCCGGTCCCGACCTCGATGACCGAGGCCGGGGCCGGGGGCGGGGGCCGGAGGATTTCGGTGGTGGCCATGGTCCCGGTCAGTCCGTGGGGGCGAACAGCGGGGTCTCCACGAACGGAACGCCCTCGATCAACTCCGATTCCCGCCCGTCCGGGCCCACCGGGATCTCCCCGATCAAGGTGACCCGGTGGAGGATCCGCTCGACGTCGAGATGGTCGAGGTCGTGGGGGGCGAGGTGGGAGGTCGCCCGGTTGTCCCAGAAGGCGACGCTCCCCGGCTCCCAGCGGAACCGCACGGTGTACTCGGGACGGATCAGCTCGTTGAAGAGGTGCTCGAGGATCCACCGGCTCTCCACCGGGTTCACGTCGAGGATGTGGTCGACGAAGCCGGGGTTGACGAACAGGGCGCGCTCGCCGGTCCTCGGGTGCACCCGCACCACCGGGTGGTGGGCCACCAGGCTGTTCCTATCCACCACCCCTCCGTACTCGCCTCCCCGTTGGGGATAGCCGGCCCAGTTGGCGCCATAGCGGTGCTCGGCCCGGAGGGTGTCGACAAAGGCGCGCACCGGTTCCGACAGCCCCTCATAGGCGGCCACCAGGTTGGTGAAGGTGGTGTCCCCGCCGTAGCTCGGGACCACGTCGGCCCGGAGGATGGATCCGGCCGGAGGGTTGATGGCCGGGGTCACATCGGTGTGCCAGCCGCTGGTCAGGGTGCGGGCGTTGAGCCGGAAGGCCTTCACGTCGATGCCGAAGCGCTCCCCCAGCCGGCGGTCGTCGACGGTGTAGATCTCCGGGTGACCGTCGGGCGGGGCGTCGTCATGGGGATGGGCGTAGGTGAGGTTCCCGAACTGGCGCCCGAAGGCGATCTGCGACGCGTGGTCGAGGTGCTGGTCCCGGAAGAGCACCACCCTCCAGGTGTCGAGGGCGGCGGAGATGGTCTCCACCGTCTCGTCGTCGAGGGGTTGGGAGAGGTCGACACCGGCGATCTCCGCGCCGGTGCGTCCGGCGATCGGCTTGACCGTCACCCCGGAGGGTGGGATCGAGGCGCGGGATCGGGAGGTGAGGATGTCGGTCATGGCAAGGGTCTCCTTGGTTGGGGTTGGGGGTTGGTCTGGCTATCGGTTATGGCTGCACGATGGGGTTGAAGTAGCTGGTGACGTCGGGGCTGAACAACGAGGCGACGCTGAAAGAGGCGGGGATCGCCCCGGCGGAAGCGATCAGGCCCACCACCATCTGGAGTGACTGTTGGACGGCGGCGGTGATCGGCAGCGGGTTCAGCACCCCGCCGGCGGCCAGGATCTGTTTTGCCTGCGCCGGGGTCTGGTGCTCGACGTTGACGTAGTAGTCGTTGACGTACTGGTTGGGGCGGGCCTTCTCCCCTTGATGGCGGCTACGTAACGCTTGAGGAAGTCGGCCAGGGCGGCCTTCCTGGCCGGGCTGGCCAGGGCTGAGGTGGTGGCGAGGACGTAGTCGTAGCTCGGCGGCTTGGCGGTGGCGTTGGTGGCGAGGACCTTGGCCCCCGGATGGGTCTCCTGGAAGTCGATCTTCTGCTGGACGCTGAGGATGGAGGCGTCGGCGGCCCCGGATTGGAGGACGGTGCCGAGCTGTTGGAGGGTCACGTCGACCTGATGCACGTCCTTTTGGGTCAGCCCGGCCTGGCCGAGGGCCCGAAGGGCGAGCGCCTGCTGGGCGGTCCCGGTGGTGTAGGCCACCGGCTTTCCCTTCAGCTGGGCGATGGAGTTGATGCCGGGCTGGGCCACCAGGAACAGGCTGGCCCCGACGGGCAGGGCGACCGCCACTGCCTTCACCGGGAGGTGGGAGGACACCGCCACGGTGGCCGGGAGGTCGCCCATGAAGCCGGCGTCGATCCGGTTGGCGGCGAAGCCGGCATCGACCAGCGGACCGCTGCCGAACTGGACGAAGTTGAGGGTGTAGGGCAGGCCCCGGAGTTGGCCCGATGCCTGCAACAGGGTCGCGAGCAGCTGCTGCTGGTCGCCGATATTGAGGACGGTGCCGGCGGGGATGCCCGACGCCTTCTTCACCGCATCCTGCGTCGACTGGGACGAGGTGGAGATGCCGGAGCTGCACGCCGCCAAGACCCCAACCAGGGCGAGGGACACGGCGATGACGGAAGCTCGGGAGCGGGGCATGGAGGGGTGGGTTCCTTTGGGGGTTGAGTGGCGGAGTGGCGCTCCGTCAGAACGGCGCGGCACCCCAATCCATATAAAGCTGATGGGAATACTCTGGATTAGGAACCCGCCGGGGTCAAGATCCATTCCGCATGGTGGAACCTCAGGGGTGGGAGGCCTCACTCCGCTTGACCCGCTGCCCGATCTCGGCGCCGATGTGACGGAGGGCGGGAGCGATCTGGGCCAGTCGGTCATCGGCCAGCCGAGTCGAGCGTTCCTGGACGCCGAGGGCTCCCCACGGCTGGTGGCGGGACCCGAACAGGGGCACCGCCACCGACCGGACCCCCTCGGTGCGCTCCCCGTCGGAGACGGCGAAGCCGCGGCGGCGGATCTGCTCGAGGTCGGTGATCAGCTCCGCCGGCGAGGTGTGGGTGCGGGCGGTGAACCGAGGAAGCCGGCCGAGCCGTTCCACGCCGGCCCGGGGCTCGCCGGGGGCGAAGGCGAGGAGAGCCTTGCCCATGGCGCTGGCGTGCAGGGGCTCACGCTGGCTGGGGACCTGGGTCGGGTGGAAGCCCAGGCTCGGTCGGACCGAGAAGACCGTCAGCACTTGCCCCTCCCCTAGCACCCCGACACTGGCGGTGAGCCGCAGCCCTTCGGCCAGCTTGTGCAGCGAGGGGGCCGCCTCATCGACACCGAGACGGGAAAGGACCGGACCGGCCAGCCCGGCCAGCCGTTGCCCGACCCGGTAGCGGTCACGTCCACTGCGCTCCAGCAGCCCACCCCGGACCAGGGCCTGGGTGATCCGGTGGGTGGTGCTGACCGGCAATCCGGCCCGCCGAGCCAGCTGGCTCAAGGACAGCTCCGGCTCGTCGTTGCCGAAGCAGTCGATGACCTCGATCGCCCGTTCCACCGCCCGTGCCCCGGTGCGCTCCCCGACCTGCTCGACCACCCTGACTCCTATTATCGACTATTCCAGTCGACTATATAGGATTCAGGCTGCGGGCCCTCTTCTAGGAGGCGAGGAGCGCCTCCAGACCATGGCGCCAGGCCATCACCTCGGCGGCGATATAGGCCATCGACGCCAACGCGGCGTCGTGGTACTCGAGCGCTCCGGCCGTGCAGTCCTCCGCCACGATGACCTCGAAATCCCGCTGTTCGGCAGAGCGCACGGTGGACTCCACACAGACGTTGGTCACCACCCCGCCCACCAGCAGTCGACCGACCCCCAGCTTGCGGAGCACCTGGTCGAGGTCGGTGTACAAGAAGGCGTCATAGCGGTTCTTCTCGACGGTCCGCTCGGTCTCCAGCGGCTTCAGCTCGTCGAGGATGGCGGCATCCCAGCTGTTGCGCACCAGGGTCTCCGTCTCCGGGTCGAACATTCCCTTGGCCACGATCCGGGGGGCGACGTCGAAGTAGTCGGGGTCGAAGACGTGCTGGGTGAACACGATGGGGAGATGGGCCTCCCGGGCCGCCTCCACCAACTCCACCGACGAGCTGATGACCCGGTCGACGTTGGGGAGGGGCGCTCCGGTGCGGGGGATGGAACCGTTGGCGTGCACGAAGCCGTTCTGCATGTCGATGATCAGCACCGCCGCCCCAGTGGGTTGGTTGCTCATGGCTCCGCTATCCCCACTCGGCGAACTTCGGAGTCGGATCGAAGTGGAGTCCGGGCGACTCGTAGCGCGCCTCGGGCACCGCGTGGAGGAGCTCCACCATCCCCTTCAGCCGGGGGTAGTCGGCGGCGAAGGCGAGGATCTCCTCCTCGGAGGCGGGGATGGCGGCGGCGGCCAGCAATGTGCGGACGGTGGCCTCGTCGGCCGGGGTGAATGATGCGATGGTCATGGGTTCCTTCCTCTGGAGTTGGCTTGGTTGACGGGTGGCTCAGGCCGCCACTTGGCTGGCGATCATGGCCGGAACCTGGCGATGCCAGTCGGTCACCTTCTGGAAGGCGCTGCCCACCTTCAACAGTGACGCCTCCTCGAAGTGGGGGCTGGCCAGTTGCAGCGACAGCGGGAGCCCGTCGTCGGTGAAGCCCATCGGCACCACCAGGGCCGGGTTGCCCACCGAATCCCAGTAGGGGGTGTGGACGTACTGGAACACCTGGCTGACATCCAGGATGCCGCCCTCCAGGTCGGTATAGGGGGTGGCGCCCTTGGAGGCGGTCGGGGTGGCCACGATGTCCACCGTCTCGAACAGGTCGCCGAGCGCCTGCAGCGCCACCCGGCGCACGCGCTGGGCCTGGACGAAATCGGCGCCGGAGATCAGCGCCCCGGTCGCCACCATCCGGCGGGTCCCCATGAAGTAGTCCTCCCACCGGGTCCTCATGTCCGGCAGGTGGTAAGCCAGGGCTTCGGCTCCCATGGTGACCATGTCGGCGGCCAGCATCTCCGCGAAGTAGGGAAGCTCCACCTCCACCACGGTGGCGCCGAGACTCTCGAGCACCCCGACGGCTTCGTCGAAGCAGGGGGCCACCGCCGGGTCGCCCCCTTCCGGGAAGTGGTGGACCCGGTCCAACCCGATGCGGACGCCGGCCAGAGAGTCCGACCCCAGGCCGGCCGAGTAGTCGGGGACCGGCAAGTTGGCGCAGTCGGGGTCGCTGGCGTGGTAGCCGGCCAGCACCTGGAGCATGGCCGCGCAGTCGTCGGCCGAGCGGGCCATCGGCCCGATGTGGTCGAGGCTGTAGCCGAGAGGGGCGCAGCCCGACTTCGGCACCCGCCCGAACGTCGGCATCAGCCCGGTGATCCCGCAGAACGCCGCCGGGATGCGGATGCTCCCGCCGGTATCGGTCCCGAGGCCGCCCAGGAAGAACCCGGCCGCTACCCCGCTGCCGGTGCCGGAGCTCGACCCACCCGGCCAGGTGTCGGTGTTCCAGGGGTTGCGGGGCAGCGGGAACGGCTTGGTCGGGTCCGGAGAGCCGCAGGCGAACTCCATGGTGGTGACCTTGCCGGTGATCACCGCCCCCGCCGACCGCAGCCGGGCCACCACCGGGGCGTCCTTCCCCGCCGCCCAGGCGGGGTCCAGCACCAGGCTGTTGGCGGTGGTCGGTCCCTCGGCGGCGGCGATGATGTCCTTGATCCCGAGAGGGATGCCGTGGAGCGGGCCCCGGTGGATCCCCTTGGCCATCTCCTTGTCGGCCAGCGCGGCGGTGTCCATCGCCTGCTCGTTGAAGCGGACCAGGAAGGTCCCCACCTCCGAGTCGTGGGCATCGGCCCGGGCCAGCACCGCCTCGGTGAGCTCGGTGGCGGTGATCTCCCCTTCCCGGAGGGAGGCGGCGGCTTCGGTGATCGAGAGCGGTACGTCGATCATGGTTTTCTCCTTGCGTGTGCGTTGGGGATGGGCAGTGGCGGGTCGGGTGACTCAGCTCACCCAGACGGTGGTCAGGTTGACGAACCACGACTTCGGCTCGATGAAGCCGTGGACGGTGGTGGCGAGGGCCCGGGGGTTCTCGTCATTGACCACGAACAGCCAGGGGGCGTCCTTGGTGATGAGATTGCCGGCCTGGGTGTAGAGCTGGGCCCGGGCGGTGGAGTTGGTCACCGACTGGGCCTGCTCCAGCAAGCTGTCGACGGTCGGGTTGTTGTAGTGGGCGTCGTTGATGGGCGAGCCCCCGAGGAACAGGCCCTCCCAGATCGACTCCTGCTGGAAGGTGAGGGAGATGTTGGTCCCGGTGGTCCCCCCGGGGATCTTCCCGGTGATGAACTGGGTGAGCATGGTCGACCACTCCATCGGCACCAGGGTGATGTGGATGCCGACCGCAGCCAGATCGTGCTGCAGCTCCTCGTTCATCGGCACCGGCACCATGTTCCCGGACCCACTGGTCGGATAGGAGATGGTGGCGGTGAAGCCGTTCGGATAGCCGGCCTGCTTCAGCAGCTGCTTGGCCTTCTTCGGGTTGTAGCTGTATTTGAAGTTCTTCGAGCTGTAGGCACTGTTGGCCGGCGGGATCAGTTGGTAGGCGGGTTGGGCGGTCCCGTGGAGGAGGCTCTTGGCCATGGCCTGCCGGTTGATGGCGTAGTTGGCCGCCTGGCGCACCAGGACGCTGTCCCACGGCTTCTGGGTGGTGTCGAAGATCCAGGGCCAGATGTGGTCGTAGGTGTTCTCCAGGATCTGGTACCCGCTCGACTTGAGGGAGGAGATGTCGTCGGGGGTCGGGTACTCGATCCAGTTGACCGCCCCCGAACGCAGGGCGGCGATCCGGGCGGAGGGATCAGGGATGGGCTTGAGGATGAGCTGGTTCAGCTTCGGGGCGCCGGCCCAGTAGTGCTTGTTCGGCGCCAACACCAGTTCCTGGCCGGTGGTCTCCGAGACGAACTGGAACGGACCGGTGCCGACCGGCTTGAGGGCGAACCCGGCGTTGCCCTCCTTCTGGACCGCGGTCGGGCTGGCCATGTAGAGGGTGGTGAGGTCCGACGGCAGGTGGGAGTCGGACGTCTTCATGGTGATCTGGACGGTGGCGTCGTCCACCTTGGTATAGGAGGCGATCCCCGAGGTCAGGGTCTGGGCTTCGGAGCCGACCGCCGACGAGTAGTAGGCGAAGGCCGGGTTGTAGTCGCGGTCGAAGTTGAAGATGACCGCGTCGGCGTTGAACGGAGTGCCGTCCTGGAAGGTGACGTTGGGTCGGAGGCTGAAGGTCCAGACGGTGGCGTCGGCGTTGGAGGTCCAGGAGGCGGCCAGGGCCGGCACCACCTGGGGCACCTTGTTGGCCTGGAGGAGGTTGAACCGGGTGAGCCCGTCGTAGAGGGAGTTGCCGACGAAGCGGTCGCCCTCGTAGCCCTGGAGGCCGGCCAGCTCGGTGTCGAGATTGGGGATGTTCGCGGCGGTCATGCCGACGATGAGTGTCCCCCCATGGCCCCCGGCGGCCGTCGCCGGGGACGCCCCGATCACCAGCGTCGACACCGCCACCGCCGAGGCGGCCACCAGTGACACCATCCGGCGATGACCTCGATGCCGGAGCCGACGGTCGGATCGGCGATGCGGCAGACGGTTCATGAGGGACAAGGGACGCTCCTTTTTTGGTTGTCGGGCGAAATCACGCGTGGACCCCCATGGCCGCCGTCACCGGGACCCGCTCCTCCACCCGGATGCAGGCGGCCTGGTGGTGATCGCTCACCGACACCGTCACCGGCGCCGGGCGGGCGGCGGCGCAGTCGTCGATGGCGATGGGGCAGCGGGTCCGGAACCCGCAGCCGCTCGGAGGGTTGGCTGGGCTGGGCAGCTCGCCGGAGAGAACGATCCGCTCCCGGCCGGGGCCGGGCACCGAGGAGAACAGCGCCACCGTGTAGGGGTGGGACGGGTTCTGCCAGAGGTCGGCGGCGGTCGACTCCTCGACGATCCGGCCGAGGTACATCACCAGCACCCGGTGGGAGAGGTGCTCGACGACGCCGAGGTCGTGGGAGATGAACAGGTAGGCGATCCCCAGCTCGTTCTGCAGCTCCACCAGCAGGTTGAGCACCTGGGCCTGCACGCTCTTGTCCAGGGCGGAAACGGCTTCGTCGCAGACGATCAACTTGGGGTCGGTGGAGAGGGCCCGGGCGATAGCCACCCGCTGGAGCTGGCCGCCGGACAGCTCGTGGGGGTAGCGGTGGGCGTAGGAGGCGGGGACCCCGACCATGTCGAGGAGGCTGGCCGCCCGGGGAGCGATGTCCCGCTTGGCCCAGCCGTGGGTCCGGAGATTGAAGGCGATGGCCTCGGTGATGGAGAGCCGGGGATTCAGCGACGTCTGCGGGTTCTGGGGGACCAGCTGGAGCTTCCCCCGGATGTCCCGCAGGCTCTGCCCCGAGTGGGTGGCCAGATTCTGGCCGTCGAAGGCCACGTAGCCGGAATCGGTCTCCAGCAGCCGCAGGATCAGCTTGCCGGTGGTGGACTTGCCGCAGCCGGACTCCCCCACGATCCCCACCGTCTCCCCGGGGTGGACGGTGAGGCTGACGTCGTCGACGGCCAGGACGCCGTTGTCGAACCGCTTGCTCAGGTGTTCGGCCAGCAGGACCGGGGAGCTCACGGTGCCTCCCGACCGGTGGCGGTGGTGTCGGCAGCGGGGGGGACTTCGCCGTCGACCACCGGACAGGCGGCCTGGTGCTCGGATCCGACCAGGACCAGCTCGGGCTGTTGGGTGCGGCAGCGGTCGACCGCGAAGGCACACCGGGGGGCGAAGGCGCAGGCATCGGCGACGGTCTCCCCGGCGGCCGGTGGCTTCCCGGGGATGGCGTGGAGGAAGCCGCGGGGGGTGTCGTGGGTGGGCACCGCCCGGAGCAGCCCGGCGGTGTAGGGATGGGCGGGATGGTCGAGGACGGCGGCCCCGGTGCCTTCTTCGACCAGGAGGCCGGCGTACATCACCGCCACCCGGTGGGCGATCTGCCGGGCGACGCCGACGTCATGGGTGACGAGGAGCAGCCCCATTCCGAGGCTGTCCTGGAGGCTGGCGAACAGCTCGAGGATCTGCGCCTGGATGGTGACGTCGAGAGCGGTGGTCGGCTCGTCGGCGATCAGCACCTTGGGCGAGCAGGCGATGGCGATGGCGATCAGCGCCCGCTGCCGCATGCCGCCGGACAACTCGTGGGGGTAGGAGCGGGCCGCCCGACGGGGGTCGGCGATCCCGACTTGGGCCAACAGCTCTTCGGCCCGTTGCCGGGCTTCCCTCCGGGAGGACACCACTGAGTGGCGGCGGAGGACCTCGGTGATCTGGGAGCCGATCCGGCGCAAGGGGTCGAGGGTGCCGCTGGCGTCCTGGGGAACCAGGGCGATGGCCTGGCCCCGGAGAGGCTGCATCTCGCGCTCGGGCAGGCCGAACAGCTCCACCCCGCCGAGGGTCGCCCGCCCGGTCACCTCCACCGCGCTGGAATAGAGCCGGAGGATGGACCGGGCGCTCACCGACTTGCCGCTGCCCGACTCCCCCAGCAGGACCAGGGTCTTGCCGGCGGTGACGGTGAAGCTGATGCCCCGCACCGCCTCCACCGACCGGTGCTTGGCCCGGAAGGTGACGTGGAGATCCTCCACCACCAGGGTGCCCTCCGCCGGACTGGGGGTGGCGGCGGAGGTCGGGGACCCCTCGGTGTCGAGCCGTGAAGACCGGCGGACATCGGTGGGCAGCGGGGTGTGGGTGGCGGTGGTCATTGGACTGTCTCCGAGTGGGTGTCGAGGAGGTCGCGGAGGCCGTCGCCCAGGATGTTGAAGGCGATGGAGGTCACGAAGATCATCAGGGCGGGGATGAGGGTGAGCACCGGGGCGTTGTAGAGGTCTTGGTTGAGGTCGTTCAACATCGACCCCCACTCCGCCTGCGGGGGGGCGATCCCGAGCCCGAGGAACGACAGCCCGCCGGCGAAGACGATGGCCAGCCCGATGAGGGCGGTGCAGTAGACGAGGAGGGTGGGGGCGATGTTGGGCAGCACCTGGCGGCCGGCGATGCTCGGCCAGCCCGCCCCGCTGGCCTTGGCCGCTTCCATGAAGTCCGACGACCGCAGGCGGGAGACTTCGGTCTCCGCCACCCGGGCGATGGGGGCGATCAGCACGATCGACAGCGCCACGATGTCGCTGACCACCCCGGCCCCCAGCGCGGCGGCCAGGGCGATGGCGAGGAGGACGGCCGGGAAGGAGTAGAAGACGTCGAGGGTCCGCATGATGAGGGTGTGCAGGCGCCGGCCGCCGAGGCTGGCCACCATGCCGAGCACCGTCCCGATGGTGCCGGCGATGGCGACCGGGACGATGCCTTCCAGCAGCGAGGGCCGGGCCCCCCAGATGAGCCGGCTGAGAATGTCCCGGCCCTGTCCGTCGGTGCCGAGAAGGTGTCCGGGACTCCCCACTCCCTGCAGCCGGTCGGCGATCGACCCGGCGGTGGGCCCGTCGGGCGCCACCAGCGGGGCGAAGATGGCGGCCAGGATCAGCAGGCCCAGGAACGATCCGGGGATGATGACGGTCAGGGGGATGTGGCGTCGGGTCCGGGAGATGACCTCGCCGGCGGGAAGCCCGTCACCGGCTGGCGACATCAGCCCGATCGGGATCTCGATGGCGCTCATTGCCGAACCCTCGGATCCACCAGCGCATGGCCGATGTCGATGATCACGTTGAGAAGGACGAACGCCACCGCCAGCACCAGCGAGCACGCCTCGATCACCGGGTAATCACGGGCGGAGATGGACTGGAAGATGAGCTGGCCGATCCCCGGCCAGGTGAACAGGATCTCGACGAACAGCGCGCCGCCGAGGAGAAAGCCGATCTGCAATCCGGCCACCGTGAACAGGGACGGAAGGGTGTTGTGAATGGCGTGGCGGAGGACCGCCCCCCGGCTCAGGCCCCGGGCCCGGAGGCTGGTGACGAATTCCTGGTTCATGACGTCGATGAGCGAGGAGCGGAAGATCCGGGCGATCACCCCGAGCGGAGCGAGCCCGACGGCGATGGCCGGCAGGATCAGGTGGTAGAGGAGGGCGAGAAATCCGCCTCCGCCCGCGGAGTTGTACATCCCCCCCGACGGGAAGGCGGTGACGTTGACGGTCAGCACCACCAGGAGGACCAGAGCCACCGAGTACTGGGGGGCGGCCACGGTGAGGGCGGCCACCGAGTCGGCCACCGACCCGTCACGGTGGCGATGCCGGAGCGCCCCCCACAGACCGAGGAGGGTGCCTCCGACAAACGCCACCACCGCCCCGGCCCCGGCCAGGATGAAGGTGTTGGACAGGGCGCTGAACACCAGCGGCCGCACCGCCACCTGGCGGGAGATGGAGGTCCCGAGGTTGCCCTGGAGGGTGCTCCAAATCCAGTCGAAGTACTGGACCGGCCACGGCTGGTCGAGACCCAGCCGGTGGGTGATGGCGGCCCGGACGGCGGCGGTGGAGTTGATGCCGGCCAAGCTGGCCACCGGATTGCCGGGGATGATCTTGATGGTGATGAACACCACGATCGTCACCCCGATGAGGGTGGGGATGCAGATGAGGAGCCGGCGGCCGATGAACCGTTCCATCTAGCCGACCATCCGCAACATGGGGGGCCGACGTCGAGTTCCGACATCGCCGGTTGGCGGTGGTGCGATCCCTGGCATGGGCTCACGGTGTCATACCAGTGTTAACCCGAAATGGCTGCACCGTTACCGCGCGATTACGCCGCTCGGCCCGACCGCCATACCCCACTGGGCTGGCCCGATGGCCGGGTCGGCGGCGACATCCGCCGACAAATATTTCGATCCGCCGAGCCGGGCCATCCACCCCCACGCCACCCCGGTCCGCCCCGCCTCCCGACGCGCAGGACTCCCCGTCGGCGGGAGCCGGTTGGCTCGCCTCGGGGGAGTCGTCGGGCCTGACGGCCGGCGCCCGGTGGTGCGTCCAAGGGTTAGCTCGAAGCCGCCTCGAACGCGAAGGCGGCGCGGTAGACCATCTCCTCCCCGAAGTGCGGACCGATCAGCTGCAGCCCGACCGGAAGGTCGTGGTCGCCGGTGCCGCACGGCAAGGAGAGGGCCGGGTTCCCCGTGAGATCGAAGGGCATGGTGTTGGTGGTAGCACCCATCGAGAGTTGCAGGCGCTCCCCCATCTCCCCCGGCTCCGCCCGGCGGTCGAGAAGCTCGAAGGCCACCGTCGGAATGGTGGGCGTCACCATCAGGTCGACCTCCGACAGAGCCGCGGCGGTCTCCCGCCGAAGGGCCAGGCGAAGGTTCTGGGCCTTGGCCAACGGCACCCCCTGGTAGCAGGAGAGGACATGGTCGACGGTCAACAGGGTGGTCTTCAGCATCTCGGGGAGATCGGCGGCCTGGAGGGTGGTCTGGGCTCCCCAGGCGGCGGTGATGGCGGGGTCGACCCGCCCGAGGTGACCGAAGCCGATGCCGTTGGAGATGGCCATCCCGTAGAGCCCGAGCCCGAGCGCCCCCAACCCGATGGCCCGGGAGTCCAGCCACAGCGGGATCGACACTTCGGAGAGGGTGGCGCCGAGGTCGACCAGCTGCTTCTGGGCCGACTCGAACGCCTCCAGTACGTCGGGGGTGCAACCGGAGGCCTCCAACGCCTCGGTGATCACCCCGACCCGCACCCCGTCGAGGCCTAGACCGGCCGAGGTGGTGTAGGACCCGGCGGTGGGCTCGGTCCGGATCCACTGCGGGTCGCGCCAGTCAGAGCCGGCCATGACCTCGAGCATCAGCGCGTTGTCGGACACCGTCTTGGTCATCGGGCCGATGTGATCGATGGTGTGGTCCATGTAGGTGAGCCCGTAGGAGGGGACGAGCCCGTGGGTGGCCTTCATCCCCACCAGCCCGCACCAGGCGGCCGGGATGCGCACGCTCCCACCCTCATCGGCCCCGAGGGCGAGGTCGACCTGGCCGGCGGCCACCGCCGCGCCGGAGCCGGACGATGAGCCGCCGGTGGCGTACTTCGGGTTGACCGGGTTACGGGAGGCTCCGAAGGAAGACCCTTCGCCCAGGCCGAGGGCAAGGTCCTCCAGATTGGTCTTGCCGGTGATCACCACCCCGGCGGCCAGCAGCCGCTCGACCACCACCGCGTCCTCGGTGGGAACCGCCACCGGGGTCCGCCGACCGCCGTTGGTCATGGGGATGCCGGCCACCGCGATGCAGTCCTTCACCCCCAGCGTCCGGCCGGCCAACGGACCGTCTTCCGCCCCCCGCACCTCGCAGAAGCGGATGAAGGCGTTGTAGGGGTCCTCGCCGGCCAGCGGGGTGTGGCCCGGGTCCCGGTAGGGGAACTGGAGGGGGATGGCCGGCTCGTCGAGCTCTTCGACCCGGGTGTACATGTCCAGGGTGGCGGTGACCGGGCCGACCATCTGCTCGGCTTCGGCGTCGGTCAGGTGGAGGTGGTGGCGGACCGCGTAGTCCTTGATCTGCTGGCTGGTGGGGGGTCGGAGATAGCCGATGGCGCGCGAAGGAAACATGATGAAGACCTCACTGAATCGGGTGAGCGGTGCTCACAGTTTGAAAATTGGTTAGGGGCGAGAACTCTGACTAGGGAACCACGACGGGAACCGCACCCTCACCGCGAGGCATCGTCGTACTGTTCTTGTCGGGCCAGCGAGACGATGTGGTTCCGGTCGCCGCGGCTGACGATGTAGGCGAAGTTGTAGAGCCGACCCCGGGCATCTCGGATGATCTGCTCGATGGTGAAGATGGCGCTCCCGGTCTCGACGGTCAGCAGGGAGGCGGTGTGCTCGTCGGCGTCGGCGCAGCCGATGATGAGCTCCGACTCCCCGATGGTGAGCCCCGACCGACCGAGCAGCTCATACCAGCTGGGGCCGAGGGGGAGGTTCCCGATGGCGGTGGCTTCGGGATCGAGGACGTAGTTGGTGGCCAGGCCGACCACGTCGCCGCCGTGCAACGACACGTACTCCAGCCGGAGGCACATTTCCCCCGGCTCCGCCTCCAGGCGCTTGGCCACGATGTCGGGGGTGGGGACCCGGGACCGGTCGATCTCACTGGTGTGGTGGTGTTCGAGGATGCTCTCCTGGTCGGGGCCGGACACCCCGTGGGCCTCCCGGATCTGCATCGAAGCGGTATGGGAGATGACGAAGGTCCCGGTCCCCTGCTGCCGGTCGATGACCCCCTCGTGGCGGAGCATGTTGAGGGCCTCCCGCACCGCCGCTCTGGAGGCGCCGTAAGCCACCATCAGCTCGGAGTCGCTGGGCAGAAATCCCCGGGGATACGCCCCCCAGTAGATGTTGGATCGGAGCACGTCCCGCAGCCGGCGGCTGGCGTGTTCACGCTGTCCCTGGGGACGACGGTGAACTCGCCGAAACCGTTCCGGTTGCATGTCCTGCAGCGTAGGAGGGCAGTGTTAACTGCGGAAGGCGGCTACATAACGCCATTGTTACGCCATACGGCGCGGCCGGACACCCCGGTGAACAGGGATGACGGGGGTATGGAGCCCGAATACGCCATTGGCTCCGCGGGGTCGGGCCCGGCGGGGGCCGGGCCGACGGATTCTGACCGCCGAGGCGGTCAGTGACCGGTGGGTCGGGTGAACACGTCCGGACCGAAAGTGCTGGTCACCGTGAGGGCTTCCGCCAGGCGGGGCAAGCCGAAATTGGTCTCGATCGAGGCCAGGGCGGAGAAGTGGTTGTAGGCCGTTGAGGTGGTGGTCCCGGGGGCGATGAACGGGGAGAGCAACACCGCGCCGACCCGCCCGCCCCCGGCGCCGAAGATCCCCGGCAGCAGCGAGCCGAGCCCGGGTGTCTCGCCACAGCAGGCGGCGGCGTCGGTGGTAGTGCCTTCGTCGAAGGTGATCTCCAACAAGCCATCCTGCTGGAAGGCCGGCGACGAGGTGATGAGTGGCACCCAGGTCGACAGGAAGCTGTCGATGTCGGCCAGCGCCGAGGCACCGCCGGTCTGATTGGTGCAGGGGAAGTCGTGGCCGTCGTTGCAGAGGTTGGGGGTGATGAACGAGTAGTTCGGGGTGGTGGCTATCGACCGCAGATCGGTGGCCAGCCCGGTCTCCCCGGCCACCGCGGTCGCCGGCAGCGCGCCACTGGTAGACCCCATCGCCACCACGTGGGCATTGCAGTAGGACGGGTTGTCGATCACCGAGTGGAAGTAGACGAACGGATCGTGGCGGGTGGCATACCCGTCTCCCGCCACTGCGCTCTGGGTACCGTCGTAGGAGTTGACGGCAGGATGGCCGCAGGCGGCGGCTTCCCGGGTCGGGACGTTCCCCATGTCCTGTTGGTAGGTCTTCCAGCTCAGTCCGGCGGTGGTCAACTGGTTCCCGACGTTCGGGGTGGCCGCCGGGAAGATGCACCCCAACCCCTCGTCGATCCCGGCGAGGGTGAACAGATTGAAGAAGTCGAGATAGAGGGGGCAGTCGACCTGGTTGAAGATGTTGGCCGGCTGCCCGGACACCATGGAGATGTAGTTGTCGTTGCTCTCATGGCCGGTGGCGTAGAAATTGGGCAGGAAGGCACCTTCACTCGGCAGGGTGGTAGCGAGATACGGATCGGCCGCCGGGGTGCCGAACGTCGACGTCGCGCTCTCGTTCTCGAGGGCGATGACGAATACGTGGCCGACGTGGGGAAGCGGTACCGCCGCCGGGGCGGCTCCCGCCACCGGGGCCGGTCCCATCCCGGACACCGCCAGTGCCCCCGCCAGGGCCACCGCCACCAGGGCCGGCTTCAACGCGATCGAAGGCAAATGGCTGCGGAATCGAGTTTTCACCCCCCGCACTGTAGCCAGGTCCGGCGCAATTCTCCCGGTTGATGGGGAGAGAGGGCGATTAGCCGAGAGGGGCGGCTTCTGCCACCACCACGGGCGGCGTCACCGCCTCCACCACTTGGGCGGTGGCGGGTGCGACCCGTCCCTTCAGCAGCGCACACAATCCACCCGACGCCAGGGCCATCAACGCCGCATACATCCAAAGGTGTTGGAACCCGAGGAGGGCGGACGCCCGGGAGCCCGGCGTGCCGAGGATCACCACCAAGATGGCCACCCCGAAGGCCCCACCGATCTGGCGGGCGGTCTGGTTGACGGCACTCCCGACCGCGAAGCGCTCGGGGTGGAGGCTGGAGACCGCCGCCGCGCTCAACACCGGGAAGGTCAGTCCGATCCCCAGTCCGGTGATCAAGGTGGGCGGCAACCACTCCGACAAGTAGGCCGGCGCCAGCCCGACCCGCAGTGCGTACAACCCCAGTCCCCCGGCGAAGAACAGGAAGCCGACCAGCAGCACCGGGCGGAATCCGATCCGGGCGGCCAGCTTTCCCGCCGGGGCGGAGACCGCCGCCACCACCAAGGGGCCGGGGGTGACCGCCAGGCCCGCCCTCAGGATCGAGTAGTCCCAGACGCTGGTGAGGAACAGGATGTTGCCGAGCAACATGGCAAAGAAGCCCATCGAGTAGAGCAGGGTGGCGGCGTTGGCCACGCTGAACGACCGGGCGGAGAAGAGCTTCAGATCCAACACCGGGTGGGGGTGGCGGGACGAGCGGCGGAGGAAGGCGGCGATCAGCACCACCGCCACCAGGATGAGGCTGATGATCCGGCCGCTGGTCCAGCCCCACGACGGCCCTTCGGAGATGGCCAGCACCAGGCTCGCCAGTCCCAGACTCACCAGCCCCACCCCGAGATAGTCGGGCACCCCGTGGGTGCCGGGGGTGACGGTCTCGGTGAGCACCCGGCGACCGACCAGCCACGCAGAGGCGGCGATCGGCAGGTTGACGTAGAACACCAACCGCCAGCCACCGGCGGAGATGAGGGCGGCACCCAACGAAGGTCCGGTGGCGACGGCCAGCGCCCCCACCCCGCCCCACAGCGCCACCACTTGGGAGCGACGCTCGGTGGGGAAGGCACCGAGAAGCAGGGCCAGCGACGCCGGGAGCATGGCGGCCGCCCCAGCGCCCTGGATCAGGCGTCCGGCGATGAGGAGGGCGACCGAAGGGGCCAACCCGCAGAGGGCCGAGCCCAGGCTGAAGACGGCCAACCCGGCGAAGAACAGGCGCCGACGCCCGAGCCGGTCGGCGGTGCGCCCGGCCGTCACCAGGAGCGAGCCGAACACGATGCTGTAACCGGTGATCACCCAGGCCAGCGCGGCTCGGGAATCGTGGGGAAACGAACGCTCCAGGGCCGGAAAGGCGACATTGACGATGGAAAGGTCGAGAGAGGCCATGAAGGCGCCCAACGCGGTGACCACGAAGACCACCGTCCGGCGCCGACCCGGGTTGGCGGTAGGGGCTGCCTTAACTCCCGTCGGGCCCGCGTCGTGCCCCGTGGCGGGCGCTGCGGCGAGTTCTGTCATGCAACGCAGCCTAGTTGATTGCGTTCTATCACGCAACTGACTCGGGTCACGAGGTAGGTCGGGCGCATAGTGAGGACGTCGAGACGGTGGCCAACGGTCCCCCGCCGGACACCCGGCGCCTGCCGCCGGGAAGCTGGCAGGATGAAATCCATGACCATCGAGCGGTTCGAAGTTCAGCGGATGATCCCGACCGAGCCGGCCACCATCTTCGGGCTGTTGTCGGATCCCCACGGTCATGTGGCCATCGACAGCTCGGGGATGCTGATGAGCGCCACCGGGCAACCGGTCAACGCGGTCGGCGACACCTTTGTCGTGCACATGGACCGGGAAGCGCTGAACGACTACCCGATGGGGCACTACGACGTCACCGTCACCATCACCACGTTCGTTCCCAACCGGGAGATCGCCTGGACGATCCTCGGCGAGATCCGTCCGCCGATCGGCCACATCTACGGCTACCAACTCGAACCGGTCGAGGACGGCACCCTGGTCACCTCGTATTACGACTGGTCGACGATCGACCCAGTGTGGAAGGAAGCCGGTATCTTCCCGGTGATGTCGGAGGGTGCCCTGCGGGCCACCCTCGGCATCCTGGCCCGGACCGCCGCCGGCGCGGCGGCAGCGGGCTGAATCCGGCGAAGGGCCGACTTTGCTTGGGGCGGCGAATAATTCCGAGGGCATGATTATCGGTGTCGATATGGCCGATCCCATTCGTCTAGAGGGTGACGCCGGCACCCAGCCGGTGCTTATGCACAAGGAGCTACCTACGATGAAGCAGTACCTACTCAGCGTGTATCAGCCAGACGGACCTCCCCCGGCTGCCGTCGACCTGGAGGAGATCACCCGCGACGTGAATGCCCTGGCCGACGAAATGAAGGCGGCCGGCGCCTGGGTCTTTTCCGACGGGCTGTTCCCCCCGACCACCGCCACGGTGGTGCGGTTGCAGGACGGCGAGATGCTCACCACTGACGGCCCCTATGTCGAGGGGAAGGAACATCTGGGCGGCCTCACCATCATCCAGGCCCCCGATCTCGACGCCGCCCTCGAGTGGGGACGCAAGTCTGCCCGGGCCACCACCCTTCCGATCGAAGTGCGCCCGTTCCAAAGGGACGCCAGCTAGCCCTGATGCCCGACGCGGCGGCGCTGGGAGCCCCGGAGATCGGACGGGTCTTCCGCCAGGAGTACGGGCGGGCGGTGGCAGTGCTCGTCCGTGTCTTCGGTGACATCGACGTCGCCGAAGACGCGGTCCAGGATGCCTTCACGGTGGCGATGGAGCGGTGGCCATCCACCGGAATCCCAACCAGCCCGGCGGGGTGGATCATCACCACCGCCCGCCACCGGGCCATCGACCGAGTCCGGCGGGAGTCCTCCCGGAAGGACCGCTATTCGGAGGCGGCGCGATTGCAGGCGGCAGACGAACCGGACGATCGGGACGACCAATTCGATGAGGAGGGTGCCGTGGGCGACGACCAACTGCGCTTGATCTTCACGTGCTGTCACCCCTCGATCGCCACCGGCGCCCAGGTCGCCCTCACCCTCCGGCTCCTCGGCGGGCTCACCACTGCCGAGATCGCCCGGGGCGTTTCTGGTGCCGGAGCCGACCATGGCCCAGCGGCTGGTCCGCGCCAAAGGCAAGATCCGCGACGCCGGGATCCCGTTGCGGGTGCCGCGGGAGGCAGACCTACCCGATCGGCTCCGGTCGGTGCTGGCTGTCATTTACCTCATCTTCAACGAAGGCCACACCGCCAGCGTCGGCGACCGGCTCACCCGTGAGGACCTCGGCGCCGAGGCAATCCGCCTGGGCCGGCTGCTGGCCGAGCTCATGCCCGACGAAGCGGAGGTCATGGGCCTCCTTGCCCTCATGCTTCTGGTCGAGTCGCGGCGGGGGGCCCGGACCACCCCCGGCGGCGAACTGGTGCTGCTGGCCGACCAGGATCGGAGGGAGTGGCACCCCGGGCTCATCACCGAGGGCCAGACCATCGTCCGGCGCTGTCTCCGACGGGCCAGCCGGGTCCGTACCAACTGCAGGCCGCCATCCATGCCGTCCACAGCTCGGCCTCCGGAACCGAGGACACCGACTGGGTTCAGATCGTGCACCTCTACGACCAGCTGCTGTCGATCGCCCCGAGCCGGGTGGTGGCGCTCAACCGAGCGGTGGCCATCGCCGAGGTGGACTCGCCGGAGACGGCGCTGGCCTTGGTCGACGAGCTCGACCTCGACAGTTACTACCTGTTCCACGCCATTCGGGCCGATCTGCTTCGTCGGGTGGGACGCACCTCCGACGCCCGGCTGGCCTACCAGGAGGCGATCGCCCGAACCGACAACGCCATCGAACGCGACTTCCTGATCGGTCGGCGCACCCAACTCGGTTAGGGGCGGGCCAGCGAACTCACTCCGGAGGCTGTCGGCCGAGCGCGTCCAACACTGAATGGAGAAACCATTCGTGGATGACGAAGACCGGCAACCCGTCGAGCATCAACCGGTAGCCGCGTGACCAGACGACCTCGGAACCCAGCAACGCCGCCGGGTCCGGGGGTCCGGTTCCGACATCCTCTCCGTGGGCGAGTGGAGCTCTGACCGGATGCAATCCATGATCGGCGAGGATGCGACCGATCGGCTCGTGGGTCCCCTCCAATTGGAGGCTGACCGTCTCGGGCAAGCGCGGCGCCAAGAAAACGGTCTCAGCATAGAGGTAGGCCAGGTTGGTGGCACTCCCCCTCAGCACCGCGATCCTCCGGGTGGCGTCTTCACCGGCGATGGCCCCGAGCTCGTTGTCAGGACCGAGTACGACCGGGTACTGACCCACCACATCCGCCACCACCACCTCACCGGTCAGCTCTTCGAGGAAGCGGGTCACGGTGTCCGGGGTATCGAGCACCGCCCGCTGCAACCCGGCCACGTCCGGCCCGGTCACCCGGACCGACCGGCCCCTCGGCGAAGCGGGTCGGCGAGCGGTGTGGCTCCACCCGATGGCGCCGGGCCTGATAGTCGCCCTCCAGCCGTCACCCACACCATGCGCTTGCACCTCTGTTTCCGACCTGGGATTTCGAGCGAAGGCCCAATTGGATCGTACCGTTCGCTAATCCACCGCTGACCAGCGGGTCCGTCAACGATCGCTCCCTGGTGGACTCCCACCCCTTCACTCACGGCCGGGCCGCATTCCGGGCGATTCCCGGGCTTGAGAACCAACGAGATTTGCGTTCGTATCGTTGTTTCGGAACAATGGTTTGCTATGGAATCCCCAGTGTTGTACGAGTCAACCGATCGCATTGCCACGCTGACCATGGACGACGGGAAGGTCAATGTGATGTCCCTCGGGATGCAAGAGGCCCTTCACCACGCCCTTGATCGGGCGGAGTCCGACAATGCCGTCGTCGTCCTGGCGGGCCGACCGGGCGTATTCTCCGCGGGTTTCGATCTGAAAACGCTGCGGGCCGGCGGCCCTGATGCCCAGGCGATGGTGATCGGCGGCTTTGAGTTGGCCGAACGGCTCCTCTCGTTCCCCTGCCCCGTCGTCATCGCCTGCAGTGGGCACGCCATTGCCATGGGCATGTTCCTGCTCTTGTCAGGTGACTTTCGAGTTGGGCCGGAAGGGCCATTCAAATTCCAGGCCAATGAGGTCGCCATCGGACTCACCGTGCCGAGAGCGGCAATCGAGGTCCTTCGCCAACGCATGTCCCCTGGGTGTTTCCCGCGGGCGGTGACCCTCGCCGAGACGTTCACACCCGCCAATGCCGTCGCCGCCGGGATTCTCGACGAGGTGGTACCGGAAAGCGAAGTTGCGGCAACCGCCCGGCGGGTCGCCGAGATGGCGACCACCTTGCACTCCGCTGCCCACCGGGACAGCAAACTCCGGGTCCGCCAGTCAGCGCTCGAAGCCTTACGGATAGGTATCGAAGCCGACCGCGCCGAGTTCACCTCCATGACGAACTGATGCCGAGAGCAAAGCTACGCACCCCGGCGCTGAAAGAAAAGGTGATCGGAGCGGCCGTCTCGACCTTCGCTCAGGATGCATCGCGTTTCTCGACGCGTCAGGTCGCTCGGGATGCCGGCACTTCCCCGGCCGCGATCTACGAGCTGTTCGACGATCGGTCCGGGCTGCTGAGAGCCGTCTTCTTCGAAGGCTTTCGACTTCTCGGCGGATACTTCGAACGCATCGTCACCACCGAAGATGCTGTCGAGGATCTGCGCGCCCTCTTCGATGCCTTCCGCCAATTCGTCCAGGAAAATCCTGGCATGGCCAACTTGATGTTCTCTCGGCCCTTCCCCGACTTTCATCCCGGACCTGACGAGGCTGCGGCTGGAGCCTTCACCCGACGCACCGTGACCGCCTACGTCGGTCGATGCATCGAAGCAGGCAGGCTGGTGGGCACGTCGACCGACCTTGCCCATGTACTCCTCGCCCTCGCACAAGGACTGGCACTCCAAGAGAGCGCCGGCTGGCTCGGGTCCTCGGTTGCCTCTACAAACCGTCGATGGGCGCTGGCCTTCGACCTGTTCCTCCGCCCGAGCCCGACATCAGTGGCCACCCAGTCAGATGGAGCGTGAATCACCTGGGGCCCAGCCGACCTGCACTTTGAGCGAGAGCCGCCCGGGGCGGCTCCAGACCACACCCGCCGGCGGAATGCCGACTGGTCCCGGCGGTTACCGTGGGATTCGGTGATTTGGGCCCCCAAATGGCCATTGCCCTGGTTCCGAGTGTTTACGAATTTCATATCCGGGCTTCACCGTGACCTTACGTCCCGGGTGTCAATTAGATGAGGAGTAGTAAAGACCTCGAACGCCACTGAAGCGGAAAGCAGATGGATATGACCGACGCCCAGCCTCCCTCCGAATCCTCCGGACCCACTGAAGAGGAGCCCGTCACCGGTGCCCCCGCCGGCACCCCCGACGAGACTTTGCCGGGTTACCCCTATGGGAACGCCCATCCCGCCGATTGGAGGCAGCCGGGAAGTGCCTTGCCACTCCCCCCTCCCCCAACCCAGCCCCCTGGCCCCTACGGAGCCCCGCAACTGGGAGCCCAGCCCACCCAACCGGTCGCACCCGTCGGGCCACCCACCCAGCCGGTCGCATCCGTCGGGCCGCCGCCGCCGGCCGGCACTTGGTGGACACCTCCGGCTTCGGAGCGGGGTCCTTGGACTCCCAGTGCCACCGGTGGATGGGATGGCGGACCGGCAGGACCGCCGCCACCCCCCGGCGCCTGGTTCCACCCCGGCTTCGCCGGCCCGCCGGCTCCCCAGGCGTCGAAGACCGTCAAGAGTCGCCGAGGCCTGGTGGCCGGTATCGCCGCCGCCATCGTCGCGGTGGCAGTGATTGCCGGCGCCGGAGTCGGACACGTGGTTTGGACGGCAGGCGCCACCCAGGCGCCGGCGGCCGCTCCCGGCATCACCAACCCGGGGGGCGGTTCGGGCTCCACTGGAAACGGGAGCTCGCCATTCGGGTCGGGATCGTCCGGGTCGAGCGGGAATTCGTCCACCGGTGCCGGAGCGCCGTCGGACATCTCCGGAATCGCGACCAAGGTCGATCCGGGTCTGGTCGACATCAACACCAACCTCAGCTATCAGAATGAGCAGGCCGCCGGCACCGGCATGGTGCTGACCTCCGACGGAGTGATCCTCACCAACAACCACGTCATCGACGGCGCCACCAGCATCAGCGTCACTGACATCGGGAATGGCAAGACCTATACCGCCAACGTGGTCGGCTACGACCGCACCGGGGACATCGCGGTGATCAAATTGGTGAACGCCAGTGGTTTGAAGACCATCTCGACCAGCAGCGGTACCGCCGCCGTCGGCCAAGCCATCGTGGGCATCGGGAATGCCGGCGGAGCCGGTGGGACCCCGAGCGCGGCGGGCGGTTCCATCACTGCCCTCAACCAGTCCATTACCGCCAGCGACAACGGCGGTGGCAACGCCGAGAACCTGACCGGCCTCATCGAGATCAACGCCGGAATCCAGCCCGGCGACTCGGGCGGACCCCTGGTCAATACCTCGGGCCAGGTCATGGGCATGGACACCGCGGCATCGTCGAGCAACGGCTACCAGGTGACCGGCAGCCAGGCCTACGCCATCCCAATCTCGACTGCGCTGACGATCGCCAAGCAGATCCAGGCCGGCACCGCTTCCTCCACCGTGCACATCGGCGCCACCGGGTTCCTGGGGATCAGCGTCCAGTCCTCCGCTTCCTCCTCGAGCGGCGGCAACAATCCCTTCGGGGGCGGTAGCAGTTCCGGAGGCAACAGCGGCTCCGGAGGCAGCTCTGCGACATCGGGGGCCACCATCGTGTCGGTTCTCCCCGGCTCGGCGGCCGCCTCGGCCGGCCTGGCTCAGGGTGATGTCATCACGGCACTGAACGGGAATGCGGTCAACGCTGCCTCGGACCTCAGCAATCTGCTGGTTCCCCATCATCCGGGCGACACCGTGCAGGTGCAGTGGACCGATCAGTCGGGACAGACCCACACCGCCGGGGTGACCCTGGCCAGCGGCCCCCCAGCCTGACCCTTCCACCCACGGTCGCGGTCTTCTGGCGGCCCTGGCAACACTCCTCGAACCGGCGCTCGGGTCCACTCAGCGGACCCGAGCGCCGGTTCGCGCGTCGACCGAGAAGAGACGTCCTGTCCCCGGCTGTCTTCCCGCCGCGCCGATCGAATTGACCTTGCCGGCCATTCCTACGTCGGTCCCAGTTGGCTCTACCCTCGCTGACAGGTTCATCCCTGAGGCTCCTCATACAGGCAATTCGCCAATCGAAAGGAGCCTGTCATGACCAAAGGAGCAGACGCGGAACTCGGGAACCCGGTGGCAGATCGCCGGGGAGCCTGGACGGGAAAGCGGCGAAAAGCCTTTCGGGTCGCTTCCGCGGCGGGACTGGCCCTTGGCCTGGCCGCCGGGGGCTCGGCAATCGCCGGCGCCGCCACCAGTGGGCCGAGTGGCGCAAACGCCACTTCGTACGGACAGCCGCCGGCGGGTGGCATGCCACCGAACGGAGGCTCACCGCCGACCGCGGTCGGCACGGTGGCGACGGTCGGAAACAACAGCTTCACCCTCAAGGCCAAGGACGGGAGCATCGTCACGGTCGACGTCACCAGCTCGACCACCTACCGGGACCGGGACGTGACTTCGCCGACCCTGGCCAATGTCACCGCCGGAGAGATGGTCGCCGCCTTCGGCACCAAGACCGCCAGCACGGTCGCCGCCACCTCGGTGGACATCGGCGCTCCGGGTGGGCCTCGTGGCGCCGGCGGACCTGGCGGCCCTGGCGGCTCCCCACCGGCGGCGGTCGGCACGGTGACGACAGTCGGGACCAACAGCTTCACCCTCAAGACCAAAAACGGCACCAGTGTCACCGTCAACGTCACCAGCTCGACCACCTACCGGGATCGGGGGGTGACCTCGCCGTCCCTGGCCAATGTCACCGTGGGTGAGACCGTCGCCGCCTTCGGCACCGATACCTCGAACACCGTTTCTGCCACCTCGGTGGCCATCGGTGCCCCCGGCGGTCCGGGCGGACCCGGCGGACCCGGCGGAAAGGGAGGCCCGGGCGGTTCAGGAGGACTTCCACCCGCCGCCTAGATCATCACCGATCGGCATCGGGCCCCGGGTGGACTTCCGCCCCGGGGCCCGATGAGTGGGTGTGGTTCCCCTACCTTCGTTTGCTCGGTCTTCACCCCTCCCGTCGCTCGACACGCCAGACGACTCTCAAGCCCGTCCATGTCTCGCTGATGGCGCAGACCTTGTTGTCGACCAGGCCCAGGGGAAGGGCCACCTCCCGAACCACCTCGGCGGTGATGTCGGTCTCGACACCGGACGACACCTTCGGCCAAGCGATCCACAACCCGCCGGCCGGAAAGATCAATTTGCTCAGGGAGCCCAGTCGCCCCTCGAACTCAGCTCGCCGGGTGAAGAACGCCACCACCACGTCGGCGGTCCCTCGGGCCTGACGCTTCACCACCACCCCCGGCGGCAGGTCGGCCAACAATCCATCCGGTGCCTTCAAGAGGACAACTGTTGCTCCCTCTTTGATACCCAGTTTGGCGGGAAGGGGCGTTCCGCTATAGCCGACCACAGACACGAAGTATCGCGCTTCCCCGTCTCGCACCGGCTTGACGCCGCCGTCCGGGACGATCAATCCCGTCGCCGACCTGCGAATCTATGTACACTCGCCCATGAACTTGGCCCGATCCATTCGTTTTCTAGGCGCGGCGTTGGTGTGCGCGACCGTCATGACTGCCTGCAGCGGGACCGTGACCGTCGGCGGCACTCCCGAGGTGGCCCAGAGCGATGTCGAGTCACAGGTGGCCACCCAGCTCGCCGCCCAGACCAGTCAACCGCTGCCGAAGGTCACCTGCCCGAGCGGGCTCCCGGCCAAGGTGGGGTCGGCCATCGACTGCACACTGACAGCGCAGGGCTCGACCACCCAATTCCCGGTGCACGTCACCGTGACCTCGGTCAAGAATGGCACCGCCAAATTCGACGCCCAAGTCGGTCAGGCGGCAGGAGCCGGCGACAAGACTGCTTTCTGCGCCGACAACGCCATCCTCGACGCCGCCACCGCTGCCGCCCAGCAACCGTCCGACCTGATTCCCATCTTCAAGGCCAACCAGTCCACCCTCGCCGACTTCCAGGCCAAGGCACCCTCTGACATCGTCAGCAGTGCCGGTCCGCTGGCCGTCGCCGCCAACAACGCCATCTCCTCCGGGGATGCGAGTGCATTCGCCACCCAGGCCATCATGAACGACGGCGCCAAGGTGGATGCCTACTGCGGCCAGAACTCGGACGGCACTCCGATCTCCGGCGCCGCCACCACCACGACCAGCGCCCCCTGATCAAGCGGGGCCATCCCTAGTGGGAATGGCCAAAGCGGACCGGAGCGTGATTGAAGAGGACCGTCCCCAGTAGTTGGTTCGACGGTGTCTTCAACACCACCACGGCAACCGTGCCCGAAGCCAACCCGAGCGGATGGGACACTGAGGTCTTGGTGAAGGTGCCCATGAAGGCGATCGCACAGATCCGTTGGTTCGACGCCGGTTGGGACGGCAGCGTTTCATAGAGATGCGGGGCGTTCTTGCGCAGCGATGCCAGCGTGTACAAGTGGACGCCGATGAACTTGCTGTGGGCACCCACCGCTTTGGTCGCGGAGGGCAGAGCGAGAAAGCAGGCACTATCGGTCGTGCCGAGATTGCTGCGGGCGGAGGTGCAACCGGCCAGCAGAGCCGTCGCCAACAGACCGGCCGCCAATCCGGTCGCCAGTCTCAGCGGAAACCCCCCTCTTCGATCCTTCCTGGCGCTCATGACCCGGACACCGTCGGCTGAGTGACGAGCGAGGGTGCCGAGCTCGAGCCGTGATCGGGCCTCGGCCCGGCGTCAACCGGCGACGTGAGTGCCTGTCGGCTCCACTGCCCCTTCCGGACTTCGAAGGCCAGCTGACCCCACAAGGTCCAGCCGACCACAATGACCAACCAGAAGCTGATCAGCCGGTACATCAGCACCGCATCGACGGTGGACACCTGGGCACCCCCGAAGGCCACCAACGCAATGGTGATGCTCCCTTCCACCGCACCCAACCCGCCGGGGGTGATCGGCAGCGCCGCCGCCAGCTGACCGGCCCCGTAGGCCAGCAACAGCCCCTTCCAGGGAATCGGCGAACCGATGGCCAAGAACATCATCGCGAAGCAGGAGCAGTCGAACAGCCAGTTGGCGGTGCCCCAGAGCACGATTCTGATGACCTGTCGCCAGCCGAGATGCACCGAGGTGACCCACTGCATTATCCGCTGGATCTGTGCCACCGCGTCGCCCCGGGGTCGCCGCAGGAATCGCTGGAAGCCACGAAGGCCCCAGGTGAGGACGATGAACAGCGGCCGCTCGTAGACGAATAGGGCACCGATGGCGGCCGTCACCGCCATGACGCCGATAATCACCGGGATCAGATCGAGAGACGCGCCTTCTCCGGCAGCGAGAGCCAGGCCGGCGGTGGCCACCAACGACAGCGACACCATCGAGGCGATCAAGGTCCCGGCCATTGACCAGGCCGCCAGTGTGTCGTCGGCGCCGAACCGGCGGAACCACCGGAACCCATAGACGGCCGACACGGCGCTACCGCCGATCAGGGAGTTGGCGAGGGCCTGCGAAGCAAACGTCATCTTCACGAGTGCGCCGCGCGGCGGGTCAAGACCCCCGCTCTTCAACAGGGTGAACTGCATGCCGGCGAAACAGAAGAACGACGCGGTCTCCGCCAACACCGCGGGTGGAACCCACCACCAATTGAGATGTTCGAGCGTGGACGGGACCCCCGACAACTCGTTGGTATGGGAGGTGAGGACCCAAATCGCCAGAGCCAGGATGCCGAACGCGCCCACGAACCTCAGCGCCGGCCAGTAGCGACGGATCGCCGCTCTGGCTCTCCGGACCGCCGGCGGCGGGCCTGTCGCCGCGCCGCCCGGGCGATCATGAGGGCCGGCTGCCATAGGTCCCTGTTTAGCCCAGCCCCCGGCCAATACTCACTCAGGAGGGCGGGTCAGCCGCAGTGGCATCCCTCTCCACGCTCAACGGGGCCCGTCGGCGACGATGAAGGTCAGATGCCGATGGCGCGATGCACCGAGCTGACTGCACTGGCGCCCTCACCCACTGCCGCCGCCACCCGCTTCATCGAACCATGACGGATGTCACCGGCGGCGAACACGCCGGGGACACTGGTTTCGAACGGTAGCGGCTGCCGCCTCAACAACGTGAAGGGTTGGGCCGCCTCGTCGGGGACGTCGTGATCGGTCAACACGAACCCGTCCTTGTCGAGCGCCACCCCCTCGAGCCAGTCACTGGCGGGAACCGCGCCGATGAAGCAGAACAGCCCCCGGCACGGCACCTCGTCCTCCTCGCCGGTGATCCGATCAGCCAGCCTCACCGTGGACAGATCCGACTCTCCGTCGAGGGCCACGACCTCGGTAGAGGTCCGCACCCGAATACGCGGGTCGGCCAGAACCCGGTCGGCCAGATAGCGCGACATGCCGGCAAAGACGTCGGCGCCACGAATCACCAAGGTGACGTGGCCGGCCCGGCTGGCCAGGAACAAGGCTGCCTGCCCGGCCGAGTTGGCCCCTCCGATCACCGCGACGCTGGCCCCGGTGCATGCCTTGGCTTCCAGGTCAGTTGCCGAATAATGGATGCCCGAACCCTCGAACTCGGACCACCGGTCGAGGTCGAGGGTTCGATAGTGGGCACCACTGGCCACGATTACTGCCCGGGAAGGCACTTCGGTGCCGTCATTGAGCGTGACCACCAGATGGCCGTCGACAACCTGCAGTGACTTCGCCACGCACGGGCTGGTGATGCGGGCGCCGAACTTCTCGGCCTGGACGATGGCCAGTGACGCCAGTTGGGCGCCCGCCAATCCCGAAGGGAATCCCAAGTAGTTCTCGATGCGCGAGCTGGAGGCGGCCTGACCACCCGCCGCCACCGAGTCGAACACCACGGTGTCGAGGCCCTCGGACGCACCGTAGACGGCCGCCGCCAGCCCGGCCGGTCCGCCGCCGACGACCACCAGGTCGTAATTGCGACCGTCGACCTCCCGGTAGGACAGCCCGAGATTCTCGGAGAGCTCGCCCGGCGTGGCCCGAAGGAGCACTTCCGTCGGGGTCACCACCACGGGCAGGTTGTCGACATCGAGGCCCAGGACGGAGAGGAGGTTTTCACCTTCGGGACTCTCGACTTCGATCCAGGTGTGGGGCACTGCTTGGCGGGCCGCCCAGGTCCGGAGGGCGAGCGCCTCGACGGACGTCCGGCTCCCGAGTACCTCGATGCTGCGGGCTCCCTCCCCGGTGCGGAGGATCTCGCGCCGAGCCATGAAGGCCCGGAGGATGACATCGGAGAGCTCAGTGTCCTCGGACATGAACTGGCGGAATCTCTCGGGGGACACCCGGCGGACCCGGCCGTCCACCGACACCCGGGCGGTCAGAAAGACGGCTTGGCCGGTGAGCATATTGAGCTCACCCAGAAACCGTCCGGCTCCATGGGGAACGATCACCTGTTCCGGGGAGGTCGGGGATGCCGCCCGGACGATCTCGACCACGCCTGACTCGACGAATACGAAGTCGTAATCGAGATCGCCGGCGGAATAGAGCACCTGGCCGGCGGCGACTTCCTCCGCCTCGGCCAGCGCCCGGATCCGCTCCATCTGGGCGTCGGTCAGGGTCGGAAAGGCGGCCTCGGGCTCGAGCGGCTCGGTCATGCGTCAACCATAATCAGGCCGATGGTGAGAACGTACGGGAAGCCCAGTCCCCGACCTCTGGCGGTCTCAATGTTGCCCGACCCGCTTCGCTGTTCATAGCCAGGCGGGCAACCTTCCCGGCTTCGCGTACCTATAAATCGGTATTCACACGGCGACCTCCGTTGACGACAATGTTCAGAGAGGGTTACGCCGATCGGACCGACAGGGCGAAGGAGACGACGATCATGACCGAGCGACGCATCAGTCGATGGATGGGCCCAGTCGGGCTCGCAATTCTTGTGCTGCTGGTCGTTGGTTTCGCCGTGCTGGGTGGGAATCAGCCGAAGGAGAACGTCTCCGGCTCCGCCGTAGATGCCTACTCCAACGCCCACCAGGCCCAGGAATGGGCCCAGGTGTACGTCATCGGGCTTGCCCTCGCGTTGATGGTCTTCTACGTGAGCCATCTCCGAGGGGTGCTAATCGGGAAGAGCCACGGGGCCGACGAAGGGGGCGGGAATCGCACCCTGGCCAACGCGTCGTTCGCCGGCGGCATCCTGTTCGTCGTCGGATTGATGACGGCAGGCACTCTCGCGGTGGCCCAGATCCTCGCCACCCACAATCATCAAGCGGACATCGCCCACACCTTGAACTTCGTCGGCCAGAACGCAGAACTCGGCTACCTGTTCGGGATGGCCGTCTTCGCCCTCGCCACCGGAGCCGCCATCCTCGGCGGCCAGGCCGGGCTGCCGAGATGGCTGGGATGGACAGGGGTCGTGGTCGGCGTCATCTGTGTCGCCGGGCCCATCTCATTCCTCGGACTCGTCCTCGGGGCCATTTGGATCGCCATCACCGGTTTCGTCGTCGCCGCCAGGGCCAAGGATTCCAGCCGAGGACTCGGCGCTGCCGCGACGAGCCCTGCCGCTATCGGAAGCTGAAGAGCGCGTCCGAGGCGGTGGCCACCGCCCCGGTGCGGCTGGTGACGCCGAGCTTGCGGAAAATGTTCTGGAGGTGCTTGTTGACGGTGCCGACGGTCACGCCCAGCTGGGCGGCGATCTCGACCGTCGCCTCGCCCCGGGTGAGCAGCCACAGGAGATCCGCTTCCCGGGCGGTGAGGCCCAGCCGCCGCAGATCGGCCGAGCCCCGCTGGGGCTCGCGCTCGTCGAGCACCAACACGTCGGCCCGACCGGGGACCCCGGGCACGAATCGGACCACCAGCTGTCGATCCCCGATGATGCTCGTGAGGGGTCGGTGAATTCGGGGCTGACCGTCTCCGAACCCGCTCTGTCGTTCCTCCTCGACCCAGGTCCACACCGGCTCGGGCAGGGCGGCGCCCGAGCGATCACCGAAATGTTCCTCGATGACCTGCAGCGCCCAGGGTGGGGCGTCCCCGGCGACGCCGTGGGTTCCGAGCACGATCACGGCCTTGCCCACCTCCGCCAGGGCGCCGTCGATGCTTCGCAATGCCGCGACCGCCTGGACGTTACGGTAGCCCTGGATCAGATGGGGACGCAGCATGTCCAACAAGCTCAGCTCGACGTCAGTGAAGTCGATCCGCTTCCGGTTGAGGGCGAAAGCAATGATCAGCGGCGCCTTGGCCGTGAGGCCCACCGCGACTTGGAATTCCACCCCCAGCGGCCCGTATACCCGCTGATAGAGCTCGAGACGGTGGAGTTCGCCTTGGCTCAGGAAATCCGACAGTCGACGGGAGCTCCCATCGCCCGTCTCCTGTTGGTGTTGCAGAATCGGATTTTGCTGCACCAGGTGAGAGAACCCCTCGAGATCCCCGGCGGGCGGGCCCGCATCGTCGTCGGGGTAGCTGCAAAAGACGGCCAGCGGCACATCCGGGTCGATCTCATTGAAGGAACCGAGGTCGAACCCCACCACCGAGTCCAGCGCCCTGAGGGCCACCATCCCGAAATCGACCGGATCCTCGACGGCGGCAATGGCTTCGATGACCTCGCCGACACGAGCCCAGTCCCAGCCAGGAACCGCACCGGAAGGTGTGGGCTCATCCACGGGAACCGTCCGGCTCAACCACGAGGACCAAGGGTACAGGGGACCCATCCTGAGAGCCGATAGGAACTGAGTCCGGCGACGGTGGCGGCCTTGAAACCGCCGCTGGTGACAGTTACTGTCATATGGCATTAGGTGCCATTGAGCGCACCACGGAATGGAGCCAGTCGTGCACACCCTCGAAAAGAGCTCGAAGGCCCCGCTCCCGGGCCTGGCGGCCAAGAAGAAACAGCGCACCCGGATTCTGCTGGCCGAAGCCGCCGCGGCCCTTTTCTACGAGCGTGGCTATGACGCCACCACCATCGACGACATCGCCGCCGCGGTGGAGATATCGCCTCGGACCTTCTACCGCTACTTCCCGACCAAGGAAGATCTGGTCGTCGCCATGGGGCAGACCAGCCTGGAATCGTTCTTTGCCGCGCTGGAGGCGAGGCCGCCGGCCGAGCCGCTCACCATCGCCGTGCAGGCGGCCGTCGACGAGGCGCTGGCCCCCGGATGGGAGGACACCGATGGCGTGCGCTCGTTCATGGCCCTCATCCGGGATACTTCGGCCTTCCGGGCCAGATGGGTCGAAGAGGCTTTCGACAATCGATACCTGTTGGCGGCGGTGATTGCCGGCCGCACCGATGGCGATCCCCTCGGGCTTCGGAACCTGCTCATCGCCGGCGCTATCACCATGGCCATCAACACCGCCGTCCAGAGTTGGGCGGACCAGGACATCGAGCCGCGACCGGCCGTCTACGTGCAGCGCGCACTGGCCGAACTCTCCATGCCCCTGCTGGCGCCCTAGTTCACCCATCGACATCACGCGGCCCGGGGGGACGCGAGGTGTCTGTATCCACTTGAGGAATTCCGTGACTCCACACTCCCCCACAAGACTCATCGATCAGCCGGCGCCGGTGGACGATGGCGCGCAGCCATTCACGGCCCGTCACTGGTTGGCGCTCGGGGTCATGTGCTTCACCGTGCTGCTGATCAGCCTCGACCAGACGGTCCTGAACGTCGCCTTTCCGACCTTGGTCAAGGATCTCCACCCCAGCACCAGCGGGTTGCAGTGGATCGCCGACGGCTACACCCTCACCAACGCGGTGTTGTTGCTGTTCGGAGGGGCCATGGGCGACCGGTACGGGCGCCGACGGATCTTCCTGGTCGGGGTGGCCATCTTCGGCGGCGGATCGCTGGCCTGCGCGCTGGTCCACTCCACCGGACCCCTCATCGCCGCCCGGGCGATCATGGGACTGGGGGCCGCCTTCCTCATGCCGGCGACGTTGTCGATCATCGCCTCGACGTTCACCGGCCAGCAGCGGGCCCGGGCCATCGGGATCTGGGCCGGTGTCGGGGGCATCGGGGCTGCTGCCGGCCCGTTGCTGGGTGGCTACCTCCTCCAGCACTTCTGGTGGGGTTCGGTCTTCCTGATCAACGTGCCGGTGGCCGTGCTGGCCTTCATCGGGGGCGTGTGGGTGGTCCGAGAGAGCCGGGCTGAGCACCGACCTCACCTCGACCCGGTGGGGGTGCTGCTGTCTTCGCTGGGACTGACCGCCTTGACCTACGGCCTGATCGTGGCGCCCACCAAGCATTGGGGCTCGACCGTGGTCATCGGCTCCTTCGTGCTGTCGGCGGTGCTGCTGGTGAGCTTCATCCTCTGGGATGGCCGGCGCGAGGACCCGCTGCTCGACCTCCATCTCTTCGCCGACCGGATCTTCTCGTCGGCTCTCGGGGCCATCACCGCCGTCTTCTTCGCCATGTTCGGGGTGAGCTACCTCTTGAGCCAGTACATCCAGTTCGTTCAAGGGGCCAGCGTGTTCGGCGTCGGCCTCCGCTTCCTTCCCCTCGCCATCGGGAGTTTGATCAGCAGCAACATCGCCGCCCGGCTCACCCTCCGGTTCGGCCTCAAGAGCATCATGCTGATCGGCATGGTGATGGTCACCGCCGGCCTGGCCGTCTTCGCTACCGTGTCGGCTTCCTCCGGATTCACCCCGGTGGCCATTGCCTTCGGGCTGATCGGGATGGGGATCGGCCTGGTCATCGCCCCCGGCTCCAACGCCATCATCGGCACCCTGCCCTCCGAGAAGGTCGGGGCCGGGTCGGGGCTCCGCAGCATGGTGCAGCTGCTGGGCGGATCCTTCGGCGTCGCCATCGTCGGAAGCCTGGCCACCAGCAAGTACCAGTCGGAGATCCATCAGGCCTTCGCCGGGCCCCTCCGGGGGGTGCCGAGCGCCGCCCGCCCGGCCATCAGTAGTCAGATCGGCGATGCGGTGGCTGCCGCTGCCAAACTTCCGCCCGACACCGCCCAGGCGGTCACCGCCGCCGCCAATCACGCCTTCGTGAGCGGGATCCGCCTCAGCGCCCTGGTCGGAGTGGCGGTGATGGTCCTGGCCACCTTGGCCGCCGCCATCTACATCCCGGCCCGGATGGAGGTATCCGACGACCCCGAGTTCGGGGCGCATCACCCCACCTGACCCGTAGCCGACAGCTCAGCCGGACAGGTCCTTGAACACCGAGGTGCTGGTCGGGGTCTCCTCCGCCACCGGAAAGTGGAAGCCACATTGCGGGCACGGCTCGGCCAGCGTCTTCTGTTCGTATTCGAGTTCGTAGGCCTTGTCCTCGAACTTGCCGCAGGTAGGGCAGATGCGGAGGAGTCGGGTAGAGGCCAGCTCGAAGTTGTTGATGATGTCTTCCATGATCGCCCCGTTGGCGGCCCAGGCTTTGGCGTACTTGTGATACGTGTCCATGTGCCAGTCGTTGAGCGACTCCTTGCTCGCCCACATGCTGACTTCGTTGTACCAACCCGGCTCGTCGGGGTGCTCCCACCAGGTGAGGTGGAGGAACCCCGGTTTGGTCATCAGGTGGTGCCGCACGTCGTTGAAGACGGTGCGGAACTTGTCATAGGCATCGACGCTCGAAAACCGGACTCGCTGCATGCTCAGGTAGACGGCCATGGGTTCGTTTCCTTCCTTTGTGGCTCAATGACGGGTCTCGATGGACACTCCGGTCAGACAGTGACGCTCTCCACCGTCACCTCTTTGGGGAGCCGGCGCCGAACGTCGCGGGCGACGTCACCCTCGATGACCTTTCTCCAGTGGGGCGCCTCCGGGGTAACCACCAGCACGTGGTCGACCCCCCGGGCCTTGGCCGCCCCGGCAATGGTCTTGGCATAGCGTCGGGTGGCCGCCACCTGCCCCCAGGCCTCGACGCCGGCCCGCTCGAGCCTGGAGATCGCTTTGGCCACCTGGGCCCGCTGCTCATCCATCTCCTTTTTGGTGGGCATCAGACCGGGATTCGGCAGACCCAGCGACGACCCGTAGATCCGGGCGATGCTGACCACGGCCACCGGCTTTCCGCCGCTCAGTTTCACCCCGTTGCGGATTGCCGATGGCGGGATGGGGACCCCGACAGTGGCGATCAGCACCGCGGCGGACTGGGACGGCTGCTTGTCCCACTTCCGCCGGCCGAATCGGGCTTTGGCCGGCTGGCCGATCGGCTCCATCAACGCGCTGCCCGCCGGGTGGCTCATAGGTCCGGCTCCACTTGCATCGCCGAGATCGTGGGCACTTCAACGCCGCTGGGCGCCATGCCCTCGGAGGCCATCACCGGTGTCTCGATATGGGGTTCCTCGTTTCCGAAGTCGACGCCGCCCGGCGCCCCCACCACCACCGGCAGGGATCCCAAGGGAGCCAGGCCGTCGATCCGGTCAGACCGCTTCCGCCACAGGTAGAGCGGCACGTACCCGGCCACGATGACCAAGCCGATGATGTACAGGGTGTGGCCCTGACCCGGTCCGACCACGATATTGGGCGAGTTCCACCCGCCGACGAAGTAGTCGAAGGTCAGGAAGGCTGCACAGGCCAGAGCGACCCACCGGAAGAAGTACGGCATCCGGAACGGGCTGACCTGGTCGGGCCGGAACTGTCGCATCAGGAAGTACCCGAACAGCCCGGCCACCACCGCCACGATGTAGCCAACGTTCGAGAAGATGTAGATGCGCACCGGGGACCCGAAGAGGGCGACGGCCATGGCGCAGATCAGGTTGAAGAACATCGCGTGGTCCGGAGCGTGGTACTTGTTCTTGTGCTCGAACCACTTGGGCAGCACCCGGTCCTCCGAGGCCTGGAACAGCGACCGGCCGACGCCCATGATGGCGTTCAACACCGACAACAGCAGGGCGCAGATCAACGGGACACCGATCACGTACTTCACCCAACCGGAGTTGCCAAAGATGTGATTGGTGAAGTCGGTGTAGAGGGTCAGCGGGTCGGCGGTCTTGAGGGAGGCGCCCAGCACCCCGACGAAGACCACCGCGGTGGCGATGTAAATGAACACCCCGTAGAGACCCTCGGCGGTGAGGGCGATCTTGGCGTCACGAGCTGGGTCGCGACACTCGCCGATGTAGCAGGCCGCCGCTTCCATGGCGATGGCGTTCCAGGAGATCACGAAGATCCAGGCCAGGAAGAAGATTGCCCCCGACGTCGCCGGACTGGCGTAGTGGAAGCCGGAGATGTTCGACCAGTGGAAGGTGCTGGGCTTGAACACCGGTAGCAGCACCAGCAGGGTCAGGGGCACCATGGCCACGATGCCGAGAATGGTGGCAAAGGTGGCCCCGAGGCGGATGCCCATGTAACAGGGGATGAAGAGAATCAGCAACCCGATCATGGTGATGGTCAGCACCCCGATACCGGTGGCGGTGCCCAGGCTCCCGAGCGGGTCGACGGTCTTCCCGATCGGGACGTGGAAGAGCACCGCGATGTAGCCGGCCGCCAGGATCATGTTGATCGGCGCGACCGGGAACCAACCCAGCCAGTAGCCCCATCCGGACAACCCGCCGACGTGGCGGGCGGTGACCTCTCCCATCGGCTTGAAGCTCTCGTAGGCATAGGAGGGCATGCCCCCGGTGCGATGCGGCAGCAGGGCAGCCAACTCCCCCATGCACAGGCAGACGATCAGCCCGATCACCACCACCAGGGCGATGGCGGGGATGGCGGCCGCCCCCATCGACGACACCGCAAAGGGCACGATGCCGGTGACCAGAATGGTCCCGGCCAGGCCGATCACGAAGGCACCCCACCAGTTGGTACCTCGTTCGAGTGACGTGGCCACCTCGGTGGGCGGCCCCTGGGTCTCTGTGCTCATGGCTTCAACTCCTCCAAGACGATTGAGGTGACGGAACGGCAAGGACGACAAACGGTGGACAGATGGCCGGCGGAGCGCGAGCCGGTGGGCGACGAACCACGGGCGGCGGTCATATCGCGCTCAGGTAGCGGTCGATCTCCCAGGGACTGACCTGGGCGTGGGCGGCTTCGCACTCGGCCCGTTTGACCGCCACGTAGTAGTCGACGTAGTCGCCCTCCGACGTCTTTCCGAGGCCGGTCCGCAACACCGGATCGGTCTCGAGGTGGTCGAGGGCGTGCCAGAGGGTCGGGGGCATGGCCGTCAACCCGTGCTCGGCGATCTCGCCGGCGGTGAGGCGCAAGAGGTCGAGCTCGGAGGGCCCGCCGGGATCCAGGGCCCGGTCGATCCCATCCATGCCGGCGGCGATCTGGGCGGCCATGGCCAGATAGGGGTTGGCCGATCCGTCGATCAGCCGGTTCTCCACCCGCCCGGCGTCAGGGATACGCAGCATGTGGGTGCGGTCGTTGCCGCCGAAGGTGGCGAAGGCCGGCGACCAGGCCGCCCCCGAATTCGGCGCCGGGGCGGCCAGGCGCTTGTAGGAGTTCACCGTCGGGCAGGTCACCGCGGTCAGGGCCTGGGCGTGGTCGAGCAGTCCGGCCACGAACTGGTATCCCATCCGGGACATCCCGAGTCCATGGGAATCGGCGTCATCGCCGAACAGCGGTTGGTCGTCCCGGTCCCAGAGGCTGAGATGCATGTGCAGCCCGTTGCCGGTCAAGTTGGTGAACGGCTTGGGCATGAAGGTGGCCAGCATCCCGGCCTGACTGGCCAGCGAGTGCACCATGTAGCGGAACACGATGACCCGGTCGGCGGTGGTCAGGGGGTCGGCATATTGGAAGTTCTGTTCGAACTGGCCGTTGGCGTCCTCGTGGTCATTGGCGTAGTTGGACCAGCCGAGGGCGTTCATGTTCCGGGACACCGAGGTCAGATGGCCGTACATCCGGGTGAGGGCCCGGGCGTCGTAGCAGGGCATCGCCGCCACATCCAGCGGATCGGCCACCGAGATCGACCCGTCCTCTTCCCGGCGGACCAGGAAATACTCGACCTCGGCGCCCACCTTCAAGGCCAATCCGGCGTTCTCCAACAGTTCGAGTTGTCGGCGCAGGATGACCCGGGGGGCGTAGGGCCAGGCCTCGCCCTCCACCGTGGGATCGCACTGCATGATGGCCAGTCCCGGCTGCCAGGGGGCGGCCATGTACGAACTGATGTCCGGCACCGCGATCATGTCCGGCGACGACGGCCGTTGACCCATTGGCCCGGCCGCGTACCCGGCGAACCCGGCCCCGTCCTCCATGAGCTGTTCGACCGCCGCCGCCGGAACCAGTTTGGCGCAGGGCTTGCCGTGGAGATCGACGAACATCGCGAAGATGAACTCGATGCCATCCCGGGTCAACGCCTCCACCAGTTCCGACTCGGAGGTGGGCGCCGCCCCTCCGGTAACTGCCGAGGCCAGCGAGTCGGTCAGCCCTGCTACTGCGGTCATTGCCATCTCCCTGAGTTGGTGCGTGTGTCGCGACACCGGGGTGGATCTGGATCGCTCACTTGTCGGATCTTCCGTCCCAGTGCCATTGGAAACAATGTTGCACTTTGAGAAACAGCATGGGTTTCGCCCGCGTTACGAATTGTTACTTGCCGATGAACGGGCACCCGATCGGCATCGCGTTGCCGCGGTTCCGGTGTCAACAGCAACGACACTGTCCGCAACCGACGATTGGCTCGCCAGCCGGGGTGGAGTCGGCATCAGCCCCGAGGGTCCGGCGGTGGGCGAGCCGTAACATTGCCGAAACCTAATTAGTTTCATGTTGTGCAACAATGTTTCTTATGAGCCACCACCGGGCCCGCCGAGCCGAGGACCAGCGGTGACCAAGCCGATATCAGAACGCACCACCCTGCACCGGTACGCCCATCGCGCCGCCTACGACCGGGAGACCATCGACGCCATCCTCGACGAGGGCGTGGTCGCCCACCTCGGGGTCCAGACCGATCGGGGATTCCCGGTGGTGATTCCCCTGGTCTACGGCCGCGACGGTGACACCCTCTACCTCCACGGCTCGGCGGCCAGCCGGTTCTTCCGCACCGCCCGCACCCCCACTCTCGAGGTGTGCATGACGGTCACCCTGGTCGACGGTCTGGTGGTCGCCCGCTCCACCTACAACACCGACATCAACTATCGCTCGGTGGTGGTCATCGGCAGCGCCTGTGAGGTGGCCGACTTGGAGGAGAAGCGGCTCGGCCTCGAACTCCTGGTCGAGCACATCCTCCCCGGCCGGAATGCCGACGCCCGGCCCCCCACCGAAAAGGAGCTCCGCAGCACCATGCTCTTGCGTCTCCCCATCGACGAGGCATCGGCCAAGGTCAGGACCGGCTGGCCCCTCGACGACGATGAGGACTACCAGCTCCCGGTGTGGGCGGGGGTCATTCCGCTGCGATCGGAATGGGAGGCCCCCCGCACCGACCCGGGACTCAAATTCCGCCTCGAGGCCCCGACCTATGTGGCCGCCTACCAGCGCCCGGGTGGCCAGTGACGTCCGGGGCCGCGGTGGTGGCGCAGGCCGAAGAAAGAGGGTTGCCATGTGTGGGGTGATCGGGTTGTTGATCCGGGATCCGGCCCTCGAGCCCGAACTCGGCCGGATGCTGGTGCCGATGGTGGAGGCCATGGCCGAACGCGGGCCGGATTCCTCCGGGATCGCCCTCTACTCCCGTCCGGATCCCGACGGTCGGGCCGGCGTCGATGGCGCCCCCACCACCCGGGTCTCCCTGGGCACCGATGGCACCGTCGACTGGGCGGACCTGGCCGCCTGGGTGGGGACCCGGTTTCCCACCGCGGCCGTCCACCTGTGGGGTTCGGGCGCCCGGGTCGACCTGGCCACGTCGATGGTCGGCGAGTTGACCGAGTCGCTGGAAGAGGCCTGGCCACTGGTGCACGTGTTCGGGACCGGGAGCATGCTCACCGTGGTCAAGGACATCGGCCGTCCGGAGGACACCTGCCGGCGTTACGGGGTGGAATCGTGGTCCGGCCACCTGGCGGTGGCCCACACCCGGATGGCCACCGAGTCGGCGGTGACCGCCCGTCATGCCCATCCGTTCGTGCCCGGGCCGGACATGTGCGTCGTCCACAACGGCTCCTTCTCCAACCACACCAGCGTCCGGCGCCGCCTTCAAGCCGACGGCGTGCAGTTCGACTCCGACAACGACTCCGAGGCGGCGGCTCGCTTGCTGGCCCAGCGACTGGCCGGCGGCGACGACCTCGACGAGGCCACCCGTTGGGTGATGAAGGAGATGGACGGGTTCTTCACCCTGGTGGTCGGCACGGCCACCGGGATGTCGGTGGTCCGCGACGCCTTTGCCTGCAAGCCGGCCGCCATCGCGGTGACCGATGCCTATGTGGCGGTGGCGTCGGAGTACCGGGCGCTGGCCGGGATCCCCGGCGTCGAGCAGGCCCAGGTCTTTGAGCCCCAACCGGAGGTGGTCTACACGTGGACGCTTTGAACTGTGACGCATTGTCGGTCCGGGAGGTGAACCATCAGCTCCGGCGGATGCCGTCGGGGGCCTCCTGTTCGATCGCCGCCCCCCGGGGGAAGCACAACCTGGGGGTCGGCCTGACCGAGACGATCGACCTCACCATCGAGGGCAACGCCGGCTACTTCGTCGGCGGCCTGGGTGGACGGGGAGACGGGACCGGACCGCACATCACCGTGGACGGGTTCGTCGGCTGGTCGGTCGGGGAAAACCTCATGGGCGGGACGATCCGGGTACGAGGGAGCGCTTCCCAGAGCGCGGCGTCGAGCGCCCGGGGCGGGTCCGTAGTGGTCGAGGGGGACGCCTCCCTGCGGGCCGGCATCTCCCTGAAGGGCGCCACCCTGGCGGTGGCCGGTGACGTCGGGGCCATGGCCGGCTTCATGGCCCAGTCGGGGACCATCCTGGTGGGCGGCAATGCCGGGCACGGCCTGGGGGATTCGTTGTACGAGGCGGTGATCTACGTGGCCGGCACCGTCGCCTCTCTCGGCGCCGATGCCATGGTGGAGGAGATGGTCGACGACGACATCCTCCAGGTGAAGCGCCTGGTCGAGCTCACCGGTTTCGACCACATCGATCCCGGTCGGGTGACCAAGGTGGTCTCCGCCCGCACCCTCTACCACTTCTCCGCCGACCATCACGGCACCTACTGATGGCCGGCGGCGGACTCGACGGCCACGACGAGATGGTGCCGGAGATGGCCAATGCCACCTTCCCCCCCGCCGCCATCGGGCGCATCCACCAGATGGCCGAGACCGGCCTCTACCCGATCCGGGGCCTGGGGGCGCGGCGGAAGGTGCCGACCTTCGACGATCTGGTCTTCCTCACCGCCTCGGTGTCCCGCTACCCGCTCGAGGGGTACCGGGAGCGGTGCGAGACCCGGACCGTGCTCGGCGGCCGACACGGGGCGGAGCCGATCGAGCTGGACATCCCCATCACCATCGCCGGCATGAGCTTCGGGGCGTTGTCGGCCTCCGCCAAGGAGGCGCTCGGGCGGGCCGCCACCGAAGTGGGCACCTCGACCACCACCGGGGACGGGGGGATGACCCCCGAGGAGCGCAAGGCGTCTTCCCAGCTCGTCTACCAGGTGCTGCCATCGCGGTACGGGTTCGACCCCGCCGATCTGCGGCAGGCCGATGCGGTGGAGATCGTGGTGGGCCAGGGTGCCAAGCCGGGTGGGGGCGGCATGCTGCTCGGTCAGAAGGTGAACGAGCGGGTGGCCCAGATGCGGACGTTGCCGCCCGGCATCGACCAGCGCTCGGCCAGCCGGCATCCCGACTGGGTGGGGCCGGATGACCTGCGGATCAAGATCGAGGAACTGCGGGAGGCCACCGAATGGCGGGTGCCCATCTACGTGAAGTTGGGCGCCACCCGGGTCGACTACGACGTGAAACTGGCGGTGGCGGCCGGGGCCGACGTGGTGGTGGTCGACGGCATGCAGGGTGGGACGGCAGCCACCCAGGACGTGTTCATCGAGCACGCCGGGATCCCCACCCTCCCCGCCGTCCGGCTGGCCGCCCGGGCCCTGGCCGACATCGGGATGGCCGACCAGGTGCAGTTGATCGTGTCGGGGGGCATCCGGTCGGGAGCCGATGTGGCCAAGGCATTGGCCCTGGGGGCCGACGCGGTGTCGGTCGGGGTGGCCGCCCTGCTGGCTCTCGGCTGCAACCGGTCCAGCTATCAGCTCAAGGGGGGCCCGCGGATCGACGTCACCGACGGCTACCGGTCGCTCGGGACCTCCCCCGGGCACTGTGCCAATTGTCACACCGGGCTCTGCCCGGTCGGGATCACCACCCAGGACCCGATCCTGGAGCAGCGGCTGGACCCGGAGCTTGGCGCCACCGCGGTGGCCAACTACCTGCGGGCCATCACCATGGAGCTCACCGCCCTGGCCCGGGCGTGCGGAAAATCGGATGTCCACCATCTGGAGCCCGAGGACCTGGTGGCGTTGACCATCGAGGCCTCCGCCATGGCCCAGGTGCCGCTGGCCGGGACCGATTGGATCCCGGGGTTTCGGTCCGGAGGATGAGCCCCACCGAGTCCGCCGACGTCGTCGTCATCGGCGGCGGCGTCACCGGGCTGAGCACCGCCCGGGCCCTGGCCGAGCTCGGAGCCGGACAGGTGATGGTGCTCGAGCGGGCGGCCATCGGGTCGGGCGGGACCGGCAAATCGAGCGGCGTGGTCCGCTGTCACTACGGAGTCGGCTCCCTGGCCGCCATGGCCTGGCGATCGCTGGAGGTCCTGGAACACGCCCCCGAGGTCCTGGGGGCGGAGGCCGGCTTTCACCGGACCGGCTACCTGGTGGCGGTGGGGCCGGAGAACGAGGCTTCGCTCCGGGCCAACGTCGAGATGCACCGGAGTCTGGGGATCGAGGTCGAGCTGATCGACCCCTTGGACGGCCCGGGTCTCTGGCCCGGAGCCACCTTCGACGACGTGGCCGCCACCGCCTACGAGCCCCGGGGTGGGTATGGCGACGCCCACCAGACCGCGCTCGCCTTCGCTACCGCCGCCCGCCGTCACGGGGCCTCCATCCACCAGCAGTGCGGAGTGGCCGGGATCGAGGTGCGTGCCGACCGGGTGGTGGGCGTCCGGCTCTCGGACGGGGGCCGGGTTTCCACCGACCGGGTGGTTCTGGCCGCCGGGACCTGGTCGGTTGGGCTCGCCGCCGACGTCGGCGTCGATCTTCCCATCGCCGCGCAGCGGGCCCAGATCCTCCTGGTCGACCCCGGGAGGGTCCTCGGTCCGAGGCCGGTCCTCTCCGATCTGGTGACCCTGCAGTATGTCCGACCCGATGGCTTGGCATCGCTGCTGGTCGGCGACAGCGACCACACCCAGCCGGAGTGGTCCGATCCCGACGACTACGCCGACCGGGCTGACGATGACTTCGTCGAACGGGCCATCGCCAAGTTCGCCCACCGCTTCCCCGGGCTTTCCTCGGCCGGGCTCGCTACCTCCTACGCCGGTTGTTACGACGTCACTCCCGATTACAACCCGGTCATCTCGCCATCCCCCATCGAAGGGATGTGGATCTGCGCCGGCTTCAGCGGGCACGGCTACAAGATCTCTCCCGCCGTCGGTGAGTTGGCCGCCGACCTGGTCTGCAAGGGGGCCAGCCGTCATCCCGACATCGACCACCGAGACTTCCGGTTCGAGCGGTTTGCGGAAGGCCAGCTGCTCACCAGCCCCCACCCCTACGTGGGGGCCGGCCAGATGCGTTGAGGTCGGGCGCTATTACGAATTCTTGGGATGACGCCGCCTATGGTGGCCTGGTGGCCAGAGGACGCACAGCCAGCAAGCCAGCCGGCAAGCCAGCGGGGACGGCGAAGGCCAACGGCTCGGACACCGCCAAGAAGGTGAACGGGTCCGACGCCGCCAAGCCTCCGCTGGTGGTGGAGCCCTCGACGCCGGGTTCCAGCGGCCAGCTGGAGTGGGTCATCGCCAATCACGTTCGCAACCGCCGCCAAGCCATCGGCCTCACCGTCGCCCAGCTGGCCGAGTCGACCGGGATCTCCAAGGGCATGCTGTCCAAGATCGAGAACGCCCAGACGTCCCCCAGCCTGGCGACCATCGAGCGTCTGGCGGCCGCCCTCGACATGCCGGTGACCTCCCTCTTCCGGGGACTGGCGGAAGAGCGCGACGCGGTGTTCGTCAAGGCCGGCACCGGTCCGGAGATCGTGCGCCAGGGAACCCGGGCCGGGCACACCTACGAGTTGTTGGGAAGCATGCGGGGGCCGTACAAGCGGGTCGAGCCCCTGTTGGTCTCGCTCAGCGACCAGAACGAGGTCTTCCCCCTCTTCCAACATGCCGGCATCGAGATGCTCTACATGCTGGGCGGGGTGATGGAGTACAGCTACGGTCGCCAGTCCTACCGCATGACCCGAGGTGACACCCTCCAGTTCGAAGGGGACATCCCCCACGGTCCGACCAAGTTGATCAAGCTGCCGATCCGGTTCCTGTCCATCACCATGTACGGGGACCGGACCTGATTCGGGCGGGCACCGTGCCCGCCCGAACGGGTTTGCAGCTACTCGATCCGTCGGTCGCCGGAGGAGTCAGGCGATGGAGGTCTGACCCCCGGTCAGCGCCAGCCGGCGTACCTCGGCGTCCGGCCCGTGGCGTCGTCCGCTGATCTTGAGCGGGGACGGGGCGGTGAGCACCGGTAGGGGCGTCATCCGGGTGACCCGCTCCCGGATTCCCTTGCCGAGGAACCGAGTCATCCAGCGGTGCCGATGCGATCCGAACAAGATGGCGTTGGCTCCTGATCGGGAGGCAGCTTCGGCGATGCGGGGGGCCAGTGTGAAGACGTTGGCCAGGACACATTCCCCGGTCGCCTCCACCCCGGCCGCCCGGAGCTGGTCGACGGCGTTCTCCACCAGGCGGGTGGCTTCGGCATTGGTCTCGGCCGTCACCCCGCGTCCGCCGAGGATGAACTCGTTGGCGTGGAATACGTGCACCGAGGCTCCATGCTTCCGGGCCAGTGCGGTGGCAAAACTGATTCCGACCTCGCCGGCGGAAGTGTCGTCGATGGCAAGAAGAAAGCGTTCGAACATGGTGGCCTCCTGTCTTCGGAAGGCTGGCCGCTGCGACCAGTTCTCCGAGCCCGAACTGAATTGTTTCCATCATGTTAACAGCCGAAAAGCCAAAAAACTTCCCTGTAGGAATCTTTGTTGCCTGTAACGAAACTTTTACGCCGCCGGTCAAATTGGACGGAAGGGTGGACCGCCGCCGCCGAGGCTGGTTTCGACCGGTCCGGCCTTATCCGGCCCCCAAGGCGGGAGGGGTCGAGCGGTCAGCCGGCGTACTGGCGCCAGTACGGACGGTCGCCGGCCCGCTTCTCCAGCAAGATGAAGACGGTGCCCCAGGGATCGTGGAACCAGGTGGTGCGAAGCCCGGCCACATCGGCAATCCCCGAGGTCAGGAACTCGACGCCACGCCCCTCCAGCTGGTTTCGGGTGGTGGCGATGTCATCGCACACCAGTCCCACATGGGTCAGACCCGGGTGGCTGATGACCGGACGTCCGGACGGAGGGGCAGGGACCGGAGCCCGGGGGTATTCGATCAACTCGAGGACGTGGTCGTCGGTCCCCAGGCCCACGATGGCGGCTTTGACCACCACCGGACTCGGGAGCAACTCCCCCATGTCCTTTTCGATCGCCCCACCGGACATCTCGTAGGGGGGCGAGAGCACCTGGAGGCCCAGCACCTCCGAATACCACCGGGTGGCTTCCTCGGCGTCGGGCACACAGATGGCAGCGTGGGCAAACTCGGTGAACATGCCCTGAGCGTAGGTCCCACCCGCCCCGGGGGCAGGGTGGAGGCCCAGGCGACCGGGCGGCAGGCGTGGCGCGTGGCGACCTCCCCCGGCGGACGGCAACTCCTATCATCGGGGCGTGCCCCCTCTCCCGGCGACCCCAGTCGAACGGCCCCGGCACATCGGACGGCGGGTCGTCCTCGGGATGATCGCCCTCGGCGGAGCCGGGATCGTCCTCGGAGCCAAGGTGCAGAGTGCGGTGGGTGGCGCCCTCGGATCCGGGCTCGGCGGGTTGTTGCCCGGCGGCGATCGTTTCCGCTTCTATACCGTCACCAATTCGTTCCCGCAGATCGCCGATTCGAGTTACCGGCTCCAGGTCACCGGACTGGTCGACCGACCCCTCAACCTTACCCTGGCCGACCTGCAGGCGATGCCGAAGACCAAGCTGGTGAAGGACTTCCAATGCGTGACCGGGTGGCGGGTCCCCCAGGTCCACTGGGAAGGGGTCAAGCTCTCCGAAGTGCTGGCCGCCGCCGGCGTCCAGAGCAAGGCGGCGGCGCTCGCCTTCGCCTCCTACGACGGTCTCGACACCGAGAGCCTGACCCTCGAGCAGGCCCAGCGCCCCGATGTCATCGTCGCCTACCGGATGCTCGGCGCGCCGATCACCAGTGACCATGGCGGACCCGTCCGCCTGTATGTGGCGCCGATGTACGGCTACAAGTCGCTGAAATGGCTCTCGGGGATCCACGTGGCGGAGAGCGCGCCGCCCGGATTCTGGGAGCAGAACGGCTACTCCATCGATGCCTGGGTTGGCAGCTCGAACGGCCGCAGTGACACCCCAATCGACTAGCCAGGCGCCGCGGCCCCGTCCCGCCGCCCAGCCGTGGTCGGCGTCACGACGGATCCTTCGCTTCGATGGGGTGGAGCGGGCTGCCCACTGGGCCACCGCCCTGCTGTTCGGCATTCTCATGGCCAGCGCGCTGCCGCTCTACTTCGTCCAAGTGGAGACCTTGGTGGGACGCCGGGCCCTCATCGCCGAAATCCACACCTGGTCGGGAGTGGCCCTGCCGGTGCCGCTGATCATCTCGCTGATCGGTCCGTGGGGGGCGCGGCTGCGCCGCGACGTCCGGCGATTCAACCTCTGGACCTACGAAGAGATCCGCTGGCTCCGGACGCTGGGCCGCCAGCGGCTCCGCGACCCGGACAAGTTCAACCCCGGCCAGAAGCTGAACGCGCTGTTCGTGGCCGGCGCCATCGTGGTGATGCTCGGAACCGGATCGATCTTGAAGTGGTACCGGTTCTTCCCGCTCAGCTGGAGGACCGGGGCCACCTTCGTCCACGACGTGCTGGCCCTCGGGGTGTTTATCGTGGTCTTCGGCCACATCGCCTTCGCCCTCACCCACCGGGACGCCCTTCGCTCGATGATCAAGGGTTGGGTGACCGAGGTGTGGGCCAGCCGCCACGCGTCGGCCTGGTTGAAAGAAGAACAACAGGAAGCCAAGGAGTCGGAGAAGGTACCGACCGGCTAGGCAGTTTCCTGCTCGACTGACCGAGGGATCAGTTGGCCCGATCGCTCCGGATGCGCCACGCCCATCCCAGCAGGGCCAACCCGATCACGATCAGGACCCCGCCGAGGACGGCATACCCGGGGTGTCCGCTCATCACGTGCGATCCGCTCAAGGCGTTGGTCCCCTGGGCCACAAACACCGCCCCAACGAGGCACAACACCACTCCGACCACTCCCCGCGTCCACATGGCGAATTCCGTTCTCGACGGGTGTCGCACGAACCGTCGAAAGCAACGTAGCGCCGTTCACATCGCGTTAGCGGTCGGTCCGGGCCAACGACCGCTGGCCGCGCTCCCACCGGTGACGACCCTAAGGTGGCACTGTGCTGCTTCCACCCCTCGAGTCCGGCCCCCGGGACTGGATCGCCATCAGTGACGAGCCCCTTCCCGCCGACCAGGCGCAGTCCTGGGCGTTGCAGCCCGATTGCGGGGGCATCGTCTCGTTTTGCGGCACCGTCCGAGACCATTCGGAGGGCCGTCCCGGTGTCACCCGGCTGGAGTACGAGGTCTACCCTGAGCAGGCCGTTCCCCGGCTCGAACAGGTGGCGGCGGAGGCTCGCCAGCGTTGGCCGATGACCGCGAGGTTGGTGCTCCTCCACCGGATCGGGCCGCTGTCGGTGGGCGACATCTCCGTGGTGGTGGTGGCCTCCACCCCGCATCGGGCCGAGGCCTTCGAGGTCGCCCGCTACTGCATCGACACCTTGAAGCACACCGTCCCCATCTGGAAGAAGGAGACCTGGTCGGGCGGGTCCGACTGGACGGCGTGCGACCACGACGTCCAGGACGTCGGGGCATGATCCCCCTCCGGGAGGCCCAGGCGTTCGTGCTCGACGCCTGCCCGCCACTGGACCCGCGCCCGATCCCCATCGACCAAGCACTCGGCTGTGTCGTCGCCGCCCCGATCGTCGCCACCGAACCCGTCCCGCCGTTCGTCAACTCGTCGAGGGACGGCTACGCCCTCCGGGCCGGCGACACTGACGCCGCCGGAAGCGCCTCGGGCCCGGCGAGGCTCCAGGTAGTCGCCTTGATCATGGCCGGCTCATCTTTCGACGGCGTGATCGGTCCCGGACAAGCCGCCCGGATCATGACCGGCGCTCCTCTCCCGGCCGGCGCCGACGCGGTCTGCATGCTGGAGGACTGCGAGGTGGAAGCGGACGGCGCGGTGGTGGTCATCGGGCACCCGGTGCCGGACGGGGAGGCCGTACGCCGGATCGGGGAGGACGTGGCCGTCGGCGAGGTGATGGCCGATCCGGGAAGGGTGCTCACCCCCGGACATATCGGTGTCCTGGCCAACCAGGGGATGGCCGACGTCGTTGTCCATCCCCGCCCTCGGATCGGCATCCTGTCCACCGGCGACGAACTCGGCTCCGGGTCCGGCCCGCTGGGCCCCGGCCAGATCCGCGATGCCAACCGCCACACCCTCCTGGCACTCGTCCGCCGCGAAGGGTGGGCGGCGGTCGACTTGGGGAAGGTGGGCGATGACGAGGATGCGCTGGGCGCGATCCTCGATCAGGCGGCTATCAGTTGTGACGCGGTGGTGACCTCCGGTGGGGTGAGCGTCGGTGACCATGACATCGTCAAGGTGGTGCTCGAGAAGCGGAGCGCCGGAACCATGCGGTGGATGCAAGTGGCCATCCGGCCGGCCAAGCCGTTCGCCTTCGGCACCCTCGACGGATCGGGAACCCCGGTGTTCGGCCTACCCGGAAACCCGGTCTCCGCCATGGTGAGCTTCGAGCTGTTCGTCCGCCCGGCCATCCGCCAGATGGGCGGCCACCGGCAGCTGGAGCGGGTGGTCGTCCCGGCCGTCACCCGAGCCGATTTCCGCCGGAGGCCGGACGGGAAGACCCACTTCGTGCGGGCCCTGGTGTCGTTGGACGCCCAGGGGGGCTGGACCGTCGCGCCGATGGCCGGACAGGACTCCCATCAGCTGCGGGCGATGGCCGACGCCAACGGGCTGGCGGTGCTGCCCGACGGCGACGGAGTCACCGCCGGCCAACCGGTCGACGTCCTCCTCATGGATCCCGAAGGGCTGAGTGTCGAGCCGGGCAGACCCCCGGATCGCCGATGGTGACCACCGCCGACCGGGAAGGCTCCAGCGGGGGCCTCACCCACGTCGACGAGCATGGCAAGGCCCACATGGTCGATGTCACCGGCAAGCTGCCGACCCGGCGGGTGGCCGAGGCCCGGTGCTCGGTGCGCACCTCGGCGGACATCCCCGCCGTCATCGGTGGCTCGGCGGCGGCGGCCGAGCTCATCGAGTCGGCCCGGTTCGCCGGCATCCTCGCCGCCAAGAAGACCTCCTCGCTCATCCCCCTCTGCCATCCGATCCGGATCGACGGGGTGACCGTCGACGTGATGGCGGCTTCCGACGGCTTCCGGATCGTGGCGGTGGCCTCTATCACCGAACGGACCGGGGTGGAGATGGAGGCCCTCACCGCCTGTGCCGCCGCCGCCCTGGTCCTCATCCAACCGATCCTGGAAGTCGATGCCGGCGCGTCGATCGAGGAGTTGACCCTGTGGCGGAAGACCGGTGGCCGCTCCGGCACCTGGCAGCGGGACCGCGCCGGGGAGATGTTGGGAGAAGGTCGACCTTCGGTTTCCCGGGGGTAAATGGGCTGTTCTCCAGTATATGCGGGGTATTTCACCCCAATACTCGACATTTGCCAAGGTTCCCGACTAGCTTCGTGAGCCATGGCTCAGTACCGACCTGGTCAGCTGGTCGACCTCCTCGGGGTCAGCGCCGATACCGTCCGCCGGTGGTGTGACGAGGGCCGACTGGAGACAGCGCGGTCGGAAGGCGGGCACCGGATGGTCGACGGCGCCTCGGTGGCCCGCTTCGTCCGGGAGCAGCAGGAGGCCCACACCCCGGAACAACTCCTCACCCAGTCCGCCCGGAACCGGTTCAGCGGCATCGTCACCCGGGTCGAGCGGGATGTCCTCACCGCCATCATCGAGATCCGGGCCGGTCGATTCCGGATCGTCTCCCTCCTGACCCGGGAGGCGGCCGACGACCTGCAGCTCCAGGAGGGTGATCTCGCCACCGCCGTCGTCAAATCCACCAGCGTGATGGTGGAGGTCCCACTGACATGAGAAAGGTTGACATGAGAAAAGAGAGTGCCGTGATCAGGTCCCGGACACGATCGGCTGGCGCCTTGTCCCTGGCCGCCGTCGCCCTCGCCGCCGCCGCCTGTGGGAGCTCGTCCAGCTCGTCGACGACCACCACCGCGGCGGCGAAGTTGTCCGGATCGATCACCGTGTCGGCCGCCTCGTCACTCACCGCCGCCTTCGGCCAGCTCGGCACCAAGTTCCAGGCCGCCCACCCCGGGACCACCATCAGCTTCAACTTCGGGTCGTCGGGGGCGCTGGCCATCCAGATCCAGCAGGGGGCGCCAGCCGACGTCTTCGCCTCCGCCGCCCCCGCCAACATGGCCACCGTCCAAGCGGCGGGTGACATCTCCGGCACTCCCGTCACCTTCGCCCGGAACAGCCTGGAGATCGTGGTGAAGCCGGGGAACCCGCTGGGCATCCAAACGTTGGCCGACCTCAACAAGGCCAATGTGGTCGCCATCTGCGTCAACACCGCCCCCTGCGGCGCCACCGCCGCCCAGGCCCTGGCCAAGGCCGGTGTGACCATTCCCACCGCCAAGATCACCCTGGGCCCGGATGTGGACCACACCCTGGCCGCGGTGACCACCGGCGATGCCGACGCCGCCATCGTCTACGTGACCAACGCCAAGACCGTCGGCACCCAGGGGGTGAGCATCCCGATCCCGGCGTCGAAGAACGTCCCCACCAGCTACCCGATGGCGATGGTGAAGGGAACCGAGAACCCCACGCTGGCCCAGGCGTGGATCGCCTATGTCACCGGCACCACCGGCCAGAAGGTGCTCCAGGCCGCCAGCTTCCTGCCGGCCCACTGAATCGCTGAGTCGATGGCCACCCGGACCCGGAGCCTTCGGCCGCCGCTGTTCATCCTGATCGTCGCCACCCTGACGGTGGCGTTCCTGGCCGTGCCGTTGATCGGGCTGCTCTCCAAGGCTTCCTGGTCGACGTTGTGGTCGGACCTGACCAACCCGGTGGCGGTCGATGCCCTCAAGCTGTCGTTGATCTGTTCGTTGTGGGCCACCGGCCTGTCGCTGGTCTTCGGCGTCCCCCTCGCCTGGGTGCTCGCCCGCACCACCTTCCCGGGACGGAATCTGGTGCGGTCACTGACCATCCTCCCGATGGTGCTCCCGCCGGTGGTCGGCGGGGTGGCTCTCCTCCTCGCCTTCGGCCGCGACGGGATCCTCGGCCGGCCCCTCTACGACTGGTTTGGGGTGCAGTTCACCTTCAGCACCGCCGGGGCGGTGCTGGCGGAGACGTTCGTGGCCATGCCCTTCCTGGTCGTCACCGTGGAGGCGGCGTTGCGCTCCATGGACGGGCGGTACGAGGAGGCGGCGGCCAATCTCGGGGCCGGTCGTTGGACCACCTTCCGGCGAGTCTCCCTCCCGATGATCGCCCCCTCCCTGGTGGCGGGGACGGCCCTCACCTGGGCCCGGGCGCTCGGGGAGTTCGGCGCCACCATCACCTTCGCCGGGGACATCCAGGGGCGGACCCAGACCCTGCCGCTGGCGGTGTACCTGGCCCTCCAGGACAATGAGCACGTGGCCGTCGCCCTGTCACTGGCCCTGCTGGCCATCTCCATCGTGGTCCTGGTCTCCCTCCGGGGCCGGTGGCTCGGCGCCATCGTGTCTTGAGCCTCACCGCCGACATCGAGGTCACCGTCGGGAGCTTCCACCAGCGCCTCCACCTCGAAGTGGCCGACGGCGAGGTGGTGGCGGTGCTCGGGCCCAACGGCAGCGGGAAGTCGACGCTGCTGCGGGCGCTGGCCGGTCTCCAGCCACTGTCCGGGGGTCGGATCGTGTTGGACGGCGAGGTGCTCGACGACCCAGTGGCCAAGGTGCTGGTCCCCCCTGACCGTCGGCCCTGCGGGATGGTGTTCCAGGACTACCTCCTCTTCCCTCACCTCACCGCTCTCGCCAATGTCGCCTTTGGTCCCCGGAGCCGGGGCGCCTCCAAAGCCGAGGCGACCCAACGGGCCTCCGACTGGCTCGGCCGGGTGGGCCTGGCCGCCAAGGCCGACGCCAAGCCCCGCCAACTCTCCGGCGGGGAAGCTCAGCGGGTGGCGCTGGCCCGGGCGCTGGCCCCCAACCCCCGGCTGCTGCTGCTCGACGAGCCGATGGCCGCCCTCGACGCCGGGATCCGAGGGTCGGTGCGGCACCAGCTCCGCCACGATCTCCGGGCCTTCCAGGGCTCGTGTGTCATGGTGACCCACGATCCCCTCGACGCCGCCGCCATCGCCGATCGGCTGGTCATCATCGAGGCCGGACAGCTGGTCCAGGAAGGAACGCTGGAGGCGGTGACCACCCGCCCCCGTACCGCCTACGTCGCCCAACTGATGGGGCTCAACCTGCTCCGGGGTCACGCTGACGGGACCACCCTGGCGATGACCGAGGGCATCAGCCTGGAGACCGCCAGTCCGTTCGCCGGTGACATGTTCGGGGTGATCGCCCCCCGGGACATCGCCCTCTATCTAGACCCCCCGAGCGGCAGCCCCCGCAACACCTGGTCCACCCGGGTGGCCGAGATCCACCTGATGGGCGATCGGGCCCGGGTGCTCCTCGACGGGCCGATCCGGGTGACGGCGGAGATCACCGCGGTGGCGCTGGCCGCTCTCGGCCTCACCGACGGTGCCCCGGTGTGGGCGTCGGTGAAGGCCACCCAGATCGATGTCTACCCCGCCGACGACGAGGACGGGTCCGGCGTCCATCCATAGCCGCCCGGTGGCATCCGGACCCACCGTCTAGAGGGGTGGGATGGCGTCTTCAAATTGCACCACCGACCCCTGGTTGGGGAGGAGGATGAGGACCAGGAAGGCGGCCAGCCCCACCACCGCGGCGGCGACCACCAAGGCCAAGTCCATCCCGGACACGAAGGACTGGCGAGCCACCAACGCCAGTTCGGCACCCAGCGGCTTCGGGGCCTGCTGGGACACGGCCAGGGCCGCCCCGATGGAGCTCTCGATGAGCCCTCGCACGCTGGCCGGAACCCCGGCGTGGGCGACCACCGGGGCCATCAAGTGCTGGTAGCGCAAGATGAGCAGCGTCCCGAGAACCCCCACCCCCATGGCCCCCCCGAGTTGCATGGCGGTGTCGTTGGTGGCCGACCCGACGCCGGCCTCCTCTTTGGGCAGCGATCCCATCACCGATTCGGTAGAGGGGGCGAGCGCCAGCGCCACCCCCACCCCGATCACCATCAGGGCGGCGAGGGAATCCTGGTAGGTACCCGCCACCGTGGTCCGCGACAGCAGACCGAGGCCCACCGCGATCAGCGCCATGCCGCTCACCACCACCACCTTGGTGCCGTAGCGATGGGCCACCACCACCGACACCGGGGCGATGACCAAGAGGGCGAGGGCGACCGGGGCGATGCGCACCCCCGCCTCCAGGGGGCTGTACCCGAGGACGAACTGGAGATACTGGGTCATCACGAAGAACATCCCCAACAGGGCGAAGAGGACGAGGGCGAGGGCGGCGATGGCCACGCTGTAACGGCGGCTGGCAAAGAACCGGAGCGGCAACATCGGGTGGTCGATCCGCCGCTCCCACACCACGAACACCGTGATGAGGACCGCGGCGGCGGCCAGGGCTCCGACGATCAACGGGGAGGTCCAACCCCGGCTCGGCGCCTCGATGATTCCCCACAGCAGCGCCCCGCCCCCGAGTATGGACAGGAACGCCCCGACCGGATCGGGGCGGCGGGTGGCGGGATTGCGGGAGTTGGGCACCAGCCAGATGGCGGCGATGAGCCCGAGGGCAGCCACCGGGACGTTGACCAGAAACACCGATCCCCACCAGTAGTGGGCCAACAGCACTCCACCGAGGATCGGACCCAGGGCGACCCCGAGACCGGTGGTCCCCGACCAGATGCCGATGGCCCGGACCCGGTCCCGCTCCTCAGTGAACACATTGGTGAGGATCGACAGGGTGCAGGGCATCAACGCCGCCGCCCCGATGCCCATCGCCGCCCGGGCCAGGGTCAGGCGGTCGGGGCTCCCCGACCAGGCGGCATAGGCGGAGCCGCCCCCGAACACCACCAGGCCCGCCATGAAGACCCATTTCCGGCCGACCCGATCCCCGAGAGCGCCGAGGGAGAGCAACAGCCCGGCGAACACCACCGCATAGGCATCCACCATCCACTGCAATTGGCTGGAGCTGGCCCCCAGACTCCGCACGATGGAAGGAAGGGCCACATTCAGGACGGTGTTGTCCAGGCTGATCAGCAGCAGGCTGACGCACAACACCGACAGCGTCGCCCACCGCCGCCGACTCGGGCGACCTACGGGGACACGATCACCGGCGCCGGAGGCGGGTTCGGTGGCGGGAATCGGAGGGGTCGGATGAACCGGGCTCGACATCCTTCCTCCCACCCTCCACGATCGGTTCCGCCCAGGATAGGGGAAGGGACCCTGGAGTCCCCTGCTTTTCCTCCCGGCCGCGCCTCCGTTCTGGGTCGCCAGGCTTGCCTTCCGGTCGCTCCCTGGACGCAGTTGCCATCGCAATCCGCGCCGGTCCCACCCGGCAGATGCGATGATGGAGCATGCGGGGTCGCCGGGAATATTCGTTCCGCGGTCGGCCACGACGGCGCATCGGGGGGCGGCACCGGTGAGATCTCGAACCCGATCGGTGTTGGCGGTGGCAGCGGGGTTGGCTACCGTTGGACTGGCCGGCTGCAGCGCATCCAACTCGAGCGGCGGGTCGCCCACCACTCCCCCGCCCACCTCGGCGCCTTCGCCGGCGGCATTGGCGGCGGTGAAGAGCGCGGTCACCAACACCTTGACCCGCACCAGCGCCTTCGACATGACGTTCTCTCGCTCGGGGCCGAATAGCGTGGCGGCGACGCCCCGGGATGCCAGTGGGGCGGTCGACTTCCGAGCCCCTTCCGGAGCCATCCGGATGGACCTCCCCGGAGCGTCGGGAGGAACCGAACAGATGGTGTTCCTCACCGACACCGTCTTCATCAAGCCGCCGGCATCGAGCCCACAGCTCCAGGCCGGGAGACCGTGGGTGTTTGCCAACTTCGCCGACATGACCACCTTCAACATCAATTTTCCCCCCTACATCATCCAGACCGAGAGCATCAATCCCGCCTTCACCCTCGACGAACTGGCTTGGGGCTCGACCGCCGCCTCCCCGGCCGGACGAGTGAGCTTCGGCCAACAGCCGACCGACAGCTACTTGGTGACCGTCAACCTCAACCAAGCGCTGGCCCACGCCACCGGCCCCGCCGGCGACAGCTTTTCGCACGCCATCACCTCGGAGATTGCCGCCACCGACGGCGGCGCCTCCGGGGCGGCGGCCATCCTGACCCTGCAGACCTGGGTGGACAGCGCCGGTCGGCTGGTGGGAGCCCGGGTCACTCCTCCGGGGGCCGGGATCGGGGAACTGACTCTGGCCCTGAAGCAATTCGGAGCGGCGGTCAACGATGCCAAACCACCGCGTCACCAGGTCGTCGACATCGCCGCCATGATCCCCGGCGCGGAACAGGAGGCGCTCAACAATGGTGACACCGATGGCGCTTGACCCCGAGCCGCCGATGCCGAACCCCGAGTCGACCCCGGCCCTCCAGATCGAGCACCTGACCAAACGGCTCCCGAACGGAGTCACCGCGGTGGACGATCTCAGCCTGGAGATGGCACCCGGTCAGATCCTCGGCCTGGTCGGGCCCAACGGGTCGGGCAAGACCATCACCCTTCGAATCCTCCTCGGTCTGGTCCGACCCACCTCGGGCCGGTGCCGGCTCTTCGGGGAGGAGATCCGCCCCGGGGCCGACGTGCTGGCCCGGGTCGGGGCCCTGGTGGACGGGCCGGGTTTCGTGCCCTATCTCTCCGGGCGCCGCAACCTCGACCTGATCGGTCGGCAGATCGGGCTCAGCCGCGACTCCCCCGAGCTCGACACCGCCATCGCGATGACGGGCCTGGGCGAGGCCATCGACCGCCGGTTCTCCCGTTACTCCCACGGCATGCGCTACCGGTTGGCCCTGGCCCAGGCCCTCCTCGGCGCGCCCGACCTCCTCTTGCTGGATGAGCCCACCACCGGCATGGACCCGGCACAGATCCGGGATGTCCATGCCGCCATTGCCGCCTGGGCCGCCACCGGGAAGACCATCGTGCTGTCGAGCCACCAGATGTCCGAGGTGGAACAGGTCTGCACCCATGCCGCCATTCTGCGCTCCGGACGACTGGTGGCCACCGGAACGGTGGGCAAGTTGATCGGCGGGATCCCCCGGGTCCGATTGGAGGTCGACGATCCTGATCGCGGGATGGCGGTGCTCCAGGCCCTTCCCGGCGTGCGACGGGCCGCCGCCGCCGCCGGGCCCGGGACCCTGATCATCGAAGCCGAGGGACTGGCGCCGGCCGCTCTGCTCGATGCCCTGCATGCCGCCGGACTCACCGTATCCGGCTTTCGGTCCAACAACTTCGAAGACGCCTACCTCCGGCTCTTCGATGCCGATCCGTTCGGCTCCGACGTCACCGGTCCCCACCGGCCTTGATCCTCATCGAGTGGTACAAGCAGTTCCACCGGCCCAAGACCTACGCCACCCTGGGCATCGTGGTCGGACTCGTCGTCGTGCTCACGGTGGCGCTGGCGGCGACCGGATCCGGCCAGACCGAATTCGTCGGTGACCTTCCGCTGTTGATGGTCCCTCGCATGTCGGGATTCAGTCTTCCGATCATCGCGCTGTCGAGCACCATGAAATTCTTCCTGCCTTTGGCCGTGTCCATCTTCGCCGGGGAGGCGGTGGCCGGGGAAGCCGGTTGGGGAAGCCTCCGCTACCTCCTGGCCCGTCCGGTCTCCCGCACCCGGATCCTGTGGTCGAAGGCGGCGGTGGCCGGCGCCCTTTCGGTCATCGCCCTGCTGCTGCTGGCGGTGGTGGCGTTGGTGACCGGCGGCCTGGCCTTCGGATGGCATCCCCTGAAGGTCACCGATGGCAGCACCTCCACTCCCATCCGCCCCCAAGCGGAGATCGTCCAGGTGGGCACCATGTTCGGCCACTTGGGGATCAGCGTGCTCTACGTGGGGGCCGGCATGGCCAGCATCTTCGCGGTGGCATTCTTCTTGTCCACCACCACCCGCCGTCCCCTGGTGGCGGTGGCCGGTGGCGTGGCGTTGACCATCATCTCCCGGGTGTTCAACGCCGACTACCTCCCGGGGATCACGGTGGTGAACCGGTACATGCCCAACAATGACATCGACCTCTGGCAGCACCAGTTCACCCGGCCGGCCGATCTCTCCGGGGTGCCCCACTTCCTCGTCCTCCAGGCCGTCTACTTCGTCGTCTTCATGGCCCTGGCCCAGTGGTGGTTCACTCGCAAGGACATTCTCGATTGATCCAGCTCGAGCTCCGTAAGCAACTTCGACGGACCAGCTACTGGGTCGTCCTGGCCATCTTGGTGGCCGTCTCCGTCGTGGTGACCCTGATCATCGGGCTGACCAGCGGCTCGACTCCCGAGCGGCTGGGCGACTACGGATCGGTGGTCCCCAACTCGTCGGGATTGTCGATGGCGCTGATCGCCCTGAACGCCCTGCTGCTCTTTCTCCTCCCCCTGGCCGTCGCCGTCTTCGCGGGGGAATCGGTAGCCGGGGAGAGCTCGTGGGGAAGCCTCCGGTACCTGCTGGCCCGACCGGTATCGAGGTGGCGCCTGCTTGCCTCCAAGGTGGCAGTGGCGGGAATCTACTCCCTGGCCGCAGTGGTGCTGGTGGCGGTGGCCGGACTCGTCTCCGGAGTGGCCGCCTTCGGGTGGCATCCCCTGGCGGTGATCGACCTTCAACACGCCTCCCCCTTCGCCAGCGGACTCTCGGTGTTCTCCCCGCTGCAAGCCCTGGCTCGGATCGGGTTGGTGACGGCCATCGTGGCGGGGACGATGGTCAGCACCTTCGCCTTCGCCATCCTCTGTTCCACCCTCACCGACCGACCGTTCAGCGCGGTGGCCGGGGCGGTGTTCATGGTGTTCGTCTCCCGGGCGCTCGACAACATCCCCGGGCTCCACGCCTTGGGGCCGTGGCTCCCGGTCACCGACAAGGGGACCGGCCTCTGGACCCAGGTCTTCTCCCAACCCACCAGCTTCAGCGGCTATCCCCACTTGGCCGTCGTCCAGACCGTTTACACCGTCGGCTTCCTGGCCTTGGCCTGGATCTGGTTCGACCGGAAGGACATCCTCAGCTGATCGTCACCGTGGCAATCGGCTTCAGCGGCTGAGGACCGGGGCTTCGCCGCTGGTGGAGCCACTCCAGTTACCCAAGGACACCAGGGCGCTTTGGATCGCCCGGCTGGCCTCCAACAGCTCCATGGTCGGATGGGAGAGGTCGCTGACCCGATCCACCGCCGCGGCGATCTCCCTCAGCTCCGCCCTCACCTGGTTCATGGCCCCGTTGGTCTCCGCCCCCACCACTACCGCTTTGGCCGCTTCGACGTCGTTCATAGCATCCTCCGGAGTTCCGGCTACACACTGAAACGCAAACCTGAAGCCACTATTCCCCCGCCGACCTCGAACTCACACATCAGTTCCGGCTTCCGGTCCGGTCGGAGTACTCTTCCGCCGCTTGGATTGTCCAGCAGCGACCGATGAGTTTGGCCGGCGGCCGCGGTCGACCATCACATGCAAGGAGAAAACGCGGTTTCAACGGATCGGGGTCCTGACCGGACGGCGGTGGCGCCGGACGAATCGCTCCCGGGCGAGCCGGCTTCGCCTACGCCATTGCCCTGAAGACGGGCAACCCAGCGGCGGTGAACTCCACCTTCCTGCTGTTCTTCCCGTTCCTGTTCCTGACCTCTTCCTACGTCCCCCGGAGCCAGTTGTCCGGGCTGGTTGAACGCGGTGGCCGGGTTCAACCCGGTGACCTACCTGCTCGGAGGACTGCGATCCCTGGTGATCGGAAACAGCTGGCAATGGACTCAGCTCGGAGAGGCGCTCTTGGCCATCGCCATCGTCGGGACCATCAGCATGGCCATGTGTTTCGCCGCCCTCCGGGGAAGGATCAAGAGCGGGTCGGCATGACGGCTGACCGACCCGTTCTCTGAGTTCCACTGGATGCACGGTCGGGCCGGGTGACTAGCCGAAGGCGTCGACGAGGGCGGAATCCATCGCCGGCTCGGGCTCCGGCTCGATCGCCGGGTCGGGTTGGACATCCTGGCGAGACGCCCGGATAAGCGTCCCGGCGGCACCGGCGGCCAGCAACAACAGGATGGCACTCACGGTGAAGGCGGTGGTGTAGCCGTGGACGACGGCTGCCCGGGCCTCGGTGGTGGAGTGCACATGGGTGGCGACGAAGGTGGCCGCCGCCGAGGCGGCAATCGTGTTGAGGAGTGCCGTCCCCAATGAACTGCCGACCTGTTGGGTGGTGTTGACCAGGGCGCTGGCGACGCCGGCGTCCTTCGGATCCACCCCGATCAGCGCCGTGCTGCTCATCGGGACGAAGGCCATGCCCATCCCGAGGCTGACGATGATCTCGGGAAACAACACGTGGGAGGCGTAGGTGCTGTCGACTCCGAGACGGGTGAACCAGGCGAGCCCCACCGTTGCCAAGCCCAGCCCGACCACCATCAACGACCGAGGCCCGAACCTCGGGAGCAGCCGGCTGGCGAGGCCGGCACCCAGGATGATCCCGCCGGAGAAGGGCAGGAAGGCGAACCCGGTCTTCAGCGCCGAGTAGTGGAGGGTTCCCTGGAAGAAGTAAGTCAGGAACAAGAAGGTGCCCAACATCGCCCCGCCGACCAGCAGGGAGGCCAAGAAGGCGCCACCCCGATTGCGGTCGACGATCACCCGCATCGGCAGGAGCGGGTGGGGGGATCGCAGCTCGATCCTCACGAACACCGCCAGCATGGCGGCGGCCCCGGCCAGGAGGGCGACGGTGAGCGGCGCGCTCCATCCGCTGGTCCCCGCGGTGGTGAACCCGTAGACCAGGAGGAACAGACCGGCGGTGACGGAGACCGCCCCCGGGATGTCGTAGCCGCTCCGGGATTCGGCCCGGCTCTCCTGGATGAACCGTCGGGCGGCAAAGGCGGCCAGCAGGGCGATCGGAACGTTGATGAGCAGCGTCCACCGCCAGGAGGCCAGCTGGGTGAGGGTCCCGCCCAGAACCAGCCCGATGGCGGCCCCACCCCCGGCGATTCCGCCGTAAACGCCGAAGGCCCGGGCCCGCTCCCGCGGCTCGGTGAAGGTGATGGTCAGCAGCGACAGGGAGGCCGGGGCCATGAGGGCGGCGAAGGCGCCCTGGAGAGCCCGGGCGCCGAAGAGCATGGCGGCGTTCTGGGCGAGTCCGCCGAGAGCGGAGGCCGCCCCGAAGCCGAGCAGCCCGAAAAAGAACATCCGGCGCCGGCCCAGGTAGTCGGAGATCCGCCCGCCGAGCAGGAGCAGGCTGCCGAAGGCCAAGGTGTAGGCACTCATGACCCACTGGCGGTTGGCCACCGAGATGTGGAGGGCCTTCTGGGCGGATGGCAGGGCCACGATCACCACCGAGGCGTCGAGCACGATCATCAACTGGGCGATGGCGATCACCGCCAGTGCCCAGTAGCGACGGGGGTCGGTCCCGGGGGCTTGCTGGTCGTCGGATGGAGCAATTTCGGTGGTTGTCATGGTGCCTCCTGGGTGCCGGATTGCGGTCCCAATCCCCTGTTCCCAAGCCTGTGCTGGTCATCTGGAGGAGAACTCGCTATAGTCGGAACAGTGGTTCCGGTTACAGGGACACTATACGGAACGATGGTTCCGCTTGTCAAGGGACATTCAAATTGATGCATAGGAGCCGGGGGGTGACAGTGAAACGAGGTGGGGTAACCGAGGCCGGGCCGGAGGGCCCGGAGGTGCTGGCTGCGTCGGCGGCCGCGCCGCGGGCGATGCGGTCCGATGCCGTCAAGAACCGGGAACGGATTCTGGAGGCGGCCGAGGAGGTCTTCTCGGCCCAGGGGCTGTCCGCCCCCATCGACATGGTGGCGGAGCGAGCCGGGGTCGGGGTCGGCACCCTCTACCGCCACTTCCCCACCAAGGAAGCACTGTTCGAAGCCATCGTCCTGACCGGGCTCCAGGATCTGGTGCAGGCTGCCGATGCCGGCTCCGAGGATGGGGATGTCGACGCCGGGGAGGCGTTCTTCGCCTTCCTTCGGGTGTTCTCCCGCACCGTCTCGATGAAGCACGATCTGGTCGACGCGCTCGGTGATGCCGGCATCGACATCAAGTCGCAGTGTTCGGAAACCGTCGGAGACCTGGAGTCAAAGATCCAGCGGATACTGGATCGGGCCGAAGATGCCGGCGCGGTGCGCGAGGGGGTGACGACCCAAGAGGTGATGGGTCTGCTGATCGGGGCCTGTCAGACGGCGGAACGGTCGGCCCCCGATATCGCGTCGCGAGATCGGATGGTGGACATCGTCTGCGACGGGCTCCGTCCGCCGGTCACCAGCTGACCGCGTCTCCACGTCGCCACGACTGATCGCCGGCGGCTCGATCAGCCGGGAGAGATGAGCAGCTTCAGCGGCGAGCCAGCCGCCGTCCGCTCGGAGTGTCGATCGGGGTGTAGTTCATCTCGAAGTGGTGGTAGAGGGCCGACTCGTCAGCTTGGGTGAGCTCCTCGCCGTGGATGTCGATGTCGGGCGCCTCTTCCACTCGGACTTTGGACACCGCCACCTGGAGCTCATCGGGGCCAAGGGTGATCCCGCCCAGCGGCACGAAGGTCAGGTGCCGCCCGATGATGCCTTCCTTGACGGTGGCGAACTGAGGCTCGTCGGTCTCGACGTCGACATAGACGTCCTGCAACTTGCCGATCTTCTCGCCGTAGCTGTCGATCAGCATCTTGCCTCGCCAATCGGCCACGTTGAACTTGTCCGGCTCCTCTGAGGAAGTCATCTCGAGCTCCTTGTCGCTTGTTGAAAGCGTACCCTCGAGGAAGCGGTGTGAACCGGAAAGGTGGAAGCCGGAAACCAAGCCCAGGGGGAGGGAGGACCGAATGCCCACACCAATCGAGACGGTCCGAGAGTTCATCGCCGCTTTCATTGCCGCCTGGCCTCATGGAGACCCCTCCCGGTTGGGGCCATTCTTCCGCGAGGATGCCGTCTATCACAACGTCCCAATGGAGCCGGTCAACGGCCGGGAAGCCATCCTGGCCACCTTCGCCGACTTCATGAGTATGGGCGGCCAGGTCGGCGTGGACATCACCCGCATCGTGGCGGATGGGGCGATCGTGATGACCGAGCGGGTGGACCACTTCATCGGGGAGCGGACATCGATCTCGCTACCGCTGATGGGAATCATCGAGGTGCACGACGGAGCCATCACCGCCTGGCGGGACTACTTCGATATCAACCAGCTCACCGCACCGCCATCTCGGCAATGACCGGATGACTCATAAAGCCACGCTGGGCCGCCGTGAGTATCCCGCAACATCTCTGGAACTAAAGGATGCAACCGGTTTTCGGGAGGTCGACGGGATTGACGAGACCCAGTGCTACCTCGACAGTAAGCACCGCGCACCCGGGCTGATTCAACAGGAGCGCGAGGTCATCGGTAACGATGCCCGAGGTGGGCACGGCCAGCAGGCCCTGGGCGTTGGCGAGGGCCGTCGCGTGGAAGGCCTGGAGTTGCGCGATGGTCGGGCCGAGCGGGTCGGTTGACGCCGCGGCAGGGGTGGCCGCACCGGCTGAGGCAGGTGAACCGAGGACCGCGACGGTGGGCACCCCAAGGGCCATGCAGGCAACCACCAGGGGGGTGAAGGCCCGCCGTAGCAGATGGTGTTTTCGGATGCTTCGCCTTATCGTTGATCTCCCTTTCACGGATTTCCTTCCGGGGAGACAACGGCCGGGAAAGGCTGTTCTTGCGTTGCCCGGGGATAAAGGCCGAATCTTTGGTGCCTGGTCCTGGGTATATCGAGAAATCCCCGACCAAGCTCGCCGGGAATGGAACGCGGTTGTTGGTCCCCGGCGGCGGGCTCAGTACTCGAGTGGCTCGAGGTAGGACATCAGGAACTCGCGCTGGTCTGCGAACACCGGTGGCACCTGGAAGGTTTTACCCAGCGATTCGTACGGCTCATCGATGAGAAAACCTTCCGGCTTGGACACCGTGGCTTCGAACAAGGCCCCGGACGGGATCCGCACGTAGATGGACTCGAAATAGCCACGGTCCTTGCGTTCGGAGACGTCGGTGAAACCGAGGCCTTCGAGATGTGACTTCACATTGGTCTGGGTGTCGTAGTCGGCGACCTGGAAGGCGGTGTGGTGCACGATGCCCTCGCCGTACATCCATCCGGCCTGGTCGAGTTGGGGTTCGGCGACGAAGTCGACGATGCACCCCGATCCTCCGTCGCCCACCTCGAAGCGGGCACTGGCCCCCTCTTCCTGGGTCAGGTGACCACTCCATCCCGAGGTCATGAACTCGGCCGACAGGTCCAGTTCGCGTACCGATACGGTGATCCCGTGGGTGCCGTGGATGCCAAACTCCTGCGGCACCGGACCGGAAGAGTGAGCGGGGCGTTGATCGGAAGTGACCCCGACGAGGGCGTACTCGATGCCGCAGGGGTGGGTGAAGTCGAGTCGCTTCTCGCCGAACACCTCCGATTCCTCCACCGTGAAGTCGTGGTCATTCAAGCGCGAACGCCAGTAACCGATCGATGTCTCGGGGATCGACAGCATCAGGGCGCGGGTTTGGTTCGTCCCTCGTCGTCCGACCCGTCCTGACTGGCGCATCGGAAAGCTCGTCACCAGCGTCGACTCCGCCCCTTGGTCATTGCCGTAGTACAGGTGGTAGATGGGTACATCCCCGTCGTAGAGCGCCGTCTTCTTGACGCTCTTCAGCCCGAGCACCTTGGTGTGGAAGTCGTAGTCCTCCTGGGCGGTTCCCACGCACAAGGTGATGTGATGATGACGACGGATCGCGGTTGTCGTATCGACCATGTCAAGCTCCCCACTGTTGCCCTTTAGAAAATGGTTACCCCGGTCACCGCATCAGCGGTGGCGAACACGTCAGCCAACCGGCCGCAGAAGAGCCCCCCGACACCACCCAGATCCGACCGGACCGCCCCGCTCGGCGGTGCAGACTTGACGTGGTCGAGCCCGAAATCCATGGCAACACCCCCCTCTGACCTGGGATTCTTTGAGCGGACGACGGGATTCGAACCCGCGACCCCAACCTTGGCAAGGTTGTGCTCTACCAACTGAGCCACGTCCGCGTAAGGGCCTCACTGTAGCAGCCACACCGGGCTGACCTGGGCCGGATGCCGTCGATCGGGGCGGCCGGGGGCGGCCGGCAACGGCGCGGGGAAGACCAGAACCGGCTGGCTATCGGGGCAGGTCGGAGTGCCACCACGGAACCCGTCGGCTCCGCCGGTTGGATTCCTTCACCAGGTCCCCGAGCGCGTCGACCATCCCGTTGGCGATGACCTCCACGTCGGGCACCAGATCCCAGCATCCCTGGACCCCGACATACATGGTGCCGAGATAAGAGAAGACAGTGACGTTGACCCCGACCCCTTCGGCCACCGGCCCGATCGGGTAGATCGCCACCATCCGGGCCCCGGCCATGAACAGGGGCACGTCGGGGCCGGGAATGTTGGAGACGACCACATTGAACACCGGTCGCAAGTGGTCGAAGAGCCGGAGGTTGGTGACCAGCCGAGACAGCCGGGTGGACACCATCGGAAAGATCGCCTGGGCCCAGTTGGAGAACAGCTCCGACCCGACCGTCTCCTGTTGCTCCTTGGCCTGGTGCATCCCGGCGGCGATGACCCCGAGACGGACGACCGGATCCTCCACCCCGGATGCCAGCGACACCAACGTGGCCGACACCCGGTTGCCCAACGCCCCGCGCTCCGACTCCGTCCGCACCGAGATGGGAACCATGGCCACCAGCGAGCTCTCCAGGGTTTCGCCCCGCCCGGAGAAGAACTCCCGCATGGCGCCGGACACCGAGGCCAGCACCACGTCGTTCACCGAGCCGCCCAGCACCCCCCGCACCCGTCGGATGTCCTCCATCGGCATCTCCGCGAAGGCCACCCGTCGGTGGGGGGAGATCGCCCGGTTGATCGACGTCCGTGGCGCCTGGAACAGCAACGGGGGAGGCGTCCCCTGCCCCTGACGGTTGCGACCGGTGAGGTTCCGGACCGTCCGGGCGGTGGCTCCGAGGGTCCGGGCCACCGAGTCGGTCTGGCCGGGCAGCGAGCCCAGCGCGTCGCGCAGCTGTTCGACATCCCCGGGCACCGGCTCGGGTGCCCACACCGCCGACCCCTGGTCCGACCCTGCCTCTCCATCTTCGGCCGCCGATGGTCCCGACCCGGCCGCCGGCTCCTCGGGATCGGCCTCGAGGTCGAAGAAGGCCGCCATGATTTCGGCGCCGGACACCCCGTCGATGATGGCGTGGTGGATCTTGGTCACCACCGCCACATGGCCGTGGTCGAGGCCCTCGACGACGTGGAACTCCCACAGCGGCCGGTCCCGGTCCAACGGCCGTTCGACGATGTCCCCCACCAGGGTGGCCAGCTCGCCATGGCCACCGGGTTGGGGCAGGCTCACCCTCCGCACGTGGAAGTCGATGTCGAAATCGGGGTCGTCGACCATGGTCGGGTGCTGGAGTCCGAACGGGACCTCGACCATCCGGCGCCGGAACGGCGGGACCCGCGACACCCGGGCCGCCACCATGTCCCGGATCTGGCGGAACCCCACCCCGCCGGGCACCCCGGTCGGGTCGAAGACCAGCACGCCGGCGATGTGGAGGTGGGTGGTGGGCGACTCGAAGGCGAGGAACGCCCCGTCCAGCCCCTTCAGGCGTTGGGTCCCGGGGTTACCGCCCGGTCGATCCGAATCCACCCAGACCTCGCTGGCTCGGCGGCAACTCATCGACCGCGGTGAAGACCCCCTCGGCCACCCGCTGGATGACCAGTTGGGCGATCCGGTCCCCCCGGTGGACCTCGTAGTCGGCCTCCGGGTCGGTGTTGATCAACAGGACGGCGATCTCGTCGCGGTACCCGGAGTCGATCAGCCCGGGCGTATTGAGGCAGGTCACCCCGTGCCGGAGGGCCAGCCCGCTCCGGGGCTGGACGAACCCGGCGTAGCCGGGCGGCAGGGCGAGGGCGATCCCGGTCGGCACCGCCGCCCGACCCCCGCCGGCGGCCAGGGTCACCCCCGACCGGGCCACCAGGTCGGCACCGGCGTCCCCGTCCCGGGCGTAGGTCAACAGGGGCAGGTCGGCATCCAGGAGGAGGACGGGAACCGGCACCGCCCCGTCGGCCACCTGGCTGGCCCCGCCGAGTTCGTCGCCTGCCGTGCTCACCGTCAACGCCACCACTTCCCTCGGCCCCCGCAATTCCTGCCCCGACGTTACCTTCCCGGGTCGCCCTGATTTTCCGTGATGGCCCGTCAGATTGGGCCGCCGGCCAGCTACCCGGTAGCGTCACCCACCGTGCTCGTCTGGATGGACCTCGAAATGACCGGCCTGGACGTCGAGCACCACGTCATCGTCGAAATCGCCACCCTGGTGACCGACGACGACCTCCAGCTGGTGGCCGAAGGCCCCGACCTGGTCATTGCCACCCCGGCCGAGGCGCTGGAGCAGATGGACGACTACGTCCGGGAGATGCACACCAAGAGCGGGCTGCTGGCGGAGATGGCCGCCTCCACCCTCAGCCTGGAGGAGGCCGGCGCCGCCACCCTCGACTTCATCCGCCTCCACGTGCCCAAGCCCCGGACGGTGCCGCTGGCCGGCAACTCCATCGGGACCGACCGCCGATTCCTCTCGGTCTACCTCCCGGAGATCGAGAACTACCTGCATTACCGGTCGGTCGACGTCTCTACCATCAAGGAGTTGGCCAGCCGCTGGTACCCGAAGGTCCTGGCGGATGCACCCCCGAAGGCGGGGGGACACCGGGCGATGGACGACATTCGTGAAAGTGTGGCCGAATTGGCCTATTACCGTACAAGTGTCTTCCGGGGGGACTCGGGGGGAGGAACACCGGAGGGTGACCAGGTGGCAGCGCCGCCAACGGCACCCGACGGTCAACCGAGAGGGGATCATCCATGACCGACATCGCCGAGGGCGCCGACACCGCCAAGGCCACCGCCCCCGACCCGGGTCCGGCCCCGACCCTGGCCGAGGCCACCGCCACCCTCACCGCCCCGGGACAGATGTTCGAGATCGAGGAGCTGACCATCCGGGGCGTCCCCACCCGCACCTGGAAGAGCGCCCCGGCCACCCTCCGATCGGTGCTGGAGCTGTCGGCCCTGCACGGGGACAAGGACTTCCTCATCTACGAGGACGAGCGGGTGAGCTTCGCCGAGCACTTCCGCATCGCCGCCTCCCTGGGGCATTCCCTGGCCGAGCGGTTCGGCATCGCCAAGGGCGACCGGGTGGCCATCGCCATGCGGAACCTCCCCGAATGGGTGATGGCCTTCTGGGCGTCGATCTCGGTGGGGGCGGTGGTGGTCCCCATCAACGCCTGGTGGACCGGACCGGAGCTGACTTACGGCCTGTTCGACTCCGGCAGCTCGGTGGTGTTCGTGGACGAGGAGCGGGAAGCCCGCATCCGCCCCCACCTCGCCGAGCTCCCGAACCTCCGGGCGGTCATCGTCACCAGCGAGGAGCACCTGGAGACCGGCGGCCGTCGGGCCCCGGTGGGATCGGTGGTCGAGCGGGAAGGACTGGATCCGATGCCGGTGGTCCCGTTCGCGGAGGCGGTCGGCACCCCGGTCGACGGCGTCACCCTTCCCCCCGCCGACATCGACCCCGACGACGACGCCACCATCTTCTACACCTCGGGCACCACCGGGCGGCCCAAGGGGGCGGTCGGCACCCACCGGAACAGCGCGTCGAACCTGATGAACCTGTTCTTCGTGGCCACCGTCGGCTCCGCCCGCCGGAGCGGCGGGGTCGACACCGAGGCCGGGACCCAGAACGCCAACTTGTTGTCGGTCCCCCTCTTCCATGCCACCGGCTGCCACGCCACCCTGGTGACCAACACCGCGGCCGGCGGGAAGCTGGTGATGATGCACCACTTCAACCCGGAGCGGGCACTGGAGCTCATCGAGCGGGAACGGGTCACCATCTTCGGCGGGGTCCCGACCATGGTGATGCAGGTGATCGACTCGCCCGACTTCGCCAAGCGGGACGTCACCTCGGTGAAGTCGATCTCCTACGGCGGCGCCCCCTGCCCGCCGGACTTGGTCCGCCGGATCACCGAACACTTCCCGGCGGGGTCTCCGGGCAACGGGTACGGCCTCACCGAAACCTCGGCCATGACCACCATGAACAACGGCAACGACTACATCCGCAAGCCCACCAGCGTCGGGCCGCCGTCGCCGGTCTGCGACGTGGCGGTGGTGCCGGAGGACTACGAGGGCTCCGAGCCACCGGTCGGCCAGTCGGTCGATCCCGAGCGCACCGGCGAGCTCTGGATCAAGGGCCCCAACGTGGTCCGGGGCTACTGGAACCGGCCGGAGGAGACCCAGGCCGCCTTCAGCCAGGGTTGGCTGCACACCGGGGACGTGGCCCGCATCGACGAGGAGGGGTTCGTCCATATCGTCGACCGGGCCAAGGACATGATCATCCGCGGCGGCGAGAACGTCTACTGCGTCGAGGTGGAGGCCGCCCTGTTCGAACACCCGTCGGTGGCCGACTGCGCAGTGATCGGCGTCCCCCACCCGGTGCTCGGGGAAGAGGTCGGCGCGGTGGTCGTCCTCCGGCCGGGCGAGGACGTCGGCGCCGACGAGTTGGGCCGGTTCGTGAAGGAACGGCTGGCCGGCTTCAGCGTGCCGACCCGGTTCTGGTTCCGGGCAGAGCCCCTCCCCCGCAACCCGGCCGGCAAGGCGTTGAAGCGCGAGCTCCGCACCGAGTTGTTAGGCCCTTCTCCGGCGGGCTGATTGCTTGGGCTCGGCGGCGGTGGGCGGTGCTGAACGGGTGGTGCCCGCCCTGAGCGGGTGGAGAGGCGGGATGCTAAACCGGAAGCAACCAGATCCGGGAGGTACCTCGTGGACCAGCACATGCCCGACCTGCCCCTCATCGATCGCTTGAAGATCGCCGCCGAACTGGTGGTGCCGATCGTCAAGCAAATGGAACAAGAACTGGGCAAACAGCAGGCCCAGGCCATCGTCCGCCGGGGAGCGGCCAAGCAGTTCCGGGCCATGGCCCGTGACGCGGTCCAATCGGCCAACGGCGCCGGGGGCCAGGCCCTGATGGTGCTCAACGCCGGAGTCCGTCAGGGGGTCGACATCGTCACCGACGTCCGGCCGACGGCCGAGGGCTTCGACATGGATGTCACCGCCTGTGTCTACGCCCGGTTCTTCCAGGAGTTGGGCGAACCCGAACTGGGCTTCCTGCTCGTCTGCAGCGCCGACTTCGACATGGTGGAGGAGATGGACGACGTGGAGCTGGATCGCAGTCAGACCATCATGGAGGGCGCCGACCACTGTGACTTCCAGTACCGGTTCCTGAACCAGAACCAGTAAAGAGGGACGGAGACGGAGGGACGGAGAGGGACCGTGCAGATCAATCCCACCCAGAACACCATCAAGGGCCCCGCCGAGTGGTTCACCGGGGATGTCTACATCGACCTCATTGCCAGGGGGGAGGATCCTTCCCGCATCCAGGTGGGGGCCGTCCACTTCACCCCGGGGGCTCGCTCCGCCTGGCACTGCCACGGCCTCGGCCAAACCCTCTACGTCACCGAAGGCGTCGGGCGGATCCAGGCCCGCGGCGAGGAGATCCAGGAGATCCGCCCGGGCGACATCATCTACACCCCTTCGGAGGAGGAGCACTGGCACGGAGCGGCCCCGGATCACTTCATGACGCACCTCTCCATGACCGAGAATGTCCCCGACCGGCCGGACAGGTGGGGAGATCACGTCACCGACGCCGAATATGACCCGCCGGCCGGCCGGGGACAGGGGTGACCGCGCCAGTTAGGCGTCCCGGACCATTTCGTAGGTGAGGAAGACCAGGCCCTCGCCGACCGTCTGGGTGCCGACCAGCCGCATGGCCTTCTGGTCGCGGGTGTCGCCGAAGAGGCGCTGGCCCGCCCCGAGCACCACCGGGAAGACGTTGAGGCGCAGGGCTCGAGCCAGACGACTTCGCCGAGCCGGGTGGGCTCGGGTGGTGAGGCAAACTGGGCACTGTGCGAGTCGAACCTGATCCGGCCAGTTCTGAGCTGATCTCCCTGACGGAATACCTCGATTACCAGCGCCAGACGATGCTGTCGAAAACTGACGGGCTGACCCGGGAGGAAATGGCCCTGGTCCACCCTCCGTCGACCCTCACCCTCGGGGGTCTCCTCTACCACCTGGCTCTGGTCGAGGAGGACTGGATGGAGGTGCGTTTTCTGGGCCTGCCGGTGCGGGAGCCTTGGATCGTCGACTGGGGGGCCGACCCCGACTGGGAGTTTCGCACCGCCACCAGCCTGCCGTCGGAGGAATTGCGGAGCCGGTATCGGGATGCCTGTGAGCGGAGCCGCCAGGTCATCTCCCAGGCCGCCAGCCTGGATCAGCTGTCCGTGGTGCCGTTGCGCGACGGGCGTCCCTTCTCCCTCCGATGGGTGCTGCTCCATCTCATCGAGGAGACGGCGCGTCACAACGGGCACGCCGACTTCCTGCGGGAGGCGATCGACGGCGTGGTCGGCGACTAGCCGAAACCGGGACTCCCGCCTCCCTCAGGGCTGATAGCAGCTCACTTGGGCATTGGATGGAGTGCCGTTGAAGTTGTCCCCGGAGACGTTCACGGTGACGGAAGTTTGCACGGTGGGGTGCTGCCCGGCGGCAAGACCGATGCCGGCAACGGTGCTCCCCACGATGGCTCCATTGTGGACGATCTCGATTTGGCAGGTGATCCCGCCGGTAGGAGAGCCGCCGACAGTGAAGTCGACCTGCTCGGCCGGATACCCCGCCGACGCCCGGGTGGGGTCATAGGGGGTGGTGGTGGCGGTCACCGAGGTCACCGTCACCGGGAGCGGGCGCCCGATCGGGGCGTTGAAGCCACGGACGACTCCGTTCGAACCGAGCAGCCAGTAACCCCCGGTCGGGGCGTCGATGGCCATGCCCACGATTGGTGCGCTCAGCGGCTGGCCGCCGAGAGAGCCCCAGAAAAGGGCGTCGCCGAAGGCGAACACCCCGCCATCGGCAGCCGTGAACCAGTACCCGTTGTCATCGGCAGTGGCAGCGATGCCGGTGACCGGTTGGGCGAGGGAGAGTCCGCCGGTCGACCCGAAGAACGGAGCCCCGATGGCAAAGACGCCGCCGTCGGAGGCGACCTCCCAATAGCCGCCGGTGGCATTGTCGGGGCTGATGCCAACGATCGGCTTGTTCAAGTGCGCCCATCCCATCGAGCCATGAAAGACGGCATCCCCGAAGGCGAAGATGCCGCCGTCCGACCCCACCAGCCAGTAGCCCTTTCCGTCTTTGGTCGAGGCGACACCGACGACGGGCGCGTTCAGGGGTTGCCCGGCCATGGAACCGTAGAAGCCGGCGTCGCCGAAGGCGAAGATGCCGCCGTCTGACCCCACCAGCCAGTAGCCCTTTTCGTCCGGGGTCGAGGCGATACCGGTGATGTGGGCGTTGAGCGGCTGGCCGGTCATCGAGCCGAAGTAGGGGGTCTTTCCGCCGGGGGTCACGCCACCCAAGATGTCGACCGACCAATAGCCACTTCCGTCCGCTGCTCCGGTTATCCCGACCGACGTCGGCGCCGATCCACCATCGCCCGCCGCGGCAGCCGCCTCGGCTCCGCCCGGCACCGCCGAGAGAAGGACCGTCGCCAGGCAACCGATCACCGCGGCGAGAAGCCGGGTGGAGGCTCTGCTCATGGCTGGGGGTCGAAATGGAGCGTGACCTGGCTCCGATAGGCGCCGGATGGGCCACTCCGGTCGACGACCTTCGACAGCGGGACCCCCGGGACCACCACCCGGATCGCCCGGTACGGATAGCCGTCTTGGCCGCGGTCATCGAAGGTCAACTCCACTCGTTGGCCGGCCTGGAGAACCCGGAACCCTTCCATATCCAGATGGAATTGGTGGGTCCAGCAGCCACCCGGGGCGTTCGGAGCATCGATGACGCCCCAACCCTCTTCCCCGTGCCACTCCCTCACGATCCCGGCTTCGACCACCTCAACATCTTGGCTCAGGGGCTTCGACGGTGCCCGAAACGGTCGACCCGGGTCAACCGAGGGGCGTCACGGCTCGTCGATTGTCTACCGTCTGAGCATGGACGACTCGACCATGCGCCTCCGGGTGGAAACCGCTCGGGTCGGGCACCTGGCCACCGTCAGGGCTAACGGACGTCCCCACCTCGTCGCCTGTTGTTTCGTCTTGACCGGCGAGACCCTCTACTCGGCGGTGGATGCCAAACCCAAGTCCACCGTGGCGCTCCAGCGCCTCGACAACGTCGCCGCCAACCCCTGGGTCTCGCTGCTGGTCGACCACTACCAAGAGGACTGGTCGGGGCTGTGGTGGGTGCGGGTCGACGGGACCGCTCGGATCATCACCTCGGGTCCCGAATTCGACCGGGCGCTGGTCGACCTGACGGCCAAGTACGAGCAATACACCCGCCAGCCGCCCCCCGGTCCGGTGATCGCCGTCGATGTGGTGGCGTGGCGGGCCTGGCCCTAGTCAGGTCGGCCTCGTCGCTAGTCGCCGTGTCGGAGAGCCAGGAGGTCCCCACAGACGAACACGAACGCCAACACCGCGGCGGCCGCGGCGTCCCGCTTCCCGATCGACCGGAAGCTGGCCACGCTCACCACCGTGTCGATCGAATCGCTGGCCAGCGTCGTCGAGGTCCAGCGGCGCACCCCGCCGGACTCGTTCGACCGTGCCGAGGTGACGGTGCCGAGGCCCAGCACCAGGTCGCGGATACCGATGGTGCGCATCAGCAAGACCGAGGCGCCGGTCGGCTCCTCCCGGCCCGAGAACCGCATCGGCACTTGGGGCGCCATGATGAGCGCCGCCCCCACCGCGGTCCGGAGCCATCCCATGGTTTGGTGGCTGATCGACGGCACCAGGGCAGCGTAGCCAGGTCGGCCGGTGCCCGCCCAGGTCCCGTCCGGCGACCCGTCCGTTGGCGGAAACGACCCGTAGCCTGCGGCAATTCGGCAAGGGGTCGGTCGGTCAGGGAATAATGGATCGATGATCGACATGTCCCCTCGGGGATCCTGGCGCCCAGCCAGGACGAGCCGAGGGGATGGCTCCCGGAAACCCGGACCCGGTCGCGACCGGCCTGAACGCAAGACCTGGGCCGGTCGATGAGTGATCTGCTCTTCGCCATCGGTCTGCTGGTAGTGGTATGCACCGGGGCCAGTGTGCTGTTCACCATCGTGCTCCCGAGGGAGCCCCGGGGATTCGGACGGGTCGGGTTGATGGTCAACCGTTGGGTTCGGCTCGTCTTCGTCGGCTTGTCCCGGCTGGCCGCCACTTACGAACGGAAGGATGCACTGCTGGCTCCGATCGCCCCGGTCGCCCTGGTGGTCCAACTTGCCTTTTGGGGCGCGTGCTTCATCGTCGGTTACGGCCTGATGCTGGAGGGGACCACTCACAACCTCGGATCAGCGATGATCCAAGCTACCGGGGCGGTGTTGACCGTCGGGGCCATCGACCTCCGCGGGACGGAAAACCAGGCGGTGGACATCGCCGCCGGGGCCAGTTGGGTGATCGTTGTCACCCTCCAGATCGCCTACCTCCCTTCCCTCTACGGGGCCTTCAATAAGAGAGAAAGCCTGGTGGCCATGCTGGAGAGCCGGGCCGGGGTTCCGGCCTGGGGCCCCGAGCTGCTCGCCCGCCATCAGCTGGTCGGCATCATCGACACCCTGCCCGACTTCTACGCCGCCTGGGAGGCGTGGTCGGCCGATCTGGCCGAGAGCCATGTGAACTATCCGGTGATGCTGTTGTTCCGGTCCCCCGACCCCTGGTTCTCGTGGCTGGTGGGGCTGCTGGCCGTGCTCGACGGTGCCGCCATGCACCTGGCCCTCGACCCGAGCGGCGCCTCGTCCCAGTCCCGCCTGTGCCTGCGCATGGGCTTCACCGCCCTCAACCGGATCGGCAGCGCCCTGGGCTTTGAGATCGACCCCGATCCCAATCCGGAGGGACCCATCCAGCTGACCTTCGAGGAGTTCGAGGAAGCCGTCAAGATGCTCGAGCGCATCGGGTTCCCGATGGACCGGACCGCGGAGGCCGCCTGGCCCGACTTCCGGGGCTGGCGGGTCAACTACGAGTCGACCGCCTACCGCTTGTGCGAGCGCCTCACCGCGCCTCCGGCACCCTGGTCCGGCAACCGGCGCTATCTCCGCTCCGGGGTGGTGGCCCCTCGTCGACCGCCTCAGCGGACGCCGACGGTGCTGTCCGACCTTCGGCCCGCCGTCGTCATCCCTCCCACTGGACGTCGGCGGGCCCTCGACCCGGATTCGGATCCGGACTACTCCTGACCCGACCCGGAGTCCGGTGAGCTACTCGTCCTGGCCCAGTAGGGCCCGGGTAGCGTCGACGTCCTTGTGCATCTGGGCCACCAGGTCGTCCACCGAGTCGAAGGCCAACTCCGGCCGGAGGCGGCCCACGAAGGACAACTTCGCCTCTTCACCGTAGAGATCGCCGGAGAAGTCGAGCAGGTAGGCCTCCACCAGGAGCTCGCCCTCGGCGCCATAGAAGGTCGGACGCCGCCCCACCGAGATGGCCGTCGCCGAGCGGGTGCCATCGGGCCGGTCGTACCAACCGGCGTAGATGCCGGTGGCGGGGATGGCGATGGTGGCCGGGATGTCCAGGTTGGCGGTCGGGAACCCGAGTTCGGTCCCGCCCCGGTTGTCGCCGTGGACCACCGGTCCCCGCAGTTGGTGGGGCCGGCCCAGCAGGGCGGCGGCTTCTTCCACCCGGCCTTCGGCGATGAGCCCCCGGATCCGGGTGGAGGACACCGGGTGGCCGGCCTCCGCCGACCCGTCCGGCGCCGCCTCCAGCGACACCCCGTCGACGGTGAACCCGACTTCGGCTCCCATCTCCTGGAGGAGGGCCACGTTGCCCTTGCGGCCGTGACCGAAGTGGAAGTCCTCGCCGACCACCACCAACCGGGCGTCGAGCCCGCGCACCAGGATCTCCCGGACGAACTCCTCGGCCGACTCGTTGGCCCGGTCGGCGTCGAAGGGGACGACCACCGTGCGGTCGACCCCGGTGGCCGCCAGCAGCTCGAGTTTCTGGTCGAGGTCGCAGAGCAGCAAGGGTGCCGACTCCGGGCGCACCACCGCCGCCGGATGGCGGTCGAAGGTCACCACCACCGAGGTCAACCCGTCGGCCTGGGCCCGGGCGTGGAGCTCACCCAGCAACGCCTGGTGGCCGAGGTGGACCCCGTCGTAGGCACCGATGGTCACCGCCGAGCCCCCCGGGGGCGGCTGGCACTTGGCCGGATCGGTGATGATCTCCATTGCCCTGGGAGACTAACTGGCGCCGGAGAGAACCACGGCGGGACGGATGCGGTCGGTCTCGGTGGCCTCGTAGACGGCCAGCAGATTGTGGCCGACGTCGACGATCCCCCACGGGCCGTCCCCGGAGATGCCGAGCGATACCCGGTCGAGGGCGAGACCCCGGCTGACCAACTTCTCCACGTCCACCGACACCACCACCTGTTCGAGATCGCGCATCCCCTGGGCGGGGGTGAGGACCACGGCCGGGGTCAACTCGTCGACCAACCGGGCATCCTCGGCGGTGAACGAACCGATCCGGGTGCGGCGCAGGTTGCGGAGGTGGGCTCCCCCGCCCAGGGCGGCGCCGAGGTCGGCGGCCAGCACCCGCACATAGGTGCCCGACGAGCACTCGACGTCGATCCGGAAGACCCCGGGGCTGGTGGTGGGGGCGACGTCGAACCGGTGGACGGTCACCGGTCGGGCGGCCCGCTCCACCTCGATGCCCTCCCGGGCCAGCGCGTGCAGCCGGCGTCCACCCACCTTGACGGCCGACACCATCGGGGGGATCTGCTCGATGTCGCCGGTCATCGCCGCCGCCGCCGCCCGGACCTCGGCCAGGGTCACCTGGCTCATGTCCCAGGTGCCGGTCACCTCGCCGCTGGCATCGAGGGTGGTGGTGGACGTCCCCATCACCACCTCCCCCTCGTAGGTCTTCGGGAGGGCGGTGAGGAACCGCATCAGCCGCGTGGCCCGGCCCAGGCCCACCAGCAGCACCCCGGTGGCGTCGGGATCGAGGGTGCCGGCGTGGCCCACCCGGCGCTGACCGAAGATGCGGCGGCAGCGGGCCACCACGTCGTGGGAGGTCCAGGCCGTCTCTTTATCCACCACCACCAGACCGGTGGTCACCTCGTTCGCCGGGGAGGCCATCAGTCGGGGTCGGGCAGGTCGGTGTCGGGGGCACCGGGAGAACCGGCCTGGGTGTCGGTTTCCGCCGTCCGGATCCGGCGCAGCACGTCTTCCACCCGGCTACCGGAGATCACCGCCGGGTCGACCTCGAAGGCGAGCAACGGGGTGCGCTTCATCCGGAGCTGACGGCCGAGGGAGCGCTGGAGGTGCGGGCGCCGCTCGGCCAGGGCGTCGGCCCCGTCCTCCGACAGCGAGCTCAGGAACACGGTGGCGTGGCGGAGGTCGGGAGCGGTGTCCACCGAGGTGACGGTGACCAGCCGGAGACGCTCGTCGGCGTCGGCCAGCCGCTCGAGCTCTTCGGCCAGCACCTCCCGCAGCACCTGGTTGACGCGCAGCGACCGGGGATAGGGGGATGCTCCCCGGTTGTCATGACGGCGACCTGACATAGCTACTTCCGTTCGAACCTTTGGTCCTGCTGCTGATGGTGCGGCTGAACTACCTCTCAGGTACGAGGGATCTCCCGCTCGTCGAAGGTCTCGATGATGTCGCCCTCTTTGAGGTCCTGGTAGTCGGACAGCCCGATCCCGCACTCGAAGCCGGACTGGACTTCCCGGACGTCGTCCTTGAACCGTCGGAGGGAGGTGATGGCGCCCTTCCAGATGATGACGCCCTCCCGCAGGAATCGGACCTTGGACCCGCGGGTGATGACACCGTCCCGCACGTAGCAGCCGGCCACCGCGCCGAGCTTCGGCACCCGGAACACCTGTCGCACTTCGGCCTCGCCGGTGACGATCTCTTCGTAGACCGGAGCCAGCAGGCCGAGCATGGCCGCCTCGATGTCCTCCAGCAACTTGTAGATGATCTCGTAGGTACGGATCTCGACTCGGGACTTGGCCGCCATCTCCCGGGCCCGGCGGTCGGGCCGGACGTTGAAGCCGATGATGGTGGCGTTGGAGGCCTGGGCCAGCTGGACGTCGTACTCGGAGATCCCACCCACCCCCCGGTGGACGAAGCTCAGCTTCACGTCTTCGCGCTCGAGCTTGCGGAGGCTCTCGGTCACCGCTTCCAGCGAGCCACGCACGTCGGCCTTGAGGATCAGGTTGAGGGTGGCCGTCTCGCCGCGCTGGATCTGCTCGAAGAGGTCTTCGAGCTTCGCCCCGCCCAGTGCCGAACCGGCGGCCGGCACGTGGCCCGCCACCCGGTAGCGATGGGCGCGGGCCTCACCGATAGTGCGGGCCTGGGCCTGCTCGGGGGCGACCCGGAGGTCGTCACCCGGCTCCGGCGGCTCGGAGAACCCGAGGATCTGCACCGGTGTGGAGGGGGGAGCTTCCTTGATCTGGTCTCCGTGCTCGTCCACCAGGGCCTTGACCTTGCCCCAGGCGGCGCCGGCCACGATCGGATCGCCGACCCTCAGCGTGCCCTGTTCGACGATGACCGAGGCCACCGGGCCCCGACCCACCTCGAGCTCGGCTTCGATGACCACGCCCCGGGCCCGTCCCTCCGGACTGGCTACCAGCTCCTCCACTTCGGCGACCAGCACGATCTGCTCGAGCAAGTCCTCGATGCCGAGATTCTGGAGGGCGGAAACCTCGACGGTGATGGTGTCGCCGCCCCAGGCCTCGGGGACCAACCCCTGCTCCGAGAGCTGCTGGAGCACCCGGTTGGGGTCGGCTTCTTCCCGGTCGATCTTGTTGACGGCCACGATGATCGGCACGTCGGCCGCCTTGGCGTGGTCGATGGCTTCGATGGTCTGGGGCATGACCCCGTCGTCGGCCGCCACCACCAGCACCACGATGTCGGTGATCTCCGCCCCGCGGGCCCGCATGGCAGTGAACGCCTCGTGGCCGGGGGTGTCGATGAAGGTGATCGGGTTGTCGTTCCAGACCACCTGATAGGCGCCGATGTGCTGGGTGATGCCGCCGGCTTCGCCGGCCACCACGTTGGCGTGGCGGATGCGATCGAGGAGGAGGGTCTTGCCGTGGTCGACGTGACCCATCACGGTGACCACCGGCGGACGGGGCCGAAGATCGGCCTCGTCGATCTCTTCGTCATCGTCGTCGAGGAACTTGGCCAGCAGTTCGGCCTCGCGCTCCTCCCCCGGGTCGACCAGGCGGACTTCGGCGCCGAGTTCGGCGGCGAACAGGTCGATCATGTCGTCGGTCAACGACTGGGTGGCGGTGACCATCTCTCCCTGCATCATCAGGAAGCGGATGACGTCACCGGCCGACCGGTTCAGCTTGGGGCCGAGGTCGCGGGCCGTCGAGCCGCGCTCCACGATGACCTCGGTATCGGGCACCGGGGCGGTGGACGGGGTGTAGGCGGTGAGTTGGGTCGGCTCGAGCTCTTCGAGGTTGCGACGACGCCGGCGAGGCCGACGCTGGTTGGGACGGCCACGACCCATGCCGGGGCCGCCTCGCCCACCCGGGCCTCCGGGGCCGCCGCCAGGACCGCCGCCGGGTCCACCGCCCGGTCGTCCACTGAAGCCTCCACCGCCGCCACCACCTGGGGCGCCGCCGGAGCGACCGCCGAAGCCGCCGCCGCCTGCGCCGGGGCCACCCGGGCGAGCGCTTCCGGGCCCACTGGGCCGGCTGGGGCCACCGGGACCGGGTCGTCCACTGAATCCGCTGCCCGGACGCGGGCTACCGGCCGGTTGACGCCGCCCGCCCGAACCGGGGGGAGGAGGAATCGGCTTGCCGGTGACCGAACGGGGGGGTCCGCCGGGGGGCGGAGGAATGGCCCGACCGGAGGCACTGGTGGGCGGATGGGTAGGGGCAGAGGGGGGCGCGGCCGGGGCCACCGAGGCGGCGGGGGCCAGAGGGGTCGACGGGGGGGTGGAAGCCGCCGGGGCCACTGGCTCGTCCGTGGTGGGCGGAGCCGTGGTGGGCGGAGCCGTGGTGGTCGGCGCCGTCGACGGGCTGGCCGGGGGCGGAGCGGGGGCAGCCGGTGCCTTGGCCGCCGGCGCCTTGGCCGCCGGAGCCACCGGGGCGGCGGCGGGGGCGGGGGCCTTGGCGGCAGGAGCTGCCGCCGGCTTCGCCGGGGTGGGGGCAGGGGCCGGCGCCGGGGCGGCCGCCGGGGCGATGGGGGTGACCGGGGCCACGGTGGGAGTGGAGGCGGCGGGTCGGCTGACGGGGGCCTCGGCCGGCTTCTCGGCGGGTCGGCTGGTGACCAGCTTTGCCCCCGAGCGCTTGATGGGGGTGGAGGCGGCCGGGGCGGCTTCCTGGCTGCCCGGGGCGCCTGCCTCCGTGCCTGGCTCGGAGGCCGCGGCGGTGCTGTCCTGGTCGGCGTCCTCGTCGGTGGTGACGGCCCGGGTGGTGGCGGCTGCCTTCTTGGCCGCGGCCTTCTTGGTGGCGGCGGCCTTCTTGGCCGGCGGGGCCGGCTCCTCCGGCTGGACTTCCCGGCGGAGGCCCTCCCGATCGGCCTTACGACGGGCGCGGTCCGCCTGCGCGTCCTCGATGGAGGACGAGTGGCTCTTCACTCCCATTCCAAGGGATAGGCACAGGTCAAGTGCCTCTTTGTTGGTCAAGCCGAGCTCGTGGGCGAGCTCGTAGACCCGGATCTTCTTCGGCAACCTCTGTTACTGCCCTTCATTCACGTCGTATGCACCGATACGCACATACGACCTCTATCCTCGCACATTGCAGCGCCAGGGCCTCCGGAGAGCTACCCAAGCACCGGTCCGGACCCTTGCAGGGCCTCCCGGACCATTTCCATCTGTTTGGTACTCACTGGGCCCCTCAGGGCCCGTTCAAACGCTTTTCGGCGTATGGCCTGGTCAACGCAGTTTGGGGCGTTCCGACACAGCCACGCCCCTCGACCCGGGACCGACCGCCCCATCATCAGGGATCCGTCGGAAACCCGGACCACCCGCACCATCTCCTCCGCCGCCCCTGTCCGACGGCAGCCGATGCAGGTGCGGATGGGGGCTATGTCGTGCCCTCGCTGGCCGAATCCTTGGCCGCCGCAGTGGCGGTGGCCGGTTCCGGTGCCGCTTCGGGCTCCGGAGTCGGAGCCGTCTCGGTCGGAGCTGGCTCGGTCGGTGCCTCCACCGGGGCTTCGGCCACTGCCGCTTCAGGCTCGGCCGGAGCCTCGGCGCCTGGCTCGGCCGGAGTCTCAGCCTCCTCGCCTTCAGCTGTGCCGGCCCCCTGGGACCATTGGGAGGCCGAGACGGCGTCCCCGCCCTCGGCCGGCTGCCAGACCATCTCCCCGGCCTCGTTCTGTACCCACTCGCCCTCGGCCCACTCTTCGCCGCCGTAGCCGGCTTCCTCTTCGGCCAGCTGGGTCTCGCTCTTGATGTCGATGCGCCAGCCGGTGAGGCGGGCGGCCAGGCGGGCGTTCTGCCCTTCCTTACCGATGGCCAGGGACAGCTGGTAGTCGCTGACGATCACCGTGGCGGTTCCGGTGTCGTCGTTGAGCCGCACCTCCCGAACCCGGGCCGGAGCCAGGGCCGACTGGATGAGCTCGACCGGATCGTCGGAGAAGGGGACCACGTCCACCCGCTCGCCCCGGAGCTCGTTGGTGACCATCCGCACCCGCGAGCCGCGGGCGCCGACGCAGGCGCCGACCGGGTCGACGTTCGGGTCGTTGGACCAGACGGCGATCTTGGTCCGGTGGCCCGGCTCCCGTGCCGCCGCCTTGATCTCCACCGCTCCGGAGGAGATCTCCGGGACCTCGAGCTCGAACAGCCGCTTGATGAGGCCCGGATGGCTCCGGCTCACCACGATCTGGGGGCCCTTGGTGGTCTTGCGGACCTCGACGATGTAGGCCTTCAGGCGGGCACCGTGCTCATAGCGCTCGTAGGAAACCTGCTCGGCCTGGGGCAGCAGCGCCTCCACCTTGCCCAGGTCGAGCAAGGTGTAGCGGTTGTCGGTCTGCTGGACGATGCCGGTGACGATGTCGCCTTCCCGGCCGGCGTACTCCACGTACTTGAGGTCGCGCTCCACCTCCCGGATCCGCTGCAGGATGACCTGCTTGGCGGTCTGGGCGGCGATCCGTCCGAAGTCGCTCGGGGTGTCGTCCCACTCGCGGATGACGTTGCTGTCCTCGTCCAGCTCCTGCCCGTAGACCCGGATCTCCCCGGACTCGGGATCGATGGTGACCACCGCCTCCTCGGCGGCGTCGGGACGGCGCTTGTAGGCCGCCACCAAGGCGTTGGCCAGGGCGTCGAGAAGCGTCTCCACCGCGATCCCCTTGTCGCGGGCGATCTGACCGAGGGCATCGAGGAACTCGAAGTTCGGCTTGCTCATGGCGTGGTGACCTGCTTCCTCTTCTCGGTCGTCTTTGTATTCGTGGTGACCCTGGAGCCACCCGTCTTGGCCCCGCCGGCCTTGGGCGTCGGGCCCCACCCGAATACGGTGCGGACCCGGTCCATGTCCGAGTAGGCCAGCCGGATCCGGCCCTCGGGAAGGTCGTCAGTAGTCAGCTCGATGCCGTCGGCATCCGCCTCAGACAGGGTGCCCTTCAGGCGCCGGGGGCCGGGGACCTGGGAGCGGGTCTTGACGGTGACCGTCTCCCCTACCGCCTTGGTGAAGTGGGCGGGCGTCCGCAGGGTCCGCTCCACCCCGGGGCTGGACACTTCGAGGGTGTAGGAGCCGGACACCGGGTCACGCTCGTCGAGCACCACCGAGACCACCCGGTTGGCATCGGTGAGAGCCTCGAGATCCACCCCGCCGGGCCGATCCACGGTGACCAGCACCACGCCGGACTTCAGCTCAACGTCGAACAGCTCCAGACCGACGGAGTTCACCGCAGGCTCGAGCAGAGAAAACAGGTCCTCGGTCATACTGGCTGTCTCCTCTCTCGCTCGGTGTCGGGGTGCAAATCCGTGTGGTAGCCATATGTCTGTTGCCCATCTCCTGCTGTCCGGTGGAGGTATCTGTGGCCAAAACAAAAGCGTGGGCTGTCCGCCCACGCCTTGCCAGCGTCACTACACCCCAACCAAACGGCAGAGTTCAAGTATAGCAGTGCCAGCTTGATCTGGAAGCGGCTCTGAGCCGCCATTTTCCCACGTCGGCCGCTACGGACCTGGCCTGGGACCTCCCCCCAACGTTCAGCCGGAGGTCAGCGCGGCCACCACGTCGCCCGGTGCCAATTCCCGGTCCTCCCCGGTGGCCCGGGACCGCCATTCGACCACTCCCCGGGCCAGCCCCTTTGCCCCCACCACCAGCCGGACCGGCAGGCCCAGGAGCTCGGCATCCTTGAACTTGACCCCCGGCGAGGCATCCCGGTCGTCGTAGAGGACGTCCACCCCGGCCGCCACCAGCCCGGCATAGAGCTCGTCGGCGGCCGCCGCCACCTCCGGAGACCGGTCGGCGCCGAGCGCCAGGAGGACCACCTGGTAGGGAGCCACTTCCTCCGGCCAGATGAGTCCCTTGTCGTCATGGTGCTCCTCGGCCACCACCGCCAGCAACCGGCTGACCCCCATGCCGTAGCAACCCATGGAGAACCGGCCTTCGCTCCCGTCCTCGGCCACGAAGGTCGCCCCGGGCATCACGTCGCTGTAGCGGTGCCCGAGCTGGAAGGTGTGGGCGGCCTCCACCGACCGCACCAGGCCGACCGCGTCCCCACAGCGCGGACAGCGGTCCCCGGTGACAACCTCGACGAACGACCCCCACTCGTCGACGGTGAAGTCCCGCCCGAGGCGCAGCCCGCTGACATGGTGGTCCCGCTGGTTGGCTCCGGTCATCCAAGTGCCGCCTCTCCCCACGCTGAGGTCGGCGACCACCCGAATCCCGTGGTCCTGTTGGCCCATCGGCCCGATGTAGCCCTTGATCAGCGACGGGTGGGTGACGAAATCGTCGTCCTCGAACATCCGCCATCCGGAGGGCAGCCGGGCCTCACGGTCGCCCGGCACCAGCAACAGGGTGGGGCGGCTCTGGTCGTCCATCACCGCCAGGCTCTTCATCATGTCGGCCGAGGTGACCTCCCGCTCCTCACCGGGGACCCCGCCGGCCGCCGCGAAGAACGCCACCACCGGCTCGATGCCGGGACGGTCGGGGGTGTGGTGGGTGGCCGGCGGTGGCGCGTCGCCGTCGGCGGCAACCCCGTCGGTGGCGGTGGGGTCGGTGTTCACCTTCCGCTCCGCCGCCTCCACGTTGGCGGCGTAGCCGCAGGCGGCGCACTGCACGAAGTGGTCCTCCCCCACTGCGGAGGGAACCATGAACTCGTGGTTCACGGTGCCGCCGATGGCCCCCGAGCGGGCCTCGACCGGAAAGACCTCCAGATCCAGGCGGGCGAAGATCCGGAGGTAGGCCTCGAAGACCGAGTCGTAGGAGGTCTGCATGGTCGCCTCGTCGGCGTCAAAGGTGTAGGCGTCGGCCATGATCAGCTCCCGGGTGCGCAACAGGCCGAACCGGGGGCGGGCCTCGTCGCGGAACTTGACCTGGATCTGGTAGATGCTGAGGGGAAGCTGCCGGTAGGACTCCACCTCCGCGCCGACGGTGACGGTGGCCACCTCTTCATGGGTGGGGCCGAGCACAAAGGTCCCGCCCCGGCCGTCCACCACCATGGCCGGCAGGTTGTCGGTGCCGAACATGGCGGCCCGACCGCTCTGTTCCCACAGCTCGATGGGGTGGAGGGCCGGCATCAGCATCTCCTGGCTACCCGAGGCGTCCAGTTCCTGGCGGATGACCCGCTCGAGCTTCTGCAGCACCCGGTAGCCGAGGGGCAGGAAGGTGTACACCCCCGAGGCCAACCGGCGGATGAAGCCGGCCCGGATCAGCAACTTGGCGCTGGCCACCTCGGCGTCGGCCGGCGCGTCTCGAAGGGTACGGACCAGGAGCCGGGACATGCGCATGGTCGGCGATCCTACCGGTCCGGGTCACCCCCTCCCGGCGAGCGACGCGGCTCCGATGCGCGAGCCGCGGGTTACTGGGCCTCGTGGCCCTCGCCGTACTTCTTGCGGATCAACTCCACCTTGGTCTCCGAGGCGTTGGCATCGTCGCCCTTGGCGTCGAGCAGCGCCCGCCGGTCGGCTTCCGCCTCGGCTTCGGCCCCGGCGTCGGCGGCGGCCAGCCGGGCCTCCACCCCTTCGGTCACCAGCTTCTCGGCTTCGGCCACCAGCGCCTCGACCATTTCGTCTTCGGGGACCACCCGGACGATCTTCCCCTTGATGAACAGGTGACCCCGCTTACGGCCGGCGGCGATCCCGAGGTCGGCCTCCCGGGCCTCACCCGGACCGTTGACCACGCAGCCCATTACCGCCACCTGGATGGGCAGATTCCGATTCTCCAAGGCGGCCTGGGCGGCGTTGGCCACCGCGATGACATCGATCTCCGCCCGGCCACAGCTCGGGCAGGCAATGAGGTCGAGGCCTTTCCGCTCCCGGAGCCCGAGGGCTTCCAGCAGCTGGCGGCCGGCCTTGGCCTCTTCCACCGGGTCGGCGGTGAGTGAGTAGCGGATGGTGTCGCCGATCCCTTCCGCCAACAGGGTGGCGATGCCGGCGGTGCCCTTCAACAGTCCGGCCGGGGGCGGGCCCGCCTCGGTCACCCCGAGGTGGAGGGGATGGTCGAAGGTCTCCGAGGCCAGCCGGTAGGCCTCGATCATCAGCGGGACCGACGACGCCTTCACCGAGATCTTCACGTCGTCGAAGCCGACGTCGGCGAAGTAGGCCAACTCCATCCGGGCTGACTCCACCAGTGCCTCGGGGGTGGCACCACCGAAGCGTTTGTAGAGGTCCGGGTGGAGGGAGCCGGCGTTCACCCCGATCCGAATGGGGACGCCGCGATCCTTGGCTTCGGCCGCCACCTGCTTGATCTCGGCCTCCTTGCGCAGGTTGCCAGGATTGAGTCGCAGCCCGTTGACCCCCGCCTCCAACGCCGCCAGGGCCATCTCGTGGTGGAAGTGGATGTCGGCGATGATCGGCACCGGCGAACGGGGCACGATCCGGGCCAGGCCCTCGGCGGCGGCTTCCTCGTTGCAGGTACAGCGCACGATGTCGGCACCGGCGGCGGCCAGGGCGTAGATCTGGCTGAGAGTGCCCTCGGCGTCAGCCGTCTTGGTGGTGGTCATCGACTGGACGGTGACCGGGGCGCCACCACCCACCGCCACGCCGCCGACCTGAATCTGCCGGGTCGGTCGCCGTTCGGTGGTAGTCCAAGCCGTTCGTCCCATACCCCC
>DATATM010000002.1:0-8376 GCA_036268775.1 Acidimicrobiales bacterium | reverse complement strand
GATCCGGCGGGCGTAGTCCTTGGCCCGCTCCATCAACAGCTCGGGCGTGGTGACCTCGTTCAACAGGCCCATCTCGAAGGCCTTGTCCGCCCCGATCCGGTCGGCGCAGAGCAGAAATTCCATCGCCGCCGGGAAGGGAATCTGGCGGGGGAGCCGGACGGTGGTCCCCCCTCCGGCGAACAGCCCCCGCTTCGGCTCCAGCACCCCGAAGGTGGCGGTCGACACCGCCACCCGGATGTCGCAACCGCCGAGCATCTCCATGCCGCCGGCCACGCAGGTTCCGTTGATGGCGGCGATGATCGGCTTGTAGAGCTTGACCCCCCGGAGCACCGCCTTCATCCCGTCGTCGAGGCTGTAGCCCCCGATGGTGCTGACCTCGCCGGCCTTGATCTTCTTCTGGTGCTCGGTGATCTGGGGGATGTAGGTCTTCAGGTCGGCGCCGACCAGAAACGAATCCTTGACCCCGGTGATGATCGCCACCCAGGCCTGCTCGTCCTCCCCGAACCGGTCCCAGGCACTCCGGAGCCGGAAGAAGTGCTCCATGTCCATGGCGTTCTTCGCCTCGGGGCGGTCAATGGTGATGAGGGCGACGTGTTCGTCGTCGACCTGATAGTGGATCGGCACCGTCAGTCGTCGGCGGAGTTCTTGGTGGCGAAGTTCTTCAGGTCGGTGGCGGTGGTCCCCTTGGCCCGGGTCTTGCCCGACCGGGCCATCATGGAGACGTCGACGTCGGTAGCCTCCGCCCGCAACGCGCCCACCGTGCACTGCTCCCGGGGCCGGACCGCGAACGGGTCGAACTTGAAATGGCGCATGGCGTTGAGGTGGGTGATCTTGTTGATCTCGTCGTCGGGCACGTCGGCCAGGTACTTCATCGCCATCTCCGGGGCATTGGGCCAGGTGGAGTCGGAGTGGGGGTAGTCGCACTCCCAGGTGATGTTGTCCATGTTCAGGTAGTGGCGGTTGGCCACCCCGAAGGCATCGTCGATGAAGCAGGTGATGACCCGTTCCTTGAACAGCTGGCTCGGGAGCATGTCCCCGAAGTCCTGACCGGTCCAGGCGTGATGGTGCTCGTAGACGTAGTCGACCCGCTCCAACAGGTAGGGGATCCAGCCGATCCCCCCTTCGGACAGGGCGATCCGGAGGTCGGGGAATTTCCGCAGCACCGGCGACCACAACAGATCGGCGGCGGCCTGGACGATGTTCATGGGCTGGAGGGAGATGAGCACGTCGATCGGGGCTTCCACCGAGGTGATCACCAGCTGGGAGGAGGACCCGATGTGCATGCAGACGACGGTGCCCTCATCGGAGCAGGCCTGCCAGAACGGGTCCCAGCTGTCGGAATGGAGGCTGGGCCAGCCCAGCTTCTCCGGGTTCTCCGAGAAGGTCACCGCGTGGCATCCCTTCTTGGCTACCCGCTTGACTTCCGCCGCGGCCAGGTCGGCGTCCCAGATGGCGGGCAAAGAGAGAGGGATGAAGCGTCCAGGTGCCGCGCCACACCATCCTTCGATGTGCCAGTCGTTGTAGGCCCGGATCATGGCCAGGGCCACGTCCTTGTCCTCGGTGCGGGCGAACAGCTGACCGCAGAACTGCGGGAACGACGGGAAGTTCATCGACCCGAGCACGCCGTTGGCGTTCATGTCCCGGATCCGCTCCTTGACGTCGAAGCACCCGGGTCGCATGTCGTCGAGCGAGGTGGGCTCGATGCCGTACTCCTCCGGCGGGCGGCCGACCACCGCGTTGAGCCCGATGTTGGGCATCTCGTTGCCGTCGTAGGTCCAGACGTCGGTGCCGTCCGGCTTCTTGATCATCTTCGGGGCCAGGTCCTGGTACTTGGCCGGGAGCCGTCCCTCGAACATGTCGGGTGGCTCGACGATGTGGTCGTCCACGCTGACCAGAATGAGATCCTCGGCACGCATTGGCATCCTCCCCTGTGAGATCCACGGCCCGCGGCCAGACCGGTGAAGCCTGACGCCGACGTCATGCAGACTAGCCACCGCCCGGGCCGGTGGCGACTCAGGGGTTGGCGGTATTGCCGCCGTTGCCGTCGGGGGTGATCGTCACCCGGCGGCCGATCAGTTCTTCCGACTCGGCGGCCTGCAACCCTTCCGGGTCGGTCATTCGGGCGTAGCCGCGGGCGCCGCCGGTGGGGGATGCGGGGTCGACGTCACAGATGAGGACGGCCGACTCCGGGCTGCCGTCGCGACCGTGGACCACCGAGTAGCTGGCCACCGTGGCCGGGCCCTCGAACGACTCGACGACCGGGGTCTGCGCCATGGCCGCCCCGGCGGCGACTTTGGCGTCGTCGGGCGGGGTCAGGGATCCCGGGGTGGTGGAGTAGGCGGCGAAGACGTGCTTGTTCATGTGCATCCCCACCCCGCTGACCAGTCCCAGCGATCCGGGATCGGCCCGGAGGCTGTCGACCATGGTGGCCAGCGAGTGGGTGAGGTAGTTGCTGCCCGGACCGCCGTGGTAGGCGAGGCCGCCGGTGACGGTGACCGGTCGATCGGGACTGACGGTGGGTTCCGCACTCCGGGCGGCGGCCGGGTCGATGCCCAGCGCGTCGAGGGCGAACTCGATCGAGCTGGCGAAACAGGAGTAGAGGTCGAGGTGGCCGACGTCGTCGATCCCGACTCCCGCCCCGTCCAACGCGGCGGCACCGGCCGCCTCCATCGCTCCCGACCGCCAGAGGTCGGTCCGTTGGGCCACCACCGGTGGGTCCTCGGCGTAGCCCCAGCCCCGGAGGTAGACCCGTCGCTCCGGTGGCACCCCCAGCGAGTCGGCGGTGGCGTCGCTGGCCACCAGCACCGCGGCGGCCATGTCCACGTCCATGATGGCGGTCATCAGCTTGGAGTACGGATAGCCGACCATCCGGTTCTCGGCGGTGGGTCCGATGATCTCCTCCACCCCCCGGGCGATGGGGAACCAGGCGTGGGGATTGGCCGCCGCCACCGCCGTCAACGGGGAGAGCAACTCGCCGAGGGAACGCCGGTACGCCTCCAGCCCGGCACCGATGTGGGCCCGACGGGCGTTCTCGAACAGGGCGAAGGTGAGCCAGGCCTCGAAGACGCGGTGGGTCACCTCGCCGGGATGGGGGAAGACGTCGAGGGGGAACGGCCGCCGTTCTTCAGGGGGGTAGCTCCAGGGCGGCTTCCGCCCTTCCTTGGCCAACCGCCGCTTGGTGGCCAACGCCTCGCTCCCCGCCACCAGGGCCAGATCCAGGTCCCCGGCGAGGATGTCCCGGGCGGCGTTGGACACCAGGGTCTGGGGGACAATGCCCCCGATCCCCGAGTAGTTGGCCACTTTGGGGTCGGCCCCCAGCCGCTGGGCCAGCCGCCCCGGGGGGTCGTCGTACTGCCAGGCCTGGCAGTAGACGACGTCGATCCGCTCGACCCGTTGGATGGCGCCGGGGTGGCCGGTGTCGGTATCGGCCAGTCGGGCCACTTCCTCCCACATCGCCAGAGGTTCGGGGGCGCCGTCCGGGCCGCAGTCCTCGGGGTGCCAGGTCCGCCGGCCCACCCCGATCAGGCAGGGTTGGCGAGGGTCCCGTTGGCGGGGGGAGGCCACCGGCTTTGTCAGGACTGTCGGGCTCGGCCCGGCAGCTTGATGGCCCGGTCGGCGATGATGTTCTTCTGCACCTCGGTCGAGCCGCCGCCGATGGTCGAATACCGCTGGAAGGCGTAGAGCCGGGTCCACTTGCCCCGGTCCACCGCGTCGGCCCCTCCCCGGGCCAGCAGTCCGGCCGGACCCAGCAGGTCGACGGCCAACTCCGCCAACGTCTGGGCCAGCATCGACCACTGCAGCTTGGAGAACGGGACCTCGGGCCAGTTCTTCTCGCCCCGCATCACCTTGCTCAGCGCCCGGTAGACCAGCAGCCGGGTCAACTCGATCTCGGTCCAGGCCCGGGCCAGCCGGTCGGCCATCACCGGATCCTCCAGCGCTTCGGGATTGAGGGCGCGGGCTGTCTCCACCATCGCCCGCAGGTCGGCGGCCAGGCTGGTGATCTGGCCGGCGATGCCGACCCGCTCGAAACCGAGGGTGCTCATGGCCACCATCCAGCCTTCGCCCTCGCCCCCCAACCGGCTGTCGACCGGAACCTTGACGTCGCGGAAGTACACCTCGTTGAACATCTCCTCGCCGGACATGTCCCGGATCGGCCGGCACTCCACCCCGGGCGACTCGAGGTCGACGATGAAGGCGGTGATGCCTTCGTGCTTGGCCCCCCGCTCGATGGCGGTGGGATCGGTGCGGAACAGGAACAGGCCCCACTTAGCCAGGTGGGCGGTGGAGATCCAGATCTTCTGCCCGTTGACCAGGTAGTGGTCACCACTGTCGTCCAGGATGGCCAGGGTGCGGAGGTTGGCCAGGTCGTTCCCGGCATCAGGCTCGGAGAACCCCTGGCACCAGTGGTCGTCGCCGTTGATGATGTTCGGCAGCCAGCGGTTCTTCTGCTCCTCGGTGCCCCACTGGATGAGCATCGGGCCGATCTGCCAGATGCCGTTGGTGTTGAACATTCCCGGCGTCCGGTACTCGGCCATCAACTCGGAGTAGATGAGGCGCTGCACCGCGGTGGTCTCCCGCCCGCCCCACTCGGTCGACCAGTGGACCGCCGCCCACCCTCCTTCGTTCATCAGCCGCTGCCACGCCTTGCGCCGCTCCTGCGACGGCACCCCGGCCACCCGCTGTTCGTCGTCGTCGGTTTCGATCAGAAACCGCTCGAGATGCTCGTCGAGCCAGCCACGCAGCTCGTCACGGAATGCCTCGTCCTCTGGGGCCAGGGAGAAATCCACGGGCCGAAGCCTACCCAAGGAGCTTCGTCGCCAACTTGTGCGGCAGGGGGGCGGCCGGGTGGTGCCGGCGCGTCGGCGGGGCGGTCAGTGGCTGAGGCGGGGCGGGAGCGGGTCCGACGGCACCGAAGGGGCGGACGGCGCGGAAGGCCCGGAGTGCGCGGAGGTGCGCGGTTGGTACCGGGGGGCCAACAGGTCTCCGCTCGGACCTCCGTCACCCTTGAAGGCGGCGATCACCGTCGAGTGGGACAGCGAGTAGGCGCCGACACAGAGGATGAGCAGCGAGAAGGCTTCGAGGGGGCCTCTGGCCCCGGCGGTCTGGAGGTTGTCGCCGAACAAGGCGATGCCGATGGCGATGCTGACCAGCGGATCGACCAGCACGATGGCGGTCTGCGACGCCCCGATGGGCCCGGCATGGAAGGCGTTCTGGGTGAGGAACACCGAGGCGCCGCCGAAGGTGGCCAGGGCATAGGTCTGCCAGTGCCAGAAGATGCTCACCCAGTCCTGGGCGAAGAAGTGAGAGACCACCTTGGTCATCGCCGCGGTGAAGGCGTACCCGATGGCGGCCGAGGTGCCGAACATCGAGGCGCGCCACCACCTCGGGCCGCGGAGGGCGAGGACGATGGTGATGGCCATGGCGACGACGCAGGCCCCACCGACGATGATCCAGTCGAGATTCTCGGGAAGCTGGTTCCCGCCGATGGGGGCGGCGAACACCAAGAAGCCGGCCAGCCCGGCCGAGGCCATCCCGACCCCCAGCCACTCTCGGGCGCCGACCCGGTAGCCGAACCGGGTGGAGAGGATGAAGACCAGGAAGAGGATCTCGGTGACCAGGATCGGCTGGACCTGGCTCAGCCGTCCGAAATGGAGGGCCAGCGCCTGGAGGATGAACGACACGATCATCAGGGCGAAACCGGCCAGCCACACCTTCCGTTTCAAGGCGTGGGCGAGGAGGCTCAGCCGGAGGGTGTCCTCTTCCTTGGCGTCCTCTACCCCCATGCGCTGGAGCACACTGATCACTGCGTTCGAGAAGGCCGCCCCGAGGGCAAGAAAGAAGACCATGGAATTGGAATCAGTGTAGAAGGGGCGATCCGTATCCTGTGCGAATCCTGAGAGCTGGCTTGATCGAGCCACCGGGGCGGCCGGATGGCATCGGTCTATGCTGACGGAGCTGTCAGGGTCGACGTCTCCAAGGTCGGGGGTGGCGACGGTCCGAGACCCCGCCCGAGATCCAGGGAAGGCTACGCCGGCAAGACCTATGGACTTCACCTACGACGCCGAACAAGAGGCACTCCGAGAGGTGGCTCGACAGGCCATGGACCGCGAGGTGGGCGGCGCTCGGCTGCGGGAGATGGCCGACGATCCCGACGGGATCGACCCCGCCCTCTGGGCCACATTGGTCGACCTGGGCTGGACCGGACTGGTGATCCCCGAGGCCCTCGGAGGGGCCGGGGCCGGCCTCTCGGAGCTGTGCATCGTCCTGACCGAGACCGGTCGGGTCCCCCTCCCGGGGCCGTTCTTCTCCTCCGCGGTCATGGCCACCTTGGCGGCCAAGGCGCTCGGGGCCGACGATCTGCTGTCCGACCTCGCGGCCGGGCGCACCCGCGGAACCGTCGCCCTCCACGAGTTCGGCCACGGTGACCCCCTCGACAACCTGCGCACCCGGGCCCGGCGGAAGGGCCCGACCTGGGTCCTGGAGGGACTGAAGCCGTTGGTCCTCGACGGTCACACCGCCGACTGGGCCATCGTGGTGGCCGGCACCGAAGAGGGCCGACGCTCCTTCCTGATCGAGAACCCGGATGGCGAGCCGGTCCCCGCCCTCGACCCCACCCGGAAGGTTGCCCGCCTCGACCTTAGGGAGCGTCCGTGCGTGCCCATCGGCCCCGCCGGCAACCAGGCCTCCATCTGGCACCGGGTGCTGGACGACATCTCGGTGGCGTTGGCGGCCGAAACCCTCGGGACCGCCGACCGGGCGTTGGCCCTGGCCATCGGGTACACCACCGAGCGGGTGGTGTTCGATCAGCCGGTGGCGTCGTTCCAAGTGGTCAAGCACAAGATCGTCGACATGTTCCACCAGATCGAGATGGCCCGGGTGGCGGTGCAGTTCGCCGCCTGGGCCTCCGACGCCGAAGACCCCCAGCGCCAACGGGCGGCGGCCATGGCGGCCGGCTACACCGCAGAGGCGGCGATCAAGGTCACCGGCGAGGACATCCAACTGCACGGCGGAGTCGGCTTCACCTGGGCCAACGATGCCCACTTCTTGTTCAAGCGGGCGAAGCAGAACGACGTGCTGATGGGCGGGCACGCCAGTCAGCGCAAGCGCCTGGCCGCCATGCTCCTCGACACCGCCTGACCGGTGGGCTGATCGATGGCCGATGCCGCTGCCGATGCCGCTGCCGATGCCGCTGCCGACCTGACCCGATTCATTGTCGGGCTGCCCAAGGCCGAGCTCCATCTTCACATCGAGGGGACCCTCGAGCCGGAGATGATGTTCTCGCTGGCGGCCCGCAACCAGGTCGCCCTGCCGTATCCGGATATCGCCGCGGTCCGACGGGCCTACGTCTTCGACGACCTTCAGTCGTTCCTCGACCTTTACTACGCCGGATGCGCGGTGCTGGTCAGCGAGCAGGATTTCTATGAGCTCACTGCCGCCTACCTGAGTCGGGCCGCCGCTCAGGGGGTCACCCACGTCGAAATCTTCTTCGATCCGCAGACCCACACCGACCGGGGCATTCCCTTCGCCACGGTGGTGGCCGGGATCTCCCGCGCCCTCGAAGACGGGGAGCGCCAGTGGAACATCACCTGGCGCCTCATCCTTTGCTTCCTCCGCCATCTGAGCGAGGAGGCGGCGATGGCGACCCTGGAGGAGGCGCTCCCGTTCCGGGAGGTGATCACCGCCGTTGGCCTCGACTCCGGCGAACTCGGGAATCCTCCGTCGAAGTTCGAAGGCGTGTTTCGTCGGGCCCGGGAGGAGGGATTTCTGGCCGTGGCCCACGCCGGCGAGGAGGCCGGTCCCGAGTACATCTGGGAGGCCCTCGACCTCCTCCAGGTGCTTCGGATCGACCATGGGATCCACTGCTCGCAGGACCCACTGTTGATGGACCGGCTTCGGTCCGAGCAAGTGCCGCTGACCGTTTGCCCGCTGTCCAATGTGCAGCTTGGAACTTTTCCCGACCTCGCCCACCACAACCTGGCGACGCTGCTTCGTTACGGTTTGCGGGTCACGGTCAACTCCGACGATCCCGCCTACTTCGGTGGGTACATCGCCGACAACATGGTGGCGTCGGCTGACGCTCTCAACCTCACCCAGGACGAGCTGATCCAGTTGGCCCGCAACTCGTTCCTCGCCTCGTTCCTGGACGAGGAGGAGACCCGCCAACGGCTGTCGGAGATCGACCGCTTTGTCGGCTGAGGGCGGCTGACGGAGTTCCAATATTTCTTTGATCGCAATGCGGATTCTGCAAGGTTTCGTGCAAGGTTTCGTGCAAGGTGACCAACGGAAATGGGCCCTCAGGTGTAACACCCCCCTGATTGAATTGGGCGCATGAAGGTCGATGCCCTGGCGGGTTTCATGAACGAGTTGCACCATTCG
>DATATM010000001.1:0-3531 GCA_036268775.1 Acidimicrobiales bacterium | reverse complement strand
CGCGGTGAGAGGGCTGGTTCTGCAGTCGGAGAACGGCAGCCAGCGTGCCCAGCTTGCAGTTGGGCACCATGTCCCGGACCAGGCGACGGGCCAGGGCCAATGTGTCCACGCTGGGGTTGGCGATCGGGTCCCGGCCGGTGGACACCAGAGCCTGGTTCAAGAACCCGAGGTCGAAGCGGATGTTGTGACCGACCACCACGGCTCCGCCCAGGAACTCCAGGAACGAGGGGAGCATGGCCCCGATCGGTGGGGCGTCGATCACCATGGCGTCGCTGATGCCGGTGAGCGCGGTGATGAAGGGCGGGATGCGCTCGTCCGGGCGGACCAGGGTCTGGTACGTGCCGATGCGCTCGCCGCCCCGGTAACGGGCCGCCGCCACTTCGGTCAACGAGGACGTGGCCGGGGAGCCGCCGGTGGTCTCCACGTCGACGACCACGAAGGTGACCTGGCTGAGCGGGGTGCCCAGATCCTCGAACGATGTCTGCACGGCCAGGGCCATGTCGGCATGGTAGCGAACGGGTGTTCGAATTCCGGGGACTGGCGTCGGGCACGACTATCAAGTCTTGGGATATCCATCCTTCGTCCTCGTCGATGGTTCGTCGGCCCGGATGGTCGGCGAGACGGTCGGCATCGGCTGGGATGACGTGCGGTCGATGCTCCAAACGGCCCACTCGTAGGCAAACACTTCATCTCGCCCACATTGGGATTGAAGGTCGGCCACGAGACCCGGGTCAACTGCACGCCGACCCGTCCGGAAGAACCGTCGCCCTCGCCAGGCCGATTACGGTAGGCGGCGTGATCAGAACGCGAGTGCAAGCCTCTGGCTTCAGCTTGGTGTCAAGCGAGTTGGGGGCACAGCGCCGACCTCTCCGTCGAATGTCACAACGCAGGCGTAGGGTCCCGATGATGTCGCACCGCTACCGCCTCTACCCCGAACCGGACCAGCAACCCGTTCTCGAACGGCACTGTGCCGATGCCCGGTATGTGTGGAACCTGGCCTTGGAGCAGGTCAACTTTGGTCGTGAGCAAAGAGACGGAAAGTGGCGGGACAAGAAGGGCCTGGGCCGTCGCCCTGGACCAGCCGCTCGCCAGCGCCATTTGGCCGAGGCCCGACAGGGCACCTGGCTCGCCGAAGGCTCTTCGTCGGTCCAACAACAGGCCCTGCGGGACTTCGACCAGGCGCTGGCCAACTGGCGGGGGAAGACCCATCGCCGTCCTCGGTGGCGCAAGAAGGGGAAAGACGAAGGGTTCTGTGTCCGAGATGTCACCGTGAGGCGCCTCAACCGACGCTGGGCCACGGTTGGCGTCCCCAAGATGGGCACGGTCCGGTTCCGCCTCTCGAGGCCCCTGCCGGCAAAGACGGGCATGGCAAGGGTCACCCTGGATTCATCGGGACGGTGGCACGTCAGCTTCGCCGCGGCCCAAGCAGCCGTGGTGCGCATACCCACGGGGTCGGCGGTCGGGATCGACCGGGGATTGGCTACGACCCTTGCCATCTCGAATGGCACCATGCTCCGAGCACCGACCAGTCCGAAGCTGGCGGCGAAGGTCGTCCGCCTCGACCAGCGCCTCTCCCGCCAACGGCGGGGCTCCAAACGCCGGGCGAAGACCGTCCGCCAGCGGGCCCGCACCCATGCCCGGATGGCCGACCGTCGCAGGGACTGGGTGGAAAAGACCACAACCCGTCTCGTTGTCGACCACGACGTCCTCGTCTTGGAGGACCTCAAGGTCAAGAACATGGTCCGCCGGCCCCAGCCCAAGGCGGATCCGGACAACCGAGGAGCGTTCCTCCGAAACGGGGCTTCGGCCAAGGCCGGGCTCAACCGCTCGATCCAGCGATCGTGCTGGTCGGCATTCGCTCGCCGCCTTCAGGACAAAGCCGAAGCGAGCGGTTCCATGGTCGTTTTCGTCGATCCTCGATATACCTCCCAGCAATGCCGGCGTTGTGGCCACATCGCAGAAGAGAACCGCCAGAGCCAAGCGGTCTTCTCCTGTGTCAACTGTGGCCATAGAAACCACGCCGACACCAACGCGGCGGAGAACATCGTGGCCCGGGGGCTTGCCTCCGCGCCGACCCCGGGACACGGGGCAAGGCCGGATAACCGGTCTGCCCGCGTAAGTCCGCCTTGTGCGGCCGCGGGAACCTCTGGGAAGGCCGCCGCGTGAATGCCCGGCCGGATCAGGAATCCCCGGGCTTTAGCCCTGGGGAGGATGTCAAGATCGACGCTTCGAATACCGAGACACCCGTCCGTTACCGGTGCTCAGCCTGTGGAAACCTCACCCGCTTCGATGTGGTGACCAGCCGTCGCACCAAGGCGTTTCACCACTACTCCGTAGGTGGCGAGCTCACCGTTGAGGAGGAGAACGTGCTGGACGAGCGGGTGGAGGAGGTGACATGCCGGTGGTGTGGCCATGGAAACGCGGTGGAGGTCGTGGAGACCGATCCCTCGACCGAGTAGGGCAACAACCCTCGGATCCAGGCCCGACTGACCAGTCTCAGGTCGGTACCCCTGGATCTTCGACCCGGGCTCCCGGACCCCCCAGGCCCGCCAGTGGCCTGGCGCTATCGGGGCTTCGGGTCATCCCCACCGGCGCGGTCTCGGCCGACAGGCCTGCCTACGATCTGGCCGGCGTCGATCCGTCCGGGCGTCCCATCGAGGTGGCCGTTCTGAGCCATCCCGCTCGGACCCTCCTGGCCTTCTTGGCCGTCGACTGCAATGGCTGCGAGCAGTTCTGGCAGGGGATCGGTGATCCCGCCACACTTCCTGCGCATTCGGATCTCGCCCGGGTCGTGGTCACCAAGGGGCCCGACGCAGTTTCATCCGCCGGAGTGGATGCCGCGGCAGCCGATGTCTCTGGCGTACCGGTCGTCATGAGCGACAACGCCTGGCTGGATTACCAGGTCCTCGCCTACCCCTCCTTCGTCCTCGTCGACAGTCCGTCGAGCCGGGTCGTCGGGGAGACGGTGGGCATCGGTTGGGATGACGTACGTTCGATGCTCGAGGCGGCTGACTCGTAGCGTCGCCGTTGCGCTGACGATGGTTGCTTCGACATCGCCTGTCCGGTGGCTGGCCAATTCCGCCCGGCCAGTTTCTTCGGAGCTACGGCAACGAATGACGTAGATCCTTGATCGACAGAAAGAGATGTAGTGGGTCTGTGGGGCTTGCCTCGAACTCGGCTAGGGCCAGATAGAAGTCCCGGGCCCGGGCGTCGGCGGTGTGGATGAGCAGGGCACGGGCCCCGACAAGGTCGGCGGCCGCATGCACCCGTCGGAGGGCGTCCGTCAACAGGTTGCGGCCCAAGCTCTGATTCTGTTCAGCTAAGTCGACGCCCAAGTGGGTGAGCACGATGACGGATACCGGGTCCGCACCGACCCTCTCTGTCGCTCGGTCCCGCGCTTCGAGCGGCAGAATTGCGCCTGTTGCTAGTGCGTGGAATCCAACGACTCGATCATCACTGACCCGACGAACCACGTATGTCCGACTGGACCCGGAAAGCTGTGCGGACAGTCCGCGACGGCGTAGCCAGGTC